>CAYMEN010000029.1:0-61413 GCA_964389325.1 uncultured bacterium | reverse complement strand
TCCAAGGTCACCGCCGGCAGGTATTTCACCGAAAACGAGGTCCGCAACGGTGCGAAGGTCTGCGTCCTCGGCAAGGTCGTCGCGGACAACCTGTTCGGCTCGATCAATCCGATCGGCCGAACCATCCGGATCAAGAAGATGCCGTTCGAGGTCGTGGGCGTTCTTGAAGAGCGCGGTCAGAGCGGCCCCGGCCAGGACCAGGACGACGTCGCCCTGGCGCCGCTGGAGACGGTGAAGCGTCGCATGATGGGAATCAGCCATATCAACATGATCATGGCCTCGGCCGTGAGCGACGAGGCGGTCGATGAGGCCAAGGAGGAGATTGCGACCGTGCTTCGCCGCCGCCACCGCCTCACCGACAATCAGGACGACGACTTCCAGATCCGCACCCAGGCCGACATCGCGGCGATGGCCGGCTCGACCCTCGGCATCATCACCCTGCTGCTCGGCGCGATCGCCTCGGTTTCGCTGGTGGTGGGCGGCATCGGCATCATGAACATCATGCTCGTCTCGGTCACCGAGCGCACGCGCGAGATCGGCATCCGCATGGCGATCGGGGCCCGGGCCCGCGACATCCTGACCCAGTTTCTCGTCGAGTCGGTGACGCTTTCCTGCGTCGGCGGCCTGCTGGGCATCCTGCTCGGCATGGGCCTGACCAACATCATCTCCCGGTTCACCGAGTGGCAGGTGTACGTCTCGATTCCGGCGATGATCGTCGCGGTCACATTCTCGGCCGCGGTGGGTATCTTCTTCGGCCTGTATCCGGCCTGGAAAGCCTCCCAGCTCGACCCGATCGAGGCCCTGAGGTTCGAATGACTCTTTCGTGAGTCCTGTAGAACGATAACACCCCGTTCACCCTGAGCTTGTCAAAGCCTGTCCTGAGCCTGCGAAGGGGGCGAGATCATTTCGTGCTTCGACAGGCTCAGCACGAACGGGAACGCGAAACAGGGGTTGTCATACCGGAATTACTTGGCAGCGACCGTTGCGGGAAGTGCGCGGCTGAGCAGCTGCGACAGGATGCCGAGCGTGGAAACACCGGCCAGCGGCGCGTTTTGTTCGAGGCCGCGGCCTTCGATGAACACGCTCGTCTGCTGCATCGATTCGGTGATCGTTCCGAAGACATCCGCGAACAGGGAACCAGCCGTCGCGCCCTTGATCCCCTGCGCGATGCCACCTGCCGCCTGGCGGAGCAGGGTGCGGGCCTGTTCGTCGGGGGCATACAGTTGCGCCTTGATGACGCGCGCATCGACGAGAAGCCGCATTACCTGGACCCGGTCGTAGGGAAACGGGAGAAGCGCCTCTTCCGATCCGCTTCCGCGGCGCCGCTCCAGAAAACCCTCCATATCGACTTCGAGCGCGGCGACAGGTTCGAGAGCAACCATCTTCCGGAACGTCTTCCACTTTTCCCCGTCGAGGGTCGCCCCGGCCTGGAGCGCGTCGAGCAGGTTTCCTTCGAGACCGGCGGGCGCCAGGAGGAGATAGCCGGGCCCGATGTGCAGAATCGGCCGGTCTGCCGCCCCGTCCGCCCCGCCGGTGTTCACAGTGAATCCCGTCGCGCGGGGCATTCTGGCCGAGGCGTCGAACAGGTTTTCCCAGGCCTGCGGCGTGACGTTCCCGGTCACCAGGGCGGCATACTCTCCGGGGCCGCGAACGAAGATGAACAGATCGTCCGGCACGAACGCGCGCGCCGCAGAGAAGGCCCTGATGGCTCCGAGCATCGATTCGGCAGTTACGTTTCCCTTCTGCGGCGCCTTCTTCTTCGATGATTTCACCGGCTCGCCGCGGGCATTCGCCCGGACCTGGTCCCGGGCACGGGCTGCCGCCTCGAACGCATCGAAAAAGACCTGTTCGGGACCGGGTGCGGCGGGTGAAGCAGTCTGGTCCGGGGCGGTTCCACCCTTCACGAGCCGGTCGAAGCCCTCCCTGAGCCTGAAGTAGCCGCACACCGCCGGGTCGGCCAGGGGAGCCGGGATCACAGTCCCGCCGTCCACCGCCGCACCGACGGCGGGCATGCCGGCCATCGTCAGAAAAGCTGCCGCACCCAGCGTCAGAAGTGCCGCCGCAACCAGAAGCCGGGGGCTCCTCACCCGTTTTCGGAGAACATTTCCCATATCAGCCTTCCTCTTCTCTCGTTCTCCACCTTTGTCGGCTGAACGTCGAACTTCGTCCAGTTTCGATGTTGCGAAAGAAAACCGGGAAACCTGCCGATAGGGGAGCTCACCGAGGAGTTCGCATGCCATTTCCGCACGGCGGAGCACGAATGACATCAGGACATGGAAGCGGGCGTCGGCCGGTATTCACGGCCTTGACGCTCCTGCTTGCGTGTTTCTGCTGGTTTTTTGCGCCCGCCATCGTCGACGCCGGGGCCTGGGCCCTCAACGCGACACGCTGGACCGACCAGGACGAGCAGATCTACAGCGATTTCGTGGCGCGGCTCGGCGAGTCGGGCCATGGGAACCTGAACCGATTCATCCGGGACAGCAGGCAGAATCCCCTGTACGGCAGCGAGGACCAGAAGTTCAACCTGTCCCCCGACTGCGCCGACTTCCCGTATCTCGTGCGGGCCTACGTCGCCTACAAACTGCGCCTGCCCTTCGGATACGTATGCGAGATCACGAAGAAGAGCCGCGGCGACGAGCGGTACAGCCACGGCAACCGGCCGAAATGCTTCAAGGACCAGGACGCGTTTTCCTCGCCCCAGAAGCTGTTCGGCTACGTCACCCTGGTAAATTCCGGCTACTATAGAATGGCTCCCGAGATCGAGACGGGAGACACGTATCCCGTCCGCATCGGCCCCGACACGGTCCGGCCGGGAACGGTGTATTACGACCCGAACGGGCACGTGGCGCTCGTCTACAAGGTGACGGAGGACGGGCGGGTGCGGCTGATCGACGCGCACCCCGACCGGAGCGTCTCGCGGCCGTGGTTCGGCGGCAAGTTCGCGCTCGGCAGCCAGTCCCAGGGCGGCGGTTTCCGCAAATGGCGGCCGATCTGGTACGGCAGCGATGGGCAGGTTCATCGCCTCACGAATCACAATATCAAAGACTATTCAGCGGACGATCAATACCGCGGTTCATACGAGTTTCAGGGAATGAACGGACTCTCGTATTTCGACTACGTGCGGGCGCGGCTGAGCTCGCGCGGCGGCCGGGTGCGGCCGTTCGAGGATTTCCGGGCCATGATGGAGGACATCCACGAGGATATCCGGTACCGGGCGCTGGCCGTCGATCTCTGCATCCAGGCCGGCATTCACCGCAAGCCGCATCCGGGCTCGCTTCCGTGGAACATTTACGGGACCGACGGAGAGTGGGAATCCTTCTCGACCCCGTCGCGGGACGCGCGCCTGAAGGTGGCCTTCCAGGATTTCTATTCCCAGACCGAGCGAATGATCCGGCTGGCCGCCCGCCGCGACCCGGCGATCGAGTATGCGGGCTCCGCCGACCGGCTCGCGGCCGAGCTTCTGTCGCTCTACGACTCGCTCAGTCCGCAATTGACGGTGACATATGAGAATTCCGCCGGCACCCCGGTGACCCTGACGTTCCACCAGGTTTTCGAACGGCTGTTCGACCTCTCGTTCGATCCGTACCACACGATCGAGTACCGGTGGGGTGCGACCGGAGACGAGTTGCGCACGGCGTCTGCCGACGCGGGGAAACGCCGGATGTACGATCAGGAGCGACGGCTGCGAAACCAGCTCGAACGGCTCTACAACGTTCCGACGCCGCTCGTCATGGGGCCGGAACGTCCGCCCAACATCGACATCAGGCGGCGTCTGGCGGAAATTGCCGGCGGCGCGGCGCCCCAGACCGAGATCATCGTCGCCAGCGTCGAACTGGAAGATGTCCAGGCCGCGGCGCCTCGGGAGATGACTCGGACCGCCGTTCCGGCGTCAGACCGTTCCGCGGAGGCGCCCCCCTCTTCCGCGGAGGCCACCGAACCCGGGCAGGTGCTTTCCGAAGAACCGGCACGACCGGCCCCTCCTCGGCGCGCTTCGCCTGAGGAAACGGAGCGACAGCTCTGGAAATTCGCCGACGCGGTCATCGGTGGTGCCGAGTCGGCGATCGCCGGGGCCCTGCCGCCTGCCGCGACGCAACACGCCCGATGAAACACGAAAGAAGCGGATAATCCGACCATATATATATCACTTGGCATTTAAATTCACTTCAGCAGGGAGGTCGTCATGTTCTGCATTGCCTTCAGCATCGCCGTCATCCTCCTGGTGGCAGTTCTCGCCAGGCCCGAGCAGTGGCCGGGACGCCTGGCCGATTTTCTGAGGGAGACCCACGTTCATCATGGATAAACGATTCAGCATGGCCGAGGTCTGTCGCATCACCGGCCTCGCGGCGCACACGATCCGCTACTACGAAACCCAGTTCCCCAGGTGCCTCACGGCCGAACGAACGGCGGGCGGTCACCGGAAGTATCGCCAGGAGCACATTGATGTCCTGAGGCGCATCATGCAGCTGGCGAGGTCCGAAGGGAAGTCGCTGCGGGAGATCCGGGCGGCTCTCGGCGAAGACGGGTGCGGCGCGCTCCGGCCCGCAGACGAGGTCGGGCAGACCCTCTCCCTCGTGCTGCAGAACCTGCAGGAGCTGAACACCCGAAACGCCCGCCTGGACAAGCTGATCACGCTGCTGCTCGGGGAAGCTGCCCCGCCGCACCGCGAAACGCTGCTCTCGCAGATCGACGCAGCCAGGCAGGACACGCGCGCGACGCTCGACGATTCCCGGCGCGCCCTTCTGGAAATCGGCATGCGCGAGCTCCTCGAGTCCGACGACGAGCCGGACGGTCATGAACATTGACGTCGCCTTCACCCCCGACCAGGTGCAGGCGCCGTCGAGCAAGGCCTGCATCGTGGTGGACGTTCTCCGGTCGACCTCCACGCTCCAGGTCATCTTCTCGCGGAAGCCCGGGAAGGTCATCCTGACGCCGACGGTGCAGAAGGCGATGAAATTCGCCTCGCAGCAGAAGGTGCATCCGATGCTGTGCGGGGAACGCGGCGGGGTGCTGCCCGAGGGCTTCGACCACGGCAACAGCCCGCGGGAATACGCGAATCTCGATCTCACGGGCAGGACCGTGGTGTTCACGTCGAGCAACGGCACGCGGGCCGTTGCCGACGTGAACCTGGCCCCGCACGTGTTTCTCGGCTCGTTTTTCAATGCCGGCGCCGTCGTCGAGGCGGCCCTCGCCGCGGCGACGCAGGAGGGCCTGGACATCACGATGGTCTGCGCCGGTCGCGAGGAGCGGTTCGCCATCGATGACGCCTACTGCGCCGGGTTTCTCGTCTCGCGGCTGATGAGCCAGATTCCCTCGGACCAGGCGTTCGAGGTCGGCGAAGGCGGCCAGGCGGCGCTGGCGATCTACGGATATTACCGTGATCCCCTGAAGCTTTTTCAGAATTCCGGCGCCGGGCAGGCGGTTCTGCGCAGCGGGATGGCCGACGATCTCCCCTTCCTGCTCCAGCAGGACCTGTATCCGGTCGTTCCATGCCTCGTGCAGCGTGACCAGCCCGTCTCCGGCTGGGGGTTTTCCCTGCTGCTCTGATTCTGGTATCCTTCCGTCATCGTGAGACGGATCGAACCATGACAAAGCGCTTCGCCCTGCCCGAAGGGATCGACCGGCTGTTCCGGCTGGTCGTCGTCATCAACCAGCGGGTCACCGAAACCGAGGCTCTGGAAGCGGCCGCGGCGATTGCATACTATGCAATATTCTCTCTGTTTCCGCTCCTGATTTTCCTCATCGCGATCTACAGCTCGGTCCTGCAGAGCAACGAGCTGCAGGCGCAGGTGCTGAGCTACTGCGACCAGTTCCTGCCCGGCTCGCGCACCATCGTCAGCGAAAACATCCGGCAGGTCATCGAGCTTCGCGGGACGGTCGGTCTTCTCGGCATGGCCGTTCTGCTCTGGTCGGCCACCGGCGTCTTCGCCGGCATCTCGCAGAACATCAACCAGGCCTGGAAAGGCGCGCCGGCCCGCAATTTTCTGCACGAGCGGTTCCTCGCCCTGGTCATGATCGCCGGCCTGATCTGCTTCGTCGTCGTTTCGCTCGTCGCGACCGCCGCGTTCAACCTATCTCTCAAGATCGCATCGATCATGGGCCATGAGTTCATTGCCGGGATGAGCTTTGCCGGCAGGTGGTTCGTCCGGCTGACCCCGTTTTTCGGGATCTTCACCCTGTTCACGCTGCTGTACCGGCTCGTTCCGAACACGCGTGTCCGATGGCGGGAAGCGGTCGCGGGCGGCTTCTCCGCGGCCATCTGCTGGGAAATCACCAAGCACGTGTTCACCTGGTTTCTCGGAAGCGACTGGAACAGCTACCAGCTCGTCTACGGCTCGCTGGCCGCCGTCGTGGCGCTGCTGCTCTGGGTCTACATCTGCAGCATCATCATCCTGATGGGCGCGCACCTCAGCGCGGGCATCGCCCTCGTCTACCGCGACGACGCGGGTGCCTGACGCGTCTTTGTTGGGTGAAAATCGAAAATTCACCGCGGAGATACAAAGATTGTTTCACCACAAAGCAACCGTTCTCTATCCGTAGGGGCGGTTCGCGAACCGTCCCTACATCGCAATGGCGAGTGCCGGGGTGAGATTTCAGGATTTCATCTGCGGCTCCGTGGTGAAGCGGTTTGCCGGGAACAAAAACCCGCGGAACCTGTATGTAAGGGATTCCGCGGGTTTACTGCCGGAGCGCGGCCGGGGGTGTGTCGTTTCCGGTGGCTTTTCTGGTGGTGCGTTGGAGTGACGTGTTGCAGTGACGTGTCGCCGTGAGTCGGCCGAGGAATGCTCCGCTGTTCACCTGAGAATATCTGCCTGCCTTATCCCACATCCCTTTCTGTCTGGCGTATCTGGTGGTTGTCTGCCTCTGGACACTCTATGGAAACCGGCGGTCATCGAACTGAATTCTGCGTTTCAGGCTGTGATCGTGTCTGTAGCCGGGTCCTGCGTTTCTTCCGGCGCGTCGTCATTCGTCGCATCGTTTTCAGCGTCTTTTTCCGTTTCGGTTTCTGCGACCAGTTTCTGCGACTCATCGCGTTTCATCGATTCCACGAACACCTTGAACGCTTCGAGGAACCGTCGCGCCGCTTCGTCCGTCCCGATATCCGATGATGTTTCGGAAGATGCCGTGTCTCTCTCGTTCGAAATCATCACGATCTGACCGCCCAGGCCGTTTCTCGGAAGGGGTTTCGTCGTCGACGAATCGAGACTCAGGCCGGAACCGCTCATCAACTCGGAGATGATCGACGATGCCGAGCCCCCCAGGCCGCTCAGGCTTCCCAGTCCGCTCAGATTGCCGCCGATGCCGTTTCCCGATCTGCTGCCGTATTGGAGCTTCGCGAGAGCGATGTTCGTCATATACGATGTATCGAATGCCGTATCCGCCACGCCCGAGAACGCGGACCTGGAAGTGGAAGAGGTGCTACCGGGCCAGAACGGTCCATTGTTGAGCGACTGGACGAGAGACTGGAGACCGCTTTTCGCCGATTCGAGCAGCGAGCCGAGGTAGGAGCCGACCTGACCCGCGTCGTTCCGAACGACGGATTCGGTTCCGGCCAGCAGGGCCTGGACAGGATTGCCGCGCCATCCGCTTCCGTTCAGAAAGACGTCCGAGATCCGTTCCGCGACGTCGTGGAACAGCCGAACCGCCGGAGATTCGACCTTTTCCACGTCGTCCGAAACCCGCACATACCACGAGAAGTAGATTGCATACCCACCACTATTCGATACAGAAGCTTCTGGAGATTCAGTGGCACCAACGATCGAATCCGCACCCTTCTCCTTCCGGCATCCGCTGCAGTCGGAGTCGAAAGATTCCGCCGACGGGGCTGCATCCGCCTGGCCAGCCGCGTCCGACTGGGCCGTCTCTTCGGATGCCTTCGCTTCCCCCGCGGCGGCCGCGTCGAGAACCGAGCGGAAGTCGCCGGCCGCCTGCTCCTGCGCCGTTTTCTCCTGCGCCGCAGCCTTCGGAGTTATGGAAGCCACAACGTTCTTGACGAGCATGACCTGCGCCTCCTGTCGTGGAACCGGCCGTTCTTTTCGTCGATCCCGCCCGGGTGCAGGGCGGGCTATCCGGTTTCCCTTACTTCTATAAATACCTTCGTCACAGCGACGGCGAATCTGTAATCCGAAGGGAAGAAGTTTTCAGCTCAAGACAGGCCTTTATCTCGCGATTTCTCGCGATTTCGGCCATCTTTACCCCGAATGAACTTTTTTCGTTTATCGCAGGTGATCCAGCACCCGGCGGACGGCGATCGCAAGATCGCGTCTGGAAAAGGGCTTGCTGATGAACTCCCTGAACCCGGCTGCTTCGGCCTTGTTCGCCACCTGGGCCGTGGCGGTCCCCGAACAAAGGATGAGAGGCATATCGCTTCGCAGGCGGAGAATCTCGGCAGCCAGCTCATACCCCGTCATCTGCGGCATGTAGAGGTCAGTGATGACGAGATCGAAGGCCAGCGGATCGGCCCGGACGAGCTCGAGGGCTTCCGGGCCGGCCATGCAGGCTTCGACCTGATACCCCTGCAGACGCAGCATTTCCCGCACGAGGAACGTCAGGCCGGCATCGTCGTCGACGAAGAGGATCCTCTCGCGGCCGCATGGGATCGGCTCTTCTTCGGTTTCCCCAAATGCTTCGGGCTGAGACTCCATCTGGGGAAGATACACGTCGAACGCGGTGCCGACTCCCGGCTCGCTCGCGACATCGATCGCACCGAGATGGCTTTCGATGATGCCGTGCGAGATCGACAAGCCAAGGCCGGTGCCCTCGCCTTCGCCTTTCGTCGTGAAATAGGGATTATATATCTTTGCCAATATTTCCGGCGTCATTCCGCAGCCGGTGTCCTGCACCGTCAGCTTCGTATACTCGCCCGGGGCCAGGCCGGGAAGCAGCTTTGCCTGTTCCGGGGACAGCTTCACGCGCTTCAGAGCCACACGCAGCACCCCGCCCCGGTCCTTCATCGCATGAAACGCGTTGGTGCAGAGGTTCATCACGACCTGATGAATCTGGGTCGCATCGGCGAACGCCACGCAGTCCCGATCGATCTCCGGGCAGATCTCGATCGTCGCCGGCAGGGCCGAGCGCAGGAAGGAGAGCACTTCCTCGACCACCAGGTGGAGGGCAAGCGGCACCCGATCCTGCTCCGACTGGCGGCTGAACGCGAGAATCTTCCCGACGAGCTGTTTCGCGCGCTCGGCGGCCGGGAAGATCCCTCCCAGATGTCTGGCTGCGGCGCTTCCGGCCGGGATCTCGTGGGTGGCGAGCTCTGCAAAGCCCATGATCGCCGCGAGAATGTTATTGAAGTCGTGAGCGATGCCGCCAGCCAGCGTGGCGATGGCCTCCATCTTCTGGGCCTGCCTGAGGTTCGCCTCCATGCGCACCTGGTCGGAAACATCGACGAACGTGACGACCTGGTCGCCGTTCTCGAGAAACGACGGGTGAATCCGCACCTGCCTGATCGCCCCGTCCCGGCATTTGATCCGCACCGTCCAGCTTTCCGGCAGACTGCCGGAAGATCTGGCTTCCTGCCAGCGCCGCGTGACATTCTCGCGGTATCCGGCGTCCGGATACGCCTTCAGACGCCAGGCCGTCAGATCAGGCAGCTCTTCCAGCGTGTACCCGAACAGTGCGTTGAAACGCGGGTTTACATACCGGAAGGCGCCGTTCCGATCGAGCAGGATCACGCCGATCGGGAGCTCGTCGACGAGCCGTTTGAACCGCCGTTTTTCCTCCTCCAGGTTCCGCGCCGACGCTTCGGCCTCGAGCATCTTCTGTTCGAGCTTGTGGACGAGCCGCTCGTTGTACAGTCTGAGCACATCCTCTTCCGAAGCGGAAGCAGCCGTTTTTCCCGGGAGCGCCTCCTTCCGGATGACATTCCTGATCTTCGCCAGAAGCTCATCGGGCTCGGACGGCTTCCGAAGAAACAGGTCCGCCCCGAGTTTGAGGGCGAACGTCTCGTCCTGCGGACTTGTATATGTAGCAGTATAGAATATGAAGGGAATCTCCCCGAGCGCGGCGTCGGCTTTCACCGCCTGGCAGAACTGGAACCCGTCCATGACGGGCATCAGGATGTCGCTGACGATCAGGTCGATCCCGCCGGCCCGCAGTTTTCCGAGCGCGTCCCGGCCGTTTCCGGCGCTCTCGACCCCGTAGCCGTTTCCCTCGAGAAGGGCTTCGAGAAGGTATCTTCCGTCCTCTCTGTCATCCACGATCAGTATGTTCACGGTTCATTCCCCCGACGGCCTTCAGGCAGGAAGGCGCTGATCTCGCTCACGAAGGTTTCCGGATCGATCGGCTTTTCGATGTATCCCGTCGCCCCCGCCGCGAGGATGGCCTCCCGATCGCCGACCATGGCGTATGACGTCACGGCGATGATGGGGACCCCCTCCAGTTCCGGATGTTTTTTCAGTTCCGCGGCAACGGCGTATCCGTCCATCTCCGGAAGTTGTATATCAAGCAATATTGCTGCAGGCGCGAGTTCCAGCGCCGTCTTCACGCCGTCCCGCCCGTTCCTGACGCCGACGGTCTCGAAGCCGTGTTTTCCCAGCAGGTACTGCATCAAGTAGAGATTCTGCTCGTTGTCCTCGATGATCAGCAATTTCCGGCTCATCCCCTCTCCTTTGGCAGCCGGGGCAGACGGATGGTGAAGGTGCTGCCGCGGCCCGGCTCGCTTTCGACGTCGATCGCCCCGCCCATCAGCTCCAGCAGTTTTCGGGATATCGAAAGGCCGAGGCCGGTGCCTTCGAATTTTCTCGTCAGCCCGGAATCGACCTGCTGAAACGGCTGGAACAGCCTCGCAAGATCTTCCCTGGCGATGCCGATCCCGGTGTCGGAGACAGCCACCGTCAGGGTGTCTCCATCCACGGCCCGGCACCGGATCACGACGCTGCCCCGTTCGGAGTATTTTACCGCATTATTGACGATGTTGAGCAGAATCTGCTCGAACCTGCGCTGGTCGGCCGTCATCTCAGGCACATTGCCGGCCGTTTCCAGCCGGAGATCGAGCCCTTTCTTCTCCGCTGCCGGCAGTATCATCCGGACCGTCTTCTCCAGGGAGACCATCGGATCGAAGCGCGTCGGCGCAAGCTTCAGCTGGCCGGCTTCGATCTTCGAGATGTCGAGCACGTCGTTGATCAGGGCGAGCAGGTGCCGCGAGCTTCCCTGCACCATGGCCAGCTGCTTCGCCTGTTCCTCGTTCAGCGGCCCGGCAAGGCCCTGCAGGAGAATGCCGGTGAAGCCGATGATCGAGTTGAGCGGTGTCCGGAGTTCGTGCGACATGGTCGCCAGGAACGCCGACTTGATGCGGTCCGCCGCGCGAGCCTGCTCCATCGCGGTCTGCAGTTCCGAGGTCCGTTCGGCGACGCGCCGTTCGAGCTCCCCGGTGTGGCGCCGCACCTGGTCATAGAGGCGTGCGTTTTCGACCGCGAGGGCCAGCGGGCCGCAGATATCCCAGACCAGGTTCCGCTTCATCGGATCGAGCCTGGCGATCGTGCGCGAAAAAACGCTGAGAACGCCGACGGTCCCGCCCCTGGCCTTCAGGGGAAACGCGGCAAACAGGCGAATGCCGCCCCGGCGGAACTCCTCCCGCGTCACGAGGGGATGCTCGGATGCGCTGTTCTCGAAGACGGACGGTTCGTGAAGCTGAGCCGCAATCCCGAGCAGGCCTTCCCCGAGGCGGATCGGTTTTGCCTTCAGCATCTCCTCGAGGCCTTCGGGGGCGTTGACGATGACGCGCAGTTCGAGCTCGTCGGTATCGCGGTTCGTGAGGCACAGCAAGCCGCCGTCGATGCCCGTCAGATCGCGGACGCCGTTGAGGGCGTTGTCGATGACGGCGTCGACCTCGAGGCGTGTCGCGGTGTCGCGCAGGATGCGGCCCATGACGATCATCTGCTCGTTGGCCTGTTTGAGCTCGAGGGTTCGCGCCTCCACCTGCCGTTTCAACAGGAAACTGCCGCTCAGGCTGATCAGAAGGCCGGCGATGCCGATTCCCGCAGCGGCCCTGACCCAGTCGGGAATCCGGAACGCCGTCTCTTCCGAAAGCCAGCGTTTCATCGACCGATAATAGTCGGACCCGGGATCTTCCTTCATCAGCCGTAGCCGGCGGTCGAGAGCCATCAGAATATCGTTGCGGGCGCCTTTCGGGGCGGCGAAATAGAGCGAGGAGGGCTGAAAGATGACAGCGGTGTCCTCGAACCCGTACCGCCGGAAGTGCGTCATGCCGTAGAAACTGTTCGCGACGGCCGCATCGGCCTCGCCGGCCGCCACTGCGGCAAACACGCGATCGTAATCGGAAAGCGGGATGATCACCGGCTTCAGCCTGAATTCGGCAGCGAGTCTCTCGAACGCCGTCTGCTGGATCGAATGTTCGAGAACCGCGATTTTCCGCCCTTTCAGGTCGAGAATCGACCTGATGCCCGAGCCGGGGCGCGCATAGACCTGGCCCCACGAAGCCAGGACCGGTTCCTGATGAAATGCGTAGATGCGCTCCCGTTCCGGTGAGATTGCCACGTCAGGCATGAGGTCAATTTCTCCGCGTGCCAGGCGGGCCAGGCCTTCGGTCCACGTTCCGGAAACGTATTCGAGCCTCCAGCCTTCATCCTTCGCGACCCGCTCGATGATATCCACGAAAATTCCCGACGGGCGCCCGGATTCGCGCAGAAAAACCTTCGGCTCGTTCTGGTAGATGCCCACCCGCACGATCCGCTCTCCGCCTGCGCTCGCAGACGTCATCGCCAAAAGGGCGTACAGCAGGAAGATGAACAGCCGCCAGCAGTTCACACCGCGGCGCCCCGGTTCCCGGAAAGACATCCTCCCGATGGCCATGGTTCCTCTCGGCATTCATTCTCTTGCTTTCACTGTGACACCACAGGTACGGCTTGTCAATAAATCAGGGAACGGACAGCGGGCAGGCTCGAATCTCTCGTTTCGATGCGGTTTCGATGTCGACGGCCTTCGCGCGGGCGGCGGCGACCTGTTTCATGCCCTTGAGGTCGAGCTTGCCGCTTCCGAGCATCGGCAGGGTTTCGACCCGGTAAAACTGCTCGCGTTTCGGAATATACAGGTTCGGCAGTCCCATCGTCTGGAGCTTTGTCACGACGGGGTGCAGTTCTTCGTCGGAAAGGGTGTGCAGGACGGCAAGGCGCTCCCCGCGGCGCTGGTCGGCGACGGCGGTGACGGCGAACACCCGGTTTTCCGTTCCGGCTGCCTCATGCAGGGCTTCCTCGACCCGGCCGTGCGGAATCATTTCACCGCCGATTTTCGAGAATCGGCTGATCCGGTCGGTGATTTTCAGAAAGCCGTCATCATCGACGAACGCGAGATCTCCCGTGGCATACCAGCCGTCTTTCAGCACCTCGCCCGTTTCGGCCGGTCTGTTGAGGTAGCCGGCCATCACATTCTGCCCCTTCACCTTCAACAACCCCGGCTGTCGCGGCGGAAGCGCAGCACCGGTCTCAGGATCGACGATTCTCAGGGCCACGCCGGGAAGCGGGTTTCCGACGAAGCCGCGCCGGTACCCGACCTGTTTCTTCCCGCCCGTGTTGCCGCCGGGAGCGCTCGTGGAAACGACGGGGGAGCACTCGGTCGTTCCGTAGCCCTCGATCGGCCTGATGCCGAACCGCTCGCCGAAGGCCCGCACGAGCCTTTCCGGAAGTTTTTCCGCGCCGGTGAGCACCAGGCGGAGCGACCGGAATTTCTCGGGGGCGACTTTTTTCATGTACAGCTGGAGAAACGTCGGAGTGGTGATCAGCAGCGTGACGGCGTGTTTCTCGACGGCATCCCCGATGGGGCCGGCATCGAGGGGCGAGGGGTGAAAGACGATCTTGGTGCCGTGTATCAGGGCGCACCAGAGGAACATGAAGCCGAACGAGTGGAACAGCGGCAGGATGCCGAGCAGGACGTCCGCATCGCTCATTTTCAACAGGTGGGTCGTTCCGAGGCAGTTGGCGGCGATATTGAGGTGCGTCAGGGGAACGCCTTTCGGCTCGCCCGTGCTTCCGCTCGTGAAGATCGTCGTCAGCACGTCCCCGGGCCCGACCCGTTTTTCCGCGCCGCACCAGTATTCCAGCAGGGAAACCGGCGCGGCAAGAGCGAACAGGGCCGCCGTCAGCCGGAAAAACGGATCGAGGCGCACGAACGCCCCGTCGATGTCGATCACGCTCAGGTCATTTGGTATATCGTATGATATTTTACTTGCGAACCTGCGCGACGTCAGGATCGTGCGAATTTCCGACTGTCTGATCGCCGACGTCATGTTCGTCGCCCCGGCGGTGTAGTTCAGGTTCACGATGGTCCGCCCCGACAGGGCGAGAGCGATGCTCGCGGTCGCTGCGGGAACGCCGGGAGGCAGGAGAATCGCCACGGCGTTCTGTCCCCGGAGCGTCCCCTGCCAGGCGTGCGCCCAGGCGACGGCGCCGCTCAGCAGGCTCCACCGCGACACGCCGTCGTGCTGCGGATCGGCGGCGATCGGCCGCCAGAACCTGCTTCTCATGCGGCGGATCAGGAAGCGGGTCAGCGGGGGCTGGTCTTTCATCGCTTCGGTCCACAGGTCGGTGGACAGTTCCTGTACGACGGACCTGACCCGGGCAAGCGGCGTTCCGGCCGGCAACGGTGTTCCGAACCGGGCCCACAGAGGCGTCCGCAGAGGCGGGAGCCGAGTCGAAGCCTCCGCCGAGTCGATCCGCATGGGGGCGGCCCAACGCGTTTCGAGACAGGCCGGCACGATCGGCGCCGCGAGATCCCGGCAGAGCTCCTCGAGGCCGCGCCGGAACGGAAGCATCATCCCGATCCGCGTCATGTCGCCTTCGGCGAAGAGGCAGAGGAGACGGCCGCGAGCGACATGGCGGGCCGCCCTGCGCAAAGACTTCCGCAGGGCGACATCCCCCGTTTCCGTCTCGATCCGGATCGCGCCGAGGAGACGAAGAAGCCTGCCCAGCAGCGGCCGGTTCATCTCGGACGTCGGAACGAGAAAATGAACGGGCCGGCGCACGACCGCCAGGAGAAACAGCGGATCGACGGGAGAGGTGCGATTGCAGACGAGGACGGCTCCGCCTTTCCCCGGAATGTTCCCGAGGCCGATCGTCCGGGCCCGCCAGAGCCACGGAACCAGGACGCGGACAAGCGTCCTGATGAGGCCAGTCGCCAGGCGGAGCAACCTCTTTCCGGCCGGCGGTTTTTCCAGAACGAGCGTAACTCCCACGGTCCCGGCGGCAACCAGAGGAAGAAGCGAAGCTGTCAGCCAGCTCCAGCAGACGAGAATGATTCCGGCGACCAGCAGAAGCGAACGTATTGCCCGCGACAGGGCTGGTCTGGGAGCCGACACGGGCTTCGCTTTTTCCATATCTATCCCTTTTCTATTCGAGGGCAACCTGGTGCGGCGGAGCGTGGCGGGCCTTGTCGAACTCACCTTCCCAGATCGCGACGACGACGGTCGCGAGGCAGTTGCCGATCACGTTCACCGACGTGCGGGCCATGTCCATCAGCTCGTCGATGCCGAGGATGATGAAAATCGGCTCGATCGGCAGATTGAACGAGGCGGCGGTTCCGAGCAGGATCACGAGCGAGGCGCGCGGCACGCCGGCAACCCCCTTGCTGGTGAGCATCAGGGTGAACACCATCATCACCTGCTGGCCGAGCGTCATCGGGATACCGGCCACCTGGGCCACGAAGATCGCCGCCATCGAGAGGTACAGCGACGTGCCGTCGAGGTTGAAGCTGTATCCGGTCGGCATCACGAAGGCGACGATGGGCCGCGGCACGCCGAATTTTTCCAGCGCCTCCATTGCCCGGGGAAGCGCGGCCTCCGAACTCGTCGTCGCGAAGGCGATCGAGACCGGCTCGGCGATGGCTTCCGCGAATTTGCGCACCGGAACGCCCGCCAGCAGGGCGATCGGCAGGAGAACGCCCCCGACGAACACGAGGAGGGCCGCATACAGCGTGGCGAGCAGCTGGAACAGGTTGACAAGAATGCCCAGCCCCATGTGGCCGACGGTGTAGGCGATGGCCGCCCCGACGCCGATCGGCGCGTAGTACATGATGATGCCCGTGAACTTGAACATCGTCTCGGCGAGGCCTTCGATGACCTCGAGCAGCGGCCGCCGCTTCGCCTCGGGCAGCATCGCCAGGGCGAAGCCGAACAGGACGCTGAACACGACGATCTGGAGCACTTCGCCGTCCGCGGCGGCCTTGAAGATGTTCTCGGGGAAGATGTGCAGGATCACCTCGGCGAACGTCTGCGGCTTCGCCGCCTTGAGTTCCTCGCCGGGTGCAGCCGGCGGCATCTGCACGCCGACCCCGGCCTGCGAGATGTTGATCGCGGCGAGACCAATGAACAGCGCGATCGTCGTGACGACTTCGAAGTAGACGAGCGCCTTCACGCCCATGCGGCCAACCTGCCGGATATCTGCATGGCCGGCGATGCCGACGACGAGGGTGCTGAACAGCAACGGCGCGATGATCGTCTTGATCAGTTTGAGGAAGATCTTGCTCAGCACGCGCGCATGCACCGCGATGTGCGGCATATCGTGCCCGATTTCCGCGCCGACGAGCATGCTCAGGAGAATCCAGGCCGTCAGCGAGCGTCGCCCAGCGGCCCACAGCCCCAGGCCGGCAAGTCCCGCCCAGCGTGCCGCGAAACCGATCAATGGCGGCAGGCCGGCGGCCCAGGATATGCTTGCGATCGCCCCTGCGATGAGGGCGATGATGATGCCTGTTCGTTTCATGCGAGATCCTCCGGGGGTGTCGTCCGGCCAAACCGGAGTACACCCCGCGGCCCGACGCGGGCGAAGTGTACCATGGCACCTGATCCCTGACAACCGGAGACCATGCCGGTACAATTACTTTCCTGCGCAAACCCTCTCCATTCCTTTGTTTTCCGAACCGTGCCGGGCCCCTATCGCCTGCTCGTATGGACGGGTCGCGGTTTTTTCCCTATACTGAAAAGATCGGGAAAGAATTCTCCAGGATTCTTTACCCCTCCGAGGAGGAGACCATATGTTGCATCGGGAAACGACCGTCGCCATCCTGCTTCTGCTGGCCGGCATCTTCGCCGAGCCCCTCGCCGCCTCGGCGGATTCCGTCAGGGCGGTCACCGACCGCTATCGCTCGGCATACCAGGCATACCGGACGGCGATCGAGAAGAAAGCCTCCGTCGAAGACCTGCGGAAATATCTTGATGAATATATATCAGCGAAGGCCGCATACGAAAATGTGGTCACGCCCGCCAAAATCTCGACGCCGGCCGTTGCGGCGAATACCGATTCCGCGTCGATCGCCGCCGATCGTGACTCCTCTTCGGAATCTGGCTCTTTTGCGGCCGCCGGCCACGACTCCGAGCCGCCGATGGCTTCCTGCCCGGCCGAACTGCAAAAGACCATCGAGGAACTCCGGGAGGGGAAAAACCAGAGCAAAGCCGACGAGTACATGGCCGAACTCCAGGCCTACATCGAGAAACACCCCGGCACCTCCTCGGCCGGATACGCGAAATACGAACTGGCGCGCGCCTACGAAACCATCAAGAACGACACGGTCCGTGCCGCCGCGCTGTATGCCGAGATCGCCGGCGATCCGCAGTCCACGATCCTGGCCGCGCTCGCGAAGCGCCGGCTGGCATACCTCCAGGCCCAGGGGGACCAACCGAAATGGAAGCAGTATCTTTCCGACAAGTTCAGGAAGATGGAGGACACCTACACGAAATATGTCCGCACCTCCTGGCTGGCCTTCCCGGTGAAGATCACCCGGTTTTTCGAGTATGTGGGAAAATTCGGCTCCTTCAAGAAAGCCCAGTCGGATGAGAGCGACTTCCAGCTCCGGTTCGAGGCGCTCGCCGCGCCCTTCGTCGGCACCGTGGGCCAGGTCTTCAACGAGATCGCCGTCTCCGGCGAGAGCCGTGACGACGAGGGCCTGGTGCGGCTGCTCAATCTCAACACCGAATCCTGGTTCGCACGCTGGAAGCTTCTGAGCGAGGCCCGCGAATCGATCGACGTCCAGTATTTCATCATCGACACCGACGTGTTCGGCATGGCCATGATGGGCCTGCTGTACCAGAAGGCGAAAGAGGGCGTGAAGATCCGCTTCATGACGGATTCCCGCGGCAGCAACAAGATCTCCCACTGGTTCCTGGGCAAGGACTACCTCGAGGAACTCGCCGCCTTCCCGAACGTGGAGATCAAGATCTTCAACCGCATCCGGCAGAATCTGGTGACGATGGTCACGGATATCCGCCGGGTCATGGCCAGCAACCACGACAAGATCGTGGTCGTCGACGGCCGGTATGCGATCGTCGGCGGCCGCAACATCGCCAACGAGTATCTCGCCGACAAGGAAGACGATGAAAACGCCTGGCGCGACTGCGACATCGTCATCGACAGCCCCGCGGCCGCCGGCAAGCTCGCCGACGCCTTCGCCGCCGAATTCACCAGCATCGAAGCAAAGATCGTCCGCAAAGACCTGATCAACCTCTCGAAGAAGAACGACATTCTCGAAACGGCTTCGAAGGCGATGAACGCCTGGCTGACCTCCGGCAGGCTGCTGGCCGCCGGCGCCGTTCCCTCGGATTGCGCGAAATCGCTCGAGAAATACAACGTCGAGCTGAAGACATATCCCCGGCTGAAGGCCTATGCCGCCTTCGACACCTTCGAGAACGCCCACGTCTGCCCGGTCCGGATCATCGACAAGAGTTCGCTGGTCGGCGCGCAGAACGATGTCACGAAATATATCGTCCGGCTGATCGACGCTTCCAGAAAGGAAGTGATCCTGCAGAATCCCTACGTCGTTCTCACGCCCCGGGCCGATGCGGCGCTGAAGCGGGCGGCGAAGCGCGGGGTCAGCATCCTGTTCCACACCAACAGCCCGCAGACATCGGACAGCTTCCCCACGGAGGCCGTCATGCTGGCCGAGTGGAAGAACCTGCTCCGTGAGATGCCGACCTGCCGCATCTTCGCCCAGATGGGAACCGGCCAACTCCATGCCAAGACGTTCGTGTTCGACAGCACCGTCGGCGTCGTCGGCACCTACAATCTCGATTACGTCAGCGAGCAGATCAACTCCGAGGTGATCGCCGCCATCCATTCCGACGAATTTTCCAGGGAACTGCGGGCCGGCATCATCGCCGACATCGCCGGCACGAAGGAGTATCGCCTGGCGACGAGCGATTCCGCCGAATTCGGTCCCAACGACGTCCAGGGCAAGAAGATGTGGCTGATCCGCGCACTCTCCAAGATCGAGTGGCTGAGACCCCTGTTCTGACCAGTTTTCAGGTCGTGCACCTCGGCTTCACAACCGCTGAATCACGGAGTACACCAAGCTCGCAGATTACGCTGATGAAATCATGAAAACCTCAAACAGGCGATTTTCTTTTTCGGGGTGCCTCGGTGAAACCTCTGTGTCCTTCGTGAGCTCTGTGATTCAGCGGTTGTGATCCCTGATGCGACCGCCCTGTACACGGGGCGGCCAAACATCCGATGTACGTGGTAAACTCTCCCCGGGTTACCTTTGCGAAGGGAGAGAGGACAGGATGAAAGTTCTCGGAATCAACGGAAGCGCGCGGAACGACGGCAACACGGCCCTGCTGATCAGGGAAGCGTTCAAACAACTTTCGGCCGAAGGGATCGAGACGGAACTCGTCCAGCTCGCCGGCAAGCCCGTGCGCGGCTGCACGGCCTGTGGCTCGTGTTACCAGCGCAAAGACCGGCGGTGCGTGATCACGACCGATCCCGTCAACGAGATCATCGGGAAGATGGAGCAGGCCGACGGCATCATTTTCGGCTCCCCGACCTACTTCGCCGACGTGAGCGCCGAAATGAAGGCGCTCATCGACCGGGCCGGCTACGTCGGCCGCGCCAACGAGAGCATGTGGCGCCGCAAGGTCGGCGCGGCAGTCGTCGCCGTGCGCCGTTGCGGGGCCATCCACGCGTTCGACACGATCAACCATTTCTTCCTGATCTCCGAGATGATCGTCGTCGGGTCGAGTTACTGGAACATGGGCATGGGCCGCGAGCCGGGCGGCGTGAACGGCGACGACGAAGGTATCGACACGATGCGCACGCTCGGCAAGAACATGGCCTGGCTGCTGAAAAAACTCGAGAACTGACCCGGCTGCCGACCTGACGGCGAAGGGCCGTGACCAGGCGAAATTCGTTACAATATATATCATTGAATTTATGACAAACCCGCTCGTCGTCACAGGACTCGTCAAGGAGTATCGCGTTCCCGGCGGCCCGCCGTTCCGGGCCGTCGACGGCGTCTCGCTCGAGATCGCCGGGGGGGAGTGTTTCGGCCTGCTCGGTCCGAACGGGGCCGGCAAGTCGACGTCGATGCAGTGCATCACAGGGTTTTACCCGCCGACGGCCGGCAGCGTGACGATTCTCGGCCATGACGTGCATGCGGCGCCGCGCCAGGCGCGCGCCCTTCTCGGCGTCTGCCACCAGGACGACACGCTCGACACCGATTTCACCGTCTTCGACCAGATGGTCCGCCACGCCTCGTTTTTCGGCATCGACGCGGAAAAAGCCGGCCGCAGGGCCCGCGAACTGCTCGAACGGTTCGACCTGGCCTCCAAGACGGACGTCCTGGTCGAAGCCCTCTCGGGCGGCATGCGCCGGCGGCTCCAGGTGGCCCGGGCCCTGGTCGCGGAGCCGCGCGTGCTCGTCCTGGACGAGCCCACGACCGGCCTCGACCCGGAAGCCCGGCGGGTGCTCTGGGCCATCATCGCCGAGTTCCGGCGGTCCGGCGGCGCCGTCCTGCTCTCGACCCATTACATGGAAGAGGCCGAACGGCTCTGCGACCGCATCGGCATCATCCACCGCGGCCGCATTCTCGACTGCGCGACGCCGCCCGAGCTGATCGCACGCCACGTGCCGGTCACGGAGATCGAAGAGGAAATCAGGCCCGGCGTCCGCTGGAAACGCCCTCCCAACCTGGAAGACGTGTACCTGAAGCTGACCGGTCTCTCCCTCGATGCCGACGAGGGCGAGGAAGAGACGGAGACTCCCCGAATGCACCCTGCCGAAGCCGTCGAAGGGTTCCGCCCATGACGTTCTGGCAGGCGATCGCGACCGTCTGGCGCCGCTATTACGCGGTGTACGAGAAGAATTTCTGGTTCGGCATCGTGACGACGTTCGTGGAACCCCTGCTGTATCTGGTTTCGTTCGGCATCGGCGTCGGCGGCCTCGTCGGGAGCCTGACGGCCGAAGGGGTCCAGATGAGCTACCGGCAGTTCGTCTTCGCCGGGATCGTCGGCCAGACGATGCTGTTCCAGGGCTTTTTCGAGGCCGCCTACGGGGGCTTCGTGCGCATGTATTACCAGAAGGTGTTCCAGGCGATCGCGGTCACGCCGGTCACCATGTCGGAAGTGTTGTGGGGCGAACTGCTGTGGGACGCTTCGAAAGCGACGTTTGCGTCGGGCGCGGTCCTCGCCATCGGGACGCTGGCCGGCGATTTCCGCCTCACCGGCGCGCTTGCGGCCCTTCCATTCGTGTTCGTCGGAAGCCTGCTGTTCGCTTCGATGGGACTGCTGGCGGCGGCGAGATCGGCGACGATCGACGAAATCTCGTATCCGCAGTTTCTGCTGATCTTCCCGATGTTTCTGTTCTGCGGCGTCTTTTTCCCGCTCGATCAGGTCCCGACGCTTCTCCAGCGAGTTGCCTGGCTGCTTCCCCTGACACCGGTCATTTCGATCATCCGGTCGCTCACTCTCGGGCTGGAACTCAGCTCGCTGGCCGTCGCAGCCGTCCTTCTCTGGACCGTTCTTCTCGTCCGGACAGCCAGGCGCTCGATGAAAGACCGACTGGTGAAATAGCGGTCTGAAGAGCGATAGGGATGGATCGAATCACGCACGATGGCACGCTATTCGATTGCATTCACCAAATGCAGCATAGGCCCCATGTAGGCGCTCTCGATGACGCTGCCGACCAGGAGGGCCGTCAGCAGGACGGCGACCAGGACACCGGTCGTCAAAAGCTGGTACCACGCGAAACTGGACGGCCCTTCCCGATGTCTGGTGACGGCGACATCGGTCATCACTTTGCCGCCGTAGACAAGCAAGCCCAAGAGCGCACCGGCAATCGCGATATCGAGGAGAGGATAATTCGTCAGGAGGTCGCTGTAGCCTAAGACGAGGATGGTGAACGCAGGCATCTCGACCTTCATTCCCATGAAAATTTCCTTGAATCTCTGCGCCCGGAGGGGATACACGAGGACGCAATGGCTGATCTGGCCCACGCAGACAGCCAGGAGAACGAGTTCGAGTTTCAGCTGGGCGAGAATTTCAACACGGGAAGGGAGGGAGATGCCTCGGGATCCTTTCGGAGCAGGCCCCGCCAAGGGGCTCTGCGAGTCATTCATATTCACGCCGGCAAGAGAGGAGGAGTGGCCATTGGCTTGCGTCATCGAAATTCTCCGTCATTGCGAGTTCTAAAGTCTCCACCATCCTGGAAATATTCCATGGACAGGGATTCATAACGTATATGCATGTCCATGTCTCACCATAATTGGCATCAGATGTGTACGTTCTACCACCAATAATACAACTGGTGCCTCCTCGAAAAGGCGCTTCTCAGATGCGAATTTCTTCAACGAAATCCAGATTCAGTCCCGTGTGAGGTAAATAGGGGGCACCCTGGCAGGAATTTTTCCTCGAAAAGCATCCGTTTTTTCCCCTCGAGAAATTTTGTACCCTGTATTCCATCGCTTTTTCGGACCAGAAGGCCGTCCAAACAGCTCGACGGGATGTGGCACAAGACATGCTTTAAAGGGTATAGTATCTCATGCAACATTCTCAACCTGAGCAATTCAAAGGAGATGAGTATGAAGTATCGATCCCTGCTTATTGCATTCACCATGCTTCTTTTCTGTTCATCGCTCGCATTCGGCGCAGGAAGTTTTTTCGAGACGGCGGATCAGGCCAGTGAATCCGGCCAGGCGGTGAAGAAACACGAGCCTTTACCGCCAGAGGAAGAGGCGCTTCCCGTCGAGGATGAAGCCGGCAAATCCGGGATCGACAAGGATCGTGAGAAGGACAGCCCGGCCGACCACGACAACGGCAAAGGCAACGACGACAAGGTCGCCAGCGAGACCCCTCCTGCCGATAAGGACCGCCAGAAGGACAGCCCGGCCGACCATGACAACGGCAAGGGCAACGACGACAAGGCCGCGAAGGACAAGAAGGTCGTCGATCCCTCGAAGCCCGGCAACAACGACGAGTTCGATCCTGCGGGAAAATTCAATCCCGGCAAAATCGAGGGCTGCTCCGACAAGGAACTGATCACGATCATCGACAAGACCTGGAACGTCAAGGTCACGGGCTGGCAGTTTGGACACAGCCTGATGAACCCCGGTTTCATCTGGTCATACTCGCATCTTTTTGAAATATATCGTTCGCTGTATGTTCTGCCCCGCATCTTCTTCGGCGGCAACCTCAACCTCTGCTGGAGCAAGTGCGTTCCCAGCTGCAGCTCGTTCTGCCATCTCCAGGGGAACTCGATCTTCTTCTGCAATGTCGCGCCCATGCGGCAGGGCTGGCTGAGCGCGCTCTTCATGCGGGAAATGGGCCGGTTCCTGTTCCTCAGCAAGGGATTCTCGTATCTCCGCACCCAGTGGATCAAGCTATTCTGGCTGGACGAGAAGATCATCAAGATCAAGCCGCCCTTCGACTTCATCTGCAGGACCCCCGACGAGGATTTCGGCGAATCGTTCAAGTGCTACTGGAGCCGCGGCGAATGGTTCAAATCCTGCGACAAGGCCAGGTATGAATTCATCTATCGCCTGGTCATGAAGGGCAAGTCGTTCACCTGGAACAACGGCGGATGCGGCTTCGATATGAACGGCGTCTGCAACGCCGCCGAGCCGAAGAAGCCCGTCGCGACCGCCACGAAGCAGATCGGCAACGGCGACCACGGCGCCTCCGGCAAGGCCGATCTGAACGACAAGAACAAGGTCGACAACGCCAGCAAGGCCAACAACACCCCGAAGCAGACGACTCCGGTCGTGAAGACGACCACCACGGTTACGAAGACGACCTCCGTCACGGTCAAGACGACGACCACGACGGCCGTCAAACAGCCGGTTCAGCCCGTGAAGCCCGCCGTCACCCCGGCCAAGACGCCCGCCCCGGTCGTGAAGCCCGTCGTCAAGGCACCGGCCAAGACGCCCGCCCCGGTCGTGAAGCCCGTCGTCAAGGCACCGGCCAAGCAGCCCGCCCAGCCCGCGAAGCCCGCCGCCACCCCGGCGAAGAAACCGGCCGCAGGCAACGGCGACCACGGCGCCTCCGGCAAAGCCGACCTGAACGACAAAAACAAGATCAACAACGCCAGCAAGGCCAACAACGCCGCAAGCCAGGCCGTGAAACCGGCTGCTCCGGTGAAGACGCCCGCCCCCGCAACGAAACCCGCCGCCAAAGCGACGACGTCGGCCGCGAAACCCGCCGCAACCCCGGCAAAACCTGCGGTCTCTGCCCCGGCGAAGACCCCGGCATCCGGAAACGGCGATCACGGCGCCTCCGGGAAGGCCGACCTGAACGACAAGAACAAGGTCAACAACGCAAGCAAAGCCAACAACACCACAAGCCAGGCCACGAAATCGACCGCCGCCACGTCTTCCAAGACGGGCAGTTCTTCGAACAGCTCCGCGGCCGCCTCCTCGAAAACCCCGTCCTCCGGCAACGGCGACCACGGTGCCTCGGGCAAGGCTGATCAGAACACCAAGAACAAGGTCAACAACGCAGCCACCGCCAACAACTCCGCCGCCAAGGCAACCGGATCAACCAAGAAGTGACCTGATCTTGCAGGAAGCGGCGACCAGCATGTGCATTGGTCGCCGCTTTTCTTCAAGATATACTATAATATAATATTTATCCTAAGAATTCCAGGGGATTTCCGAGATGCAGGGGCACACACACCAGGAACGGACAAAGGAGTCCATCGTCTCGACCCTCCAGGGTCGGAATCCAGGCAACGCGGTGGCCCTTCTTCAGCAGATGTTTCTCACACCTCCGGGCTGCATGGATGCGCCGCTGCTCGACTCGATCCAGTCGCTCGCTGTCCACCAGGACCTCGGGGTGCGATTCTGGGCGAAGAAGGTCTACAACAAGTATGCGTTCCAGTTCTGCCGCGACGAGCCGGAGCGATTCGCGGAAACCGCAGAAGAAGACAATCTGCCGCTCGAACTCCTGATGAAGTTCCTGCAGGATGTCCGCCATTCCCGGTTCCTGGCGCTCAAGGTCCTGAAGAAGATCTGCCGGAACGGGTCTCCGAAGGCCCTCGAGGCTCTGACCGCCCATCTCAAGGCGACGCCGGATACGTTCCAGATTTCGTTCCTGACGAAGAATCTCGGCATCCATTTTCCGGCCGACAGCCTGATTCCGCTCCTGACGCCGTATCTCACTCACGGCGACCACCGCGTGATCGCGAATACGATCGAAGGTCTCGAAGCAATCGGCTCCACGCGGTGTTTCGAGATCATCTCGCAGTTTCTCAAACACCGGAACAACCGCGTCCGCGCGACGGCCGCCAAGGCGCTCGCGGGCTACGATTCCCGGCGCACCCACGACATTCTCACCAAGATGCTCGGAACGCGCGGCCAGCCGCACGTCGTCATCTCGGCCTGCCATGCCGCCGCCGAGCTGCGCGATTCCCGCTTCTTCCCGCATCTCCTGGAACTCCTGAACGACGACCTCGTGCTCGACGACGCCCTCGCGGCGATGAAATGCATCGACGAGCCGCGAACGCTCGACATGCTCCGTTCCCGGATCGACCAGATGGAAAGCCGGCTCGAGCGCATGCGCCGGCATCTTCCCGGCCTGCCCCAGGTGCTGGCCTCGAACGAAACGCTCGCGATTCTCCGCAAAAGCCCGGCCGGGGCCTGGCTGGCAAACCTCGAGTGGACCGGCCTCGTCTTCAACAGGGTCACCGCTTTCGCGTTCGCCGTTCTGCTCCTCGTCTTCGCGGGCTCCGCCGTCGCCAGCCGATTCCAGCATCCCCAGGCCAGGAAGGCGCGCGAAGAACTGGCGAAACAACAGATCCCGCTCTCGGCGGCGGCGTTCAACAAGGCCATCTCCGCCAACAACCGGCAGGTCATCGACCGGTTCCTCCAGGCCGGCATCAAGCCGAGTCTTCGCGACGCCAACGACGCCACGCCCCTTCACGTCGCTGCCTATGCCGGAAATTCAGGCCTGATCGACCGTCTCATCGCTCTCGGCGCCGACGTCACCGCTGCCGACGCCAAGGGCCTCACGCCACTCCATCTCGCCGCTTCGCGCGAGGTCGCCGAGCGGCTGGTGAAGGCCGGCGCAAGCCCGAACGCCCGCGACGCGCTCGGCAGAACTGCTCTGCATGCGGCGGCCGAGACGGGAGCGACGGATATCATCGAGCTTCTGCTCACGCGGGGGGCGGACATCAACGCCCAGGCACGCGACGGGAACACGCCGCTCCACCTGGCGATCGTGAAGAAGCGCCAGAAAGCCGCGCTGTATCTGCTCGCCCGAGGAGCGAGCCCCGAAGTCAGGAACCAGGCAGGTCTTTCCCCGCGCGCCATCGGCCTTCCGACGTCCGTCGAGCGCAAGGGCGCGGCAAGGTAGAGAACAAAGGAGCCTTCCCATGAAGCTCTTCCATCGCAGGGCAGGGTTCACGCTGATCTACGTGCTGTCGATCGGGGTCACGCTCCTGATTCTCGGAACGGTGCTGTTCAAGCTGGTCGGCCGGCATCAGGAGGAGATCCGCCACGTCGCCGACGCCCAGTCGGCCCACTACCTCGCCGAAGCCGGCGTCGGGTTCGCTATCTGCGAAGTGCGAAAATCGTTCGAGGAGGGAACCACCGCCGGCCTTTCCCCGCTGGCGAAAACCATCATCGAAAACCCGTCCGTGCCCGAAACGTCGATCGTTCCCCTGTTCGACCCAGCCTGGAACTACCGGCTGGCCGCCTGCGCCGCGGAGGTCGATCCGTCGGCCTCGCTGGAGGTCGACGCCTGGTTCACGGGGTTCCAGGCCGCCGAAACCGACCCCGCCGCCTGGAACGACCCGGTCTCCTGCCGCGGTTTCCTCGCCATCAAGGCGACCGGCTCGTGCAAGGGCGTTTCGCGGACGGTCGAGGTGCGAAGACCCGTTTTCGCCGGCAGCCTCCTGCCGCCGGTGACGACGAAGTTCACCCTTCGCGCGCACAACGCGGCCCAGGGCCGGCCCGAGCGGTTCAACACGCTGAGCAACGATTATGACGGCCGGCATGTGGAAGGCGACCGGCCCCTGGTGCTCTACCATCACCCGCTTCCCGACGACACGCTGGCCCCGCAGGCGCCGAAGGAAGGGGAAGAGCCCGCGAACGTGTTCGAAAGTCGCGGCTGGGTCTGGCTCGGCGGCGGCCAGGTGCGGCTGCACCTCACGTCGGGTGCTCTCGATGCCGGCGAACTCTTCCAGCTCTACGCCATTCCCGAGCCGGGAAAGCCCAAGGTCATCCGTTTCACCACGCCCCCCTCGCTGCTGCCGCCCGCCTTTTCGCAGGCCCGCAGCTTCCCCTGGGACAGGCCGGGCGGCGCCCCGGAGCGCGTGACCGAGTATGCGTTCGGCCACGACTTCCTGCTCGACGGGTTCCACGACCGCAGCACGTCACTCGAGCACAACGCCATGTATGAAGGCGACCTGATCTCGTCAGACCAGGTCACGAACTACGGCGCGAAATCCTCCTCGCTGCACGTGTTCGGCGACTGCCGCACAGGGTTCCAGTCGCGCACGAAGCTGGTCGGCAATGTATCAACCGCTATTTTTCGTCTCGGCCGGCTCGACGTGAAGCCAGAGGAACCCGACGTCGCAGGAATTTTCGGCGGCACGAGGCCTTCGCCCCAGTATTTCCTGCCGGCCTGCGAGACCGGCAACTTCAAGCCGGAACAGACCCTGGCCGAGTTTCTCAACCGCGCCGTGGGCGGCCCCGTTGCCCGCAGAAGCGAACTGTTCCCGACATACGAGGATTACTCGGAGCACATGTGCAGCATCGTCGAGTTCCCGACGGCGTATCTGTACAACTTCATGGGCGGCGTTTCCCTGCCATCGGAACAGCGCACCTACCCCCCCGCCGCCTCGCCCCTCGCATACGACGACGGTTCGGACCTGCAGGTGCGCCGGAACGAGACCCTGCTGTATCGCGGGCCCGTCAAGGCCCCGCAGACGGTCGATGTCATCCGCGGCCGGGTCATGGTCGAGCTTTCGACGATCGACGAGTTCTGGGAGCGATTCTACAGGCCTGATGACCGGGTTCTCCGCCTCGACACCACGGTCCGCATCGCCAATTGCGCACGCGAGCCGCTCGTCTTCCCGCCGTCGCATCTCTCGGCGCCACTCGTCGTCGAGGGCGCCGGCATGATCCTGCTCGAACGCGGCAACGTCGTCTGTCGCGGAAGCAGGCATCCCAGCCAGTATTCGGCCATCACCATCGCGGCGCCCGAAGCCGAGACGGTCACGATGGAACAGTCCGACCTGCATCAACTCAACATTCTCGCTCCCAAGGCCCGCCTCGTTCTCGCGATTCCCTGCCGCATCAACGGCTCCGTCGACGTCCGCGACACGCTTCCGACGGCCGGGACCGGCAAGGGAGGCAGCATCGCCTGGCGGGAAATCCAGGATCCCACCCGCACGTCGGAATCGGGCGACGACTGGAGGTCGTTCATCCGGGCCTGCGTGAGCGACACCGACAGGAGCTGGTATGACTGACAAACGCGGCTTCACCATGATGGAACTGCTGGCCGCCCTGTTTCTGCTGGCCCTGTTTCTCGGCTCCGTTTTGTATCTGCTGCAGGCCGGCACCCGCACGATGTCGATGAACCAGGACGATTTCACGGCCCACTGCGCCTGCTACGAGCTGATCGAGCAGGTGCTCTCGCTGCCCTGGAAAGAGGTTCCCGTCGGTGTGTTCGCCGATGCCGACCTGCTCGACGGCCAGCCGCTCGGCTCGGGAAGCCGGCTGTTGCGGCTGAGCCCCGTCGGAACGGCGGCGCGGCGCATGGAGATCACAGCCGTCGACGAGCCGCGCGGCCCGGTGTACAAGAAGATCACGGTCACCCTGACCTACCCGGTGGTCGCCGGCAGCCAGTCGTTACGACAGTTTTCGAGGACGGTGCTGTATGCAAAAGAAACGCTTTGATGCGCCAGGAGGCGGTTTCACCCTCATCGAACTGCTGGTCATCTTCGGCATCGTCGTCCTTCTGCTCAGCGCGGCAATTCCGGCCTTCACCCAGTTCCGACGCACGTTTTCGAGCGGGGAACAGGTGAACGAGGCTGCCCGGCAGGCGACCCTGCTCGTCGAGCATCTGCGCAACGACCTGCACAACGCGGCGCCGCCGTCTGACCTGACGAAGCAGTCGTTCCGCCAGGTCATCCGGTGCTCCCCGTTGTCGCTGGAATTCCCGGTCTTCGCCGACGGCGCCGGCAACGCCGGCCTGGTGCGATACGAGATCATCGGGAAAAACGTGAAGAGAACGCTCAGCGGCGAAACACCCCGGATGCTGGTCGCCGATTCCCTCGCCAGCCTGACCTGGACGCTGTTCCAGGACGGCGACCACCCAGCATCGGGCTTCCAGGCGGGCCGGATCTGGGTTCACGTCGAAGGCATGTTCGGCCGAAACGACCAGCAGGGCCGTGTCATCGGCTCGGTGCCCGTTTCCACGAACCTGTTCCCCGTCCGCTGGAACCGCATGGTCCAGGGCCACCCCCAAAACTGAGAAAAACAGCTTCACCACCTGGAACACAAAAACCGCTTCACCACAGAGTCACAGAGACACAGAGATAGTTTCCTCACAAAATATCTCTGTTGTATATATAGTACTTTTTTATATTACATCCGCAGGCAGAGGGCGGATGAATGCAACTGAAGAACAGTTACAAACGAACGACTGGAACCACCTTACTTTTTGTAGGCGCCTGAAACTCCATGGAAAGGAAATTTTCAGGATTTCATCTGCGTCATCTGCGGATCGGTTCTTTCGTCGACCTGTTGCTCATTTTGTGTCTTTGTGTGTTTTTGGTGAATGTCTCTGTGCCTCTGTGTCTCTGTGGTGAAACCGGTGTTTCTACGGTGATGCAATTTGTCGGGATATCTGGTACTGTGCCGGTGCCTCTCAGGTTTCGGGGTCGAACGGCCGACATACGTTGCATGCGCCGCCGCTCCCGGGGAGTTCGACCGGGGGCGGATTTTTTCGGCAGAGATCACCATCACACAAAGGACCTCGTTCATGGAATCGATTCGCGATATCTTCAAAATCGGCCACGGCCCGTCGAGCAGCCACACCATGGGCCCCCGGAAAGCTGCCGAGCAGTTCCGGGCGCGCCACCCCGAAGCGGCCGGCTTCACCGTGATTCTCTACGGCAGCCTTGCGGCAACCGGGAAAGGGCATCTGACCGACCAGGCCATCATCGACGCCTTTCAGCCTGCGCCGGTCGAGATTCTCTGGCAGCCCGACACCGTTCTGCCCTTCCATCCGAACGGCATGGAGTGTATTGCCCGGGATGGTGACGGCCGTGAGATCGACAGATGGCGCGTCTTCAGCGTCGGAGGCGGGTTCCTGCGTGAGGAACATTCGCAGCAGGTCGAACCGACGCGGGTGTATCCGCACGCGACAATGCACGAAATCCTCGAGTATCTCGACGAGAACGGCATCTCGTTCGCCGATTACGTGAAAGAGCATGAACCGGCCTCGATCTGGAACCACCTGGCGACCGTCTGGGAATCAATGAAGGCGACGATCCAACGCGGGCTCGAGGCCGAGGGGGTGCTGCCCGGCGGCCTGCGGCTGCCGCGAAAAGCCGGCATGTATTTCACCCGGGCCCGTCAGCAGAACGACCTGTTGCAGAAGATCAATCTCGTCTTCGCGTATGCGCTGGCGACATCGGAAGAGAATGCCGCCGGCGGCCAGGTCGTGACCGCGCCGACGTGCGGCTCGGCCGGGGTTCTGCCGGCAGTGCTCTACCTGCTGCAGCGGCTCGACCACCTGTCGGATGCCCGCATCGTCCGCGCCCTGTCTGTCGCGGGGCTGATCGGCAACCTCGTGAAGACGAACGCCTCGATCAGCGGCGCCGAAGTCGGCTGTCAGGGCGAGATCGGCACGGCCTGCGCCATGGCGGCGGCCGCGGCGTGCAAGTTGTGGGGCGGCACGCCCCCGCAGATCGAGTATGCCGCGGAGATGGGCCTGGAGCACCATCTCGGGCTGACGTGCGATCCGATCGGCGGCCTGGTGCAGATTCCTTGCATCGAGCGCAATGCCATGGCCGCGGCGCGCGCCATCGAGTGCGCCAGTTACGTGCTGATGTCGGACGGTCGCCACCGCGTCTCGTTCGACCAGGTCGTGGCCACGATGCGCGAAACCGGCATGGACCTGCAGAGCCGCTACCGCGAAACGGCCGGCGGCGGCCTCGCCAAGCACGTCGATGGGTTGATGCGCCGCTGCCGCCCTCTTGAAAAAGTCGTCGGATGACGTTTCGCATTGTCGACCGTAGGGGCGGGTTTGAAACCCGCCCCTACACCCGCAACAGGTGTTGAAAAACCGATTTTGTGGGGTTGACCGGGATGTGGGAATGGGCTACCACATGGACAGCCGATTTCCGGAGGGTGTGCCATGAGCGTTGTGACCGATTCTTCCCATTGCCGTCTCATTTCGACCGAGCTCAATCTGCGGCCGGCGCAGGTCGAGGCGGCCGCCGCGCTGTTCGATGAAGGCGCGACCGTGCCGTTCATCGCGCGGTATCGCAAGGAGAAAACGGGAAGCCTCGACGAAGTCGCTCTCCAGACGATCCGCGACCGGCTGGAACAGCTCGCCGAGCTGGACAAGCGGCGCGAGGCGATTCTCGGCTCGCTGACCGAGCGCCAGTTGCTCACGCCGGAGCTCGAATCGGGCGTGCGCGGCGCCGCCACGCTGGCGGTGCTCGAAGACCTGTATCTGCCGTACCGGCCGAAGCGGCGCACCCGGGCCCAGATGGCCCGCGAACGCGGCCTCGAGCCGCTTGCCAACCACCTGCTCCTCCAGGAGCCGTCTCTCGACCCGAGGCGTGCCGCTGAAGCATTTGTCAGCGCGGAAAAGGGCGTGGCCGGCCCGGAAGAAGCCCTGGAAGGGGCCCGTGACATCATCGCCGAGTTCGTCAGCGAGCACGCCGAAGCCCGCCAGGCCGTGCGCGCCTACTTCGCGGCCTTCGCGCTGATCGAGACCTCCGTCGTGAAAGGCAAGGAAGAGGAGGGCGCCAAGTTCCGCGACTGGTTCGACTGGCGCGAGCCCGCGATGAAGGCCGCCGGGCACCGTCTGCTCGCCATCTTCCGGGGCGAAAACGAAGGCGTTCTCAAGGTTTCCGTCAAGCCGCCGGCCGACAAGGCCCTCGGCATCCTCGGCCGCCGCTTCCTGAAGAACACCGGCAAGGCGTCGGAACAGGTGCGCCTCGCCCTCGAAGACGGCTACGACCGGCTGCTCGCCCCCTCGCTCGAAACCGAGCTTCGCGCCGAACTGAAAGCGCGCGCCGACGACGACGCGATCGCCGTCTTCGCTTCGAACCTGCGCGAACTTCTGATGGCCGCGCCGCTCGGGCAGAAGAACGTGCTCGCTCTCGACCCCGGTCTCCGCACCGGCTGCAAACTGGTCTGCCTTGACCGACAGGCCGCCCTGCGGCATCATTCCGTGATCTACGTCACCGGAAGCGACCGGCAGCGCGAGGACGCGGCCACCACGCTCAAGGACCTGTGCGCGCGTTTCTCGATCGAGGCGATCGCCGTCGGGAACGGCACCGGAAGCCGCGAAGCCGAAGCGTTTCTTCGCGGGTTGCCGTTTTTGAAGCAGATTCCGGTCGTGATGGTGAACGAGAGCGGCGCTTCGGTGTATTCCGCTTCGGAGATCGCCCGCACCGAGTTTCCTGACCAGGATGTGACGGTCCGCGGGTCGGTCTCGATCGGCCGGCGTCTCATGGACCCCCTCGCAGAGCTCGTCAAGCTCGACCCGAAGTCGATCGGGGTCGGCCAGTATCAGCACGACGTCGACCAGAAGAAGCTCAAACGCGGCCTCGACGACGTCGTCACGAGCTGTGTGAACGCCGTCGGCGTCGAGGTGAACACGGCCAGCGCCCCGCTCCTGACCTACGTCGCGGGCGTCGGCGCCCAGCTGGCGGGAAACATCGTCGCCTGGCGCACCGAAAACGGCCCTTTCACGTCGCGGGCCGACCTGAAGAAAGTGCCCCGGCTCGGCCCCAAGGCGTTCGAGCAGTGCGCCGGTTTCCTGCGCGTCCGGCAGAGCGCCAACCCGCTCGACGCGAGCGCCGTCCATCCCGAGCGATACGCGTTGGTGAAGCGCATGGCCGCGGATCTCGGCTGCGCCGTTTCCGACCTGCTGAGCCGGCCCGACCTGCGCGGCAAAATAGATATCAATAAATATACGTCAGACGACGTCGGCCGGCCCACCCTCCGCGACATCATGAGCGAGCTGGAGAAACCAGGCCGCGACCCGCGCGCGGGGTTCGAGGCGTTTTCCTTCGCCGAGGGCATTCACAAGATCTCGGACCTCAAACCCGGCATGAAACTGCCGGGCATCGTCACGAACGTGACGCGGTTCGGCGCCTTCGTCGACGTCGGCGTCCACCAGGACGGCCTGGTCCACATCAGCGAGCTTGCCGACCGGTTCGTGCGCGAGCCGTCGGAAGTCGTGAAGGTCCAGCAGAAAGTCACCGTCACCGTCCTCGAGGTCGACGAAAAACGCTCCCGAATTTCCCTCTCGATGCGCTCGCATCGCGAGGGAAATCGGAAGAGTGAAGGTTGAAAGAGGACAGGGCGGCTGTCAGGCGACGCGCTTCCAGGGGATGATCTCTTCGAGTGTTTCGTGAAGAACGGTGTCCCTGGCGATCTCGAGGTCATACCATGACTGGAGATTCAGCCAGTATTGCGGCTCCATATCGAAAAACCGGCCGAGGCGAAGCGCGGTATCGGCCGTGATCGCCCGCTTCCCGAGAACGATCTCGTTGATTCGCCGGGGCGGGACGCCGATGCGCACGGCAAGCCTATACTGGCTGATATTCATAGGCTTCAGAAAATCCTCGAGAAGGATCTCCCCGGGATGAACCGGCGGCACTTTTTTTTCATTTTTCGTCATATTCACACCTCGTATTGCCCCCCTTATCAAAACCGCTCAGTGATAATCGACAATTTCGACATCGAGGACATTCCCATTGTTCCAGCGGAAACAGATTCGCCACTGATCGTTGATTCGGATACTATGTTGTCCCTTGCGGGGTCCTTTCAATTCCTCGAGACGATTCCCCGGTGGAATCTTCAGGTTTTCAAGACTGACGGCGGCATGAAGCTGAAGTAATTTTCTCAGCGCAATGCGCTGGATCTCCGACGGAATCCGTTTCGAGCGGCCCCGGTTGAAGATGATTTCCGTTTCTTTCGAGTTAAAATTCAGAATCATTCACGCTCCCAGCAGCATAACGCTTAACGTTAATATAACGTTCCGCGTTCATATTGTCAAGGATTCAATCCGCAGTGGCTTAACCACTGCTTCCCTTGTGCCGATACAGATAACAGATTCTCTGCATCGGAGGGGGACGGCGTGCGTACGTTCAGTTTTCAGAAAACCAACCTGGCAACGGGCCTGGCAATCTTGCTGTCAGTCGCCACGCTCGTCATCCTGATGTCGGGCTGCAGCGAACGAAGCCCCCTCGTGCCGGTGACCTATGTCGAGACGTCGACCTATACGAGCACGTCGTCGGGCACATCGACGATCACATCGTCAGGCACCCAAATAATAGATACCAACTCTGGCGTCGATTCGACAATTCCCACGACCGTCACCTCCGCCGGCACGGCAAATACGTTCGATCTCAACAGCTTCATTTACGATTCCGTCACGGGAAGTGGTGTGGCGAACGTATCGGTCACAACCAGCGCGGGGCATAGCGTCAACTCGCTTTCGGACGGGCGGTTTTACCTGAGAAGCGTCTCCCCCGGCACTTTTTCCATCTCGCTGTCGGCAATCGATTATGAAAATTTTTCGTATGCTGTAGAGGTTGCCACTTCAGGACGAATATACCCGGGTCTCGGAGCACGAATCGAAAGAAAAACCTATCCTCTTTCCGGAAAGGTTCTCACGAAAGGGACAACTTCGGAACCAATCGAAGGAGCACATCTTCGAATCAAGAAACTGGATGGCAGTATAGCCGGCACCACCTCCACGACAAGCAATGGTGAGTTTCTTTTCCCAGCCGTCACTTCCGGTCGTTACACACTCGAAGCCTGGCAGGGATCTGCGACAACCCCCGAACAAAGCATTTCAGTTTTCATCGATAAAAATGGAAGTATCACCCCTGCTGAAATCACCATTCGTCTCAAACCCACCAATTTCACGCTCTTAGGCTTCGTGAAACTCGCTTCTACGAAAGAGCCTCTTGGCAGCATCACAGTTGCTATTCTTCAGGATAATGCAGCTGCAGCATCACCGACAACAACCACTTCCGAAGGAAAATTTGCTTTTTCCGATCTTCCATCCGGATTACTGACTCTACTGGCATCTGGAAGTGATTTTGCTACTAAAACGGCAATTATTCGAATTTTTGAGGATGGAACGATTTCACCACCAATACCAGAAATATATCTGAGCCGGGTAATTTCGGATCAGAAGGATTGCGTAATTGAAGGATATCTTCTTGACGCATACTCAGCACTTCCACTGGAATTTGCAACTGTAAATTTAACAGGGTATGCAAGCACAATTACAGATCGGCATGGTTATTTTTATATTCCCGATCTTGCCCCAGGCAAATATAACCTTGAATGTAGCAAAGAAGGTTTCAATCAGTTTGATCGGAATGTTGAGGCAGCGTCACCCGCTTTGAAAATTGAGTCTTTTTATATGGTCTACACAATAGAAACTGGCGTCGGTTCTATCGTGGGAAGATATGTTGCTGCTAGCCATTCCGTAGGTATTACCACTCAACCAGCAGCTCTTGCAAGTCTACCGGTTGCAATTTATGCAATTCATGATTTGAGGAAGGACACGCAAAGGCGCTTATGGGCACTCACTAACCCAAAAACTCCGATCAAACAAACCTTTACCGGAAACTATGTTAATCGGCCAGGTTCTTCAGACGAAACCGGCATTTTCAAATTCACAAATCTGCTTCCAACAACGGATTACACAAAGTATCTGATTGTAGTTTGTGAAGAAATAAATTCCGCAACTGGTACAACGCCATTGGAAACAAGAACTGATTTCACTATCCTGGCGACTTCGACGGGCGATTTAAATACATATGAAGAAGTCGTTTTAAGATCGCCCCTACCTCAGGATAAACAGTTTTATTTCATTGTAGACGTGGCTGCTGGAAAAACAAGTTTCGTCACAAATTACGAAACTACGAACGAAACAATCGAGTGATAACGCCGAGCAAACGGAAACGTCACTTCGCGATTCTCGATAGAATCGCGCTCTTCTGCCTCATGTTCACACTGACCAGCATCTCTCATTCTTCAAGCGCATCCCACCAGAGCGGAATCACCGTCGACGGCAGGCCGGGCCTTCTTTCCATGGCAATTCCCGTCGGGACTCTCACGCAGAGGCTCGCATACACATTCAGGTATGGCCTTGGGGAAGGGAACGTGAGGATCCAGGAGAAGAAGATACGGGAAAAGAAGGATGAAGTCTGGGTTTCGGCAAATGCAAGGGTGCATCCGAACATCCTGTTCGTCCTGACACACCTTTCCACGAGCCGGGCGACAACCCCGACGATCTCCGGGATCGAAGGGATCACCGGTGTCGTCGCCGGAGGGGTTCATATCGAGATTCCCGAGAAAAGCATGGCCATTGGCGGATCCTATACCGATCTGTCGGTCCCCAACATGCAGCATCTCGACCTGTCGCAGCTCGAGCATCTCCGCCACGTGTACATCACGGTCGCCGATACTATATACAATGATATACGAGGTTACCTGCAGGTCAAGCAGGCGTTCAGCCAGAAATACACCGCCATTTTCCCGAACGGCAGCCGGAAAACCATTCCCATGAAGCGCGCCATCATCGGTACGCTTGGCGCGCAGCGGGCGATGAAAAAGGGCGCGACGCTGTTCGGCGAAGCGCAGATATTCGACGACTCGGATTTCCTGTATTACGGAAGCGACCACTATGCCTTGAACCTGGGCTACCGCATGCAACGCAGCCGCTACACCATCGAACTGGCCGCGCGAAGCCTCAACCGAAGCCCCACCTGGTATCTCGGCGTTTCCACATCCCGCTGAACCGCGCCGTGAAGCATTCGCGCCACTCGGGGACACAACGAATGATCCGCAGATGACGCCGATTGCGCAGATGATTCAATCGAAACACGCCCGCTCGCTCTGACTTTTCGGAGAGCGGGGCCACTCGTGCTTCGACAGGCTCAGCACGAACGGAAACCCGGTGTGATGGAATCAGCGAGGGCGTCAGGTGCGGGTGAGGAAAATCACTGCGGGAAGCCGGTTGAACATCCAGAAGCCGACGGGCAGGCCGATGACCGTGACGCAACACAGGTAGGCCACGTTGATCCAGATCAGGGAAAGCCACCAGCCGACCACCACCAGCCACAGGAGCCGCAGAATCAGCGGCCACTGCGTCACCCCGCCGTGAAACACCTGGTTTTCCTCGAGTTGCAGTCGGTACCGGTCTTCCGGATCAAGCTGCAGGGTCATGATCATGGGAATGCGGTTGAACACCCACAGCCCGAGAGGAATGCCGATGATCGTGATCATGCAGACCCACCCGACGTTGATGCAGATGAGTCCGACCGGAAGTCCGATGAAGATGAACCAGATGAGCCGCAAGACAAGAAACAGACACGAATCCATGACCGGTTCCTTTCCTGCCGGACTGGCATCGCCATGAAGGGAATGGTATTTCATCGCCCGGCGGAATGATATGATACCCCAAGATTCGCATCATGGTTCGGAGAGGATAGCCCGTCATGAGAATTCCGCGTTTCGCGCTCACGTTTTCCGTGATCCTGAGCGTTCTTCTGGCCGCCGCATCCATCGGAGGTGAACCCGTGACAAAACGCTGCAAATACGAGTATTTCATTACGAGAGACCAGAGCCCGTGGCAGAACTACACGAACTCCTGGGCCGAGGAGCAGGCGGGGAAAACGATCGCGGCAGTAGATATATCGCAAGACATGGAACGCGTCCCACACCTTGCGAGCTTCACGTTCGAAGGCACGCCGCTTCTCGCGATCGATCGGGAGAACAGGCGAGTGGTCGTTTCCGGCCGATGTTTTTCCGAGATCCACCGGCCCGATGTGACGAACCTCCCTGAAGGGAAAGACGTCGTCATGGGCAGAATCCTCGGATCGAAACTGCTCGATCGGGCGCCGGAACTCGTCGAGTTTTTCCTCGAATCCCAGTTGATCGAGACGTATCACCATCTCGAGGCTTCACTGAAATGTATCGAACAAAATAATACGAAGGACGCATTCGCGGCTTCTTTTTCGGGCAGCCACGTGTACTACACCAACGACCGGAACGAATCCGCGTTCGCCTTCCGCATCCGTATCGACAAAAAGACGGGCGAGATCACCCTCACCGGCCTCAGCCGCTGAATGTCATGAAGCGAAGATAGTTCACCACGAAGACACAAAGGCACAAAGGTAAGACTGCGAACTCCTCCGACAAGAAGGACGTTTCACCACAGAGACACAGAGGCACTGAGAACTATTCATTTTATTATATTCAAAGGTATTTCTCTGTGTCTCCGTGCCTCTGAGGTTCGGTTCTCTTCGTGTCTTTGTGCCTTCGTGGTGAAACGTTCCAGCCGAGGTTCAGCGGGGTGGTTTTTCTGAGGGGACGAACTTCAGGGCCACGGAGTTGATGCAGTAGCGGAGGCCGGTCGGCTTGGGGCCGTCGTCGAAGACGTGGCCGAGGTGGGCGTCGCAGCGGGCGCACCGCACCTCGATGCGCCGCATGCCGAAACTGAGATCGGCTTCTGCTTTGAGGGCGGTCTGGGCTGCCGGGGTGGAAAAACTGGGCCAACCGCAACTCGTGTCGAACTTGTCGCCCGAGCGGAACAACTCGGCGCCGCAGCACACGCAGGCATAGACACCGGCCTCGTTGAACTTCACATACTCGCCCGAGAACGGCACCTCGGTGCCCGCCTCCCGGGTGACATGATACTGATCGGGAGTCAGAATCTTCTCCCACTCCTCGTTCGTTTTCACGACTCTGTCGTTCATCGTTTCTCCTTCGCTTGTCGCCGGAGGTGTTCCCACAGGCGGCTCCCCGGCACTGGCCAGACCAGCGAAACTGGCGATCGCCACCGCCGCCAGCAACCCGAACCCTGCCTTTTTATATTGCATTTTATAAATCACCCCGCTGACCGACATCTCTCATTCCATACTGCATTCCGCGCAACTTCATTGTACACGCAACGAAAGTCATTGTCACAACCTCCGTCTTCAAGGCGTATGCATGAGTATCCATCGTGCCAGCAGGAGCGAACGTGAATCACCATGGCTGGGAGGTTCGCGAACCGCCTCTACGGTTCAATAGCGATTGTTTTTGTGTATTCGTGCCTTTGTGGTGAAATCGTTTCTGTGTCTCTGTGACTCTGCGGTGAAGCGGTCTTTGTGAGTCAGTTGCCGTGAAACCTGATGCGCTCGTCCTGAGCGTCTCTTGCCATGTGGTCGGCAAGGTGGTACACAGAGCATGAGTGCAACAAATCGGCAGAACCTTGCCGGAATACGGAAAGGAGTTCAGATGATGCTCATCGTCCGTTCACGCGTTCTGATGTGCCTGGCGCTCGTGCTGACGCTTATCGCGACGGCGGCCCTGGCACAGGTCCCCGGAGAGAAAACCCAGGGGCAGCTTCCGAAGCTGGCTTTCGAGAAGTACGTTCTTCCCAACGGCCTGCAGGTGATCCTGCATCTCGACAAAAAACTGCCCGTCGTCCATGTGAACCAGTGGTTCCACGTCGGCTCGAAGAACGAGAAGCGTGGCCGTACCGGCTTCGCGCACCTGTTCGAGCACCTGATGTTCCAGGGCTCGAAAAACGCCAAGGGCGAGTATTTCACCTGGGTCGAGCGCGCCGGGGCGAACCTGCGCGAGGGCGGCGTCAACGGCACGACCGGCAACGACCGCACCAACTACTTCGCGACCGTGCCGTCCGGCAACCTCGAGTATCTCCTCTGGCTCGAGTCCGACCGCATGGCGACGCTTCTCGACGGCCTCGACGAGGCGAAACTGAACAACCAGCGAGACGTCGTGAAGAACGAGCGGCGCCAGAGCTACGAGAACGCCCCCTACGGCCGGGCCGGCGAGTTGTTCGCCACCTACATGTACCCGCCCGATCACCCGTATTCGTGGCCGGTCATCGGCAGCCAGGAAGACCTTTCCGCCGCCACGCTCGAGGACGTGAAGGAATTCTTCCGGACATATTATACTCCAAACAATATGTCGCTCGTCATCACCGGCGACTTCGATCCGGAAGAGGCGAAGCGGCTCGTGAAGAAGTATTTCGGGACCATCCCCGCTGGCCCGGCGCTTGCACGGCCGGCCCGCTGGATTCCCGAGCTGGACTCGGAGCGGATCGTCGAGGTCGCCGACCGCGTTCCCCAGACCAGGATCTACATCTGCTGGCACTCCCCGGCGTATTTCGGGCCGCAGGATGCCGCGCTCGACGTCGCGGCGGCCGTCCTGACCGACGGGCTTTCGTCGCGCCTGAACAAGGCCCTCGTGTATGACCGCCAGCTCTGCACCGCGGTCAGCGCCTACCAGGACAGCATGGAGATCGCCGGCAACTTCTGCGTCGAGCTGACGCTCAGGCCGGACGCCTCCGCCACCGAGGCCGAGTCCATCGTCGACGCCGAGATCGCGCGCCTGGCGAAGGAAGGCCCGACCGCCGAGGAACTGGAGCGGGTGAAGAACAAGATCGAGTTCGGTTTCGTCTCCTCGCTCGAGGCGATCGGCGGTTTTGGCGGCAAGGCCGACATGCTCAATAAATACAACACGTATCTGGGCTCTCCGGACAAGTTCGAAGCCGACTTCGAGCGGTACAGGTCGCTGACCGCCGAGGACGTGCGCGCCGCGGTCGAGAGCTGGATCAACACCGACGAGCGCCTGAAGCTTCGCTTCCGGCCGGAAAAGCCCGGAGAGGTCGAGAAGATCGAACTCTCCCGGGAACAGCCTCCTGCGCTCGGCCAGGACCGGGATTTCACGCCACCCGAGGTGAAGACGGCGAAGCTCGACAACGGCCTCGAGATTCTCGTCGTCGAGCGGCCCGAGCTTCCCAAGGTCGCCGTCGGCCTGACGGTGAAGTCCGGCAGCCTGTTCGACCAGCCCGGCAAGCCCGGAAACGCGCAGCTGATGATGGCCACGATCGAGATGGGCACGAAGGGTCGCAAGGCGCTCGAGATCGAGCAGGCGATGTTCCAGCTCGGCTCGTCGCTCAGCTCGGCCGCTGGCCGCGAGTCGGCCGGCATCTCGTTCGAAATCCTCAAGCGCAACCTCGTGCCGGCGCTCGAGATTCTCGCCGACGTCGCTCTGAACCCGATCTTCCCGCAGGAGGAAATCGACCGCGAGCGCAAGCGGATGCTCGACGGCATGTCGCAGGAGGAGAACGATCCACGATCGCTCGCCAGCCGACTGCGGTCTGTCCTCGCGTTCGGCGCCGATCACCCGTACGGGTGGCCGGTGAACGGCTTCGCCTCGAGCGTCACGGCGCTGACCCGCGACGATCTCGTCAAGATGCACGAAACACATTGGAAGCCCGGTTCCTCCTGCCTGATCTTCGTTGGCGACATCACGCTCGACGAGGCGAAGGGCCTGGCGGAAAAAGCCTTCGGCGCCTGGAAGGGCGAGCCGGCCCCCGCGCTCGCGCTTCCCGCTCCGAAGCCGGCCGCGACCGGAACGGTTTATCTGGTCGACAAGCCCGGCGCGGTGCAGACGGTCGTGCTCCAACTGATGCCCGGCATCAGGCGCGCGGACCCCGACTACTACCCCCTGATGCTGGCTGATGCCGTCTGGGGCAGCGGCGGGTTCGGCACCCGCCTGAACCTGAATCTGCGCGAGGACAAGGGCTACACCTACGGCGCCCGGTCGGCCCTCGCGTCGGCGAAAGAGGCGGGAAGCTGGTTCGCCTCGTCGTCCGTCCAGGGCAACAAGACGAAGGAGTCCGTCGTCGAGTTCGTGAAAGAGCTCGAAAACCTCGCCGGCAAGAAGCCCATTTCCGAAACCGAACTGAAGGACGCCCGTGAAATGCGGCTTCGGGGCTACGCCCAGCGGTTCGACACGATGGGCAAGGTCGCCGGCCGCGTGGGTGAGCTGTGGGCTCTCGGTCTGCCGTTCACGGAGTTCGTCACCGAGCTCGAGAAGACCCGCACCCTCGGCCTCACCGACGTGAACGCCGCGGCGGCCAGATACGCCGGGCAAAACGGTTCCGTTCTGCTGCTGATCGGAGACCGCGCGAAGATCGAAGCCGGCATCAGGGAACTCAAACTCGGCGACATCGTCATTCTCGACGCCGAAGGCAACAAAAAGAACTGAGCGGGCTTTACCGCCTTCACTCGAATCCCCCGGCCTCGAGGCCGGGGGATTCTCTCATTTCAGGGAAAGATCGCCGATGACCTTGTATTGCTCGCCGTCGGCGACGATACGCAGGTCGCGGCCCGGGAACTCGGCGGCGATCTCTTTCGTCAGCGTCTCGATCGCCTCGGCTTCGATGTTCTGGCGGGTGGCAGGCGGAACATGATCGAACGTGGCCAGCCTGACACGGAATACATAGCCTTCGCCATATTTCGACCCGAACCCGGCCGTGTAGCCGACGGTCAGATCGAACGCCCCGTCGGCGTCACGGGTCGAGCCGGCCTCGTGGGGCGGGCGATTCGGCTTCAGGGTGAAGCGGCCTGCGTATTTCTGCTCCAGGCAGGCATCCGCACGGTCGAAGGCGGCGCGAAGCCTGGCTTCCCAGTTTTCGACGGTTGCGAGGCTCATGGCACGGCGATCTTGACGACGATTTTGCGCACCGATTCGCGTGTGGAGCCGGCCTGCAGGCCCGGCATGTGCGCGTCTTCGGGGAACAGCACCGCGACCAGGCCCGGCCTGAGAATGAAGAAGTCGCCGTTGCCCTCCAGGACGGACAGATCGCGAGAGTCGTCGTGAGAGACGAACCGCATTTCATGGAGATGCGCGAAGCCGAACCGTTCCGTTCCCGATACGACCAGCTGCACGTCGACATACCGCCGGTGCGCCTCCCAGAAGCCCTCTTCCGGCGGCTTCGTCCGATACTCCGCGACGGAGGCGTAGATACGCTCGCCGTCGATCGGATGACGGCCGGGCTCAAGCCGGGTGAGATCCGTCGACTGGAGCCATTCAAAAGCCTGGGCGAACCCGGGGAAGAGCTGGGAATAGTTCGTGCAGATTTGCAGTCCGGCGACAATCATGGCATACTCCTTCGCGTGAGGGACAGTATGCCCCAACCGACGTGCCGCCGCAACAGCGAAGAGATGCGGGCGGCCCTTTTCCCCGTTCTATCAGGCCCTGCCGAAACGCGCCATCCTGGCGCCGGCAGTGCACTTCCAGCGTCCTGCTGGTCGGCCCTGCCGAAACGCGCCGTCCTGGCGCAGACAGTGCACTTCCAGCGTCCTGCTGGTCGGCATCGGCGATTTTGCCGATATATTGAAGGAGAGATGTCCGAAAGATGACAACCAGGAAGGAGAAGCTCGAGATGAAACATGAACAGTTCACGATTCATCACCAGCAGGAATGCAAGCGCTGCTCCCGGTTCACCATCCTGAAAACGCCCTGCAGGCCCGAAGCCTGCATCTTCCGCCAGAAGGAAGCCGGCTCCCTCCAGTAATCTCCAATGTTTCCCGGGCGCATCACGATGCGCCCCTTCATGCCAACGGCCAACCCCACACGCCGTAGGGGCGGGTTTGAAACCCGCCCCGCCCATGATGACGGCCAGGTGATCGTGAGAGTGCCATGTCTTGCCGGGGCGTGGTAGAATCGACGCATCATGGCACGACAAACCGATCATACGAGCGCGCTGCTGCTGGTCATCGGCGGCGCCTATGTCCTTTCCCAGCTGTATCTCACGGGCTCGCGTGAAATCGGGCCGGCTCCGCACGCCGCTCCCCAGGCAGGTTCGTCGACCCCCTACAGGGTGGAACTGTTCCCGGACTCGAGCCTGCACCACGTCTACGCCAACGGCCGTACCGCCATGCACCTCGCTGCCGAGGCCGGGTTGAACGATCTCATCGAGGTGTATCTCCAGCGCGGTGCGGTCATCGATGCCCGAGACAACAACGCCAACACGCCCCTGATCCTCGCTGCGGGTGCCGGACACGGGAAAACGGTCTCCCTGCTCCTCGCGAAAGGCGCGAACATCGGCAGTCGGAGGAACGACGGCCGCACCGCCCTTCTCGTGGCGCTCGCCGCGAAGCAGGGAAACGCGGCGCAGGTGCTCGTCGATGCGGGCGCGGACATCAAGGCCGTCGACAAATACAACTATACCGCCCTCTATTGCGCGGCCGAGAGCGGCCTCGACGAGTGGGTGAAGCAGCTCCTGATCATGCGCCTCGACCCGAACGCCGAACGGATCAACGGCTGGACGCCCCTCCATGCGGCAACCCACCGGGGGCATCCGACATGCGCGCGGTATCTGCTCGAGGCAGGCGCCGACCCCAACCGCCGCGAAGGCTACGGCCACTCTTCCGCCGATATCGGCCGGACAAGCGGCAACATCGCGCTTCGCACCCTTTTCATGGAGTATCCGACGAGAACCAACACCAGGCCGGCCTGGATGAACCCGCCGGCGGAAAGCGGCCCGCTCCTGCCCGAAGCTCTCCCCGGAATCTCACGCCGTCAACGCTGACTCCCGTGACCGAAGGTGCTCGTCTCGAATGAGCGGATGACGACGTTCGGGTTGAGATTTCCCGCGTTGTCCTCGATCGCGAAGTAGGCGTAATACATCGTGTTCGGGGCGAGGTTCAGCAGATTGATCGTTCCCTCGACGTCTCCGGCCTGGGGAAATGCGTCTCCGTCGGCCTTGAGGCCCACCGCCGTCATGGCTGCCTGCTCCGTCGTATAGTATTTGAGATATACTTTCCCGTCTTCGTTCAGCTTCACGAGGATGTCTGCCGCCTCCATCGTCACGTTTGCCACCTGGGGATACGTCGCGTCGAACGACGGCGGCACACTGTCGGCGACCACCTGCGCGGCAGACGGCTGAGAAACATTTCCGACACTGTCGATGATATATATTCGATAGTTTCCATCAATGAGCGGGGCCGTGATGGAGAACGAGGTCCCGCTGGCGTTGGTCATGGTCGCCGTCGGATAGAACAGCATCGTGCCGTAGGGGGCGAGCCAGACCGTATTTCCGGTGTCGGCACTCGATTCGATCGCGACCGGGAGCCCGGGGCGAACCCACGCATTGGCCGCCAGGACGGTGTTCTGATTTGTCGGCGCCGTGTTGTCAACATGGATGATGGATACCGAAGCCGACGATACGTTCCCGGCAAAATCCTGGATGAACAGCCGGTAGAGTCCCTCCAGCGCGGGGGCCGGAATACTCGTCGCCGCCCCATGAACGCTCGTCATGTTCTGGCCATGGGCGAACGTCGTCGTGCCGTCCGGAGCGAGCCAGACGGTGTTGTAGGCGTCGCCGGTCGAGAGGATATCGATCGGCTCGCTGCCCCGGACGATCCAGTTCCTCGACAAGACCGTATCCTGATTGTCGGGAGGAATGTTGTCGTAGATCCGGGTGAGCTGTGTGGCCGTGATATTCCCATTTCCCCCGACATCGATCACGTTGTCTCCGAAGAGGTTGATCGTGACGTCCCCGGCCACGAGAGGATAGATGGTGCATTCGTAGACACGATTCGGCGTTGTCGTCTCCAGATCGCCAGCAACGGCATTTTCGAGGGTGAGCTTCATGATGTCGAAGCCGGACACATCCTCACTGAAAGTGATCGTGACGGAGAAGGTCGCGTTCGTGGCATACGGCGAGAACGACGTGAGCGCCACCGTGGGCGGAATGTCGTCATACACCCTGGAAAGCCGCTTCGCCTCCGAATTTCCGTTTCCCACGTCATCGACCACCTTCCCGGCTGCCAGATCGACCGTGACGCTTCCGTTCTCGAGCGGGGTGACGATGCAGGAAAATATACGATTGTCCTCGAGCGTCCGGAGATAATCCGCCGTTCCGTTCGCGATGGTGAGCTTCGTGAGATCGAAGCCGGAAACCTTTTCGCTGAAGATGACGGTCAGGGGAATCGGCGCATTCGTCGTTGCCGATGCCGTGGTAGAGAGGGTGACGGCCGGACGGGCGTCGTATATCCGCATGAACGGTGCGGCGGCAATGTTGCCGGTGCCGGAGGCATCGAAGACCTTGTCCGCCGCGAGATCGACGGTGACGGTTCCGGTCGTTGCAGGCGTGATGATGCAGGTGAAGACACGATTGGAAACCGTCATTCTCCGGTCGCTCGCGACCCCGTTCTTCACGGTCAGCTTCGAGAGATAGAACCCGGTGACTTCCTCACTGAAAGCAACCGTGAGCGGAATCACGGCATTCGTCGTCTGCGGGGCAGTCGAAGAAAGCACCACGACCGGCGCATTCGTGCCGTAGCTTCTGGTGAGCCGCACAGCCGCGAGATTCAGATTCCCCGCGGCATCGACGACCTTGCCGGCCGCGAGATCGACGGTGACGAGACCGGGCATGAGAGGGGCAACCGTGCAGGAGTAGACACGGTTTGCTGTGATCTGCTGGAGGTTGGAGGCGGTCCCGTTTCCGATCGTCACCTTCGAGAGATCGAACCCGACGACGTCTTCGCTGAAGGTGATCGTCACCGGAAACGCCGCGTTCACCACGGAGCCGGCGGTGGAGCTCAAAACGGCGGTCGGCGGGGTGAGGTCGTCAGAAGCGTTCCCCTCCTGGGTTTCGGAAACGGCAAGAAGCAGGGACGTGGTGCTCGTCGCTCCTCGTGCATCCGCCACCGAGACCAAGATCGTCGCCGTTCCCAACGACGGGGGGGCCGTGAACTCCGCTGAAAAGGCATCGGTGGCGGTTCTCACGATCGTCCCGGTGGAGGCCGCCCACGAGACGGACATCGGCTTCGCCTGGTCTTCCGGGTCGGGATCGGTCGCGACGGCGGTGCAGGTGATCCGCTCTCCCGGGAGGAGCGCCGTTTTGGGCGCCGTCAGCCGGACCACCGGCGGATGGTTCAGCACGATCTCGCCCGGGGGCACGGGGATCGTCACATCAATCTGCTGGGTTGTTCCACGCGTCACGAGCGGCACCGTCACGGTCGAACTCGCCGGCCGTGCGGTCGGAGAGGTCGATGCGGATTGCGGGAGGACCGAAAGATCGGTCAGGGTTTCCGCCGCCGGAAGGGGCGGGCCCGAGAAGATGCCGCCGGCCTGCGTCGTGATGATTTCGCCCCAGATGACCAGCCTCGCGCCGGCGGGGAAAGGAGTTCCAGCGGCATCACGCAGGACCCCGGAGACGATTTTCGTCGCCGCGAGCAGGCTCATCGCCGGGAACTCAGCCGGCTGTCCCGCGGCCACGGCCAGGGTCCCGGAGCGGCATTTCAGGGGTTTCCTCGTCAGGCGGCTCGTGAACGAGGCCACCAGCCGATGGCTCCCCAGTGGAATATGCTCAAATATATATTCTCCGGACGCATTCGTCACGGCGTGCGGGAAAAACGGGAGGCCCTCGATCCACACTTCGGCGCCGGGAATGGGCACCAGTCCTTCGTCGGCTGCAAGCACCGACGCGCTCATCAGGGCCTCGTTCGCCAGCACCCGTCCGAACAGGGTTCCCCGGTCGGCCTCCGCAGCCGACGATCCGGCGGAAGGCTCACCGCCGCCGCTGACGCGGCAGCCCGCCGTCACGAGAAACAGGACGGCGCCGAGCAGGAAAAGCGGAACGGCAAACCGCAGCAGGGGCACGGCGGCCCGTTCCCCGCGTGTTGCGCGTTCCTGCGATTCGCTCAGAGGCGCTCTCTCAGGAGAAGGGCGATCAGTTTGCGGAACCGTTCGACGCTGTCGATCCGGACACGCTCGCTCGGCGTGTGCGCGTTTTCGATCGTCGGCCCGAAGGAAACCATTTCCATCCCCGGAATCAGCTCCGCGACGGCCCCGCACTCGAGCCCTGCGTGAACGACGTTGAGCCGCATCGCGGAGCCGCCCAGGCCGCTATATATATTGCATACTTTTTTCACGAGCGGCGCGTCGGGGCTCGTTTGCCACGGGGGATACGGAACGCCGGCCTCGACGGTGCCGCCTATGCGGGCGACGATCTGCCGGAGTTTTTCCCCGAGTTCGGCAATGGTGCGCAGGCTCGAGCTCTGCAGGTGCGAAACGAGGATGACCGAGCCGGTCGCCGTCGAGATGACGCCCGGATTCATCGATGTTTCGACGAGACCGGGGAACTGGCTGCTCATCTGCTGAACGCCGCACGGCAGGTCCAGGATGAACTCGGTGAACCGGCGGGTGTCGTTGACGGACAGGGCATCGGGAACGGCGCCCAGAATCGGGATGACACGGAGTTCGAGCGCCGGGTCGCCCGCGGCATATTCGCGTCTCAGACGTTTTTCGAGCATCGGAAGCATCTCGGCCAGGATCGGCAGATGCTTCGTCGGGATGGCCGCATCGAGGGTCACGTCGCGGGGGATCGTCGTGTCGATGCTTCCGCCGCGAATCGAGATCAGCCGCACCGGCACGACGGAGGCGACGGTCTTGAGGAGACGGCCGGCGAGCCGGATGGCGTTGGCGCGACCCCGGTTGATGTCGACGCCCGAGTGGCCGCCGCGCAGCGCCCCGATGACGACGCGCATCGCCTGCACTTCGGAGCCGCCGGCCGGCTTGCGGTTCCAGGGGATGACGGCGCGGTCCGCTCGACCGCCGGCGCAGCCGATGTTCAGCTCGCCCTCGGTTTCGCTGTCGAGGTTGATCAGCCGGCGGCCCTCGAACGACGCGGGGCTCAGGCCGTAGACGCCCGAGAAATCGCCTTCCTCGTCGACGGTGAACAGGAGTTCGAGGCGGCCGTGGTCGGAGACGGAGCCGCGCATGATGTCGAGAAGCGCCGCCACACCGATGCCGTTGTCGGCGCCGAGCGTCGTGCCGTTCGCCGCGACCCAGTCGCCCGACACGACCGGAACGATCGGATCGCTCGTGAAGTCATGCCGGCTCGAGGGAATACGATCGCCCACCATGTCGAGATGCGCGTGCAGGACGGTGATCGGTTCTTCTTCGCGGCCGGCGGTGGCGGGCATCTTGACGAGAAGGTTTCCGGCCTGGTCTGCCCGGGCCTCGAGGCCGAGGCGACCGGCTTCGGACGCCAGATATTCCCGGAGAGGGCCTTCGTGCCTGGAAAGGCGCGGAAACGCGCTGATATCCCAGAACGCCTGCCAGATTCCGCCGGCAGGGCCGGACCGAAGCGGTTCGGGGCAGGCATTATCCGCAGCCGCGGCTTCAGCGCTGCAGACCCAGACGATCGCGAGCAGCGCAAGCACGAGGAGCAGAACGTCGTTTCTCAATCGCATGGAACTCTTCATAGGTCTCTCCGAGGTGGTCTTTTCCCCGATGGTACCATCGATCGCCGTCCGGAGGAATGGGTTGATGCATATTTCTTCGCAGCGCGACACAGTCATGTATGCCGAGGCGGGCGGGTTTGAAACCCGCCCCTCCATCAGATGGAACGCTGGTGGTTCGGGCGGTTCACGAACCGCCCGTGTGTGTGCGCGGCATCCAGGGTTCGGAGAATGTGGTAGAATATCGACTGAGACAGATCGCAACGTCATTCGACGAGAGGATGCAAGCCGGTGAAACGCCTTTTCAGGAAATATCGTTCGCTTTATTTGGCCGTCTGTGCCCTGTGTCTCGCATTCCAGGGGGTCCCCGCCACCGGCTCCGGCCCGGATCTCATCTACAACCCGGAAGACCTCTCTTTCAGGGTGGAACAGGCCGCGCGCGTCATCGGAGACGCCGACGTCGAGGCCGTCCTGGCGAAACTGCTCGGGAAAAACGCCTTTCTCATCCCGCTCCTGCAGCTCGACCGCCCGGACCGCCGCGAGACGATCAGGCGCATCCTGCAACTCGAAGCCGCCGTCAAATCCGCCGATCTGAAGGACCTGGGCACGTTCGAAACGGCTCTTCGCCTCGACGCGTTCACCGACCTGTGGAGGAGCATCCAGGGGCTCCGCGGGAAAGAGGCTTCCGAAGGCCAGGTAGAAGGCTTGCGCCGGGCCGTGGAAACCTACGGGACGCTCGTCGACCTCTCGCGACGGCTGGGCAGCACGCCAAAACGGGGCCGGTATGCCTACCTGCTCGCCATGGCCCGCGAGGAGCTCGCCCGGCGCATCAAGGACCCTGAGAAGGTGCGCGCGCTCAAGCAGCTCATCCGCGAGGACCTCCTCGAAGCCCTCGCGCATATCGGCACCCGCCCCGACCGCGACGAACCCGCCACGAAAGCCGATATCGAAGAGAAACTCAAAACGCTCGACCAGGAGTTCGGCGGCATCAACCCGCTGCGCGCCCCCGCGGGAAAAGGCGTCACGACCACGTCGGCGATGGGCATGCGGCGGCACCCGAAAACCGGCAGGCTGCGGCCTCACAACGGCATCGACCTTGCCGGCGCCGGCTGCGACGGCTGGCCTATCGCGGCGGCCGGTCCCGGCCGGGTGGTGCGCAGCGACTGGAACGGCGGATACGGATACATGGTCGTCCTGCGCCACGATCTCGACGCCGGCGTGTTCTACAGCCGGTACGGCCATCTCCGGCGCGAGGGACGCATCCCGTCCGGAACCGTGGTGGGACGCGGCGACCGGATCGGCCTGTGCAACAACACCGGCGTCTCGACCGGCCCGCATCTTCATTTCGAGGTCCGGCGCGACGCCGAAACCGGCCGTCCCATCGATCCGAAGCCGCTTCTCACGGGGTCGGCGGCATATCTTTCCGGCCGATGAGCCGCCCGGAGCACATGCCATGAAAACGTATATATCAATTGCTATTTACATTGCGATGCTCGCTTCATCCTGTGCCGCGTCGGGAGCCGAGGTCGGCTCGAGCCTGGCGGAGAAGCTCCGGGCGCTGCGCGAGAAACGGGGCGGCGCCGTCGCCTCGGCCGTGACGAAGCTTCCCGACCGGCCGGCGACCCCGCCGCCCGCGATACAGACGCCGCCGGCACCGTCTCCGAAGCCGACGATCGAGGTCGAACCCGACCTGGCCGATCCGGACGGGGTGCTGGCAGACCTCGAGACACGAAGGCCCTCCGATGCCATCGACTGGAAGCCCGTTGTCGCGCTTCCGGATTCAGCTCACGTCCAGGCGGGCCCCGAAGAGGCGGTGAAATCCCCGGGGCTTCTCGTTTCGGCCGGCGGCGAACCGTTCCTTCTCGAACCGCGGGAACGGCAGATCTCCGCTCTCGACCCGGTAAGCGGGCGGCTGGCGCTGTTCTCCCGCGACCGCTCCCCCGGCCTCATCGAGATGGCCGACGCGGCCGTGCTCGGCAACGATGGTCTCGCGCTGGCCGACAACGGCCGTCAGGCGGTGTATCTGTTCCGGGCGTTCCGTCACGCGGCGACGATCGGCCTCGTCGGCGAGCGGCGCCTGTTCCGGTACATCCGGCACGTGTTCGCGCTTCCCGACGGCCGGTTCGCCGTCTCCGACACCGGCGCGAACCGCAGTTTTCTGTTCGGCCCCGCCGGTGAGGTGCTCGCCGAAATCGACGGCACCGTCGAGCCGGTCTGGCTGGCCGGGAAGTTCGTCCGCCTGATGACGGACGAGAAGCGGGTCCGGGCCGTCGCCGTCGATCCCGGTTCCGGCCGTGAATCGCCGCTCTTCACCTACACGCCCCCATCCGGACGCCTCCCCCTCGATGCCAGGGCCGTCGGGACGTCGGGTTCGGGAAACGAGCTTGTCGTGCTCGTCTCCGAGGGAACGGGAGACGCCGACCATCCCGCCTGGAGCCGTGTTCTCCGGTATCGCGCGGGAGCGCTCCGAACGGCCTCCGTTCTGCCCGATCTCTCATTCGACCTGGCTGCCAGGCGCTCCTGCGTGCTGACCGACCGTGGCGGCACGGCGAAACTGCTCGCCCTCCGCCAGACGCCTGCCGGCATCGGCATCTTCGCCGCCGACCTGCCCTGACAACGGCTTATTCCCGGGAACCTCGGGCGAAGGCCTGCACGGCCGGTTCGACATCGTCGAAGAACTCGAGCACCTCATCGAGCCCCACCAACTCGAAAACGCGCATGAGCCGCGACGGAACCCGCGACAGCCTGATGTTCCCTCCCTCCTCCCTGGCCTGGATGGCCTGCGTGATGATCAGGGAGAGGGACTGGCTGTCGATGAACGAGACGTCGGCGAGGTCCAGAACGATGTTCCAAGACCCCTTCTTCTGGAAATCATCGAAGAGGGCGGTGAAATCCCGGGACGTCTGAAGATCGAGCACGCCCTGCAGGAACGTGACGGAAACGCCGTCCCGGGTCTCCTGGTGATGTATCATGCCGCGCCTAGTCGACGGTGATCGACTTGCTGACGTTCTTCGGAACGTCGGGGTGGACGCCGTGACCTTCGATCTCGAGGCGGTTCATCATCTCCATCTTGTGCAGGCTCATGCGGAACGCGAGAAGCTGAAGAACGACCGTCGCCGAGAAAATCGTCATCAGCGGGTTCCCGGTGCGCGGAAGCGTTATATATCCATGTCGATATGTAGTCGATGCCGCCGGCGCGATCGAGACGGCCTCCCGCAGACGCTCGTCGTCCTCGGCGATCATGAACACGTCGGCGCCCCTGATCTTATGGGTGTTGATCTGGGAGATCGTGAGGTTCACATCCAGCTCTGCCGGGCCGGTGATGAACAGCAGCGGGTAGTTGCCGTACATACTGCCGAAGAAGTCGTGCTTCGCGAACACGTCCTTGAACAGCCGCTCCTCGACCGCGCTCGCCAGCTTCGGAGGCTTGTCGTCGAACGCATATGCCGCCACCGAGTCGAACAGGCGGCCGATGGCACGCGTGTCGAGAGACCGGCCGCCCGGGTCATCGACGATCCGGTGGACGGCCCGGCCGAAGGTCTCGAGGAGACCGCGGACGTTGCCGAGGCCGAAGACGGTGTTCACTCCCAGAATCGTGTTCGGGCCGTGCTTGAACTCCGACGCCTCGAACCCCTCGGTGTGGTTGAGAACGATCTCGCGGATCTTGAGCGCGCCTTCCTTGGCGATGCCGAGCAGGCGGGTGGCGAGAATGTGCATGCTCGGCGCCTGGTGAACCTCCTGGGCGACGAGTTCGACCTCGCGCGACGTGGTCTTGATCGTCCGGTCGATGAGGCCGGGGATCCGCTCCATCGCCTCACGCCAGTCGGCTCCCGGTTCTATACTTTTAACTTTTTTACCGACCCGCTTCGCCGCGGGCTTCCGACGGCCCTGGCGATGTTCCTGGAGGCGCACGGCGAGAATCAGCAGAACCATCAACTGGTTGATGAAGCTCTTCGTCGCGGGCACAGCGATCTCGGGACCGCAGAAGAGCGGGATGCACAGGTCGGATTTTTCCTGGCCCAGCGTCGAGTTGGTGTTGTTGAGGATGCAGACGCGCTTCACGGTCGGGTAATTCTGCTCGACCATGTTGAACACGTCGATCAGGTCCTTCGTCTCGCCGCTCTGGCTGATGCCGATGATCAGGTCGGCCGGCCGCAGCGAGCGTGTGCACTGGGCGCGGAACTCGCCGGGAAGCAGGGGAATCACCGGCAGGCCACAGATCTCGTTGAAGAAGATCGGCGCGGTTTTCGCCGCGTGGAACGAGCTTCCGCAGGCGAGGATGTAGATCGTGCCGCCTTTTTCCGCCGCGCTCGACACCATGCGCAAAAACGTGCGGATGCGCGCGTCCACGTCGTCGATATCGTCGAGGTCGAACGTCGCGTCGATCATCTTGAGCAGCAGGGGCAGGTTGCGCCGGCCGGTTCCGCCGATCTCGCGCAGTTCGTCGAGAAGACTCCCATACGAGGACTCGAAGCCGGTGTCGCATTCCGCGGGCGGGTCGGCCTCGACGAGCCGGTTCAGCTTCGCCAGGTCGGCCGAGTCGAGAAGCGCGGCGGCCTTTTCCCGGAACGCTGCCGAATCCGTGACGCCGGCCAGCCGCGAGACAACCTCCTTGAGCCGTGCCAGCACCGCCGCCTCGTCTTTTCGCTCGCGCACGCGCCGGGTGATGGCGTTTCCGCCGGCATACAGGGTCAGCAGCCGCCGGGTCGTCTGGACCTGGTTGGCGATCTCCTGTTCCATGAAATACGTGTACGGCGGCTGGAGGCGGGTTTCCTCGACCTTCAGCAGGCTGCGCTGGGAAGCGCGCTTCAGGCGCCTGCCGGTGCGCAGGTCGTGCAGCACGGGCTCGGCGCCGGGTCCGAACACGGCGAACTCGTTCTCGCGGATCGGCACGAGAATGCGCGTCATCTGCAGAACCGACGCGAGGTCCGACGAGGCGAGCGTGAAGTTCCCGACCTCCTGGTCGTGGCCGATGCCGATGTAGAGGCTGCTCCCGGCCTTGATCGCGATCATGACGCGACTGACGGGATCGACGACGACCGAGGCGAACGAGCCGGTCACCTGCTTCGCCGCGTGCAGCACGGCCGCGCGCAGGGCCGCCTCGCGCACCGCCATGTCGTCGGCGTTCTTGTACTGCAGTTCGAGAGCGAAGAAGTGCTCGATCGTGTGGACGAGCATCTCGCCGTCGTTGTCGCTCTTCACCTCGTGGCCTTCGCGGCGCAGCCACTCCTTGAGACGTTCGCAGTTCGTGATGTTGCCGTTGTGGGCGCCGTAGAAGTGCAGTTTGCACCGCATCTCGTGCGGCTGGGCGTTCTCCTTCGTGACGGCCCCGAACGTGGCCCAGCGCACCTGGCCGCAGAACAGCAGGCCCGGCAGCTTGTCGATGCCGAGCCTGACGACCACGTCGCTCGGCGCCCCAACGTCCTTTCGCAGGACAGTCTTGCCCTTCGCATCCTGCACGATGCCGCCCGTCGAGTCGTAGCCGCGGTATTCGAGCATTCTGAGCAGCCTGGCTGCCATGCCGCCCATCTTCGCGTGTTCACGTTCAAAACTCAGTCCGATGACGCCGCACATCCGGGTTCCCTTCCTTCGAGCAGATTTTGCCGAGAGAATACTCCCGACTCATCCTCCCTGCCAAGTCTTGCGAACGTTTTCGTCATTCGGGGCGAACGCTTTGACAAAAGGCGCGTTTTCTGAGAAAGTCCTAATAATTTCAGTGACCGCCGCAGTCATGGGAGGGATAACAATGGGAGAGAAGGAAACGCTGCTCGAACTGGCTGACGGATTCATCGAGAACGAACTGGCGCTCGCGGGCCTCTACGACGTATGCATCGATTTTCTTCCGGCGCACAAAGACATCTGGGAGACCCTCAAGCGGCAGGAAGAAGGGCATGCCGAGGTTTTTCGCCAGGTCCGGCACTCGATCGAGAAAATCCACCAGAACTGGTCCCCGGGCAGATTCTTCATCCAGACCCTTCGCGTGATGACCGCCGACATCCGGCAACTGACCGGAGAGATCCGCGCCGGCACCGCGAATCCATGCTACGCCGTTCAGCACATGATGGACACGGAAAACTCGCTCATCGAATCCGAACTGACCAAGGCGTTCATCACGAAAGAGGAGGCCTTCCAGGGGCTGCTCGCAAAACTTCAGGACGAAACGAGATCACACCGATCGATATTGCGGGAGATCCTGAAAAAGATCTGAAATCTCACTCCTCGTCGGGAATTCCGTCGACGCCGACGCCTTCGATCTTCTGAAGAACATTCATCACGTGGGATATGACGCGCGGCGAGCGCAGGATGCTGCCGTGCTGCGGCGCGAGAATCGCCGCGTTCACTTTCCTGACACGGCTGATGGCAAGTCGCAAAGCTCGCGTCGAGGGCATGAGCCCCCAGTGAAATTTCACCATGTCCGGAAACGGGCAGTCGGCTTCGGCCTTGTTGAGCGGGCAATGCCCATAGTCCGAGCAGGTGAAGCACTTCTCGTCGAGTTCGAGAAAAAGGTCCCAGTCGTAGCGATAGCTTCCGAACAGGTCGCTCGTGAACAGGGTTCCGGTGCGCTCGTCGAGGGTCGCAAAGCTCCCGGGTGCGTGGGCATACGGCGTTCCGATGAACGTCAGCTTCCGGTCTCCCAGATCGATGGCATCCTGGTCGCAGATATCGGCAAACCGGCCATGAAAAGCCTTCTCGACATAATGCCTGATGAACACATTGTTGTCATGCTTCGAGTAGATGCGCAGCTCGGGATTCGTGCACAGATCGAGATAGTTGGGCAGCGAGCCGCACAGGTCGGGGTCGTAATGCTGGTAGATCAGGGCCGTGATGTCGCCCGGATGAACCCCGGTCTGCAGCACCTTCATCATCACACCGGCAAAATCGGGCCGGCTTCCGCTGTCGATGATGGCAACGCCCCGTTCCCCCTTCACCAGGTAGGGATTGCAATGCAGTTCCGTCTCGCTGTCATACACGCCGATCCAGAAAATGCCCTCGGCAACGCGAATCGGACGTTCGAACCTCAGCTCGTTTGACATACGCGGCTTCGCTTATCCTTCCGAATGTTTGTCAGACCTGCCGGTGACGAAATAGGCCTTCATCGGCGCCTTGTTCTTGAGGGAAATTTCCCCGCGCTCCTGCCAGGTGAACCGGCCTTTCGAAAGCCGCCAGGTCGATTCGGAGACGTTGATGCGTCCCTTCTCGCCCGACGACTCGAATCGCGACGCGATGTTGACGTTGTCACCGAACACGTCGAACTGCATGCGGTCGCGGCCGACGACGCCTCCCATCACCGTCCCCGAATGGATGCCGATGCGGAGGTGGAACGGCTCGGGAATCGACCTGTTGAACTGGTTCATGAACTCGAGGGAATCGATCGCCGCTTCGACGGCCCGGACGGCATGGTCGGCCAGCAGCTGGGGCGCTCCGAACACGGCCATGTAGGCGTCACCGATCGTTTTCACCTTGGTGCCGCCCCAGGCCTCGATGCGCACGTCGATGCCGCTGAAGAGACCGTGAAGGCACGAAATGAGCGTCTGGGCGGGAATCTTTTCGGCAAGCTTGGTGAAGCCCGCGCAGTCCATGAACAGAATCGTCACGTCGAACTCACGCGGGGCATATTCCCCACGGGTCTTGATCTCTTCGGCGACCACTTCCGGAAGCGTGTTTTTCAGGAGTTGATCGACCCGGCGTTCGAGAAGGACGTATTTTTCGATCACCGATGTCAGCAGGCGCTTCTGGATGGCCGCATCCTCGAGACCGGCGAACGAGCCCAGAAGCTCCCTTCCCAGGACTCCGGCGGCGGGCGATTGCGAGGCGGAGGGATCGAGCAGGCAACTGATCAGATCGTTTTTATTCGCACCTTTTGGCATGTGTACAGGGGCTCCTCTCACGCCGTCATGGTAACGTGCCGCCGGGATGAAGCGCAACAACCATGAGGCAAGCATTCTTGACCACCCCGGGATTTCTGGCTATGCTTGAAGTAGAAGGGCGTGGGGAGGAATTTGTACCGCAAGGGCCGCACAGCAGCTGGCCAAGTCGACACATGCGGCCACGGGAGCCTCTCGCACCAGGGTTACGTCCATGGGTGCAGATCATGTGCCCGGTTCGGCCCGACGGTTCGCCATCCCCTGGGAGAAAATCACGGAACGGACGCATGTCGGCGTCCTCACCCCCGAAGTGAGCCAGAGCCTCGAGCTGATGGCGGACGGCATCGTGGACGCGCTCTGCCGCGATCGATGCACGATCTGCTGCGTCAGCGAAAAGCACGCAAAAGCGCTCAGGGAACGCCTCAGCTCCCGCTGTATCAACCACCGGGCGGCGACGGCGGACGGACGGCTGCGATGGCTCGAAACCTCGACGGGCAAGAACCTGACAGAGACCGTGTCGGCCGTTTTCAGCAGGCGGCCGCACGCGGAACCACCGCTCGTGCTGGTGCTTCCGGTCTGGAGCTCCGTCCAGCGGAAGCCGGCCGCCATGCGCGCCCTGGAAGCGACACTGTGCGACCTCATCCTGACGGGGAAAGCGCGCATCGTCTGTTTCTACCCCGTCACCTGCCACACGAAGGGCGTCCTGGTCTCGGGCATGGATTCGCACCGTCTGCTCTGGTTCGAGGGGGAGTTCTCGCACAATCCCTTCCACATGCCGCTCCATACGCGAAAATCGAGGCACCGGGCCGACGAGATGTTCCGCCAGCGCATCGAGGCGCTGCGCATGAGCCGGCGCATCGGCGACATCCACGGGATGGACCCCGCCACGTCACACGAACTGAACAACCTGCTGGCCGCGATCGTCGGCAACACCGAGATCCTCCAGCTCACGCTTCCGGCCACCACGTCGATCTACGACCAGCTGAACACGATCCACGAGGCGGCACGAAAGGCCGCACAGATCTGCCGTCGCATTCCTCTCGCGGAGAGGGCATCCGCACCGTCGGGAACGCTGCCAGAGCACAGGTTCCCCGAACCCTCGAAACAGCCTGTCCTGAAATCGCTTGCGCCCACCTGGCAGGGCCGTGGAACCGTTCTCCTGGTCGATGACGAGGAAACGATTCGCATCGTCGGAAAGCAGATTCTCGAGCGGCTCGGCTTCAAGGTTCTCACGGCCTCGGACGGCCTGGAAGCGGTTCACCTGTGCAAGCGGTTCAGCGAGGAGATCCGCACCGTCATTCTCGATCTGCTGATGCCGAACATGACCGGAGAAGAAGCCTTCATCGAGATACGCCACATGACGGACAATCTGCCGGTCATCATCGCGAGCGGCCTCGGCTCGGAAGAGATCGCCCGGAAATTTCCGCGCGACGACCGGCTTGCGACTCTGCCCAAGCCTTACGGCATCATCGAGCTGTCGCAGATCCTCAAAAAACTCCTCGGAGACGAAGAGGACCGGCCGGAAAGCGTGAGTTAAGCCTTTTTCCCCGACTGCGAGGCGATATCGGACGGCGTCACGGCAGGATGTCGATATCGGCGCCGGCCGCGCGTCAGCCAGCCGTACTGGATCGCCTCGGCGGGGCAGAAGTTCAGGCAGGCGTAACAGGCCTCGCACCGGCCGCCCCAGACGGGCCGGCCGTCGGGCCCGGCCGCGATGTTCCCCACCGGGCAGATCTTCATGCACACCCCGCAGCGGGTGCACGTCTCGTCGGCCTTCAGGAACCGGTCGCTTCGCCGCACGGACGACAGGAATGCCGCGTACATCGGCCGGAACAGGATCTCGTTGATCCCGGCGAAGAAGCCGGGCGGCCGTTGCCGGCCGGCCGTGACATCCGTCATGAACCGGTCGACGGTCTCGTCCCCCGCGGAGATCATCTTTCTGCACTGTTCTTCCGTGGGCGCGGCATGCAGGGGAATGCAGTTTCCCGGGTAGACGACGGCGGCTGCGGCATCGAGACGCGTGCCTTTCGCTTCCAGCAGCTTTCGCAACTGGGCGAGAGTCCCGCCGGAAGCGCCTCCGCAGGTCGCGATCGCAAACACGGAATCGGCTTTGATCGAGACGATGCGCTCGATGAACTCCTTCACGACGCGCGGGAGGCCGAACGAGTAGACCGGGAAGACGAAGCCGAGCCTGGCCGCGGCGATCTCGACCGCGCCGGCGGGGACCGACGCGATGGGTTTCAGCTCGACGTCGCCTCCGAGCGCCGACGCCGCGCGCCGGGCGGCCGCGAGTGAATTCCCGGTCCCCGTAAAATACCAGATGATATCATTCATGACCGCACCTCGACCTCTGATAGTATAATTTTAATTATTTTATTTCATGCGGACGTTGTGATACGTGCGCACGGTAGGGTAACATGGAACCAACCCACCGGGCAGCACATGCCCGCAAACGGAGGAAACGAGACCATGTTCCCAGCCGCCACGTATACGGCCCGGCGCAGAGAACTGCGCGCGCGCTTCGGCAACGGCCTTCTGCTTTTCCCGGGAAACGGCGAGATGCCGATGAACTACGCGGCCAACACGTATGCTTTCCGGCAGGACAGCTCCTTCCTCTACTACTGGGGGCTCGCCGAGCCTGGCCTGTTCGCGGTCATCGATCTCGACCTCGGCCGGGAGATCGTGTTCGGCGATGACGTCACTCTCGACGACGAGATCTGGATGGGGCCGTGCGCGCCCCTTTCCGTCCGCGCGGCATCGGCCGGCGTGACGGAAACCGAGCCGCTCGCCGCGCTCGAAGGGTATCTCGCCGCGGCCCTGTGCGCGAAACGGCCGATCCGCTTCCTGCCGCCATATCGCGCGGGAACGAAGCTCCAGCTCGAACGACTGCTCGGCATCGCGGCTTCGCGGCTGAACTCGTATGCCTCGGCCGAACTCATCCGGGCGGTCGTCGCCCAGCGCGTCGTGAAAAGCCCCGAGGAAGTCGCCCAGATCGAGGCGGCCCTCGAGATCAGCAACGCGATGTATGGGAAGATCCTGCAACTGCTGCGCCCCGACACGATCGAGCAGGAACTGGTCGGCGCCGCCGAGGGGGTGGTTCTCGCCGCCGGCTCGCGCACGTCGTTCCCGACGATCCTGTCGATCCGGGGGGAGACGCTTCACAATCACCATCATGGAAACCGCATGAAGGCGGGCGACCTTCTGCTCATCGACTCGGGCGCGGAATCGCCGTTCTGCTACGCGAGCGACATCACCCGGACGTTCCCGGTGTCGGGCCGTTTCGAGCCGCGCCAGAAGGAGATCTACGAGATCGTCCTGGCGGCCCAGGCGAAGGCGATCGAGATGATGCGGCCAGGCGTTCCGTACCGCGACGTTCACCTGGCGGCAGCGAAGGTCATCGCCGAAGGCCTGACGACGGTCGGCCTCATGCGGGGCGATCCGGCCGCCGCCGTCGCCGCCGGCGCGCACGCGCTGTTTTTCCCGCACGGGCTCGGCCACGCCCTCGGCCTCGACGTGCACGACATGGAAGGGCTCGGTGAAATGTATGTCGGATACGACGAGGAGCACGTGCGAAGCGACCAGTTCGGCCTCGCCTACCTGCGCTTCGCCCGGCGGCTCGCGGACGGCCACGTGATGACCGTCGAGCCCGGCATCTACTTCATCCCGACGCTGATCGCCGCCTGGAAGAAGGAGGCGAAACACGCCGCTTTCATCGACTACGCCGTCGTCGAGCGCTACGTCGGTTTCGGCGGCATCCGCATCGAGGACGACGTGCTGATCACTCCCGACGGTCATCGCGTCCTCGGTCCGGCCATCCCCAAAACCGTCGCCCAGATCGAATCCGCCCTCGCGAAGTAACATCCCGAGCAGAAAGCGCTTCATCACAGAGACACAGAGCCACAGAGGAAAAATCACCACGAAGGCACAAAGGCACAAAAATTAACCGCCATAATAACCGTAGGGGCGGTTCGCGAACCGCCCCTACATCGTAACAGCGAGCACCAGATTGAACATACCAGATCACTACTGTCCGGTGGAAGACTCCCATAAAATCAGTTGTCTCGGAGCCTCCT
>CAYMEN010000028.1:66016-68768 GCA_964389325.1 uncultured bacterium | reverse complement strand
TCGAGGGTCTTCGTCGACTCGACGAACTCGATGCGCCCGCCGGCGGATTTCTCGATCATCTCCTTCTTCACCCCGCGCAGATACTCCATCGTGATCCGCCGGTTGTTCTTGACCGCGCGCCGGATGAGGTTCTGGATATCGAGGCGGGAAAGTCCTTCAAGTTTCGACGCGAGCGAAACCCGGTCGACGTCGCAGATGGACGAGAAATCAACTATATCGGACGTTATCGTTTCGATGAACGACAGGACCTCGGTGGCCGTCGGAAGTTCGATGCGAAGCTTGGCCGAGCGGGGATTCTCGACGACCTGGCGGTTCATGTCGGTCAGGTTCTCAGCGACGAGGCAGGTCGCGATGAACGCGCTGTTGATGTTCGGGTCGGCGGCCCAGTCGAGGATGCGGATCAGCGTCTCGACGGTGTCGGGATTCGTGTAGGCCGGGTCCGTGCGCGGCAGGAGAAAATGCGCGTAATCGAGAATCACGGCGATGCGGACGGGGTCGGAAACGGGCTTCCCGTCGGCGCCAGGCCGGGTGCGGAACAGACCGTTCCGGATGAACCGGTCGATCAGCTCGAGCGCCCGCTTCGGCTCTTTCGGAAGCATGTTGCCGAGCTCGAGCAGCTTGCCGGGGTCGCCCGCCGGCGCCGTCGGCGCAGCTGTATAGCCCGTGCGATGGAAATCATCGAACACCTTGAGGAACGACTGGAACAGGTCGCCGCCCCGGAGAAGGCGGATGCCTTTTCCCCGGTCGTAGGTGATGACGACTTCGAATGGCGCGAACATCACGGTGCTCAGAAAGTCGCGCAGGCTCATCGACTGCTGTGCGGCGTCCGGAGAGGGTTTCCAGGGAACCCAGTCGTTGATGCTGCCGTAGAGGATGAACTGGCTGACCGAGCCGCTCCTGAAGATTTCCGCCATCTCCTGCGCCCATTTCGGGGAGCCGGTCATCAACTTCGCCGGCTGTATCTGCGGAGCGGCGAATGCGTCGGCCGCGGTTATGCCCGAGGGCTGGGCGGAAGGCGGAAGGGGCGGGGCGGATTGCGACTGGTCTGACATGTTCCTTGTTCTCTCCTGTTCGGAAAGGGCTTATGAATACCTGAATGACAAAAAACAGATTTCGTGTTCCCGTTCGTGCTGAGCCTGTCGAAGCACGAAAACGCTCGCCCCCTTCGGCAGGCTCAGGACAGGCTTCGACAAGCTCAGGGCGAACGGGGGGATTTTCATTCCGCAGGACTCACGAGTGGCGTTCCTCCTCGCCGGGGAGCGGCGGCGGTGTCTGCGTTTCTTCTTCGGCCGGAGCCGGTTCCTGTGCCGGCGGAACGTAGGCGGGTTCATCGACCGGCAGAAGCTGGTCGCCGCCGCCGATGCGGTTCAGGAAGTCGGAGTGGGTGTTCACCCAGGCTTCGGTCTCACCGAGCGTGGAGTTGATCCGGTCGATGCCGGCGGAGATGGCCTCGGGGGTGCGGTTGAGAGCGATCTCCTCGCGTATCAGCTGGACCTGGTTCTCGATGCGGTTCAGTTCCATCTCGACGAGTTGGTTGTTCTCTTCGGCCCGCCCGATGTTCTCGAGCCGCTTCTGCTTGATCTCGATATTGCCGCGGAGGGACTTCATCAGTGCTTCCCCGATGTCGCCTGCGGCGAGCTGCTTCTCGAGGTCGCGGATTTCCCGTTTGAGCTTGCCGGCGTCCGTGTGCTCGAGGCTTTCGGAGATCAGGCGCTGTGTGAAGAGAAGCTTGACGAACATGACGGGAAGCTGGCTCAGCGTTTTCTGCTGGGTTTCGCGGACGAACTGCATCGCGCCTTCGCTGTTGATGTCCATCAGTTCGTTGATCTTCGCGAGATTCCGGTTCAGGGCTTCGAGGCGGGTCACCGACGACTTGTCGAGCGACCGGATCATCTCGTTGATGCGAACCGACTTGTCCTGCTCGATCAGGTTCATGCGTCGCGACTGGATGTACTTCTGAAACCGCGGATCGGTCGAAAGCATCCAGAGGTAGCCCAGCTCGAGGCCGGCTCCGAGAAACCAGAAGCCCGGATTCAGCAGGCCGAGTACGGCCGACGCTGCCACGCCCATCTTGTTGTACGGAAGCGCCCCCAGGCCGGGAACCGGATAGCGAAGATGAAAAGCTTCCGATATATATTCCCAGAAACCGATCGGTGGTTTGGCCATGTTATTTCCGGCTCCCCTCCTCGTATGCGAGGAACTTTCCGGTGATCTCGTGAAGCTTCGTCTTGAACATGTCGCCCTCCTGGACGTCGAGCGGCGACATGCCCGGCTCCTTGCCGATGTCCGCAGCCTTGATGAACACCTTCTCGGCCAGCCTGCCGGGGCCCGGCGTGAACATGAAAATGCGGTCCCCGAGATAGACGGCTTCCGCCAGCGAGTGCGTGACGATGAACACCGTCGCCTCGACCTCCTGCCAGAGGTTGGTGATCAGCGCCTGCATGTCGATGCGGGTCGGCTCGTCGAGGGCTGAGAAGGGCTCGTCCATCAGGATGATGCGGGGCCGCAGAACGAGCGTGCGCGCGATCGCGACGCGTTGCTGCTGGCCGCCGGACAACTGGTAGGGATACTTGTTCTCGTGGCCGATCAGGCCGACCCTGTTGATCATGTCCATGGCCCGCGCCTTCATCTCGGCGGGCGAGTAGCCGAGCGAATCCCGGTTGAGCTCGAGGCCGAACAGAACGTTCTGGAGCACGGTCCGGTTCGGGAACGAGCTGTATTTCTGGAAGATCATCCCGCGGTCCTTCCCGGG
>CAYMEN010000028.1:33429-65916 GCA_964389325.1 uncultured bacterium | reverse complement strand
TCGCTCATCGCTTGAGCCTCCGGTACGGGAACAGCCGGTCGCCGCAGTATTCCCACAGTTTGTCGGTGATGAATGCCATCGTCACGATCACGAGCAGGACGAGGTAGATGTGCTCCTTCGGACCGATGCGCTGACTGCCGAGGATGAGAGCCCCGAGACCGCCGCTGCCCATGTCGACCATTTCGGCCAATATAATATAGCCCCACCCGACGCCGAAGCCCATCCGCATCGCGTCGTACAGATTCGGCAGGGATATCGCGAACAGAACGTGCCTGACGGCCTGCCACTTGTTCGCGCCGAGGGTGTAGGCCGTCAGCAGGTAGACGTTGTCGACCTCCTCGATGGCCCGCACGAAGAGCGGAAGCAGATAGATGCCGAACGCGAACGCCAGGAACATCACCTTCTGCAGTTCGGTCGTGCCGAAGAGGCTCATGAACAGAGGGACGAGCGCCGGAATCGGCAGGTAGCCGCCGAACACCATCAGCGGGGCGAACATCGCCTTGATGCGCGAGAAGCTGCCCATGGCGAGGCCGAGCGGGAAGCCGAGCAGCAGGGCGACGAAAAAGCCCTCGGCGACCCGTATGAAACTCGAAACGACGTTGCTGAACAGCTTGCGCTCGCCCCAGAGAGACTTCAGGGAACGCAGCACCTCCATCGGGCTGGGAAGAATGGCCTGAGTCAACAGGCGTGTTTCAATATCTTCATATTTATATTCAAGAATATATAACTGCTTCCCGGTGGACGGCTGGGCAGTCGTCCCGCCGCGCCCGATGGGGACGGTCTTGCCGTCTCCGGCGGTCTCGGCCGGGGCGGGCACGGGCGAGCGCCCGGTGATGCGCCCCCGTTTCAGCTTGATCTTGAAACTGTCGCCGTATTTCCGGACATACAGATTGTGCAGGGGAAACCGCGCCGTGCCGTTTATGACGAACGTGTCGGTCGCTCCCTGCTCGAGTTTCCAGCCGGCGATGCCCAGGCCCGTGCCGTCGGTGATGACGCGGCCGACATCGGGGACCGGCGTTCCGGTGTCGAGCTCGCCTTCGGGAAGATAGACGATGTCCATCCGCCCCCAGGTCGCAAACGCCCAGACGAGCAGGATGGCACAGATCGGAATCACGCCGAGCATGGCGCTTTGTGCGATCGAAACCGGCTCGCGGATTTTCAGAAACTCCTTCGGTGCGCCGCCCGGTGCCGTCTTATCCCGCTCTGCCGTCATCTTCCCCCCTCCGTCTTGTCACGCCGTGGGCGCGCACGAGCGTGCGCGCCCACGCGTCATGCGTGATCAATTGCCTTCCGGCGAATACACCGAAACCTCGACGCGGCGGTTGAGCGCGTGGTTCTGCGCATCCGCGGCATCGGCCGGTTCATCCCAGCCCTTGCCCTCGACGACGAACTTGTTCGGGTCGAACTTGAACTTGTTCACGAGGGCCTGTTTGACGGCATTCGCACGCTCGCTGCTCAGTTCCTTCACGACATCTTCCGGGACCTTGCCCTTCATCGAGCCGTCGGTGTGGCCGACGATCGCGATGACGGCGCGCTCGTAGGCTCCGACGAGGCGGCCGATCTTTTCCATCGTCGTCTCGATGTTCGGGTCATACAGCGTGTTTGGCAGGGGGCGGCCGATGTCGTCGTGCTGGGGCTCGTACAGGTTCGAGGAGTTCGGGTAGAAACTGATGCGCACCGTCTGGGTGACGATCGGGGCTTCCGCCGACACCTTCTTGTAGCTGGTGGGGACGAAACTGCTGATGTACTCGTCCTTGTGGTGCTTGAACGTGCCTTCCTTCTGGAGCGCCTGGATGATCGAGAAGTCCATGAGCTGGTCGAAGGTGACCGGGCTTTCGACCTTGCCGGCGAGCTGGTAGACCGAGTTGATGTTCTTCCACGTGCGCTCGAAGCTGGTCGGGTTGTTGGCGTTCATGAAAAACTCGACGTTCTCGGCGAAGTTCGTCGAGTGGGCGTCGTTCTGCATGCCCTTCACGTCGTCGATCTTCATCCCGTAGCCGTCGGCCATCCACTGGAAGGCCTGGGCCTTGAAGGTCGGGTTCTTCAGCAGATCCATGCCCTCGAAGATGCCGGCCACGAGGCCCTTCACGATCTCGGGCTTGTCGCGGGCGAAGTCGGCGCGCACGGCCCATACGTCGGCGATCAGCTTGTTGGCCTCGCTGGTGGTGGTCAGGATCCGGGTCCCGGCGACCTTCTCGGGAATATTGTAGATGTCGGGCGCCCAGCTGACGCAGGCGTCGATGCTCTTGTCGGAGACGAACGCCGCGGCCGCCTCGAACGCGGTGGCGGTGTATTTCGGGGTGATGTCGCTCAGCTGGAGGCCGCCGTTGATCAGCAGGTTACTGATGAAATACTGGGAGGGGCTGTTCTGGGCGAAGACGACCGTCTTGCCCTTGAGGTCGGCGACGCTGCGGATGCCGGAGCGGACGACGATGCCGTCGCCGCCGTTCGACCAGTCGACCTGCTGGAAGATGCGGGGCGCGGTGCGGCTGTCCTTCATCAGTTCGGGGGCGAACAGGGCGATCATGTCGAGCGTGCCCCACAGCACATGGCTGGTGCCGGCGGCATACGCGTCACGGGCCGCGACGGGGTCGTCGATCAGCTTGAGATCGACCTTGAATCCGTATTTCTTGAAGAAGACGCTCTCTTCACTGGGCTTGAACCCGTTGTTGGCGGCCACGATGGGAAGCCAGCCGATCCAGACGTTGATCGGGAAAACGACGGTCTTTTCCTTTTCGTCCCAGGTGTAGGCGGATGTGCCCTTGACCGGGGGAAGCTTCTCCTGCGGTACGTATTTGTACTCCTGGACCGTTGTGACGCCCTGGGTGTCCGGGGCTTCGACGGCCGGCTTGGCGGGGGCGGCACCGGCCGGAGCCGGGGCTTCCTGCGCGAAGGCGGCGCCGAACTGCAGCGTCAATCCGATCATCGCAGCGGCTGCGAAACGAAACAGTTTCATGAAAATCCTCCGTTATATATTATTGATTGCGTATTGCGGTTGCGGCCTGCCTGGCCACGACTGCGGGGTGACGGTGCCGGTCAGGCCCGGGGTCCCAGCTCCTTCTCGGGGGCCGGCGGCGGGGCCTCGGTGACCGGCGTTTCGGGAGCGACGTCGCCGGTCGCCGAATCGATGCCGTAGACCGAGGCAAACTCGGCCAGAGCCTGCTCGCCGAGGGCTGCCTGCTCGTTCTCCTTGAGCTGGATGCCCGACGTGTCGATCTGGCCCGTCGAGACGCGGGCGCGGCCGGCGGCCTTGTCGCGGCGTTCCTGCACGAGCTCGGAAACACGGGCGATCGTGTCACCGGTTCCGCCGATGCTGCTGATCATGCCCTTGGCCATCTCGGAGAGCTCGGCCTGGGCCTCGAGCATCTCGGTCTCGGAGACCATCGCCTGGAGCTTCTCGATCTTCTGCTGGGCTTCGCGGACGGAAACGTCGCGGGCGCGCTCGAGATCCTTGAAGGCCTTTTCCTGGAGCTGGAGCTGCTGCTGATTCTCATCGAGCTGCTGCTTGACGGTCTGGAGCTGGAGGGCGAGCTGACCGGCGACGGCGCGGTTGCCGGCCTTGAGGTTCGCGGTGATCTTCGCGGTGAGTTCCTTCTCTTTCTGGGTCAGGTTCTTGACCTGCCTGATCAGCCTCTCGAGAAACGCCGCCTGGTTGGCGAGCTGCTCGTTGAAGCGGGAAATCTGCTTGCGGAGGTTCTCTTTCTCGACCTCGATGAGCGCATGCGGATTCTGGGCCTCGAGTCCCGAGATGAACAGACCGAAAAAGCCTCGAATGAGATTCATCAACCTGGTGAACATACTATGACCTCTCCTTTCGGATATTGCTTACTGCTCGGGGGTGAAGACCTGGATCTCGACGCGGCGGTTGAGAGCGTGATTCAGCGCGTCGTTTTCGTCTGCCGGGGCGTTCCAGCCCTGACCGGCCACGACGAACTTGTTGAGGGGGAACCTGTATTTGCGGATCAGCGCGTCGCGGACGGACTTCGACCGGTCTTCAGAAAGCTCCTTGACGGCCTTTTCCGGGACCTTGCCCTTCATCGAGGCATCGGTGTGGCCGACGATCGCGACGGTTGCGCGCTCATACTGGCCGACCATGCGGGCGATCTTCTCGAGCGTCGCGTCGACGGAGGGGTCGTAGAGCGTGTTCGCGACCGGCTGGCCGAACTCGTCGTGCTCCGGCTCATACACGTTGGCGGAGTTGGGGTAGAAGTTGATGCGCACCGTCTGGGTGAGCACCGGCGCCTCGGCCGAGACCTTCTTGTAGGAGGTCGGCACGAAGCGGGACGCCGGCACGTCCTGCTGGTCCTTGAAGGAGCCTTCCTTCTCGAGGTCTTGCAAAACCGAGAAGTCCATCACCTCGTCGAACCGCACCGGGGTGGCAAGAACGCCGAGCTCCCGGTAGACAAGCGTGATGTTGCTCCAGGTGCGCTCGAAGTTGGTCGGGTTGTTGCGGTTGGTGAAAAACTCCCGGTTCATGCCGAAGTTCGTGACGAGCGCGTCGCTCTCCATCGTCTTGATGTCGTCGACCTTCATCCCGTATCCGTCGGCCATCCACTGGAAAGCCTGGGCCTTCTGGGTCGGGTTCTTGACCATCGCCATCCCTTCGAAGATCCCGGCGACGAGGCCTTTCACGATGTCCGGGTGGTCCTTGGCGAAGTCGGCGCGCAAGGCCCAGACATCGGTGATGAGACGGTTCGCTTCCGCCGTCGTGGTGAGAATGCGTGTGCCGGTCACCTTTTCCGGGATGTTGTAGATGTCGGGGGCCCAGCTGACGCACGCGTCGATCGTCTTGTCCGAGACGAAGGCGGCCGCGGCCTCGAACGCCGTCGACGTATAGCGGGCCTTGATGCGCTGGGGGCTCAGCCCCGCGTTGATGAGCAGATTGTGGATCAGATACTGGGAGGGGCTGTTCTGCGCGAAGACGACGGTCTTGCCGTCGAGATCCTTCACGGAGCGGATATTGCCGCGGACGACGATGCCGTCGCCGCCGTTCGACCAGTCGATCTGCTGGTAGATGCGGGGCGCGGTGCGGCTGTCCTTCATCAACTCGCCCGCAAACAGGCACATCATGTCGAGCGTGCCCCACAGGACATGGCTCTTGCCGGCCGCATAGGCGTCGCGCGCCACGACCGGGTCGTCGATCAGCTTGAGGTTGACCTTGAAGCCGTACTTCTTGAAGAAGACGCTCTCTTCATTCGGGGCGAACCCGTGGTTGGCGGCGACGATCGGGAGCCAGCCGATCCAGACATTGATCGGGAACTCGACGATCTTCTTCTGATCGTCCCATTCGTAGCTGGAGACGCCCTTGACCGGGGGAAGCTTCTCCTGCGGGATGTACTTGTACTCCTGGACCGTGGTGATGCCCTTCGTGTCGGGGGCTTCGATCGCCTGGCCCGACGGTACCGCGGCGCTCTGGCCGGAAGGCGTGCCGGCGGCGTCGGGAGTGCCTTGCGCCTGTCCGCTTCCCTGGCTGGCCGTCGTGGTTGTCGACGCGGGGAACACCATCTGCTTGAGCGACGGCGAGAAAGAAACGGCTGCAGCAAAAATACAGCCGAGTATAAAAACGAACATCACGAACTTCCCCAGCGGGGTCGGGCCGAGTTCCTCGTTCACGAGTCTCCTCCTGTGGTCAGGTCTGTGAGCCGCCGCGGCCGTCACGTCCATCACGCGAACGGCCGGTTCCGGTTCCCTGCTCCCCGACATGATAGCCGTAACCTGCGCACAAGGCAACGACGAGTTCCGGAGAACCCAAACCGGAAACATCATCATTCACAACCGCTGAATCACGGAGATTACGAAGGACACAGAGATTCCACGGAGGAATGAACCGATTTCTGTGAAGTCGCTGTGAACATGGTGTACTCCGAGATTCACGTTCGTTCCTGCCGAACATGAGCAGAAACCGATGCGCGCCCCCTGCCGGGGAGCCGGAAATTGTGTTTTTCCGGTGGCTGATGTAACGTGAAACGGATACGGGGGCTGCCGGTCGCTTTCACGACGAAAGGCGGCATCCGGAAAACCAGAGATGAATGTGTGGGCTATGATGCAACCTGATGTGGCAAGAACCATCGCCGATGTGTTCGGCCTCGCCATCGAGATCGAGATGAAAGCGGGAAAGCTCTACGAGTCCATGGCCGGCATGTTCGCCCACGAGCCCGGCGTCGCCTCCTTCTGGAGCGGCATGAAGGACGATGAGGCCTCGCACGTCGGCATTCTGCAAAAAGCGTTTGCTGAGCTTCCTGCCGGCAAAGCCTCGTCTCCCGATCATCTGGGAATCTGGAACAGGCTTCTCGAGATGAAACACCGTATCGAACGCTGTACTCCGGAAGAATTCCAGACGCTCGATGACGCCTACGAAGTCGCTCACGAACTCGAATATTCAGAAATGAACGGGATATTCGAACTGCTCGTTTCTGGATTCACCTCGCCCACAACGAAGGTTGAGCTGGTCGATTCGAATATCACACGTCATCAGAACAAGCTGATCGATTTCACCCACACCTTTGGTGGAAGAGCCTGGCGCCAGACCATCCTCTCAAAACCCCGCTGACCGCCTGCGCACGTCCCTGAGACGCAGGAAAACAGCGCACCACGGCGTCACGGAGACACAGAGACACAGAGAAAGAATCTCTTTCAACTCCGCGTCTCCGCGCGGTTCAATCAGTGTGTCTTTCTGCTGAAGCGATTATTGATTCCTGCAGAATGAAAACCATCCGTTCGCTCTGAGCCTGTCGAAGAGCGAGGGCCTCTCGTGCTTCGACAGGATCAGCACGAACGGGAACGCACAAGCGGCATTTATTTTGCAGGACTCATTAAAAGCGGCCGAGGAGGAGGTCTGTCTGGATGAAGAAGCCCTCGAGCCTGACGCCTTCGACGCCGCAGAAGGTGTACCCTGCGCCGATCTCGAGCACGATATGACGCGTCATGGGGATCACGCCGACGAACATCGGCTCGGCGAAGGCGAAGCTGCCGTCGTTAACGACGCGCGAGCTGACCCGGGATTTCAGTTCGAAGGTGCCGCCGCCGATGCCGACCCGCCATTTCAGCCGCGTATCCTTCAGGAAATGGTCCTCGACCGTGAAGCCACCCATGCGCAGGTTGAGGGTGAGATTCCTGCCGGTCAGGGTGCCGGCCTGGGCCATGAGCCCCAGTTTCGGATCGTCGAGGCGGCCGCCGAAGCCGCGGGCGCCCCACACGACCATCTCGCCGCCAAAGCCTTGGGGCCCGGATGTTCGCTTGAACTTGAACGTCGGCCCGAAGGCGCCCACCGACATCGTTTTTCCGGGCTGGTCAACGAGTAGGATCGGATCCCGCACTGCCTGTGCCCGGGTGTTTCCAAGGCACAGCAGGACCAGGAGAATGAGAGAGAGCCGCAGGAATTGCGTTTTCGGGAACATCGCTTTCCTTATCGGCAGGAGGGGCTACATAAACAAGGAGCCGATGTCCTTTATCGTGACCAGCAGGAACAGCACGGCCAGCCCGATGGTGCCCCACTGGTACACCGGCATCAGGACCTGCTCCCGGAGCGGCCGGCCGACGACGGCATGCCATGCCGCGAGAAGCAGCTTCAGGCCGTCGAGAGGAGGGATCGGCAGCAGGTTGAACACGGCCAGGTTGACGCTGAGGATCGCAAGCAGGGTCAGGAACCCAAACCAGCCGCTCTGGGCCGCCTGGGAAACCTGGTCGAGAATCGCGATCGGCCCCCCGACCTGGCCGGCGCCCTGCATCGACAGCAGGCGGATAAAGGCTATTCCGACGCCGGTCGTCTCCTGGACGGTGCGTGTGATGCCTGACGCGAGCGCGACTCCGAGGCTTTTCGGTCCTGTGGCTGCATATCTGGGCCTGACGCCGATCACGAACCTTCCACCCTCCCGCCGGGGGGCGAACCGAAACATGACCGTTTCCTCGCCCCGCCTGACCGCGAACGGCATCGGCCTGTCGCCGTTCTCCTGGATGATCGACAGGAGCCCCGGCCAGTCGGACACGGGGCGCCCGGCGACGCTGACGATGGAATCACCGCTGCGAAGCCCCGCGGCCGCGCCGGCGCTTCCCTTGACGACCGAGTCGACGACGGGAACCGGAACGGGGTCACCCCAGAGATGGAAGACGATCGCGAACAGAAGGGCGGCAAGCGCCAGATTCGCGGCCGGCCCGGCGGCGGCGACGAGCGCCTGCACGCGCGGAGGATCATCCGGCAGGAGGGGCTCGCCCGCCGCTTCCCTGCGGTCCAGTTCGTCGGGATCGACCGGCATGACATAGCCGCCGAGCGGGATCCAGCCAAGCCTGTACTCCGTCTCGCCGCGCTTCCACCGGGCGATGGGAGACCCGAACCCGACGGAAAACGCGAAGACCGGCCTGCCACACCGGCGCAAGGCAAGAAAGTGCCCCCATTCATGCAGAAGCACGAGAATACCGAATCCGAAAATCGCGCCGGCCCAGGCCGCCAAGGTCGAAAACAGGCTTGTCATAGATCGTTCCTTGCTATGGCTTGAATCGCAACATGCTCTTCTGTCGGCTGAAATGCCGCTTCCCGTAACGGGTTATTTGCCTTTCTTGAGCGTGGCATAGAGCTTGTCTGATCTGTCGAACGTGTCGCGGAAATTGATGTCGACATTGCATATCATATCGTATATAAGAAGCGCGCCGTCGGTGTCACCCGCACTTTCGAGGGCGACGCCGATCCGGTACAGCTGATCCTTGAGGGGGTCCGACATCATCTCCCGGTCGAATTCGAGAGTTTCGATGATTTCGCGGGCGAGAGAGGTCTTTTTGAGGTGAATGTAGGCGTCGGCGAGCAGCAGCCCGATGTCCTGCGACCGCCTGGAAGCGAAGGCGGGTCCGAGAATCGTGACGACGTCTTCCCACTTCTTCTGGGTGGCCTTCTGACGCGCCTCCTCCAGGTCCTTCACGAATTCCTTGTCCGCCGGTTGCTTCGAAGCAGGGGCGGGGGGCGGCGACGGCTCTTCCTGGGGGGCCATCCCGAGGTCGTCCCGGAGGTCGGTGCCGTCGAGACCCTGGGCCGCGAACGGATCGAGCGTCGGAATCGACAGGATATCATCGACGGACTTCATGCCCGGCTCCGGTTCCTTCGGAATCTGGATATCGCCGATGAAATCGGCGATAGACGAAACATCGGTGCCTGAGACGGTCTGCGTGCCCGTCTCTTCCGGGACTCCGGCGGGGAGGGGCGGCTCGTCGGCCGAGGGGAAGGCGGGCGACGGCGAGATGCGTGATGGTTCGGCGGCGGATACGGATTCCTGGCCGCCCATCTTCAGAAAATCGGGAAGAGGCGTCGATGCGTCGGATGCGTCGAACCCCTCGGGAGGCGGTTCGACGAAGTTCCGGATATCGGATTCGGACGGAATTGCCGGAAGAACCGGCTCGGCAGGCAGAGACGGGAATTCGGGGGCGATCATCTCGTCGCTGAAGGGGGAGAGTTCGTCGACCCCGCTCAGGGCATCGGGGGAGCGCGTCGCCTGTTCGAGCTCCTTGCGAAGGCCCGTGACGATCTCGGTCAGCTGTGGATTTCCGGGATGCCGTCGCAAGAACTCCTCGTACTGCAGGACGGCCTCGTCGAGCATGTTCATTTTCTTCATGCAGGTCGTATAGACGACGTGGATGCCCATGTTGTTGATGTTCTTCGAGAGGACCTGCAGGCACTCCCGGGCGGCTTCCGCATACATGGCTTTTTTCGAGTAGTTGCGGGCCAGCAGCTCCCGGTATCCGTCGTTGTCCGGGATGATTTTCACGGCTTCCTGGAGGATCGTGACGGCCTCGTCGCCCATCCGCTTGTTCTGGACGTATGCCTCGGCCAGCGCCTTCACGTTGTCGCGGTTGGTGGGCTGGACCTGGTAGAAGGCATACATGATCTCCATTCCGTCGGCCGTATATTGCTTCTGGGCAGCGTAATACTTGCACAGGATCGGCAGAAACTCGGTCCGGCCGGGGTCGTTTTTATACTGGGTTTCATATAACGTGATTGCCTCGTCGGAGGCCGTGTTCGTTTCGAGATAGGATTTGGCGAGGTATTTCCAGCCGATGGGGTTGTCGGCGAACTCCTGGAGGAGATGCCTGGCGTTTTCCTGGCACTTGAAATAATTCTTCAGCGTATAGTGCCCCTGGACGCTGATTTCGAGCAGGAGCCGCAGCGTCTGGATCGGGATGTTGCGCTGCCTGAGCGCGTCGTCGGCGATGCGCACGGCCTTCTCGGTCTGGCCCGCATCGAGGGCCGCCGTGGCCTTCTTCACGGGATCGAAGATGAACAGGTTGAGGGCAGGGGCGATCATCAGGATGAAAACGAAGACGAACGCCCCGGCGAAGATGCCGAGGCCCGCCCAGAACTCGGTCGTATGGTTCTGGTAGAAAAGCGTCCATCTCAGTTTCGAGTAGGTGCTCTGGTTCTCGGCATACTCCCGCTCGCGTTCGACGAACTCGTTGAAACGGCGGTAGGCTTCTTCATACTGCTGGTCATCGGTCAGGATGCCGATCATGACCCAGTCGACGTCCCGCTTGAGCTCCGGGGCGCAGTTCGGGAGGTTCTGGAACTTCTCGAAATACTCCCGGGCTTTCCGCAGGTCGCGGTTCGAGCCGAGAACGTAGATCTTGCCGAGGTAGAAGACGGCTTCGGCGTATTTGTCCGGCTCTTCTTCGTATGCCTTCAGGATGTCCGGGAGGGCGATATCATACTTCTCGCTCTGATACAGGCCGACGGACGTCTTGTATCTCCGGTCGAGTTCTTTCTTCGCGTCGATCTTCGCCCGGAGTTCCTCGCGCCCCGGCAGGCCTGGAAACATGTCCACGGCCTTCGTGAGCGTGGTTTCGGCCTCATCGTATTTGCCGTCGGAGAACTTCCGCTTCGCCTGGTCGAACCAGTAGTCGGCGTCCTTCATCTTCGTGCGTTCCGGGTCTTCGCTCGCGACTTCCGGTGCCGTGGCGATCGTTATCGCGGGCGGTGGCTCGTCGGGAAGCCGCGTTTCGGAGCTTGCCGGGAAATCCGTTTCGTCGGGCGCCGGAAAATCGGGTTCGTCGGGAACGGGAGGGGGCACCGGCTTGTCGGGCGAAGTCGGGACGCCCGCCGTCTGGAGCAGGTCGGGTTCCGGCTGGGGCTCCGGAGGCAGGGGAACGTCGGGCGGTGCGGTCGGATCGTTTTCGAAGGGGTTGTCGGGAAGGGCGGGGGCGGCGCTCTCCGCGGCGACTGGCGCTGCCCGTCGGGGAAAGCCCGCTTTGCCGGTCAGGCGCTTCGCCGAGGCCAGACCGTAATTCTTGGCGTTATACAAAAACTGGAAGTCGTCGAAGAGGACTTCGGATGAGGGGTCGATCTGGAGCGCTTTTTCCAGCTGGTCGAAACTCTGGGCCATCTTCCCCTTCGCGAAGAAGATCTTGGCGAGGGTGTAGTGGCCGAGCGCGCCGGCGTCCCTGTCGAGCGCCTTCGTGAGGTGCTGGACGGCGGCGTCGTAGCGGCCCTCGTGAAATTCTATATCGCCAAGAATAATTCTGACCTTCGGATCGTCGGGGGTGATCCTCGCCCGCTTGCCAGCCTCGTCGCGAACGGGCTTCAGGAGGTCCTTGCGGAGTTTCGTGAGCTTGGGGTCCTCGTCCTTGTTCTGCAGCTCGCACCGCATCAGTTCGAAATACGCTTCGGAGAGCATACGGGCCGATATATATTTTTTGAGGGTCGTGTAGTCGGCCGCCGCCGCGCCGAACGCCGTCGCAGCGACCAGGAGCGCCGCGAGGACGAAGAGCGCGCGAAACGGCCGAATGCGTCTGTCGTTCATCCGCCGGTCAGACGATGCTTTTGCCGCACTGCTGGCAATAGTAATCCGCTTTGCTGTTCGCGGCGCCGCAGTGGGGGCAGACGATGCCGTCTGCCGGAGCGGCGGCGGCCTGGGGTGCCGGCGACCCAGGCTGCGAAACGGGTTCCGGGGAAACCGCCACCGCGGGGGCCGGGCCGATCTTGACGCCGGTTCGCTGGGCGACGTTCATCGCCTCGGTGAGCCCCTTCTGGAACGCGACGTTGTAAGGGTTTTCCGCAAGATAGGCGCGGTAGATATCGAGAAGCTCATTGAGCTTTTCCATTTTGGTGTAGCAGTCGCGCAGAACCCCATGCACCATTTCGTTGTTCACATCCATCCGGATGACCTGTTCGCAGAGGCGCAGGCACTCCTCGAACTGGCTCTGCCGCAGGTGCAGCTTGCCCACGCCGAGCAAAAACTCGGGTTCCGGCTTTGCGAACTCCATCATGCGCTGGAAGACGAGCATCGACTTGTCGTCCGCCCGGCCCTTCTGGAGGTAGTATCTGCCGAGCGGCTTGAGAACTTCGGGGTTCGTTGGTTCGAGTTCGAGCCACTTCTCGAGGATCTCGATGCCGTCGGCGCTGATGGTTTTCTGAGCCGTGTAATGCTGGCCGAGAAGCGAAATCAGGGCGATGTTCCGCTGCTCGGTCTTGTACAGGTTCAGAAGCTCGGGAAGGCTCTCCGGCGTCAGCATCCTGCGGCCGAGATATGCGAACCCGAGCCACTGGTGCGCTTCCGCGTCCTGGGTGTTGATCGAGATCAGGTGCTTGCACTCGCCGATCGCCCGGTCGTAGGCACCGGTCTTGAGATACGCCTGCGCGGCGATGCGCGAAATGACCATGCCGTCGTAGGCGTCGATGTTCGGCAGGCGGCGGACCCCGGTCAGTTCGTCCAGGCACTCCTTGTACAGGCCCTTGTTCAGGTGGGAGCGCGCGCGCTTGATCGCCGCGTTCTTGTTGTGTTCGGGCATGTTGTGGAAGATGATCCAGCCGATCCAGCAGAGGATCAGGATGGCCACGGCCGGGAGAGCGAGAACCCCCCATTTGAACGCGCCGGCCTTGTAGAACACGTCATCGATGCCGGGATACTCGGGATCGGAATCCTTCACTTCCTTGAGGATCTTGTACGCCGCGGCGTTGTCTCCCGCGGCGACGAAAATATTGCCGAGAACGAACTTGGCGCGGTTGTTGTCGGGCTGTTTGACCAGTTGCAGGCTGGCGAACTTCTTGGCCTTCTCGTCGTCGCCGGTTTTCCAGTAGCAGTAGGCGAGGAAGCTGGGAAGGTCGACCTGATAATCGGCCGGAAGCGATTCCAGGCACTTGATGCACTCTTCGTATTCTGCGCTCTTGTAATGCTCTTTCGCTTTTTCCCAGGACTGGGCCTGCGTGTCGATCGTCCCGATCTTCGCCATTTCGGCGTTCACAGTCGACCGGAACTTTTCGAGCTTAGAGTCGAGGGCAATGATGGCGACGGCCCGCTCGAAGGCCTGCTTCGCATCCTTGTTGTTGCCGGCGCCGGCGAAGCGGGTCCCCATCTTGATGTAATTCTCCGTCAGCGAAGCCCGTTCCTCGGTGCTGCGCGGCAGCCGGTCGGTCCGGCCGAGCTTCTTCATCAGCTCCGTTTCGAAGGCGGTGGCTTTGGCGAGGAGTTTGCGCGCCTCGGCATGCTTCGGTTGCGCGGCGACGACGCGCTCGAGCATGTCACGCGCTTCGAGCCATTTCTCGCCAGCGCTGAGCCTGAGCGCGTCTGCCATCAGGTCTCGCGACTCTTCCCTGGATTGCAGAGCCTCGATCTCGCTCTGCGCGGTTTCATTCGTGGCGTCGATGGCGAGAGCGTTCTGAAACTCCTCGATCGCCTTCGCTGTATCGCCCTTTTCGGCGTAGGAACGGCCCAGTTTTATGTAGCCTTCGACCGTCTCCTGCTGGTTTTTCTTGATGTCGGCGAGAAGATCCTTGCCCTGGTCGGGGTTGGGAAGGGGATATCGCGTCGACTTCTCGGCGTATTCGCGGGCTTTCGCCATGTTGCCGGCGGTCCGCTCCATCTTCCCGAGGGTGTAATACAGGCGGCCGATCCCCTCGGAACGGTATTCGGGGAGCTCCGACTTGTTGCTCTCGAGCAGCTGAAGGGCGAGCTTCTTCGCTTTTTCGGTATTCCCGGCCGCGGCCAGTTCGTCGACGATGTCGGCACCGAGACCGACTTCCGTCGGATCGACCGTGACGATCTCCTCGCGCAGGGATGCGGCTTTCTCGGTCATGCCGGCCGATTTCGCGGCGCGCATGTCCTCCTTGATAAACTTTGTATATTCTTCTCTATACATCTGGTTGCCGGGCTCCAGATGCAGGGCCTTCTTCAGCAGGGGCCTCATCTCCTCGCGCTTGTTGACGGCTTTCTGGAGAAGCGCGGCGTTGTAAAACGGCTCGGCCCACGTCGGATTGAGCTTCGTGGCCTTCAGGAAGTAATCCTTTGCCTCGGCGTAGTTGCCGCTGCGCAAGGCTGTCACGCCCAGACGATTGAGTTCTTTTGCGTCCTGTGCCGCGAGCGGAAAAGCCGCAAGCGCGACGAACGTCGTCAGAAGAAAAAACAGGAAGAAAAACCGATGGCGGTTCATGGAAATCCCTCCGATAGCCGTGTCACCGCCAGATAGTCTAGGCGATTTTCGCTACTTTTGCCAGTGCCTTGAGAGCCCACTTCCGCACGTCGGGATCGGCGTCGTTGCTCAGATCCTGGAGGACGTCCGAAAACTGGAGGGCCCCGATTTCACCGAGCGCCCACGCGGCGGACGCGCGCATCTGCTTGTGAGAGGAGCGCAGCATCTGCTTGAGGGTGACGATGGCGCCCATGCCGCCGAGCTTCCAGAGAGACGCGGCGGCACTGCTTCTGACACGGTTGTGAGAATCGTTCAGCATCGGATACATCAGTTCGATGAGTTCAGGATCGTTCTGGGCGGCGAGCGCCTCGACGGCATTCGACCGGACGCGGCCGTCCGCGTCCCGCAGGGCTTTGGCCAGGAGAGAGACGGTGCGCGGGTTCTTGATCAGGCCGAGGGAGCGGATGAGGGTGGCCCGGTGCCTGGAATCCTCTTCCTGGGCGTAGCGTTCGGAGAGACGGGACATCGTCAGCTCGGGGTTGATCGAGAGGCAGGTCGTGATGATCGAATCGCGGATCTTGGACTCCTCTTCCTTGCTCCAGGCGGTCAGCAGATGGCTGATGGCGCGCGTTGAGCCGATCAGGCCGAGGCTCAGCACGGCCCGGTTCCGGACGGTGGGTGAAATGTCGCCGAGCAGGCCGATGAGCAGGTCGAGCGACCGCTCGTCCTTGATGACGCCGAGAATGTACGCGACGGATGCGCGTTTCCGGGCGTTGGGCGAGCGGAGTTCTTCGGGAAGCGTGTTGAGGCCGAACTTGATGCCTCGCTCCCAGAGGGCCTGGATGGCGTTGGCCCGCACGCGGTTGTTGCGGTCGGACGAGAGGGCCTTCATGATCTCGACGACCTCGGGGTTGTCGATCTGGCCGAGGGATTCGACGGCGTTTGCGCGGACGCGCTCGTCCTCGTACGTCAGGAACGCCTTGAGGAGCGGCATGTATTCGGCGGAGCGGAACGTGCCGACGATCTTGATCGCCGTGGCGAGCAGGTTCGTGTCGTCCTCGCGACGCAGGAATTCGCACAGGGCGTTGCGGACGGAGGGGCTCGACTTGCCTTCGAGCGAAGCCAGGGCTTCGGCCCTGAGCATCGTGTTCGGCGACTCGAGATAGGTCAGCGCCATGCCGACCAGTTCGGAATCGGCGACGCGCCTGACGCCTTTCAACGAGGCCGCGACGATCTCCGGGCGCTCGTCGCGCAGGCCCTCACGCAGGAACTCGCCGATCTGCGGCAGATTGTCGCGCAGGGCGGTTCGCAGGCAGAAGAGCCGCACCATCTTGTCGCGGTCGTGGAAGAGCATCTTGAGGGTCTGGTAGTCCATGATGTCGCCTTGTCGTTCAGGGCGTCGAGCCGGATGCCCGGAGTTTTGAGATCGAGTTGGAAACGTTCTTCCCGGAGGAGGATTGCGGATCGGTGAGGTATTCGTCGAACGGAATGTTGTCGTTCTCGGTGTCGATCAGAACGACCCGGTCCATGTGGATTTCCTGGAGGATGAAGGGCGTATCGGGAATTTTCGAGTCGAGGCGCGCGAGGGTGATGCGGCCGGCGGCCTTGATGATCGCCACTTTCAGCATTCCCATCGTGAAAAACCCGTGATAATCGATATCTGGGCGGCCCAATACGACGGCGGGCGCGATGGTGACGGGGCCTCCGTCTTTCTGCGGACGACCAAACACGTCCCGGCTCGGGCCGTACGGGAACGAGACCTGCGCCTGCAGGCGGGCTTCGACGCGGGGATCGATGCCCGGAATCGTCGGCGTGACCAGGGGCGGCGGCGGCTTGATCGGCTCTTCCGCGGGAGATGCCTTGGCGGCGGCAGCTGCTTCCGGCTGGGCGGCGGCGGTCGTCGTGGCGGCCGGCTGCTTGTCTTTGTTGCGGCTCGGTTTCAGGATCAGGTTGTCGACGAGAAGAAGGCCGAGAATGACGGGAACGCCGATCGCGACGGCCTTGTTCTTCTTGCAGTAGTCCTGGATGGCCTGGATGTTCATCTATCGTGCTCCGCTCACGGGAGGAAGAAGGTGGACAACGTCAGGTTCAGCCGCATCGTTCCCTCGTTGTCGACGATCGGCGGCTGGAGGGTCATCTGGCTGATCTTGACCATGCGGCCCAGGGTGTTTTCCATTTCCCAGAGGAAATGCTTCATCTTCTCGTAGGACGCGGTGAGATCGACGGTGAACTTGAACTCGAGATAATTCGACGGCGCGCCCGGGGAGGGGGCCGGCGGGTTGTAGGTGGAGTTGCGGATGATGACGTCGAGCGCCTTCGCCTTCCGCTGGACCTGCTCGATGAAGAGCGTGTAGTTGGCGGCTTTGTCGAGGGAGCTCTCGAACTTGTTCTTGATCTCGAGGCGGCGGTCGGCGATCTGTTTTCTGATCTGCTCGAGCTGGGCTTCGCGCGACACCAGGTCTTTCTTGCCCGCTTCGATCTGGCCGAGATACTGCTTCAGCTCGGTGTCTTTCGCCTGAATGACGCTTTTCTGGCGCCTGTCGATGGTCGTCTGGAAATAGAAAAGCCCGAACGCGGCGGCCGCGACGAGACCGTAGCTGATAACCCTCTCGAGAATCGAGCGCAGACGAGTTTTCACGCTGTTCCTCCGGGGACCGTTCGACCGTTCATGTCGTCACTTCTTTCCTGAGGGATTGTAGGTGAAGCTGAGCACGAAGGACGTGACGGTGCCGTTTTCGATGCTTCGGGTCGAATTCTGCTTGAGATTGACGTTCGTGAATTTTTCGGACTTCTGGAGGGCGTTCACGTATTCGAGCACGTCGTAGACGGTGGCGCCTTCACCGTTGACGGTGAAATTCAGGCCGCTCTTGCCCGTGAAATCCTTCGGGTTGATGTCGGAAATGAAGATGCGCTCCGGAACCGTGGATTCGAAGGCATACAGGAAGTCGACCCAGGAGGTGCCGGGCGTGTCGAGGTTCCGGTTGATGAACTCGATGCTGCTCTTGAGGGCGGTGATCTCGCCGACCGGGGGCTGGAGCTCGCCGATCTTCTGGTTCAGCTCGCGGAGCTCCTTCATGGACGCATCGACCTTGGTCTGCATTTTCAGCTGGTCCGAGGTGTTCTTCATGTAGGAGGAGATCGTCCAGGAAAGGCAGCCGATGATGGCTATAGCGGCAAGTATAAAACCGGTATAGTCCGACGGGAGGCTCTTGTATTCTTTCGGCAGCAGGTCTATCTGGAATTTCATCTGCTTACTCCCGCAGGAACGCGCCGCAGGCGGCGGCCAGTTCGTTGCGCTCGGCGATGTCCGCCGGCCTGCCGGCGATCTGGAGGGCATACAGGTCCGCCACGTAGCGGATGCTGGTGTTCAGGTTCGATGCGAGCATGACGGGGAGGTTCTGGTAGTTTGCGCCGCCCCCCGAGATGATGACTTCCTGGATCGTGAACTCGCGGTATTTCGTCAGGAAGGATTCCATAGCTGAGAATATTTCACGGATCAGGACGGCGAAGACGCTCTTGATGACCGTGTAATTGTACAGGTTCTCCTGCTCGGGCGAAAACTCGGGCAGGAAGAAGATCTCGTTCCGCTTGAACTGCTCGGCCTCGGTGTCGGGAACATGGAAGTGCTTCCCGATCTGCTTGGTGAAGTCGTACGCGCCGATCGGCCGGTTCACGAGCGTGCGGAGCTGGCCGTCGCGGAAGACGGCGATCGAGGTCGTCTCGTTTCCGAGGTGGACAAGGGAGATGTTCTTGCCGTGATTCTCGCTCGCGGTCAGGTAATGGTCGATGAGGTTCGCGACGTTAAGGACGTTGACGTCGATCGTTTGCGGATTGAGCCCGGCCCGTTGGACGATGCCGCCCGCTTCGAGGAGGTTGTTCTTGATCGTCGCGACGGCGAGCGTGATTTCGTCTTCCTCCCAGGGGCCGACGGTCTGGTGGACGATATACCAGTTTTCGATGGGGAGGGGCATGATCGGGGTGAAGTCTTCGCGGATCGATTCCTCCAGTTCCTTTTTCGAAAACCGGGGAGGGGCGATCATCAGGTTCAGGAGCGAGGAATGGTCGGGCATCAGGACCAGCGTATCGTCGTAGGTCGATTTCGACGACGTGATGAGCTTCTTGATCGCGCCTTCCACCGGATGGGGATCCATGATCGGATACTCGATGAAGGCCGATGCGACATACTCGCGGGGGGAATCGACCGTCGATATCTGCTTCAGCCGGATATCCCCGGGTACGGCGGATTCCAGACGCAACAAACGCATCTGGAAGGTCCCCAGATCGAGGACGAGGTTGCAGGCCGGCCCGCGCGTTCTCGCCATATGCTCCTATCCCATGTTTACCAGAATGAATTCTTCGATCGGCACTTCTCCCTCGAGAACCTTGTTGAGGCAGGAATCCTGGAGGGTGGGGATTTTCTGTGATCGCAGGTGCTTCAGAAGCGCGACGGAGGACTGGCGCTGGCTGATCAGCTCCTTGAGGGCCGCGTTCACCTCGATGACCTCGAAGATGCCGGTGCGATCGCGGAATCCGCTGTTGTTGCAGGCCTTGCAGCCGGCGCCCTTGTAGAACTTGTGGTTCTTGTATGTCTCGAAATCGAGGCCGAGTGAGGCGAGCAGATACGGCGTCGTTTCGATCTCGGTCTTGCAGCTCGGGCAGATCTTACGCACGAGGCGCTGGCCGACCAGCACGGTGAGGGCCGAGGCGAACAGATACGGGTCGACGCCGATGTTTTCGAGGCGGTTGACCGTTTCGATGGCCGAGTTCGCGTGAATCGTCGAAAAGACCATGTGGCCTGTCAGAGCAGCCTTGACCGTGATTTCCGCCGTTTCGTAATCGCGGATTTCGCCGACGAGAATGACGTCGGGATCGAGTCGCAGAACGGCGCGCAGGCCTTTCGCGAAGGTGAGCGAGCGTGTGTCGTCGACCTTGTTCTCGTGGACCTGGAGCTGATGGACGCCGGCGATCTTGAATTCGACCGGGTCTTCGATGGTGATGATCTTGATCTGGCGGCTGTTGATCAGTGAAATGCCGGAATACAGCGTGGTCGTTTTTCCGGAACCCGTCGGACCGGCAATAAGGCAGAGACCCCAGGGACGGCCGATATTGTATTCGAACGTCTTGAGCTCTTCATCGCGGAAGCCGAGACTCTTCAGCTCGAGATTGACGCGGCCGGAGTCGAGGATGCGGACCGTGCAGTTCTGGCCATAGATCGAAGGAAGGATCGCGACGCGGAACTCGATCGCCTGGTTCTTCACCCGCAGCTTGAAGTTGCCGTCCTGCGGCATGTACCGCTCGGTGATGTCGAGGTTCGACATGATCTTGATGCGGGAGATGATCGCCTGGTGCGCCTGCTTCTCGACCGGCATGATGTCATACAGGATGCCGTCGATGCGGTAGCGGACCTGGACGATGTTCTCAAAGGCTTCGATGTGGATGTCGGATGATCGCATCCGGACCGCGTCGAGGATGATCTTGTTCACCAGGGTGACGATCGCGGTCTGGTCGGATTCCCGCTTCAGATCTTCAAGATTGACATCGCCCAGCGGGGCTCCGGTTGGGGAAAAGGCCGCGTCTTCCTTGCCGAACTCGAGTTTGACGTCGCGGAGCAGATCGTCGACCGGCACGTTCTCGAGCACGTTCGCCGGGCGGTAGATGACGTCGCTGATGATGTGGTTGATCTGGGTTTTCATCGCCAGAACCCACTTGATGAACATGTACCCCGTCGCCATCTTGATGCTGTCGAACATCTTCGTGTTCGTCGGATCGTAGATGGCGATGGTCAGCGACTTCGGCTCTTTCTTGAGGGGGATGAACTTGTAGGTCTTGATCAGGTTGTCGGGAATCTGGCGGATGAGCTCGCGGTTGAGATCGACCGTGTCGAGATTGACGAACTCGATGCCGTGCTGCTGGGAGAGGCCTCTGAAGAGCGTCTCTTCGGTGAGCGCCTGCAGCTCGATGAGAATCTCGCCGACCATCTTCCGGACGGACGACTGGCGCTTGAGGGCGGCTTCGAGCTGCTGGGGCGTGATGGCCCGCATCTCGATGAGGATCTCGCCGATTCGTTTTCGCTTCAGAAAGTCAGCAGACATGGCTTCTCCAGAAAGTCTTCCTTGATTGTATCGGCAGCATGGCCGCCTTGATTGACGATATTTTGACGATCCCCATTATACGTCGAGGGTAAAGGTACATCAAACGGTTGTCCGATGACAACAAAATCAATAACTCATCCCCGTCGAGTCGACGGCGGTGAGGCTGATGAAATCGAGCGGCTTGGCGGTGCTGCCGATGTAATCGGCGGAGGATTTTCCGTTGAAAAGAAACTGGACCGTATCGGTCGCCTCGCCGTCGAAGGAGGCGTTGGCGTTGTTGTCGATGAAGGCGAAATCCTTGTTGTAGTCGAACCGGTCCGCTTCCTCCGCCAGGCCGTCGTCGACGAAGAACATCGTCGACGTTCCGTAACTCCAGTCGATGCGCGACGACGTCTCGGGGTCCTCGAGGATGGGGAACGAGGGGAGATACTTGAAGCCCGTGCGGCGGACGACCTCGTATGCGCTTCCGGAGCGCGTCACCTGGATCGGGCCGGCGATGAGTTCGAAATCCAGCGCGCTTCGCGGATTCGAAATGATCGCCGCGCCGTTGTTGTATACGGGAACACGGAAGGGGCCACGGCCCTGGTCGCCCCGGAAATCGTTCAGGACCTTGCGGAAATTCGCGAGATTCTGCTTGAGGGTGGAACGGCGGGCGTCCCGGATGTAGTCGCCGTAATAGGGAACGGCGATTCCCGTCAGGATCGTGATGATGAGTACGACCATGACGAGCTCTATGAGGGTGAAGCCGGCCTTGCTCTGCAATCTCCTGCTCATGGGTCCTCCTGCTCTGTGGTGTGCTGTGTTACCAGTCCGCGTAGTTCGTGCCGTCGAGAGCGGTCACGAAACCGCGGCGTATCGTCGTGTCGGTCGCCGGGGAAACGTCGTAGACGCCGATGCCGCCGGTCTGCGCAACCACGCCGTTGCTGACGAGGGAGACCTCCGTGCCGGAGGCATACCATTCCAGCCAGGTGGGGTTGCCGATGAACGGGTCTTCGTCGATCCTGTCTATATATGGGCGAGGATAGAACGTGATCACCGGGTTCGACGCGACGTCGTAGACCGGAAACGCCTTCGCCTGCGTCAGCGAAAGGATACTGGGCGGGTAAAGGCAGAAGTCGGGGATGTTGATCATCGCCGTCTGGCCGAGCTGGCGGATGACGGCGGCTTCGCAGTCGCGGCGCCATTGGGATAGAGCGCCCCGTATTTTTTGCAGGTTGTTCTGGAGTTCGGCCTCCTTGAGGCGGACGAACGCGACTTCCGCGAACGGAACCGCTCCGAAGGAGACGATGCCGATGATCATGATCACGATCATCATCTCGACGAGGGTCAGGCCGGCGCGTCGTTTCATGTCAGATCACCAGTCGTCGGTATTCGTGCCGTCGATCGCCATCCCGGCGCCGCGCGAAACGATATTCTTCACGCCCGTTGCCTGGAGGCTTTCCCATGCCGCGGAATCCGTGGCGTTCGTGAGAATGCTTGAATTCAGGGCACCGGCGTAGACGGCGGGGACGAATTCCCAGCGGGCGTTGGGATACCAGCCCACGAAGGGGTGGGGCGGAATGTTCCGGATGAAGACGCGGTCGATCGCGATCGTCGCCGTTCCGGTCGTGCCGGTCGCGACGTCGAACGTGACGCCGACCGGCGCCCTGCCGGTGAGCGAGGCCGGGGAAAAGGGAAGGTCGAGCCCGTGGTCGATCAGGTAGCTGATGCCGCTGGCGAGGGCCGCGTCCCGCGTTTCCTGGGTCTCGGTTGCGGTGTTGACCTCGTTGGCGAGCTTGTTGAGAACGTGAACCCGGTAGCCCTGGTTGAACGTGCGGTTGGCCATCGCGACGGGACAGCCGTAGATGGCCCCCCGCACGTTGTCGAGGATCTGGCGGAGCCGGTTCTCCTTCTCGCGCTGCTGGATGATCTGGTAGACGGGGAAGGTCACGGCCGCGATCAGCACGACGATCGTGCTGGCAACCATGATCTCGACGAGCGTGACGCCGCGTCTTCCCGACATCTTCATCTCTTGCGCAGGTTTACTGCTTCAGGCCGTTGAAGATCTCGGTCGACTTGAGCACGTCGACGGCCCGCTGAAGCTGCGTATCATACCGGTTGATCACGTAATACTGGATGCTGCCCTTGGAAAGGCTGTCCGGGGGCTCGATGAAGCCGCTGGGCGTGGCGATCGCCGCGGAGGAGGATGCCGGAAGCGTGCCGCTGGCGAGCTCGGCCGTCGGCGTGGCCCGTTCGGCCTGCTTCTGCTGCTTCTCTTCGGCCTCGATGATCTTGGCGACCTCCTCGCGCTCGGTATCGGAGATCTTCGGAAGCTCGACATCGATATCGGGTTCTATACCCTTCTTGTGGATGTTGACGCCGGACGGGGTGTAGTAGAGCGCGGTCGTCAGCGCCATCGCCGAGCCGTCGTTCAGGGAGATGACCGTCTGCACGGACCCCTTGCCGAACGACTTGCGGCCGATCAAAAGGCCGCGCTTGTTGTCCTTGATCGCGCCGGCCACGATCTCGGATGCCGAGGCGGAGCCCTCGTTGATCAGCACGACGAGCGGAATGAGGGGATGCGACTGGAAGAACGAGCTGTAGGTGCTCTTCTCGCCGTCACGGCTCTTGATCGAGACGATGTCGCCCTTGGGGATGAACTTGCGTCCGACCTCGACGGCCGCCGTCAGCAGGCCGCCCGGGTTGTTGCGCAGATCGAGAACGATCGAGGAGACTTTCTCCTTCTCGAGGGCGATGAGCGCCTTCTCGAGGTCTTCGGCCGAGGTCTGGATGAACTGCGTCAGCCTGATGTAGCCGATGTTCGGCTTGATGACCCAGAACTTGATGCTCGGAATCTTGATGATCTCGCGGATGAGCGTGTAATCCTTCGCTTCCTTGTCACCTTCACGAACCACGTTGATCGTGACCTTCGTGCCTTCGGGGCCGCGGAGGAGTTTCACGGCGTCGTGAAGAGCGATGTCGGCGACATCCTTCCCGTCGATCTTGAGGATCATGTCGCCGGCCTTGATGCCGGCCCGGAAGGCGGGCGTGTCTTCGATCGGGGAGATGACCGTGAGTATCTTGTTCTTGACGGTGATGACGATGCCGAGCCCGCCGAACTCGCCCTGCGTCTCGGTCTGCATCTCCTTGAACGATTTGGGCTCCATGAACCGCGTATACGGATCGTCCAGCGTGCCGAGCATACCCTCGATCGCGCCATAGATCATCTTCTGCTCGTCGATGTTCTCGTCGACGTAATCGGACTTGATGAGCTCCATCACCTTGCGTATCAGGTCGACCGACTTGAAATAGGTGATGTCGGTCGACGTCGCACCGGCCATGCCCGCGAAGATGAGAACCAGCAGGGCGATGAGCGGAACAGCCACGAACAGGTGACGGGATGAGGAACGATTCATGGACGACTCCTTCGATTTCCGTGCAACAACGCATCCCTGCCAAGACGACAGGATTTCGAAAGTTTACCATACGACCGACAAGAAACAAAAGAGAATAACACGACCCCTCATCCTGCACGCCAAAGACGAACGGATGAACCGCCCAGAGATCATTCACCACAAAGACACCAAGGCATAAACAACAACGAAAGATACATAGGAGTTCGGAAGATTATGTGTCTTCGTGCCTGTGGTGATTTCAAAGAAGTTCTATAAAGCCAGATACAGGAAAAAGGAGCGATTTTCTCCCCGTGTCTCTGAGATGCGTTGCTGTTTTTCGGGGTGGTCAGCGGATTTTGGGAAGGTGGGCGAGCGGGTCGGCGTTCTTTCCGGCGAACCGGATCTCGAAATGGAGCCGGTTCTGCCTGACGCCGAAAATTCGCCCGATCACGTCTCCGGCGTCGACGATTTCGCCGAGGCCGACCCAGACGTCGTCCAGCCGCCCGTAGACGGTCGAGAACCCCTGCTTGTGGCTGATGATGACGATGTTGCCAAACTGGCCAACGGGGCCCTTGAACTGAACCTTGCCGCGGGCCGAGGCGAGCACTTCCGTTTCACCCGTGACGACGAGTTCGAGAGCGGGCGGAGAGGCGCCGGCGGAGCTCTCGAAGCTGAGCCCTTCGACATTTCGGAGCGGCCAGCGGAAACGGCCGGTCGCGGCGTCTCCGGCGTTCCCGGCGTTCGAGGGCGCTGACGATGCTGAGGCGGAGAATGAGGGCGGGGGAGGGACGGGGGGGCCCTTGCGGAGATGCTGCGGAGAGGACGGCGCATCGAGCGCCCGGTCGACCGAGTCCGGGTTCTGTGCCCGTTCGTTCTCGATTTTCGCCACTTCCTGCTCCAGTTCCCCGAGACTTTTCTTCAGCTTCTTCTGGCGTGCGAGGAACACCTTCCGCTCGAAAAGGAGCGTCTGCAGCATCGCGGACAGCGAACTGCCCTCGACGACGAGCGCTTCGCGGTTCTTCAGCGTTTGCGCCGCGAGCTCCTCGAGCCGGGCCTGCTTTTCCCGGAGGGCGGCTGCATCGCGCTCGAGCTGCTCGCTCCTGGCGTTCAGCTCAGCCAGGATGGCCCTGTCGCCCTGGAGCAGATGGCGGACCATCTCGTACCGGCTGATGAACGCGTTGAGATCGCGCGCCGAAAAGATGCTCGAGAAGAGCGTGCTCTGGCGAACCCGGTGGAGATGAACGAGCCGGCCGCGGAACCGCTGGCGGATGTCTCCCATGCGGCGCTGGCCGTGGTCGATGGCCTTCCTGAGCTCCGCGATCTGCGTGGTGATTTGGACGGACTCGCTCGAGATCGAATCGAGACTAGCCTGGATATCGGCGATACGTGCCTGTTGCCGACTGATTTTTTCCTCGAGGCGTCGCACGTGGCCGCGGGTGTCTCTGACCTTCACGTCGAGATACTCGATCTGGAGCCGCACGGAGTCGAGTTCGGAGCGGAGGGAGTCGATCCGGGTCTGCTCTTTTCCGAGGCGCTCCGGGGAGAATGCGACGGCGGCCGGGGCAGGTCCGGCGATGCAGAGCAGGAGCAGTGCGATTCCGGCCGCTGCGATCGTGATGCGGCTCATGAAGGTTCGCGACAGAAGGAGTTGAGATCGCGCAACGAGAGCAGGCTGCCGGAGATGCCGAGAACGATGCCCATCAGCATCAGCTTGACGGAGAGCTTGAGCAGATAGCCGAAACCGACCTGGATGGCGAAAAACGGCACGAGCACGGCGAGCCGGGCGAGAATGAACTTGTAGCTCAGGAGCAGCATGAGAGACGCAAGTATAGCGCCTGCTATTCCCTGTATGACGCCTTCGATCACGAACGGCCAGCGGATGAACCAGTTGGTGGCGCCGACGAGCTTCATGATGACGATTTCTTCCCTGCGCATGTAGAGCGTCAACCGGACGGTGTTGTACACGATGAACAGCGAGGCAAGGCCGAGGAGCAGGATGACGAGCATGCTGCCGAGCCAGATCAGTTCCGAGAGGCCCTGGAACTGGCGGTAGGCGTCTTCCCCGTAGCTGACGCTCTCGATGGGGGAAAGGCCTTTCAGCTTCGTCAGCAGGGGCTGGAGATCGTGACTGCCCCGCATCTTGATGCGGATGGTGGGCGGGAGGGGGTTCGATTCGCTTGCCAGGCCGATCTGGAGCAGGTCTCGGTCGGACGCGTCGGAAAACAGCTCGCGCAGCGCCGCTTCCGGCCAGACGATCTCGGCGCGCTCGACCTCGTCGAACTCCGTGATGCGCAGCTTGAGGGCGTTGACGTCGGCGTGGGGCGCTTCCGGGGCGAGAAAGGCCGTGACCAGCGACTCCTGCTGGAGGCGGTGCAGGAACCCCTCGGTGGTCGTGGCGGCGAGGAGGAAGGTGCCCATCAACAGCAGCGTCACGGCGATCGTCGAGACGGTGATGAACGTCATCAGGCCCGCCCGCCGGCAGCTGGTGAAGGCCTCGGTGAAGAAGAACGAGAGAGAGGCGAGCATCAGGCGCGCTCCCGCCGGGAGCGGAGGCGGTCATTCGTAGGCATAGGTGCCTCCCGGTTCGTCTTTGATGATGCGCCCCTCGACCAGTGCTACGACACGCTTTCTCAGCTTGTTCACGAGGTTGTGGTTGTGGGTCGCCATGATGATCGTCGTGCCGCGGGCGTTGATCTCGAGGAACAGCTGCATGATCTCGTAGGAGATCATCGGGTCGAGGTTGCCCGTCGGTTCGTCGGTGATGAGGATCAGCGGATTGTTGACGAGGGCGCGTGCGATGCAGACGCGCTGCTGCTCGCCGCCGGAAAGCTCGTCGGGGAACATGCGCCGCTTGTGCGAGAGGCCCACCTGCTCGAGCGCCTCCTGGACGCGCGCCTGGATGATGTTGTCGGGCGTGCCGAGCACGCGAAGGCCGAAGGCGACGTTTTCCGAGACGGTGCGGCGCTGGAGGAGCTGGAAATCCTGGAGCACGATGCCCATGTTGCGCCGGAGGAAGGGGACGCGCGACTCGTGCATGTCGGAGATGTCTTTCCCGTCGATGATCAGATGCCCCTCGGTCGGGAGTTCCTCGCGGAACAGCAGGCGCAGAAACGTGCTTTTGCCGGCGCCGCTCGGCCCCACGAGAAACACGAAGTCGCCGCGCGGCACCGACAGGGACACGTTGTTCAGGGCCCTGACGCCGTTCGGGTAGATTTTCGTGACGTTCTGCAGTTCGATCATTTTTCGGGCCGATCATACCATGAAGGTTCCGCCCATTGCCATACCGATCGCCAAATATTGTTGGAAGTTGAGAGGGGGCAGTGTATGATTGGGAGGTTTGACGGTATATCTCAGGGGAGGATCCGTGAATGATCTTCGAATTGCTGAAAATGTGCACTGAGCGCGGCGCATCCGATCTCCATTTCAAGGTCGGATACCCCCCGATTCTCCGCATCGACGGCAGCATGCTGCCGCTGAAGATGAAAGAGATCGACCATGCGGACTACGAGAACATGCTGGAAGCGATTCTCGACGATTACCAGCTCACGAAGTTCGTCGAGCACCGCAAGCTCGATCTCGGCTACAGCTTCGCCAACGCCCGGTTCCGGGTGAACCTGTTCTTCGATTACAACGGCGGCAGCGCCGTGTTCCGTGTCATCCCCTTCCTGCAGTTGAACTTCGACGACATCGGGCTGCCGAAAGCGGCCCGCGGGATGATCGAGCGGCCGTTCGGCCTCATCCTCGTGACGGGCGCCACCGGCGCGGGAAAATCGACGACGCTCTCCACGTTCATCACGCATATCGTTTCGCACAAGGCCAAAAGCGTGATCACGGTGGAAGACCCGATCGAATATATCTTCGGCGATGGAATCGGCATGGTCAGCCAGCGACAGGTGGGCGTCGACTGCCGCACGTTCGACGAGGGCATCCGGGGAGCGCTCCAGACCGATGCCGACGTGATCATGGTCGGCGAGCTTTGCGATCCGGACGCCGTCAACATGACGCTGACCGCGGCCGAATCCGGCAAGCTCGTCTTCGCGACCCTTCACAGCAACACGGCGATGCAGGCCATCGACCGTTTCGTGAACCTGTTCCCGCAGACGCAGCATGTCCAGGTGCTCAGCCGGCTTGCGACGACCCTGATCGGCATCATCACCCAGACGCTGATTCCCCGGAAGATCGGGAAGGGGCGTGTCGCGGCGTTCGAGGTGCTGATGGGCCTGCAGATGATCCGCTCGCTGATCGCCGAAAATCGGATCCACCTGATCCAGTCGTATCAGGAGGCCGGCGGCGACACCGGTATGTGCACGCTCGACCAGGCGCTCGCCCAGCTCGTGATTGCCGACAGGATCTCGATCTCCGAAGCCTTGATGAGGGCCTCGAACCAGGCCACCGTAAAGAAGATGATCGAACAGGCCGGCGTCACGCCCGGCCCGGAGGGTGCGCATTCATGAAACCGAAGATATTCACGTATTTCGATCAGGCCATCGAAATGGGCGCGAGCGATTTGATGCTCAAACCCGGCTCCCCACCCGCGTTCCGGCAGAACGGCCACATGGTCATCTCCGAAGAGGATGCGCTGGCGCCGCAGGAAATGTATGACCTGTTCCTGCCGATCATCGATATCAAGCGCCAGGAATCGCTTCACGGCACGTTCGAGTGTTACTCGATGTATCCGTACAAACGCAAGGCTCGGATCCGCTTCTACCTCTTCCAGCAGCGCGAGGGGTTCGCGGGCTCGTTCCGGTTCATCAGCACGTCGGTCCCCACCATCCAGGACCTCGATCTCCCCGAAGAACTCGAGATCCAGGCGCTCAAACCGCGCGGCCTTTTCCTCGTCACGGGGCCGGCCGGCAGCGGCAAGTCGCACACGATGGCGGCGATGGTGCAGGCGATCAACAAGCGCTTCGCACGGCACATCATCACGATGGAAAACCCCATCGAGTTCGTGTTCACCCGTGCCCAGTCGATCTTCACCCAGATCGAAGTGGGAACCAGCATCCCGACCTACCAGGATGCCCTGACGAATGCCCTGCGCGAGGATCCCGACGTGATGATGATCGGGGAAATGCGGGATCAGAAAACGGTCGAGATGGCGCTCGTCGCCTCGGAAACGGGGCATTTCGTGCTCTCGACCCTGCCGACGATCGGCGCGGCCCCGACGATCGAGCGCATCGTCAGTTTCTTCCCGACCGACAAGCACGACGAGGTGCGCCTGCAGGTTTCGATGAACCTGGTGGGAATATTCTCACAGATATTGATTCCCCGCGTCTCCCCCCAGCAGCGTGCGAGCGTGGCCTACGAACTGATGATCGCCAACTCGGCGATCCGCACGCTGATCCGTGACAAGAAGTATTCGCAGCTCGTCTCGACCATGCTGATGGCGAAGCGCGAGGGGTGCGTGACGCTCAAACACTCGCTCACCAAGCTGCTGCGCGATGAAACGGCCAACCAGGAACTGGTGCGGGCAATGCTTCAGGAGATCGTCGAATGAACCAGATTGCCATCGAAAAGATCAGAACCATGCAGGAAAAGGCGGCGGCGAAGCTGCTGCCCCTGCTCACAACCGATCTGCCGGTCGCCATCCGCGCGCGGGCGGCACTCGCCATCGCAAAGACGCATGCACCCGGGAGCGAACAGGGCGTCATGGAGTATTTCAAGTCGCATCCCGACATCGAGGAGTCGATCCGGGCCGTCGCCGAACTGGGCGGAGATGCCGCTCTCGCCGCCCTGATCGCGAGAGGACGGGAAAAACGTGCCTTCAACCGCGACGTGATCGCGGAAGTCCTTGCGAAATTCAGGACGCCCGCCAGTGCCGATTATCTCGTCGAACTGCTCGGAGACGATGAACGCCACGTCCGCTTCCAGGCTGCCAACAGCCTGTTCGCGCACGGCGGCCGCGACTCCGCCCTGGCTCTCTGCCGGTACATCTCGGATCAGGATGAATGGATATCGATGACGATACTTCGCATCCTGTGCCGGATGAAGGAGCACGAATCGATCCCGTTCCTCGCCGAGCAGTTCGCCAAGGATCCGGACCTGCGCCGGAAAGCGCAGATGGTCTCGTTCCTGTCGATGTTCCGCAGCGTGACGCTCGTCAATATTTTCGACGAGGGGCTCAAGGGAAAGGATGCCCGTCTGAAGGCGAATTCGATCGAGGCGATCGGCGAGCTCGAACTCCCGTCACGCGAGATCCAGAGCCGAATCATGCCGTTCCTGCGCGATCCCAACAACCGCATCCGCGCGAACACGATCCTGGCCCTGGCCCGGTCCCAGGCGGAACTCATGCGGCCCGAGATCGTCCAGATGGTCGATTCGAGCGACATCCAGCTGCGGCGCAGCGCTGCGTACATCCTGGGCCAGATCTCGCCGGCCGGCAACGAGGAGCTGGCGGCGAAGCTCGTCGTCGACCAGTCGGACGAAGTGCGGCGGCGCATGGTGCTCTCGCTGAAGAAATTCCCCCCCGACTTCGTGCGCACCCAGCTCGAGCGCGTGATCGTCGACCAGAACAAATGGATCCGGAAGTTTGCCGTCGAGATGGCGGCCGGGTTCCAGGACTTCCCGAAGCACCCCGTCATCAGGCAGTTCAAGCTGGAAACGGCATATCCCAACGTGGTCGCCTGCATGGAGTTTTTCGCGAAGCATCCCGACGATGAAGGGGTGCGCCTGATCAGACAGCGGGTCAAGGACCCGCGGCATCAGGTCGTTTCGGGCGTCATCCGAAGCATCGGTTCGATCTTCGGCCTCAAGGGGCTCCAGGCGCTCGCGCCGCAGATCAATTCCAGAGACCCGAAGATCTTCTCGGCCTACGTCGGCAGCCACTTTGGCATGGGGGGCGTCGAACTGTTCGATACGATCCTCGAAAAGGCGGCCACGGTGAAGAAGCCGCCGACCAACGAAATGTTCCTGACGGCTCTCGAGGGGTGCCTCGACCTCCTGGCCCTGGGATCGAACATGCCCGCCCCCCTGGCGGACGAACTCGGCAGACAGCCGGTGGCTCCGGTCGTCGAGGAACGGCCGGTCATCGTTCAGCCTGCCTCCCCGGCGGCCCCCCCCGAAGCCCAGCCTTTCGAAGCGACGGCCGGCCAGGTGCCGGTGGAACCCATCGCCTCCGGTCTGCCTCCGGAAGACATCGAGGTCGAGATGCGCCGGACACGGAAAAAGCCAAGAACCAACGTGCCGGAGTCGTACACGGCCGGCGTCAAGTATTACAATCTCGGGAAATATAAAAAGGCTCGTGCGGCGTTCCGCGTCGCGCTGGTCGACCAGCCCGACTTTGCGAAGACGCATTACTACCTCGGCATGATGGCGTTCGAAGAGAAGGAATACGATTCGGCGCGCGAATCGCTGGCGTTGTTCCTCGAAGCCGAGCCCGACAACCGCAAGGCAGGCCATGCCCTCGCCCGCATCTACAAGCAGATGCGCGACTGGGCGAACGTCGCCCGCATCTACGAGAGGCTGACGGAGGGAATGGAGGGGCCGCTGGACAAGATCGGCCTGAAGATGCTGCGTGAGCTCGGAGCCGCGTACATCTTCCTGAAACGATACCAGGACGCGAGGTCGACCCTCGAAACGGTGTTCAAAAACGATCCGAAGGATCTCGAGACGAACTTCCATCTCGCGATGTCGTGTTTCCATCTCCAGAACTATATGAGGGCCGAAACCCTCCTGCTGGACGTCGTGCGGCAGTCGGAGCCCGACGCGAAACTGCGTGGAATGGCCGAGTCCCTGCTGGACAAGATTCGCGACCAGATCGCCGAAGGGACGGGCGGGTCCGCCGAGCCATCCGCCGCCCCCGAGCCGGAGGCGCCCGCGCGTCCGGCCGTTTCCCATGATGACGAGCACTTCGAACCCGGCGAAGGCGACGAGGGGGAAAAAACATCCAATGATATCGAATTCCCGGCACTGAAATCCTCGGGCTTCCTCGACGAGCTTCCGATGGCCGATCTCCTGGAACCCGCCAAGAAGGGCGGGGCGCCGGCCGGCTTCGATCCCGGAGCGTTTTCGAGGGAGGGAGGGATCGGCCTGCCTTCGATGGATGACCTGCAACCCGTTTCCCCCCCTGACGCACCGGCCGCACCGGAAAAGCCGAAAAAGCCGTTTTCCGGGACCTCGGGGTCCTCCCCGCAAAATCCCCCGGCTCCCACAGGTCCGCGGCCGTTCTCTCCGCGGCCCTCCGGGGATGGGCAGCAACCCGGCGGGTCCGGCGACAACGAGGAAGATAAATAACGATATTTATACATTCAGACGCCCGGCGGACAGACCGTTCGTCGGGCGTTTTCTTGACACGGCATCGGACGCTCCCTATAATGAGGGCCGTTTCCGAACCCCCAACTTCCGAGAAAGGCCGTGAATCGCCATGAACGAAAAGAAAACCGACGTTAAGACTCTCGATGCCGTCACCCCGAAATCGCAGGATATTTCGCGTTGGTACACCGACGTGGTGCTGAAGGCGAAGCTCGCCGATTACTCGCCGGTCAAGGGCTGCATGATCATCCGGCCCTACGGATACGCGATCTGGGAGAGCATCCAGCGGTTGCTCGACGCCGAGTTCAAGAAGACCGGCCACCAGAACGCCTACTTCCCGATGTTCATTCCCTAAATTTAACTGACCAAAGATGCCTAGCACTTCGAAGTATTTG
>CAYMEN010000028.1:0-33419 GCA_964389325.1 uncultured bacterium | reverse complement strand
CCCGAACCTTTTCTGCCAAAAGAAGCCGAGCTCGTCGAAGGACTTCCGCAGGAAGTCGCGTGGGTCACCCAGGGGGGAAAGGAAAAACACGAGGAGCGTCTCGCCATCCGGCCGACCTCCGAGGCTATCATCGGCCATATGTATGCGAAATGGATCGAGAGCTACCGCGACCTGCCCGTGCTGATCAACCAGTGGGCGAACGTCGTCCGGTGGGAGAAAGTGACACGCCCGTTCCTGCGGACCACCGAGTTCCTCTGGCAGGAAGGCCACACCGCGCACCGCACCCACGAAGAGGCGAGGGAAGAAGTTGCGAAGATGCTCGAAGTCTACCGGCGCTTCGTCGAGGAGGACCTCGCGGTTGCCCTCGTGACGGGCGAAAAGAGCCAGAAGGAAAAATTCGCCGGCGCCCTCAACACCTTCACGATCGAAGCCCTGATGCCGGACGGTCAGGCTCTCCAGTCGGGGACCTCGCACGATCTCGGCCAGAACTTCGCGAAGGCCTTCGACATCAAGTTCCTCGACTCCGACGGCGACCGCAAACACGTCTGGACGACCTCGTGGGGCATGTCGACCCGCATCATCGGTGCGATCATCATGACGCACGGCGACGACAAGGGCCTGCGTCTGCCTCCGCGGATCGCTCCCATCCAGTCAGTTATAATTCCAATCGTATATAAAGAGGCTGCCCCCGTTCTCGAGAAGGCGCGCCAGCTCCGCCAACGGCTCGCGGACAAGGGCCTGCGGATCCATCTCGACGACCGCGACGGGTTCAAACCCGGCTGGAAGTATTCCGAATACGAGATGATGGGCGTTCCTCTGCGCATCGAGATCGGCCAGAAGGACATGGAGAAGGGCCAGGTGTGCCTCGTGCGCCGCGACACCGGCGAGAAGTGCTTCGTTCCCGACGCGAACTTCGAGGCCGAGGTCGAGCGCCTGCTGGGCGAGATCCAGAAGAATCTCTACGCGCAGGCGAAGGAGATTCTGCGCGGCAAGACCTTCCCGGCGAAGAGTTTCGCCGAGTTCGTCGAGGTCATCAAGGAGAAGCACGGCATGGCCGAGGTCTCGTGGTGCGGGGCCCAGGAGTGCGAGGACAAGTTCAAGGCCGAAGTCGGCGCCACGATCCGCTGCCTCCGGAACGATCCGCCGGCCGGCCCCTGTGTCGTTTGCGGCAAAGAGGCTTCACGCCAGATCTACGTTGCCCGCGCCTACTGAACCGGATAGAACGGCCGCCGCTTTGCGCTCCCACGGAGACGGCAGAGCGGCGGTTTCCCTTTGTATGCCGGCCGGACGGCATCGAAAATCTGTATCCCAGGGAATGGAAAAATCCCGGAAAAAGGCTTATAGTGCTCTCGGGAAGATGAATACCGATGCCAGCGATATCCCGGCGCGGTGCATTCATGGAGGATGATCTGCGATGGAACTGAATATCAAGAGACTGCTGAAGGATCTTGCGAATCCCGACGACGACCTGCGGACGCTTTCGGCGATGACCCTGTTCAAGATCGATCTCGTCGATCTCGAAACGCGGGACGAAGTGGCGGCCGCCCTTCGGCAGGCGACGAAGGACAAGAACATCTCGGTGCGGTTTTTCGCCCGGCGTGCTCTCGGAAAAATTCGCCAGCAGAACATCGAAGATGGACGGACGACGACGCAGGAAAGTATCGACCAGGCGCTCGAGTCCGAAGACTACGCGGCACGCCTGAAAGCCGTGATGTCCATCGCCTCCGAGGACAAGGCGGAATACCGCGAGAAGTTGCTGTTCATGCTCAAGATCGAGCAGCACGATTTCGTGAAGGCGTCGCTGATCAGTTGCCTGAAAAAGTTCGTCTCGAAAGACCAGGCGTCTCTCCTGAGCCCGTTCCTGAACGACCCGGACAGCCGCGTACGGTCCAACACGATCGAGGCGCTCGAGTATCTCAAGGACGAGAAGGCGATCCCCCTGCTGTTTCCGGCCCTCGAAGACCCGGACAACCGCATCAGGGCCTCCGCCGCCAAGGCACTCCAGTCGTTCGGTGAGGAAAAGGTCTTCACGATCCTGCGGAAAATGCTCAAGTCGCACGAAGACTGGATGAAGGGAAGCGCGATCTACGCGCTGTCGCACATTCAGGCAGGCGAGGCGATACAGATGCTGGTCGATGCCGCCCGCGACGGCAACGCCGATATTCGCATCAAGGCCTTGGTTGCTCTCGCCAATTATCATGACCAGACCTCGTTCGGCTTTCTGAAACACGTTGCCGCAAACGGGGAAGAACCGTTTCGGGGAACTGCGGCCCGCGCCCTCCGCCTGCTCGAGGAAAAATACGGGGCCGCCCCGCCGACGACGACGCTCGTCAGCCGCCCGGCCGAGCCCGCCGCCGCGTCCCTCTCGGAAAAAACCGCTCAGAAGGCTGCCGTAAAAGCCGGCGATGGGGCCACGACCGCCGCTGACCTGAGCGGAACCGTCTCCCGCTTCTTCCGGAAAGGGCGGGAGGAGGCAGTGGGCCTTTCCCAGAAGGCGGCGATCAACTTCGCCGTCACCGATATCGAGAAGGAAGTGTCGGAGCTGCTGAAGGAGACGGGGCGCGTCGTCTTCGACATGTACCAGTCGGGCGACCTGAAGATTCCCGAACTCCTCACAATAGGGCATGAAATATTACGGATGAACTTCCTGATCCAGAAATACACCGACGAGGTGAAACCCCAGGACTCGTCAGGGGGTGGCGGACTGTTCGCCCAGCTCAAAAACCTCTTCAGCAAACCGGCGGCGAGCAACCCCCGCGCGGCGCAGGCCGAGCGTTTCACGCAGAAACGTGAGGAGCTGTTCCACAAGCTCGGGGAAGCCTCGTTCCAGAAATACCGCGTCCGGGAATTCTGCCCGTCGGCCCTGGACGGATATTTCCAGACCTATATGCGCCTCGAGGAACGGCTTCAGAAGGAGCGGAGCCGGCTTTCCTCCTGAGCGTGCGCGACACCGTCGCGGCAGAAGCGCCGGCCCCCCCTTTCGAGACAGAACTGAAGGAGCGAGACGATGAACCTGAATGACTATATCCGCGATGTCCCCGACTTCCCGAAGAAGGGTATAATATTCAAGGATATAACACCACTCCTGCGCGATAAGAGCGCGTTTGCGGCGGCAATCGCAGCCCTGGCCGAACCGTATCGCAACGTCGGTCTTCACGCCGTTGCGGCGATCGAGTCTCGCGGCTTCATTCTCGGGGCGGCCATGGCCATCGAACTCGGGACCGGCTTCATCCCGATCCGCAAACCGGGAAAACTGCCCTACAGGTCGCGGCGGCAGGAATATTCGCTCGAGTATGGAACGGACGCGATCGAGATCCACGAAGACGCGGTGACGCCGGGGCAGCGCATCCTTCTCGTCGACGACGTGATCGCGACCGGAGGCACGGCCCGCGCGGCCGCCGATCTGCTCAAAGGGTTGGGGGCCGACCTGGCGGGGATTGCCTTCCTGGTCGAGTTGTCGTTCCTGGGCGGTGTCGAGAAGCTCCGCGGCGAAAAGATCTTTACCGTTCTCAAATACTGATCCGCCGGCGCGATGAACGGCGGACGGCTTGCGGTCATCCCCGCCCGGGGCGGGTCGAAACGGCTTCCCCGGAAAAATGTCCGCCCGCTGGGCGGAAAACCGCTGATCGCCTGGGTGATCGAGGCCGCTCTCGCATCGGAATGCTTCGAGCGCGTCCTCGTCTCGACGGATGACCGGGAGATCGCCGATGCGGCGGTGAGCGCCGGGGCATGGGTTCCCTTCCTGCGTCCGGCAGAGCTGGCGACGGATACCGCATCCTCTGTGAATGTACTCGTGCATGCGCTCGGCTGGGTGCGCCGGGCACCTCCACCAGTGGGTTTCGCTCCCGCGGTCGTCGCCCTGATCCAGCCGACGTCGCCCTTTCTGCGCCCCGGGCAGATACGTGAAGCCTGCCGACTCCTCGATGCCGGCGGATTCACGACCCTCGGCTCGATGTGCGCCATCCGCGAACGGCCCGAGTGGATGTTCGAAATCGATCCGGCGTTTCATGCACGTCCGCTCGATCCCGAGCGCCTGCCGCACCCTTCCTCCCGTTTGCCGAACCTCTTCAGGGAGAACGGCGCCATCTACCTCGTGCGGTCCGCCTGGCTCGAATCGGCCCGAAGCTTGTATGATCTCCCCCGCCACGGCGCCTTGGTCATGCCGGCCGAAGATTCGGTCGACATCGACACCGCCGAAGACTGGGACCTGGCCGAAACCCGCCTCCGCTCATCGCCGTCCCGGCGATTCTGAATGGAACCACTGCTCCAGAAACTCATCCGCAGATTCCGCAGATGGCGCAGATGCAATCCTGAAATCTCACCCCGGCACTCGCCATTGCGATGGAGGGGCGGTTCGCGAACCGCCCCTGCGGATAGAGACGGTCGCTTCGTGGTGAAACGATCTTTGTATCTCTGGGGTTTAATCTTCGTATCTCCGTGACCCTGTGATGCGTTGGTTCTTTCGTGAAACGAACGTGTCAGGGGCGACGCAGCGGGGCCGGTTTGTAGCCGGCGAACGTGAGGGACTCTGCGACCACGGCCTGCGGGTTCAGCGGGACGTCTTTGAGGACCGCCTCGCGGAACGCCGGGTACCCCGTTCGATCGACGATGTAGCCGACGTGTTCCTTGGGCAGCGATTTGTCAATATTTGGATCAATATAACTGAAACAGTTTCGAAGAACCTGCAAAAGTGGCGCTTCTTCGATCGCATCGATGAACGGTGCGGCAAGCCGGGGATTCCGCTTTCCCGTGCGGCCCATGATGAGAAGGCGGTAGAGAGGCCTCGGAACTCGGCTCCAGGCGTTGACCGGGCAGGCCAGCACACACTCCCCGCAGCCGATGCACAGCAGCGGGTCCCGGCGCGGTCTGAAATTGTGCATCGAGATCGCGCCCGTCACCTTTTTACGGCATACCCTCGCGCAGGCCTCGCAGCCGATGCAGCGGCCGGATTCCAGCTCGGGCTCGCAGATGCCGATGATGCCGAAATCCTGAAGATGCGCTTTGGCGCAGTCGTTTGGACAGCCCGTCACCGCCACCTTCACGTGATAATGGTTCGGATACAGGATCGCCTCGAGTTTCTGGGCCAGCGACGTGGTGTCGACGTTGGCATACGGGCAGACACGGTTGCCGATGCAGGCGCTGATGTTGCGCATGCCGGCGGCAGGATACCCGGTCCCGGGATTCTCGATCGGGACGCCCAGACTCCCTTCGATCTCGCCGATGAACGGGGCAAGAAGACGGTTGACCTCGGGCATGCGGTCGTAGGGGATCGCGGGGATCTCGAAGCCCTGGCGGGAAGTCAGATGAACTGTTCCGTTGCCGAACTGCTCGGCGATCGTGCGAATCAGATCGAGGTGCTTTGCCGCAAGGTGGCCGGCCGGAACGCGGACCCGCAGACAACTCAGATTGCGTCGGGCGGTGATGCGCCACGCATTTTTGATGACGGCTCTGGTGTCGATATCGCGACTCATGACGTGCCTCCTTCTCTCAGTCCGCAAGCCAGCGTGCTTCCGCAAAGGGGAAGACGGGGCCGTCGAGGCAGACGTACCGGTCGTGTATCTTGCAACGGCCGCATTTGCCGAGGCCGCAGGACATGCGCCGTTCGTAGGAAACCCAGAGGTTCTCCTCGCGAATGCCGCGATCGAGCATCGCCAGGATCGTGAACTTCATCATCAGCGGCGGTCCCACGATGACGACCCGCGTCGCCTCGGGGTCGGAAAGGGGAAGAGACGGGATCATCGAGGTGATGACGCCGGTATGCCCTGTCCAGCCGGCATCTCCACGGTCCACGGTCACCTGGAGGGTGGTGAGGCTGGCCCAGGAAGCGAGTGCTTCGCGAAACAGGAGGTCTGCCGGGCTGCGGAAGCCGAGCAGAACATGCAGCCTCGATGCCGTCGCGGGATCGGCCGACATGAGACGGATGAGGCTCTTGACCGGCGCCGTGCCGGTTCCGCCGGCGGCGATGACGAGTGGCCCGCTCCGAAGTGTGTCGAGAGGGAAGCCGCGCCCGTAGGGCCCGCGGACATGGATGACGTCGCCCGGTTGTTTGGCGCAGAGGGCGGCTGTCAGGGGCCCCACGGACCGGACCGTCATTTCGATATGGCCGGCCCCGAAATCGCTGACCGAGATCGGCGCCTCGCCGATGCGGGGGAGGGAGACCTCGAAAAACTGGCCCGGCTGAGGCGCGTCGGAGGGGTTTTCGAAGAACAGCGTCACGTCCGTCGCGTTCTGCCGGCGTACGTCGAGGAGCCTGACGGGACGGGGGAGCCAGGTGCGCGTGTTCATGGCCGCGGCTCCTGCGAGACGGCATCCGTCACCCGGTTGATGCAGGTGGAAAACGAGATGTATTGCGGACACTGGTCGTCGCAGCGGCCGCAGCCGACGCACATCGGGCGTCCCAGGCGCCTCTTGAAATCATGGATCTTATGCATCACCCGGAAGCGCATCCGGTCCCCGTATTTTTCACGGAGCCGGTGGCCGCCGGCCATGTCGGCGAAACGGTCGAGATGACATCCCGTCCAGACCCGCCGGCGCTCGCCCAGACGCTCGTCTTCCGAAAACGCCACGTCCTGGACCGCGAAACAGGAGCAGGTGACGCAGCTGGTGTTGCACCTGCCGCATGCGATGCATCGCGTGTGATATTGATTCCACAGATCGTGGTGGAAAAAGTCGCGCTCCCTGATGGCCGTTTCGAGCCGGTCCGGATCGGGAAGCCGCACGGAAACGGCGTCGTTCTCGACCCCGCGCGGCTCATACTCCGTCGGTCGGGCGGAGCCGGGAAGGGCGGCACGAAGATCGTCGGGACGCACGGCGAAGGTGAGCGATCCGTCCGCCTCCGGGCGCGCCGCGGCATGCCAGGCATCCGCCCTGTTCGTTCCCATGGCCTTGCAGAAGCAGTTCTCGAACGGCTTCAGGCACTCCATGAGAACGAACCTCACCCGTTCTCGGCGGCGGAGGTAATAGGGATCCGCGTGGGGGCCGTTGACGAGGAAAATCGCGTCGAGACGGTCGATGCCGTGTATGTCGCACGCCCGGAGAAACACGAGAGCCGGCCGGTCGAAGGGGGGGGACGGAAGGCGCGTCTCGTCTCCGGAAAACTCCAGCATCGTTTCGGAGGGCGGAAACACGGCCTCCTTTGGAGACACGTCCGATTTTCGGTTCCAGACGATCTCGTCGGCTTTCCGGAACGTTCTATATCTGATGATATCGGTTCCCGAAAAACGGCCGCGGCCTGGGCGTCGGACGGGGCCGATGAGCTCGTGCGTCCTGGATATGTTCTCCAGCCATGCGTCGAACTCGGCCGGGGACAATTGTACGGAAAACGCCTTGCCGTCACGTGCTCCGGCTTCCATCTCAGGCGTTCTCCGCCGTGAGTTTCACCAGTTCGGCAGTCAGGAGATGCACATGGCCGAGTTCCTCGGCGATGATGGCCTGAACCTGCTCTCTCCCCTGATGGAGGGGCACGAGATCCTGCAGCGTCGAGTAGAAGACGACCGAGTCTTTTTCACGGTCGATGGCGTATCTGAATGCCTCGACGAGGCTGCTCGCGCCGGCGAGTTCTTCTGGAACCGGCCCGGAAACGGGAAATACCCGGGTGTCGGCCATGGCCTTGAGATACAGGGCCTTTTCCTCGGACGGCTCGAAGGGAACGGCTGCGTCACGTTCTCCCGCCAGGGTCTGACGAAGCGCGGCGAAACGCTTCTCGTGCATCTGTTCCATCGCGGCCAGCCTCAGAAGAAGAGCCGCGTGGGGACGGCCCGCCGCGGAGGAGGCTGCCCGGGTATAGAACGAGGCGCCGTTCCGCTCGAACTCGATCGCCATGCCGAACAGATCATCAACGCTCAGACTCGTCATCATGCCTTGATGTGGTCCTTTTCCTCTTTTTTCTTTTTCTTCTTTTCGAGCATCTCGTCGCTCTTCATGCCTGCGCTGTACAGCGTGGCGCGGTTCCGCCCCGTTTCCTTCGAGTAGTAAAGAGCCGTATCGGAGCAGATAACCAGCTCGCCCTTCGTTCTGGCGTGGTCGGGATAGCTGGCGACGCCGAGCGAGACCGTGATCGGAACGTGCTGGCCGGCGATGCGGAAATCGAACTCCTCGATCGCCGTTCTGATACGGTTCGCCGGGGTCATGGCGCCTTCCCCGTCCTTCTCGGGACAGATGACGACGAACTCCTCGCCGCCGTATCGCGCCGGGATGTCGACCTCGCGAACGCTCTTCTCGAGGAGCCGGGCGACGGTCTTGAGCACCCGGTCGCCTTCGGGGTGGCCGTAGGTGTCGTTGAATTTCTTGAAATGATCGACGTCGAGAATGATGAGCGAGACGCGGCTCTCATAGCGGTCCGCACGCTGAAGTTCCTCGTCGAGACGCTGTTGGAAATATCTGTGATTATATAATCTTGTCATCTCATCGGTGACCGCATACCGGTACAGCCGGGCGTTTTCGATCGCGATCGCAGCCTGGTTGGACAGGTTCAGGAATAGCTCGAAATCCTTCTTGCTGAAGCTGTGGGGAATCGACCGCGACACGTTCAGAACGCCGAGCAGCTTGTCCTTCGCGCGGAGCGGTACCGACATGAGTGTGCCGCGCTGGATCGCCCCCTTCTTGATGGCGAGAAACGCATGATCGCTCTCGACATCCTCGACGAACAGCGGCTGGCCGGACTCCACGACCCAGCCTGCGACCGGCTCGCCGATGCCGATACGGGTCTCTTTCTGCACGTCTTCGGCGAGACCGATGGCGACGCCGATCGACAGCGTCTTCTCGGCGTCGTCCACGAGCATGAGCGAGCCTTTTTCCGCCCTGATGACGCGGACGACCGTCTCGAGAATCATGTGCTGGAGCTGGGTGAAGTCGAGAATCGAGCTGATCGCCTTTCCCACCTCGTAGAGCGTGGACAGTTGGGTGATGCGGTAGTCGAGGTCGGCCTTGGTCTGGCGCAGATTCACCCGCATCTCGTCGAACGTCGAGGTCAGTTCCCCGATCTCGTCCTGGGAGTTCGGCGTGATCGAATGGTCGAAATCGCCCCGCCCGATGTGCCGCGCGCCTTCGATGAGGTTGAGCAGCGGCGCGACAAACGAGTTCGCGAGCAGGACCGCCAGGACCAGTGCCGCGAACGCGGTCAGCATCAGGAGCCGGATGATGCGCTCACGAAGCTCATAGGCGGCCTTGAACGCCTCCCCTTCGGGAATCTGGAGGATGATGGTCCAGTTCGGGGCCTGGTAGAAATCGAATTTCTTCAGCGAAATAGCGGTGATCAGATACCGTTCGCTCCCGATGGTCCGGACGCCGGAAATGTCGTTGTCGACGGCCTCCGTCACGGAAATGGCGAGCGTTTTCGCCTCGTCCGACGACCGGGCGATGACGGCGCCGGCCTCGTCGAGAACCAGGCCCTGCGACTTCGAGAGCTTGAGCGCGCTCTTGAGCAGGTCTTTGATGTAGATGAGGTCGACCTCGGCGATGAGGACGCCGATGACGCCCTTTTCCTGGCTCTTGATCACGGCTTCGAGCGTCATGCAGGGGGTGCCTTCAGGCGACGTGTAGACGTCCGAGAGGGAGCCCTGGTAGGTGCGCTTGATGACGTTGGTGAAACGCCAGTCGGCGGGAAGCGCGGCGCCCTGGTTCGTCGTGGCGATGATCTTCTTGTCCGAGTCGACCAGGTAGATCAGCTTGAAGAACGGGTAGTATTTCACGAGCGCCGCGAAGAAATCGCCGGCTTCGACGGGACGAAGGTTCTTGATCGTGTCGAGATCCGAGATCGACGTCAAAAGCCGCCTCGTATACTCGAGATTCTCGTAGATGCCGTGGGCGAGGACGTTCGAAACTTCCCGGTGGCTTCGGGTCACTTCCTCGGTGATCACGCGCTTCTGCTCGTTGAACGCCTGCATGCCGAGGAACCCGACCGGAACCAGGGCCGTCAGCAGGATGATCAGGGTCAGCTTCAGACGTATGCCGAACGAGAACAAGCGGGAAAGGCTCATGACGCTCTCTCCGGTTCCCCGGAATACATGCCCAGCCGAGCCTTCAGAGATTGAATATTTTCATCTATAGAAGGGAAGGACGGTTCGATCCGTCTGACCCGCTCGAAAGCTTCGAGCGCGTTTTTGAGCCGGTCGAGCGTCAGGTAGAGGTTCCCGAGCTGGAAGGAGGCTTCCGCCGAATCGGGATGCTCCTCGATGACCGAGGTGAAGAGCGCGATCGCCTCATCGTTCTGTCCGAGAAGCCCGAGCGCCTGCCCTTTGACGATCTGTGCCTGCAGTTCGCCCGGAACGACGGACAACACCTTGTCCGCGAGCGAGAGGGCCTGGGCGAAATCCCCGTCGATCATGGCCGTGAGAGCTGCGGCGAGAATGTCGGCCGGGTACTCCGTCACGCGCTTGGCGACCTCACGGGCGATCTGGGGCTGGTCGACGGAGGAAATTCTCGTGAGAAACTCCTGCTCCTCGCAGCGGCGCACTTCTACATCGACAACTTCGGAATACGTCGAATCGAGCTCCCTGAGCTTGAGGAGATGCTGTTTCGCCTTGGCGAACTGGCGCTCGTCTCGATAGATGATCCCGAGGTTCTGATGAGCCTGGACATGCGACGGGTTCAGCTGGAGGACTTTCTCGTAAAACGGGATCGACTCGCGGCGGCGGCCGATCTGGGCGAGTGCGACGGCGACGTTGAAGATGGCGTCGACGTCACGCGGATTTGTCCGGATGACGGCATCCCACTCGTGAATCGCTTCCTGCACGCGACCGATCTTCATGAAGATCAGGCCGAGATTGAACCGGGAAAACGTATGCTTCGGCTCGAGCTCGACCGCCTTCCGATAGGCATCGATCGCGCCCGTGAGATTGTTCATCTTGTGGTGAAACACGCCTTTGGTCGAGTGAAAATCGGCGTTCCTGGGCTGTGCCGCGATGGCTTTCTCGATGTGCTCGAGCGCCTTGTCGTAGCGGCCGCGTTCGAAAAGATCCATTGCGGCTTCGTAATAGCGCTGGGCGTATGTCGCGTTTCGGTCTGCCATGATCTCCCCTTGTCGGTTGCGGGGCTCATTATAGTCGATCCGACCTGCCCGCGCAAACATTGAACGCCGTGCTGCCGGCTTGAAGACCGGGGGAAAAGCCGGTATACTCTTTCCCATGACGCAATCTTCCGGTGAATCGATGTCTTCAACCCCGTTCCCGGCCGTGGAAGCCCCTGCAACGAGGCCTGGCGAGGTACGCGGATACGATGAAATGTGGGCGGGCGGCTGGATATGCCTGCTCGTCACGGTGTATCTGTGCGGGGCATTCCTCAACTCCCTGATGCGCTGGCTCGCCTGCGGCGCCCTGTGGGACCTGGCGGGCCTGGTCCTTTCCGGCGTGCTCGCCTGGGCCGGCTACTACTGGACCATCTCCGAGTCCGCGCTCCAGCCGTTCGGAAAGCGCGTCGCGTCGGCTATCTGCCTGCTCGCCGCCTGGGCCCTCGTTTTTCCGGCCCTGATGTGGTCCTGCGGCTTCCAGTAAGCGGATTCCGGACTATCGTCCCGCTCAACGCTTCGTGGTGATCGTGAACCTCGACACCAGCGAGTGGAGCTCGTCCGCGAGACGCGCCAGGTCCTCGGTCGAACTCGAGATCTGAGAGACGGTCGTCGTCTGCTGTTCGACGGATGTCGCGACGATGCCGGTGCGTTCCGACGTGACTTTGGTCAGCTTGGTGATGTCCTCGACGGTCCGGCTCATCAAGACGGAGTTCTGGGACTGCTCGGCGGAAATCTTGCTGATGTCCCGGATCTTTCGGTTCACGTCGTTTATATTGTCGATGATATTATCCAGGCTCAGGCTCACGTCCCTGATGACCTTGATCCCTTCATCGACGCGGCTGCGACCCATCTGCATCGAGTCGGCGGCGTTCTGTGTCTTGTTCAGGATGTTCTCGATCCGTGTTCCGATGGCCTCGGCTGCTTCCGCCGACTCTTCGGCAAGCTTCCGGACCTCTTCAGCAACGACCGTGAACCCTTTGCCCTGCTCGCCTGCGCGGGCCGCCTCGATCGCGGCATTCAGGGCCAGCAGGTTCGTCTGGCTGGCGATCGCCGTGATCGTGTTCACGATCTCGTTGATCTGCTGAGATGCCGTGTTCAGATCGAGGATGACCTGTGTCGCGACGTCGACGGACTCCTTGACGCGGCCGATCATCTCGACGGATCTCTTCACCGTGACCCCGCCCTTTTCGGCGGCTTCCGAAGTGGTGTTGGCCGAGACGACGGCCGTCTCGGCGAGCTGGGCGACCTGTTGCGCCGACAGCGCGAAGTGCTCGACCGAGGTCGAGGTCGTTTCGAGATTGCCGGCGACCTCGACGGCGGACGTGTTGATCTCGTTCACGTTCTTGGAAATGTCGAGCAGCGTGGCCGCCGATTCGACGGAGGCCGAACTCAGTTGCTGGGAACTGGTCGCGAGGTCGTTGCTGGTGCTGAGAACCTTCGAGATCATGTGCCGTATACCGCCGAGCATGCGGTTGAAACTCTCGGCAAGCCGCTGGAGCTCGTCACGCGTGTTGATGTCGAGACGCGTTTCGAGCATGCCCTGCTCCGCCTCGCCCATCGCCTTCATGATCCGCTCGAGCGGAACGGATATACCTGTTGATATAAACCACGTGAACCCGATGGCGAACAGGATGATGAAGACGGGAAGGATCCATTTCAGCCAGTCGAGGGCCGCGAAGACGGTTTTCAGCTCGAGCCTGACCCGGCTGGTCTCCGTTACGCCGAAAAAGTCGCCGATCTTCTTCGTCGAGACCTGGACCGCTTCGAGCTGGTCGCGAACGGCGAAGGAAACGGCGGTGAAGCTGGCCGGGGCGAGGGGGAGGGGGCCCTGGAGCGTCGCGTCCGAGAGGTCGAAGACCTGCGACATGCTTTTGAACGCCTCTTCGGTGAACACCAGGACCGGACCGGCGGAGCTGTCGAGTTTCTGCGAAACGATGTCTTTGATGGCGTCCGCCCCCTGCACCGCCCGCTCGCGAGCGTCCTTGAACGTCTTCATCATCTCCGGATCCTGGCCCGTGTGGCTGATCTGCAGGAAGGCGAGCCCGGCGACGACCACGTCGCCCGTCCACTCCTGCGTCTTCGCCATGACGGGAATCTGGCCGCCCTGCAGCTGGTCGACGATGTTGCGCAGGCGCTGGAGGAGATACCCGGAAGAAAAAACGACCGCGATGAAGATGATCAGGATGAAGAGAAAGCCCCCGAGGATCTTCCGGCTGATCGAAAAGTTTCTCATGGCCGGCCGACCGTCCTGTCGCCGGTTGGCGCGAGGCTCGTATCGAGCTGGAAATGCGGGACGAACAGGTCCTGGAAGAGACTGATCGCATACTCGTCGGTCATGCCGGCCAGGTAGTCGACAAGCGTCCGTTTCAGGGGCTGGCCGGCCGGCGGCTGGTGCTTGAGCCGCGCCTGGAGGTCCTCGGGATGCGACAGGAACCAGTGCGCCATCTGCCGGAGCAGCTCCTTGGACTTCTCGACGGCGGAATCGATGCCGGGGCGGGGATACACCTTCGAGTAGAGAAAGTCGCGCAACTGCTCGGTGGCATCGGCGACGACCGGGCTCATGGTGATGCCCTCGGCATCGGCGCTCGACGCAATGATGTCCTTCACCATCGTGTGAATGCGGACCGAATGACGTTCTCCGAGAAGACCGACCGGCGCCGGCGGAAGGTCTTCGTGCCGGATGACGCCGGCACGGATGGCGTCATCTATATCATGATTTATATACGCTACGAGATCCGAAAGCCGGACGATCTGCGCCTCCAGCGTGAGCGGGGCATCGGGGCCGTTGAGGACGAGCGACCCCTTGCGGCCCTTGCTGTGCTTGCCGATGCCGTCGACGACTTCCGCCGTCAGGTTCAGTCCCGTGCCGTTCTTCTCGAGAACGGTCACCACGCGCACGCTGTGCGAGGCGTGGTGAAAACCGGTTTCGCTGATCTCGGCCAGCACCTGTTCGCCCGCGTGGCCGAAGGGGGTGTGACCGAGGTCATGGCCGAAGGCGATCGCCTCGGTCAGGTTCTCGTTGAGACGGAGGCCGCGGGCGATACTGCGCGCGATGCCGACGACCTCGAGCGTGTGCGTCAGGCGGGTCCGGAAATGGTCGTTCGTGGGCGAGAGGAACACCTGCGTCTTGTGCTTGAGCCGGCGGAACGACTCGCTGTGGATGATCCGATCGGTATCACGCTGGAAGCAGGTGCGCATGAAACACTCTTGTTCCGGAACGGCACGTCCGCGGCTGTTGCGGGCGAGACAGGCGCGCGGACCGAGGGTCCGGGCCTCCTGCTCTTCCATCAGGCGGCGGATCGAGTCGTCGTGGATCGGGCTGTGAATCATGCCTTGCGTGAAGACGGCCTTCGAAAAGTGTCAGGAAACGATGTCGAGAACCAGCGACTGAGGCTGAACCGGCTTCGATTCGAGCCGGAACGCGGCGCGGAGCCGCTCGAGAGCCTTCGTATTGTCGCGGGCGGGATCGATGTGGACCTGGGCGAGCGGCTCGCCTGTTTTGACGCTGTCGCCGACATGCTTGACCAGTTCGAGGCCGACCGCCATGTCGATCTTCGACTCCTTCGTTTCGCGGCCAGCGCCGAGCATCATCGCCGCGAGGCCGATCTCCTCGCACTCGATCGCCGCGACATGACCGTCGCGGTCAGAGGTGAGCGGAACGATCTGCTTCGCGGTCGGCAGTTTCTCGGGATGCTCGATCATCGAGGCGTCGCCGCCCTGCATCTTCACCATCTCGACGAATTTGTCGAACGCCACGCCCGATGCGAGGACGTCAGCGACCTTCGCGCCGGCTTCCGCCTGCGTCATCTTCGAGCCGGGGGCCATCAGCAGCGCTTCGCGCGCAAGGGCCTTTACCAGCTCAACCAGGTCGGCGGGGCCCTTTCCGCGCAGGGTGTCGATCGCTTCCTTCACTTCGAGAGCGTTTCCGATCATCCGGCCAAGCGGCTCGTCCATGTTGGACAGCACCGCCGCGACCTTGCGGCCGGCTTGTTTGCCGATCTTGACCATCGCTTTCGCCAGTTCGCGCGCGTCGGACAGGGTCTTCATGAACGCGCCGCTGCCGACCTTGACGTCGAGCACGAGGCCCTGGTTGGCCACGGCGAGCTTTTTCGACATGATCGAGGCCGCGATCAACGGGATCGAGTCGACGGTCGCCGTGACGTCGCGAAGGGCGTAGATCTTCTTGTCGGCCGGCACGAGATTGCCCGTCTGGCCGACAATAGCGACACCTATTTTATTTACGGCGTCGATGAACCGTTGCGACGGAAGGTCACAGCTGAAGCCTTTGATCGATTCGAGCTTGTCGATCGTGCCGCCCGTATGGCCGAGCCCCCGGCCCGACATCTTGGCGACCTTGAGACCGAGCGCGGCCAGCACGGGGCCCAGCACGAGACTGGTCTTGTCGCCCACGCCGCCGGTCGAGTGCTTGTCGACCGTGAAGCCCTCGATGCCCTCGAGTCCGATGAGATCGCCGCTCCGTCGCATGGAATCGGTGAGCCAGAAGGTCTCCTCCTCGTCCATGCCCTTGAAGAAGACGGCCATGAGGAACGCGGACATCTGGTAGTCCGGCAGGCTCCCGTTCACAAACCCGTCGACGACGAACTTCACTTCCTCGGTGGTCAGTTTCTTCCCGTCGCGCTTGCGCTTGATGACATCATAGGCTCGCATCTCGATCTCCTCGGTTGCTCGTATTCCGGCTGATCAGCGGCGGATTCGGGCCAGCTTGATCTCGTTGACCATGTAGCAGCGCTCGAAAAGCTGGCAGTCGCAGCACTTCTGCTGCTGATCTGGCTTGTCGATCTTCATCGAATCGTATGTCATGCCGGTCTGGTTCCATTTGCCGAAATAATCCGTGCCGAAGCATTTCGGAAGAGCGGAAGGTGTTGTCGGACCCGTCATTTGGTGTTCTCCTGTCTTGCGAGTGTCGATCGGTCATCCGCGCTCCGTCCCGGGGCCGGAAAACGATGGTCGCGGGTGCACGAACGCACGTAACGGCAGTTGCGATGTCGTGAATATACCACAAGCGCCCGGGAGCGTCCATGAATCTCTCTCAGGGCGGAAGGGAATGGGGCGGACGTCCTAGCTCCCGGACCGGGCCAGCTCCGCTTCGGCTTCGGCAAGGAGCTCCGGGGTGTTGAGATTGCTCCTGATCCAGGGATCGTCCGTCACCACGTGCGCGATCCGGTCCGGGTGCCGCTGCAGCACGAACTTCGCGCCGGCTTCGAGAGGGCACGAGAGCAGTTCCACCCCGGCCCAGGCCGGAAAATAGCTCGGGTGGCCGCGCCGTTGCCCGTCCGAGGGGACGACGATCCTGCCGGGGTCGGCCGCAACCGTCTCGAGAAGGGCTTCGAGCGTGAAAACGGCCACGAGCGGATGGTCGACTGGCCAGAGCAGAAAGCCGGTTTTCGGGGGTATTTCCGCCAGCGCGAGGCGGATCGAGCTGAGTGGACCGTCGTCCGGTGCTGGGTTGACGATCCAGCGGCCTCCGAACCGGGAAACGGCCTCACGGCCCACGGAATCATGCGCCTTGCCGACGAAGCAAAGCGGCCCGAGCCAGTCGCGTACGGCCGAGAGCCGCGCCAGCAGATGTTCCAGAAATGTCTTCCCGGCGATGACGAGATGCTGCTTGGGTCGGCCCATGCGGCTCGAGTGGCCCGCGAGAAGGCAGATGACAGCGGGACCGGGTCCGTGACCAGAAGCGGAACGTGGCATGCGGGAATGATAAAACGGTTCCCGGATGCTGTCAAAGCTGCACGTGCCGGTGATTGACAAGTTGCCTTGAAAGGGGGGGGGAAAGTTGGTACCATGTCTCCGTCCCGCGATGAGATGAGAGAATGCGGGGTAAATACCTGAAAAGGGGAATTGATCGATGTCGCAGGTGGATCTGAAGAGTTTCATCCCGAAAGAACCCGAAACGCTGTACGATCTCAAGATCAACACCGAGATCGTGAACGACATGATCTTCAAGGAACTGCACATCCACGGGAAACGAACACCCCGCCAGATCGGAAAGTCGCTTCGCATCAAGCCCGATATCATCCAGAAGCTGATCAACGACCTCAAACAGCAGGAAATGGTCGGCATGGTCGGCGGCACCGGCATGGGCTCGGACTACCAGTACGGCCTGTATCCCAAGGGAATCGATCGCGCGAAGAACATCTACGAGCGCGACTCGTATCTCGGCGCCGCCCCGGTCGGGTTCGAGGAATACGTCAAGATCACCAAGGACGTGCTCGCCGCGAACAAGAAAAGTTTCGCGATCAACCAGAAGATCCTGACCGAGAAGTTCGCCCACCACCTCGGCTACAAGGATGTTCTGATCCAGATCGGCCAGGCTGTCTGCGCCAGAAAACCCGCCTTTGTCTACGGCTTCCCCGGCAACGGCAAGACCTTCCTGTGCAGCAATGTCGTGCGCCTGCTTCCGCCGATGATCGTGCCGTATGCCGTCGAAGTCGGCGGCCAGCTCGTGCGCATGTTCGACCCCAGCTGCCACCAGGCCATCGAAAATGTCGACCTGGAAGGGCTCGACCAGCGCTGGATCGTCGTCCATCCGCCGATGATCACTGCCGGCGGCGAGCTGACGCTCGAAAACCTCGAGGTCGTATATAACAAGAAATATGGCTGTTTCGACTCGCCGCCCCAGGTCAAGGCGACCGGCGGCGTCCTTCTCATCGACGATCTCGGCCGCCAGCGCTGCAACGTCGAAGACATCTTCAACCGCTTCATCATCCCGCTCGAAAACAAGGTCGACTACCTCGTTCTCGGCGGTCAGCGCATGGAGGTGCCGACCGACGAGATCGTCCTGTTCAGCACCAACCTCGACCCGATGAAGATCGTCGACGACGCGTTCCTGCGCCGCCTGCCCTACAAGATCAACGTTCGCAACCCCACCGTCGATGAATACACGGCCATCTGGAAATCGTATGCCGAAAAAATCGGCCTGAAATTCGACCCGGCGAACATCGAGTCGCTGATGGGGGTCTACAAGCGCGACAGACGAGGCCTCCGGGCAGTCCATCCCCGCGACATCCTCAACATGGTGTTCGACAAGAAGCGGTTCATGGAAAACGCCGACACGACGATCACGCCTCAGGAGCTCGAAGACGCCTACGGTATCTACTTCGTTTCCAAGATGACGCTGGTCGAGGACATCCAGTAACCGGAGAGCCATGAAGCCGCTTTCGCAGGTGAGTTTCATCCGCGGAAGCGGCCGTCCGTTTCTATGACATTGAATCTGCTTCCGATCATCGACGCCGCGTTCATCGGCCTCATCGCCGGATGGGCGTCGTGGCTGTCCCTGCGGGGCGGCGTCCCCTGGGGATTCGGCGGCGAGTTCCTCCAGACGACCCTCACCGTGGGCCTGCTCGGCGCGATCCTGATCGGCGGCGAGCAGGCCGTGACGGCCCTCTGGCACGAAGGCCGGATGCGGAAGGCCGGACAGCGGTTCTTCGCCGCCGCCGCGGTCGGCCTCGCCGTCTCGATGGTCGCAGCCGTCCTGTTTGCCCTGCTTGGCGAGTGGGCGGGGCTCGCGAGGCGCTCGCCCGAGATTCTCCTGCGCCTGCTGTGGTGGGCGGTCTTCTCCGTCGCCCTCGCGGCGTCACGCGGCGTCGTGATGAGCGCCCCGAAGGCGGCCTGCCAGGCCTTCATGGGCCTCGCGCCCGCGCTGATCCTTGCCGGACTCACGGCCGACATGGTTCTTTTCCCGCGCGGCGTCTGGGTCGGTGGGTGTCTCCTGATCGGGACGGGCGCATCCCTCGGGGCGGCCCTCGCGGTCGAGTTGCTGAAAGAATCGTGGATTGAGGAGTCCGTCGCCTCCGGTTGGCCGGTGCAGTATCGGCTCGAAACCGAGGAGATCCTGGTCGGCTCCGATGACGGCTGCGATCTGAGCCTCGACGAGGGACCCGTCCAGTGGTTCGTCATCACCGAGCATGACGGGGTGCATATCCTCGAGTGCCTCGATGAAACGCCGGTCTCCTTCATCGGTGGCCGCTACCGCTACCGGCCGCTCGTGGATGGCGACGTGATGCGGCTCGGGGAACGCAACTTCATCTATAGAAGCAGATATGCTAGATCCCGGGACGCCCTTGCCGAGACCGTCGACGGGGTCGGTTGACGATGCACGCCCCGGGGCATCCGTTCGGAGACGCGACGACGGGGAACAGGCTCCCCCTGCATGAACGAATTTCATCTACATGAGGATCGAGTATGAACAGGAAGCATGATATCCCCGCCGGTGCGATGCCTCACGAGGAGAGCTGGGCCGCGTTTCTCGAATCGCTGTATGCGCCGCTTCCCGGGCTTCGAGAGATGGCCGTTTTCGAGCTTCCCGTCTGGCACAAGCTGGGCAGGGACGTTTCCGAAGTGACGGCGATCTCGATGCGGGACCCCGAGCCGCTCGTCTGCCGCGCCGCGGCGGTCGTCGCCGGACGGCTGCGACTCGATGCGGAGGTCATTCTGCAGGCTCTTTCTGAGCGGCTCCAGACGGAACAGGATTCGCTTCTTCGCCGGACGATGGCGACCGCATTATCGCGAATCGGCCGGCCTGGCCTGCCGATGCTGGTCCAGCTCCTCCGCGACCGTGACGCGTTCGTCAGGAATTTCGCCGCGACGGCGCTTGGAGAGACCGGAAGTGACGTGATCCCCCTGCTCCTTGAGGCGCTGAACGACGACAGGATACGGATGTTCGCGGCCCCCGTCCTCGCCCATATCGGAAGCGAAACGATTCCCGGCCTTCTGGACCTGCTGGATTCTTCCGAGGAATCCGTTCGTCAGTCGGTCATCGAAACCCTGGAACATATCGGACCGATGTCGGTCGAGCCCCTCGTCGAGTCGGTCCGCTCCGGCGCCGTCAGTCGGAAGAACGGCGCAGCGGCCCTGGGGCATTTCGGGGGAAACGCCGTTGCGCCGCTCGTCCGTCTCATGCGGGAAACCGACGTGTCGATGCGGTGCTGGGCCGCAGACATCCTTGTCCAGATCGGCCGGCCGGCGGTTCCCTCGATCATCACGCTCCTGCGGGAAGAGCATGTCGGCATTTCGTATCTTGCCGGCGAAACGCTCGTGCGGCTCGGCGCCTGCGCGATCCCCGAGCTCGTCCAGTCCCTCGGAACGGTCACGCGGTCCGTCAGGTGGATCGTGGCAAATATTCTTGGCCGGCTCGGCGAGGAGGCCGTGCATGCTCTCGAAAAAGCCGTCGTCGAGGGCGACCCCCTCACGCGCGAAGCCGCCGCGCACGCGCTCGGCGAGATGGGAAGCGTCGCCTGTGTCGCCCTGCCGACCCTCGAAGGGCTCCTCGAGACCGAGCAGGAGCCCTTCGTCCTCGAAACCGTTCGCCGCGCCGTCGAACGCCTCCAGCACTTCGAGTGACCGATACATCACCACAAAGACACAAAGGCACGAAGAAATTTCGGATGTTCTTTGTTCCTTTGTGCCTTTGTGTCTTTGTGGTGCATTTCGCCTTTCGTCAGGAGCGGCGGGCGACGGCTTCGGGCGGTTCCTCGTCGCGGATCAGGGCCAGGAGCCAGAGCAGACACTCGACCGTGAGGATGAACCCCTTCTTCACCCGCAGGCGCAGACCGCCTTTCCGCGTCACGGTGATCGTCACCGGGCCAAGCGGAGAGTCGACGAGGCCGGCGACGTTCTCGATCCCGTGATTCCGCGGGTCGATAACATTGTATTCGGTATAACTTTCGATGAGCCCGGCAAGCCGTGCCCGCCGGACTTCCTTGTCCTTCGGGTTGGTCAGCACGATCGCCTTCGTCTGGCTGAGACGGTCCTGGAGCTGGCTCATCTGGCGAAACTCGAACTCCATCTGCGTCACCCCATACCCTGAGGCGGCGGAGAGCACGTTCGAAAGCCCCTTCCCCGGGCCGCTTCTCCCCATTGTGAACATGCAGTTCTCGAGCAGCAGAAACTCGGTGCTCTCGATCTTCTTGAACAGGGTTTTCGTCGTGATGCCGTCGACGAGATGCTCGACTTCGAACGGGGTGACGCACGAGTAGAAGCCGCGGATGATCCCCTTGTTTGCGTCACAGTCATGAAAGCCGGGAATCTCGGGGTCGATCGAGAAAACATCGGTTTCACCCGAGAGTTTCTTGAAGAAGCCCGGAATATCGTCGATACGGGCGTTCCAGCATTTGAGAGAAACGGATGAACCGGGAACTTCGATTTCGTCGATCGCCATCTGCACGACTCCTGCACTTGAGCTTGGGCCGCCATTCTACCCCCTCCGCCCCCGTACGACAAGTGGGCGCGCGCTGCCGTGCGCGCTTCCCCGCCGTGCCAGAGTTTTCGCAGCCCCTGGTTTGGATCGCCGAGTTCGAGCGTTGAAACATCGCGTTTCCCTTCACCCGGGGTACAACGAAGGATGAACGGGACTCGTGCTTCGACAGGCCCGGCACGAACGGAAAACAGCCACGATGCAAAGAACCTCATGCGCCCGCATTGCCACCGTGCGGCCGGAACGTGTGACGTATGGAAAAATCGTGTATGATGGGATCCTGATGGCCGTTCGAAAATTGAAGACGTGCAATCATACACTGAGGTGCCTATGAAATCGGTGATGAAGCTCCTTCTCCTCTCCTCCTGTCTTCTCGGAGTCTTGAACCCCGCCTGGGCAGCCGAGGAACGCATCCTCTTCATGGCCGGCGCCGCCGCCCAGCCCGTCGTCGAACCCCTGGTCAGGGCATTCGAGGCGAAGACCGGTATCAAGGTCGATCTCAACACCGGCGGTTCGGGTATGCTGCTTTCGCAGATCAAGCTGTCCGGAAAGGGCGACGTCTACTTCCCCGGCTCGATCGACTTCATAGACCAGGCCGTGAAGGACGGCGTGATAGAAGAGTCCACCGTCACGCCCATCGTCTACCTCGTCCCCTCGATCAATGTTCAGAAGGGAAACCCGCATGGAATCAAGACCCTGAAGGATCTCTGCCGCCCCGGTCTCAGGGTGGCCATCGCCCAGCCCGAGACCGTCTGCCTCGGGGTGTTTGCGGTCGAACTCGCCGAGCGGTTCTTCACGCCCGAAGAAAAAAAGGCCTTCCGGGCGAATATCGTCACCTATACGGAAAGTTGCGAAAAAACCGCCACGGCCCTGCTTCTTAAATCCGTCGATGCGATCATCGGCTGGAGCGTGCTCGAGCACTGGAACCCGGAGTTGATCGAGACGGTGAAGCTGGCGCCCGAAGAGATCATACGAATCAGCTTCCTGGCCGTCGCGATAACGAAGCGTTCGCAGCACCCCGAGGCGGCGAAGACGTTCGTTGAGTTCATGAAATCCCCTGAAGGGCTCGAGTTTTTCAAGCAGTTTCACTATTTTACGACTCCCGAGGAAGCGCTGGCGTATGTCGGAGCGGACAAGCCCGTCGGGGGAACGCCCTACGTCGTTCCGGCGGAATGGATGAAATGACCGTGGAAGGCGGCATGTGCTGAAGAAACTGACCATCGGGATCACGCTCGGCATCTTCGCGCTGTATCTGCTCCTGGTCGTGAGCCTCTTCGCGTTCATCAACCCGGCGAAACTCGCTTCGACGCTCATGTCGGAGCGTGTGTGGTTTTCGGTGATGCTCAGCCTGAAAGCCGCGGTGATCGCCACGTCTCTCTCGATGTTTCTCGCCGTTCCTGCCGCCTACGCGCTTTCAAGATACGAATTTCCCGGGAAACGCATCGTCGACGTTCTCCTCGAACTGCCGCTTGTTGTTACCCCCATCTCCCTGGGCGCCATGGTGCTGATCTTCCTCCAGACCAGGATCGGCGAGCTCATTCAGATTCACGGCGTTTCCATCGTGTTCGAGTTTCCCGGCATCATCCTTGCGCAGTTCCTGACAACGGTCGGCATCGCCGTGCGGACGATGAAAAACACGTTCGACGCGATCTCGCCCCGCTATGAGATGGTCGCCTGCACCCTCGGGGCGACCCCGCCCTGGGCGTTTCTGACGGTCACCCTCCCCATGGCGAAAACCGGTATGCTGGCCGCGACGATCCTGACCTTTGCAAAGTGTATCGGCGAGTTCGGCGCCACCATCATGCTCGCCGGCGCGATGCCGAAGAAGACGGAAACCCTTCCGATCTCGATCTTCATGAGGGTCGGAAGCGCCGATATCGAGGGCATGGCCCTGATGATTCTCATCCTGCTTTCCGTGGGGCTCTCGGTCCTGTTCGTCCTCCGCTTCGTGCTGTCGGTGAAATATGATTGAGTTCCGCTCGGTCAGCGCCGCCGCCGGTTCGTTCCGGCTCGAATCGATATCGCTCAAAATACCACGAGGCGACTGCCACGTCATCGTCGGCCCGACGGGCGCGGGAAAGACATTTCTCCTGGAAACTCTGATCGGGCTCCGCTCCCCGGAATCGGGGGCGATCCTTCTGGATGGCCGGGAAATCACCGGTTTTCCGCCGCACAGACGGCGGATCGCGTTCGTGCCGCAGGACACCTGCCTGTTTCCGACGATGACGGTCCGCGACAATATCCTCTATGGCGTCCGGGCAAACACCATCGACCTGGCGGAGGTCGCGCCGTTCCTCGATCACCTGGTGGCGTTTCTGCGCATCGGCCACCTGCTCGACCGCTGGCCTCAGAACCTCAGCGGTGGCGAGAAACAACGTGTGGCGCTCGCACGGGCGCTGGTGACGAAACCCGTCCTGCTCGTTCTGGACGAACCGTTCTCCGCCATCGACCACTCGTTCCGGGAAGAGATCCGCCGCCTGTTGAAAAGCCTCCTGGAAGAGTTCCAGATGACGACCCTGATCGTCACGCACGATCACGACGAAGCGTTTTTCCTCGGAAACCACATCTCGATCATGATGGACGGCAGGATTCTTCAGAGCGGTACCCGGAACGACATCTACTCGTATCCCCGCTCCTTCGCCGCCGCCTCGTTCTTCGGCATCAAGAATGTCTTCGCGGGAAAGGTGCTCGAGATGACCGAGACCGGCGTGGTGCTCCTCTGGGAGGATGTCCGCCAGACGGTCGCCATTCCCTGCCGCTGCAGGCACAAGTATGAAGTCGGTCAGGCCGTCCATTTCGGGATCCGGCCGGAAGCCGTCTACATCATGAGGGCCGACAAACGGCAGGATGAAAAGAAGAATGTTTTCCCGGCTACGATTGCGAAGATCTTTCTGCGCGGGAAAATGCATACCCTGCTCGTCGAAATCGCCTCCGAAGCGAAGGTTCAGATCGAGATCGACATCCATGACGCCGCGGTCCGGAAAATGAGCCTGCAGGAACGCATGGAGATCCGGATCAGCCTCGAGCCGAAATGGATTTTCCTGATCTCGGAATAGGTCCCACGCGGCGCCGGTTGCCTCCACCATGTCGCCCGCCGGATCGCGTGCGATCGAAAAGAGAGACTTTCCCCGGGTGCGTCGGTATGGTACTGTGTGTGTCGGCGAACCAAACCTGCCCCGGGAGGTAATATATATCGTGAATCGTATACAAACTCGCAGGTCCCTCCGGCCGTTGTGGGTGCCGTGCGTGCTGTTCCTTCTCGCTGTTTTCATTGCCGTTCCCCCGACCACGTCGGCCCAGGAGCCCGGAACGACGGGGGATCCGATCGTCTCCAAGAGTTACCTCGACCAGTTTTTCAGGTTCCGGTCCGTGGTCATTCCCAAGGGAGATACGGTCCAGTTGACCCCGGGGGCGTTGATCGTCACCCGTTCCGGCAAGCTGAAGATCCGTGCCCCGCGCGGGAAAAGCCTCATCGACCTGACCGACGGGAAAGAGCTTGCGGCGGATACCCTGCTGCCCGCGTTCCACCTGGTTCTCGTTCCCGAGACGCCCGGACTCCTCCTCGAGGCACAGAGCATGAGCCTGGTGCTTGCGATGGGACTTCATCCCGAACGCTGACCGGAAGACGCGGCCCGTATGGAAACTCGAACCCCGTCCTCGACCGGCACGCCGCTGCGCGTGGGCGAAAACGGCCCTGACGCTCGGAAACGGCCGGATAATCCTGCGTTGTCTGGTATACCAAAGAGTATAATAATACTTCTGATGCTTGTCCTGCCGGGACTGCTGGCGGGGACGTGGCGCGATCTGCTCCGTTGGCGTGCCGAGGCGCGCGATACCTATATCGAAACCGTCATGGATTTCGACGAGCTTCGGACGCTTGCCCGCGAAGAAGGCTGGAGACTCCAGGAAATGCTCGTTGCCGCAGCAGAACGCGGGGCGAGCTCCGTAGGCATCTCCGAAGACACGCTTCATTCGCTCGAAGCCGAAGGCCGGATCTCCATTCTCACCCTTGCCGATCTGCGCCAGATGGCGGTGGAAGGGGATGTCGCGTCGTGCGGAGGCGATATCGCTGAACCACAGGGTGCCCTCTGGATCTGGTCGCAGGAAAGTGGCCTCCTGGACCGCATCGAGCACCACCTCGGGTGGAAACTTCAGGGCGGTCGTGTCCGGCGTGTCAGCCTGAACCTGCTCATCGTCCGGAGATCGGGCGATGACTTCAAAACCCGCGTCGGTCTGGGCTTTTCGAAAGAGTATCTGAGCCTGGCCCGGGAATGCGGACTCGGCGTTGTCCTGAGAATCTACAATCATCCCGGCCTCACCGCCGGCGCCATCCGCTCGATGATCGCGGGCCTGCCCGCCCCTGCGGATGTTTCCGCGATCGTCTTCGCCGAGGAGGAGGTCCTGGGCTGCCGTGGGGCCCTCGCCGCGACGGTCGACGAGTTGACGCACCGCTCGTATCGGATCGGCTGGGTCGAGTTCAACGATCAGGACGGGATGGATGCCCTGCTGGAAGGACTTCGCGGAAAGCGTCCCTTCGTGCGGGTCCACAGCATCGGCCGGAAGGAACTCGACGAGAATTATAATGTATCTCGTGCTATTGCCCGATGGGTGAGGGCCGTCCGCGAACGCCGCCTGAAGATGCTCTATATGCGGTGTTTCTTCCAGGACAAGAAAAAATTCATCGGGGACCTCGTCCAGTTCAATCTCGACTACCTCGGCGCCGTCGTGAAACGCCTGCAGACCGACGGCTTCAAGATCCCGAGACTCGACGAACAGCGCCGGGACGAGCCCCGGCACATGGTCGGAACGGCGTCGCCGGCCGAGCGCCTGGCCGTCGGCCTCGCCCTCCTGCTCGGAATACCGCTCCTTCTTGCCGCCACGCGTTGGCGCCCTCCCGCGGAACGCGATGTCTGGCTGACATTCGCCGTCGCCGTCCTTGCCTGGGGTTTCCTGCCGGTCCCGGTGTTCATCGCGTTTGCCGGGCTTATCGGTGCGGTCGCCTGGTCGACGCTCGGCTGCATCTGGGCCATGGGCGCAAACGAAGCCGCCCTGTCAGCGGGAATGCCCGCGTCGATCCGAGGCATCGCGGGCTTCTTCCTGCGCCTGACGCTGCCGGGCTTCCTCGGCGGCGCGCTGGTCGCCGCTCTGCATGCCGAAACGATCTACCTGCTCAAGTTCGAGCAGTTTCGCGGCATCAAGCTGGCCTTCATCCTGCCGTTGGCCTGGACGGCCGTCTGGGCGTTGCGACGATACGGCGGCGGCCTGCTGACCCTGTTTGCACGGCCGCTGACGATCAGGGAGCTGTTCATCGGCCTCGCGGTCGGCGGCGGAACGCTGCTGTATCTGCTGCGGTCGGGAAATATAACCTTCCTCAAGCCGTCGGCGATGGAGGACATCGGCCGGACATTCCTGGAAAACCTGCTGATCGCACGGCCCCGGAACAAGGAGTTCCTGATCGGGTATCCCGCGGCGCTGTTCTTCCTCTTCTTCCGGCGCCGCGGCGTCTCCGAAATCCTTCCCGTGCTTGCCCTCTTCATGCAGATGGGCCAGGTATCGCTGGTCAACACGTTCTGCCATTTCCATTCGCCCCTGTCGCTCGCGTTTCTGCGCGGGTTCAACGGCCTCTGGACGGGTCTGCTCACGGGAACCGCGCTGCTGGTCGCCTACCTTGTCTGCCGGATCGTGTCGTGCGCGGGGTGCAAAAGCGACAGGAGCGTCCTGATCGGGTATTTCGGTTTTGGAAACCTGGGAGACGAGCTGCTGTGGCGCAGTTTCACCGGGGAGGCCGTCCGCCGCCGCCCGGATCTGAAGTGGAGCGTCCTTTGGGGGCCGGCCGCATGGGAGGAGCCGAATGAACACGTCCGGCCCGTCTCCCGCCGCGACGTTGTCGCCCTTCTCGAAGAGCTTGCCGCCGCACGCGCCGTGGTCGTTCCCGGAGGCAGTCTCCTGCAGGCGACGACGAGCCTCGGCAGTCTGCTGTATTATCTCGCGCTTCTCGGCTTCGGCCGCCTGCTGGGCGCGCGTCTCATCCTCTGCGGCCAGGGCTTCGGCCCCTGGGGCCCCCCCGGTGCGTTCCAGCGGTATCTCGCCGCGTCCGCCGCCCGGATGGTCCTCGAGTTCGCTTCGTATATCTCCTGCCGGGACAGGGAAGCCGTGATGACGCTCGCCAGACTGCCCGGCCCGGGCCTTTCCGCCGCCGCCGGCGCCGACCTCGTCTTCCTGCGGCCCAGGTCAGGCCTTGCTTCGCGACCGGCTGCCGGAGTGAAAACCGTCGGCGTCATCCTGCGGGGATCGTTCCCGATGTCGCCGGCCATCGCCGACCGGCTGGCCGGCTGGGCGAAAACCTCCGGCTATAGAATCCTGCCGCTCGCGTTCCAGCCGGGTGAAGACGAAGACCCGTGGCGAAATCAGCCGGCGCTCCTGCCGGTCACGATTCTCCGCGATGCGGCCGCCGCCGATGAAACGCTCGTCTCCTGCGAGTTCGTTGTCACCATGCGCCTCCATGCCGCGGTCCTGGCGACGATCGCCGGCGTCCCCTGGATCGGCCTCGCCGTCGACCCGAAGATGACCGGCCTGGCGGCCGAACTCGGCTGGCAATACGTGCTTCCCCCCGAAGAGGCCGATGCCGCGCGCCTCGAATCCTCCATCCGCCAGGTGTGCGACTGCCGTGAAACCCTCGTGGAAAAGCTCCGAACGGCGGCCTCCGGCAGGGCCTCCGCCGCCTCGACGGACCTCGATGCGACTCTTCGGCATATCGTACCATATATGAAGTGATATAAATTGACATGGTATTGAGTCCTGCAGAATGAAAACCAACCGTTCGCCCTGAGGGATCGAAGGGCGAACGGTGGAGCAATGAGCGAGCGCTGGTTCGTGTTTCGATACCTCAGCACCAACAACGGCGTCAGCACATTGGCTTCCGATGAGCAGGAATCAAGATAAATCGAAGGAGTCCGAGCCATGTGGTGGTCTTCCCTGCCTTTTTCCTGGAAACGCACCCGGGATCGTTTCCTCGTGTTCGCCTTCCTGGCGACGCTGATCCCCGGCCTTGTCCTCGGAATCTTCGTCTCCTTCGAGGTGCGGAAAGCCATGATCGGCCAGGCCCTCGGATTCCAGAAGTCGTTGTCCCGAACCATCCGAAAAGGCCTGACCGCCCGGATACGCGAGTTCCAGGAGCGGTTGGCCGGCCTTGCGGCAGATCCCGAGATCCAGAGCATGGCGCCGGATCGGCAGCGGGCCGCCTTCTTCAGCTTTCTCGACCACCATCCCCTCTTCTACACCATCTATGCCTTCGACAGGGAAGGCATCGTTCGATCAACCGTCTCCCGGGACCGCTCCGAGCGGGATAGCGCCCAGATCGGCCGGAATTTTCTCCAGGGCGCCACCCCGGCCGCCCGGCGCGCCGGCGAGATGCTCCAGGCCGTTCTGACGAAGGGAGAATCCGTCGTCACGTCGAAAATGTCGACGATCCAGGGCCGGGCCCACCTGCTTCTCCAGGTTCCGGTGCGCGATTTTTCGTTCCCTGCGAGCATCACCGGAGCCCTGAGCGCCAGTCTCAACATCGACGGCCCCGCCATCCAGTCGCTGGCTGCGGGAGCGGAAGGAAGCGATCAGGGCTTCCTGATCATCACCGACGGTGACGGCGCGCCGATCCTGCGATACGGCCCCCGCCTTCCGGCTGGCCTGGAAAAGGTCGCCCTCTCGCGGCCCCTGGCCGAAGGCGAGGAAGAATCGACCTGGACCGACCTGGGAAGCGCTTCGTTCCTGGTGACGGTTTCCCGGCTTCCGGAACTGAACAGCCTTCTCTTCGTCGGTGCTCCGCGCGAGGCCGTCGTCGGCACCATCGACCGGACGTTCGGAAACATGCTGGTGCTGGCAATGCTGTTCTCGATGATCGCCGCCATCGTCGGGGGCTGGTTCGCCCGTTCGCTGGTCGCGCCCCTCAGCCGCCTGCTGGAAGGAATACGAAAAGTCGGTGACGGGGCGATTTCCCACCGGGTCGAGGTCGACGACGAGTCCGAGATCGGCGAGGTGGCCGGGGCCTTCAACGACCTCACCCGGCAGCTGGAAAAACACCGGAAGCTCGAAGACCTGTGGGGGAAGACGTGGAAACCGCCGGTCTGACCCCTCCCCGGGGATATCGCGCCCTTCTGGCGTTTTACTTCCTCCAGGAAGGAACCTGCCAGTTCCTCCTGATGGCGATCACCACGCTGTTTTTGAAACGGTTCGGGGCGGACGGTCTGCCGTGGTATTATATTGGCAATAATATTATATTCATTTCGACACAAATGCTGATGATGGGTCGGCGGGAATGGAAAGGCCATGCGTTTCTCGCCCGCTTCGACCGCCTGCTGGTGCTCCTGTGCCTGGGCCTGGCCTGCGCTTCCACGCTCGGAACGGTCCCCCTGTTTCTGGTCGCCCTGTCGTTCGGGGTCTTCTATCTGCACTCCTATCAGGCTGGGGGCGAACTGACCGGAGAGGTTCTGTCGCTTCAGCAGGCGAAGGTCTTCCTTCCCAGGGTTTTTGCGGCCGGAACAGCGGGATGCATCCTGGGCGGGCTGGCGCTCAAATTCCTGGTCGACACCTTCGGGTTCCGCGGCGTCTTCCTGGTTGCGGCAACCGCCTTCCTGATCAACGATGTTCTGCTTGCGCGGTTGAAGCCGTGCCTGATCACCTCCTCTCCGATCGACGAAGCCGAGGCCGCGCCTGAGGGGGGAACTGCCCCGGCCACGTTCGTCTGGTCGAGGTTCCCGGCCATCCGCACGTTCGCGGTTGTGCTGTGGCTCGTCGCGTTCATGGCCTCCTTCTCGCGCTTCCTGATCGACTTCCTCTATTCCACCAACCTCTCCCTCTTTTTCCCTTCGGAAGCCGACCTGGCGGGCTTCTTCGGCGTTTTCGGCGCCGCCCTCGACGTGACCGTTTTTCTCCTCCAGACCTTCGTGGTCGGAAAACTCTTCCAGGCGATTCCCCTCGCGGGCGTGTTCGCCGCCCGGGCCCTGGTCGTGGGCGTCATCGCCCTGGTCTCCTTTGTTGCCCCCTCCGTGGCGAGCGTCGCCGCCGCGCAGTTCCTCTTCCTCGGAATGACCTGGACCTTCACCAACCCGGCGTCCCTCATGTTCCTGGAAATCGTCCCCGAAACCCCGCGCCAGACCCTTCGCCGGTCGGTCGCGATGGGGGAATCGGCTGCCAACGTGCTGGTCGGCCTGTTCCTCCTTCTGCCGGCGGTCGCCGCCGGGAAGGCCGCTTCCTGGCTCTTTCTCGTGGTGGCCGGGCTTTCTCTGTTCCACTTCGTCCTGGCCCTGTCCCTGGGCCCGATCGGATCGGGCGCGGTGAGCGAATCCCTCGGCTGGACGGAAGCCGGCGGCGAGCGGGATCTCTCCTTCCTCGACATCCTTCCCCCGAAGGAAGCCACGGAGCGCCTGGTCAGCCTGCTTTCGGCCAGCGAGGCCGAACACCGCTTCCGACTCCTTGCCCAGACGGGAACGACCGGGGTCGGAGCCGCCGCTCTTCTGCGCTGGCTTCCCAGCGAGACCGAGCCCAGGCATCTTGTCGCGGCGTTGCGGGCAATCGCTTCCCGAAATGATCCCGGACTGGTTTCCGGGATTCATGACTGCCTTCAGGGCCTCCGGGAGCCTGCGCGACTGGCGACCTTCCTCGACGCCCTCGGGACTGCCCGCCTCGAAGCCGGGGCCGCATGGGCGTCCCCGTTCCTCGGCCACGCCGACTGCTGCGTCCGCCAAAGCGCCACGGTCTGCCTGTTGCAGCTCGGGTATGACGAGGCCGACCTCGGCCGCGCTCTCGATTCCCTGCGGAGCCTCATGACCGGGACCATGTCTGCGGAACGCGCCGCGGGGGCCGGCGTGATGGGCGCGATTGGCTTGCCCCTGTTCGTTCCCGGACTGGCGCATCTGGCCGATGATCCCGATCCCGTCGTTGCCGGAACCGCCCTCCAGGGGCTGGCGGGAATCCCCACACTGCCGGCGGTCCGCGAAATCGCCCGTCGCCGGTCGGCCCCGGGCGAGCATGGCCGCCTGGCCCGTCTCGCGTGGTCGGCCGCGGGGAAGGGGAGGAGAAAGGCGTTCTCGCTCCTCGGCGCCCTGACCGATGCCGAGCGGGAGTCCCTGCTTCCGCTCCTGCGGCAGGTGAGCGACCAGCTGGACGAGGGGGTTCTGGCCGGCGTGTTTCGTCAGCCCCGGGCCGGCGTTCGCGAAGCCTTGCTGGTCTATCTCGGAGAACGCGGGCCGACGGGCGGGGCGCTCGTTTCGCGATGCCTGGCGAAAGACGGGGCTCCCGACGCGCCCGCGCTTTCCGCTTCCGCCCTGCTGGCCGAACTCGAGGGGCGGGCCCTCGGCGCTCTCTTCCCCGAAGCCGGCCTCCTGGGGCTGGCAGGTGGCGTCGGATCCCCCGAAATCACCGGGTTCCTTCACCGGACGCTTCGGAAAGCCTGGCAGGTCCACCTTCTCCCCAGGCACCCCGCCTGGAAGGGCGCCCCCCCGCCCGCGGACGGCGACAACCCTTCCCCGCATCTGCGCCGTCTCCTCGCCTTTGCCACCGACGATCCGCAGCGATGCCGGGACGCTTTGAGCAAGCTCGTTTCCGGCGACCGGTATGCCCAGTCCCTCGCACAGGAATACCTCGAGCGTCACCTTGGAAAGCCTCTGCTCGGCATGATCGCTCCGTTCCTCGGGCCGGAACTTCGCTTCCCCGCGGTGGTTCCGCCCGAATGCCGACGTCTCCTCGAAGAGGCAAACCTCCCGTTGCCGTCCGCAACCGTCGAAAGGACAACCTTCCACGCATGAGAGCAACCGTCATTCTGCTGTTCCTCGTCGCCCTCCTCGGCCTGGGCGCCCTGCTCCGTTTCTCGGGGGCCGGCCCGGTCCCGGCGTCGTTGCCGCTGGAGATCACCTGGCAGGTCGCCTCCCAGGCGCCGCTGATTTTCGGCGTGATCCCCTACGATACCGACCAGGGGCTCGCGCAGGAGTTCGCCCCTCTGCTTCGGTATTTCCGAAAACACCTCGGGCAGGAGGTCAGGCTCCAGGTGGCGCCCTCCTATGACGCTCTCGGGACCCTCCTCGATGAGGGAAAGGTGGAAATCGCGAGGTTCAGCCAGGTTCCCTTCGAGACCTTCAACGCGGAAAACCGGTGGGAAGCGCTCTGCCGGACGATCGTGAACGGAACCATTTACAGCCGGGGGGTGTTCGTCGTCCCGGCCGGTTCGACCGCGCAGACGCTGGAGGAACTGAAGGGAAAACACTTCGCGTTCGTTGATCCGTATTCCGGCACCGGATGCATCAGGGCCAGGGAGTTCCTGCTGGGCCGCGGGCTCGATCCCATCACCCACTTCGGGCGGGTATCCTATTCCGGGAATCACCAGGCCAGCCTGAGCGGTCTCCGCTCAGGCCTGTACGACGGAGCGGTCGTGTATGAGAACGCCTTGCCTCAATCCGAGCCTGCGACCGCGACGGGAAGCGCGTCGACCGGGTTCCGCCGGCTGGGTCACACCGACTGGGTCCTGACCGACCCCTTCGTGGTCCGGCGTGACATGCCCCCGGAGCGGAAAAGCGCCCTCAGGGACCTGTTCGTTCACATACGCGAGCGGGAAGGCGGCGCGGAAGCCGCGGACGAACTGCGAACCCTGCGCCACTGCGACGGCTTCATCGCCGAAACCGACGTGGCGAGCTTCCCCCCGCCCCCCCACGACTGACCCGCCTCCAGAGCGGTTTTTTCCGGATCAACGGAGCTCGCTTGATTACAGAGCACGGAATGTCACATTCCTTGGAAAATGCCCGGAGGATGTGTTTCAGGGTTGATCAGTAATCGAGCTGGGTCTTGATGGAAACAGGTTTCGCAAGCTTCAGGAACTTCAGTCCTTCTCGGTATCTGGTCCTGATTGCGACCACGACGTCCAGAGGACGATTTGTCTTGAGGTGTTCAAGCTCACGGAAATGGTACGCCTTGCCCAATTTTCCCTCAGGCAGCCCCAGATAGGACTGCATTCGCAAGTCCGTCATCCAGAGAATGCTTCCCGATTGGATCACCTACATAAAGATGGGATCGACCAATACCGGGATCGGCTTGCGCCTCTTTTCACTGATGATGGCGCGGACGATGAGTTCCGAAACGATATCCTTGCCGGCGCGGACATAGTTCTACTGTACCAGGTTTGAATGAAATGCATGAATTCACCACCCATCAACG
>CAYMEN010000027.1:32288-70362 GCA_964389325.1 uncultured bacterium | reverse complement strand
GCGGCGCATCCCTTTTCCGAAGCAGATTGGAACAGGAAACTTGTGCGATGCAAAATTTTTCTTTGCATTTTTTCTTGCGCCGTGTTACTATCCATTCCAACACTCCAAGCCTTCCATGGGTTTCGACGCGGCCGAGCCGAGTATGGAGAATTTTGCAGAACAAAATTTTTCAGCCGACCGGAGTCCGGACGGGACGGGGTGACTCAAAGCCTATCGGAAGGGGAATGACATGAGCAAGGTTTGCATCATCGGCGCCTACAACACCGAGTTCGGCGCCTTCGTGAAGAAAGACAAGATGTCCGGACTGATGACCGACACCCGGACCTACTACGACCTGCTGATCGAGGCGGGCCGCGGTGCGATCAAGGACGCCGGCCTCCAGGCGAAGGAGATCGACGCCATCTGGGTCGGCTCCTGCTCGCCCGGCTCGTTCCTGAACCAGGAACATGTGGCCCCCATCGCCGCCGAGATAGATCCGGCCCTGCGCCTCAAGCCGATGAGCCGGTCGGAGTGTGCCTGCGCCTCCTCGTCGGTCGCCCTTTATAACGCTGTCTATGGAATCGAGTCCGGCCGGTTCCGCAACATCCTGGTCATCGGCGTGGAGAAGATGAACCTGCTCCCGACCCCCCAGATGACCCAGGTTTTGGCCGGCTGCTCGCACTGGCCGTCCGAAGGTTCGAGGGGCATGACGTTCCCCATGCTGTTCGCCGAGTATGCCAAGGGCTACCAGAAGAAGTACGGCATCTCCGACGAGGAGCTGCAGAAGATGCTCGGGACCGTGGCCGCACTCGGGTACAAGAACGGCGCCGAGAACCCCCTCGCCCATATCCGCACCGGCCCCGCCACCTATGAAGAGATCGTGAAGCAGAACGAGGTCGACCCGAAGGGCAAGTGCAAGAACATGATGATCGCCGCGCCCCTGCGGCTGCACGACTGCTCGCTGGTGTCCGACGGCGCCGCCGCCCTGGTCATCACCGCCGAGACGAACGTTCCCGACAAGAAGCGCGCGGTGCGGATCGCCGGCATCGGCCATTCCTGCGAGCGTCTGCCAGAGAACGTCCGCCCCAACATGTACGAGCTGATGGCGGGCAAGGACGCAGCCGCCAAGGCCTACGCCGAAGCCGGCATCACCTCTGCGGACATCGATATCGCCGAAGTCCATGACTGCTTCACCATCAACCAACTCCTGTCCACCGAGGCTCTGGGCTTCTCGGCCGACGGCAAGGCCGGGCACGATTATATGGCCGGCCGCTTCACCCGCGACGATCCGAAGGTCGCTGTCAACCTGTCCGGCGGACTCAAGTCCAAAGGCCATCCGGTCGGCGCCACCGGGGCTTCCATGCATGCTCTGTTGTACAAGCAGATCATCGGCGAGCCCATCGGCGTGAAGGCCCGCAAGGCCGACATCGGCGTCGCCTTCAACGTGGGCGGCTCGGCCGTGACCAACTGCGTCACCGTCCTCAAGAAGTTCTGACGAAGCGGCACGAACGGGAGACGATCATGAAGAAACTGTTCTACAACGACCTGGAGTTCGAGATCGAGAAGACCGGCCCCACCTGGGAAGTCCGGCGCGCGGGCGCGGTGGTCGCCACCGGCCTGTATGCGGGCCTCCCAGACGCTGAAGCCGAGGCGAAAGCCGTGGCGCTGGCGAAGACCATGTATCCGGTGGGCGTGAAGGTGGTCGGCCCGGACGTGGCCCATCCCATCACCGTCGGGGATATCAAATACTATCCGCCCGACGTGGCGCACCCGAACTTCGTTTCCTGGGAAAAGGACAGCCCGTCCTTCCCCAAGCAGCTCTGAGCCTGCGTATTCAGCAGGCCGGCACGACGAACGACAACGAATAGAGGAAAAGACGATGGAAATCAAAGGTAGCGTAGCTCTGATTACGGGCGGCGGAAACGGCATCGGCGAGGCCGTCGCCAAGCATCTGGTGAAGAAGGGCGCCAAGGTCGCGATCGTCGACATGTCGCAGAAGGGCATCGACCGCGTCGTGTCCGAGATCAAGGCCATGGGCGGCGAGGCCATCGGCGTGCAGGCCAACGTGACGAGCGAAGCCGACACAGCCAAATTCATCAAGGCCACGGTTGACGCCTTCGGGCAGCTCAACATCGTGGTCTCCTGCGCCGGCATCATCAAGGACAGCATGCTGCTGACCCTGGACAAGGAGACCGGCAAGGTGGCCCGGAAAATGGGCCTCGACCGGTGGCAGCCGGTTCTTGACGTCAACCTGACCGGCACGTTCCTCACCCTCCGCGACGGGGCCGAGGCCATGGTCAACGGCGGCTGGAAGGGCATTCTCGTGCCGATCTCGTCCGTGAACAAGGTCGGCCAGGTCGGCCAGCTCAACTACTCCTCGGCCAAGGTCGCCGACGCCCTCCTGCCGAAGATCATGATCGGCGAGTTTTTGCAGCGCGGTATCCGCAACATCCGCTGCGTCGCCGTGGCCCCGGGCTACACTGCCACCCCGATGGTCGCCGGCATGAACCAGGAAGCCCTCAGGGAGATCTGTGCCGACGTTCATCTCGGCCGCCTGATCGAACCCGACGAGATCGCCTCCCTCATCTCTCACGCCATCGAGAACGAGGCCATCAACGCCACGACCCTCGAGATCACCGGCGGCCTCTGCTACAAGGGCGGCATCGCAAAATAAGGGTTTCCCCACAGGGATTTTCCAACGCTCCCCGCCCCTCATGAAGGAGGCGGGGAGCGTTCTATATCGCATCAGGAAGGTGAAAGTTGCCCGAGGTGGAAAAATGTAGGACAATGAGAGCAGGTTGTCGTTTGGGCACGCAAGGCGTGAAGGGCAGGGTTCACCCCCACCCTTTCACCCGCGTATCGAGATCTTCGAGTGTCCGGCGATGAGAGTTGCTCGAAAAACAGAGAGGATATCCACAGGGTTGCGGGCAAGAATACTCTGTCGCCCGAACCTGCTCCGCCCTTATTTATATCGATCAGTGTTGTCCTCTTCTTCAGTGAAAAACGGGAGAAGGCCCTACCATTTGATGACTCGCGCACGCCTTTCAACCTCTGCACAGGTCATTCTTCTGCTGATGACCGCAGCGCTCGCCTGCGCATCCCTGTTCACCACGCCGGCGGCGTTTTCGCAGGAACAGGCTTCCGGATACAAAAAGCGGGTTCTGTATGTGAACTCGTATCATCCCGGGTATACGTGGTCAGATCAGATTCTCGAAGGATTGAACGGCCGGCTCAAATCGGCATTTGGAGAACAGATCGACCTGCAGGTCGAGTATCTCGACGGGAAACGGTACAGCCGCCAGCTCGAAGGTTCCCTGGGAGATGTTCTGCTCTCCCTGTTCAAGGCGAAATACACCGGCACCAGAATCGATCTGCTGCTCGTTTCGGACCAGGACGGCTACAACTTCCTGCGGAAAGCGCGAAGCGAGGTGTTTCCCGGCGTTCCCATGATTTTCGCCGGCGTCGAAGAACCGGGAGACCTCGCTTCAGGCACCACCGGGATTCTTGCGAGTACCGACATCCGTGGCAACATCGATCTGATGTTGCAGGTTCTGCCTTCCGTGCGACGCCTGTTCATTCTTTCGGATGATACGGTGACCGGCCGGATCAACCGGGAGGCATTTCAACGGCTCACCGCCGACGTCGCCAGCCGCGTTGAGTTCATCTTCCTCGGAACGAAGCCCGATGACACCCCGGAAATGCTCATCAAAACGGTGGCCGGCTTTGCCCCCCCATCGGATGCCGTCTTTTTCCTCGACTACTACTCATCCCCGTCAGGGCCGGTCAATCCGGCCGTTTTCATCGGGAGCCTGGCGTCCGCATCGAAGGTGCCGCTTTTCAGCCATGTCGATCTCTATATAAATTACGGCATTATTGCCGGCAAAATGAACAGCGGCCTCCTGCAGGGCCAGCAAATGGCCGACACCGCGATCGACATCCTGCGCGGCACGTCCACGGCGCAACTGCCGCCCCAGCAGGAAGTATCGGTTCCAACCGCGAATTTCTCCGCTCTCGCTCGTTATTCCATAGACGCCGCCCTGTTTCCGGAGGGCACCCGATTTCTGAACATGCCACTCAATATATTATCAACATACAAGTGGTACATCCTCGTTTTCCTGGTCTTTTTTCTCCTGCTGGCTGCGTTGACGGTCGTTCTCGCATTCATGCTCAAAATGAGGAAAAAAGCCGAAGAGGAGTTGCGGAACAGCGAGGAGAACCTGCGGATCACGCTGAATTCCATCGGAGACGCCGTCATCGCCACCGACATGCAGGGCGTCATCACCCGTATGAATCCTGTAGCCGAGAGGCTTACGGGCTGGCAGGTCTATGAGGCGGCAGGCAGGAACCTGGAAGATGTCTTTGCCATCGTGAACGCGAACGATCGAAAGACGACAAAGAACCCGGTCTTGGAGGTGATTGAAACCGGGAAGATCACAGGCCTGGCCAATCACGCCGTTCTTCTTTCGAGAAGCGGGAAAGAGTATCGGATTGCCGATTCAGCGGCTCCCATTCTCGCAGATTCGGGGGAAATCGTGGGTGTCATCCTCGTTTTCCATGATGTGACGGAGGAACTTGCCTTGCAGGAGCAGCTCGCCCAGAGCCAGAAACTGGACGCGATCGGCCAGCTGGCGGGTGGCGTGGCGCATGATTTCAACAACATCCTCAGCGGCATGATCGGCGCCGCCGAACTGCTGAAAGTCCGCATTCCCGCTGGCGACGCAGCCTCCCGCAATTTTCTCTCCCTGATTCTCGAGTCATCCCAGCGCGCGGCGGGCCTGGTCAGGCAGTTGCTGACCTTCTCGACGAAACGACAGACCGTTTCAACGATCATCGACGTTCACGGCGCCATCGACGACACCATCGCCCTCCTGGAAAACACCGTCGACAAGCGAATTTCCATATCCAGGACCTTTGCGGAATGTAAAGCGTCGGTCGTTGGCGACGGATCACTCATCAGAAGCGCATTCATCAACCTCGGCATCAACGCCGTTCATGCCATGCCTGAAGGCGGCAGCCTGACCTACACGACGCAGGTGGTTCAGATCGCAGGCCCCTTCGATGAAACAGGGGAATTCGAACTCGCCCCCGGGCGTTTTCTCCAGATCGATGTGCGCGATACCGGCTGCGGCATTCAGCCGGAACACCTGAAACGAGTGTTCGAACCGTTCTTCACCACCAAGGAGCCCGGCAAGGGCACCGGTCTCGGGCTCCCGGTCGTGTACGGCACGATCCGTCAGCACAAGGGAGCGCTCCGCATCACCAGCCAGTTCGGGGCGGGCACCTGCGTGACCATTCACCTGCCGCTGGTCGAATCCTCCGCCCCGCGCCGCTCCGCGAGCCAGCAACTGGTCCGCGGAACCGGGACCATCCTTCTCGTCGATGATGAGCCCATGATCCGCGACACGGGAAGCGCCATCCTGAAAAGTTTCGGGTATCACGTTCTGGTCGCTCCAAACGGGCACGAAGCCGTCAGGCTGTATCGCGAAAACAGGGAACGGATCAACCTCGTGATCCTCGACATGATCATGCCTGACATGATTGGCCGTGACTGCTTTCTCGAGCTGAAAAAAATCAGACCGGATGTTAAAGTCCTGCTCGCATCCGGCTTTTCGAGAGAAGAAGATTTGCGTGAAATGAAAGAACAGGGCCTGACGGGGTTCATTTCGAAGCCGTACCAGGGAGTCGAACTCAGCCAAAAAGTCGCCGAGTTCATCCGGAAGTGAGCATACCGGCTTATCGGCCGGGGTTGGGCGCCACGTCGTATTCCTCGACCCAGCCGTTGGCGCCTTCGTCTATCCAGTGAATATCGGTATTCCGGACGAGCTTCACGCCGGCGGGGGTCATCAGGGCGGGGTATTTCTCCTCGACGAGACGGTTGCGGGGCTCACCCCGGCTGCCCGGCACGCACAGCCAGTCGACGTAGAGCTTGCTCGTCTTGAGCCTGTCGAGGACATTCGCAAGCCATGTTCCATAGGTTTTCCCTCCGGACCAGTTACGGGACCAGATGAACGGGACCCTGACGCCATGCGCAAGAAGGACTTTCGCCACGAGCGCCTCGTTTTCACAGAGGCACCAGATCAGCGTTTTCTCCCGCTTTGAGCCCCAGGCGCGCAGCCGGTATTCGAAGCACTTCCCGCTGTGGACGAAGTTGTCGTAGATCTCGTTCGGGGCTTCGAGCGACGGAAGCTCCCGGAATGAAACCACCTCGCAGGGCCCCTGCATGCCGCACTCGCGCGGCGGCAGATCAGTTCCCGAAGCGAACTCCTGGTAAAAATTGATATCCGTATGGAGGAACAGGTCGGGGGAGTTTTCTGCTTCCGGGGCCGCCGGACTTCCGTCGCGGCGCTCTTCCCACAGTTTCCCGCCCGAGCCGAAAAAGTCGATGTCGGTCAGATCCGTCCCGGAAGACGGGTAATAGCATATACATCGATATTTTTTGAGTTCCTGGGCGAGGAGTTCCACGCCCGTCATGACAGCAGGTCTCCTTTGAACGCCGGGAAGGCGGAATAAACCGCGTTCAGCGGCCGAGTTCCTTGCGGATCCAGCCTTCCACCTTTTCGGCGATGACCGGCTTGCCCATCGAGTAGATCTTCCGGTTGATGACCACGACCGGGGTCGTGATGATGCCGAAGCCGGCGGATTCGGGAGTGCCGCTGGCGATCAGGTCGAGTTTGATCTCCTCGCCCGGGAATCTTCTCGTCGCCTCGCTGACGATGCGGGCCGTCTCCTCGCACATCGTGCATCCCGCGGGGTTCTTGATCACCGTGATGTTTACCATGACACATCTCCCGGAAAGATTTCCTGGCCCGTTAGCTGCTTTTCAGCAGTTCGACGATCTCATGGTATCCCCGGCCTTCCGCAAGGTCAATCGCCCTTCGGCCGTCCAGATCGCGCAACGCGGGATCGGCGCCGAATTTCAGCAGGCAGCGCACGGCCTCCAGATGCCCCTGCTGTACCGCGAGATGAAGCGGAGTCCAGCCGTCCTTGTCGGGCAGGTTCACGGCTGCACCGGCGTCGATGAACAAGCCGGTCATCGCAACGTGCCCGCGAAAGGCGGACCAGTGCAGGGGCGTCCAGCCGTCCCGTTCGAGGGCATGAACAGACGCCCCGGCCTCCAGGAAGAGGCGGGCCATGGCAAGCTTTTCCTTTGCGGCCGCCCAGTGAAGCGGCGTGACGCCGTCGACATTCGCCTTGCCCACCGACGCACCGGCAGCCAGCAGGCGCCGGGCGATTCCCTCATGTGTGGTTTTCGAGACATTGAGCAGGGGGGTCTGGACGCCGTCCGCATCCGTCCCGTCGGGGTCGGCTCCGCCGGCCAGCAACTGGGCGACCTCTTCCTCGCGGCCGCTCGTAACCGCTGCCAGCAGCCGGCCGACGGCATCGCCCGGGGTCGTCGTTTTCGTGTTCATTTCCCATTCCTCCAGGTCTTCGCATGATGCACTTTCAGGTCCTCCTTTCGCAATGGGGGAATGCGTTTTCCCCCTATTTCTCTGTGCCCTGGCATGTTCAAATCCAACCAGTATTGCGCCACCTGGGCGGGTTTCAAAACCGCCCCGACATCCCGTAAGCCATTCTTGGTTCCCGGGGGCGAACGATGTATACTCGGAGACGGTTTCGGGGGGAACACCGGCAGCCCGGCTGGAATCTATAGAATAATATATATTTTCAAGGTCCGGCCGGCCGGGGTTTCCTCCCGATGCAAGGCAAGGAACAAAACATCGACAGGAGGAATGGTGTGAAGAAAGACAGCGTCAAGATCGCCATCTGGGGATTCGGGGCCATGGGAAGCGGCATGGCCGAAGTGCTGCTGCGCAAGAAAGGCGTGGAGATCGTCGGCGTGTGCGACATCCACCCGAACCGCGCGGGCAAGAGCATGTTCGAGGTTCTCGGCGTCCCCCGGGGCAGCCACAAAGATGTGACCATCCAGAGCGACATTCACAAGGTCATCTCCAAAAAGTCGGCCGACCTCGTGCTGCTGGCGACGGACAGCTTCACCAGCAAGGCGTTCGACAAGATGAAGCTGATCGTCGAGCTGGGCATCAACGTCATCACGACCGCCGAGGAAATGGCGTATCCGAAGGCCAAGGAGCCCAAGCTGGCCGCCGAACTGGACCGGCTGGCGAAAGAGAACGGCGTCAGCATCCTGGGCACGGGCATCAACCCCGGCCTGATCATGGACCTGCTCGTCGTGCTGATGAGCGGCGCCTGCACCGACGTCGAGTTCGTCAAGGCCGAGCGCGTCAACAGCCTTTCGCCCTTCGGCCCGGCCGTCATGGAAGAGCAGGGCGTGGGCATCACGCTCGACGAGTTCGAGAAGCAGTCGAAAGCCGGCCACCTGGCGGGCCACGTTGGCTTCAACGAGTCGGTCAACATGATCTGCGACGCGATCGGCTGGAAGCTCGACAAGCCCGTCGAGCAGACCATGGCCCCGATCGTCTCCAAGGTGCTGCGCAAGACGAAGTATGCCGAAGTGAAGCCCGGCAACGTCGCCGGCTGCACCATGAAGGGCTTCGGCTACGTGAACGGCAAGCTCGCCGTCGAGATGATCCACCCGCAGCAGATCGAGCCCGAGCTCGAAGGCACCGACACCGGAGACTACGTCGTCATCAAGGGCACGCCGAACGTCAACCTGGCGAACAAGCCCGAGATCCCCGGCGGCATCGGCACCATCGCGATGTGCATCAACATGATCCCGCAGGTCATCAACGCGAAGCCCGGCCTGCACACCATGCTCGATCTCCCGATCCCGCGCGCCATCATGGGCGACATGCGCGAACAGATCCACGAATGATTCCCGATCGTCCCTGACGGCCGAACGGGGGCGGGAACCACATCGCTTCCGCTCCCGTTTCTTCGTCGAAATGCTTTGACAAGGGGAAGAAGCGGCATCTATAGTTCAATCACTCAGATGATATCTGAAAGGGAGGAAATATGAAAAAACTGTTGGTTCTCTGTCTCGCGCTTTTGCTTTCGACATCGGTCGTGTCGGCCCAGAGCGATCTCGACCCCGCGTACGCAAAAACGTTCGGGGGCGGCCTCGTTCTCGTCGCCCAGACCGGTTTTCCGGCAAAGGCGAAGTTCGACCCGGCCCAGTTCGACTACCGGGACGGCAAGTTCTATATCCCGGCCGGCCAGTCGGCCGAATTCAACGTCCGGACCCTTCTTCCCAAGGGAATGACCCTGGGCGCGGCCCTGGAAAAGCTGAAAAAGGAACAGCCGGGCAACCTGAAACATCGCAAGTCCGATTCCTGCGTCTATAAGGTCTGGTCTTCGCACGAAGGCGGCATGCCGAGGGAAAACATCACCTGGCCAGCCAGCCTGAAAGACGTTCCGAAGTGGGCTTCCCCGGCCGAAGGGTTCACCACCCTCGAATCGGAGGTGTATGACTGGACCGCCCCCGGCGCCTCCTATGAGGGTGACTTCAAGAGCTCGTTCTGGTCGATCATGGCGACCAGCAAGCCCGGAGAAAAACTGTACGTCACCTTCCACGTCTGCTACGAATACGAGGTTCCGGGCGGCCAGGTCGAAAGCAAGTGGAACCCCGACCTGAAAAAGTTCGAAGACGTCGTTTCCAAAGGCATGATCGGCTACGCCTATTCCGAACCGCTGGCCGCATCGACGGTGGAATTCAAGTAAGTAATCCCGGATACTCAGCCCAACGTTCCCGCGGACAGGTTCCGCGGGAACGTTTTTTCAGGCGCGTGTTGCTTGTCCGAGAATGCGGAAAAACCGGATCACGATGTGCAAAAAAACGGCACTCGCAGGCACGCCAGACACCTGGAAGGCAGATTCCATCACATTTTCTATGATGGCATGAAATATGCTTGTTTTCGAACAACTCAACAACGGAGGATGAACAATGCCGGTTTCCAGGAAGCTCGTGGCGGTGGTCGTCGTTTTTCTGATGGTTTTTGCGGTCTCGGCGTTCGCCGGAACGGTCAAGGACCTGTCGAAGCACCTGTGGACCTGGGCCGTCATGGAAGAACTCATGGATGAAGCCGCTCACGGCGGCATGCCGCCCATCGGTCCGGTTGAAGCCGAAAACACCATGCTCCAGACGCAGGCCGAGGTCAAGGCCATCGTCGCCGGCATCAAGACCGGAGAAGAGATGCTCGCCGCCCGCAAACTCGCCGACGAGTTCGTGCGGATGGGCGACCAGCAGGAACGCGTCGGCCGCGCCCTGCACCGCCTCCTCGACCAGCACGGCAACTTCATCGAAGCCCACGGCACAACCGCAGAATAAGCTGACGCTACCCGCGGCCCCGATCGTTCCGCAAGGAACCGCTCGGGGCCGTTTCCTTTCTCCGGGGTCCGCGCTTCATGTATGATATGCAGGCATCAAAGGAGAAACCTGCCGTATGACTGATTCGCCGGAACTGATTGCCCCCCGCCCTGCGTTCATACATGGACGCACATCCCTCCGGTTCGTTGCCGCGCTCGCGGCTCTTGCTCTCGCGTTTTTCATCCTGGTCACTCCGTCGCTGGCCGGAGCCATGGCAGTTCAGGAGGATCTCGCGAGGCTCACGGCGGGAGTTCGGCAGATCGCGAAGACGGGGGTGCCGGGGCCGGTCGCGTGCGTCGGCGAGGAGGCGTTTCCCGTCGTTCTCGGAAAGGCGAAGGGATACGATCAGCCGGTCGTTGCTGCGGCACGGTTCGGGAACGGGCGCATCGTCGCATTCGGACATGGCGGGATGCTGAATGACGAAGGATTGAAGCAGGGGGACACGAAGCGGTTCGTCGTCAACTCGGCGCAATGGGCCGTCCGAACGCCCGTCCCCGCGAAGGCGAAGCCCGTCGCGGGGCTGATCTTCGCGCTCGATATCGCCAAACCGCTGAAGGAAGCGGGATTCGAGGTGACGTTTCTGCGATGCCCGGGCTGGAAGGACCAGCTCGAGGGAATCGACCTTCTCGTCGGGGACAATATCGCGATCGACGAAGAACATGAGAAAGCTCTCACGTCGTTTATCCGCGACGGAGGCGGGTATCTGGCCACGGGCCTCGCCTGGGGCTGGATGCAGGTGCATCCCCGGCTCGACTATACCAAGGACTATTCTTTGAACCGCGTTCTCGCTCCGATGGGGCTCGCGTTCGTCGACGGTTACATCGACGAAATTCCCCACCTGAAGGCCGGTGATCTTGCGTGGCTGCGGCGTGGCCACGCGCTCGACGCCCTTGCGCTGATCGAGTCGCACCGGGGCGCGGGGGATAACGCATCGGTGAAGCAGGCACTCGCCGTCGTTTCCACCGCGTATCGCTGGCTGCCGCAGGGGACGTCGCCCTTTCGCAACCGCGTGCATGCCCTCGTCGAGAAGGCGGCCCGGCCCGTCGTTCCCACGGAAAAGCAGCCGATCCGGACGAGCGATCCGATTCCCCGGCTCGCCCTGCTCGTGGACCAGTTCGACTCGCTGATGAATATATCTCAAGATATACGTCCGGCCGACTCGGCGGCGGATTTTCCCGGCGCCCCGCCGGAAGACGCTCCTCGCGTCACCCGCGAGATCGACGTCGATCTGTCCGTTCCCGGCTGGACGAGCACGGGTCTGTGGGCGCTCGCCGGCAACGCGGTCGAAGTCACGCTCCCGGAATCGTGTTCCGGCGAGGGGTTCCGCATCCGGATCGGGTGCCATACCGACGTTCTCTGGAACAATCCCGAGTGGAAGCGGCATCCCGAGATCACCCGCAGTTTCCCCGCTTCGGCGGGGCTCAACCGGGTGGCGAACCCGCACGGCGGGCTTCTCTATCTCGACGTGCCCCGTTCCCCGGAGGGAACGAATCCCCGCCGTGCGAAGATCCGCGTCGGCGGAGGCGTGGTCGAGGCGCCGTTCTACGTTCTCGGGAAGACCGGCGTCGCCGAATGGAACCGCCTGCGCGACGCTCCCGCCCCCTGGGCCGAGCTCCAGTGCGACCGCATCATTCTCACCGTGCCTTCCGCAGAGATCCGTTCTCTCGACGATCCGAAGCCGCTCATGGAGTTCTGGTACAAGGTGCTCGGCTGGTATGTGGAACTGGGAACAAGGCCGCTCGATCGCCGCCTCCAGCGCATCGTGACGGATCGGCAGATTTCGAATGGCTGGCTCCACGCCGGATACCCGATCATGGGAAATATCGCGGTTTCCAACAAACTGGTGAAGCTCGAGGGGCTGACGAACCCGGAGAAGGACGTCGAAGGGGCGTGGGGCTTCTGGCATGAACTGGGCCACAACCACCAGCGGCCCGAGTGGACCTTCGCCGGGGCCGGCGAAGTCACCTGCAACCTCTTCTCGCTGTTCGTCGAGGAAAAGATCCGGGGAATCCACCCCAAAGACCATCCCTGGATGTCGGACCATCGGGAGAGCGTCCGCTCCTATCTTTCCCACCCCGATTTCGAAGCCTGGAAGAAGAATCCGGGAATCGGCCTGTGCTTCTTCGCGAATCTGCAGGCCACCTTCGGCTGGGAGCCTTTCAAGAAGATGTTCGCCGGGTATGCGGCGGCCCCCGAGCACGAACTGCCGAAAACGGACGAGGCAAAACGTGACCAGTGGCTTGTCAGGCTGAGCCGCGCGACAGGAAAGAGCCTCGCCCCGGAATTCGACAGATGGGGCATCCCGGTGTCGGCAACCGCCCGGAAGGAAGTTTCTCAGCTTCCCTCCTGGCGGTCGCCGGACTGAATCGTCCTATTTCTGCACGGGAGCCGTTCCGGATGCCTGGGCGGTTTCCGAAGCCTGTTTCGGAGGGGCGGGAATCGTAACGTCGATCTGATGCACCGTTCCGAACTCGTCGAGTTTCCCGTCGAAGTCGGCGGGCTTTCCGAGCACGATGATCTTGAGCTTGTCGGGCTGGAGATACTGTTTGGCGACCCGCAGAACATCAGCCTTGGTGACCTTCTCGATGTTTCTCTTCGTGATCTCGAGAAAGTCTCGGGGATAGCTGAAGTATTCCAGCTGCACGAGGCGGTCGATGATCTTGGACCTGCTGTCGAAGTTGAACACGAACGAGTTGAGATACATGTCTTTCGCCGTGTTCAGTTCTTCGTCCGTGATTTCAGCCGTGCGCAGGTCTTCGATCTCTTTGAACAGCGAGCGAATCCCCTTCACCGTGTTCTCCGACTTGGTCGAGCACCCGAAGTAACAGATGCCCTCGTGATCGTACCCGGAACCGAATGCGCCGAAGACGGAATAGGCGAGCCCCTGGTCTGATCTGACCCGTTTGAACAGGCGCGAACCGAACCCGCCGCCCAGGACGTTGTTCATGACCTCGAGGGCGAAATAGTCGGGATTGTTCATCAACCCGCCGAGGTGGCCGATCAGGACCACGCTCTGGTTCACGTCGTCCTTGGCGATCAGGTTCACCTTCGCGGCGGCATATTCGCTGACCGCGGGAACGTCGCTCGGAGGCGTGTCTCCCTTGGCAAGGCCGCCGAACGTTTCCGTGAGTTTCATTTTCATCTCGTCGATCTTGAAATCGCCGATGACCGCGACCATCATCCGTTCGGGATGGAAATGCTTCGCGTGGAAAGCGATCAGATCGTCACGGGTGATCGCATCGATCGTGGCGTATTCGGTGTGCCGAGCATACGGGCTGTCGGGGCCGTAAACGACCTTGAAGAACTCCCGCACGGCGATCGGGAAGGGTTCGTCGTTCCGGCGCGAGATCTTCGAGCGGGCCTCGATCTTCTTCAGTTCGATCTTGTCTTCCGGAAACGCGGGATTCTTGAGAATATCCATAAGAATAGAAAGCGTCTTGTCCCACTGTTCGACGAGACTCGACGCATAGAACCCGCCGCTGGACGTGCCGCCGCTGACCCCGACGCCGGCCGCGAGCCGGTCCAGCTCGAGGTCGATGTCATCACCGCTTCGGGTGGCCGTGCCGCCGGTGCGCATGACGGACGTCGTGAGGGAGATGAGGCCAACCTTGTCGGCCGGCTCGTCTCCGACGTTGAATCGCACCAAGCCGTACAGGCTGACGGTCGGGAGTTCGTGGTCTTCGAGGAGATACAGCGTGAGACCGTTTTCCAGGACGGTCTTGTCCACCGCCGGGATCTGGAAGCTGTTCAACGGAGGAAATCGAAGCTCCTTGTAGGAAACCTGCGCCTGCGCGGCGGTTGCCGTCAGGCCGAGCAGGAAGAGAACGACGATCAGACTCGCATACACCTTGTTCATGTTCATTCCCTCCCGTCACTCTTTCGCTTCGGAGCCGGCTGCCGTTTTGATACTGCCGACCGAACGGTTCCCCGGCGTGAAATACGCCTTTGCAAGTCCCTGGATGTCCGCCGCGGTCACTCCGGGAAGCTTGTCGAGGCCGCGGCGGAACATCTCCCGCCAGTCGCCCGCGATCATTTCATAGTATGCGATATTATAAGCGATCTGATCGTTCGTGGCGAGGCTGTTGACCAGCTCCGAGCGCGCCCGGATCTTCGCCTTCTCGAGTTCTTCCGGCGTGACCGGCTCGTTCCTGAGCTTCTCGATCTCCTCGAGGATGGCGGTCTCGCACTCTTCGGGCGTATGGCCCTGCGCCGGCAAGGCGTAGAAGGAGTAGAGATTCGGATACTTGCTGCCGGGATAGCCGCTCCAGCTTCCGACACTGACGGCGATTTTCTTCTCCTTCACGAGCTTTCGATAGAGCCGCGAGGAGCGGCCACCGGAAACGATGTCGTTGAGCACGTCGAACTTCACGGTGGCCGCGTCATTGAAGTCAGGCACATGGTAGCCGATCACGAGATACGGCTGGCTCTGCAGTTCGAGCGTGACCCGCCGTTCGCCCTTCTGCGGGGGCTCCTCCGTGACCACGGGATCGGGTTTCGGCTGGAGCGGAAGGCGGCCGAAATACGTTTCGGCCCACGTTCTGCACTGCACCGGATCGGCGTCGCCGACGATGACCGCGGTCAGGTTCGATGCCGTGTAATGCTTCCTGAAGAACTGCTCCGCCTTTTCCCGACTGATCGCCTTCACGTCGGACATGTGGCCGATGACCGGCTCGCCGTAGGGATGCGCGAGAAAGGCGAGGTGTCCGAACTCCTCGAAGAGTTTCCCGACCGGCCTGTTGTCGACGCTCATCCGGCGTTCTTCCATGATGACGTCCTTTTCCGTGTAGAACTCGCGGAGGCAGGGGTTGAGAAACCGGTCCGACTCCATCGAAAACCACATCTCGAGCTTGTTCGACGGGAAGCTCGATGTATATCCGGTGAAATCGCAACTCGTAAAGGCGTTCAGGCCGACGCCGCCGGCCTTCTCGATCGCCTCGGCGAACTCGTTGTTCACGACGAACTGTTTCGCGGCCGCCTTCGCCTCGTCGAGCTCCTTCCGAAGCGTCTCGAGCAGGTTCGGATCGGCCCGGGGCCCCTTGATCTCTTCCGCGCGGAGCTTCGCGAACGCCTGGTCTTCTTTCTTCATGCACTCGAGCTCTTTCGCGAGATCCTTCGTGCCGATGGTGTTCGTCCCCTTGAACGCCATGTGCTCGAAGATGTGGGCGATGCCGGTGATGCCCTTGGTTTCGTTGACCGAGCCGACGTCGGCGAACGTCATCATCGAAACGACCGGCGCGTCGTGCCGCTCGACGACGATGAATTTCATCCCGTTCGCGAGCGTGAAACTGGCCACCCGCTTTTCGAACTCGGCAAGGTTCTGCGCCCACAGGGCTATCGAACCGAGAAGCAAGAACACCACGAGAAGCGGAATCAAGCCTTTCCGGTGACCAATCATCGTGCGGGAGCCTCCTGATATGGTGGTTTGAACATGTCTGTGATCCTGCTCAGCATCATACCAGAGATTTCACATCCGCGAGCCACAACCTCGGCCGGCCCGTGGCGAGCGCATGAGCTCCTGCTCATGCGCGGCAAGACGAAAGTGAATCACAGGGCACGATGGACAGGAGAGATTTCACAGAGACGTTCTTCATTTCTCCGTGGTATCTCCGTGCCCTTCGTGAGCCCTGTGGTTCAGCGGTTGCTTACTGACCGTTCTTGCGGGGTTTGGCGAGGACCGGTTTCACGCGCCAGATCTCGTCGGCATACTGGCTGATGGTGCGGTCGGACGAGAATTTGCCCATCTTCGCGACGTTCAGGATAGCCATCCGGGCCCATTTTTCCTGGTCACGGTAGGTCTCTTCGAGCCGCCGCTGGCAGCGCACGTAGTCGTCGAAATCGGCGAGCACCATGAAGGAGTCGCCACCGGAGAGCAGGGAATCGACGATCGGCTTGAACAGGTCGGGCTGTTCGGGGCAGAAGCGGCCGCCGGCGATCATGTCGATGACCTGTTTCAGTTCGGCATTCCGCTCGTAGTATTCGGAGGGTCTGTAGCCGGAAGCCCGGAGCGCCTGCACCTCCTCGGCCTCGAGGCCGAACAGGAAGAAGTTTTCGGGGCCGACCTCCGCCATGATCTCGATGTTGGCACCATCGAGCGTGCCGATGGTCAGGGCGCCGTTCATCGAGAGCTTCATGCAGCCGGTGCCGGAGGCCTCCATGCCGGCGGTCGAGATCTGCTCGGAGACATCGGCCGCCGGAATGATGTGCTGGGCCAGGGAGACCGAGTAGTTTTCCAGGAACACGACCCTGAGCCGCTTTCCCACGTCGGGATCGTTGTTGACCACGTGCGCGACCGAGTTGATGAGCTTGATGATCAGCTTGGCCATGCGGTACGCCGGTGCGGCCTTCGCCCCGAAGATGAACGTGCGCGGAACCATGTCGCCGGCCCCGCCCGACTTGATGCGGTTGTAGAGGGCGACGATGTGAAGCAGGTTCAGGAGCTGGCGCTTGTATTCGTGGAGCCGCTTGATCTGGCAGTCGTAGATCGAAGCCGGGTCGATCTCGGTGCCGGTCAGCTTTTTCACGAGGGCGGCCAGGTCTTTCTTGTTGGCGGCCTTCACCTCGCGGAACTGCTTGACGAACGTCATGTTGTCCGCGAGCGGCGCGAGTTTCTTCAGCTCGAACAGGTCGGTCATGAACTTTCCGCCGATCCGGCTCCCGATCAGGTCGGCCAGGCGCGGGTTGCAGAGCTTGAGCCAGCGGCGCTGGGTGACGCCGTTGGTCTTGTTGTTGAACCGCTCCGGCCAGAGCCGGTAAAAGTCGCTGAAGGTCTTCGCCTTGAGAATGTCGCTGTGCAGCTGCGCCACGCCGTTCACCGAGTGACTCCCGACGATCGCCAGGTTGGCCATCCGGACGGATTTGACGGCACCCTCCTCGATGATCGAAAGTTTCGCGGCCAGCTCCGGCTCGTTGGGGTACGTCGCCGTCACCTCATCGAGGAACCGGCGGTTGATCTCGTAGATGATCTCGAGATGGCGCGGCAGGAGCTTCTCGAACATGTGGACGGGCCAACGTTCCAGGGCTTCGGGCAGGATCGTATGGTTCGTATAGCCGAAGGTATCGATGCAGACCTTGAAGGCGTCTTCCCAGGTGAAATCGTTCTCGTCGAGGAGCAGGCGCATGAGCTCGGGGATGCCGAGCGCGGGATGCGTGTCGTTGAGCTGGATGGCGACCTTCGTCGGAAGAAGGCGCAGGTTGGTGTTCTTGATCCGGAAGCGGCGGATGATGTCCTTGAGCGTGGCGGAGACGAAGAAATACTCCTGCTTGAGCCGCAGTTCCTTGCCGGCCTGGCGTTCGTCGGCCGGGTAGAGCACCTTCGAGATGTTCTCGTCGAGGATCTTTTCCTGCACGGCGCTCATGTAGTCGCCTTCGTTGAAGTGCCTGAGCGAGAACTCGCCGGGCGTTCGCGCCGACCAGAGGCGCATCGTGTTCACCGTGCGGTTGAGATACCCCGGGATCGGTGTGTCGTAGGCGACGGCGACGACCTGGTCTTCGGGCACCCACCGGCACGTGAGCCGGCCCCGCGCGTCGGTTGTTTTCTCGACGTGCCCGCCGAACCCCACCGGGTAGCTGAACTCGGGCCTGACGATCTCCCACGGGTTGCCGTATCGGAGCCAGTGGTCGGGCTTTTCGACCTGGAAGCCGTTCTCGAACTTCTGCTCGAAGATGCCGTATTCGTACCTGATGCCATACCCTTCGGCCGGCAGGCTCAGTGAGGCCATCGAGTCGAGGAAACAGGCCGCGAGCCGCCCCAGTCCGCCGTTGCCAAGGCCGGCATCCGGCTCGAGCTCGCGCAGCTCTTCGAGGCTGTAGCCAAGCTCAGAAAGGGCTTTCCCGGCTTCGCCCGAGATGCCGAGGTTCACGAGGCTGTTGCCGAGCGTGCGTCCCATCAGGTATTCGAGCGATAGGTAGTAGACACGCTTCACGTTCTCCTCGTAATACGTGTTCATCGTGTCGTTCCAGCGCTCCATCAGCCGGTCGCGGATCGAGTATGCCATGCACTGGTAGAGATCGTGTTTCGTGGCGATGTATCGGTTCTTGGCCTGCGAATACTCCAGATGGCCCGCGAACGACTTTTGAAGCGAATGGATATCGTTCTCGAGATACGTGTCCTCCATCAGCTTCCAGAGCTTCTCGTGCTCGTCCATCGGCCGCTCCTGCCGGGTCTCCGCCGGGCGCGGCGCCTTCGCATTTTCGGTGGACTGTGACTTCTTTGCTGCCATCGGCCTCTCCTCCATCAGATCATATTTCGGACGATATTCCCGCCGCCGAACTCCGTCGGCGGGTATTCCCGCTCTCACGCGCGGATCCGGCGCGGCCCGGAACCGCTATCAATACATATGAATATATAACAGCCGTCCTGCGGCTCTTTTCCGGAAGACGTCCTCTCATCGTTCGCGCGTCGTATCTTCTGCAGGACGCGCGTCTCCGCTTTCACCTTACCATGCCCGGGCCGGCCCCGGCAACACCGTGCCCCGGGCGGCTCAGCACGGTCGTTCGCCCCTCCTCAGCGGTATTCCATCCCGAGCAGGGTGATATCGTCGGCGGGCTTCGCCGTTCCGGCAAACCCGGTGAGAGAGGCCAGGATGGCATCGCCGATCTCATCGACGGGATCGCCGGCGGTTCTTTTCAGAAGCTGCTCCAGGCGGCCGAGCCCGAACATGTTCCCGTCCGGATCATGCAGTTCCGTCACCCCGTCCGTGTAGAGAAGCAGCTTGTCGCCGGAACAGAGCGTCTCTTCCGATTCCGTGAATTCGGTCTCACCGATGCCGATGAGGGCCCCACCTTCGCTCAGAGGAACGAGTTCGCCGCTCTTTCGCACGATGAGCGGATGGGGATGCCCGGCGGTGCTGGATACGACCCTGCCACTCTTCAGATCGATGACGAGGTAGGCAATGGTGAAACACCCCTGAAACCGGTCGAACGGAAATAATCTGGAGAGCTTGCCCAGGACGGCTCCGGGCATGGCAATCTCCCCCTGTTGCGCGCATCCCGCCGTGAGCAGTCCCGAAAGAGGCTGCATGGCCTGGGAAATGGCGAACGTAATCATCGCCGCAGGCAGCCCATGCCCTGCCACATCCAGCATATAGGCCCCCACATGGTCCCGGTCCAGCGGGAAAAAGCTCAGCAGATCACCGCCGACGGTTTCGGACGGCCGGAAGCGCCAGGCACATCGCAGCCGTTCGCCCTTCAGGTCCTGCTTCGGCAGCAGGTTTTCCTGGATCCGGGCCGCCGCCCGCAGATTGTTCTCCAGCAGTTCGTTGCGTTGGCGGAGCACGTCGCGCGCCTGCTTCAGAAGCAGATGCGTCCGCACTCTTGCGAGAACGATCGGTGGATGCACGGGCTTCGCGATGAAATCGACCGCTCCGGCCTCCAGGCCGGCGGTTTCATCCTCCACGAAATTTCTGGCTGTCAGAAAGATGACGGGAATGTCGGCCAGGGCGGGATCGGCCTTCAGACGCCGGCAGACCTCGAACCCGTCCATTCCGGGCATCATGATGTCGAGAATGATCAGGTCGGGCTGTGGCCCGGCCGCAACGATCTTCAGGGCTTTTTCCCCGCTGCCGGCGGCCTTGACCTGGTATTGGTCCCTCAGAAGGCCATCCAGCATGATGATGTTGTCCGCAACGTCATCCACGACCAGGATGCACGGTTTTCTTTCTTCGGATGTGCTCATTCTCACTTCCTATGATCCGGAACGGATTTTCCCGCCAAGAGCGTGAACCAGGCCAAGGCATGATTCGAATTCGAGTTTCATGAGTGATTTCTCGAAGATCGCGACCTCTGATTTGAGCCCCAGGCTCATCAGCGCGGGCTTCAGCTCTTCGAAACAGCTGATCGCCCGCATGTCGCTGGACTCGAGCAGGCCGGCCAGCACGGAGAGTCGCTCGGAAACATCTTTTGTGTCGACGGGCGGATATTCCCCGGTCGCAGCCCGGCGCTCCTCCGCTGCTTTCAGGGCCGAGCGGAGCCGGGCGAACAGGGAGGCCAGAGACCCGGAAAACCGCCCGATGGCCTCTTCAAGGCGGTCATCCGGGAGTTCGTCACGAAGGGCATGCTCGACATCAGCGGCCCGCAGGGACAGCTCGAACGCGCCGATATTCCCGGCAACGCCTTTCATCGCGTGCGCGATATGCTGGGCGGAGAGACGATCCCCTTTCTCCAGGGCGTTTCGGATGTCTCCGGCAGCCGTCTCCTGTTCCTCGGCGAACTTCGCGAGAAGTTTAATATAGAGCGCACCATTATTCGCCACCCGTCGGAGGCCGCCGGCGACGTCGAGACCGGAGATTCCCGAAACGTTCGCGAGCATCTTTTCCGCCGGAGCGGTCCGGCCTGACGCATCGGGAGGGGCTGGCCGTTCCAGGGCCGTCCGGGCTCCACGGTCTTCATCGGGCGAGAGGCGGTAATGGCGGGCGAGCGTCAGCACCAGCAGTTCGGGCTCGATCGGCTTGGAAAGGTGGTCGTTCATGCCGACCTCGAGGCACCGTTCGCTTTCCATGGTCATGGCGCTGGCCGTCATCGCGATGATGGGCAGGGCCGCGAATTGCGGATTCCGGCGGATCGTCTCCGTCGCGGTCAGTCCGTCCATGACGGGCATCTGCAGGTCCATGAGAACGGCGTCGTACGGCCGGTCAGGGAGGCTCCGGGAAACCATGTCCACGCCCACGCTCCCGTTTTCCGCCACATCGACGATCACGCCTTCGGACTCGAGCAGTTCGACGGCGATCTGCCGATTCACCTCGTTGTCTTCCACGAGAAGAACGTGCATTCCCGGCAGTCGCCCGCCGACGGTCTCCTCCTCCAGCCCGGAAGATTCGCCCGGCGCGGGAGCCGTCGAAAACATTTGCGTGATGGACGCGTTCAGGTGACGAGACATGACGGGCTTGTGCAGAACCGCGTCGATCCGGCGGTCTCCGAAATCGCTGCCGGCCAGTTCCTGGCCGAACCCTGTCACCAGGAGAATTTTCGGCGGCTGTTTCAGGGAAGACTCCGCTTTGATGATCCTGGCTGCTTCGAGCCCGTCCATGCGCGGCATTTTCCAGTCCATGCAGAGGAACGCGAATGGGTCGGACGCATCGGCGGCTCTCACGGTTTCGACGGCTTCATGACCTGACGAAACGAGCGTCACGCGGAAGTTGGACTCGCCGAGCATTTCCGCGAGAACGGTCCGCGCCGTATCGCTGTCATCCGCCACGAGAACCCGGCAACCGGCAATCGAGGCTGGAACGACGATCGGAACCCCGTGCGGTGACTCCGCATCGAACCAGGCGGTGAACCGGAACAGGCTTCCCTCGCCGGGCGTGCTTTCCAAGCCGATCCTGCCCCCCATCAACTCGACCATGCGCTTCGAAATCGCCAGGCCAAGCCCCGTCCCACCGTATTTCCGGGTGATGGTGCCGTCCGCCTGGGTGAAGTCATCGAACAGGCAGCCGATCTTGTCTTCGGGGATCCCGATGCCGGTGTCGCGCACGGAAAACCGGAGTTCGACCCTGTTTCCACGGTGTTCCGCCCGTTCGACGGAGACGACGATCTCGCCCCGCTCGGTGAACTTGACCGCGTTTCCCACGAGGTTCGTGATGACCTGGCCAAGCCGCAGGGAATCTCCATGGAGAATCGAGGGAACATCCGGCGAGAGTCGGAACACGAGCTCCAGGTCCTTCTCGAAGGCCCTCGGATTGGTTACCGTGGCGACGTGGTCCAGGACATCGCCGAGATCGAACGCGGATTTTTCGAGCACGAGCTTCCCGGCCTCGATTTTCGACAGATCGAGGATACCATTCACGATGCCCAGAAGATTATAGCTTGCAGTATGTATCCGGCTGACGTATTCACGCTGTCTGGCGTCGAGATCGGTCCGGAGGGCCAGATAGGCCATGCCGATGATGGCGTTCATGGGAGTGCGGATCTCGTGGGACATGTTCGCCAGAAAGTCCGATTTTGCCTTGCTTGCGGAATTGGCAAGCACCTCGAGATGCTGCGCCTCGGACAAGGCCCCCTTCAGGAGCGTGTTCGTCTCGATCAGATCGTTCGTCCGCTTCTCGAGAATCCCCATCATTTCGGAAAGCTCGATGAGGGAAGGTCGAAATACCATCAGGAATTCGATGAGCAGAACTCCCAACCCGAGGACGAGGATGAGGCATTCCAGAAGCCGCATAGAATCGACGCGTTCCTTCGCTTCCCGGTCGAACTGGAACGTGATCTTGTCCATCAGCCGAAGAAAATGCGGCTCGTTGGCGATAAGAGCCTCGATGGTCGCGCGAAGGGTGCCGGAAGCCACGGTGTCGTTTGTTTTCAGCCGAACGATCGATACGCCGAGGGCCTGAACCATGGACGCATAGTATGGCCTGATTTCCGCGAACAGATCCTGAATCTCCCTGGAGAGCCTCGGAACCGGAAGCCCGAGGTGCCTGTCTCCGCGCTGAAGGCCTTCGTGAGCGGCTGTCCAGTCCGCAAAGGATGTCGACATCTCTCCCAGCAGCCTGTCGCGCTCTCCGGCAGGAAGCGTTCTCTCGAGGGCAAGGGCGCATTTGGTCAGGCGCTGGCTCAGCATTCTCTGTCTTCCAGACAGGTTGATGACCCTGGAATCGCCACGCGAACTCTCGATAACACGGTTCATCAGATACGAGGACGACAGGATCGTCAGCGCGATCAGGCTGAGCGCGACCGCGTAAATGACTTTCAGTCTCTGAAACTTGTGCTGGTGCTGAGAAAGAATCTCCATTCGAAAGAATTTCACACCATCGGCAGAGAAAATGCAATCAATTCCCGAGATTCGCAACTTTCTTTCCAAATGAGCGAAACTTTTTTCCCCGGTTCCTGTATCCTGTACATACGGTAATGATGTGCCGTCGTCCTTCGAACCTGATGAATTGAGGGAATGACAGATGAAACAGATGCATGTGGCGATCAGGAACATTCTCCTGTCGTTTCTCGTTGGAACCTGGGCCTTCGGGGCTCCGGCCTTCTCAGCCGAGGGAGCGGCGTCGCCGTTCGGCGGCACCTCGGTCACGGTGACCGACGACGTGTTCTCCGCGAGCGACGCAGCCCGGCTGAACGAGCTGACGAAGACCGTCAACGAGCTGACGGCGCTGCTCGATCGTTTGACGAAGATGGTCGATCAGCTCGAGAAGGCAGCGGGCACCGTTTCCCCGACGCCCGGAGCCGCGTCCCCGGCACCGGCGGCTTCGACAGCGGCCGGCGGCGGGGCGTACACCGTCGTTTCCGGAGACTCGCTGTGGAAGATCGCTTCGCGCTACCTCGGCAACGGCGCCCGCTATTGGGATCTGGTCGAAGCGAACAAGGAAAAATACCCGAGTCTCGCCAAGAATCCGAACCTGATCTACCCCGGCTGGGAACTGACGATTCCCGGCGCCAGCGGGAACCTCTCTTCCTCCGGTTCGCGCTCCACGTCGTCGTCTTCATCCACGTCTTCCACCGCCAGTTCCTTCGTTGCCAATCCGAACGTCGCCGCGCCGGCCTCCGGGGCGAAGGGCGGAAAGGCCCTCCTGTCCTGGCTGGAACGCGCCGGACTGTCCGGTGAAAAGCTCAGGATGGCCTGGTCGATCGGCATGGGCGAATCGGGCGGCAACCCGCGGGCCTTCAACGGCAACGCCAACACCGGCGACAAATCCTACGGCCTGTTCCAGATCAACATGATCGGCAGCCTCGGCCCCGCACGCCTGAAGCAGTATAACCTCTCCTCGAACGACGATCTGTTCGACCCGGAGACCAACATCCGCGTCATGATCAAGATGAGCAACAACTGCACGAACTGGCAGCCCTGGAGCGTCTACAAGCGCGGCTCCTACAAGAAGTTCTACGACCAGTTTCCGCCGCGCTGACGCAAGGCTATATATCGGAGAGTATATATGAAACGGACTTTCGTTCTGCTGATCGCTGCGCTTTTTCTCGTATCCTGCGGGGCCGCCTGGGCGGACCCCGTTCAGATCACCGGCGAGGTATCCGCCGACATGAAGCACCTGACCCGCCAGGTTCCCCCGCCGAAGTCCGACAACAAGGACCTCATCGCCGCGGAGATCGACATCCGGTATCCCGTCCTGTTCTCGACCGGGAAAAGCGACTCTCCCGTTCCCGAGACCGTCAACAAAGCCATCCTGGAGCGCCTGCTGGCCATCGTCGGCGAAACGCCGGCCCCGTCCGTCGAGAAGATGGTCGATCTGTTCGCCGCCGATTACGCCGCATCGGTCCTCGAAACACCGGAGATGCCCGGCGCCTGGTCGCTCAAATTCGATACCGAGATCCGCCACGCCGACGAGGAGCTGCTCTCCCTCTGGACCCTCGATTCGGTTTTCACCGGAGGGGCACACCCGAACTCGAACTTCATCTACCTGGTGTTCTCGATGAAAACGGGCAAGCCCGTCGAGCTGTCCTCGCTGATCGCGAAAGGCAAGACAACCGAGCTGACCGCGATCGCAGAAAAGCATTTCCGCCGCGTCCGTGAGCTGAAACCCGATGAAACCTACGAGCAGGCCGGCTTCCAGTTCGAGCAGAACACGTTCGCCCTCAATACGAACTTCCTCGTTTCGAAGGAAGGCCTGGCATTCTGTTTCAACCCGTATGAAATTGCGCCCTATGCCATGGGCGTCACCGAGTTGGTCATTCCCTGGAGCGACCTGAAAGACGTGATCGATCCCGCCGGCCCCGCCGCGCGTTTCCTGAAAGGCGCGCCGTAGATCGCACCGTTTCGACACATGCGGGCCCGGACGATGTCCGGGCCCGCCCTTTTTGAGGAATCGTGCCTGGCGGCAGTGCCGTGGCCTGGGCCCTCGGTTCACCCTGAGCCTGTCGAAGGAAGCGAGAGCTTCTCATGCTTCGACAAGCTCAGCATGAACGGGAAGGCGAAGTCACCTCACGGCCGGATAGACGGGCTTGATATCCACCGGCACGTGGGCCAGGCGGGTGAGCGCCTCTTTCACCTCGGCCGTCGGAGCGCCGTATTTTTTGATCAGGGCATCGGCGGCGGCGTAGTCGCCCCTCGTTTCTATATCAAGAAGTATACGAGCGAGCTCCCGGAAATGGCCGCGGATGTCGGCGGCGTGGGCCACGAACTTTTTCGTCGGCGCGTCGTAGGAGATCGCTCCCTTCTCGGCGAGGAAGTTGAACTGGATCATGACGCCCGTGCCGTGCGCCTCCTCGAGGCCGAACCGGATCGTCCGGAACAGGCCGGCCAGGTAGGTGGGAAGCAGCGTTTTTTCGAGCTCTTTTGCGACCGCGCCCTTGTCGAGCAGATACAGGGTGTTCAGCATCGACAACGTGTCGGCCTTGGCTTCCTCGATCGCCGAGTATTTTTCCTTCAGGAACTTGCCCACCTCGTCGGTCTTGCCGCCGACCGTGACCATCGACGGCCCGAGGCTGTGCCCGATCTCGTGCTGAAGCACGGTCAGGAAAAACGCCTCGGCGGAGAGGTCCTTGACGTCGGCCTCCGAAAGCACTTCTGCGGCGATCGGGCGCAGGATGCCCTCGAACTTGGCGGTCATGATGTTCTTGAGCAGGACCTGCTTGTTGCCCTTCGCCTGGCGCACCCGCTCGTCATTCGGCAGGTTGAACGCGAGCGTCTGGACGCCCTGACGGCAGTCACCGCCGGTGCCGATCACGTCCACCACCCGGATCGGCGATTCATACCGATCACGGATCCATTTCGCGCCGACCGGCATCGGCAGGTTCTCGTCGAGTTCCTTCAGGTAGTTCTGGTATATCTGAAGCTTCTTCGATTCTTCGGGGTTCACCACCGTGATGAACGCTTCGAACGCGGCCTTGTAGCCGAACATCCGGTCTTCGTATACTTCGTAGGGGCCGATCGTCACGTCGATCGGGCTGTCGACGACATCCATCCAGTCGATATCCGACTGGTAATAGTCGTTCGAGGAGAAGGCATCGGCGCGGCTTCGCAGGAACGTTTTCAGGCTGTCGTTCCCGCACAGCACCGCCGCTTCCCGCAGCAGCTCCGCCGCGGGTTCCAGCCACGTTTTATAGGCCTCGGAATAGGGAACCGCGACGAGTTTGCCGTTCTCCCGGACGATGACCGTGAAGTTGCTCTTGAACGCCTGCTCGTCGGCGGGATGGCCTTTCATCCAGGTTTCCAGCTCTTCCCGCGTCATGCCCACCGGGTACAGGTTCGACGTTTTCGGCCTGGTCAGGGAGCCGATGAACGGCCTGTCGCCATCGATGCGGTCGAACGGCCCGGCCATGATCTCGAAATACTCGGCGAAATTCGGGTCCAGGTCTTTCGCGTTCCGGATGGCGGCCCTGAACTCGTTGTTCAGGTGATACGTCTGGTTGAAGAAGATCTCGTCGATCAGCGCGGCGGCATCGATCAGTTTCCCGAGGGCCCTCTTCTCGTTCCGGGAAAGGAACGAGAGGTCGACCTTCATCTCCACGGGCGCCAGCTTGGCGACCCGTTCGCCGATATCTCCGCATCTGGAAGCGATGTCAATGGTCACGGTCTCGTCCTTTCCTCGAGCTGCAGCCGTCTCTTCCGCGGGCTGTTCAGCGCACACCGGGCATTCTCCGCCGCATGCGAGCGTCGCTGCGATCGCAAGTGCGGCTGCCGTATGTTTCATGCTCTTCATTCCTGTTCCTTCCTTCCGCCCCGAGATGCGCCGCGGGCCGAATCCGACCCCGCAGCATGGCGGCACGGGGGATTATACCAGCATCCTCCCCGCCGGCATACTTCCGGATCATTTTCATTGTTCCGTGCAATCCGGCATGTTCAACCTGGTCCTTGTCGTTGCGATGCAGGGCGGTTCGCGAACCGCCTCTCCAGTTCTATAGCGGTTATTTTTTTGTGTCTGTCATGTTGAAAAACGTACATTCACCGCGGAGACGCCGAGGCGCTGAGGAAAAATGTTCGTTCATCTTTTATGACTCGTTTCATTCTCTGCGCCTCTGCGACTCAGCGGTTCAATCTTCGTCGTGGTGAAATGTTCTCTGTGTCTCTGTGACTCTGTGGTGAAGCGGATGTGAAGGGGATCACCCGCTTGGGCCATCAGAAGCGGAAGTCGCGCTTCCCGAGATGGATCGAGGCCAGATACTCCTCGGCGATGCGGCGCACCTTTTCGGCGGGAATGCGTTTGAGCTCCTCAGCAATGACCTTTTCCCCTTTGGCGCGGGTGTCGGGGGAAGCATAGTCTTCGAGATACTCCTTCAGCGTCATCAGGGCGTTCGGCTGGCAGCAGTTGGCAATGCTTCCGGATTTCGCCAGCGCCATGAACCTGTCTCCCGTACGACCCTCGCGATAGCAGGCGGTACAAAAACTCGGAATGTAACCCAGCGACAGGAGCCAGTTCATGACCTCGTCGAGCGACCGGGTGTCGTTGATCTCGAACTGGGCCGAGTTCTCGGCCTCCGGCTCCGGGGTGGCATATCCTCCGACACTGGTCTTTGATCCGCCGCTGAGCTGGGAAACGCCCAGCGCAAGGACGCGCTCACGGGAGGTGCGCGACTCCCGGGTGGAGATGATCAGGCCCGTGTAGGGAACGGCGATTCGCAACAGGGCAACGATCTTGGCGAACGTGCTGTCATCGATCGCGTTTGAAAAAGCATTCGGAGTGATGTCGTCGGCCGGACAAACGCGCGGAACGCTGATCGTGTGAGGTCCTACGCCCTTGGCTGCTTCGAGGTGTTCGGCGTGCATGAGCATGCCGACGAAATCGTAGCGGTACAGGTTCAGCCCGAACAGGACGCCGCAGCCGACGTCGTCGATGCCGCCGTCCATCGCGCGGTCCATCGCCTCGGTATGCCACGCGTAGTCGTGTTTGGGACCGGTCGGATGCAGTTTCTCGTAGGTTTCCCGGTGATAGGTTTCCTGGAACAGGATGTACGTGCCGATGCCAGCGGTCTTCAGCTTCGCATAGTTCTCGACGGTGGTCGCGGCGATGTTCACGTTCACGCGGCGGATGGCGCCGTTTTTGTGCTTGATACCGTAGATCGTTTTTATACTATCAAGTACATATTCAATGGGATTGTTGACCGGGTCCTCGCCGGTTTCGAGCGCGAGGCGCTTGTGCCCGATATCCTGGAGGGCGATCACCTCGTTTTTGATCTCCTCCTGGGTGAGCTTCTTCCGGGTGATATGTTTGTTCGAATGATGATATGGGCAGTAGACGCAGCCGTTGACGCAGTAGTTCGACAGGTAGAGCGGGGCGAACATGACGATGCGGTTGCCGTAGATCCGCTGCTTGACCTCGCGCGCCAGGGCGAACAGCTTCTCGTTCGCATCGGGCAGATCGCACTCGAGCAGGACGGCGGCATCGCGATGGGAGAGCCCCTTGCAGGCACGGGCCTTCTCGATCAGGGATTCGATCAGCGGGCGGTTGCTTTTGTTCTTCGCCGCGAACTCCAGGGTTTCCCTTATTTCGGCATCATCGATGAACTCGGTGGCTCGAAGCGACTTTGGATCGTACATGTTCTATTCTCCTCGCTTTTTCGAATAAACGGTTTTGACGCTCACGCCCTCGAGCAGGCCGAGCTTGCCGGAAAGCGCGCTGATGATTGCGTTGGGGGCGTCGACAACGACGCTGATGATGCCAATGTTCTGCTTGGCGTAGGGAATGCCCATGCGGCCGACGATGTACGGGCGGCAATCATGTAAAATCTGATTGAGCCGGTCGGTGGTCTCCGGGTTTTCGACGATGATGCCGATCAACGCGATTCTGTTTTCCACGTTCAGCCCTTTCGCTGGTGCCAGAACGGGAAAAGAGAAGCCGGAACAACCCCGTCTTGGCATGAATGCTTCAGAACGTTGTCAGAGGTCATGCACTCTTCGAACCCGGTCGAAACCTCGTTCTCAGAGAACTATGTTAATTATATCACAATCTTCACGGGAAAGGCAACCCGAACACATCACGCTTCCTTCCGAAGATCGAAGCGTGCGAGAAGTTCCTCCAGCTGCGCGGCAGGTTCCCGGGATCTGATCAGGAAGCCCCGATCGATCTCCTCCCGCATCAGAAGCTGCTGGTTGCGACTCAGCAGAATCCGACGGTCGTTCACGACGGCCGCAACCAGGTCTTCGTCGGATGCCCCCTCGGAATGCTCGACATCGAGTCCGAGAAGCCGCATGCGGCAGGCCAGATCGCCGAGACAGACGTCGGCGATGAACCGCAGCTGCCTCAGCGGCCGCTCCGGAAGACGGGAGATGCCGGAAATGTCGAACGACTCGAAAACCGGATAGACGCTGACCAGATCGCCATCCCGAAGGATCTGGCCGAGTCCGGCGGATTCGCCGTTCACGAGGGCCAGATCGACCTCGGCAGGCGGCACGCCGTGATGCTTCAAGAGGCTTTCCACGGTCGCAGGAGGCTCGAGACACGTTTCCACGGGTTTTTTCCGGAAGTCTGCGTCGATATGTTCGTTGAGTTCCTCGTAGAATCTGACGGTCACTCTGATCATGGCGCCACTTCTCCCCGGAGTTCCGTGTTCCCGCGTCCCGTCTTTCCCGATCAAAGCATGGTTTTTCGGAGCTCTTCGCCGGTTTTCGGGGACAGCCAGGCGGGAGGAATGTCGAACACGGTTTTTGCGCCGACGACTTTTTCCGAAGCAAGACGATGGGCGGCGCGGGCGTAGGCGACGAGAACGTTCGCCGTGAATTCCGGGTTCGAGTCGAGCTTCAGGGAATACTCGATCAGGTGGTTCGTGCCGGCTCCGGTGGTGCCGCGCCTGAGAACGAAGCCGCCGTGCGGCATGCGGCCGTGGTCTCGGTCGAGCACCTCCCGGGTCACGAAATTCACGGTGGTATTATAATCAGAGAAATAGTTTGGCATGGTCCTGATTTCTTTTTCGATGCGCTCCTTGTCAGCCCCAGGCCCGGCGACCACGAAGCAATGCCTCGTGTGACTCTGGCGCGGCGTGAGGTCCGGCGTCCCGCCGCCGCGCACAGCCTCGAGCGCCTCGGGAACGGGGATCGTGTATTGCTTCCCGTCCTCAACCCCCTCGATGCGCCTGATCGCGTCGGAGTGGCCCTGGCTGATTCCCTTGCCCCAGAAGGTGTAATCCCGCCCTTCCGGCAGAATGCAGTTCGCATACAGGCGGTTGAGCGAGAACATGCCGGGATCCCATCCGACGGAAATGATCGCGACGTTGTTTCCGGTGCGGGCGGCCTTGTCGACGGCGGCGAAGTATTCGGGAATCTTCGCATGGGTGTCGAAACTGTCGACGGTGTTGAACAGGGCGGCGCATGCCGGCCCCTGCTCCGGAAGGTCGGTCGCGCTTCCCCCGCACAGAATCAGCACGTCGATGGAACCCCGCATGCTGCCGAGCGCATCGGTTCCGTATACCTTCACGCCCTGAGATGCAATTCTGACGGTTTCTGGCGGCCGGCGGGTGATGACGGCCGCGAGTTCCATGTCGGCGTTCTGCCGGATCGCCAGCTCAACGCCTTTTCCGAGGTTGCCATAGCCAAGAATTCCAATACGTGTCTTCTGCATCGAATGTTTCTCCTTCTGTATTCCGCGCCAATGTCGATTGAACCGTCTCGCAGTCTGTCCGGGATATTTCCCGGGAGGCTTGACCTGCGGGGGTTCTTTGTCTACAACAGAAGAAACACCTTTTGCAAACGGAGTCCGCCATGAACATGTTCAGATCGCCCGGCACATGTCTGCTCTTCGCTCTCCTGCTCTGTTTCAGCGTGACCCCGGGATACGCGGAGAGCCAGGACTTTCCCACCGTGCACGCGGGCGATCCCTATGCGAACACGAATTACCAGGGATACACGGATGATGATGATGATAATTCCTGGTATCAAACCGAAGACGAGCCATCTTATCCCGGTTCCCAGGAGGCCGAACCGCCCCAGCCGCCTCCTCCGCCGCCCGTCGTTCCGCAGCCCCCGGTCCAACTGGATCAGAAATCCGTTCTGATCGGTCGTCCCCCGTATCTAAGCCTTGCGGAAATGATGCGGCATGTGGGCAGACTGTTTGCTTTCCTGAAAAAGGAGATGGGGGTGAAGGAGGTCCGCCTGGTGACGGGGCAGGATTACACCAGCGTTCTGGCCGCCCTCATCCGCGGGAAAATCGATTTTGCCTGGGTCGGCCCGATGGCATACGTCATCGCCAATGAAAAGGGCGACCTGATGCCGATCGCCAAGGCACAGCATCCGGGCGGCGCAGCTTATCGGGGCGTCTTCATCACGTTGAAAAACGGCCGCGTGTTCGGCCTCGACGACATCCGCGGAAAAACCGTCGGCTTCGTCGACCCCGAATCCGCCAGCGGCTACCTGTATCCGCTGTATCTGTTGAAACGGCTGAAGATCGATCCGCACAAGGTCTGCAAGGTTCTCTTCCTGAAAAAGCACGACGCCATCCTCGGCGCGGTTCTCGACGGGAAAATCGACGTCGGCGTCTGTCTCGAGGCCACGCTGAAAGCGGTCAGCGACCCGAAACAGCTCAACCGCATCCTCGTCCTGGGCAAAACCGACGAAGTTCCTTCCGACGTACTCGTCTGCCGGAAAGACTGCCCCGTCAACCTGCGCGAACGGTTTTTGGAAGCCATCCTGAAGCGCACCGCCTCAGACACCGCCGACCCCCTGCGACAAACCTTCGTTCCTGCCGGGGACGGAGACTTTCAGTCGGTCCAGGAAGTATGGAACGCCGTACGGTCGATGGTCCGCCGCCCCTGATTTTTCTATATCTATAGATTTATAATACGGGGTGCCCCGGCCGCGCAGACCGTCGGGGTGTTCTGAAGCATGCACAGGTATCCGTTTTTTTCCGCATCTGGTACAATGGGTATGTGAGATGGTTTTCGCCTCATTTTCCCGACACCCTGTTTCTTATTCGGCGAATACCCTGCGCAGCCCGATCGGCACACACATGAAAGACGAGCTGGAAGAGGGAAGGAGGACAACGGCATGAAACGCGGTTTCACGTTGATTGAATTACTGGTTGTCATAACGATTCTGGCAGTCCTGAACAGCGCCGCTCTTCCCTACGTTCAGTCCTACGTCGAGGAGGCGCGCATCGCAAAGGCCAAAGTCGACCTCGAGGAAATCGCACGCGCGCTGATGGTCTACGAAACCCGGGAAGGCATATACGACTCGGACAGCGTCTCGCTTCTCACCGGCCGGTATCTGAACAAGGCGCCCATCGACCCGTGGGGCAAGGCCTATGCCGTTTCGACGGAGTCCGGAACCGTGGTTTCCGGCGGTCCCGACAGGTCCGTGTCGAGCGCCGAAGACAATATCTATTTCTCCTACCTCCCTCCGCTCACCCTCGTTCAGGTGAAGTGGCTCGACAAGAACAACTCCGGCGCCGTCGATGCGCAAAACGTCAACGACGAGCTCCATCTCGTCTTCAGCCGCAAGATTTCGGCAACCGGCTCATCGAACCTCTTCACCGGGGCTTGCGAGGAAACCCTCGACAAATGCTTCGAGATCTCGACCGGAACCGTCGATAACAAGAGCGATATCTCCGCCGTGATCGAAGCGACCGCGGCGGACGTGAAAATCGTGGCTTCGAAGACGCTGATTCTCAAGATCAAGGACAACTCCCGCGACCTGTTCCTGATCGGAAGTCACAAGATCACCGTCAAAGCCGGCCACAACACCCTCCAGGACCTCGCGAACCCCCCGAACTACTGCATTTCCTCCCAGCCGGTCACGATCCTTCCCCAGTAACCCCAATGCCTTCCCATTCATATCTCCCGGGAGGAATCATCGAATGCTCGTGAAAGGCCCTCTTGGACTTCATCTGGATCTCCGGCCTGACTACAACAGCAGAAGTCAGCTGCAGAACGCCTTGCACACCGCCCTGCTCCAGGCGGTTCAGAAAGATGGCTTGGAACGGGCGAAGCAGATCGTCAGCAAAGCCTGCCCTGCTCTCCCTCTGACGGCTGAAACGCCCGAGCAACTGGCTGACGCGCTCCTCCAGGGGCTTCCGAGAGCCCACGAGGTGTTCAAGCCGGTGTTTGTGGATAGAAAAACAGAACCCGCTCACGAACGGAATACCCTCGAGGAGCTCGTCGCGTCGCTGACGAGCTACGGCGGGAGGAAGTGAGAAAAGGCCGCTCCGGCCTTACCCCTGTACCGCCTTCCGGACTCCGACGAACCGGCCGAAATCGGGAAAAATCGAGCAGAGAAGGTCCCTGAGTTCCGGATGTCGGTCGAGCGCGTCGATGTTCTGACGGCAGCGAAGTTCGGCCATGGGGAACTTTTTCGCCCACACGAACGAGGTCACCTCGCCGATGCACGCCTTGAGTTCCGGCGGCGCGATCGCGGCGGCACGCATCATCACGAGTTTCGCATTTTCCAGATACTGGGCTTTTTCCTTGAATTTCGATGGCATTCAACACCTCCCGGCGATCGCCGTCAGGCCTCGGATTCGGACGTTGCAGAGGTTCTCAGGGGGCAGTTTCCAGATTCGGCTCGATACATTCACGGAACTCCGCCAGGGAAATGGCTTCCCTGGCGTCATCCGTGAGCGGAACGGGCTTCCCGTTGAAGAAGGTTTTCACGGTGTGGCGTTCCCCGTCCCGATACAGTTCGAATTCGACATGGGAGGCATAGGGGGGACTGTTTTCGAGCGGTTTTCCGAGAGCGCTCATGAGGCCGAGGATGGAGTCGTCGTGCCCGGAATACAATATGTATCGATATTTCTGTTTTCCCTCGGCGGCGGCACGCAAGTCGGCATCGAGTTTCGTCAGGAATCCCGACGCCATGTGGCGTGCCACCTCTTTCGGAACGAACCGGATGGCGCAGGCGCTCATTTTTTCCCTGATGATCTTCTCCGTGTCGGCCTTCGTCAGCCCCTCCGGCAGGGGAATGCCATGCACCGACATGCAGTAGACGTGGTCGGCCGGCACGAGAAACTCTTCGAGGGTGCGGATCTCGACGCCGAGAATCCTGCTCCAGCGCTTGAAATCAGCCGCAAGCGCCCTTTCTTTCCTGATCCATTCGGGCTGGATGAACCCGTGTTTGACGATGAGCTGACGGACCTTTTCCGCGTCTTCGTGTTCGGGATTGATGATGTTTCTGGTTCCCCGCGGGATCGTCATGACCGGAACCGGCTGGCGCAGGTTCGGAAGCGCCCGGAACCCGTTGCTCAGCCGCGGCCCCGTCCCGTCCGGGTACAACCCGGAAAGGAACGACTGGGCGCTCATGACCGTCCTGTTCGCGCTCGTCGACAGAACATACAGGGCATTCGGCCTGTAGGCCGGCGGAAGCAGTTTGAAGGTATCAACATACCGCTCTCTGAATTGTTTCCCGAGTTGATACTCCTGGTACATTCCCTCGGGGGTCAGTTCGCCGATGCCGTCAGGCCACTCGAAGGTCACGGTCGTGCTGTTCATGGCCGCATAGGGCGACCGATCGCCGTGCCTAATAAGGCTGACGGCGAAGACCAGCCGTTCTTCCGCCGCGACGGCGGAGACGGCCAGCAGGACGGCAAACAGCGCCCAGAGTGAATACGTCCTGAAGTTCACGGTGCAGCCTCTCGGGTTCTGAAGTGTTCTGACCTTTGCCCGCACTCGTCAATAGATCGCCCCATATTGAACTCCGAGATTCTACCACGTTTCTTTCCCCGTCACGCATCGTCCAATGGCATTCCACGTTATGGGCCCGTGCAGGGGCGCTTCGCGAAACGCCCCTGCGAACGAGAGGCTGTGTCTCAGATCGCGCAGCTCTGAGCCCTGCAGAATGATCCCGTTCGCCCTGAGCTTGTCGAAGCCTGTCCTGAGCCTGGCGAAGGGGGCGAGAGCTTTTCGTGCTTCGACAGGCTCAGCACGAACGGGAAGGCGAAAGTGGTTTTTGTTATGGCAGGATTCAATACTGGAGGGGTGAGCCCCAGGAGGGTGTATAATGGCCAGAGAGATTTACAGGAGGATTGTTCATGAGTGAGAAGATCGAGAGCACATCCCTTCAGAACGCGGCAACGCTTCTTTCGTCGCTGGATGCGGGGAAAACGTCCGGGAAGAAGGCCCCCGCGAGCCTGTCGGCGCTTCTGAGCGGCCTGAATGCCGATCAGCTGCAGCTGTCTGACGATTCGCGGAAAAAAATCCAGTGGGCGAAATCCCAGTTCGAGCTGAGTTACCAGGTCATCAGGTCCCTCAACACCGCCGAAGGCGCGGTCACATCCCAGGAAACGTTTTCGATCAAGGGGAGTTACGAGTTCCTTCAGAAGGTTTCCGGCCGCGAGACCGCTCCCGAGCCCGAGAACCGGAACGAAACCGAGGAATTGAAGGAAACGCCGGAACAGGCAGAGAAAGACGCCCTCACCCAGCTTCAGGAGTATTTTTCCCCCGAGCGGACCGCCGGGCGCATTCTGGACGTGGCCCTCAGTTTCTTCGGGCTCAGCAGCATGGGCCAGGCCGAAGGGAACGTCGAGTCCGGCCGCAGGAAGTTCGCCGACTTTATCGGAAACGCTATTGAAACGGGCTTCGCGCAGGCACGAGACATTCTCGGGAGCCTGACGGAGGAGATCGAAGCCGGGATCGACCGAACCCACTCGCTGGTGTTTTCCGGGCTCGAGGAGTTCGTGACCAACGGCATCGCTCCCGAAAAACTCGCCGCGGGCGGCGTCATGGAGAAAATCGTCGCCTACCGCCAGGAGATGTCCCTTCAGGTCGAATCGATCAGACGCGCCGGCTCCGACAATACCGTCAGCTATACCGCGAGCGGCGATCTGAAACCCTCATCGCCCGATTCACCCACGATCTCCACCAAGGGTTGACACCGCGCTCCGGCGCGTCGTGGAGAAGCTCCGGAGGAGATTTTGATCACACGGGAGGATTCCATGCCGTCACGTCTTCTTCTGGTCGTTCTGTTCGCGCTGACATTCTGCCCCGGCCTGGCTGCCATGGCTCAGACATCCTCGCCCGAGGCCCTGGCGTCCGACACCTTCGTGACCTCGGCCGGCAACCTCGACATCACGTTCGTCGGGCACGGCACCCTGATGCTCCGCTTCGCCGGGAAAACGATACATATCGATCCATATAGTGCTCTTGCGGATTACACCAAACTGCCCAAAGCCGATCTCATTCTCGTCACCCACGATCACGCCGACCATCTCGACCTCGAGGCGATCCGGGCGATCCGGACTCCCGGCACGGCCTTCGTCTATGCGGAATGCTGCGCCGCAGAGCTTCCCGGCGGAACCATCATGAAAAACGGCGACACCAACACCGACCACGGCTTCACGATCGAAGCCGTGCCGGCCTACAACATCGCCCACATCCGCGACAACGGCCAACCGTATCATCCGAAGGGCGAGGGAAACGGCTACATCCTGACCTTCGGCGAAACCTTTTTTAATGATGCGGCGACCACCGAGAACACGCCCGAGATGAAGGCGCTGGCCAACATCGACGTGGCGTTTCTGCCCATGAACCTTCCGTATACCATGACGCCGGAGATGGTCGCCGATGCGGCCCGCGCCTTCAAGCCCCGGATTCTCTACCCCTACCATTACGGCGACACCGACCCGTCGAAACTGACGGCCCTGCTGTCCGACTTTCCCGACGTGGAAGTCCGCATCCGGTCGATGAGATGAGCCGGAACGGGGCCGGGGAATGAAACAGGGAAACGGATGATCCCGTGAACGCTCGAGCAGGTCCGGAAACAGCCAGACAGGCGCCGTCGCTCGGCGGCGATGCCTGGGGCGGCCTCGCGGCCATGCTGGTCGCCCTGCCGTCGTCGATCGCCTTCGGCGTTCTCGTCTACTCCGGGCTCGGAGCCGGTCACATCGCGCAGGGCGCCATGATCGGAATTCTGGGCGCCGCAGCCGTGGGCATCACGGCGCCGTTCGTGGGCAGGAACGGCGCGCTCGTCTCAGCTCCCTGCGCCCCCGCGGCCGCGGTCCTCTCTGCCGTGGTCGCCGACCTCCTTTCGGGGGGAAACGGGCATCGGGTGGCGCCGGAACTCATACCCGCCGTTCTCGGCCTGATCGTGCTCGGGGCGGGCCTCCTGCAGATTTTCTACGGCATGGCGGGCTGCGGCCGCCTGATCAAGTTCATCCCGTACCCCGTGGTGACGGGGTATCTGTCGGGCGTCGGTCTGCTGATCATCACTGGCCAGCTTTCCAAGATCCTCGGTCTGCCGAAGGAAACCGCCCTGCTCGACGGCCTGCTGGCGCCGGGCCTCTGGAAATGGCACGGACTGGCGGTCGGCATCGCCGCGATGGCCGTCATGGTCCTCGCTCCCCGGCTGACCCGCACCGTTCCGGCGCCGGTCCTGGGCCTCGGGGCCGGGGTTCTGACCTATTTCAGCCTGGCCGTCTTCGACTCCTCGCTTCTGCAACTCGACGGCAACACCCTTGTCATCGGGCCGATCCAGGCAACCGGCTCGTTTTTCGAGGCGACGGCCGCCCGGGCCGGGTCGCTGCTTTCCATCGACACCGGTCTTCTCCGCCTGGTTTCCCTCCCCGCCCTCACGCTTTCTATACTATTATCTATAGACACGCTCAAGACCTGCGTCGTCCTCGACGCGCTGACCCGGAGCCGTCACGACTCCGACCGGGAGCTCGTCGGGCAGGGAACCGGCAACGTCGCGGCGTTCCTTGCCGGCGGCATGGCAGGGGCCGGAACCATGGGACCGACGCTGGTGAACCTGACGAGCGGCGGCCAGAGCTGGCGCTCGGCCGTTATCGAGGGCATCGCCGTCGTCCTTTCCCTCCTGCTCCTGGCCGACCTGATCGCCTGGGTGCCCATCGGGGCGCTCGCCGGCATTCTCCTCGTCGTGGCCTGGCGAATGATAGACAAGAGTATCTTTCATCTCCTGGCGACCCCGGCCGGCCGCCAGGACTTCGCCGTCATCTCGGCCGTCGTCATCACCGCCCTGACCGTCGACCTGATCGCCGCTTCGGGGGTCGGCAT
>CAYMEN010000027.1:0-32278 GCA_964389325.1 uncultured bacterium | reverse complement strand
CTCCTCGAAAACCCGGCGGCCGGCACGGGAGCGCGAACTGCTCCGGGAACACGGCGGCCAGGGCATCTTCTGCCAGCTGCAGGGGAACCTGTTTTTCGGAACCACCGACCAGCTGTATACCCAGCTCGAGCCCGACCTGCGGACAAAGCGCTTCCTGCTGCTGGACATGCGGCACGTCCTGTCGATGGACTACACGGCGGCCCACCTGCTCCAGATGATGCAGTCACAACTCGAGGAGCGTGACGGCCGCCTGCTGTTCAGCGGCATGCCCTCGGGTCTGCACGACCAGCGCAATTTCGAAACCTACCTCGAACAACTCGGGGTCATCCAGCAGGCCGGTGGCATCATGGTGTTCGAGAACCGGAACGACGCTCTCGTCTGGATCGAATCCCAGCTGCTTGAAACATGCGGGGTCTTCCGACCGGCGGAAGAAAGCCCTCTGACGGTCAGAGAGTTCGATCTGTTCCGCGAGTTCGACGATGCGTCGCTCGACGGTCTTGCCGCCTGCATGCAGGAATCGTCCATCCCTGCCGGAACCAGGATCTTCGCCAAAGGCGACGCGGGAGACGAACTGTATCTGGTCCGCCGCGGCCGCATCAGCGTCCTTCTGCCTCTCGAGGGAGGAAAAAGCCATCACCTCGCCGATATCGGTCGTGGAAGCTACGTGGGCGAGCTCTCGTTCCTCGACCGCCGCCCCCGCTCCGCCGATGCCATCGCCCGGGAAGCGACGGACCTGTTCGTCCTCTCCCGGAAGCGCTTCGACACGCTCGTCCACGCCTCGGCGCTCGTCGGCGTGAAGGTGTTCGCCCGGCTCGCCCTCGTGATCGCCGAGCGCCTCCGCCAGACCGACGTCGAGCTGGAAAGCCTCGAAGAGCGCTGACGAACACTATATATTTATATCTATTTATCACCGGCGCACGTCGTGGCTCCTGCAGAGCTCAAGAGACCGTTCCGGCCCCCTTGACTCCTTCGATGTCCGGGCTTACGTTGGCATCATCACGCCGTGAGAACAGGAGTCGCACGATGGAAAACGCCGCCGGAATCACCAGGGAAAAAGCTCTGGAACTGCTGCACACCCACGTCAAAAACGAGAACATGATCCGCCACTGTCTCGCATCCGAGGCGGTGCTGAAAGCCTTGGCGCGCCGGTTGGGCGAAGACGAGCAGGTGTGGGGCCTGGCCGGCCTCCTGCACGACCTCGACGTCGAGATCACGAACGCCGACCTTTCGGTCCATGGCCTGAAATCCGTCGAGCTTCTCGGTCAGGCCGGGGTTTCTCCCGAGATCATCGACGCCGTCCGGATGCACAACGAGCGGGCACACAGCGAGGCCCGCTCGAAGCGGTTTCATCACGCCCTCGCGGCCGGCGAGACGGTCACGGGACTCATCACCGCAACGACGCTGGTGTACCCAGACAAGAAGCTGAGCAGCGTCAAGCCGTCCTCGATCGTCAAGCGCATGAAGGAAAAGGCGTTCGCAGCGTCGGTCGATCGCGAGATCATCCGCGAGTGCGAAAAGATCGGGGTTCCCCTGAACGAGCTCGCCGCCCTCGCTGTCGAGGCCATGCAGTCGATCGCACCCGACCTGGGCCTGTAACGCCCCGTCTGCCGATTTTTCATTCGCCCGCTGACAAAAAACGGGCGTTTTTTTCCGACGTTTCGTGAGACGTTCCGCCGAACCTGCATTACGAACCGTTTTCCGTAAGCACGCCAACGTGGCAGACTTTTTGCGAATTCATTGTTCTCGGGCGATTATTGCCTGTTTCACACGTATCTGAGAATGGAGAAACCGCGTGAAGACAATGACTCGCAGCTTGACGGCTCTCGTGGTGACAGCTCTTTTCCTCGGCTTTTCCCCGGCATGGGCGGAAGAGTCTCCCGACTGGGCGGCGCTGCTGGCCCCGGTCAATGAACCCGGGCTTCGGCAGACCCTTCAGAACAGCATCTCAGCCGGCCTGATCAGCAACACCCACGAGTTCGACCTCGCACTTTCCCGCGCCCGTATGCAGCGCGGCGGCAACAACGGCGGCTCGAGCCTCTCCGCGTCGATTTCCAAAGCCTGCGCCGGGCTGGCCCGGCTCGATCGCGATGCCGTCCAGGACATGGCGTTCGACGGCAAGAAACATCTGTTCATGACATTCGCCGGCGAGTTCCCCCCCAGTTACCAGGCGGCGATCAAGCTGGCGGCCTGTTTCGATCCGAAGGTCGGCACCCCCGAACTGAAGAAGAACTCGAAGGAGATCAACGCCTATCTCGCGTCGATCGAAAACGACCCGATCATTCAGCACGCCCTGAAGGTCACGAATACCACGATGGACGACATGAAGGAAAACTGGTTCGGGGCCGGCGCCGGATTCGAGCACGTCATTTGCGGCGAGATGAAGAGCACCACGGTCAGCGGATATCACTGGTGGTATAAATTCTATTCCGACGACCTGGCCGGCCGCGCGAAGATCCAGGGCAGCATCGACCATGCGAACGACTCCGGCATCTACACCGGCCGCTTCACCTGGGACCCCGACGGCAACGGCCCCCTGCCGGTCCTGAAGAAGAACAAGGGCGGCTTCACCATCGGCAACTCCGCCCAGGCGCTTCTCGCCCTCGGCCACATCGCGATCGAGACGTCGCGCCGCAACGGCGGCAACGCCCCCTCGGCGGTCCAGTTCGACGCCAACATCAACGGCCACGCCTACACCTGGCAGCTCTACACCTTCGGAAACACGATCCGCAGCCTCTACCCGATCTGCGGTTCGGGCGACACCGCGTCCGATTATAACCGCATCGACGCCGAGTATTTCGATCTCGAGGAAGACTGCCTCCGCGGCCTTTACGGCGAGGGTTCCCTCTCCGTCCACTGATCCTTCCTGGCTTCACCGCCGGGCGCGGCTCCCTGAGAGCCGCGCCCGGTTTTCTTTCAGCGCCTCGGAAAACAGCTTTATCACAGAGACGCCAAAGTTTGAACCGCAGTCACAGAGACGCAGAGAAAGAAACGAGTTAAAAAAGATGAACGATTATTTTCTCCTCAGTGCCTCAGCGCCTCGGTGCCTCCGCGGTGAATTTACGGATTTTCAACATACCAGGCACAAAGATTGTTTCACCACAAAACAATCGTTCTCTATCCGCAGGGGCGGGATAAAACGAACGCAGGTTCCGAACGGGTGGTTCAGAACCTGCGTTTTCTTCGTTTTCAGACCCTGTCAGGGCCTTCGACGGGGCGGGAGATTACTTGCTGGGCTGGCCCATGTGGGTCTTGAGGGCCGGGTCGCCCATGAGGTGGTAGACTTCCCAGTAGTACTGCTTGCGGCTGGATGTCGAGGACTCGACGGCCAGGTTGCCGAGAACCATGAAGGCGGCGTTGGTCACGCCGGCGCCTTCAAACAGGGAATCGATCGCGCCGGTTCCGGTGTTTTCCTTGAGCGGCGGAACACCCTGGACATTCGGCTTCACGATCGAGTGCAGGCCGACGCCCCACCAGAAGTCTTCATCCCAGTAGGTGCTGTTCGTGCCGCCGACGTAGCCGATGGCACCGGCGTCCTTGGCCCGCAGCCAGGCTTCGCCGAAGCAGGTCGCGACTTCGAACTTGCTGGTCAGGCAGCAGTTGCCGATGACGAACGGGTATTTGCCCTTGTTGCCGAGCTTCGTGATGTCGCTCATCGACATGCCCGGGTCCGCCCAGGAGGTCGACGAACCGTGGGCCGTGTAGTTCACGTAGCAAGCGCCCTTCGCGATGGCCGCCTGGATCGACGCCACGTTCTGCTGGGAGCCGGCGGAGAGATACTTGTTCACTTTCCCGAAGCCATGCTCGGCATTGAAGTAGTATTTCTCGGCATAGTTGATGTGCGGCCAGCCGTGGCTCTTCGCCCAGCTTGAATCCCAGCCGGCGATCAGGACGGCGTTGTCGAGATACGCCGGATCGGCGAACTGGCCCTTCTCGTAGCTCATGGTCTTCTCGATCTGGGGGGTGAGCTGGTCGAGAGTCTGGGCGGAGAAGCGGCCGGTCAGCATGTCGGGCAGGAAGTCGCCCGGAGTGACGGCGACGTAATACAGCTCGGTGATGTGGGAGCCAGTCTGGCCCTTGAAGGCCGGGATCTGCTCGTGATCGCCGACGAACAGCACATAGCTTGGGGCCGGCTTGTCGGCGGTCGGGTTGTTGTACCTGTCATGCAGATATTTCTTCAGGCCTTCGGTGAGCGCAACGCCCGTGCCGAACTGGTCGGTCGTGACGACATCGACCTTGAAGCCCTTTTCGGCCTTCCAGGCCGCGAACGGGGCGATGGCATCCTTGAACATCGGATGAGTGACGATCACATAGCTCTGGGGCGCGGTGTTCCGGCCGAAGCGCAGGGTCTGGGGAACGACGACCATCTCTTCGGCCCAGGCGAACGCCGGGGTGGAGAGAGAGGCGTGCATCGCGCGGGTCCTGGCCATGTCGGCGCCGGTCAGCACGATCTCGAAATCGACGTTGTTGTAGACCACGATCTTGTTGGCGACCGGGTCATATTTGATCGGGGAGACAGCGACGTGGACGAGCCGCATCTGGCGCAGGAAGCCAACTTCCTTGATCGAGGTGAGCGGCATGCCGCCGAAGCCCTTCGATACGTAGGCCGACTTCTCATACACGAACGGAACCTGCGAGCCATCCTTCGGAGCGGACGGCTGGCGGGGGAAAATCCGGTTGGTGATGCCGAACTTGGCCAGATCGTACTCGGTCGTGTCGTAGCTTTTCACATCGATCTTGAACTCGGCCCCGACCGGGATCTGGACGAGTTTCGTAAGCACCGGCAGCTGGGGGGCGCCATACGCGCCGCCGAAGTAGAAGGCCGGGGCGTGAAGAACGGTGAACTCGCCCTTGGGCGTCTCGACGTCCCAGGAGTTCATCTTATCGATAGAGCAGGTCATGCGGATCGTCATCTCGTCCGAACCCGCCATCTTATCGGAAACAATCTTCAGTCCGCTTCCGATCGCTTCGGGGAAAACGATCTCACCGGCACATGCGGTGCCGCACACAAAAACCACCAGGGCCAACAAAGCAAAAAACTTCTTCACGTCCTGTCCTCTTTTCCTTTCATCCGTCATACTCGGGACCGAGCGCGCAACAAAAACGTATCGAACGGGTGTGTGACAACCCGAATCCTCTCGGGCTTTCTTCCTCTATTCTTCCAGCCTAGTATGAACGACGGCGGAAGTCAATCTCGCCGATTTCCCGTCGCAGTCAGCCCTCGAACTCATCTTCAGTCTCTTCAATGGGCATACCAGCACCGGAAGAAGAAGAGATTCGCCTTCCGGCTGAAAAGAAGATGGGTTTCCCCGGAACCTATTTTCTCCTGAATGCATCACCGTTTCTCCGCTTCACCGCTTCTCCGGCGGCCGTTCCGGTTGTCTGTGGGGAGAGTCTCACCCACCGCCGGAGGGATAGGTGTAACCGGGATAATAGCGTTTGAAGCACTCGGGGCAGAGGCCATGGGTGAAGGTGATGTCGGAATGCGTGCTGAGATAGGTGTCGACATCCTGCCATTCGCCCTGGTCGTCGCGGATTTTCTTGCATCCCGAGCAGATCGGAAGGAACTCCTTCAGCACCTTTATCTGGGCGAGAGCCGACTTCAACGCCTCGTTCTGCGACCGGAGTTCGGCCGTCAGCGCCTCGAGGGCGCGGTTTTTCTCGGCGATGTCGCGCCTGGAGCGGGCAAGCAGGATGTGGGTGTTAACGCGTGCGAGCACTTCTTCGACGTGGAACGGCTTGGTGATGAAGTCCATGCCGCCTGCCTGGAAGCCCCTGAGTTTGTCGGACTCCTCGTTCGCGGCGCTGAGGAACAGCACCGGGATGTCCCTGAGAAGAGGATTCTGCCGCATGGCTGCGCAGACCTCGTATCCGTTCATCTCGGGCATGCTGACATCGAGCAGAACGAGGTCCGGCGGGTTCGTTTCCATGGCGGCCAGCGCAAGACGGCCGCGCGGAAACGACGCGACCTCGAACTGGCGCTCGAGCAGGATGCCTTCCAGGAGCGACAGGTTGACGGGCACGTCGTCGATGATCAGAACGCGGTTGGGCCGATCTTCCGTCATGTGCCGTCTCCATCCTCGCCGGGGATTTTCAGGACCTCGAGAAGCCTATCATATTCGTAGGCGTTGACCAACTCCCGAAGACGCTCGCCAATGCCGGCATCGCGTTCGGGCAGGGTATTCAATAAATCCAAACACCATTTTCGCTCGCCGCGGCGGATCGCGTCCCTGAGCTCCCGGATGAATTCGACCGTGAGGTGGGACAGATCCACAAACGCCTCAGCAGTGCCGCTTTCAGGATTCCCTCCGGCAGGCACGTCCTCGTAGACGTAGGTAATTCCAAGGCACGTGCCGAGTTCCTGCAGAAGATCGTCTTCACGAAAGGGCTTGCAGATGAAGCCCGTCGCCCCCGCGAGAAGGGCCTCCCGGCGGTTTTCGTCGAGTCCCTGCGCGGTGATGATCAGGACGGGAACCTGCCCCCCCCGTTCCGTCGCCCGGATTCGCCGCAGAGCCTCTATGCCGCTCATTTCCGGCATCTTGAGATCCATGAGCACCGCGTCGGGAAGGAGTTTCTCGAACTTCTCGACGGCGTCGCGCCCGTCGACGGCTTCTCCGACGCCGAACCCCACCAGGTTCAGCAGGGTCGCCAGGACCGACCGGTTCGACTCGAGGTCGTCCGCCACCAGGACGGTCATCCGCGGCGTCCCCGGAGTGACCCCCCGAACGCGCCGTGTGGGCGCGACGTCGGGCATGAGCACCCCTTCCTTCGGAAGCTCGACCGGCAGGGTCAGACGGAACGTGGTGCCGACGCTGGAACGGCTTTCCACGGTGATATCGCCTTTGAGGAATCGCGCGAACTGGCGGCTCAGCGCCATTCCCAGGCCGGTGCCGCTCCCGATCCGGCGGCCGCTCGAGGTCTGTTCGAACTTCTCGAAGACGAGCGCCAGCTCTTCGGACGCGATGCCGCTTCCGGAGTCTTCGACCTCGATATGCAGGGTGCCGTCCCGATACGCGGCTGTCGTTGTGATATGGCCTTTTTCCGTGAACTTGACCGCGTTGCCGACGATGTTGACCAGGATCTGCCGCAGTTTTCCCTCGTCGGTCACCAAAAGCCGCGGCAGGGCGGCATCGGTCACGAACTCCATCCTGACGTCGTGCATCTCTGCGCGCGCGGCAAACATGGTGTTCAACGACTCCAGGAGAAGCCTCAGGTCGAAGGGCGCGGGCCGGTATTCGAGATGGCCGGCTTCGATCCTGCTGATCTCGAGGATGTTGTCGATGAGGGAAAGCAGGTGCGCGCCGCTGTTCATGATAGTGGCCAGATACGCGACCTGCGTCTCGTTCATCCCGGCATATCTCGAAAGGAGCTGGGAGTAGCCGATGATCGCGTTCAGCGGCGTGCGGATCTCGTGGCTCATGTTCGCAAGGAACAGGCTTTTCGACTGGTTCGCCGCATCGGCCGCCTGGCGCGCGCGAATCGCCTCGTCCTTCAGGGCTTCGGCGAGATTTTTCTGTTCCGTGATCTCGGTGAGATCGATCGACACCCCGAGCAGGGACCGCTTGCCGCCGTCCTCGGACTGGAAGGGAATCTTGTTCGTCTGAAGGAACCGGCGTGGCCCGTTCCGCACGAACGTCCGGTAATCCGAGATGCTCATCGGCCTGTTCGAACGGATCACCTCGTTGTCTTCGATGTTCACCCGCTCGATTTCGTCTTCGAAGCCGCCCAGGTCCGCGTAGGTCAGGCCGATCATCTCCTCGACCGAGCGCCCGCAGACGTCAGCGAACGCCCGGTTCGACAGGAAATACCGGCCGTCCTCACCCTTGGCATAGATGAAATGCGGGACCAGGTCGATAATCTGGCGAAGCAGGGCCTCGCTCAGGCGCACCTGGCGGGTTCTGTCGAGGATGTTCTGCTCGAGCGTGCGCTGGTGGAGCAGAATCTTTTCCCGCGACGTTTTCAGCTCGTCCGCTATCGTGTTGAACTGCCTGCCCAACTCTCCGAACTCGTCGGACGTATCGATCTCGACGGGACGGCCGTATTCCCCCGCCCTGATCGCCGCCGTGGCCTCGAGAAGCCGGGTCAGAGGGCGGCTGAGATTTTCCGAGAAGAAAATCGTGGCGAACGCCGCCGTGCCGGCGGAAAGGCCGAAAAACGCGACGAGAATGACCATCGCCCACCACTGGAACGACAGCAGGCGCTGCTCCACCACCTCCTCGGCGGCCAGGCAGGCGTCTCTCAAGGCGAAAAAGCTCTGGTGAAGCTCCAGTTCCTTCGTTTTGAGATGCTCGAGATTGAGCCGATACCGCTGGAACGTGTCGAGATACCGGTTGGCCGTTGCCGCAAGGCGGTATCCCTCGAGCTTTTCCGTCGGTTGGAGGGATGTTTCCCTGACCGACTCGCCGAAAGCAATGATCGACCGCAGATTCTCGTTCATCGTGCGTTCCGCAGACTCCCGCTCATGCCAGGAAGAGAGAGCCACGAGGCGGATGATCGAGTGGAGCTCGTCAGAAAGGCCGGTCTCCTCTTCCCGCATGCCATCCGCGATTGCAAGAAGGTCTCCCGACAGGCGGCGGGCTTCGCTGTCGAACGCATCCAGCTGGTCGATGAGGATCACGTATGCGTCGAAGGTGCGTTCATGCCTCTCCAGGAGGAGCCGGAGGTCTTTCAGGCTGAAAGATGGCTGAAGCTCGGCGGCGAAATCCAGCCGGTCCTCGAAGATGCTGCGGCCTTGCCGGATCAGATCGTAGGCTCGCGCCGAGTTCGCCCGGTTCCTCGAAAAGCCGTAGACGAGCTCCTCCGCGTGCATGCCCTCGAAGTTTCTTCCGAGGACCGTCAGAACCCTGGTCATGGTGCCGGCGCGAATGGTGAACAGCAGGGTGACGAGAAAGACCAGGAACTGGACGACGATCATCAGGAGGAAGACGGAAAACACCGCGACCAGCCTGGACCGGAACGTGCCGCCCCGAATGGCTCTTCGGAAGCGGGAAAACAGTGACTGGGCCGGCTCGGCGCGCGTCACTCAGCGTTTCTCCCCGGCGGCATGGGAGGCCGCACCCCGCTCGAGCCTTTGGAATATCTCCTCGTGGAGTTCGGGAAACTCCAGGAATTCGTTGAACGCCTCCAGCCCGAGATCGGCCACCGCCGGCGGGACGGCCAGATCGTAGTTGAACGCCCAGGAGCGGCACGCCTCGAGATCCTTCCGGATCCGCTTCTGGAAATCGCAGTAGGTCGAGCTTGCAACCGTGAGATTCGGGGCGAAAGCTCCCGACCCGCGGCTCATGATCGCCTGGTTCCCGGCCCCGGCCAGGAGGCGGAGGGTTTCCTTCGCGCCCTCGGCGTTCAGGGCGTTTTTCGGAATGACCAGCCCGTCGATGGGGCCCAGGGCCACGGGCGGCACGTCCTTATCTATAGCAGGAAACATAAAATAATCGAAATTCACCCCGCACTCCCAGTTATGGGCCTCTCCGCAGTAGGAACCGATGATCCAGGTTCCCATCAGGGTCATCGCCGCCTTTCCCTGGAAGACCATCTCGTTCGCGCCCGTGTCCCACATGATCTTCGTGGCATCGGCGTTGAAGTATCCCGCCATGACGATCTGTTTCCAGAGTTCGCAGACGCGCTTCACCTCGGGATCGGTGTAATGCGCCTCGCCACGCGTCAGACGCTGGCGATACTCGAACGGGGCCGTGCGCAGGAGCAGGTAGTCGAACCAGAACTGGGCCGGCCACGGCGCTTTTGAACCCAGCGCGATCGGGACGATGCCGGCCTTCTTGATCGTCTCGCAGGTCGCGAGGAACTCGTCCCAGGTCGTCGGCGGCTTCAGCGACAGCTTCTCGAAGATCGAACGGTTGTAGAAGAAGCAGACCAGGTGCTGCGTGATCGGCAGCAGGTATTTTTTCCCCTCGTAGGTGCAGGCCGACTCGACGATCATCGGGGAGAACAGCCGGTCGAAACCGCCGGCGGCCCAGACGTCGTCGATCGGCTGCAGTTTGTCGAGCACCGACTTGACACGCGCCCCCGCCCAGTAGGAGTACAGGTCCGGCGGGCTCCCCGCCTCGAGGGTTTTGCGGATGCTGGTTTTGAACGCCTCCATCTCGAGCGGCGTCACGGCGATCTCGTAGCTGGCCTGCTGCGCGTTGAAGGCTTTGACCATGTCGGTAATGCCGCCGCTCAGCGTATCCGAAAAGTAATGGAGAAACGTGACGCGCTTTCGCGCCGGCGCCGGCGCCTGTCGCCCCGAATCCGTGCATCCCGCCACCCAGGCTAGGCAGACCAGCAATGCGGCGCATGCCGGAAACAAGACACGTCCTCTTTCGAAACGAACCCTCTCAGCCATGAACATACTCTCTCTCTTGCCGGCTTCGCCGCCCTCTGGCCCGTCGAAGCCCGTCTTCTTGGCTCCTGCATGACAAGAGCCGATGTTCCGTTTCCGTTCGTGCTGAGCCTGTCGAAGCACGTGCGTGCGAAAGGCGGGACGCAAACCGCGCCGGTCATTTTTCCGAAAAAAGGCTGCCGACGACGTCCCACTTCATGGCTTCGAGGAAGCGGCGGCCGCGGGCCTTGTCGCCGCGCACTTTCACCACGAGGTTCTGGGCGGTGGTGTGCGGAAGCCCGAGGTTCCAGGCGGGCGTCATCACGGGCCTGCCGTCCTGGTCGGCGGTTTTCCAGGCGCCGGCGAACGCGAGCCATTCGCCTTCGAAATCGCCGTCGTCGTCAGCCGGGTTCTCGTGCCAGTAGGCCTGATGTCCCGCCACCGGCGTTTCCGCGGCATACTCGGACAACTCGACGTCGTAGGCATTCACGGAGAGAACGGCCTGGAGATGCGCGTCACGGGCCTTGACCACGGCAGCCTTTTCCTTCAACTCCTTGTTCATGGCGTCACCCATCGTCTTTACGGGGGCCTGGGCTTCCTCGATCTCTCTGGTGATGCGCTGAATGGCCGCCACATCGCTTTTCCCGATCGCTTCTTCCATCTGTCTGGAAAGCACATCGAGCTTCTTCTGCATCTCTTCGATCACCTTCGTACTCTGGTCGGCGGCATAGGTCTGGGCCACCTCTTCGTAGATCTTGTTTTCCTTCAGGGACGCCTCTTCGATCTTCTTCCCATCCCGCGCTTCCATGACGAATTCGACACGCATCGGATCCCTTCCCACCCCGGTACTGACGCTCGTCAGAGGCTCGATTTCCGTGCGGTCGCCGGCCGCCCAGCCGTCCGGAACCGGCGGCAACACCTTGTCCAGCAGGCCCTGGACCTTCAGGACATACTCACGCTCCGCGGAAGTCGCGGCCCGCGCATCGCCGTCGGCGAACGCGGCGAAAGGAATGGAGATGGCAAGCGCAAAAGCGAGCACGAACGAAGTGATGCGAGACATCTGTTGCTCCATGATTTCTGTAAGATGACTCCGCCGCGGAATCCAATCCGGCTGTGCGGAGACTTCCGTTCATGATAGGACCGCGCATCCAGTCATGCAAGTGCGACTCGAGAGGCCACCACCTGATGAAAAATGGGCGCGCCAGGAATTTCCGATTGCATATTTCATGTAACATCCGAGCAGATTCTCTCCAGCCGGCATTGATCGGGAGCGACATCTGCCAGGGCCGTATTCCGCTCATTGCCGGAAACGACGGGAAGGGCGATGATTGGAGAGAGAATTTTTTGGGAGGGAACAAACCATGATTCGCCAAGCATCCAGAATGGTTCTTTTCGCCGCGGTCCTGCTCGTGGCCGCTCTTCTCCAGCCGGTCGGCGCCGAGACCGTCAGCCAGACGTTCACACACGACCTGGTGGTGAACGCCCCGGCGCAGAGCTGGGAACACCGCATCGATCTTCCCGAAGACCTGGCGATGAAGGGCCACGTCTTCGTCAAGCGCGCGCTCACCATGGACGGCCGCATGGTCATCGAGCGCGAGCAGTTCACCCCGACCTACTACTACGTCAAGGTCCGCCTGCCCAAGATGGTAGGCGAGTATATGAAGGGCATCCTCAAGGTCAGCCTCGAAACCGGCACCCAGCCCATCGCCACGCCCGTTCCCGGCCAGCCGGCGAACCTCGTTCTGGCCCCGTTCGCCGCAGCTCTGCGGCCCATCCTTACCTGGAAGGGAACCGGTCCCTACTACGCCGTGACTCTGTATGACATGAACGAAAACCGCACCGTCATGGAACGCGTGACGATCGCCAAGACCTTCTGCGAATCGACCCGCGAGGAGTGGCTGCAGCACCATCACTACAGGTGGGCCGTGAAGCAGGCCGACGAGACCGGCCGCTGGTCGCGCGAAGCCCAGGCCGGCTTCCGCATCGAAGTGAAAGACGGCATCGTGGTCGCCATTCCCGAATAACGACGCGCTGCAAAAAAATCCCCCGGGCCATCGCCCGAAGGGGATTTTTTTGTATCGGAGAATATATTTTTGTTCGAGTCGCTCTGCTCGAGCGGGGATTCTATCTCTCCGTCAGCAGCTTCACCGGCCCCGAGGAGGTATCGTGAATGCCTCGGTGAATGCGGAGTTTTCGGCCTGCCTCTTTGCCGGCTTCGATGACGCTGGGATCGATCATGCGCGATTTTCCGGTGGTGTTTCTGATCCGGGGGTAGCGGGTCCGAAAGTAGGAATGGAGCTCGGCATCGCGCGCCAGGATGAGCGCCGAGGTCTGCGTCCCATCTGCCTTTGTCGTTTCATCACGGGTAAGGGTTTCATGGAACCCCTTGACGACCCCGACCGCGAAATCGGACTGGCGGCGCCGGCCTGAAACCCCGCTCCGGCTGCGGAATTCCGCCCAGGCATGTTCGATGTATCGGTTGATGAAAGCGAAGACGTATTCTGCCATGGCGAGGTTTTCCGGGGTGCCGCTGATCTCGAGCACGCGTCCCAGTCGGTTTCGCTCGACGACCCAGGCCTGTATCCAGATCGTTTCGACGAAGTAAAAATTGCGCAGCAGGCCGCCCAAAACCGAGACTTCGGGCGGATGCCGCAGGGCCGGCCGCCCCAGGAACATGCTGAAATGATTCCGATGCGGCCGCTTCTCGATCGATTCGATGTTGTAGGCGCGCATCAACTCGTGAGCCTTCCGCATCGCCTCACGGGCCTCGTGCTCCGACGAACTCTGGGCCAGGGCGAGCAGCTTGTTGACCTTGTCCAGGATCCGGTCGGCTTCCGTTGCCTTCCCGTCGCGGACGCACTCGTGCAGGGTCTTGTGTTCCGACGAAGCGCGCGGATCCGCACGGATCATCCGGCAAGCCTGCTGGAAGGCAGGGCCGTGCGCGACTTCCTGCCTCGCGCCCAGCAGTTCATACGCGATCTGGTGCGCGACCTCATGCTTGAACACGTCGATGACGGCATCCCACGCATGGTTGAAAACGAGATCCCGTTGCAGGCTGATGAGCCGTTGCCCGTCGTTCCATTCCCCCAGGGAGTTCATCTCGCAGATCATGAATCCCGGCTTGCGAAAGCTGCCGACATGGCCCCGGCAGACGTGTTTCACCTCCCGGCAGATCTCGTCCCATAAGGCGGAAAGCCCGTTCAGAATGCTTCTTTCGACGAACTGCGCGACTTCTTCGCAGATGCGATCATGCATGGAAAAACCTCTCCCGGCCCGTTCGAACTGGTTGCCCGCAAAAAAGCGGGGAACGTAGTATATTCTATCACGGCGGGAACGGTTCTTCGATGTTGAGAATCGAAAGATTGTCAGGTACAATTATTGCTACTATACCAATGTGAAATCATGGTATTCTTTCTTGGGGAGAGAATAATGGTCAGATCATTCAGAAAAGGGCAAGGCGTCTTGGAAATGGCGCTGGTCCTTCCCCTGTTCATCTTCGTGGTGCTCACGATCATCGATCTGAGCCGCGGCCTTCACGTTTCTTCGGCGTTGAACCTCCAGTGCCTCGAAGCAGCCCGGGCCGGAGCACGGCGGATGAACTTTTTCGTTGCGACCGACATGTTCGGCAGCCATACGCATGCCGATTTCCCGTCTGTGAAGGCTGCCTTCGAGCGCTACAAGAGTCCCGCAGTCGGCAGGTGCGATGTCCTCCCCGCCGGATCCTCCTTCCCTTCATCACCCGATACCAGGGTTGTCTACTGGGTTGCAACCGGTATCGGAACGAGCGACAAGGCAATACAAGTGAAAGCGCAATGCGACATCGAACTTTTCACGCCATTCATGGGAAGCTTCTTCGGGCCATCCCGGAACACCTACCGGCTGACCGCGGAAAACATCCAGGAAAAGGAGTAGAGCTATGGGAAAGAACTATGATAAACGCGGAAGCATCCTCGTCATCACAGCCTTGTCCATGGTTGCGCTGCTCTCTTTCGTCGCCCTGGTAACCGATGTCGGCTTCGCCTACTACCAGAAAGCCCGCCTGGATAGTGCCGTTAATGCAGGATGGAAAGCGGGGCTCGATCTCGCCTGCGTATCGGCGGTGAACGACGATGGAACCCTGACCACTTCGGCGCAGGCAGCCGTTCAAACGCGCGTCCGGGACGTCGTCCAGGCGTCGTACCCCGGTATGTCGTTCACCGGGGGGCCTCTCTCATGCTCCGTGGTGTATTTCAACAACCGGCCTCTCCGGCGAAATCTCCAGGTGGTCGGCCGATACGATTCTCCCATGTTCTTCGCGAAGCTGATCGGGTATACGCAGATGCCCGTTGCCGCCACCCGCGGCGACCCGGCGGACAACGGCGGCGAGGGGGTCATTCCGATCGGCGTGCCGCATGGGAAACTGCGGCAGCTGGGCACGCACGATTTCACCTTCGAAAAATTTGAAGACGACGAAGGCTTCACCCCCGGTGAGGAATACATCGTTCGCCTGGGAAACCTGAAGAGTGCAAAGGCCGACGACACCTGTACCGTCTGCGGAGGCACGGGAAGCGTCACGACGGCCGGCACCAGTTGCACCACCTGCGGCGGAGTCGGTCATTATCACAATCCCTCCTGCTCGACCTGCGGAGGCGATGGAATCAAGAACAACGGCAGCCCATGCAACAAGGCGGACATCTCCTGTCCGACCTGCGGCGGCGACGGCGTCATCGGCGGATCGACCTCTTCCTGCACGAACTGCGGAGGCGACGGCAAGGTTGATGGGGGGCTCCCCAACCTTCGCTCAGCCTCGAATCACGGTTCCCTCGACATGGGAAGCAAGGGCGGCGGCGCCAGCGATTACGAGGAGTTCTTCAAGTTCGGCTACCCCGGCCCTGTCAGCATAGGGGATCTGCTGTATGTGAAGACCGGAACCATGCATGGCCCCAATGACGACGGCCGGGACTACCGGATCGACAACGACCTGCGGCGCGTGGTCGTGCCGATCGTCAAGTGTCCCGACGACGACAGCATCGTTCCCCAGGAAAAGAATGGAACCAAAGACCAGGTCGTCGTCATCGGATTTGCCATCTTCGACCTTCTCCAGGTCAACGAGTATTCCCAGCTTCCTCTCCCGGATGGCCTTGGAGCATACGATCCGGCCCATGGCGATTCGGACCAGGTGCGGGGCACCTTTGTCGGATATCTCGTGAAGCCATCCTGATTCATACTCGATCAGCCCAAAAAACAATGACTGCGTGTTCTCTGGTCTGAACACGCAGTCATTGTTTTTGGGTGAAAAAGCCACTACCCGAGGTAATCTAACCTCGGCTTATATCCGTTCTCACCGCTCAATTCCCAGGCCATCCTGTCACTGGTCACGACCCATTCGCCCGGAGGGTGTTTTTCGGGACCTGGCAGGCAACCCGCGTAGCCAATGGAATCGCCTTTTTTCCATAGATGCTATTGAAAAAAGCCTGATAGAAGGGTGTGAAGAGAGGGGTATCATACTCGAGGGTGACTGCGATGATCACGGCATCATTGTCAGAGGTTGTCGACGTCTGCACGGTCGCATTGATTTTCCGGGCTTCCGCCATGCTCCAGGTCGCGGGAAGCGTGTGCGAGGCGGTGTTCGTCAGCCAATGCTCGATATCGGCCCCGGTCACGGGGGAATTGGGCCGGTATTTCATCTCGGCAGCCCAGGCGGCAGCCTCATTGGCAGTCTGCTGCAGGGTGATGAAACGGTAAAAGGCAAAACCAAAATCAGCGACGCCGCAGATCAGGAGCAAGAAGATCAACGGCGCCACGAGCGCCATTTCCACCAGCGCCTGGCCGGCTTTTCTTCTTCTCTTCATTTCGCTCACCTCACACAACATTCGAATCATCAACACCTCAAGAAAAGTATCTAGCAAATAGCATACCCCGAGAGAAAGAAGAAATCCATTCCCAAGGTGTATTCCCTGGGGACTGGGATGGTGATTTCGTTGCGGGAACCGATCCGACGATGACGGAGGTGGCACAGATGAAATCGGGATACGCCGCATGCCGCATCCGCCGCGAATCGTCGGGGAAACCGACTTGCATGTGTTCTGCGGTATACTGGTTCCATGGAAGAGCCGTTGGATCGCAACCCCGCCCTGATCAGGACGCTCCCGGGCGGCACGGGAGAACGCCAGCCGCCCCTGACGCCGGACGGACGGGCCACGATCAACCGCCCGCCGGGGCTGGTCGAGATACGCGACCTCCAGACCGGGGTTCTGATCACCAGCCGCGCGGCCGGCAAAGGCAGGCTCGTAGCCGGCTCAGGAGGCTGCGTCCTGATCGAAGAGAGCGACAGAAAGAACTTCAGGCTCCGCAATCTCGCGAACGACCAGCTCGTGGCGAACATCGCACGTCCCGAGATCAGCCGGTTCGTCTTCAGCCGCGACGGCTGGATATTCGCCTTCGGTACGCAGACCTTCACCGGCTTCGACGGGGAGTATTTTTCCTCGTTCGACGTCGAGGTCTGGGATGTCAGGCACCGCCGGGCCGTATGGACGATCAAGGGATCCGACGAGCGTTCGGGAGGCCTGACCGCCCTCGCCATCAGCCCAGACAACCGCCACGCGGCCGTCATCGGCTGCTCGCACCTGTATCTTCGCCGGATATCAGACGAAACCATGGTCGGAACCTGGCCTTCCGCTTCCATTCTGCAATCCGACCTTGCCTTCACACCGGACGGCCGCCACCTGGTGATGAACGACCGGAATGCGATCCGGGTGATATCCGTCGAAAACGGGGAGATGCGTTCGATCGATGCGGGCGGGAAGTATATCCAGGTCACGGCACTCTCGCCGGACGGGACGCGCGTGGCCGGAACGGGCGGTGGCCGTCTTCGCCTCTGGAACCTCGCTGACGGCCGCCAACTCTGGGAGCAGACGATACCCGACCAGTTCAACCAGCCCGTCTGGTTTCTTTCGAAAGCCGGTCCCCTTGCCGTTTCCGTCTCGATCGGCCGCATCGGCCTCTTCGACATGGCCGACGGAAAGAGCCGCTGCTGTTTCGACGCCCATGCCGGCAGCGTCAACTCCGTTGCGGTCTCTCCGGACGGCCTGCATCTCGTCACGTCCGGAACAGGCGAGGTGAAGGTCTGGAACATGGCACTGCTCGATTCGGACGGCGCGTTTCCGAAATCCTCCTTCAAGAGGCCCTCGGAGTGATGGTCTCCCCCTCGGCACCCTTTCCCCAACCACCAACAGCGTGCGATACAGGAGATCGAACCACTGAGGAAATTTCGCCGCGACAGAATTTCATCTGCGAAATCTGCTTCATCAGTGTCATCTGCGGGTTGGTTCTCAAAGTGAAACACACATGCCAGATACGAAGATCGTTTCACCACAAAGGCACCAAGGCATGAAGAACGCCGAAAGATTCATCAACAGAGGAGAGCTTTGCGTCTTTGTGCCTGGCATGTTGATTTCGGCGCAAGAACCGATCCGCAGATGTAATCCTGAAATTCCACCCCGGCACTCGCCATTGCGCTGGAGGGGCGGTTTGCGAGCCGGCCCGCCATCGCAGCAGCAAAAGCGAGAGCGAGATTGAACATGCCAGGCACAGAAAAAATTTTATTCTAATATATATATTTATCCCCGTGTCTCCGTGACTCTGCAGTTCGTCATTTCCCCCTGGTTTTCGTGATTCATCGGTGAGTCCCCACATTTCGCGCATGAGCGACGCCGCCCGGTTTCCCGGGCGGCGTCTTTCATGCGAACGACGAACCGATTATTATATCTGTAGATTTACTTCTCTTCGAGCAGTTTTTCCATCTCGTCCATGACGGTGTTCATTTCCTTGATGGCCGCGTTGAACGGCTCGGAGGTGGTCATGTCGACGCCGGCGCCCTTCAGCAGGTCGATGGGATACTTCGACGAGCCGGAGCAGAGCATCTTCAGATACGCTTCGCGGGCGGCATCGCCGGTTTTTTCCGACCGGATGTTCGCGGCGATCATGGAGGAGGCGGTGATGCTCGTCGCATACTGGTACACGTAGAAGTTGTAGTAGAAGTGAGGGATGTAGGCCCACTCGATGCCGTAAAGGTCCTTGATGTCGCACACGCCCTTGTCGTGCCCGTAGTATTCCTTCAGGAGCTCGAGATACAGTTCGGTCAGCTTTTCGCCGGTGAGCGGCTCGCCCTTCTCGGCCATTTCGTGGATGAGCATCTCGAACTCGGCGAACAGGGTCTGTCGGAACAGCGTCGTGCGCAGGCCGTCGAGATAGCTTCCCAGGAGGAACAGACGGGTGGCCTTGTCGGTGGTTTTCTCGAGCATCAGGTGGAGAAGGAAGTTTTCGTTCAGCGTCGAGGCGACTTCCGCGATGAAGGTCTTGTAGTCGTGGGTCGGGTACGGCTGGTGCTTGTCGGACAGGTAGGTGTGCATCGAGTGGCCGAACTCGTGGGCCAGCGTCGACACTTCGTCATACAGGCCGGTGAAGTTCTGGAGCTGGTACGGATGGACCCCGTACACGCCCGTGCTGTAAGCGCCCGACTTCTTGCCGGTGGTCGGGATGAAGTCGACCCAGCGGTTTTCAAAGCCGGTCTTCATCGTCTCGACGTATTCCCTGCCGAGAGACTCGGCGGCTTCGAGAACGAGCTGCTTCGCTTCTTCGGTGGTGTATTTCAGATCGACTTCCTTCACGATCGGGGCGTAGAGGTCCTCGTAGCCGAGCCGGTCGACGCCCATGATGCGCTGGCGAAGCTTGAGATACCGGTGCAGGGTCGGCAGGTTGGCGTGAACGTCGGCAATCAGCTGTTTGTAGACGGCGACGGGGATGTTCGCGTCGAACAGGGCCGCTTCGAGACAGCTGTTGTATTTGCGGATCTCCTTGTTGAACAGGTGCGTCTTGACGTGGCCGTTGAGCGTCGTGCCGAGGGTGCGCTCGAATTTCTTGTAGCCCTTCCAGAAGTTCCGGAACACCTTCATGCGGTCATCGCGGTTGGGAGCGGCGCGGAAGTTGGTGTAGGCCGATGCGTCGAGCCGCACCCGCTTGCCGTCGGAAAGGACCACTTCGGGATACGGCATGTCGGCGTTGGTGAAGATGCTGTAGGCGCTGCCGGGACCTTCGGCCATCATGTTCGCCTGGGCCGCCACTTTCTCTTCGGCCTTCGAGAGGGTGTGCGGGGCATAGCGGAGGATATCTTCGAGCCAGGGCTTGTAGGGCTGGAGCTTCGGCTCGGCCTGAACGAATCCCATGACCTTCTCTTCGCCCAGTTCGAGAATCTCGGGGCGCATGAAGGAGACGGCGGCGGTGAACTTCACGGCGAGGTCGCTCGAGGTCTGTTCCATTTCGCGGGGCTTGCCGGCGCGGGTGTCTTCGTCGCTCCGCATGCTCGCATAGGTCATGAGGCGCACGAGGTCGAGGTCGAGAGCCATGATGGTATCGAGGGCGGTATGGAATGATGCGGCATCCGTGCCCATCTTGCCCTGGAAATCAGCCAGTTTCGGAATGCGTGCGGCGATGTCCTTCGCCTTCTCCGCCCACGCGTCTTCGGTCGCATACAGGTCAGCGGTGTTCCACGTGAGGTTAACCGGCACTTCCGACCGCTCGGCCGCATGGAGTCCGGGGGCCGCCAGCACGTTCACGGCCAGCAGGGGCAGAAAAAAATACGCCAGATGCTTCTTCATGTTCTCTCCTTATGAATGTGTCTTGCAGAACGGCAACCATCATAAAATCACGCCGGTTCCGAGGCAACTATTTTGTACAGGAACACCCGGTTTCGAGCTCACGTCACCGCTTTCCCCACCTCCGTATCGAATCCAGCAGCCCCCGTTTGCCCTGAGCGTGTCGAAGGGCGAGAGCCCCTCGTGCTTCGACACGCTCAGCACGAACGGGAACGCGAAATCGGCTTTCGGTCGACAGAAATCAAAAAAATACGGGGCTGGTCGTTCACAACACTGCCGTCAGCGGATTCCGGTGGTGCCTTTCTGGAGTGACTCCGGATGCGTCCCGGGCCGTGGATCGGCAGAAACGCCGGCTTTCTGTGACTGTGCCGGCGCCGTGAGCCGTCCCAGCTTCGCTTTCGCCTCCGGGTAATCGGGCTTGAGGCGCAGAGCCTCTTTCAGCGAGCGAACCGCGTTCTCGGTTTCGCCCATCTGGACAAACAGATCGGCAAGGCGCACATGGAGGTCGGGGAAATCAGGGTGCCTCTCGAGGTATCGGCGGTGCATCTCGACGAGGTTTTCCAGCTTTCGGAAGTAGGCGCTCATGCTTTCGAGGCGATCCTGGAGGTCGTGATACTCGGCCAGGTGCGCGGCGGCCTTTTTGAACTCGTTGAACGCCTCGGGAAAGTTGCCGAGCAGCTGGTGGAAACAGCCCGCGAGGTAATGGCCTCGAACGCCGCGGTCCTGCAGCGGGGCCAGCACCTCGAGACCGCCGGTCGGATTCCCGTCTTCCCCGCAGGCGATCGCGAGGTTGATCCGTCCTTCCCGAAAGTTGGGATTGAGATCCAGGGCTTGCCGGAAGGCCTTCTTGGCCTCGGCGAACTGGCCGGCGAAGAAGTGGAGCCTGCCGAGATCGTTGATCAGGTCGGGGAAGTTGGGGCAGCTCTTGAGGCGTTCCTGAAGGAGGGCGATGCCCTTGAGGATGAGGTTCTTCTCGCCCGTGATCGACCCGACGAGGCCGATGGCCATGCCGTTGGACGGATCGGTCTCCGCAGCCTTGCGCAGCACCAGAAGCGCCTCTTCGGCGACGCCGCGGCAGAGGAGGATCTCGCCGAGAACCTGGTACAAGTCGCTGGAATCGCGGCAGAAGTGAAGCAACTGGCGCGCTTCGGCCTCGGCTTCGGTCAGAAGGCCTTTCTCGAGCAGAAGCTTGATGCCGTGAATCAGGCCGGAAATCGTCTCCCGTTGGATATTGTCGAGCGAGTTTCCACCGGTTTTCCCGGTGTCGGGAGACGTCACGTTCGTGGAATTGCCGCTTCCCATGGGTTGTGGGGCTGCGAGACGGTTCAGGAAGCCGACTGCCGGCATGGCAACAGAAGCGGTTTCCTGGAGCAGGTTGCGAACGAGGCTCCGGATGGCTTCACAGAAGCGGTGCTGAGGATTGACCTGATAGAGGGTCTTGCCCTCCTGGCGCGATGAATCCTGAAGTTCGGGAAGAACGCCGGAGATCCGGAAGCGGGTCGTGGGCACCGTCTCGGGGCGGTAGTCCTCGCGAGCCTTGTTCGATATCACCGTGATCTTGTTTTCCGGGAACCGGAGACTGTTCAGGGCCTGGAAGAAACGCACGGTGTTCTTCACGCTGAGAATATCGCGGGAGTCGAGCAGGAAGATCGTCCTCTCCGAGATTTCCATGGCGTTGAGGACCGTCTCGCTCAACCCCTCGTCGGTATCGAGAATGAGATAGTCGAACAGCTTCTGGCAGGTGTGCACCATGCCTATGAGATCCTCCACACGCATCTCCTCGGCTTCGAGAATGTTGCTGGGCGCGGGAAGGATCCAAAGACGCTCGATAATGGGGGTGAAATGCGTCATCAGGTCTTCGGGCGGGAGGGAAGCCCCACGAAGTGCGCGGCAGAGCGTCGCGACGGATTTCTGGCTGTAACCGCCCATCAGAAAACTGCCATCTCCGTAGTGACCGTCGAGATCGATGAACAGGACGCGTTTTCCCGTCTCGCGAGCCAGGAGATACGCCAGGTTGGTCGCCAGCGTGGTTTTGCCGCACCCGCTTCGGGCCGAGACAATCGAGATGATGCGGCCAAGGGCCGGCCCGGCAACCTTGATGAGCCTGGCGGCACGCTGCGTGATCTCGCGAAGGCGACGACTCAGGGCATGCAGGATTTTGCCGTGAATGCTGCGACTGAACGGCGTTTGCGCCTCGAGCAGCGGTTCGAGGCGGGCGGCGGGAAGTTTCAGCAGGACCGTGTTGCGGGTCGCCCGAGCGGTTGCGGACCGGACAGCCTTGCGGTCGAGGAGAGACATTTCCCCGAAGAACTCATTCTCGCCAAAGGTGGAGATGAGCTTGGGCGTGCCCGCCAGGTCGCGAACGCTGATCTCAACCTCGCCTGAATGGACGATGAACAGGTCGCGGGTCGCATCGCCTTCCTGAAAAATAACGGTGCCGCGTCGCACTTCCTCGCGGCAGATCATGGATTCGAGTTCTTTGACCTCTTCGGCGGAAAGTTCGCTGAACAGGAGTACGTTTTCCAGCATGGCAGACCCTTTCCCACGAAACGGATTTTTTCCCATGATACCCGCTCCCCACCGGCAATGCAATATTCTATTTGAGGTACATTATTTCAACCGCGTCCGGGGACAGAAGGTTCCTTGAACGCGCTCGGCGCCGTGCATTCCCGCCCGTGAGCAGCCGGAACAGGCGACATGAAAAAGGCCCCCTTTCGGGGGCCTTTTACATATCAGTTGATATTAGATCTTGGTGACGTTGGTCGCCTGCGGACCCTTGGGGCCGGCTTCGATCTCGAACTGGACGGCCTGGCCCTCGTCGAGGGTCTTGAAGCCGGTTCCGTTGATCGACCGATGATGGACGAAAGCGTCCTTCTCGCCGTTCTCGCGGGTGATGAAGCCGTAACCCTTGTCAGCATTGAACCATTTCACTGTACCACGTTCCATTTGGGAACCTCCTGAATATGTTCTCCGAAACGACACCCTCAGCAAATCCCCACAATGGACCGCACGCGGAACGCACCACAGAGTAACTTACGCGGATGAATCTATCGAAGTGACTCCATCATAGCACAGATACGCCGGAATAGCCAGAAAAACTATGAGTATTTCAATTCTTTTTTGAGATGACGACGCGTTCGTATTCGCGGAGAGCCAGATCCAGTCCGGCTTTTGCCCAGTTCAGCGGGGTGATCGGCGACGGTACAGGAAGTCTGCGGCCGTACAGGACGATGGTATTGATGCTTTCGGGGGCCTGCCATTCGCGAACCGGGATGCCGTCGGCGGCGAGGGCGGGGCCGGTGATCTGACCCAGAGCGCGCTTGATATGGACGGCGGCGCGATGGATGTCCTGACGGCGGAGCGCCGGATCGGCCGTCTGCTCGGCCAGATGCAGCCTTGCAAGGGCGCAGAGGCTGTCGAAGAACCATTGGGCTTCGGTGTCAGGCATCAATTGCGACAGGCGCCACCGGAACGCCGCGTCCGACGAGGTGTCGCCCGTCAGGGCCGGTGCCGCGGGGTCGTCAGAGGCGGGCGGCTTGATCCAGTAGTTGCCGGCCTGGTAGCTGTCGAGGTCATACCGAAGAATCCCGGCGGGCCGTTCCAGCGTCCGCACGATCTGGAGAACGGTGCGCCGTTCGCTTTCCGTGAGGCCCTCGAGGGGGGAAGGCTGGATCAGCACGAGCAGCGCCGCGTCTGCCTGGCGGAAGCGGATGTCGGAAGGATCGTAGTCGGGTGATTCGCCGCCGAGGCGCAGCTGGTGCCTCACGCGCTCCATTCCTCGGTCGATCAGCGAAGCGAGGAACGACGGCGCCCAGGCGGAAGTCGCATCATGCCCGAGACGGCCGAGGCGGGCCCGGAAGGCGTCGCCAAACGATCTCGCCGGCCCCGTCTTCGCATCGAGCAGGCTCCGCAAGGCCTGGAGGGACCTGGTCGCGAGGGCAATACTGCTTGTGTTGCGGCGGGGCAGTTCTTCCCATGCCCCGGCGTCTTCGTAGGTGTCGAACGAAATGCGCTCGAGGAACCGGGGATACAGCGCGAGCACGCGGAAGCGCGCCCGGTTCAGGTCCCCGGCTTCGAGCAGGCCTTCCGCAGCGGCTTCGGCGAGGGCCGTGAAGAAGAGGCCGTGAGCGTCGATCTGGCGATGGTTCCAGGTCTCGGGCCGCCCGTTCACCATCACGTCACCGAGATTCGGAGATCGGCCGTTGAAGCGAATGTGCGGCATGGCCATCTGGTCGAGAGCCAGTGCCGGATCGGCGATGACGGACTCGAAACGGCCGACCTGGACGGGCGTGGCGTAATAATCCCAGAGGGCCAGCAGGAGCCGGCGAGCGTCGGCACGCCGTTCGGGATCACGGGCCAGCGCGTAATACACCCAGACATTGTCGCGGACCCAGATGGCGTCGTAGTTGGTCGTGTCGGCCTCACCTTCCGTCGTGCGCGTGGCGGCGGGGGCGAAACCGCGCGGGTTCAGCTCGATGCGCAGATGCGGGGCGAGCGCGCCGCGGATCTCGGCGACCAGTCCGGCGTCCAGCGGACGTGCGACCCATTCCGCCACGGTATCGTTGAAGACCTTCACGAAGACCCCTTCGGGAGTCTGCACGTCGCGGCAGGCCGGCAGCCCTGTCGCCACGGCTTTGCGCAGAGCCAGAGCTCCCGCCGTGTTTCCCGAAGCCGAGGCAGCGATGCCGGGTGCCGGAAGCAGCGTTCCGAACAGGGTCAGGGCTACAGCCAGCAACAGACCGGGTTTCGCGCGAGACAGGATGTCAACCATGGCAGAGATCCTCCAATGCATGTTTTTCCTCGATGTTGATATAGCAGTAAATACCGGCCATGTCCATTGCCCGAACAGGCCGGACTGCGGTACAATTTCGCCGAACACCCGCCCGAAAACGGAAGGAGACATTCCGATGATGAACAGCCGCCCGATTCACGCCATCCCGAAGAGCCGCCTCTCGCTGCCGGCCGCCGTTCTGGTGTCTGCGATCGCTCTTCTGCTCTGCATCGTCATGCTTCCGGCGCCATCGGAGGCTTTCGAGCGGCTCCCGCTCAATACCGGGCTTCAGAACAGCTTCAAGTCCTTCCCGGCAGCCGATGCGGACATTCTGGCGCGCACCCGCCTGCTCACCGGGAATGAAGAGTCCTGGTATGCGCGCTGGCACATGCTGGAGTCGGCGCGCTCCTCGATCGTCTCGACGTATTTCATCGTCGACAATGACATCTTCGGCTGGTCCTTCCTCGGCCTGCTGCAGAAGAAGGCCCGCGAAGGCGTGAAGGTGAAGCTGATGATCGACGCGCGCTTCCTGCGCGGCGCCCGCAAGATCGGCGATTTCGACGAACTCGAGGAGCTCGCCCGCATGCCCGGCGTCGAGGTGCGCCTGTACAACCCGGTCGGGCGCTCCCTGCTCCACGTGTTCCAGGACCTTCGCCAGCTCCTGCTGTCGAATCACGACAAGATCATCATCATCGATGGAAAACTCGCCATGACGGGGGGCCGCAACATCGGCGCCGATTATTTCGTCCAGATGGGCGAACACGCCAACGTGTTCCGCGACATGGACCTGGTCCTCGAAGGGCCGAACGTCGTGAAACACCTGCAGCAGGCCTTCGACGAGGAGTGGAAGATGCTCCGCACCGTCCCGGTCAAGCCCGACCTCGTGAATCTCCGCGACCAGACAGCGAAGCTCGACCTGGCGTATCGCGTCATGAGCCGGTACATGCAGGGCCGCGGCACGTTCACCGCCGGGCAGGGCCTCGATGCCGGGTTGAATAAGCAGCTCGACGTCTACAACAGGGAAATCGTGAAGTATAAAAAGCTCACGTCGTACGCGTCCTTCGAGCTGTTCCGGGGCGAGCGGCTGAAGCCCGTGAAGATCCTCGACAAGCACTCGATGCTCGGCACGCGCGAAGATATCGGCCCGGGCCTGATCCGCATGATCGATGCGTGCAAACACGAGATCCTGATCCAGAACGCCTACGTCGTCCTCTCCCCTGAGGCCGAAAAGGCGCTCGTCCGCGCCGCGAAGCGCGGCGTGAAGATCGTGCTCAATACCAACTCCGGCGCATCGACGAACCACGGCTCGACCGTGGCCTTCTTCATGAACGACTGGAAGCGCCTTCTCGCGACGATGCCGGGCGCCAGAATCCTCGTTTTCCCGGAAGGCAGCCCGTGCCTGCACACCAAGGCCTTCGTCTTCGACCGCCAGGTCACGGTCGTCGGCACGTATAACCTCGATCCGCTCAGCGACGTGGTGAACTCGGAAGTGGTCGCCGTGATCCAGGACTTCCCCTTCGGCGAGATGACCGCCCGGCGCATGGAGCGCCAGTTCGGGGAGTGCCTCGAGTACAAGATCGATCTTCAGTCCGACGGAAGCATCCGGACCGTCTTCGGCCCTGAAGACCATACCTCGGCCGAGATGATGAAGAAACTGAACCGCCTCCGCAAGTTCCAGTGGATCAGGCCCCTGATCTGAACCCGCGCAAAGGGAATCGCCTCATGCGAAAAATACTCGCCACCGCCGCAGGGCTCCTTCTTCTGCCTTTGCTGTCGGCGCACGCCATGTTCTGCGGTTCGTGCGGCGCGAACCTTCCTGACCAGAGCCGGTTTTGCAATGTCTGTGGCGCGGCTCAGCAGGCCGTTCCCGCCCCTGCCGCGGGGCACCAGTGGCAGTCTCTGCCCGCGAAACGCCCGGCCCCGACACCGGGAACGGTTTCCGAGCGGCAGTTTGCCCAGATCATCAAGCCCCTCGAGGACTACGGCCAGGATCTGCGGATCACGAACCTGAGCTCGCCGCTCGTTCCCACGCTCATCCAGCGGACCCTGATCCCCGGCCACGAGACCATCAGGAAGAACCTCGCCCGGCGAAAGCTCACCCTGTCCCCCGCGCAGAACCGTATTCTTTCGTATTATAGCGAATATTATTCTTCAATCATGGCATGGTCGACGACCCTCGGCATCGAGCGGGAACTGCTGTTTCCGCGCATTCCCCAGGTGCTGTGCCTGCAGGCCTTTCTGCTGGCGCATCCCGACGAGGACGGCATGGCATCCCTGCAGGCCATCGAGGCCGTGTTCGAGAAGGAACAGCAGAACCTCGTCGAGCGGAGCGAGAACATGAACGAGGATGCCGGCTTCGAGAATCCCGGCATCGCCTACCAGATCGCCCGTCCCGACAGGAACGCCGTCTCGGATTCCTTCACGTTCACGCTCCTCATGAACGACCGGGGCAAAAAAGTCGGCGAGCGGATGCAGGTGACCGACCGGGCCGGCGCGCCGCTGGGCCAGTTGAAATTCGTCGAGCAGAAGAACGGTCTCCGCCACTACGCCGGCACGATGTCCAGAAAGCGTTTCGACGCGTTGACATCGCGCGAGATCCAGGTGAAATACGTCGTGAAAACGACGTTCTCCACGTCCTGGAACAGGGAAACCCTCCGACTCCACCTCCTGCAGTCGCTCGAGTCCGGCGATCCGGCCGACTACTCCTACGAAACCCTGCACGGTACATCGCCCGACGTCACCCGCATGCGCTTTCTCCAGAGCATCGGCAAATACTGATCGTTCGGACCACCTTCACGTGAAAAGAGAATCGGCATGAACACCCCTTTCAGTGGAAGATCCCCTCGTCTCCTGCTTCAGGCGTTTCTCTGCATCGCCTTCTTCGGCATCTGCGGAACCCTCTCCGCATCGACGGGAGGCTGCTGGTATCTGAACTGCGAATTCGAGATGGACGATGGCGCCAAGATCACCGGCTATTACGAGACATGCACGTACGGCGTTTTCACCGCGCCGGCCGCCGCCGGATTCGTCGCCGCGCCCTCGGGCGTCAACCTTCGCGACGCCCCGTCGGCAAAGGGGAAAGCCCTGCGGAAACTTCCGGATGCCACCCGGCTGGTCGTTCTCTCCACGGACGGCGCCCCGGTCGAGATCGAAGGGAAAACGGCTCCGTGGTTCAAGGTGAAAGCCGGCGACCTCGAGGGGTACGTCTTCGGCGGGTTCGTCCGGATCGCCGCGCCAGGCGAAGGGAACACGGCGGGAAACGGCTTTTGGACCTATGCCGAGATGGAGAGCGACGGAACCATGCGGGAGGAACCGGTGAACGGCGATTTCTTCCTGAAGAAATTCGTCCGGACCGTCGATACTGGCGGTTCCGACACATCCCCGACAACGATCCACGTCTTCAAAAACATTCACGAGCTCCGGTACAAACCCGAACTCGGACGGAACGTCATCTGCGACCAGATCGAGCGCAGCTCGTTCATGGGCGCGCGGAGAACGGACTTCGTCGGCATCGAAAAGAACCGGCTCAAACGCGTTCGGGTGCTCGACGTGCGAGAAGGCGGCATCGCGCCCCTGCTCATCCTGGATAGCGCCGAACTGGAGCGGCTCGGAAAACCTGCCAAAGCGCTCTTCTCCGTCGAGAGCTCCCCGGAAGGCATTGTCGCCCTGATCAGCTATAGTGATAATTATTCATCGCCGCAGAAGCTCGAAGCTCTCCTCAAAGAATTCACCAATTCCAGGAAATCGGCTGAAACGCCGGCAGACGCAGGCTGGTGGTACCCGATCTTCGAGAAGGGTGCCGAGGAGGAGTTCCGGCAGACCGTCCTGCCCAGGGACGTCATTCTGCTGATCTACCACGTGCAGGATTAACGCTTTGCCTCCAGCGGCATGCAATACATCCGTTCGCCCTGAGCCTGCCAAAGGGGGCGCGAGACCTCTCGTGCTTCGACAGGCTCAGCACGAACGGTAATGCGGAACAGGCTTGTGCCATGCGGAAATCGATCCTGAGCGAATCAGCCCGAAAGAAGACGGCACGCCTTCTTCTCGGGTGGTATGACGCCTCCGGCCGGGAGCTGCCGTGGCGCCGGACGAACGACGCCTACGAAATTCTCGTCAGCGAGATCATGCTGCAGCAGACGCAGGTTCCGCGCGTCCTGCCGGCGTATCGACGATGGCTCGAGGTATTCCCGGACTGGCAGGCTCTCGCGAGGGCCGGAGCGGCGGAGGTGATCCGCGCCTGGGCCGGCCTCGGCTACAACCGGCGGGCCCTCGCCCTGCAGGAGATCGCACGGCAGGTCGTCGCGAACGGACTGCCCGACAGCGAGGAGGCGTGGCTTCGGTTGAAGGGCATCGGCCCGTACACCGCGGCGGCCATGACCGTATTTTCCCTGAAACAGCTTGCGGTTCCGATCGACACCAACATCCGGCGGGCCGGCGCGCGGCTGCTCCTGGGAGAGTCGTTTCCAGAACCCCGCGATGACGGGAAGCTCAGGCCTCGCCTGGCGGCATTTCTGCGTGGCTCACGCCGCTTCGACGACCTCGTGCAGGCCCTGTTCGATCTCGCCAGCCTGATCTGCCTCAGAAACCCCCTCTGCGAAACATGCCCACTTGGCCGCGAATGCCCTGCCGGCGCCGGTTTTCTTGCGGGAACCCATGAGATGCCGGCCAGGTCTTCTCCCGCGAGCCGCGAGCGAAAGCATCGCAACAAGCCGCACCCCGACCGCATCTTCCGCGGGCGCATCCTTCGGCTCGTCCGGGAAGCACCGGCCGGCCTTGGCGTCGCCGGGCTCGGGCCCCGCATCGATCCGTCGTTCGAGCCTGCGCACGACCAGGCATGGCTCGACGCGATGATCGGCCGTCTCGTCGCCGACGGTCTCGTCGTGCACTCCGGCAAACGCCTGAAACTCCCTTCATGAAAATATCCCCCTTCGGGGGGTGATCCGACCTGACGATATCCCATGAGGTCCACCTCGGATATTGTAGATTCTCCGGGGGTTGGATATAATCACTTGTCCCTGCGGTCGAACCTCGAGTTCGGCGTGTACGGAAATACATGAAAAAAGGAACGGAGACCAATGTCTGATTTGAATTCCCTGTTGAAAGAGATCAAGAGTTACAAGAGCAAGATGTTCGGGAAGGATTTCCTGCTGACCTGGGAGAAGTCCGTCGACGAACTCAAGCAGATCCTCGCGATTGCCGATCTGCTGAAACTCATGCGCAGGGAAAACATCTCGGCCCGGTGCTTCGACTCCGGCCTTGCCGTCTCCCTGTTCCGCGACAACTCGACCCGCACCCGCTTCTCGTTCGCCTCGGCCTGTAACCTGCTGGGCCTCGCCGTCCAGGACCTGGACGAAGGCAAGTCGCAGATCGCTCACGGCGAAACCGTGCGCGAGACCGCCAACATGATCTCCTTCCTGTCGGAAGTCGTTGGTATTCGTGATGATATGTTTCTTGGCGCCGGCAACACCTACATGCGCGAAGTCGGCGAGGCCCTCGACGACGGTTTCAAGCGCGACGTACTGCCCCAGCGGCCGGCGGTCGTGAACCTCCAGTGCGACATCGACCATCCGACGCAGGCGATGGCCGACCTGGCCTGGCTGAAAGAGCATTTCGGCGGCCTCGACAAGCTGAAGGGCAAGAAGATCGCGATGACCTGGGCGTATTCGCCCAGCTATGGAAAGCCCCTTTCCGTGCCGCAGGGCATCATCGGCCTGATGACCCGCTTCGGCATGGAGGTTTCCCTGGCCCACCCCGAGGGCTACGGGCTCATTCCCGACGTCATCAAGGTCGCCAAGAAGAACGCGAAGGAGAGCGGCGGCTCGTTCACCGAGTGCACCAGCATGAAGGAAGCCTTCAAGAACGCCGACATCGTGTATCCGAAGAGCTGGGCGCCGTACGCCGTCATGGGCAAGCGCACCGAGCTGCTCCGCAAGAAAGACCACGACGGCCTCAAGGCCCTCGAGAAACAGTGTCTTGCCAACAACGCGAAGTTCAAGGACTGGGAGTGCACCGAGGCGATGATGAAGCTCACGAAGAAGGGCAAGGCGCTCTACATGCACTGCCTGCCCGCCGACATCACCGACGTCTCCTGCCAGGCCGGCGAAGTCGCCGCCAGCGTGTTTGACCGCTACCGCATCGAGACCTACAAGGAAGCCGGCTACAAGCCCTACGTCATCGCCTCGATGATCCTGACCAGCCGCTTCAAGGACGTCCACGGCCTGCTCGCCAAGCTCGTCAAGCAGGGCAGGGAGCGGATCGCCTGATCCCCTGAACGAACCCGTTCAAAGGGCTGTCACCACCCGGTGACGGCCCTTTTTCTGTGTCGGGAGCCCCCACACCGGCGGGTCGGGATGCCAATATCAGGCATTATACGATATTCCGGAAACGGCACGGGCCGCCGGCAGATCTGCCGACGGCCCGTGCGGAAGAGCGCAGATTACTTTTTCAGCAATGCGTCGTAAGCGGCTTTTTTGGCTTTGTAGTCTTCGGCAAGCTGTTTGACCTTCGCCTTGTCGGCCTTGTCGGTCACGGCCTGCTGGTAGGCTTTGTAGGCATCCTGCATCGCCTGGTATGCCTTGTTCACGTCGTCGCCCGCCGGGTCGTTGGCATCGGTGGATCCGGCCGCGGCCTTGGAGAGGATCCGGTCGCGGTTCGACATCGAATTCGCGGCCTGCGCCAGGGCGGTGAAATCAGCGTTCGTTTTGGCGAGTTTGGTTCCCTGGAGCAGGAGGGAATCTCGGTTGGCCATCGCACTGCAGGCCGTGGCGAGTGTGAGAACCTCGTCGACGGTTTTTGCGAGGGTGATTCCCTGCCGAAGGATGCTGTCGCGATTGCCCATCGAATTGCAGGCCCTGGCCAGGAGAAGGATGTCATTCGCGGTTTTTGCCGCCGGAACTCCCTGCTGGAGGATGTTGTCCCGATTGGACATCGCGGAGCATGTCCGGGCCAGTTCGATATACTCCGAAACACTGCCGGCAAGCTTCACTCCCTGCAGCAGCACCTGGTCGCGATTCGCCATCGAGTTGCAGGCCCGGGCGAGAATCACGATATCCTGAGTATTCTGCGCCTGGGCCACCGTTCCCAGAAGAATTTCGTCACAATCGGCCATACTGTTCGATTTTCGAGCCAATTCTATCTTGCTGGCCACATTCGGAGACGCAGTTGGGCCGGGAGGCGGATTGTTGCATCCGCTCAGCAGGAATGCGGAACACACAAAGAGCAGCAGGACCTTCGCCAGTTGTTTTCGCATATGTACCCCTCCTCATCGCGAATATTCATCACTGTTGGATAATCTTAAGAATTATTCGGGGAAGCGTCAAGTACGGGAGAGCGCCCCGATAACGCGGGTCCCCCGGAAGCAGCTTCCGGGGGACCATGCTGGAATCGCCACAACGGTTACTGGACGATGGCGGAATCGATATCTCCGTCCTGTTGTACGAAAGAAGATCCGGCGAACAGGGAGAAAACGAGAAGACACCAGAAAATATTTTTCTTCATGAATGATCCTCTATCACTACTGTCCGGTGGAAGACTCCCATAAAATCAGTTGTCTCGGAGCCTCCT
>CAYMEN010000026.1:54751-71274 GCA_964389325.1 uncultured bacterium | reverse complement strand
TGTGTGGGAGAGTAGGTTGATGCCAGGGTTATGAACCGCCTGGGGCCAAAAGCCCCGGGCGGTTCTGTCTTTCGCCGAATTTTCAACGCGCCACAGAGACACCGGGAAGGAATCCGCAGATATATATTCGGGATCATATTCCCCAGACGCACGCAGGGGCGGGTTTCACACCCGCCCCCACAAAACATCTGGCCATCACGCACAACGTAGGGGCGGTTCGTGAACCGCCCCCCGGGTGATCAATCGATTCGCTTCAAAATACTTCCTGGGAAGTAATGGGAGAGGATGCGGTCGAACGAATGCCCGCGTTTCGCCATTCCCTGGGCGCCTGTCTGGCACATCCCGACGCCGTGTCCGAAGCCGCCGCCGGTGAGGGTTGCGCCCGTGATGAAGCCGGCTGCATCACGCGCCCAGTCGGCGATGAAACAGGAGCTCTTCAGGCCGCCGAAAAGTTTGCGGATGTTGAGTTCCTTCATGACCGTCTTCGAACCGCGTTCTCCGACGAAGGTCAGACGATACATGCGGCCTGAAACGCCACGCGCGATATCGGTGACGGATTTGATCCGGCCAATCCCGAGGCTGTTCACGACCGTATTCCAATCGGATGCGGTGAGCGACTTCTTCCAGCGGAAATTATTTCCGCCTTCGACGGAAGGATCGCTGCACCAGGCCGTCCGCGGACTGGTCAGAAAATCGGTTATCTGTTTTTCCTCGGATAGATCGAGGCTGGGCGGATTGTCGGTATCCCAGACGCCGCGAAGGATGGGGTTGGGTTCGGTGGTCCAGACGTAATGGTTGGATTCGCCATGGCCACCGCAATTGGCCGCATACACCGCATCGACGAGGCCGCCGGACGGGGCGGTGAGCACATACCCGCGGGTCGGGGCGATTTTCTGGGCGACGGCGATCGACATGGACGACTCTCCGGAAAACACCTGGCAGTGCTGTTCGGAACAGGTGTCGAAGCCTTCTCCGATATGCCGTGTGCCGATCTTGGCGAGAATCTCTCCTCGGGCGGCGCAGGCCTGAGCCTGAAGCGCGCCGATAGCCGCATTGCCGGAAATTTCCGAGGGAACGACGCCGGCAAGCACGGTTTCAAGAGGAGTGTTCAAAACGGCGTCGATGGCATCTTCCGCGCCCCAGCGGACCGTCATCTTGCCACGATATGCGCGGTCCGCAAAACCGTGCCACGGGTATCCAGCGGCGTATTCGACTTTCTTCAATAGAACCGTCTGATCGGGGACCAGATACAGTTCCCGACCCTCGGCAACCGTTGTGCCATTGACGACGAGCGCAAGGCGGCCCTGTGAGCGGCTGATGACTTCCACGTAAATCCAGCTTGATTTTCCCTGTGAGGCGAGCCTGTCGACAAGGGCCTGGGCTTCTGACTGGGTGTTGAAAACACCGACCTCGACCATGCCGAGACGCCCGTCGTGAAGGATCGTCTTTTCATCCTGCGACATCAGGGGCCGGCCGATCGTGAGAATTCTGGCAGGGAAGCCCAGCGCCTTCCATTCCGATTCGAACAGTGCAAGTGTTTCAGATGCATCGGCCCGGGCAGACGCGGTCATAACGTGATACCGCTTGACGGCTCGCTTCTCGAGAACCCCGGCGACCTTTGCCGCATCCGTTCCGCTGATCCGGCCGTTTTTGCCGTTCATGTCCCAGACGAGGCCTGACCCGGCCGTGAACTCGAGGGTCGTCGCATACTGGGCGACCTTGATGTTGATCAGGCGCTCAGCCGATGCTGCTCCTGCGACTGCGCAAATCCCCGAGAGGCAAAGCAGTGCGATAAAAAAATAACGAATAATATATGATCGGAAGCGGGCTGAGCGGAACTTCATGAACGGCTCCTTCCCGAGAATGCGATCAGAACGAATCGATGCGAGGCAGGGTACACCCGCGCTGGGGTTATGAATCAAGTTTACTGAAATTATTCCCATCCGTAAACCCTCCCTCTCTGATTGGACTTCTGGCTTGTATGTCGTGGAGACGCGTCAGCATCTGCAACAACCGCCGAATCAAGGGGCCACGGAAGGACACAAAAAAAAACACCAAATGAAACGAAAGAATCTCTGTGAAGCCTCTGTGGTTCACGTTTGCCCACGCGGAGCGTGCAATTCTGGGGGAGTGGATTGTTTTCTGGGCTTTCTGTATAATGAAACAATACATTTCTGCGAGGAGTTGAGAATGAAGTATTGGTCGCGGATCTGGTTTTGTTTCCTGGTTGTACTGGTCGTATTGGCCGTTCCGGCCGCCCGGGCCGATGAAGACCCGCCCAGTTACAGGATTTCCGTAACGCCGGCATTCGAGGTTTCAGGGAAGAATTACGGTTCCTTCGAGACCCCGGTGTACGAGCTCGACGAACCCCTCGATACGCTCATGGTGGCCGCCGATGTCGAAAAAGCGCCTGGCGCGACGGTGAACTCGTATGTCCGCTTCCGCTATGCGAAGACCGGTCGATGGACCCGGTTCGAATCGTTCGATGCCGAAGCGCATTTTGCCGATGTGGACCCGGTTTCCGCCTGGCAGATGGTGTTCGTGGTCTACGACCCCTCCATGGGGACGACCCGCGTGAACCGCTATATCGCCCAGGGCCGACGGATGGGTGAAGAGACGATGGAAGCCATGATGGCCAAGACCGTGCCACTGCCATCCGCCAACGTGTGCCCCAAGCCCCCCGTCGTCTCTCGTGCCTCCTGGAAGGCCCGCCCACCGAAGGGCGAATATCGCATCCAGACCCCGCTGAAGATCGTCCTGCACCACAGCTGGCAGCCGGCTCAGGCCCAGTATCAGGGTGCCGCAACGATTCGTGGCATCCAGAACTACCATATGGATGACCCCAACACCGGCTGGTCGGACATCGGATACCACTTCCTGATCGGACCCGACGGCGTCATCTACCAGGGCCGGCCGGAAAACGCTCTTGGCGCCCACTGCCCCCCCAACACCAACATGGTCGGCATCTGCATGATCGGCAACTACGATCCGGGAGCCGACCCGGTGAACGCGAAGATGGAAGCCTCTCTCGTAAGCCTGCTGTCCTGGCTCTCGTCGACCTACAAGATCGATCCCCGCACCCAATACTACGGTCACCGGAACTTCTCCAGCAAAACCTGCCCCGGAGACGGCGTGTACAACAGGATGTCGTATTATCGCGAGGAAGTCCTGAAAAACACCGGGCTCAAATAATAATAGCAAGTATAAAATAACAGAGCCGCCCCTCGATCGAGGGGCGGCTCTCGTTTTGGGCGCTTGTGGCTGGCGTGCGGCTCAGTCCCAGGCGATGCCGTCGACGCCTTCAATGCCCAGGCCGGGGGCGTCGGGCATGATCAGATGCGGCCCTTCGAGAACGGCGCCGCCCCGGATCGGGTCGGAGGCGCAGAGCGACGGGCTGTCGAGGTCGCAGCGGGTGATGATCCTCCTGGCGCAGGCCAGGTGAGCGGCGGCGGTGACGGCCAGCTTGCTTTCCATCATGCAGCCCATGAAGCATTCGACGCCGTGAAGTTCGGCCATGGCGCAGATCTGCTGGGCGCCGCGCAGGCCCCCCGTCTTCATCAGCTTGATGTTCAGATAGTCGGCCGCCCGCCGGGCGAGCAGGGTCTCGGCATCGCGAGGCGAGAACACGGCCTCGTCAGCCAGGACGGGCGTGACGATGGCGGTTTTCACGGCGGCGAGGCCCTCGAGATCGTGCGCCGGAAGCGGCTGTTCGAGGAGCTCGATCCCGAGGCCGGCCGACTCGATCTCGCGCATGATGCGGATCGCTTCCCGCTCGTTCCAGCCCTGGTTGGCATCGAGCCGGATGACGATGTCCGGCCCGACCGCGGCGCGGACCGCCCGGATGCGCTGGATATCCGAGGCCGGCTCCTTGCCGATCTTGATTTTGAGGATGCGGAAGCCCCTCTCCACGGCTTCACGGCTGTCGCGGGCCATCTCCTCGGGGCTGTTGACGCTGATGGTGAGGTCGGTCTCGACACGGTCCCGGTAGCCGCCCAGCAGGCGGAAAAGGGGAACGCCGTACCGTTTCCCGAACAGGTCGTGGACGGCCATGTCGACGGCGGCCTTGGCGCTGGTGTTCTTGACGCAGGAACGGTCGAGCGTCGTCAGCACGTCTTCGAGACGGTCGATGCGCTTGCCCTTCAGGACCGGGGCGATGAACTCGCGGATGGCACCGCGGATGGAGCCCTGCGAATCGCCGGTGATGGCGCCGGTCGGAGGAGCCTCGCCCCAGCCGACGTCGCCCGTGTCGGTGTCGACCGCCACGATGACGGGCTCGAGGACTTCGACGGTGCGCAGGGCCGTTTTGAACGGCTTGCGGAGCGGGATGGAAACGTGGCCGGTGCGGATGCCGGTGATGATCATGGTTATCCTCCGATCGTGGATGGCGAAGATGCCGGGGGATCAGTCGAGCTTGAACTCGCGCGCGGAATACAGCCCCTGCATGTAATGCTTCCCTTTGGAAAGGAACGTCGCCAGGAGCGGCGTCACGGAAACGCCGCGCGTTTTCGAGCGCTTGAACTCCCCGGTCTCGTCCGGTGCGCTGTATCCGGCGAAATCGTGTATGATATAGTAATCATCGTTGTATTTATATAAGTATAACATTGCGTGGCCGTCCATGTAGATGGGGACGGCGGGGGGGAGCGTGTCGAACAGCTTCTTTCGGTCTTCCAGGCTCATGCTCTCGGGCATGTGGTGCATGGTCCCGAGGGCGAGCTTGCCCTGTTCGCCCGCGTTGCGGGGCAGCATCACGCCCATGGTCCGGAAGTTGTCCATGATGAAGGCGCTGCAGTCGCGAGCGTTGAACATGCCGCCCCAGCCGTAGCGCTGGCCGAGGAATTTGAACGCCTGGGTGATGATGTTGCGCGGGGTGAAGGGCAGATAGCCGAGATGCACCTCGTCGGTCCGGGAGATGAGGCCGAGGCCCCATTCCAGACGTCTGTCCGGCCCGCGGATGGGCAATTTGACGACGTAGTTCCCGACCGGATGCTGGCCGAAAACCTCGAGGGGGATCTCGTCGCGCGAAGCGAGGGGGATGCGGACGCCCATGTCGAGCAGAAGCTCCGAGACCTCCGGTTTGATCGGATTATACCCCGTGAATACCCGCTTCCCGGTGACGACGAGGAAGTGCGGGGTGTCGAGGTAGTCGAACAGGGTGCGGGAGTCGGTGAGGGCCACGTCCTTCACGGGAACCCAGGCGAGATAATTGTAGGCCTGGGCGAAATACCACGCGCCGTCGGTGCTCGTGTGGAGGATGACGAGCGGTTCGACGGGGTAGAGGGCGGTTTCGATGAACCGGTCGAACTCGTAATCGTCGGGCTCGTTGAACACGCGGTCGAAGGTCGGGAAGGTGCGCATCTCGGTGCGGCTGACGGTGATTCCATACCGGACCATGACCCGGGAGGGAATGGCGGCGAGGTTGAGGGCCTGCTCGAGACGGTCGAAATACACGCCGGTGAGTTCGGTGCCGTTCATGAACTTCTTTTTCGAGGGGCGGGAACTGACGGCTGAGACCATCCCGCGCACGGCGTCGCCGGTCAGGATGCGACGGTAGTAGCGGAGGTCCTCGAGGGGTTTGCACTCGCGGGCGCTCCTGTGGTTGTACCGCCGGATCTCCTGGGGCGTCATGATGATCTTGTCGGGCTCAGCCACGCGGGCGATCCAGAAAGAAGGATCGAGCATCTCGTCGATGACGCCGGGAATGTTCGGCTCGAACTGGACGAACCTGCCTTCGCCGGGGGCAGCGAATGCCTGGGAGGCCATTCCGATGATCGCCAGAAAGACCGCGGCCACGATCGTGGCCGAAAGCGGGCCGTGATAAATATGCTGACTGGTGTATATCGCTGAGTTTGTCATGCGAAGAGATCCTTTTCAATCGACGTCGACGGGGGCAATATGCAGATCGGCCTTTTCGAGGGGCAGGAACGGAAGCAGGAGCATGCCCGGCATGGCGCAGACCAGCGTGGCGACGAAGAAGCCGGCGTAGCCGAACTGTTCCTGGATGTAGCCGCTGACGATGCCGGCGAACATGGCTCCAAGCGCCATCAGCCCGGTGGAAATGGCGTAATGCGCCGTGGGGTAGTTCGAGCCCTGGGTGATGAACATGAGGTAGACCATGTAGGCGGCGAAACCGAAGCCGTAACCGAACTGGTCGCAGCCGACGATGAGCGTGACCCAGGACTTGTCGGGGTGGGTGTACGCCGCCCAGATGTAGAGCAGGTTCGGGATGTTCATCGCCAGCACCATTGGCCAGAGCGAGCGTTTGATACCGAACCGGGAGATGATCATGCCGCCGGCGATCCCGCCGATGACCAGCGCCGCGACGCCGACCACGCCCGTGATGAAGCCGACATCGCTGGTCGAGACGCCCAGACCGCCTTTCTCGACCGCGTCGATCAGGAACGGGTTGGACATCTTGCTCACCATCGATTCGCCGAACCGGTACAGCAGGATGAAGCCGAGAACGATGGGAAGATGCGCCTGGGAAAAATACTCCCTGAACGCCGCCCTGAACGGAAACCCGTCTGAACGGCCCTCGTCGCGGCGCGGCTGGGGCATCGAGTAGAAGCCAGCCACGACGCACAGGGCGTAGACCGCGGTTCCGGCCCAGATGACCTTCTGCCAGACCGGCGCCAGGGAAGCGCCTTCCGCGACCTGCAGTTCGAGCTGGCCGGCAAGGTAGATCAGACCGCCGTTGCAGAATACGTTCGCCAGGCGGTACGCCGTGCCGCGGATTCCCACGAACCAGGCCTGGTCTTCCTCGGAGAGGGCGAGCAGGTAGAACCCGTCGGCGGCGATGTCGTGCGTTGCCGACAAAAACGCCAGGCCGGTCAGCACGGCGAGCGTGGGCATCAAAAACGAACCCTGGACGATCGAGAACGACTCGACGATCAGGAACGCGATGATCGCGAGCTGGCAGCCGACGATCCAGCGGCGCTTCGTCGAGTGCGCGTCGACGAGCGGGCCCCAGAGCATCTTGATGATCCACGGCCAGGTGATGAGGCTCGTCCAGAGGCCGATGTCGGCGTTCGAGATGCCGAGCTTCTTGAACATGGTCACCGAGACGGTGCTGACCATGAAGTAGGGGATGCCTTCGAGGAAATACAGGGCGGGCACGAACATCCAGGGGTTGCCCGAAGTTTTCTGGCTCACGAAAAGATCCTTTCGAAGAGATACCGAGACCGCTTCACCGCTGAGGCGCAGAAACGCAGAGGATGAACCCAAAAAATAATCTCAGCGCCTCCGCGCCTTCGCGGTGAACCATTCAATTTCTGCCGGAAGCATACCATTCACCGTGAGAGACGATCAACGTTCCTTCCTGTTTCACATGATCGTTTCTCGATGATCGTCAAGCCGCCGGGGGGGGTACATGGTAGAATGACCGCCGACAAAGATCGGGACGGGAAGGAAGAAGAGCATGGAAATCATCATTCAGAAAAACCGCCTGGATGCATGCAGGATCGGCGCCCGCATCATCGCGAAGCTGCTCTGCGGGAAGAAAAAGCCTGTTCTGGGGCTGGCGACCGGCGGAACGCCGCTTCCCCTGTATCGGGAACTCGTTCGCATGCATCGCGACGAGGGGCTTTCCTTCGGGCATGCCGTGAGTTTCAATCTCGACGAGTATGTGGGGCTTGATCCGAAACACCCCGCCTCGTTCCGGGCCTGCATGGAAGAGCATCTGTTCCGGCACGTGGATTTCGCGCCCGGGGCCACGCATCTTCCCGACGGCCTCGCGAAGGACATTCCGGCCTCCTGCGCCGCCTACGAACAGGCAATTCGAGATGCGGGCGGCATCGATATCCAGGTGCTCGGCATCGGTTCCGACGGCCATCTCGCCTTCAACGAGCCGACCTCGTCGCTCCGGTCGCGCACTCGCCTCAAGACCCTCGACGAGGAAACGCGCCACGCCAATGCAGCCCCGTTCGGCGGTTCGGACAAGGTGCCCCACCACGTGCTGACCATGGGCCTGGGGACGATCATGGATGCCCGCTGCTGTCTCCTGCTGGCCTTCGGCGCCTCGAAGGCGCCCGCTGTGCGCGACATGGTGGAAGGGCCGGTTACGGCCTGGTGCCCGGGAAGCATCCTCCAGTTTCACGAGAAAGCCATCGTTCTGCTCGACGAGGAGGCCGCCGGGCTGCTGAAACGCCGCCAGTATTACCTCGACGTGTACGCCGGCAAACCCGGGTGGCAGCAATACTGAAACGGACCTATTGATTTCTGCGGAATGAACATCACCCGTTCGTGCTGAGGTATCGAAGCACGAAATGTCTCTCGCCCTTCGATACCTCAGGGCGAACGGAATATCGATATTCATCTGCAGGTTTCTGGCGGCATGGTTCGGGTCTGAGCCGCGGTATGTATGCGACTGTTGTAAGTGGGAATCAAGGATATAATATGTTTATATATAATAAGGGGAAGACGGCATGAAGGACGGCCCGACGAGTGTTGTAGCCCATGAACGAACGACGACGGCGAAGTATCCGAAGGGGCTGTATTTCCTGTTCGCCACCGAGATGTGGGAGCGGTTCAGCTTCTACGGCATCTCCGCCGTTCTGATGCTCTACCTGACCTCGCGGCTGGGGTTGACCGACAACGACGCGTCGCTTGCCTCGGGCGCCTACATGGCCTTCACCTTCATGACGCCTATCCTGGGCGGCTTCGTGGCCGACAAGCTGCTGGGCCTCCGATACTCCGTCGCGACGGGCGCCTTCCTGATCTTCGTCGGGAATCTGGTCCTGGCCTGGCGCGAGAGCCTCTCCTTCGTCTTTGCCGGTCTTGCCTGTGTCGCGCTCGGCACCGGCTACCTGAAAGCGACCGTATCGGTCATGGTAGGAAAGCTGTATCCAGAAGGCGACACCCACCGCGACAGCGGCTACACGCTGTTCTACATGGGCATCAACCTCGGGGCGCTGATGGCCGGCGTTCTGATGGCATGGGTGGCGCGAAACTACGGATGGCATAACTGCTTCTATCTTTCATCTGCCGGCATGTTCCTCGGGCTGATCGCGTTCCAGATCGGCGTCCCGCATTACAACAACGAGGCCGACGGCTACAAGCCGGGAAGGCTGCTGAAACGCACGATCGTCCTTCCGAATGTCGTCTGGCTGGCGCTCGGCACCGTCGCGCTCGGCGCGCTGATGGTATACCTGTTCCACAATCCCGGCCAGACCAAAATCGCGATCACCTACCTCAGCATCGCCATCGTCGTCGGGATCTTCGGCCTCGCCCTCTCATGCAGCGATACCGGCGAGCGCAACTCGATCTTCGCGATTCTCATCATCATCCTGGCGGCGATCTGTTTCCAGTCGGTGTTCAAACAGATGTATACCTCGCTTCCCCTCCTCGTGGACCGCGTCGTCGACAAGACGTTGTTCGGCATCCCGCTCGAAGCGTCGTTCTTTGCCCTGGTGCCCAACTCGCTCACCGTTATCCTCTTCGCCGGCCTGTTCACCTGGCTCTGGGCGAAGCTCGCCGATCAGGGCCGCAATCCCTCGATCCCGATGAAGATCGTCTTCGCGCTCTGCTTCGCGACCGTGAGCTCCCTGCTCCTGGCATGGGTGGCTGGCGGCATTGCCGCTTCCGGCATCAAAGCCTCTGCCTGGTGGATCGTGCTGGGAATCGGCATCCTCACGCTGGGCGAGCTGAACATCCTGCCGATGGGCCTTTCCGCCGTCAGCGCGCTGGCGCCCAAACGGTTCGCCTCGTTCCTGATGGGGGCCTGGTTCCTGTGCGCCTCGCTGGGTGGATATTTTTCGGGTTTCCTCTCGAGCCTCGCCTCGATCGACAAGGCGAAGATCGATGACGTCGGGTACGCGGCAGGAGTCTATTCGGGACTCTATATGAACTGCGCCGTCGGCCTCGCGGTCATCACGGTTCTGATGCTGCTGGTGACCCCGCTCGTGAAACGGCTGATGGCGGCACGCTGACCCTCTCGCGCCTTTGTCGCGCAGGGGCTCAGGCCCTCCCGTTCGGAAGCGCCCTGCTCAGGATTTCCGCCAGGTCTTTCAGGAGGAACGGCTTTTCGATTTTTCCGGCGAACCCATACTGTTCAGGGTTCGCCATCACCGGATCATCGGAGTAGCCGCTCGTCGCGAAGATGCGGAGCGTCGGATCGATCCGGTGGAGCTCGGCGCCGGCTGCCTTGCCTCCCATCCCGCCCTGGACCGTCAGGTCCAGGATTGCTCCCACGCATGATTCTCCGTTTTGCCGCAGCTCCTGGAACGCCTGAATGGCCTGCTGGCCATCGGCCGTGCACAGGGGCGTGTATCCCATCTGGCGCAGAAGAATCGACAACAGTTCGCGCAGGGACGGCTCGTCATCCATGACCAGGATGGTTCCCTCGCCGTGGTGGTCGATGCCCGACGCGGCCGACGCTTCTGCCTCAGCCTTGCGCTGGCTTGCGGGAAGGTAGATATGAAACACGCTGCCGGCGCCGAGCGTCGAGTCGACCGTGATGAACCCGCCGTGGCGCTTGACGACGGAAAATGCCGTTGCGAGCCCGAGGCCGCTTCCGCGCTGCTTGGTCGAAAAGAACGGCTCGAAAATTCGCTCCCTGACTTCCGGTGAAATCCCGGTGCCGGTGTCGGCAATCGAGATGTGGACGTATCTTCCGTCGCTGTTCCTGGGAACGGGGGTTTTCTCGAGTCGGACGTTGCAGGCCGAGACCCTGATCAGCCCCTCGTCCGGCATCGCCTGGCGCGCGTTGATGACGATGTTGTCGATGACCTGGGACAGCTGGTTCTCGTCGTAGTCGCACAGCCAGATATCCTCCGGGATATCGAACAGGCAGGCTGCCTTGGACCCGCTGATGGCGAACATCGATGCATCGCGGAGCAGTTTCGAGATATTCCCCGTCTTTTTTGCCGGGGCTCCGCCTTTGGAAAACGTCAGAAGCTGTTTCGTCAGGTTGTGTGCCCGGCTGAACACGCTGCGGGCCTTGTCGAGAAACTCCCTGGCAGGGGAGCCGGCAGCGCAGTGGAGGGAAGCCATTTCGATGTTGCCGAAAATCCCCGTCAGCAGGTTGTTGAAATCGTGGGCGATGCCGCCGGCGAGGAGCCCGAGGCTCTCGAGTTTCTGTGTCTGCCGGATCTGGTCTTCGAGCTTCTTTTTTTCCTCCTCGGCAATCCGGCGGTAGTGAATCTCGGTGGATATGCCGATGAGACGCGCAGGCTGGCCGTTCTCGTCCCTCTCGATGATTTTCCCGATGCCGTTGGCCCAGATCCATTCGCCCGATTTCGACTTGAGCCGGAACTCGGCGTAATAGTGGTCCGTTTTCCCGGCGTTGTGTTCCTGGAGCGCATGGTTGACGGAGTCGAGATCGTCCGGATGGATGATGGCGTAGATGTCACCCATCTTCTTCGGAATCTCTTCCGGGCCATATCCGAGGAACTTGTACAGTGCCGGCGTCGTCAGTACTTCGCCGGTTCGGAAATCGTTGTCGAAGGAAGAACTGTGCGTCGCATCGAGCGTCAACTGCAGATGTTCCTTCATCTTCTGCAGTTCCAGATTCGTCTTCATCTGCTCGGTCGTATCGATTGTGAATCCGGCAAGCAGTTTCGGCTGCCCGTTTTCCAGGATCGGAAACTTGACCGTTCGATAGAAATGGTTATTGAACGTCTCGGTGATGTCGATGGACCTGCCGCCCCGCAGGACCTCCAGGTCGTCCTCCACCATTTTTTTCGCGAAGTCGGTCGGAAACAGTTCGAACATGGTTTTCCCGATCATCTCTTCGGCGGGTCGGCCGATCAACTGCTCGAAGGTTCTGCTCACCTTCATCGCGCGCCCCAGCTGGTCCTTGAAGTAGACGAGGATCGGGCTGTATTCCATGAACAGGTTGAAGATCTGCTCGATGTCGCGGAGCGACTTTTCCGTCCGTTTGTGCGTGGAAAGATCGTAGATGATCGACAGCAGCAGGTCTCGTCCGTGGAGCGTGACGGGGCTGGAAAAGACCTCGACGTCGCAGACCGCTCCCGAGGCCAGACGATGGGAAAAGAGGAATCGATCCATCGTGCCCGACAATGCTTTCTGCATCTCGGCAAGAACTTGTTCGCGGGGAAGGCAATTGATGTCGGCGATATTCATTCCGCGCAGGGTGTCCCGGGAGTATCCGTAAAAGTGCGCCGCCGCCGGATTCGCGTCCTCGATCCTGCCGCTGTGCGGGTCGATGATGAGCTTGATCGCCCGGTTCTGGTCGAATATCTGGCGAAGCAGGCGCTCTTCGTCGGCCTGGTTTCCGCCGGTCGGTTCCCTGTTTTGTTCCATACGGCTCTGCTTTCTCTTGGCTCCGGGCCATGCCTGTCGCCGGCTGTCCCAGGTGGATCCTCGAATCTCATGTTACATCAAAACGGCATCGATGCACAGACGTCGCCCGGGGCACGGCGACGATAAAATATTTATAAGTATACTATGCTTCGCCCGGCGTGTCCGGGCTGAAGAACGGCAGCGCCTCCGCGATGGCCTGGTCCGTTTCGTCCTGCGTGAGGGGGCGGGGGTAGTTGTACATGACGCCCCCGGGGCGCTCGTTGTAATACGGGCGGTTACAGGCGCCGCATCCGGACGTCCTGAAGGCGAGCCCGTCGGAGAGGAGGTGCCTGAGCGATTGCGTCGGCAGGCCGAAGCCGTCGAGCCGGCCGTCTCTGAAAACGGCCCGATCGACGGACACCGCCCCCCTGCGCCTCAACCAGCGCCAGGCCTGAAGTCTTCTGTAGGAGGGAAGTTCAGGCGGAGTTCCGGTTCCGTTCGTCGGGGTGAAGGCGAACAGGGCGATATCCCCGCCGGCGTCCATCAACGCGTCCATCCGCCTGATGAACGTTTCCTCGGAATCCCCGAGGCCGGCGATCAGGTGGACTTCGACCCGCCCCGGCCATGCCCGGCACAGGTTCAGGACGGCCGGGTAGTCGGTGTCGTGCGGCCGCTTCTTGTGCCGCTGGTAGGTGTCTGCGCCGGCTGCATCGAGCCCGATCCCGACGTGATCGACCCCCAGGTCGAGCAGGCGGGAGGCAAGCACGGTCTGCGACGGATGGATCGTCACGCTGAGGGTGAAATCCCGGTCTATAAAATATTTTGAAATATCTATCAGTGACTCTTCCGTGTTGGGATTCCATCCCGTCTGCATGCAGACACGCGCGAACGGCCGGGGTTCTCGCGACAGAGCATCGATGACGAGTTCCGTCGGGAATTCAGGCCAGATGATGCGGGAAAGGCGCTGGCTCTCGAGATTGCCGTTCGCCCGCGGGCAGAAACTGCAGGCTCCGCGACAGCCCGTGTCCCAGAGCAGATATGCCGTCGTGGGCGGTGCGTCCTGCGTGCCGTGCTTGAGCCCAAGCATGAGCGCCGTGCCGTAGCTGACCCTGATGTTCTCCGGATTCATCGGACCGTCAGGAATACTCGAGCGAGCAGCACTCGGACTGTTCCTCGATCGGAACGCCGTGCGCCGCGAGAATCCGGACGAATTCGTGTTCGGGCATCACGATGACACGCGCCCCCGCTGCCCAGGCCAGGACATCGAGCCGGCGGCGGTAGATGCCCGATGGCCGCATGCAGCCGAGGTGGATCGGGCAGGCAAGACGCGCGGCCGCGTCCGAGATGATGGCGACCGCCTCGTGGATATCTGGTGCCGGCCGGTCCGCATACGGCGTGTTCGGTGTGGGGCGGAACACGAGAAACGTCAGAGCTGCCGGGGGATTGACGGCGAGAAAATCGACCACGTGAGGCTCGCCCGAGATGACGCCTCCGCGGAGGCCCAGCGTCAGATGGGGAACCACCCGGAAATGCCGTGACAATTCGAGGTAGCAGGCTTCGATCTCGGAAACCGGCCGGGAAAGACCATACACTTCGCGGACCGTTTCCGCGTCGCCGGCGAGATCGTAGGAGACCGTGACTGGCCGCCCCTTGAGCGGAAGGAGCGATTCGGCCCCCTGGACGCCGACGTGAAGGTTCAGCCCCGCTTCTGCCGGCATGCGCAGGATCCTGTCGATATGCCCCGAAAGAGGAACCCGTCCGGAGCAGTCGCTTCCCCCGCTGATCAGAAACGAGCGGAATGTCTCGTAATCACTGGCGTCGAGCGCCGAAATGGGGCGCATCGCCTCGAGGTAGTGGCCGTTGCAGTGGGAACACCGGAGCTCGCATTGCGGGCCCGTGACGGAAACCGCGAGCGTCCGGTGCGGCCTCGATCGCCGGAGGTGCAGGGGGCGGCTCGAAACGGTGTTCCAGAGACGTTCGAAGAGAGGGTGGTCCTCCGGGGGGAGGAGCGACACAAGCGCCTGGCGAAGCGCATCGAACCGTTGCGTCATTGTTTTGGGGTCAGATCTCGTCTTCGGCCGAAACCCGGATGACTTCCTCGAGGGTCGTCAACCCGCGCAGCACTTTCGCGAGGCCGTCCTGCCGCAGGGTGCGCATGCCCTGCTTCATCGCCTCGTTCTTGATGACGCTGGTCGGGGACTTCTCGACGATCAGCTCCTTGATGCGCTCGTTCGGGATGAGCAGCTCGCTGACGGTCGTGCGGCCCTTGTAGCCCGTCTTGTTGCACTGCTCGCAGCCTTCGCCGGAATACACGTGGGTCTTGCCTGACTGGTACAGGAGCTTGCTGTGCTTGATGATGCCGGCGGAGGGGATGAACTCCTTCTTGCAGTTCTCGCAGATGAGACGGCAGAGGCGCTGGGCCATGACGCCGATGATCGAGCTGGCGACGAGGAACGGTTCGGTTCCCATGTCGATGAGCCGGGTCATGGCGCCGGCCGCGTCGTTGGTGTGAAGGGTCGAAAAGACGAGGTGGCCGGTCAGGGCCGCCCGGATGGAAATTTCGGCGGTGTCGACGTCGCGTATTTCGCCGACCATGATGACGTCGGGGTCCTGCCGGAGGATCGAGCGGAGGCCGCCTGCAAAGCTGAAGCCCGCTTTCGGGTTGATCTGGCCCTGGTTGATGCCTCCGAGCTGATACTCGACCGGATCTTCGATCGTGACGATGTTGATGGCCGGGTCCTTGATGCGCATCAGCGAGGCATACAGGGTCGAGGTCTTGCCGCTTCCGGTGGGGCCGGTCACGAGGATGATGCCGTTGGGCTTGCTCAGCAGGGTCTGGAATTTGATCAGCACGTCATCGGCAAACCCGAGATCCTCCAGACCGAACAGGACGCGGCTCTTGTCAAGAATACGCATGACTATTTTTTCGCCGCGGAGCGTCGGATAGGTCGAGACGCGAAGGTCGATCTCGCGCCCTTCGTGGTTGAGCTTGATGCGGCCGTCCTGCGGCGCGCGCTTCTCGGCGATGTCGAGCTCGGCCATGACCTTGCATCGCGAGATCGTCGCGGCCTCGAGGTTCTTCGGCAGCGCCATGACTTCCTGCAGCATGCCGTCGATGCGGAAGCGCGTGCGCATCACCGTGTCGTCGGGCTCGATATGGATGTCCGACGCCTTTTCTTTTATAGCGCGCATGATAATAAGACTGACCAGTTGGATGATGTTCGCCTGGTCGGCGGCGGAGAGGTCGATGACCGCTCCCTGGTGGCCGATGCCGGGCTTCGTGCCCGTTCCCTGGATCTTCTTGGCGAACTCCTGGAGGCTCGAACCCGACTTCAGATCGGCGCTCGCCGCGGACCCGGCGCCGGTCGCCGGCTGCTGCGCGTCCGTGGCCGGCGCGATGCCGCCGTAGAACTGGTCGAGCGCCTCCTGGATCTCGGTCATGGTCGTGACGAGCGGCTTGATGTCGCAATTCGTCGTATATTTAAGGTTATCGATCAAAAACGAGTCGAGCGGGTCGACCATCGCGACGGTGAGCGAGCCCTTCACGCGCAGGAGCGCGATGCAGTGATACTTCCGGGCGATGTTCTCGGGGATGATCTTGACGATCTTCGGATCGATGACGTAGTTGCGGAGGTTGGCGTAGCTGAAGTTGAGCTTGCTTCCGAGGAAATCGAGAAGCTGCTGCTCCTTCAGATACTCGAGCCGCAGAAGCGTGAAGCCGAGGGTGTCGCTGGTTCGCTTCTGTTCCGCGAGCGCCGTCTTGAGCTGCTCGTCCGTGATCAGCTTCTCGCTGACGAGTGATTCGCCGAGGAGACGTTTCTCAATACGCGCCATCGAATCTCTTCACCTCAGGTTTCGAGTGTGATGCCCAGGTTCTGCTCGAACTGACGCTGGGCATTGAGGACGAAGTCCACGATCACCTTCTCATGGTCGGGGGAGACGTTGTTGAATGAGATGATCCCCTCGTAGGCCTCTTTCCCCACGGCGTCGTCGGAGGCCGAGGACGACCGCCGAAGCCGCACGAGGCGCCCCTGGACACCCTGGATGAACTGGCTGCCGAGCTGAAAGGCGAAGATGATGTATTTGCCCTGCTCGATGTCTTCGGTCGTCTCCATGAGACAGCCGCCGGCCGACAGGTTGGTGATGACGCCGCGCATCTCGTAGTCGCCGCTGCTGAGCGTGCTGTCGATGAGCTCGCCCGAGAGAAGCACTTTGAACTTGCATGGAATGCGCGTCTCGGTGCGCACAAACGCGCGCTTGCTCGCGCCTTCGACCTTGAACTTGAA
>CAYMEN010000026.1:0-54741 GCA_964389325.1 uncultured bacterium | reverse complement strand
GATGTCCGACAGGGTGCGCAGCTCGCGGGCCGAGCTCGTCGTCTGGTCGACGATGACGGTGCGGCTCAGGGCGGTGCTTGCGACATTCTGTATCTGTTGCGATATCTGGTCGGTGATCTTCGAGATCGTGTTCACCTTCTGATACATGATGTCGGACGTCTCACTCTGCCGCTCGGCAGAGTCGCTGATGTCCTTGATGATCACGTTGAGCTTGAGGGCCGTGTCGACCATGGTGCTGAGGCTCGTGTCAACGGCGCTGATCACGTCCATCCCCTCATACACCTTGTTGGTGTTCGACCGCATCATTTCCGCCGCGTTCTCGGTTTTCACGAGGATGTCGTTGATGAGGGTGTTGATCTTCTTCGACGACTCGGCCGAGCCGCGCGCGAGCTTGCGCACTTCGTCGGCGACGACGGCGAAGCCGCGGCCGTGTTCACCGGCGCGAGCCGCTTCGATGGCGGCGTTCAGGGCGAGGAGGTTCGTCTTTTCGGCGATGTTGGCGATTTCGGTCAGAATCGTGCCGATCTGTTTTCCGCGGTCGTTCAGTTCGTTCACGAGGTTCGCCGAACCTTCGGTGAGTTCCTTGATGCGCATCATCTTCTCGACCGACTGCTTGACCGAGGATTGTGTATTCTGTGCTATTCCTGCGACGCCCTGGCTGTCCTCGCGGGCGATGACCAGCTTCGAACTGATGTCCTTGCTGAGGCTGAAACTGCTTTCGAGCGAGGAGATGGTCTCGCGAAGGTTGCTGGCGTTATCGACCGCGTTCTTGTTGATGCTGTCGACCTTCTCCACGATCTCCTTGATGACGGTCGAGCTGATCTGGGCCGTGCGGTCCAGGTCGATCGAGGCCTCTTCGAGCCTGAGGGAGATCATCAGCACGCGCTTGAGGATCGAGACGACCACCTTGAACATCTGGTCGAAAATATCGAGCTCGCGGCTGAGACCCGATTTTTTGCTCGAATAGCTCGCGCGCTGAAGGCCGACTTTCGTCTCGAGCTCGTCGAGAACGAGGTTGATCAGGCCCAGGATGATCTCGCGCCCGAACCAGCCGATCAGCAGGCCGGCCCCGACACCGATGCCGAGGGTGGCGAGAATGAAGCTGGTTTTTGCCGACGCGGCAATCTTCCCGATGGCAAGGCCGACGCCCGCGAAGGCGAGGCCGGCGATCGCGCCGATGATGAAAGCGAATATCCAGACGTTGCGAAGCGAATCGGCGTTCTTGTTGATGACGATCGAGGAAAGCGCCATCAGCCCTCTCCGTCGGTGCTCGTCTGGGATTCGCGCCGCCGCGCCTCGGTTTTGACAGGCTTCAGCTCGCGCTGAACCTTGTCGAGAATGCCGTTAACGAACTCGCAACTCCGCTCGGTGGAAAACTTCTTCGCCAGTTCTATAGCTTCATTTATAGAAACGTTGACCGGGATTTCCGGGAAGTGAAGCAGTTCGCAGGTCGCGAAGCGCAGGATGCAGCGGTCGAGGCTGGCCATGCGGTCGAGCGACCAGTTGTCGGCGTAGCGGGAGAGGATCCCGTCGATGGCCCCCTGGTGTTCGAGCGTGCGATCCACGAGGGTGCGCGCGAACTGCTCCACCTCGACGAGGCTCTCGATCTTCTCGAAAGCTCGCCCGCAGAGCGCGCCGAGCTCGTCGGCCAGGCCGGGGAACTCCCGGCTGACGGGGAGGAACTCCTTCGCGGCCATTTCCACGGCCTGCCGTGCGCCGGCCTGGTCGCGCCTTGAAGCGATGAGACGGCCGGCAACGCCGTGGGCAAAGCCCTCGACGTCGCCGGCCGCCGGATCGTTCCCAACGAGACGCACTGCCGTTTCACGGGCGAAGCCTTCGATGGGCGCCTGATACAGGTCTTCGGCGATCGCGTGCTCGATCGCCTCGCCGGGCGCCTGCTGCACCAGATCGATCTGATACAGCGCCTTCAGAGCGGTTTCTCTGGCTTTTCGCCTTCGTGACGGCATGTGCGGCTCTTCGGTCGTTCGCTCAGGCGTGGAGCGCCTTGAGCGGGGTGTGGTTCTGGTCCTTGAGCACCTTCTCGCGCAGCTCGCGATACTTCAGCGAGGCGTGGGCAGCGGCGAGACGGGCGATCGGCACACGGAACGGGGAGCAGCTGACGTAGTCGAGACCCTGCTTGAACAGGAACTCGACGGAAGCGGGGTCGCCGCCCTGCTCGCCGCAGATGCCGACCTTCAGCGTGGAGCGGGTCTTGCGGCCGCGCTCGACGCAGATCTGGATCAGCTGGCCGATGCCTTCCTGATCGACGGTCTGGAAGGGATCGGCGTCGAGAAGCCGCTTCTCGAGGTAGTCGTGCATGAAGCCGCCGATGTCGTCGCGGCTGAAGCCGAAGCCCATCTGGGTCAGGTCGTTGGTGCCGAACGAGAAGAACTCGCAGGTCTTGGCCATGCGATCGCCCATCAGCGCGGCGCGCGGGATCTCGATCATCGTGCCGTAGTGGTAGTCGATCTTCTTCAGGCCGCTGCTCTTCAGCACTTCCTCATACACGCGGTCGACGATCTTCTTGGTGTAGTCGAGCTCGCGCACATCGCAGGTGACCGGAACCATGATCTCGGGGTGAACCTGCTTGCCATCCTTCAGCAGCTCGGCCGCGGCTTCCAGGATCGCGCGGACCTGCATCTCGGAGATCTCGGGATAGGTGACGCCCAGGCGCACGCCGCGGTGACCCATCATTGGGTTGCTCTCGTGGAGAGCTTCGCCGCGCTTCTTGATGTCTTCAGGCTTGATCTTGAGGCTCTTGGCGAGCTCGGCGATCTTCTCTTCCGACTGCGGAACGAACTCGTGCAGCGGCGGATCGAGCAGGCGGAAGGTCACGGGGTAGCCTTCCATCTCGGCCATGGTCGCCTTGATGTCCTTCTTCACGAACGGATACATCTCGTCGAGGGCAGCCTTGCGCTCTTCGACGGTGTTCGAGAGGATCATCTTGCGGAGCAGGAACAGGGGCTTGTCCGAGCCTTCGCCGTAGAACATGTGCTCGGTGCGGAACAGGCCGATGCCTTCGGCGCCGAACTGGCGGGCGATCTTCGCGTCGGCCGGCGTGTCGGCATTCGTCCAGACCTGCATCTTGCGATACTTGTCGACCATCTTCATGAACTTCTGGAAGCGTGGATTCTCGCTGGCATCCATCATCTTCAGTTCGCCCTCGTACACGATGCCGCGGGTGCCATTCAGGGTGATCAGGTCGCCTTCCTTGAAGGTCTTCTTGGAACCGGCGATCTTGAGGGTCTTGTTCGCGACCTCGGGGTGGAGCATGCCGGCGCCGACGATGCAGCACTTGCCCCAGCCGCGGGCGACGAGAGCGGCGTGGGAGGTCATGCCGCCGCGGGCGGTCAGGATGCCCTGGGCCGCGCGCATGCCTTCGACGTCCTCGGGATTCGTCTCTTCGCGGACGAGGATGGTCTTCTTGCCCTTCTTGGCCCACGCGACGGCGTCGGCCGCGGTGAACACGATGTGGCCCGTGGCGCCGCCAGGACCGGCGGGGAGGCCCTTGGCGACCGGCTCGCTCTTCTTTTCGGCGGACGGGTCGATGATCGGGTGCAGCAGCTCATCGAGCTGGGCCGGCTTCACGCGCAGGACGGCCATTTCCTCGGTGATCATCTTCTCTTCGAGCATGTCCATCGCCATGTTGAGGGCGGCGGTGCCGGTGCGCTTGCCGCTGCGGCACTGGAGCATGTACAGCTTGCCTTCCTGGATCGTGAACTCGATGTCCTGCATGTCTTTGTAATGCGACTCGAGCTTGTTGCGGATGTCGACGAGCTGCTTGTAGAGGCTGGCCATTGCCTCTTCGAGGCTGGCCAGGTGCTTGTTCTGGTCGTTCTTGGTGTCGTTGTTCAGCGGGCTGGGGGTGCGGATGCCGGCGACGACGTCCTCGCCCTGGGCGTTGATCAGCCACTCGCCGTAGAACTTGTTCTCGCCGTTGGCCGGGTTGCGGGTGAACGCGACGCCGGTGGCCGATGTGTCACCCATGTTGCCGAACACCATGGCCTGGACGGTGACAGCCGTGCCCCACTCGTCCGGGATGCCTTCGATGCGGCGATAGGAGATGGCGCGCTTGCCGTTCCAGCTCTTGAACACGGCGCCGATGCCGCCCCACATCTGTTCCATGTGGTCATCCGGGAAATCTTTGCCCAGGACCTTCTTGACGCGGGCGCGGAAATCGCCAGCCAGCTTTTCGAGCTCTTCGGCGGTCAGGTCGGTGTCGGACTTGTAGCCCTTCTTGGCCTTGACTTCGTGGAGCATGTCGTCGAGCTGCTTGCGGATGCCCTTGCCTTCGGCGGGCTCGATGCCTTCAGCCTTCTCCATGACGACGTCGGAATACATCATGATCAGGCGCCGGTAGGCGTCCCAGACGAAGCGCGGATTGTTGGTCTTCTTGATCAGCGCGGGGATCGTCTTGGTCGTCAGGCCGACGTTGAGAACGGTTTCCATCATGCCGGGCATCGACTGGCGGGCGCCGGAGCGGCAGGAGAGCAGGAGCGGGTTGGTGGTGTCGCCGAACTTCATTCCCATCGTCTCTTCGATCGCCTTCAGGCCGGTCTTGACCTGCGCGTCGAGATCCTTGGGATACTTGCTGCCGAGCTGGAAATACTCGGTACAGCATTCGGTGGTCACGGTAAAGCCGGCCGGAACCGGCAGCCCGATGTGGCACATCTCGGCAAGATTTGCGCCCTTGCCGCCGAGGAGATCCTTCATGTTCTCGCGGCCATCGGCCTTCCCGCCACCGAAAACGTAAACGTATTTGTTCATCCCAGGTGCCCTCCTATGATTTCTGACCTGCAGGGGGAAAATCCCCTGCTTGGCGGAAAAGTTTAGCACAGGCCTGGGTTCAATTCAAGAGATCATGATGAAGAATGGCCGGTTCCCGCTGCAAACACGCCGCGCGAAACCGGCTCCCGTGACATGAGGAAAGGTTGAAAACAGAGGCGGGGCCGGGTGAAAATCCGGGCCGGGTCAGCTCGACTGCCGACCCCCGCAGAGTTTTTCGATTTCCGCGATGACGTCGCGCGGATCGAACGGCTTGAGGATGAAACCATCGGCGCCCGCTTCCAGGGCGCATTTGCGGTCCTGCTCGAGGGCGAGGGCCGTGATCATGACGACCGGGATGTTCTTCGAGGCGGGGTCGCTCTTGATCAGCTTGCAGACCTGGTAGCCGTCCATCTCGGGCATGGCGATGTCGAGGATGACCAGGTCGGGCTGTTCCGCCTTCACTTTCGCGAACGTCTCTTTCGGCGAGACCACTTCGATGCTCTCATACCCGTAAACGTTGAGGATCGTCTTCAGCAGAAGAAGGATCTGCTCCTCGTCGTCAACGATCAGTATGCGCTTGCGAGGCCCGCTGCTCTTCGTCGCGTCCATCATCATCATCTGGCGAACGGTTCTCCGGAGTCAGGCTGTGAATTCAGCTGGGAATGTTCTATCCGGGGGAGAATACAGGATACATCGTACTAATTACGAAATCTAACACCGGGTGATGCCCTTGTCAACCATGCATTGACACGTGCATACGGCGATGTTACCATGGCTCATATGCTGCAGATAGCTGGAAAGCCCCTTTGGAACTGGGTTCTCGCGATCGCTCTCGCCGTCGCGGGCTTTTTTACCGGCATGATGCTTTTCAGCCCGCGACCGAGGGCCATCAGCACCATTCGCGTCGAGGCCTGCCTCGAAGCCTATATTGATCACCGTCACACCGGTGATGCCGCAAAGCTTCGCGGCGAGCTCGATCGTCTCAGGCTGAAGCCGGCCGAGTTCGAGAAGATCATCGACCGGTTTATCCATTACCGGATGTCGAAATCCTCTCTCGATCAGGCAATGAGACTGCTCGACGCCTTCCGGAGCGGATACCGGATCGTCCCCGAGCGCGTCGACTCTCCGACCGACTCTTCCGAACCGTTCGCGCTCGATGCCGAAATTCTCACCGTGTTCAGGAATCGCCCCGAACTTGTGAGAAAGGCGTTCGAAAGCTGAACCGATGAACCGAGGAGGCTGATCATGCAGAACCTGCCGCGCTTTTTGCAGAAGATCGTCACCCTGGCGTTTTCCTTTCTCGTCTTCATCACGGTTCTTCTGCTGAGCAGCAAGCACCGCGAACTGCTGACGAACGTCGGCATGATCCTGATGATCACGGTCGTCTACGTCGAGGTGCTGATGATTCGCGATCACCTCTGGCTGATCGAGGGCAGCCTCAGCGAGGCGCGGCGATGGCGTGACGCGTTCTTCTCCAAGCAGACAATGCGGCAGCAGCGCCTGAGAAAGCTCATCACCGTTCTTTTCGCGACGGTGATTTTCTCGTGCGTGTTCGTCTATACGAAAAGCGAGAACGAGTTGTTCACCTTCCTTGGAACCGTTCTCATGATCACCGTCCTGTATTTCGAAGTCCTGACGATCCGCGATGAGGTGCTCGCTCTCTCGTCGAGCCTCAAAGCGCATGAGATCGCGGAAACAGCCAAAAAAGAGGCTGTGACCCCGGACGAAACCGCCCAGCTCCGACCGGACACCCCCGATTCACCGCCGGCCGGTTCGCAGGACAACCGCTGAGCGATGCTCTGCCCTTCTTCCTTCGTGAAACGCATCGGAACAGGGCTTGCCCTGCTCGTTCTTGTTTCTCCTCTTTCCGGGATACTCGAGGCGGAAGATGCCGGCCCTGTCTGGCGGCAGATATCCGGCGTCGCTACCGAAACCGTGTTTTTCAGGCGCGGGAACAGGACGGTCCGAATTCCTGACGGCATGCCCACCCTGGCCGCCGGCGACCTGGTCCGGACCAGGCCGTTCCTCCATACCGAGCCGGCCTCCATGACCGAGTTCGTCCGCCATGGTTCGGGCGACAGGATGGAGCTCTACCCCGGCTCGGTTCTTGCCCTCGGCAGAAACACGCTGCGACTCGATCTCGGCCGTATGAGGCTCGTCGCATCGGATGGCGCCGGGCTGTCGGTCGATATCCGGCGGGGCATCGTCGAGATGCCCGATGGCGAGCTGCTCCTCGAGACCACCCCGGCCGGGGACGTGACGCTCGCGCTCCGGCGTGGAACGGGCTGGATCAAGATGGACGATCGTACGATCAGGAAACTCTCGCCGGGAAAACAATATTATATTCCAAAGTATGGAACTCCCGAAAAGCCCGTCGAGGCCGGCCGGATGTGGAACGCCCCCCCGATCTTCTGGCAGATGCCGCAGCCGCCGGCCCCGCCCCGCCCGGACGTCCCGAATGCGGAGGGGGATGCGACGGCTTCCGGTTCCGACGATCTCGCCTCAGGAACAAAGCGGCTCGCCTCGGAAACCGAAGACCTCGCGTCTCATACGGGCAACATCGCCTCGGCTCCTGCCGATGCCGCATCGGCAACGGAATTGACGACGAGTGCGGGCGACACCCCGCCGCTTGCGACCGGTGCGGCGCAGGACGTGACGGTTCCCGCGGTTGCTTCCGCCGCCGGGCATCCTGGCGCGGCGGCGGTCATGGGCGGTCCGGATGCGGCCGTTGCCACCGCCCCGGTCGAACAGCCCGTTCCCGGAGAATGAGGATGCCTGCAAAAGGCATGGCGCCCGTTTGCCTTGATAAGCCGTGGATACTATCGGTACCGGTCATCCTGAGGTATCGAAGGGCGACCGGAACCTCATGAACAGGCTTGTTCGTGGTTCGATGCCTCACCGCGAGCGGAAACGCTTCCCCTCTTCGCGATTCTTCGACACCTGCCGATAAGGTGAGCGCCGCCAGATGCGCGGACATGCACCCAGCGGAAAAAGCCGGAGAACAGCCATGATCCTTTTCTGGATACTATCTGTCGTGACCGTCGGACTGATCGTGAAGGAGGCCTACCACCATGCTTAGGCGCATCATTCTGTATGCCCTCGTATCGATGTTCTGGGCGACAAGCCTCGCAGGCTGCATGTGATGAGACAGTGAGTTGCAGAGGCGTTCCTGCCTCGTAACACATCGGTGCCGTACGCGCGATAGACCGAATCGAAGGCCGATATACAGCTCCCCCTGACAGCAGCGATGCTTCCAGGGGGAGCTCCCTTTGCCCCCTTCACCGGATGAGTCATTGCTGGCATTTTCTTGACATTATGAACCTGTCGCAACTGCCTGGACCGGCTGGCCGAGCTCAAGAACCCCTGCTGTCTGTCGGGAGTCATCAAGCTGCCAGGTGAGCTGGTCAGCGATGCGATCGTTCTTGTCCTGTTATGGCCGGGGAAGGAAACGTGCGCTTTGAGCAACCGCTTTCCTGTATGGTATGATTTGGTCGCAGATGATATGAGAAAGGTGGTTGGACCGCAAAAATGTGGAACCCCCGGGGGCTGACCGCGTGTGAACATGGCTGGCAAGGCTGTTCCGGCCGGAAACCCTGGCTTTTCGCCGCCCATCTCGTTTTGTTGATCCTTTTCGCTACCCAAGGGGATTTACGCATCCTGCGCGCCGAACCACCCGGTGCTTTTGGCGAGCGGCCTGAAAAATCTGTCGTTCAGAGCCCCCCGGTGACCGTCGCGGTCGAATTCACCAGTCACGCTGCCGCGGCCTTTGTTGCGGTGGAAAAGCGCTGGTTTGGCGAAGCCGGCCTGCAGGTTCGGAAAATCGACTGTTATGTGACCGGAACGGCCCTTTCCGCGGCGTTGGCCAGGGGCGACATCGATATAGCCCTGATGTGCCTATCCCCGGCGATCAACTCTCACAAGAATGGGAATGTTCCGCTGAAGATCGTTGCCGGTCTTCATGAATACGGCTACGGCATGGCGGTCAACCCCAAGAAAATCCGGAGTCTCGATGATCTGACGAAAAAAGGAACGGTCCTGGCGTGCGTGAACGAGGGAAGTGCAACCGATGTGGTTTTCCACAAGGTCTTCCAGAAGAGGGATCTTCCATTCAGAGATATCATGGCCAGGGCCAGGCGTATGCCGCCGCCGAAAGCCTTCCTTGCCCTGGAAGCGGGGCTTGTCGATGCCATCCTCTGCCCTGAGCACTATATTTCCAAGGCAAGAGATGCGGGCTTCGTGGTCATGCTGAACATGGAGGATCTGGAGAAGGTCTGGCCAGGCCTTCAGGGAAGCGTCGTCATCGTGACCGAAAAATTTCTTCGAGAAAATCCCGATGCCGTGCGGACATTCGTGAATGTTATCGCCCGGTCGATCGCCTTCCTCAATACCCACCCGGACGAAGCCGCGTTCATTCTCGCCCGGGCCTTCTCTGAAAGAGAGGATGAACTCTTTCCCCGGGAGCTCTCCGAGACCTTCAAAGCAACTCGGTCCGATGAAAAGGCTTTCAAAGATTCGATCACCACAGGCATGGTCAACACGATTCGCTTGAATCTGAAATCCATCCAGGAAGTGATAGATTACATGGTCTTTCTCGGATACATTTCCTCTTTTACCGCAGACGAAATCGTGGATGAAAGGTTTTTGCCGCCATCGTCAAACGAATCGGACCGCTAAGATGCCTTCCCCGAAATCCGATCGAGCAAGTCACCACTCCCGGAAAAGGTTCGGCAAACTCCAGGCCATTCTTCCGGGTCTGATTCCCATCATCATGTTTTGCTGCCTCTGGGAAGCTGCTTCCCGATTCTCCCTGATCCCCGGAGGAGGGTTTATTCCGCCCTTTTCCAAGGTTGTGACGACCATGGTCACGCTTCTGGAGCGGGGAGACCTGTGGGAGAGCGCCCTCAGCAGCCTTTGGCGGGCGGTCATCGGCATGGTCGCCGGTTCGATGACGGGAATTGTCGTCGGAATCGCGCTCGGGATTTCCCCCGTCCTGTTTTCGGCCTTTTCCCCAATTATCGCCCTTCTCTATCCGGTACCAGCGCTTGGGTGGTTACCCATTCTCATGATCGTTTTCGGAATCGGAGAAATTATCCCGATCCTGCTGGTCTTCCTGTGCTCCTTTTTTCCGCTTGCCTATACGACCTGCTCAGGGATCCGGGAGGTCGATCCTGTTTACGTGAATGCTGCGAAGGGTCTGGGAGCTTCGGAAGCGAAGGTTCTCTGGGATATCAGGATTCCCCTCGCCCTGCCTTCGATCTTCACCGGGTTGAAACTCGAGGCCGGCATGGCCTTCCGGACCATCGTCGCCGCCGAGATGATCGCGATTCCCACCGGCCTGGGCGCCCTGCTGATGAAAGGGGAGAGTCTCATCCGGGTCGATATCATCCTGGCGGCCCTTTTTGTGTTGTCGCTCATTTCGCTGTCGTTCGAACGTTTCTTCCAGTATCTGGAACGAAAGGTCGTCGGCAAGTGGAAGAGGAAACACCGGGTATGAGCTGCGTGATCGAACTGGCAAACGTTTCGAACTTTATCCTCGAGAAGATCAATGTGCAGATCAATGAAGGGGAGATGCTTGTCTTGCTTGGCCCCAACGGATCCGGCAAGAGCACCCTGTTGAACGTGATGGCGGGTTTCGAGGAGTTTTCCGGTTCGATCACATTTCAGGGCGTTCCCTCGAGCGATCTGGAGCCCGCCAAGAGAAAAATCGGATACGTTTTCCAGAGCAACGCCCTTTTTCCGCACAAGACCGTCTTCTCGAATGTGGCATTCGGACTGGAAGCGGGGGGCTTTCCCCAATCGCAGATTTCCAGGAAGGTCTTCGAAATCCTCGAGCTGCTGGACATTTCCCCCCTCGCCCAGCGTTACCCCTGCGCCCTCTCCGGGGGGGAAGCGAAGAAGGCTGCTTTGGCAAGGGCGCTTGCCAGGGATCCGCGAATCCTCTTCCTCGACGAACCTTTCTCGGGTATCGATATCGACTCGAGAATCCCGCTCTTGGCGGAGTTCCGCCGGATCATCAGAAAGTTGAATCTCACCGCCATTCTGGTCACTCACGTTCTCGAAGAGGCACAATTCATGAGCGAGCGGCTCGCTCTCATGAACCATGGTCGATTGGTCAAAATCGGAGATTTTTGGGAGACCTTCCCGGCGGTATGGTCACCTGGCCGATCCGATCGAGAGGATCCGCACCCCGAGCGGTTCTTCCCCAGATACACGGTTCTTGGCTGTGAAAAATTCTCGGTGAGGGAGAACGGCCTGGCGGAGGTCTGTTGCCATGGTCTTCGAATGCAGGTTCCGAATGAGGAACAATCTTTCCGAAGGCTGGCGGTAGATAGTCACGCGGTATTGCTGAGCAGATTCCCCCCTTCCTTCCCATGCATGAATGTTTTTCCCGGAATCGTGAAAAGGGCGGAACGAGCCTGCAAGGGAATGACACTTTATGTCGTCGAGGCCGGCGGGGTCGAGTTGACTTCGGTCGTCAGACATGGTTTTCATCTGAAACCTGACATGAGGTGCACCGGCTATCCCCAAACCATCCAGGCCGATGAACCGGTCCATGTCATTGTTCCAGTCAGGGGGCTGCACGGCTTGCCCTGACATGGGAAAGTCATCATGTCTTTCCTGTTACCTATTTTGAGGAGGTTTGAATGATGCAACGGCAACTATTGGAACATTTCTCCAGGATCGTGAGGGAGAACGCATGGGAAGACTGCTCCATTACCGTGAAAACCAAGGTTCTGACGCCGGATGAGGCCATCGGGAATCCGGAACACGATGACTATCCCATCCTCGAGGGGAGGGAGCGGTTGATGCAGGCGACATTCCGGAATGGGTCCGGCGTGGCGTTCACCGATATGTACGGGAATTTTGAAGCGACCCTGTCGGAGATTGCGAAGATGGATTTTGGGAACAACTTCCGAAGAGCGGTTTTCGTCGCTTCGCTCAATGCCCTGCTTCATGAACTGGGCCAGATCGAGAAAACAGGTCATTGCAAGGATTCCGGACCAGTTCAATGCGGGAAACAGGTCGTGTCCTACATGATGGCCGAGCACTTTCCGAAATCAGGGAAGAAAAACCCCAAAGACTTCAATATCTTCATGGTGGGCCTCCAGCCGAGGCTTTTGGAGGCACTCGCTCAGACGTTCACTGTCCGCGCGACCGATCTGGATGCGAACAACCTTGGGAAGACCGTCTGCGGGGTTACGATCGAGCCCGTAGCCAGCGAGCCCGAGCTTTTGCGCTGGTGCGACATGGTATTCGCGACGGGAACGACGTTCGTGAACGATACGGCCGAAAACCTCCTGACGTCGGGGAAGAAGGTCGCCTTCTACGGCGTAACCTGCGCCGCCGCCACCAAGATTCTCGGCCTGCCTCGATTTTGCCCGCAGGGAATCTGAACCTGGTCATCCGGGCGATGCCAGTTCGCTCAGAGAACGCAGTCGAATCGTGGCCCTGCCCAGGTTTTCAATTCTCCTGGCGAGAAGACATGCATGAAGGAACCGGCCAAGGCATTCTCGAAGCACCCGCAAGGGGGGGGGGGCTGGCTCCGTCGGTTGAACTATAGCATAGAATATATATTCTGACCACCGGAATGAGATCTGTTTCAACGGGAAGGAAGAAAACAAGAACCGGGTTCCAGAACGGAACCCGGTTCTTGTTCGAAAGCTGGATGGAGGGATCAGTAGCCCTTGGCGCCGCCGGCGGCGGGAGCGTCGCCGCGGATGATGGCGACCGAGGCACTGGCGCCGATGCGGGTGGCGCCGGCGGCGACCATCTGCTGGGCGGTCTGGGTGTCGCGGATGCCGCCGCTGGCCTTCACGCCCATGGACGGGCCGACGGTCTTGCGCATGAGGGCGATGTCGGCAGCCGTGGCGCCGCCCGAGCTGAAGCCGGTCGAGGTTTTCACGAAGTCGGCGCCGGCAGCCTTCGACAGCTCGCAGCCCTTCACCTTCTCCTCATCGGTCAGCAGCGAGGTTTCGAGGATGACCTTGACGGTGTGGCCGCTGGCTGCCTCGACGACGCGGGCGATGTCGTTCTTGACCAGTTCGTAATCCTTCGACTTGAGCGCCCCGACGTTGATGACCATGTCGATCTCGTCGGCGCCGTTCGCGATCGCGTCGCGGGTTTCCATCGCCTTGGTGAATGAGGAGGTGGCTCCGAGCGGGAAGCCGACGACGGTGCAGACCATGACGCCGCTGCCGGCCAGAAGTTTGGCGGCCAGACCGACGTAGGCGGGATTGACGCAGACCGAGGCGAACCGCGCCTGGCGTGCCTCTTCACACAGTTTCGTGATCTCGGCGGCCGTCGCGGTGGGCTTGAGCAGAGTGTGATCGATGTAGCGCGCCAGTTCCGCGGGGGGGATGAGAGCGTCGTGGCCCTTCTCGATGCGGTCGGCGCCGGCGGCGATGACCTGCTTCACCGAAGCGGGACAGTTGGCGGCGCAGCTTCCGTAGGTGCGGGGGCAGTTGTCGCGCAGACAGGTTCCGGCGGCCTGGGCGGCGTCGGCTTTCACGGGCAGGGGCGAGAAGGCGGGCGTCGACGACGTGGTGCTGGTCGAGCAGGAGCCGCAGCTGCCGGTTCCCGTGCAGGTGGTGCACTTGTGCTCGGGTTTCACGACGATGGTGCCGCGGTTGAAGCGGACGCCCATGCCTTCGAGATCGCGCCGGAAGCTGTCTATCTTGCGGGCGATGCCGGACGGGAAGTAGCGCGATGCGTCGAGCAGGGATTCGTCCGTTACCGTGACGGGGATGCCTTCACACAGGGCGTAGGAGATGATCTGCGTTGCGTAGCTGTCGGCGATCAGGTTCGCCGCCTTGGAAAGGGTGTTCAGGGAGAGCGATGGGATGACCAGCTCGCCGATCCCGCGGATGGCGTCGCAGGCGTTCATGGTGCGAGAGGTGTGGACCTGGAGGGAGCCGCCGAGGCTTTTGACGCCCACGTTCTCGACCATGTAGTCGGAAACGAGCAGCCGGCCGCCCTGCGGAACGACGGCGCCGATCTGCTGCATCACCTGGTCGACAACCTTGAAGTTCGCCGTCACGAGGACCGCGACGCAGCCTGCTGCCGTGGGGCGGGACTGCGAACCCGCCGTCTGGGGCGGGGTGTATGAGCCGCCGCGGTTCGAGGACTGGGATTTGAGTTTCATCATCACTTCGCGGGCGATCTGTTCTACGATCTGTTCCATGTTCACTCTCCTGGTCAGCGGGTGGCTTCGGTCGATTTGTCGAAGATGCACTGGTCATGAAGATGCATCGTGTCGACGATGCCCACGATCGCGGCATCGGCGGCGGCTTCCTTGATGCCCAGCATCTGCTGGACGGAACTGCCTTCCTTCATGATCATCACGAGCTCATCAATATCTGAACCTATAAAATCTATGCACAGCACCTCGGAGCCCTGCGGCTTCAGCGCCATGTCGACGGGTTGGACGAGCAGCAGCGGACGCGCGTCGAAGACGCGGTTCTTGACGGTCGATACGACCTTTTTGACGACTCTTCCGATCTGCATGGTCAGCGCTCGATCGAGTCCACGATGCCGATGATGGTGGCATCCGACGGGGGGCGCTGTTTGCCGGGGAAGGGGAGGGCGGCTTCACCGCCGCCGCACAGGAACACGGTTTCGCCGGCGCCGGCCCCGATCGAGTCGGTCGCGACGAACGGTTTGCCCTTCGGGGTGCCGTTCCCGTCGATGGCCGTGACGATGAGAAGCTTCAACCCCTCCATCATGTGGTCTTTCTGTGTGCAGACCACGCGCCCGAGAACGCGCCCGAGATACATGCCGACTCCGGTTCCAGTATAAAATGACGGCCAGCGGCCGGTACGCCGTCTACTCTACCAGAACCCCGCCCACCATGCAACATTCCTCACGGCATCAGGGCAAGTACATCAGGTTTCACAACTGCTGAATCACGGAGCTCACGACGGACACAGAGCACCCACAGAAAAAACAGAAAGAATCTCTGTGAAACCTCTGTGTGCATTGTGTTCTCTGTGATTCAGGTTCGGATGTTCGGGCGGGATTGAATTTCGGGCCGGAGTGGGGCATCATGGGAGGGTAGGATTTCTCACAAGGAGGCGCGCATGAAGCCGCTGAGTCAACGTTACGACGCCTTCATCTGGGACTGGAACGGCACCCTGATCGACGACATGAGGGTTTGCGTCGATATTCTCAACCGCAGTCTCGTGTCCCGTGGTCTGCCACCATTGTCCGCTGAAAAATATCTCGAGATATTCGAATTCCCCGTGATCAACTTCTACCGGAGCGCCGGGTTCGACTTTTCGAACGAGCCCTTCGAGAAGATCGGCATGGAATATATCAAAGCGTATGAAACCGCCATGTTCGACTGCAGGCTCCACGGGGGGGCAAAGGAGCTGCTCAACCGGCTCCGGTCGGAGGGGAAAAAACAGTATATTCTCTCGGCCCTGTTCGAACACGATCTGAAGCGCATCATCGAGCATTTCAACCTTGCCGGCTACTTCGCGGCGGTTCGCGGCCTCTCCGACCAGTATGCAAACAGCAAGATCGAGCTGGGGAAGCGTCTCGTGAAAGAGTGCGGCGTCGAGCCGGCCCGCACCCTGATGATAGGCGACACCCTGCACGATCTCGATACGGCGCGCCAACTCGGCATTGATTGCGTCCTGGTTGCCGCCGGCCACAACTCGCACGCCCGGCTTGCGGCCGGCGGCGTGCCTGTTTACCGCTCCCTCGACGAACTCGAACTCTGACCGGCGCAAAACCCGCCCGGCGCCGTCAGGCCCGGACGTCGATCTTCTGTCCCAGGCGGGGGAGAGGCATGTTTCGGCGCTGTTGCGCCGGAGCGGATTTCGGTTCCGCAGGCTGTGCCTGAGCCGGGTGCGCGGCGTTCGGACGTTCGGCGGCCGCCGGCGCGGCTTCGCGGCGAAGCATCCAGGGCGGCTGGTAGGTGTGGTTCTGTGAAATGCGGTCCATGGCTGTCCCTCACGTCTGAAAATGCGTTCCGGTTCAAGCGTACCCGAACGGTTCCCCCCCTGTCAAACGGGCGGCGTCCGCCCTGGGTCGGAGACCGTGCCGAGCCGCTTGATGATCTCGTTCGCGCTCGCCTCGACGGTTTTGTCGGTCACGTCCATCACCTCGAAGCCGCCTTTCGCGAAGATCCTTCCGGCGAACTCGAGTTCCTCGGCAACCCTGGCGGGATCGATGTAATCGGTTCTCTCACGCATTCCGAGCATGCCGCTCCGGTGCCTCCTGAACGAGAGAAGCCGGTCGGGCGACAGCGTCAGGCCGATGACCCGCGAGGCCTCCTGGCGGAAGAGAAGTTCCGGAATCTCCAGGCCGGGAACGATGGGAAAATTGGCGACCTTCCAGCCGAGGACGGAAAGGTAGATGCTGAGCGGGGTCTTTCCGGTGCGCGAAACCCCGAGAAGCAGCAGGTCCGCCTCGTGCCATGTGTCCGGGTTGCGGCCGTCGTCATGAGACATGGTGAACTCGATCGCGGCCACCCGGTCGAAATATTCCCTGTGAAGTTGCCTGTACAGCCCCGGCTGGCCGAGAGGCGACATGTCGAGCTTTTTCGCCAGGGTTTCGAGAAGCGGCCCGGTAATGTCGAGAGCCGTGATGCCGCGTTTGTCGGCGATCTTTCGCATGTATGCTCCGAGGCGGGCATCGACGAGGGTGAAGACGATGATGCCGGCGGACTCCGCCGCGAGATCCGCGACATGGTCGAGTTGGGCGGTTTCCCGGATGTTCCCGACGGTGACCACCTCGACACTGGCGTCGGGAAACTGCGCGAGAACGGTGTTCACGACCTGTTCCCCGCACGAGCCGACGCCGCCGGACGCAACGAAAATATGGAATGGCCTGCTCATGCGCGATCCTCCCTGTTCGTCACGGCAGAAGGCGGAAGACGGCGAGCGGTTCCGTTTTGCCCTTCAGCGAGACACTTCCCAGATGCTCGCATGACTGCGCGGCCGGAAGCAAGTCGCGGCAGGAACCCGAACAGACGATGCGGGGCGTGCCGTCGAGCTTGTCGGCATGGGTCAGAAGGCGGGCGGCGGTATTCACCGTGTCTCCGATGACGGTATGATCGCGCTTCGACCCGGATCCCACGAAGCCGCTGATGACCGGGCCGGCAGAGATGCCGACCGAAACCGGGAAGGGAAGCCGGTTCGTTTCCATGGCCCCGGCGAGGCGCCGAAGGGCGTCGAGAAGGCGCGCTGCGTTTTCCCGCTGCGAGCCTCCCCGGAAAACGATCAGCATTTTCTCACCGATGACCTTGTCCACATCTCCCCCCGCCTCGATGAACAGATCACACAGGCGGGATGTCTGGGCCGTGAGTGCTTGGAACAGCCGCTCCGGCGATATCGTCTCCACCCTGGCCTTGAATCCGGGAACCCCCGTCATGACAATGACGGCATCGATGCGCTCTCCGGGAAGATCCTCGCCCTTTTCGCCGACGGCGCCGCCGCCTCCGGCTGATTTTCGGGCCTGGCTCGACATCATGGTTCTGATGAGCTCCCGTTCCTGCAGGCTTCGGACCATCCGGTCGAATGCACGCTGGAGATCACCGATCTCGTCGGTTCTATAGAGCCCGATACGTGTTTCGAACCTGCCTGCCGACAAGCCTCTCATCCCTGCCTCCAGTCCGCGTATGGGGGTGATCAGATCGACGGCGGAGCGCCAGGCCAGAAGCAGCGTCGCGAGAATTCCCAGCGCCATCCAGAGGAACAGGCCCGTCTGGACGTTCCTGGCCGCGGCCTGCAGCGGCGCTTCCGCCGCGACCGCGGCGAGAAAGACGCGAGGGTTGAAAACGCCGGGCTTCGTTTCCACGAGGAGCGAGGTCTCGCCGGTCTCGATGCGGAAACTCATCGGAACACTTCCTGCATGGGTCCACCGCGCAGGCCCGGCAAGCTGGGGAAGCGCTCCCCCATACCCCGGCTTGATCATGTTTGCACAGTGCTGGAGATGGCTTCCGAACAACGCGAACCGTCCGGTTTGGGTATGGGTGATCCGGTTCAGCGAATTCATTTCCAACTGCGATGCTGCATACACGAGTGATATGAACCCGCGAGGGTGAACGGCGTCGGGAAGGAGGATGTTCGAGAATCCGATGACCCCGTTGCCTCCGGGAAGAATCACGTGGGCGAGGGATGAATATAATGTCCTATACGATAGCTCCGGAATGAACACGGATCGGAATACGGAAAAGCCTGTTTCGATGGCCATTTCACGTTTCACGGCGTCTCCGAGAGGACCTTCGGCACCCGTTTCGGCGGGCCTGTCGCCGATCGTGGTGAAAAGGAGGCTGGCCAGATTCGAGAGATAGAACGTGACGATGCTCGACCCGTCGGCCTCCTCCTTCCGTTTTTCGAGCTCGAATCTCACGCCGTTTGGCGAGGAAAGCATGATCTGCGTTACGTAATAGGGAAGGCTTCCCTTCCTCGACGCCGCCTTGATCGCGCGAAGCATTTTGGTGAGCGGTTCGGAAGGTGGCATTTCGCCGACAGTGGGCTGCTGGGAAGGAGGCTGCAGATATCGCCGGATCGCTTTCAGCATGTTCGGATGGAAACACAGCCGCTCGATGCGGTCCCAGACGAACGGGAATTGAAGCATATGGAGCCGGTCGAGATCGTCGAGTTTCTGTACAAGATCGAATCTTTCGTTTCTGACGCGGGTCTGGATATCTTCGGCAGCGAAACGGGCCGTTCCCGCGAGAATGGCTGAAAATGGAAGAAGGGCTGCGGCGAGAAACCCGACCAGAAGCTGGCTGAAAAGGGATGTTGCGAACCCGCCCCGTCGAAAAACCGTTCTGTGCCAGATTCCGGCTAGGAAAAGGAAACAGAGAACCAGGGCGGCGATGAACAGAAAGTGTCGCAGGGATTCCTCCGCCGGCGATCCGATGCGCGAAGCAAAGGTGATATGCAGGTGCCTCCCGGAAATGACTGCTTCGTTTGCGGATATGACATACCGTGCGTATGGGGTCTCGACGAGACCCGTGGATGATGCGGGGAGCTCTCCCGGATAACCGGGCGAGAAAACGGTTTCGGAATCCGATGCGCTGCCGGCCAGAAATCGTTCGGTGATACGAAGTTCCAGGCTTGGGGCGCTCAGGAGGCTGAGCAGCGATGTGAGGGTGAAGTCCTCCTGGGCCCGCCGAGGAAGGTGAAGGAGAAGGAATCCAGGAATATTCCTGGTTTCCCCCCTCCCAGGAGAAAGCACCGATGCCGATGTGGCGAAGTCGGCCGGGGTGATCTGCGGGGGTTTCAGGAGGGGCCGCCAGTAAAACCAGATGTTTTCTCCATTGCGGGTTGATGGCATGGCCCGGTTCATGTAATTGCTCTCGAGCGGGCCCATCGTGATCTGTTTCCCGATGACGGCGGGGACTCCGGGATTTACGTTCGGGAGACCATTGGCCGGGATCTCTTCAAAATCGCAGGTTCCTTTCGCGAGAAGATCGCGAAGAAACTGCCGGGGAACGGCCGCACCGTCGCCGACGCAGAAAGCGAGAGGCCATGAAGCCGGCCCTTTCCCCGGAAAACGATACAGAACAGCCGCGAGCGAAGGTTTGAACCCTAGGCTCGCGAGGTGCGAAACAAACTCCTCACAGGCTCGTTCGCGAGCCGGCCCCCCCGTTTCGGGGTCGGAGGACTGGAAGGTGTCGCAGAGTTCCTCGCATTTCTTTCCCATGCGGTCTTCGAGAAGATGGATGTCCGGATTGGTGATGCCCAGCCTTGTCATCATCGCTTCATGCGCATTGGTCGTCTCTCGGAGAATTCTGTCGAGAGTTCCGTTCAGGTGGGGGTCCGTCGCGATGATCAGGGAGGCAAAGGGCATGGCAAGGAAGAGGAGCCCGAGAATGAACGCGAACAGCCGCATCCGGCGTGAATCCTGGCGATACCAGAGGGACGCTGCAATGGCCGTGTCCCCACCTGCCGCCTGGGCTTGTCCGGACGTGATGACGGGGGAGTCCGTGGTGCCGTCAGGAGTGTCGGTGCGAAATGTATCGGCCTGGCCTGGGCGATTCTTTTCCTGCCCCAGATCGAGCTGGGCGGCGGGACGAAGAATATCATCTGATATAATGATGGCAAGTGCTGAATCCTCGTTCCCGGGAATCGGCTGCGCGAAAGCGGCAAATGGCCCCAAAAGGGGGGCAAGCGCGGCATCGACGGCGATCGGATTCCGGGGGACGAGCTTGGTGAGCGCGTCGAGATCGGCGGCGCGGGCGATCGCAGGGCCGAGGAGGGCATAGTCGAGGCGGGTCGACGGATGTCCGATCGCACCGCTCAACAGACGGCCTCCGGCGATGCCGACGCCCGCCTGATATGGAAAGAGTCCGGCTTCCACGCGTTCCCTGCTGATCGCCTCGATGGCCGCCTGCATGGCCTTGCCTGCCCGAATGGCCCGGATGACGGCCGACTCGCGCCCCTCGACCTCGATGAAAACCGCCTGGATCGCATCGCCGATGAACTTGTCGATCCGCCCGCCCTCGGCGATGATGAGCGGCGCCATCCCGGCAAAATGCCGCATCAGGAGATCCGTGATCTCGCCCGGCTGACGGGTTTCACACAGAGGGGTGAATCCCCGGATATCCGATATCAGAATGATCCCGTGAAAAGAGGTCGCCGAGAGAGCCAGGCCGGGGTCTGCCGCGCTTTCCAACGTCGCGATCGCATGGTCGGAAACAAGCGTCGCCAGTTGCCGGCGTTCGCGCAGGCCGGCGACCATGTTGCCGAAGGCGACGCTCAGGCGGCCCAGCTCGTCCGGGCGTTCATCGGTCAGGGCCACCGTCAGGTCTCCGTGCCCGACCTTTTCGAGCGCTTCCCGGAGTGTCCGGATCGGCCCCAGCATGCGGCGGGCCGTGATCCGGCCCGAAAGGAGAACCAGCATGGCGCAGAGAGTCGCGAGCATTCCGACCAGAAGCTGGTTCATCGACTCTTCGTCGCGAATGCCGCGCGTATCGGCTGCGGCTGACAGAATGATGCCGGAAAAGCCCCGCAACGGCAGCGCGACGCAGGCCGTTTCCCGGTCTGTCTCGATGACCGACCCGTTGCGGCGAGCCGATTTGCGCGCCACGGCGAGGAGGCCGGGCATCAGTTCGGGGGTTTCGTGCCTGCTCGGAGGTGTGAACTTCACGACCCTCCCATGCCGGTAGCTGAAGGCCGCCATGACGGCGTTCGGGATGCGAAGCTGCGCTTCGAGCATGCTGTTCTGGATGATGCTGCGGGACAGGTCGTCCGCGTTCCAGCCGACGATGATGGCATACGTGTCGATGCCCTTCACGGGAACGAAGTCGAAGAGCATGTTCGCGTTCCTGCGGCCGATCTGGCAGTCGAAGGGAATGGACCGTTTCTGTTCCGTTTCGGCCATGAGGGTGTTTCCCGTCGCGCTTTCATAGGTCGTGATGAAGGCCTTGTCTTCGACGGAAAAGGATTCCGATCCGACGGAGGCCGGGCCGGCCTGTTTGATCCGCTGGCTTCGCAGGGCACGAAGGAGGCCGGTCGAACAGAACCGCACCATGCCTTCCATATCCTCGATCGTGTACCCCTCGGCAGGCGATACCCGCATCTTTCCATTGCTGTCCATGAGGGCGACGAACATGTGCTGGGGGCGACCCTTCTCGTCTCGAAAATGGCTGATGATGAAATCGAGGATCCCGGGCGCGTCCATCCCGCTGTTCGTCAGCCGGGCTCGAAGGTCATTCTGCTGGAGCAATTTGAGAAACGAGGCGTGAAATGAGCCGGAAAGCCGTTCCCGCGCGGAATCGATTCCTTCGAGTGCGCTTTTGATACGCATCGTCAGCGCGTTTCGCTCGGAGTTCGCCGATTCCCTGTTGAAGGCCAGGCTTCCGATCAACAGCAGGCTTATCGGAAGAAGGGCGGAAGCGGAAAAGAGGGCGGAAAACCGTATGCCGAAGGGGAGAACCGGCCAGGCGCCGAGCAGGATCCCGCGCGTGAGGACCAGCAGTCCACCCCCGCAGACGAGGATGTTCAGGAGGAAAACCGGCAGGGGGAGCCTCTGGACAGATTCGCCCGGTAACAGCAGGACGGCCATGTGCCTGCCTTCGGTCATGTGACGGGTGAACAGTCTCCCTTCCTCCAGCCGCACATTCCAGGGCGTGCCGTTCATTTGCCAGTCCGGAAGCTGGGAATGCGGCCTGAGGCTTTTTCGCCAGCGTCGGAAGCTTTCCGATCTGCCAAGCCGCGCGGCAAGAAGGTCTGGAACGCCGCTGCGGAGGGTTTTGACGAAGCCCGCGGGGCGGCCGCCCCGGCGATGATGCGAAAGAAGGGCCGCTTGCATACCTGCCTTTTCGACGGCAACCTTGTCGCGGAATAGGAGGAAAAACCCGCGTCGGCGGCCGTCTGAAAGCCGTATGCCGTTCCAGATCAGGAGAACATCGGCATGGTCATGGATCACCTGGGTCGTGATTCCCCGCTGGGAAAGGGCGAGGTGGGAAGCGCTCTGGCCGGACCCGAACAACGTGGCGATCAGTTTTTCGCCGCGTCTGACCGCCGGGGGGGAGATCCGGGACTCCAGAGCGTAATGGGCAAGACAGGTGAACGCCGTGGCGACGCCCCTGGAGGCGGTCTGGAACGATGACGATGCAATGACCACGCGTGGAGGGCGGTCTCCCGGGGCGGCCGTCTCGTCCTCGAACAACCAGAGATCGAACGGTGGTGTCGGGATCCCCATGCGCCTCGAGATTTCCCGCTCCAGAAATGCCGAGCGATCCTCCGCCGGAAGCCCGGGCCGTGTCAGCTCCGGGCGGGAGATCATCGAGAGAAGCGCATCGGCCGAACGTTCGAGATGCTGCTGGAACGCGGCGCTGTTCGTCAGCGCCTCGAGTTCGCGGCGAGCGCTGTTTTCCAGGCTCCGGTTCTCCCACGCCCTGTTCCGCTCCGCCAGAAAAGCCGCACCGGCATTGATCGACGCGAAGGGAAGAGCCAGGAGGATGATGAACGGCAGCATGCCGGCAAGCGATATGCCGGCATGCGGAGTGCTCGAACCTGGGGAAACGGATCGTTGACGTATTTTAGAAAATATATTTGCGCCGTTCACGGGAAAAGATGTCGATGATGGAATTTCACGTCGAATCGGAGTATATCAGAATGGCGGCGCGGCGTTCGCCCCATGTCATCTATCCGAAAGTCACTGCATCGTATGATCGATCTTCATCGTAACCGTTTCATGTCGGCGCATACGGCCGGCCTCTTCCTCGTCATCATCGCGGCGACTCTCTGGAGTTTCGCCGGCGTCGCCGTCAAACGGCTTCCGGGGCTCGATCCCCTCGCGATCACGGGCTGGCGCAGTGTGTTCGCGCTTCCGCTGATCCTCGCCGTCTGGGCGAGATGCGGCGTTACGATCAGGCCCGGCACGAGACGGGTGATGCTCGGCTCGGCCCTTTCGTATGCCGCGATGGTGATGCTGTTCATCTCGGCCACACGCATGACGACCGCGGCGAACGCGATCGTTCTGCAATACACGGCTCCGCTGTGGGTGGCGGTGTTTTCACGGCTGGTTCTCGGCGAAATCGTCACGCGCCGGGAGTGGTTGATGATGGCGGCCTGCCTGGCCGGCATGGCCTTTTTCTTCCTTGACCGCCTCAGCCTCGAAGGCAGGCTCGGCATCGTCTACGCCATCGTCTCGGGAATGGCCTGCGGGCTGAACACCCTTTTCCTCCGCAGGCTCTCGCGTGAAGCCGTTCCTGAGCCCACCGACGCCGCCGATGCCCCGGAGCATCCCGCCCGGAAGGCTGACGGCTGGGACGGTATTCCCGCGCTCGCCGCAGGAAACATCTTCGTCATCCTCTTCAGCTCGACATCCATGATGCGTGAAATACCTGCCGATATGACGGAATGGGCGGTCATCTCGGCTCTCGGCGTGTTCCAGCTGGCCCTGCCCTACGTGATTTTCCTCGTGGGCATCCGGTATGTGACGGCCGTCGAAAGCATCCTGTTCGCGATGCTCGAGGCGATCCTCAATCCTCTCTGGGCAGGCCTCGGGGCGGGGGAATGGCCGTCCGGAAACGCCGTTCTCGGTGCCGGCCTGATTCTCGGCTCGATGGCGGTCTACGGCGTCGTCCGGGCGAACAGCCGCATCTCTGACAAAAGATAAGGGCGGGAATCATCGGATTCCCGCCCTGAAGACTCGCTTTCAGTCAGGCTTTCATGTCGAGGATCGTGCCGAGCATCTCGTCCTTGGCCTTGATCAGCTTGGTGGCCATCTTGACGCCGTTTTCGGACTGCATGAGATCGGTCATGCCCTTCACCGGGTCGGCGTTCATGGTGCCGGCCGCGGAGTCGGCCCTGGCTATCGATTCCCTGAGGAGATTCGGGGTGCCGTTCGTGATTCGCATGTGTAACTCCCTTCGCTGCCCTTCACTATAAGTATAACCCCGAACCGCCCCTTTGCCAAATGATCGTCATTCGCGGTTTTTGGCGAAGTAGCGAAGGAGCGACCGCGTCGAACAGTCGTGGTGGAACAGGTCGGGCTCCTGTCCGGAGATGAACTCCTCTTCTTCGTTCAGGATGGTCTTCGCCAGCACCTTCCCCAGCTCGACGCCCCACTGGTCGAAGCTGTCGATGCGCCAGATGATGCCCTGCGCGAAGATCTTCATCTCGTACATCGAGACGAGGCTGCCGAGCACGCGCGGCGTCAGCTTCTTCACGAGAATCGAGTTGGTGGGCCGGTTTCCGGGGAATACCTTGTGCGGAACCAGCATTTCGGCTTGTGCTTCAGATACGCCGGAGCCGTTGAGCTCGGCCCGGACTTCGTCTTCGGTCTTGCCCTTCATCAGGGCTTCGGTCTGGGCGAAGAAGTTGGCCATCAGCTTGAGATGATGGTCGCCGATCGGGTTCTGGGAGTTGACGCAGCCGATGAAGTCGCACGGAATCAGCTTCGTTCCTTGGTGGATCAGCTGGTAGAACGCGTGCTGGCCGTTCGTGCCTGGCTCGCCCCAGATGATCGGGCCGGTCTGGTACTCGATGGGAGTGCCTTCGCGGTCGACGCGCTTGCCGTTGCTCTCCATGTCGCCTTGCTGGAAATACGCGGCGAAGCGGCTCAGATACTGGTCGTAGGGCAGGATCGCATGGGACTCGGCGTCGAAGAAGTTGTTATACCAGACGCCCAGCAGGGCCAGGATCAGCGGGATATTCTTCTCGGGCGGAGCCTCCATGAAGTGCCGATCCATCGCATGGGCGCCCTCGAGAATCTCGACGAAGCGGTCGAACCCGATGGAGCAGGCGATCGGCAGGCCGATGGCCGAGGTGAATGAATACCGCCCGCCGACCCAGTCCCAGAACTCGAACATGTTGGCCGGGTCGATGCCGAACTGCTCCACCAGTTTGCGGTTCGTCGAGAGGGCCACGAAATGGTTCCGGACGGCCTTCTCGTCGGAAAGCGCGGCGAGCAGCCACCGGCGCGCCGTGTGCGCGTTCGTCATCGTTTCCTGCGTGGTGAACGTCTTCGACGCCACGACGAACAGCGTCTCGGCCGGGTCGAGATCGCGCGTCTTCTCGTAGAAGTCGGTCCCGTCGACGTTCGATACGAACCGTACAGCCGGGCCGCCCTTCGCATACGGCTTGAGCGCCTCGCAGACCATCACAGGGCCGAGGTCGGAGCCGCCGATGCCGATGTTGACGACGGTCTTGATGGGTTTTCCCGTGTAGCCGCGCCATTCGCCTGAGCGCAGCCGCTCGGTGAACAGGCGCATCTGTTCGAGAACGGCGTTGACGGCCGGCATCACGTCCTCGCCATCGACGAAGATGGGCGTGTTCGACCGGTTGCGAAGCGCGATGTGAAGAACCGCGCGGCCCTCGGTCCAGTTGATGCGGTCGCCGCGATACATCGATTTGGCCGCCTCCTTCACCCCCGATGCTTTCGCGAGGGCGATCAGAAGGGGCAGCGTCGAGTCGGTGATGCGGTTCTTCGAGTAGTCGAGGAGGATGTCCTCGAACTCGACGCTGTACTTCGCGAATCTGTCCGGGTCCTGTGAGAACAGGTCGCGCATGTGCATGTGGCGGACGTTCTGGTGATGGTCCTTGAGCGCACGCCATTCCGGGCTGCGGGTGAGGGGAGTTCCGCTGTGAATCAGCTTGTCCATCGTGGTTTCAAAAGGAAGCATGCCGTCCTCCTGCTGCGACGTTCGTCGGGCGATATCAATCGACGTCAATTTACTCCATCAGCCACCCGAGGACAACCTCCCAAACGGGGCCGGGATATGCGATACTTGGGCGACACCTGACGTGCAGAGGAGGAATATATGCCGTTTCTTCGTTTGACCAGCTCTGCCCCCGAAACGCCCTCGAAGGCCGCCGCGCTTGCCGAAGAGCTTTCGCAGGCCGTTTCCCGACTGCTCGGGAAACCCGAGACCTACGTCATGATCTCGGTCGAGAAAGCCGACATGCGCATGTCCGGAATCGACGAACCGGCGGCGTTCATCGACCTGCGCAGCATCGGCGGCTTTTCGACGCAGAAGAACAAGGCGATCAGCGAAACGCTCTCGGGAATCGTGAACAAGCATCTCGGCGTTTCCGGAAGCAGGATTTTTCTCAATTTCACGGATATTCCGGCGTCTTCCTGGGGCTGGAACGGCGGCACCTTCGGATGAACCGGGCACGGGAAGCGACGCTTGCCTGGCCGGGGCTCGCGGAAGCCCATCGGCAGCTCGAATCGAAGGTTCTTCCGGGTTTCCCGAAAATGGTGTACAATTGTGGCACTTTTCAATGACGCCCGGCCTTTGTGAGTGTCGCTGAAAAAATGAATCAGCTCTATTTGCATTAACAGGAGTTGTATTGATGAAGCGCATTGTCACGGCGACCATACAGTTTGCGGCCAAGCCCATGGCGGTCGAAGAAAACATGGATCGCGCCTACGCTCTGCTCACCGAATGCCACAAAGCCTCCAAGGCTGATCTCGTCGTCTTCCAGGAAAGCGTCACCACTGGCTTTACGCCCCTCGGTGGGGCCAAGGACCTCTGGAAGGTCGTGGACACCATTCCCGGCCGGCTCACCGACAAAGTCGTGGCGTGGGCGAAAGAGTTCAACACCTACATCGTCTTCCCGACCTACGAGCGCGGGAAACGTGAAGGACAGGTTTACAACAGTGCCGCCCTCATCGGCCCCGAGGGCATTCTCGGGGTGTACCGCAAGACCCACCCGTTCCCGACCGAGCGCCTCGAGGGCGGCGGCTGGACGACCCCCGGCAGCAAGCCGTTCTGCGTCGAGACCCCCATCGGCAACATCGGCATCGTGATCTGCTACGACGGCGATTTCCCGGAACTGGCCCGCGTGACCACCCTGCAGGGTGCCGAGATCATCTGCCGCCCCTCCGCGTTCATGCGCACTTTCGACCACTGGGAGCTCACGAACCGTGCCCGCGCCTACGACAACCACGTCTACTGGATCGCGACCAACAGCGTCGGCGTCGATGCGAGCGGCTCCTACTTCTTCGGCTCCTCGATGATCATCCACCCCAGCGGCGTCAAGATGGCGCAGGCCCGGGCCAGCGATGAGTTCGTCTGGGCAGAGCTGGATCCCGACCCGATCCGCACCGTCGTGCCGAACTCCTCGTCGCCCCAGATCTTCGACCACATCGAAGACCGCAACGTCGTCTCCTACACCGGCATCATGAAAACCGGCCGTTCGTCCTTCGAACCGGCCCGCCGCGTCCCCTATCAGCGCTGGCGGTAAACGGGGTTCCCTGCCGGGCAGATAGAATACCGTATAATATAAAGTGACGGCGCTCTTCGGAGCGCCGTCGCGAATTTATCAGACACCCGAAACGAGAATGGAACGATGAACAAGAACGTGAATGCAACAGTCACACCGAAAGACACATCGACGGGTACCTCGAAGAAGACGGCGAAGGGCCCCCTCGACGGCATCGTCGTGATCGACCTGACGCGCGTCCTCGCCGGCCCCTACTGCTCGATGATCCTCACCGACATGGGCGCGACCGTGATCAAGATCGAGCGGCCCGAAGGCGGAGACGACGCCCGCGCGTTCACCCCGTTCGTGAACGGCGAGAGCGCCTACTTCATGAGCATCAACCGCGGCAAGAAGAGCGTCACGCTCAACCTCAAGTCCGAGCGCGGCCGTGAGATCTTGATCGACCTCGTCCGCAAGGCCGACATCCTCATCGAGAACTTCAAACCCGGCGTCATGAAAAAGCTGGGCCTGGCATACGAGGAGCTCGCGAAGCACAATCCGCGTCTCATCTACGCCGCGTCCTCAGGGTTCGGCCAGAGCGGCCCCTACAGCGATCGCCCGGCCTACGACCTGATCATCCAGGGGATGGGCGGCCTGATGAGCATCACCGGCCCGAACGCCGAGACCCCCTCGAAGGTCGGCAGTTCGGTCGCCGACATCTTCGCCGGCATGTTCACCGCCATCGGCATCCTCGGCGCCCTCCACGCCCGCGAGCGGAGCGGTCGCGGCCAGATGGTCGACGTCGGCATGCTCGACTGCATGGTCGCGATCCTCGAAAACGCGATTGCCCGTTTCGCCGCCACCGGAAAGGATCCGGTGCCGATCGGAAACGCGCATCCGTCGATCAGCCCCTTCGCGACCGTCACGACCTCCGACGGCGCCATCAACATCGCCTGCGGCAACGACGAGCTGTGGAAGAAGTTCTGCCGTCTCGGCGGCCTCGGCGAACTGATCGAGGACGCCCGGTTCAAGACCAACGGCGACCGCGTCAAGCACTGGCCCGACCTGCAGAAGCTGATCAACGCCGCGATGAAAAAGAAGACGACCGACGCCTGGATGGCGCTCCTCCAGCCGGGTGGCATTCCCTGCGGCCCCATCAACCCGATCAGCCGCGTCATGGAAGACCCGCACCTGCTTGCCCGGAAGATGCTCGTCGAGGTCGCGCACCCCGTCGCCGGCCTGATGAAGATTCCCGGCGTGCCGATCAAGTTCTCGGATACTCTTTCGGAAGTTCGCGGCCCGGCCCCCCTGCTGGGCGAGCACACCGCGTCGGTCCTGGGCGAGATGCTCGGCCTGGGCCCGGTCGAGATCGAGTCTCTCAAGGCGCAGCAGGTGATCTGACGGTCGGCCGGACGCCGATACCCGGCACATTCTCGAGAAGGGCGGGACGAACCACGCGATGAACTCCCCGAAAATTAGAATATATCAAGCAATATTCATTTTCGCGATCGGCCTGTTCCTGGCGAATCATTTCAGCGCTCGCTTCGCTCTTCTCGACGTGTTTCCCGCGTTCCTCTTCCTTCCTGCCGCCGTCGCCGGCATCCTGTTCGAAATGCGCCTCCGAAACGTATTTCCGGACGCGACGCCCGGCGGAGTGTTTGGTTTTGCGGTCGGGACCGTGGCGGGGCTCGTCCTCGTGTATCCGCTCGTTCTGATGCTGAACGGCGCGATTCCCGTGTCTTCCCGGACATTCGCCGGGACGGTGCTGAAGAAGCATCTCGCGTATGGAAAAAGTCCGCGAAGCCGCGATTCGACCCCGGTCACCGAGTTCGACGTCGCCTCACGGGACGCCCCCGGGCGAGTGTACCGCATGAGGGTCGACATGGAGACGTTCGCGGCCGCGACCGAAGGGCGGCCGGTCGAGCTGCCGGTGATGAAAGGGGCGCTCGGACTCGAGTTCTACGTGATGAAGCGGGACCGTTTCACCTTCCCGCCGTGATATCTGGTCTGATATATATTACTTTATATAGTGGATGCCCGCCGGGACGTGCTGGACGGCCCGATGGTAGGTCACGGCGGGCTTTCCGAACAGCATGACATACCCGATCCGGTGATCCTCCGGGATGCCGAGCCGCGCCTTGAGCTTCGGGGCGATGTCGTTGAACGCCCATACGGCAAAACCGCACCAGAGCGTGCCGAGCCCCAGCGACTGGGCGAACAGTTCGAACTGGGACAGGGCGATGATGCAGTCCTGCTCGGGGGTCGCGACGGAGGAGGGGGCCGAGGCGATCAGCATGTGCGGGGCGCGGCGGAAAATCATGTCGACGTTCTTCTCACGCCAGAGCGGCACGAGATCCCCGAAGAATTTGAGGTCGGGCGCCAGTTGATCGGCCTTTGCGCGGGCATCGATGGTGTCGAGCAGCTCGGTGCGGATCTTCGTCATGACGGCCCGGTCGTCGACCACGCTGAAAAAGACCTGGTGCGAATTACAGCCGGTCGGCGCATGGGAGGCGACGTCGAGAAGCCGCTGGATCAGGTCGGGCGGCAGGTTCTCGTCGGCATACCGGCGCACGGAACGCCGGCCCTTGATGAGCGCTTCCATCCGGTCGGCGTCCGGGAACCGGCCCTTGATCTGCGCCGATGCGGCAGGGTTCTTCCCGAGAATGGAGATGGCGCCGGTCGGGCAGACGGCGAGGCAGTGCTGGCATTTGATGCACTTGACCTCTTTCTCGGGCTTGATCGCCGGAATGCCGGACTCGAGCGAGATGATGAGCGATGGGCAGTCCGCAGCGCAGGCGCCGCACTTGGTACAACGGGATGTATCGACGACGAAATCGAGTGCCATGGAGAACCTCTCACAAGTGAACTTTTCACCATTCAATCATGAATCGGGCGAATTTGTAAAGCACGGGATGGGGTGTTGCCTGCCTGCCCCGGCTGAAACGGCGAATCCGGAAGAGGCGGAGGTTTTGCCCTTGGAAAACGCCTTGTGTGACAGGTTTTGTATTGACATGACCGGGGGCGCGGGGGTATAGTTTCCGAACCGATCTCGCCCTCCGTCAGGGCGTCAGAAAGGGATGAGTTCGCCGCCGTCGCGACTCCCAGACATCGAATGTGCTACTCAATACCGGGAAAGGTCGTGCGCATCGAGGGACGGAACGTCACCGTCGAGTATTTTGGCGAGCCTCGCCGCGCGATCAGCGAAATGCGCGACCTCACCGTCGGTGACTACGTCTACGCCCAGGGCGGATTCGTCATCCAGCGCATCCCCCCCGCCGAAGCCGACTCCGTGCTGGCGTTCTGGAAGGAAACCTTCTTCGAACTCCAGGAGCGCGATCTCCAGCTTTCGCGGCTTCACCTCGACGGCACATCGATCGATCGCAGCCTGCTGAGCCTGTTCGACCGCGCTCTCGAGGAACGCCCCGTCACCGATGTCGATCTCGAGCGGCTCCTTTCCCTGGAAACGCCCGCCGAGATCGAGTATCTGTTCCGTGTCGCGAATTTCCTGCGCCACAAGCGCCAGGGAAACTCGTGCTGCGTCCACGGGATCATCGAGTTCTCGAGCCACTGCTCCGGCAGCTGCCTCTATTGCGGCCTTTCAGCGGGCAATACGGCGCTTCCGCGATACAGGCTCGACCGGGACGCCCTGCTGGACACGGTTCGCGAAGCGGTCGAGACCTGGGGTTTCAAGACACTGGTGCTCCAGTCGGGCGAAGACGCCGGCCGTTCGATCGGCGAACTGGGCGGGATCATCGCCGACATCAAGGCCCGGTGGCCGCTGCTGCTGTTCATCAGCGCCGGCGAGATCGGTGTCGACGGGCTTCGCCGCTGCTATGAGGCGGGTGCCCGGGGACTGCTGATGCGCTTCGAAACATCGAACCCCGACCTCTACACGCGCATGCGACCTGGCCGCCGGCTGGAAGACCGGCTCACCCAGCTGCGCGCCGCCCGCGAGATGGGCTACCTGCTGATCACCGGCGGTCTCGTGGGCCTGCCCGGCCAGACGGTCCGCGACCTCGTCGGCGACATCCGCACCGCCGTTTCCCTGCAGCCCGACATGTTCTCGTTCGGGCCGCTGGTGCCGCACCCCGCGACCCCGCTTGCCGGAACCCCCGCCGCGGGAACGCTGATGACCCGCAAGCTCATGGCTGCCTGCCGCATCGCCGAACCGCGCGACACCAGGCTCGTCGTGACGACCGCGTTCGAAACCCTCGAGCCGCGTGCCCGCGAGATGGGGCTGACGGCCGGGGCAAACTCCCTGATGTTGAACCTGACGCCCGAAACCGTGCGCCCCGCCTACGATCTGTATCCGGGGCGGGCCCACGTGAATGAGAGCGTTGCAAGCCAGATCGAAGACGCGCTGGCGCTGCTGAACCGGCTCGGCAGGGCCCCCACCGACCTGGGGGCCGGAAACGGGCTTGGAATCGGCGGCGCGGAGGCGTCCGAGACAGCGAGGTGAAATCATGGTGTCCTGGCTCCTCCTCCTCCTCCTCCTGATCGCCGGCCCGATCCTGTTCGGACTCGGCATCCTGCTCGCGCCTGCCCGCGAACTTCGGGTCGGCCTGACGCTCGTCGCCGCCGGCGTCACCGCCGCGGCCGCTCTCTACCTGTCACGGTGGGGTCCGGCATACGGCGAGATTTCCGTCGCGTCGCATGCCCTGCCGATCCTCCTCGACTGGCTGATGATCGCCGCCGTCATCGCGATCGGGCATTTCACCAGGCATACGGCGGTTCTCGTGATGGGCGTGGTTCAGGCCGTCATGGGACTCGCCCTGGAGCTCTTGCCCCGGGTTCCGCAGACGGCTTCGCAGGCGGCGTTCGTGTTCGACCAGCTGTCGTTGATGATCGTCCTGATCACCTCGGTCGTCGGGGCGCTGGTGCTCGTCTACGCCATCGGCTACATGGAACGTCACGAGCACCACGGGCCTCACAGCCAGGCGAGCCAGGCCCAGTTCTTCTTTTTCCTGACCGCCTTCCTCGGGGCCATGAACGGCCTCGTGCTGGCCAACGACATGCGCTGGCTGTCGGCATTCTGGGAGGCCACGACCCTCTGCTCGTTCTTCCTCATCGGGCATGACCGCACGCCCGAGGCCAACCAGAGTGCCCGTCGCGCCATTCTCATCAACGTGTTCGGCGGCGTGTGCCTGCAGGCGGGCTGGCTTCTGGCCGTGTACAAGGGAAACGGCGATGCGCTGACTTCCTTCAACCAGGCCCACGCCCTCGTTCCGCTGGCTTTTTTGGCCGTTGCTGCCCTGACGAAATCGGCGCAGATGCCGTTCCAGAGCTGGCTGCTCGGCGCCATGCTCGCTCCGACGCCGGTTTCGGCGCTTCTGCATTCGAGCACGATGGTGAACGCCGGTGTGTATCTCGTGATGCGCATGGCCCCCGGATTCGGCGGCTCACGCCTCGCGACGGTCATCGCGCTGGCCGGCGCGTTCACGTTCATGGCTGCCTCGGCCCTCGCCGTCGGCCAGAGCAATGGCAAGAAGGTCCTGGCATACTCGACGATCGCGAACCTCGCTTTGATCATTACCTGCGCCGGCATGTCCACGCCCCTCGGCTACGCGGCCGCCTTCCTGCTGATCGTGTTCCACGCGATCACCAAGGGACTGCTGTTCATCTGCATGGGCACGATCGAACAGGCGATCGGCAGCCGCGACATCGAGGATATGCACGGCCTGATGACGAAAATGCCCTTCACCACCGCGATCGCCATCGTCGGCATGATCGCGATGCTGATGCCGCCGTTCGGCGTGCTCCTCGGAAAATGGATCGCGATCGAGACCGCCGTGCACTCCCCGGTCGTGATGCTGATGGTCATCCTCGGCAGCGCCCTCACCGTCGTGTTCTGGGCGAAATGGCTCGGCCGCATCGTGACCGTTTCCTACCATCACGCATACAAGATGGAGGAACTCCCTCCGGTCATGAGCGGCTCCATGCTGGTGCTGGGCGTCGCGACGCTTGCGAGCGGGTTCCTTGCCTTCCCGCTCTTCGAAAACTTCATCAAGCCTCTCGCGTTGGTGATGTATCCGGTCTCGAGCCAGACCGACGCGTCCTGGAAGATGCTCCAGATGACCGAGTCCTTCATGACCTGGCCGATCTACGTGCTGGCGATTCTCCTCGTCGGCTCGGTGATGCTCACGTTCGGGGCCGTCGAAGACGGAAAGCTGCGAAGGCCCTTCATGTGCGGGGAAAACGTCACCGACTGCCAGTTGACATACGAGTTCCGCAGCATCATGGACCGGCGGGAAGTCGCGATGTCGCGGAGCTACTACTTCTCCTCGGTCTTCGGTGAGGAAAACGTGACCTCGTGGGCCAATCCGGTTGCGCTGGCCCTGATTCTCAGCCTGTTCGGGGTGATCGCGATATGACGATGAATATGACACAGTTGTTGATCGCGCTCGCTGCCGTTGTCGCCGCGCCGGTGGTGGGGGCGCTTCTCCAGGGAACCGACCGCATCGTCAATGCCCGGATGCAGAGCCGCGTCGGACCGCCGCTCCTCCAGCCGGTGTACGACGTGCTGAAGCTGCTCGGCAAGGAAAGCGTCATGCTCAACCGCACGCAGATCCTGTATGCCTGGCTCCACCTGTTCTTCCTGATGCTTGCCACGGTCCTGCTGGCGCTCGGCCAGGATATGATCATGACCCTGCTGGTCGTGGCCGTGAGCACGATCGCCCTCATCCTCGGCGGCATGTGCGTCCGATCGCCCTACAGTCGCATCGGCAGCCAGCGCGAGATCATGCAGATGCTCTCCTACGAGCCGATTCTCGTCATGCTCGTCATCGGCATCTTCCTGACCAACGGAAGCTTCATGGCCCGCGACATCACCCTCGCCGGGAAGCCCCTGCTGCTGACCCTGCCGCTGGTCTTCCTCGCGTTCCTCCTCGTGACCGCGATCAAGCTGAAGAAGTCGCCGTTCGATCTGGCGACCTCGCATCACGGCCACCAGGAGATCGTCAAGGGCATCACGATCGAATACGCCGGCCCCTACCTCGCCATCCTCGAAATCGCCCACTGGTACGAGACCGCCCTGGTGTTTCTCGTTCTTGCGGCATTCTGGGCGACCAACTGGATAGTTGGCGTATTGATCGCTATTATAGCTTATGGTATCGAGATCCTGTTCGACAACCTGTGCGCCCGCCTGACCTACCAGTGGATGCTCACCCACATGTGGACGGTCGGCCTTGGCCTCTCGATGACGAACCTGATCTGGCTCTACTGGAAATGAAAGAAGGGGAATGAATCGTGATCGGCTGCGTCGACCGCTCACCCTGGATCGTCCATTACAACTGCAACAGCTGCAACGGTTGCGACATCGAACTGCTGGCGTGTCTCACGCCGCTGTATGATCTCGAACGGTTCGGCGTCCTGCATGTCGGCAATCCCAAGCATGCGGACATCCTCGTGGTCACCGGCTCGGTGAACCACCGCAACGCCCGCGTGCTGAAAAACGTCTACGACCAGATGCCCGGTCCCCGCATGGTCGTGGCGATGGGCGCGTGCAGCGCGACCGGCGGCATCTTCGCCGACTGCTACAACGTGCTCGGCGGCATCGAGAAGGTCATCCCGGTCGATGTCTGGATTCCCGGCTGCCCGCCCAAGCCGGAAGCCATCATCGACGGCATGGTGAAGGCCGTCCAGATGTGGAAAGCCAATCCGGCATTCCAGCCTCAGGGCGGCGCGGGGCGCGTTTCGTTGACCCGCAGACCGCCGGCTTCGGTGGCCCAGCCCGTCACTCCGGCTGCCGCGCCGCAGCCCTCGCAAAACAAGGAGGCAGGTCCCGATGGCCCTCAATCTTCCTGATCTGACCGATCTGACCGTCGATACCATCGGCGAAGCGGTTGCCGAAAAGCATCGCACTGGCTGGCGTTTCGTCACCATGACCTGCGTCGACAGGGGCGATGGGCTCGACCTGATGTACCACTTCGACAAGGAATACCGTCTCCTCACCCTCCGACTCGATATTGCCCATGGGCAGGCGGTTCCCAGCATGTCGGGCATCTACTTCGCCGCGGCGGTCATCGAGAACGAGGTGAAGGACATGTTCGGCGTCCCGTTCACCGATCTCGCGATCGACTTCGGCGGCCGGTTCCTGCTGACCGAGAACGCCCCGAAGGCGCCGCAGTGCCGCGAGGGTTCCGGCATCGACATGCGGTTGAAACAGCCGGCCGAATCTCTGCCGACGGGAGGAAACTGATCACGCCATGGCTACGCAATCGCTGATTCCGTTCGGCCCCCAGCACCCCGTATTTCCCGAGCCGATCCAGCTTCGCCTCGTGCTCGAGGACGAGAAGGTCGTCGAGGCCCTTCCCGCACTCGGCTACGTGCATCGCGGCCTCGAAAAGATCGCCCAGCAGAAGGATATCCTGCAGGACGTCTACCTGGTCGAGCGCGTCTGTGGCATCTGCTCGTTCATCCACTCGGTGACCTACTGCCGCGGCGTCGAGACCCTGATGGGGATCACGGTTCCGGATCGCGCCCGCTTCCTGCGCGTCGTCTGGAGCGAAATGAGCCGTCTGCACAGCCACCTGCTGTGGCTGGGCCTGATGGCCGACTCGTTCGGCTTCGAAAACCTGTTCATGCAGGCGTTCCGCCTGCGCGAGAAGGTGCTCGACCTGATGGAGGCCACCGGCGGCAACCGCGTCATCATGTCCAGTTGCTGCATCGGCGGCGTTCGGCGCGACCTGACGCCTGACCTGGTCAAGATGGTCCGCACCACCCTCGACGAGGTGGAACGCGAGCTGGAGCCGATCATCACGACCATGCGGGACGATTACACCGTCCAGCAGCGCACGGTCGGCATCGGCCGCCTGACGAAGGAAGAGGCATACGAGCTCGGCGCCGTCGGCCCGGTTGCGCGGGGCTGCGGTATCGCGATGGACTTCCGCACCACCGGCTACGAAGCCTACGGCGATCTCGAGTTCAAGCCGGTCGTATTCGAGGGCGGCGACTGCTACGCCCGGTGCAAGGTGCGGCTCTACGAGATGCTTCAGTCGATCGCCCTGATGCGCGGCGGGCTCGACAAGCTTCCCGAGGGCGCGCTTGCGGTTCCCGTCAAGGGAAACCCGGATGGGGAAACGATTTCTCGCAGTGAACAACCCAGAGGCGAGGTGCTATACTATATGCGTGCGAATAATACGAGGAACCTCGAACGGCTTCGTATCCGCACGCCCACGTTCGCCAACCTCGCGCCGTTGCTGAAAATGCTTCCCGGCTGTCAGCTCGCCGATGTGCCCGTGATCGTTCTCGCGATCGACCCGTGCATCAGCTGCACCGAACGCTGAGACGAAGGAGGGCGGTATGTTCGGATTGTTGAAAAAGACGCTTGCGAACCTCATCAGCGGGCCCGTCACCAGGGCTTATCCGGGAACGAAACGGCCCGACGTCGCCGGCGCGCGCGGCCATCTCGACATGGACCCGGCCGTCTGCATCTACTGCGGCGCCTGCTCGAAACGGTGCCCCACGAAGGCGATCACCGTTTCCCGCGAACCGAAAGAGTGGAAACTCGAGGTCGGCCGTTGCATCGTCTGCGGCCACTGCGTGGAAGTCTGCCCCAAGAAGTGCATGTGGCTCGACACGGCTTACGGACTGGCGCGCGACGCGGTGCAGGATGCACGAAGCGGCGATAGCAAAGGGAATTCTTGACGCCGTCCTCTCGGCCGCCGCATCGGGCGCGACCGGGGAAAGGCGCATCACCCGCGTGAACGTCGCGGCCGGGGCTCTCGCCGGAATCGTCGGCGAGAGCCTCGATATCTTCTGGGGCGAGTTGTGTCACGGAACGGCGGCCGAAGGCGCGAGACTGTGTCTGAATATCCTGCCGGCCATGATCGTGTGCCGGACATGCGGCAACAGGCGCGAGCATCGCCCCGGCATGACGGTCGAGCTGAACTGCGCCTCCTGCGGCGGGCCGAATCGGCTCGAAGGGGGCCGCGAACTGTACGTCGAATCGATGGAGGTCGAGAATGTTGATTCCGGTCAGAAAAGCCGTTCTGGCCCACAATGACGCCGAGGCGGCCGAAAACGCGAAGCTGTTCGAATCTCGCCGGGTGAGGGTCGTCAACGTCATGGCCTCCCCGGGCGCCGGGAAGACGAGCCTGATTCTCGCCGTGGCGAAGCGCCTCCCGACTGGACTTCAGCCCCTCGTCATCGAAGGCGACGTCGCCTCGTCGATCGACACGGAAAAGGTGGCTGCCGCCGGTATTCCCGTCTGCCAGATCAACACCGACGGCGACTGCCATCTCGACGCCGTCGCCGTGCGAAAAGCCTTCGAGGCGCTGCCCGCCGTGCCGGAGCATGGCCTGCTCTTCATCGAGAACATCGGCAACCTCATCTGCCCCGCCGAGTTCGACCTCGGCGAGGATATCCGCCTCGTGATCGCGAGCGTCCCCGAGGGCGACGACAAGCCCCGCAAATACCCCGCGATCTTCGCTCTCGCCGATGCGATCGTCCTCAACAAGACCGACCTCGCCGGCCACGTCGAGTTCGACCGCGGCCTGTTCGAAGCCGGCGTTCGGGCCGTCAACGATCGGGCGCCCATCTTCGACGTCACCTGCCGCGGCGCCATCTCCGGTGTCGAGGCCCTCGCCGACTGGTTCGTCCTGAATCGCGAGAAAACCCATTCGGAGTAAATATAATTGATTATATAATCTGCGTACTACGTGGAAGCTGCGGATTCCTCTTTTCCCGGGTGCACTCTTCCCATCCCCGTTCGTGCTGAGCCTGTCGAAGCACGAGAGACACTCGCCCCCCTCGGCAGGCTCAGGACAGGCTTCGACAGGCTCAGGGCGAACGGACGTTTTTGATTCTGCAGGACTCATGAGTGGTGACCTGCCTCTGTGTCTCCGTGTCTCTGCGGTAAAACCGTCTCCTGCTCGTGCTCTCGGGATGGGGATTGTGGTACACTCGGGTTGGCATGTCAGAGAGAATGGTTCGTGAGAGAGAGATCGCCTGCCAGGTCTGCGGGCAGATCAATGAGATTCCGCCCGTGGTCCCGGAGGGCTCTGAGGCCTGCTGCAACAGATGCGGCGGGAATCTCGACGTCTTCTTCGATCCTCGCGCGGCGACCGCCCGGACGCTCGTCCTGTGCGGACTTTCGCTGCTGTTCCTCGTTCCGGGACTGTATCTGCCGCTGCTGAAGATCGAGAAGTTCGGCATCGTGTACGAAACCGGCATCATCATGGGTGTCGTTGATCTCGTCGAGTCAGGTCAGTGGTTTCTTGCAGGACTGATTGCCGTTTTCTCGGTGATCTTCCCCCTGCTCAAGTCGTTCTGCATCTTCTTCCTGTGCGTATTCGGCAGGCGGATCAGGCCGTCGTTCAGGCGGCACCTCCACCTCTTCATCGAGGTCGTCGGCCGGTGGGGGACGCTCGACGTGCTGCTGCTGGCCGTCCTGGTCGCGGTCGCGAAAATGCGGAATATCCTGCTGATTACATCCGGCCCCGGCGCGATCGTGTTTTCGACGGGGGTTTTCCTGAACCTGGCGGCGTCTCAGAGCTTTTCCCCGCGGATCCTCTGGGAGCCGGAAGAGAGGAACGAATCATGACGAACTATCCGCAGGCCACGATCGTTTCCACGGGATCTCCAAAATATACCGTCTGGATTCTTTGCACCGCTCTCGTGCTGGTCGCTCTTTGTCTCGGAATCAGGCTCATCCTCCCGGCCCCCCAGTCCATCATCATCTCCTTCCGGGATGCGCATTTCCTCAAGACCGGGGATCTGATCCGATACAGAAGCGTCGCCGTCGGGGAAATCACGGCCGTCGAACCGGCGCCCGACCTGCAGAGCGTCAGGATCGAGGCGGTCCTTCACCCGAACGCCGGCGGCGTTGCCCGCCAGGGAAGCCGGTTCTGGATCGTCCGGCCGAAAATAGACCTCGAGGGCGCCAGGGGCCTCGAAACGGTTCTTGGGTCTCACTACATCCGCGTCCAGCCGGGAACCGGCCCGTATCAGGATGCTTTCGCAGGCATCGAAGAACCGCCCGTTCTTGACGTCGTTCCCTCCGGCACGGTCGAGATCACCCTCGCCGCATCCCAGGCTGAAGCCCTGAGACCCGGTATGGCCGTGACGTACCGGAACACCCGCATCGGTATCGTGTCTGAGATATCGCTCTTTCGGAACGCCGGCGGCGTCGATGTCAAAGCCCTGATCTTCCCGGAGTTCGCGCCTCTCGTCGCTCCCGAAGCGGTCTTCTGCCGGGCTTCCGGGGCGAAGTTCTCCGCCGGCCTGTTCGAGGGCCTCTCATGGTCCCTCGCGCCTCTCCAGTCGATGATGACCGGCGAAATCCATCTGCTCCTTCCCGATCTTCTCTCGTATCCGGCTTCGTCGGCGCGGCGATTCCCTCTTCGCGAGTTCGCACCGAAAGAGGCGGAAGCATGGCATCCCTCCGTCGCTCTCGGGCCCGATGCCGTCGATGTGCCGCCCGCCTCGCTCCCGCGGATCGTGTCGGCGGAAATCCCTCCCGGCTTCCTCGGATCGGCCGTGCGCGTGTCCGGCATCGGGTTTCAGAACGGCCTGGTTCTCCCCGACCTGAAGAGATTCGACCCGGCGTCGGTCAGGATTCTCGGAAAAACATACGAGGCGACGGCATTCCGGAAACATGCCGGCGGCTTCTGGAGTCTGCCCGGTTCCTTCTCTGCCGCCTTGCCTGCGACGCCAGCGCACGATCTCCCCGGCGTTGGCGAAGACTTCTATGCCGTGATGGACCCTCTCAAACAGCCCTTCTTCCTCCCCGCGGAGTTTCTCCGCCCCGATGCGGCGGGAACCGCTCTGGTTCTCCAGCCCGATCTCGCGATCAGACGGGAATGGGAGGGCGCCCCGGTCGTCGATCGCGCCTGCCGCCTGGCGGGGATGCTCGTGGAATCCGGTGAAAAAGGAACCTGGGAAATACGTCGGTTCCCCGCCGATCTGTTTCAAGAGCGGTATTGATTTCTGCATGACGAACGTTCTTTTCCGTTCGTGTTGAGCCTGTCGAAGCGCGAGAGACTCTCGCTCTTCGACAAACTCAGGCGAACGGAGGTGTATCCTGCGGCGATCGACATGCCGAATATATCACAGTATATATACAAACCCGCTCATGGAATCCGGAGATCCCTTGAGCGGGTTTCGGTAACTCGATGGATTCCGGCGGCGGAACCGCCGGATGGCTGACCTCAGTCGGCTCCTCCCGAGGTGCCGACGAAGCCGGGGCTGACGGAACCGACTTCGGCCGGGGTTCCGGCGATGCGGGCCAGATACGAGGCGCCGAGGGTCTTGAGGTGCTCGCCGACGTTGTCGAAGTAGTTGAAGTGGATCTGCTCTTCCTTGATGATCGTCTCGAACAGCTTCGCGGTAATGCTGTCGCCGTTCTCGATGCAGAGTTTCAGAAAATCATTGTAGACGGCGATCGTCTCGTCCTCGAGATCCGCGTCGAACGGGTAGATCATGTTCACTTTCTGGTTCTTCTCGACCTTCGCGGCCTGTTCGGTCGTCGGCTCGCCGCCAAGCTCCTTGATGCGCTCGGCGAAGGATTCGGCATGGCGCATCTCGTCGATGGCGATCAGCTTCATCTTCGACGCGAGATCGCCGTAGTCCATGTTGTCGAGGTTGTAATGCTGGTTCATATACTGGTGAATGCCGTGCAGTTCCATGCTGCGGGCCGTGTTCAGCACCTCGATCACCTGCTTCTTCTTCGCGTCTCTCTGGGCTTTTCCTGCGACCTTGATGGTTTTCATCTCATCCTCCATGAAGTGTTGATTTGGTACTTCACTATACCATGAAAATTCAATTGCTTGAATATATCTGACCGTATCGCTCAGACGAGGCGGGCGGGGAGGATTTCGACCCAGTACCCGTCTGGGTCTTCGATGAAGTAGATGCCCATGCCGGGGTTCTCGTGGCAGATGCATCCCATCTCCGTGTGGCGTGCGTGTGCCGTGGCGTAATCGTCGGTCGTCAGGGCGAGATGAAACTCGTTGTCACCGAGATTGTAGGGTTCGGTTCGGTCTCGCATCCAGGTCAATTCGAGCCGGTATCCGGTCTTTCCATCGCAGAGATACACGAGGATGAAGCTTCCGTCGGGCGGTGAGAAGCGGCGAACCTCCCGCAGGTCGAGTGCCTTCGTGTAGAACGCCAGGCTCTTTTCCAGGTCGCGAACATTGATATTCGAATGGTTGAAGGAAAATGACACCGTCTGCCCCCTTGTAATCATCAAATATTCTTGTGCAGGGGCGGGTTTCAGACCCGCCCGAGCCGAAAAGAAGGAAACGTATACAAAAAGAAACATGCCATTCGTTGGCGGGATACACGATCGATCACGTCAGTTTCTGATAAGCCGCGCGTGAGAGGCCAGGGCAGGGGAGGAATGACACTCTCCCGACGAGGAGATCAGCATGACCGGCAGGCCGCGCGTGCGGGCGAACTCCTTCGCCCGTTCGAGGCCCATGGCGATCAGGGCCGTGGCGAGGGCATCCGTCATGGCCGGGTCGGATCCGATGAGGGTCGCCGATTTCGGCCCCTCGGCGGGATATCCGGTTTTCGGATCGATGATGTGGCTGTAGGTTTTTCCGTCGATGGTTGCATACTGTTCGTAATCGCCGGAGGTGAAGACGGAAGCTGGGCCGGTGACGACAAGGCGGGCGGCCGGTCTCCCGCGGGGTCCGAAGGGGTCCTGGATGCCGATGGTGTACGAGCGGGAAGCGGTCACGACGAGGTCGCCGCCGCCCTCGATGATCCCGTCGGCGACGCCCTGTTCCTTCAGGACCGCTGCCATCCGCCCGATGGCGAAGCCTTTCGCCACGCCGCCGAGGTCGATCTTCATCCCTTTCCGGAGCGAGACGGCCCGGAAGGCGGGATCGAACAATATCTTCCGATATCCAACGCGTTCGAGGGCTTCCGAGACCGATGCCGGTGACGGGAGGCTCGTCCTGCCGCCGCGCCAGTCCCAGAATTCATACAGGGGAAGAAACGAGATGTCGAACGCGCCGTCCGTCGCATCGCCCGCTTCGAGAGAGACGCGGAGACAATCGGCGAACTCCTCCGAAACCGGAAGAACGGCTTCCGGCGAGGCATTGAGCCGGGAAATCTCGGAATCCGCCTTGAACCGGGAAAGGGCCGCCTCGATGCGGTGAAGACGGGCGAATGCCTGCTGGGACGCCTGTACGGCGGTTTTCTCGCCGACGCCGTAACAGTCGACGTGAAAGAGCGTTCCCATCGCCAGTTGGGTGAACCTGAAGTGAGTCGCGCCCTGCCGCTGTGGAGGGAACAGCCAGGCATGGGCGAGAACGAGCGAGCCGAGCAGGAGCGCCGGGACGAGCCGACGAAGATCCGTCACGTCCGGTTCCCTAGAAGGGGAGCTTGAAGCCGGCGAATCCCATGAAGGCGAGGGCCATGATTCCCGTGGTGATCAACGCGATCGGAACACCCTGCATCGCCTGGGGAATCTTCGAAAACCGCAGCTGTTCGCGAATGCCGGCGAAGATCACGATGGCGAGGGTGAACCCGGCCGCGGTGGCGAACGAGTAGACGATCGACTCGACGAAGCCGTAGTTTTTCTTCACGGCGAGCAGGGCGATTCCCAGGACCGCGCAGTTCGTGGTGATCAGCGGCAGGTAGATGCCGAGCGCCTGGTAGAGCGCCGGCGACAGCTTCTTCATCATGATCTCGACCATCTGCACCAGCGCCGCGATGACGAGGATGAACGCGAGGGTCTGGAGATACCCGACGCCTGCCTTCACAAGCAGCAGCTGGACGAAGAAGGTGATCGCGTTCGCGAGCACCATGACGAAGGTCACGGCCATTCCCATGCCCCAGGCGGTCGATATCGCCTTGGACACGCCGAGGAACGGGCAGACGCCCAGAAACTGCGACAGAATGACGTTGTTGAAGATCGCCGAGGTGATGACGATGGCGAGAAGATGGGACATCATTTGCCGGCGCTCCTTTGCAGGTGGTTGATCCCCGCGAGGACCAGGCCGAGGGTGATGAAGGCGCCCGGGGCGAGGCTCATGAGGATGAATTCGTTCCCGAACGGCGCGATCGCGTATCCGAACAGCGTGCCGGCCCCCAGAAACTCGCGGAGCGAGCCGATCAGCACGAGAGCCGCGGTGAAGCCGATCCCCATCACGATCCCGTCGACGATCGAGGGAAGGACGGGGTTCTTCGCGGCGAATGCCTCGGCGCGGCCGAGGATGATGCAGTTCACGACGATGAGGGGAATGAAGATGCCGAGCGCCTCGTAAAGCGGCGGAGCGAAGGCGGCGATCAGCAGATCGACGACGGTGACGAAGGTCGCGATGACGACGATGAACGCCGGGATGCGAACCTTGTTCGGAATCACGTTCCGGAGCAGGGAAATGACGGCGTTCGAGCAGGTGAGGACGGCGATGACCGAGACCCCCATGCCGACGGCGTTGGTGGCATTCGTCGTCGTGGCCAGGGTCGGGCACATGCCGAGAACGATGCGGAAAATCGGGTTTTCGGTGACGACGCCCCGATACAGCTCCTTCTTGATGTAGTCCAGTTGCATGGCGTTCCCCTACTTGCTGAGATTCAGGGCCGTCGCCCTGGCGGTGAAGATCGCGACGGCTTTCGCGACCGTCGACGTCATGGCGCGGGAGGAGATCGTGGCGGCCGTGATCTGCTCGACATCCCCGCCGTCTTTTTTGACGAGCCATTTCTTCGACGCGATGTCCTGGCCGGTGAAGTTCGATTTATAGTTTGGGGTATCAATTTTCGTTCCGAGGCCTGGCGTTTCGCGGCACTGGAGAACGCTGACGCCGGAGATCTTCCGGTCGGGCGAGAAGCCGACCATCAGCTTGATGGGATCCCCGTAGGCCTGGTCCTGGCGGGTGTCCGCGGGAAGCGAGAGGTTCTGGAGGTCTTTGGGGGAAAGAAGGCGCGACGAGAGCTTGACCGCGACGCCGGAGACGGTGCCGCCCTTCCTGCAGACGATCAGCTCGAAGGGGTCCGTCGAATCGGGCAGGATGGTTTCGGCTTCCGTGGCATCGAACTCGGGGATGATTTCTGCGAGAGCCTTCTTCTGCTTTTCGACCGCGACCTGAGCGATACGGTCCTTGGTGAGATTGTTCACCAGGGCGAGCAGCAGCCCGGAAGTGGCCGAAAACGCGGTGAGAATCATGACGAGATACAGGTCGGTCTGGCCTCTGTTGCGTGATTTCATGGTTCAGACTCCGAAGCGCGCCGGCTTCACGGTCCGGTCGATGAGCGGGGAAAGGGCGTTCATGATCAGGATCGCGAACGAAACCCCCTCGGGATACCCGCCATACATACGAATCAGCATCGTGATCGCGCCGCATCCGATGCCGAAGATCACCCTTCCCCTGAACGTCATCGGCGAGGTCACCAGATCGGTGGCCATGAAGAACGCACCGAGGAACAGGCCGCCGGAAACGATGTGATAATGCGGAAGCAAAAACGCCGCCGGCTTCGCGAGATATGCCGCGGTTGCGATCACCGCCACCGTTCCGATGTAGGAGACGGGGATTTCCCAGTTGGCGATGCCGCGGGAGATGAGATAGAGACCGCCTATGAGAAGCGCCAGTTCGCTCACTTCGCCAATCGACCCCGGGCTGGTGCCGAGGAAGAGGGAGGTGACGTCGAACGAGAATCCGTTGAGATAGGCCACGGCGTCGGTGCCGAGCGAGGTGCCGGTATACGACTTCACGAAGCCCAGCGGGGTGGCGGCCGTCATGGTCTCGGGCGCCAGCTTCCTATACAGATCGCCCAGGTAGCCGCCGGTGACGCTCCAGTCCGTCATCAGGGCGGGAAACCCGATCAGCAGGGCGACGCGGCCGACCAGCGCCGGGTTGAAGGGGTTCTGCCCAAGGCCGCCGTAGGCCATTTTCGCAACGCCGATCGCGAAGAGGGAGCCGATGCAAATCATCCACCATGGGGCGCTCGCCGGAAGGTTGAGTCCCAGCAGAAGACCCGTCAGCGCGGCTGAACGGTCGCTCAGCGTGATCGGTGCCGCCATCAGGAACTTCTGTATCGCCCCTTCGATGACCATCGCCGAGACCACCGCGAAGGCGATGACCCGCAGCGCATCCATGCCGAACACATACACCGCCATGGCGCAGGCCGGCAGCAGGGCGATGATGACCTGCTGCATGATCTGCGGCGTATCCATCGGGTGGGAGATGTGCGAGCCGGAACTCACCACCCATTTTTTCTGCCGAATGTTCACGACGCTTTCCCCCGTCATTTCTTCTCCGCCTTTTTGTTGCGATCGCGGATCAGCTCGTTGACCCTGATTTTTCCGAGCCTGATGCTCTGCACCAGGTGGTTGTGGCCGGCGCAGACGTAGTTGCACGAGCCGCACTCGATGCAGTCGAGGATGCCGAGCTCCTCGAGCCTGGCATAGTCGCCGATCTCCAGGTTTCTTGCCAGCAGGGCCGGATGAAGTCCCATCGGGCAGACCTCGACGCATCGTCCGCACCGGATGCACGGCTGTTCGTCGTAAAGATTCGCTTCCTCCTCGTTCAGCACGAGGATGCCGGAGACGCCTTTCGTGACGGGAACCATCGCCGAGTTGAGCGCCTTGCCCATCATCGGCCCGCCGCTGATCAACATGGCGGAATCATCGGTCACCCCGCCGCAGTGCTCGAGAACCGACGCGAACGACGTTCCGAGGCGGACGAGAAGGTTCTTGCGGTTTTTGACCCCGCCGCCCGTCACGGTGACAACGCGGTCGACGAGGGGCCGGCCGTCGACGACGGCGTCGTAGATGGCCGCAGCGGTCGCGACGTTCTGCACGACGCAGCCGACCGTCGAGGGCAGTTTGCCGGACGGAACGGACCTTCCGGTGATGGCGTTGATCAGCTGCTTCTCGCCGCCCTGCGGATACTTCAGGGCGAGGGGGACGACGGCGATGTCGCCGTAGTTCGGCGCGATGCGCGAGAGAACCTCGATGGCGTCCGGCTTGTTCGCTTCGATCCCGATGTAGCCCTTGACGGGCCCGTTCTTCGAAAAGTGCTTCATGACGAGCGCGAGGCCCGCCGCGATGCGGTCGGCGTGCTCGAGCATGATGCGCGCGTCGGCGGTGAGATACGGCTCGCACTCGACGCCGTTCAGGATGACGGTGTCGATGACCGTGCCCGGGGGCGGGGAAAGCTTGACCGACGTGGGAAAGGTCGCGCCGCCCATGCCGACGATACCGGCTTTCTCGACCGCCGCGACCATCCCGGAAACGTCCGTCTTTGCGACCACATCGGGGGAGGGGGGCGTCGACGTCGGCGCCGCGATCCACTCGTCCCGGCCGTCGTTGTCGATGACGATCGACAGCAGGTGAAAGCCGCCCGGTCCCTGGCGGTTCTCGATCGCCGTGACGGTTCCGGATACGGATGATATAATATTGGCCGATATCATACCGCCCTTCTCGGCGATGAGCTGGCCGGCCTTCACCGGGTCGCCTTTCTTGACGAGCGGCTTGGCCGGGGCGCCGATATGCTGGGAGACCGGAAGGACGACCTCCTTCGGCACCGGCATCGGCTCGATCGGGGAGGCGTGGGTGAACTTGCGGTCATCGACATGGATGCCGCCCAACGAGAAGGTTTTCATGTCGAACTGGCTCATGATGGCTCCCCGTCCGTTTCGGGCTTCGCCGCGGCCGCCAGTACCGCCGCGCGTTTTTCACGAATGAACGCGACGGCCCTCTCGACCGGGCCCTTGCCGTCGATCGCGTTCTGGACGTCGCACTCGGCGACGCATTTCCCGCACAAGACACATTTGGTGTCGTCGATGATGGCGAGATTCGAGCCGGGCTCGACGGTGATCGCTTGCTTCGGGCAGACGGGAACGCAGCGACCGCAGGCGATGCAGCCGACACTGCACTGATCCATGACGATCGGGGCCGGATCGCGCGAGGAGCAGCTGACCACGACCTTCGAGAGCCGCTTCCGAACCAGGGAAACGACCTTCCGCGGGCAGGTTTTCACGCACATGCCGCATCCGGTGCACTTTTCGGGATCGAAGACCGCGATGCCGTCCTCGATATGGATCGCCCCGAACAGGCAGACCTTCATGCAGTCGCCGTATCCGATGCAGGAATACATGCACATCTTGTCGCCGGAATACAGGTTATGGGCGGCGATGCAGCTCCTGATGCCCACGTATTCCGATACGGTCTTCACGTTCGACCTGGTTCCGCGGCAGTGAAGGACCGCGACCATCGGCTCCCGCTCGCTCACCTCGATCCCCGCGAGACGGCCGATCTCCTTCAGCTTCTCCTTGGTCGAAACCGGACAGACCATTTTCGGGTCCTGCGTCTCGACGAGCACCTTCGCGAAACCGGCACAGCCGGGAAATCCGCACGCGCCGCAGTTCGCCTGCGGGAGAAGTGCCGCGATCTCGTCGACCAGCGGGTTCTCGGCGACGTAGAATTTCCTGGAGCTCCAGATGAGGGCGAGGGCAAGCAAAAACGCCATGCCCCCCATGACCAGGATGGCTATCAGAACTTCACTCATACGTATTTCCTTTTCCGTCTACGGTGCGGGGGAAGGGGGTGGGCTCGGTTCCTGTGGGTGGTGGAAACTGCAGCACCCGCAGTGGGCACAGGCGTCGGTCTCGGAGCGGCAGTGGTCCGGGCGGGCGGCGCGCTGCCGCTGGTACAGGAGATGGACGACGGCGTATATCGCGCCGATTGTCGCGGAAAAACCGATTGCAACAAGTATTTCGCTCATCATCCACCTTCGTCGCGGCACGCGTACGGCGTACACGCGACAACGAATGCCATGATTGTGGGGAGTGTCAGGACGGCGAATAGAATAATGCAAGCCGGGTCGAAAAACAATAGCCCGGATTTCGTCGTGGCACCGTCGACGAACGTTCCGCGTGCCGGCGGCTGTTAAGTAAGCGAGTCAATATAAAATTATATAATGTATATCCGCGGGCCGTCGCCGGGGCGGACGCGAATCAGTATGCCTCGAGCAGGGTCGATAGCTTGAAATTGCTCGTTTTCTTCAGCCGGATGTCGGATCTGCGCGGGTGGGCGAGAATGAACTCGATGGTGAGCACCGTGAGGTTTTCCTCTTTGAAATCCCGGGTCGATGCCTTGATCGAAATGACGTTTTCCATGAGCTTCATCTCGGAGACGATCTTCGATCCGGACTTCACCCGCCCCGTCAGGGTGATGTTTCCACCCCGGCCATGCAACACGCCGATGACGTCGAACTCGTCCCATGTGTTGGCGCCCGCCTGCTTGTGAAACGTCTTGAACTGCCAGAGCGGCCATTCCGAGAGCGTGTTCGGATATCCGCTCATGAGGTTTCCGGTACCCTTATTCCTGATCTTGACGGGGGCGGTCGCTATCGTGGGCGGCGTCTGGATCACCCCCTGGGAGTCCACGAGAAGACTGCTGAGTTTCCGGGTGGCCCCCGTGAAATGTTTCTGCCAGAACAACTCGTTGAGCCGCAGCGAGTCCTGGGCCGACTGTTTCCAGGCCGTGAGCGCCTGGGCGTCGTTCACCCATCGGGTGAACCGGAAGACGATCATCGAGACCAGGCCGAAGACGAAAAGCGCGACCATGATCTCGACCAGAGTGAAACCCCGGTCGGAACCGAGCCCGCGGCGCGTCCGACACCGGGCCGGCTCCGGTGTGCGGCATATATCAGGCCGGATCATTGGCCCTCCAGTTTGGTGATCTGCATCGTGACCTGCATGACCACATCGTTTTTGAGTGTCTTTCCGGTGGAAAAACCGGCAATGCTGCTCGAAGCCGAAGCCGTGATGCGAAGGTAGTCCTCGACGTATCCCGTGCTGAGACCGGTTCCTTTCTTGGTGATACCCAGCCGTTCGATGGAGGTCACCCGGGCCGCCATCGGCACGGCTTCCGCGGCGAGTTCGACATCGAGAACCTCGAGACGGAGATCGGCCAGAAAGGCTTCATACAGCGCGTTGGTCCGGGTAGCGGTCGGCTCGTCGAACTTGAACCTGAAGGCGGTGTACAACTCGGTCGGGGCGGCCTTGATCTTGAGCTTTGCCGCTTCGAGGGCCGCATGGCACAACAGTTCGAGCTGGGTGCGTTCGCGGGTCACGATTTTTTCGTAGCCCTGTTTCACCGACCTGTCCATCAGGAAGGCCGCGAAGATGAGCGAGCTGGTCAGGGCCACGAGCACGATCACGATCACCATGCCTCGCCTTGGGCGCGCGAATCGAGTCATTCCAGGTCCGCCTTGTAGGTGAACAGCCGCACGCGGTTCGGCTGTCCGTCATGCCGCGAACGCCAGGAAACCTCGAAATCCAGCCGCAGAAACTGCTTGTACACGGTCATCGAGGCGAGCTGGCCGGGCTGGATCATGAAATCGAACCAGAGATCCTTCTTCGTCGTGGTTCGCGCGACATACCGCACCTGCAGCCGATGCGCGAACTCGGTCGCGTTGATGACGGACTTCGAGGGCACCGTCACCTTGTTCGTCGGTGAGTTGCCAAACTCGCGGTCGAGGGGGACGGGGTTGCCGAGGGGAAGTTCGACGGCCGGAAGGGCACTCAGCGCCCGCAGGTAGGAAGAGCAGGCCTGCGTCGCCGTGAGGTAATCGCCGGTCATCTGAGTCGCCATGCTGCCGCGGCCGAACAGCCCCATGATCGGCATCAATGCGAAGGAGAAAATGAAGATGCCGATCAACACCTCGACCAGCGTCAGGCCGGAATCGGGGCCAGGCGTTCTGCGCCGGAGGAACAAAGCCCCACTTCCCGTTTCCGGGAAGTGGGGACTGCGTGTTTCTCTGATTGGCATCGAAAAACCGGGTGTCATGACAGGGGATCGATCATTCCTCACTTGGATTCGCGGGTCGCCCCGGTATCAGATTCGAGAACCCGGATGGTGAAGCGGCTCGGGATGATCGGAAGATCCAGGAATACCTGCCGCGAGTTGTTCCCCAGGTCGAGAACCTCGATCTGAACGGTGTTCGAACCGGTGTTGGCGCCCGTTCCCGTGTTCCTCAGGCCGGTGGCGACGTCCGCGTTCCCGACGCGGAAGACGTGGGACAGCGGGGTGCCGTCGGCGTTCAGGAGGCGGAGCGGGGCGTCATCGAACGCAGCCTTGACGGGCGTGCCGGCCGTTTCCTTCACATACGGTACCTTCCGCTCGTCGAGGACGTCTTCCCTGAAGGTGTATTTCACCTGGCGCAGGTTGCGGTCGGCGACGATCCGGCCGCGGGGAGCCTCGCCGTCATCCTGCCAGAACATCAGGTTGTCGCGGATCGAAAGATCGAAGGTCAGCGTTTCGTCTTCGGCGAGCCCCGGTGAATTCGGGTTCGCCAGCTGGAAGGCGGCCTTGATGTCCTTGTCGGTGAAGGTGATGACCGGGTCGTCCCATTTCGAGCCGTTTGCTTCGCAGAGCGGACGGTTCTGGCCGGGATCGTCGAGATTGAGATCGCGCCGGTAGGAATACCCTGTCGCCTGGAGGAGGCTGGAGAAGCCGGTGGTGCCGAACGACTGGTCAGGCTTGTCATACGGATGTACCCAGGGAGAGAGCAGGCCCCGCTTCGAGCCGCGGGCCCGATCGGCGATGGCCGCCGCGAAGCTCGAGGAGGGCGCCCATTTCAGGTCGCCGTACGGCGACCCCGTGGGTCCGAGCGGTGTTTCGGTCATGATCTGGGCGATGCTGCGCAGGCTGCCGTCGTCGGGCATCGGCTTGTATTTGGGAGTCGCCAGCCGCAAATCGATGTTCGGCCGTTTGTTGTCGACCACCTTGAAGAAGCCTTCGAGACGGGTGAAGTTGCGCGAGCTGTCCTCGATCTCGATGACATACCCGATCTTGCCGGCGATGTAGGTCGAGAACCTGTGCCTCAACGTCAGGCCCCAGTCGCTCCGGGTGCCGAGCAGATCGATGTTGGTCGGGGAGACGACGGAGAGCCGGTGGCCGTCGATACGTTCCTTCGTGAAGTTCGTCACGTCGGGGGCCAGGTTGCCGTCGGGAGTGGCCGCCAGCATGCTCGAGGTGACCCCGACCGAGGGAACGATGATCGGCAGCTCGTATCCGCTCGTCGCGGTCGGCGTGAACTGGCCGGTGAGACCATCGATGCGCTGGAACCACAGCCGCGGATACCAGGCTCGCTGCGTGCCGCCGTCCTTCATGCCGTCGTTCGGTCCGTGGCCGGGGTGGTTGTCGGTGACGGAGACCCGATACTCGGTCTCGTCCCCGGTAGTGGCATGGATGATGCCGTTGACGACCCCTGTCATGGCGCTCGCGCCGTTGTGCTGTTCGAAGCCGGCGATGACGGGCGGCGTCACGTCGACGGTGAACGACTTGCGGCGCCACGTGTAGGTGACGCTCTGGTCATTGTAACCGATCGTTCCGGCACCATACCGGTCGAGGGTATACTGGCGTTTCGTGCATTTCAGCGTGACGACGGTCTCGTAGCCTTCATTCGGGAAGGTCGGGAGGGGGAGATCCCAGGAGAATTTCTTCGTGAATTTCGCCGTTTTCACTTTCATGAAACGATCGCCGATCTTCACGAGATACTCGCTCATGTTCGCCGGATCGATCTCGATATCGCCATGCGCACCGACGTCAGGCAGGTAGGTGAAGCTCTTATGGACATTGGCTCCGCCACCGGGTGAGGTCCGCCTGACCTGGATATCGACGGTGATGGGGGCAGACAGCAACAGGCCGCTGTAAGCCTCGAGATGGTCGCGGGTGACGGTGTTGAGAGCGTTCAAATCGCTCGTTTCCGTAACTTTGCGGGCGAATTTCATCTCGAGCAGGAAGTTGAAGTCATACGCCGCCGGGCGGGCGTTGACGAGATCGAAATGGTGGTCGATATATTCCTTGCCAGACGTGCCCGCCGAGCGGACCTTCCAGTCGTTGTCGTTCAACGTCGGGGCTCCGGCGGTGCGGGTGTCGAAGGCGCGGGTCTCGTTCCGGAACGCTTCGAACGCCGACGGGAAATCGCGCTTGCGCAGATCGTCGGCCGTGGCCCCCCACTGCGGGGCATACGTCGCGTCGTTGCCCGGCCCCTTCAACTCGAGTCTGGGGTCCTCGAACTCCGAGATCTCATGGTCAAACACGCGCACGTTCAGGCTCAGGACGCGGGTTTGCGGAATATCCGTGACCGCGTAGTAGACGATGACGCCGAGCGAGTCGGTGACGGGGGTCACGATCCGCTGTGTATAGCGGGTGATATGGGTGATCGTATACCTGCCGGCCCGCTTGAATTCATAGGTCATGCTCTCGCCCGTTCCCGTGCCGCCCTCGTTCTCGAGGCCTGCGATGGACCAGGTCTGGACCCAGGTGTCTGGCTTGATGACGATGTCCTCGACTCCGGGGGCCCGCCATGTCTGCGGGATATCCTCGGGAATGTCGTCGGGACCGAGGATCGCTGTCGGAAGCTTCTTGTACTGGACGGGCGGATAGGGCGGCGTCGGCGGGGGGAGCGACGGATCCCAGCCTCCGGATTCGAGCGTGAACCGCCGGCCGAACGACATCTCGTTGCCCTCGGCTGGATCGTATGCCCAGATCGTCGGCTCGATGAATTTATAGTTGTAGGATTCTTTCAGCGTGAAGGTGGTTGCCCCGGCCGGAGGATAGGCCGAGAACTTGCCGCCGGCGATGACCCGGAACTCGCGGTTAAGGTCGGTCACGACGGGCTTGCCGATCGCCATGCCGATCGGGTGCTGATACACGCTGCTGAGGATGAAGCCTTCCATCGCTCTCACTTCATCCCAGCGGGCGAGGTCCTTCGGGGTGAGGCCATCCACGCCGTCCACGTCGCCATACAGCGGCAGCTGGCCCATCTGGCCGGACTCGATGCTCTCGAGCAGACCGATTCCCCACGGATCGCCGACCGGGTAACAATGCGAGCCGCTGAAATCGCACTTCTTGTAGGCCTGGACCGTCAGACGCTTGAAATAGCCGATGATCGTTCCGTCGCCGACGATCCCGGTGTGCGACCGATACAGTTCGGGGAAGGCGGCGGCATCCTCGACTCGGCTGGGATGCCGTGCGGGACCGAGGTTTGGAAGAAATTTCGCGCCGGTATACCCCGGGAACTCCTTCTGCGTGTATCGAAGATTGACGGGCGAAAGGGGATACTTTTTTGATCCCGCGCCGGGGATTTCGGTGGCGTAGAAAGTGCCCGTCAGGGCATTTCCATACCAGCCGATCTGGATGTGCGCGACAGTGTTTTTTGGAGCGCCGTTCTTGATGATCGTTTCCGGAATCCGGAGCGGCCCGACGAACGCCATGAGCCTGGAATTGACCAGGAGGGTCGGATTCCGCGCGAACGCTGATCTGATGCCCTGGCCGAGCTTGGCGAACGTCTCGGGAAAGTTGAGGAACGAATGGCGCCAGATCGCGCCGCAATCGTCGGTGTCGGCATCGCCGTCTTCATCGAAGTCGGCGATCTTCAGGCCTCTCTCGAGGAAGGCGCGATCGATCGAGTCGATCCGGCCGTCGGCATTGACGTCGAACATTTTCGAGAAGATGAATTTAACCGGCCCCGCCTTGGGCTTGCCGTTCACGAACGAGTAGGGGACGGTGCATTCGCGGATGTACCCCCGGCCGAACGCTTCGGCGGACGGATGCAGCGTATACCCCGGAATGACCCCGGCGTGGCTGAGATAGTTCTCGGTTGGGATCGGTGTGTACGGAGGCGGAGCTTTCTTCGCGCCCTTGACCATCCGGGGGGTGGTGACCAGATACAGTTTCGGCTCTGCCGATTCGATGGCCATATACACCGGTACGTCCACCTGGTCGTAACCGAGGTTCGACAGAAGTTTGACGACGTCACGCATCTTGATCTTGCCGTCGAACAGTTTTCCGTATTCGATGTAGTATCGTTCCTGGTTCTTGTTCAGATAGGGCTTGTCCCACCGGAGATGGAGCTTGACCTTCGTATCGTCGATGGTCGGACGCCAGACGTTGTCGACATCCATCCTCCAGGTCGGGTTTCCCGGGGGGAGGGGATGCACGAACGCGTTCAGCACCCGCTGGAGCTTCTCGAGGGGGTGCCTGAAAAAATACTGGTACCAATAGAAAACGAAATCCCTGAGTTCGCCGTTATACTCGAACTTCGGATCTTTCAACCCGTTGGGTGTGACCCGGGCGAACTCACCGCTCGCCGGAGACCAGAAAGATTTGAAGACTTCGATCCATTTTTTCAGGATTGGATCCCATCGCTTGCCCATATTGAGACGGACTTCGAAATTCCTGATCTCGTCCTGCCGGACTCTGCGCAGGAACGAGCCTTTCGTCCAGTAATAGACCTCGTAATAGTTCCAGTCGACGGGGTAGGTCGTGCAGCCGCCTGACCAGCAGTACCGGTTCTTGCCCTCGCCGGAACATCCGCCCGACCAGCAGTATGTCTGATACCGGATCACTACTGTCCGGTGGAAGACTCCCATAAAATCAGTTGTCTCGGAGCCTCCT
>CAYMEN010000025.1:0-74694 GCA_964389325.1 uncultured bacterium | reverse complement strand
AGGAGGAGGCTCCGAGACAACTGATTTTATGGGAGTCTTCCACCGGACAGTAGTGGTGAAATATATGTATCAAGCCGTCCAGCTCCGAGATCCGGGCGGTCATCCCGATCCGCCTGGTTTCGAGGTTTTTGCGCCACTGCTCCATCTCGCGCTCGACGGCATCGAAATCGGCTTTGAACACCGATACCGGCGGTCGCCCGAAGCCGGCTTCGATGCTTTGCTTCTTGTTCTCGTGCTGGCCCTGTTTGCGGGAGATATCCCTGTCGAGCTTTGCAATATCCTTCGCCAGCACTGCAATATCCCGCTCTCGCTTTTCCACCACCTCTGACCAGGCAGTTGTCTGCGCCTCCGGCGCGGGGGACGCGGCGCGCGCGTCATTCGCCGGAATTTCCATCCGGGCCAGCTGCGTCGACCAGGAGCGGGCAAGCTCTTCCTGTTGCTGAATGGCGTTCACGAGCTCCTCGCGCGACCGGTCGAAACCGGCAAGCCGGTCCTTCAGGCTCCTTCGAATGGCCTCCAGGCCTTGCAGCGATTCCGAATCCGGCCATGCCTCGGTCCATGATTCCGGAATGCGGAGCTCTGCGAGAAGTTCGGAAGGCCGCTTGGCGAGTGTGTCGAGTTGATGCATCCGTTCCCGGAGCCGGCCGGCCGCCTCGTCGGAAACCGCTATTCCTGCTTCCGCGGACCGAAACTCGTTCGCGAGCGTGGAGCGGAGTTCGTCGATGCGGCGGATTTCTCCCTCGAGATGATCGAGTTTTCGTGACAGGTCGAGGCATCGGGCAAGATCGTTCAGCCGATCGGCGAACACCGTTTTCTGCCGATCGAGGCGGATCGTTTCATCCCGTGCCGCGACGATCTCCTGTCTGAATTGCGCCAGGCTCCGCTCCAGCACGGCTTTCCGGTTGGCGAGACGCTGCTGTGCGGCTTCGGCTTCGGCTTCGAGCACCGAGAGCTCCCCCGGGGTTCCAGCCGGATATTTCTCCCTGAACTCCTCGAGACGGCGGAGGCTCTCGTTCAGATCATCCACCGCCCGCTCAAGTGAGTCGGCATCCGCGTTCGCCGTGTCGAGGCGCCGGGCGAGGTCTGCCGCATACGCGGCCCGCCGTTCGGGAAATACGAAAAGATCACGATCGCTATATTCGAGAAGCGCCGAGCCCGTGCCGATCTGCGAAAGCCGCCCCGGCGGGTTTGGCTCCGCCTGCTGGATCGTTTCCCTGCAGATCAGCGGAACCCCGGCCCGTACCGGCACGTCGGGGAGGGGCAGGTGAGCCGGATCGGCGAGTTCAGACGCGCTCACCACCAGGCCGTAGGGAAGCAGCGGCGAGCCGGCCAGCGCGCGCCGGCGGCTTTCCTCGTCCGCGATGCCGCCGAGATATTCACCCCCGGATAGAACGCTGAGGCCGTGCTGACGCAACGCGTCCCGAAGACGCTCGATGTCGGCATTGACCGGCATCCAGTCGCGGTCGCGCAGCAGGGCTTCCTGCTCGCGCAGGGAGAGCGCTTCGAGCTGTGACCGGCGCCGGGCGGTCGTGCGCTCGCGAACCAGGAACATGATGCCCGAGAGGGTTTCCGTCGCCCATGGGTCGGGCAGTGAAGCAATATTCGAACGGCCGGAGCGGTTTGGGCCCACCGGAACATCGAGTTGGAGCTGCCTCAACATCTGCCGGATTCCAGCCAGATCCGCTTCGAACGTTTCACGCCTGCGCCGGAGATCGGCTTTCACGCCGGCGGTGGCATTCTCTTCAGCCTGAAGCCGTTCGCGCTCGTTCTCGACCTTCGCCGTTTCACGTTCGAGACGCGCGAGTTCGACATCGAGCGCGGCCCGGCGTCTCCCGCATTCTGCCGATTCGGCTTCCAGCCTCGATGCGGCCGCCGCTGGGTCGAGGCGGTCTTCGAGGGAGAACGGCTCGAGAAGTGCGCTCAGGTCGTCCCGACGGGTTTTCTGCTCGCCCGACAACCTGCCGAACGCTTCATCGAGTCGGTTCCGTTCGGTCAGAAGCCGGTCACGTTCGGCGCGGTGGGCTTCCAGCCGTTTCCTGTTCGTTTCGAGTTCGCTCCGGAGGCCGGTCCGTTCCCGGTCGACCGTCTCGAGTTCCCCCTTGCAGGCAGCGGCGAGACTGAATTCACATCGGTAGAGTTGCCGCGGGAGGTCGGTTTGACCGGCGCCCGCGTCGAGCTCGGCCAGTTCCTGTCGCCGCGCGGCGCCATCTGCCACGGCCCTGTCGAGACCGCGAACGGCGGAAGCCGCATCGGAAAGCCGTATGAGACGAGCCGTGTGTTCCTTCTCCTCGATGGCCGCGCCTTGCAGGGCTTTCCGGTGTTCGAGCTCGAGGGTGAGATTGGTGATGTGAAGATGAAGCTGGTACAGCTCGAACGACACCCGCCGGTGCTCCAGATCGCGGATTTCATCTCCATTCCGCGCCAGGGCCGCCTTCCGTTCCGTGAGTTCCTGACCGGTTTCGGTTTCGCGGGCGATGATCCGGGCATGGAGACGCTTCAGGCCGGCGAGAAGCCTGTCGACACTGGTCGCGGCGGCGTGGTGCCCATCGACCGCGGCGATATACCGGTCGGCGGCCGCTCGAAACTCCTCCAGCTCATGCAGCATGCGCACCCATTCGGGAATCCGCTTGAGAACGTCGAAATGGTTCGCGAACGAGTCGCTCAGCTCCCGACGGTTCACGGCGTCATCCTTCGTGAGCAGCTCCTCGACATGCGGGATCATCAGCACTTCGAGACAGTCGCGCGTCGTCCGGCATCGTTCGAAAAACTTCTCGATTCCGCCTTCCGACAGGTTGATCCGCTTGATCGCCTCCCACTCCGCGGGGAAGATGCCGAACTCTTCGAGATGCCTGCCATACCCGGCCTTGTCGTCGTCCCCGAAAAGGCGCAGCCTCGCATCGGATCGCGCTTTGAACTGTTTGCGAAGCTCGTGATACGAGACCGGCCGACGCGCGGCATCCACCAAGGGGACGGTGTCGATGCGAAAAGCATCGTTCTCTTTATATTCTCTCGTGTATGCGAACCATCGGCAGCCGTCATCCTGGTCCTGGGTGCGCGTTGCGCAGAGGCCGGTCAGGAGATACCGGGGATCCGACGAGTCGAGACGCCACTCGACGAGAATGTGCGAACTCCGCTGCGGCATCCCCTCGAAGAACGAGTCGAACCGGCGCTCGCGGCCGAGATCCTCGCGCGGCAGCACGACCTGCAGCATCAGCTGGAGCAGAACGGTTTTGCCGCCACCGTTGGTGAGGTTGAAGAGGCTGTTCGTGCCGCCGAGGTCGAACAGGTCGTCGGTGAACATCTTGGTGCCGCGATCATACCGCACGTTGACCAGACGCAGTCGGGAAATCACCGGCATGGCTCGTCTCCTTCCGAACGCGCGTCGTCGCCCACCGAGCGGCATCGCGAGAAGAACGCGGCGAGCTCGGCTTTCCGAGAATCATCGGCGGCCGTTTCCCGCATGATCGCGTCGAGGCGGGGTGTCGGGCTGATGACGCGCTCCTGCTCGACGTGCACGAGGTGCTCGGCTTCGAGGAATTTCATGACCCGGCTGAGAAGCGCGATCTGGTTGTTGTCGGCCATCGAGTGGCGCAGCTTCGTCTCGTCATACGGCATGAGCTCTTCCCATGATTTCATGATGCCGGGCATGTTGAGGCGAAGATCGTCGCGGCCCTCGGCGGTCATGCCGGAGTCGCGCACGTATTCGAGCTTTCCGGCGAGAAACGTTCGCCAGTCCTCGATCGTCACGAAGTCGCGGCTCTTGATGTCGAAGCCTTCGCCGCGGTAAAAGAGGCTCAGCAGGGCCAGCACCGCGAAGCAGGCGAGGGCCAGTTCGTCGTTGGTCCGGGCCCGGAGGCGCTGGCGCAACTCGGCGTTGGAAAAACCGAGCAGCTCGTTGTCGAGTTCGGGGCTGAGAAAGACGTCGGAAGGCGTCACGATCAGCCGCGCGTCGAACTCCTCCTCGAGGATGCGGACGGCTTCGCGCACCTCGTCGTCTTCGAGGAGTCGGCAGAGGCTGGAATCGCGCGTTCGCGACAGGCTGCCGTCGAGAAGCAGGCCGCGGAAAATGCGAGCCGCGCTTCGCCAGGCGTCTTCGTGCGTTCTGATGGCGTCGGCGTCTGGGGCGGCGGGCGTGTTCGCGTGCGTGTCAGTCATGGTCAGAAACCTCGTTCGGGGGATGTGGGTGCGGCGTGAAGACCGGTTTCGAGGGTGAAACAAAAATCGGTGAGCTCGATCCCGTCATCGAGGGAAAGCATCGTGCCGTCGGCTTTTGCCTCGAATTCCATGCGGGCGGGAAGATCGGGGTCCTCGCACAGGAGGTCGAAGAAGAGGCGCTCGAGGCTCACTTCTTCGGCATCGCCGAGAACGCGTGCGGGCTCGCGGCCGAGCCTGGCCAGGTCGATGGTTCCCGCCTGGTGAAGCATGATGAGCAGCTGGTACAGCTCGAACGAACGGGTCAGATCGGCGCGCTCCTCGTGGGGGATCTCGCGCAGAAGCTCTGAGAGCCGGAGGGGCGAGGTGCGGCGCAGGGCGGCGAGAAGCCGGCGAAGGAACCCCGAGCAGCGCAGGCGGCGCAGCCGTTCCCGCTCGAGGCGTTCTTCGTCGTCCTGGGTGGCGGGCGCGTCGTCGAGTGTCTCTTCGCGGTCGGGGCGGCCGTCCGCCTTCACCGCCCACTCCGAGAAGCAGCGCCACGGATTGAACCGCTTCGGAAGCGACGGGGGAAGGAAGGGGCGGAAACTGCCGGTCAGCGCCGGGAGCGGGTGGGTGCCGCGCAGCAGCACGTCGAGCAGCTCGGCCTCGGGGTTCAGGCGCGACCGGAACCCGTTTGCGAACTGGTTTTCGAGGGCGTTCCGATACGCCTGCTGGAGCTGCTGTTTGCGCAGGAAGAGGCTTCGATGCTCTCCGATCAACTGGTCGAGGCGCCGCTCGATCCGACGGAGCCACTCCAGCGCTTCGCGGTCGCGTTCATTCTGCGTCGTGCCGGGCTTTTCGAGGATCGTTCGCCGTTCGATGGCGAGGCGCCGCTGTTCCATGAACTCGAGTTGTTCCTGCTCGAAATGGTCGTAGATGCGGGCGTGCAGGTCGGCGTAACGGTCGAACGGGATCAGCAGAGCGTTGAGCGTGGCGCGTTCGGCCATTTCCTGCATCTCGCGGTCGAGTTGCTGGATCAGGACGGACAGGGCGCCGAGCCGCTGCATCGCGCCGGCGAAGTTGCCTTTTTCGAGCTGTCGCCGCAGGAACAGCTGTTCGACGGTGACCATCGCCTCCATGCGGAATTCGCGTGTCTGGAAGAGAAAGCCGAGGCCCTGGGTGGTGAGTCGGTATGCGGATGGGGCGCCGACCTTGAAATCCCGGTCGACGGCGATCAACCGGACGGGAACGGCGACCTCCCTGCCGTCGATCGGGTCACGCCACCGGAACTCCCAGGGCTTGCCGCCGTTCTGCAGGAGATCGATCAGCAGCGTCTGGGCCCACCTCGTGATCCTGTCCGCGGCAGGACGTTCCCCGAGATAGCGCGGCGCGAGGGCTGCGACGAGGGCTTCGATGTCGTCGATGCGCGTCTGCCGGCTCTGAAGCATATTCTCATACATGAGGCGGAGGGCGGCGAAGCCGAGAATGACCGGATCGAGCGGGTCGAGGCGGCGGGTTCCCGCGACCGAGGCGAAGAACGCCGACGGGGCGAGCATCTCGAGCCGTTGCCGCAGATCCTGGGTGATGGCGCCGATCGTGAGGTTCATAGAGGTTGTGCCAGACGTCTCAGAACCGTGAGGGGAACGGCTTCCTGGGGAAGATACCGGCCGGAATATACGAGCTGATATGCATTTTCCGCGATCCCCGGCGGCAGGAGGTCGAAAAAGGGATCGATCTCGAACGTTCGGCCGGACCGGGTCAAAGGCGGCGTTGACGGCATCCGGGCCATCATGGCTTCATACAGCGGCATGGCGGGCTCGATGCGCCAGTCGGGTCGGGCGCGTCGAAGATCGAGGAGAATCGCGATGCCTTCCGCATCGAGATCGCCCCAGTAGAGAAAGTGGAGCGAAGAGGGATCGGGATTCAGGATTTCGAGGCTGAAGGCGATGCTGCTCAGAATCCGACGCCCTTCGCCGTAGATCAGGGCATCGACAAGATGCGGGCCGAGACGGCGTCGGTTCGTGCGGAAGACGTCGTTCAACGAGGAGAACGGGTCGCGATTTTCGCTGATCAGAACGGTTCGAGGGGCCTGGACATAGGAAAAGAAGACGAACGGTTCGGATGTCCTGTAACAATCGAGAATATCGAGCGTCACGCCGAGTCTCCTGAGAACCGCATCCCCTTTTTCGAGCAGCGTCTTTTCGTTGCCGAACAGTTCGAACGACCGTTCGTTGGCCGGTATCCGAACGATCTCGGAATGGTCTTTCTTGCGAATATACGACGATATGCAGCTAATGATATAATAATCATCTGAATATCTCGCCGGATGGGCGGCGTAAAACTTCGGATCGAGAGGGACCGGCAGTGTGAGCAACGTGTGTTTCAACGTGCCCGCGCCGACCGGCGTTGTTTGGAGAATGCGAAATTTGGATGCAAGCGAAGGAATGCGACCATTGCTTCCCGACCGTTTCACGGGCTCGAGAAGCCCTCGACGCACGGCGTCAAGGACGTGGCGCACGCAACCGGCATACTCGGGAAACCACGATTCGATGACCGTCGTTTCGATAAGTCTTGCGGGGTGAGAGGCCAGCCGTTCTTCAAACTCTTTCATACGCGTTCGATGATATGCGGGAATCACGAGAATGGCAATCGGAGCAAAACACCACCGGCCCCAAGAAAATCTTGGCAGGGAGACGAAGAGCGTGTACACTGCGAGGCATGAGCGACAACCCACGACTTGCGAAGGGTACGTATCGGGAATGGGTTAGCCGGACCGTCGGGTTCGCGGTGATCTTTCTCGTGTCCAGCCTGATCTGCGGCTGCGGCGCGACCAACCTCGAGCTGAACAGGCCGAACCTGATTGCGGTGTCTCCAGACGGGAGCCGTCTGTTCATCTCGGATTCGAGAAACTTCCGGATTCTCGTTGTCGACCGCCAATTCCGGCTCGTCCGGGAAATACCGTATTCTCCCGAGCAGTCGGTCTGGGGCATGAACCCTGGAACGCAGGGCGAGCTGGTTATTACCGACAATCGTCTCGAAAAGGCGACGTTCGATTTCGAGGAAAAACGGGCGAATGCCGTTGCCGAGATCCACTTCATAGGGCCCGACGGCGGAATCACCAGTACACTTTCCTGGCGTTCCGAGAAGGGGCCGCTGATCTACCCGCGGCAGGTCCTTCCCCTGGCCGATGGCGGCGTCGCGGTCACCGATCTGCGCGTGAACAAGGTTCTCGTCTTCGAGCGGAACGGCACGCTGCGGATGTCGATCGGGGAATACGGCGATACCGACGGTCGCCTGTACTGCCCGAGCGACGTTCTCGTCGATCGCGAGGGGAAATTCCTCGTGGTCGACTCGTTCAATCATCGGATCTCGGAGTTCGACCGGAACGGCGCCTGGCTTCGGTCGATCGGCCGGAAAGGCACGGGCCAGGGCGAGCTGCTGTTCCCCCAGAACGCGGTCCGCGACGCGAACGGCCGCATTTACTGCACCGAGCTGGGCAACATGCGCGTCTCGGTATTCGAGGCTGACGGCCGGTTCGTGAGGCATATCCCGATGCCGACCGCGTCGGGCTCGAACGGCCTGTGCGAGCTGTTCGGCATCGCCTGCGCGACCGCGCCTGCCGAGCTGTTCGTTGCCGATTCGATCACTTCCTCCATCTATGTTTTCGACCTCGATGGGAACCACCGCGGCACGATCGCCCGGCTTCGGCCATGAGAGGCAGGGCAGGATGGATGGAGAACGCACATGAAGCTTAAATGGAAGCTGTCGCTGATCTTCGGTATCCTGGGCGCCTGCAGTGCGGCCCTCGCCGGCTACATCGTCTTCCGCACGGCTCTCGAGCAGTTCGAAACGTCGATGATCGAGGAGCTCCAGGCCGTCGCCGAGGTTTCCCGGCGCTTCGTCGATCCCGAACGGCTGGAGACCATTCATTCCGTGAACGATCCGTATTACGCCGAGATGAAGTCCGTCATGCGCACGATGCACGAGAATTTCGGCCTCGACTGGTGCGCGATCTACAGATATAACGGAAAGTATTTCACTCATATCGTCGACGGATGCAACATGGGCGACGAGTTCATCCCGGATTACCCCATTTTCGACATGCCTGAGGAGCTCATGAAATCCTGGAAGGAGGCCAAGCCTTCCTACTCCGCCGGCAACATCGACGCATTCGGCATGTGGATGAGCGCGTTCATGCCGATCACGAACGCCTCATCGACGGTCGTCGCCGTGCTGGACGTGAGCCGGAACAACGACGTCCTGCTCCGGTTCATTCGCCAGTCGACGAACGATGTGCTGATTGTCATGCTGTTGATCGGCCTCATCACCCTGGGCGTCTGCTTCATTTTCTCGAAATACCTGACGAGGTCGATCGACCGGCTCATCCGGGGCACGCAGGAGCTTGCGGCCGGGAACTTCGAACACCGGGTCACGGGCATCGATTCCCGCGACGAGATCGGGTTGCTGGCCGGAACGTTCAACGAGATGACCGGCCAGCTTGCCCAGAATCGGGCGGCTCTCGAACGGAAGATCTTCGAGGTGACCACGCTGTACGAGATCAGCCAGCAGATCAACTACGCGGGCAGTTCGGCGGAGATCCTGCAGTTGATCCTCAAAAAGTGCATCGAAGGCCTCAAGGCGGGCCGCGGCAGCGTCCTGATGTTCAACGAGGAGACGGGGCGACTGGTGGTCGACGTCGCCGTCGGCGAGGGCGTCGAGCCGGTCACGAAACGCATCGAGTTCGCCCCGGGCGAAGGCGTCGCGGGAAAGGTGTTCGAAGAGCAGCGGATGCTGCTCGACAACAACCCCGCCCAGCCGAACTTCAAACCCTATCCGGGCGAGAGCGGTTCGGCCATCCACAACATCATGTGCCTGCCGCTCCTGGTCGAGAAACGCTCGATCGGCGTCATGAACATCGTGAACAAGCGGACCGAAGGGTTCACCGACGCCGACGTCGCGTTCGCCGGCACGATGGCGTCTCAGATAGCGCTCACGATAGAAAAGGCCAGGCTCTACGAACTTTCCATCACCGACGGTCTGACGAAGCTGTTCGTCCACCGGTATTTCCAGGTGGCCCTCGACAACGAGTTGAAGCGCGCCAAACGGTACGGCTCCTGCGTCAGTCTTATATTGATGGATATAGATCACTTCAAGAAGTTCAACGACACCTACGGTCACCAGATGGGCGACCGCGTTCTGTCCATCTCGGCTCTGGTCCTGCGCGATGCGATCCGGAGCATCGACGTGCCGTGCCGATACGGCGGCGAGGAGTTCGCGGTCATCCTGCCCGAGACGGACGCCCAGAACGCTCTCGGGGTTGCGGAGCGCATCCGCAAATCGATCGAGGCCTACGAGTATCCCTCGCTCGAAGGCAGTGTTCTTCGGGTCACCGTCAGCCTCGGCATCGCCTCTTTCCCGGAGCACGGCACCGACAAGATGTCGCTGATCAAGAAATCCGACGAGGCGATGTACTGGTCGAAGGAAGCCGGCCGCAACCGCGTCTCCACCTGGAGCCCCACCGGAAAGCCCGCCGCCGGCTGACCCGGTTCGGCGGTTGTCACTCTCTTCCCGTTTTCCCGGGCGAGGAAACAGGTCGGGGGACGAGCCGGGCGCTGAGGCGTGAGGCCTGGTCGGGGTTGAGCATCCGGACCCAGGCGATCCGGCCCAGGAGATGAGCCCGTTCAGGAACGGGCTTCACCGGTTCCGTGGTCGTGCCGCTGTTCGCGCGATGGATCATGGCCCTGATGAGGCGCCGCTCTTTCCGGGAAAGTCCCAAAACCGCGTTCACCGTGACACCGGCAATGCGCTGCCGCCCGCCCGCACGCATGACGCGGGTCTTGGCGGGATTCACGGCGAACCCTTCCTCCTGCAGGATGCGTGGGACCAGGCGGCACACGGCCTGCGCGCCGGAGGCGTCGTCGCCCGAGAACACGAGGTCGTCGGCGTAGCGGGAATACGCAAATCCGAGTTTCGCGGCGAAGCCGGCCAGACGCCTGTCGGCCCGGAGGAAGATGGCGTTGGCCAGCCCCGGGCTGGTCGGGGCGCCCTGGACACAGTAGCGCGAACTCACGGGCACATGGAAGAGCTTGCCGTCGACCTCGACGGGTTGGCGCTCGGCCTCCGTCATCAGGGTCGCCAGCACCGCGGCCACCGGGTAGCCATACCCGAGAGCGACGAGATAGCCGCGCACTCTGCCGACGTGGAGCGAGGGGAAAAAGTCGCGGATGTCCAGCCGCACGACGAAGGTTTTCCCGACGTGCGGCTCGGCGTTGGTTCGTACCGAGCGTTCCCGGCGAAAACCGTGAGCGGCGGAATGGACCGGCAGACGTTCGATCAATAGCGCATGCAATATTCTGAGGATGTCTTTCAGGCGCCGCTTGGGGGCCATGATCAGGCGCGGTGACCCGTCGCGCTTGGGGATGGCGAAGGTCACGTAGTGGGGAACGGCTTCCCGCTCGCGGTGGATGGAAAAATGCCGGAGCATCCCGACCGTGATTCCCAGGGCTTCGGCCAGGTCCGACTCGGTTTTCCAGACGGGCAGGCCGAACCGCCGAAGCTGCTCTTCGTCGGGGAGCAGGTCGCGGATGGCGCGGTTTTTCGTGCGGAGGGTGGCGGAGAAGAGGCGGCAGGCTTCCTGGAAGGGGATCCAGAGCGGCCGTTTCCGCAGCCGCAGGAGCGGCGCCTTCTTGGGGAGAAGTCGAGGATCGCGCCAGCCGCGCCGGAGATGGTGTTCCTTCAGGGGCTTGCCGGTGAGATCGACGGATTCATGAACGGCATCGATCGCGTTCGCAGGAACATCCAGCTGGGAAACGTCTCGTCTGATCGTCGGCGAGAAGAGGCTTTTCAGCCAGTTCCAGAGGCTCATCGGAGGGTCCTCCAGGCGGGGAAGGGGAAAGGCCGGCGGCTGGTTACCTGCGAGGCTCGGGACTCAGGGCCTCCCGTCGTTTCGTACGATGGGAGCCCTGGCGATGTGATGGGCACAAGCATCCTCCACGGCGAAACACCATGGAACGAACGGCTAACTGCGGGCCGCCGGCCTTCAAACTCCACGTTACATGTCCTCCTCGGACTCGTCAACAGGTTCATTTCTCCCGCCGCCAGGCTCGTGAGCGGATTCGTCGTCAGGGTTCCTGCCGGAAAACAGCCGGGACGGAACTCCGGGAACATCGACCGGTTCGGAAACGGGGAGATCCCGGCGGAGGTCGCTACTGGCCTGGAACAGGGCCAGCATCTCGGCGCAGGGTCCCCTCGTAAGCAGATGCTCGCGGAAATGCGCGCAGTGGCAGGTCCCGAAGATGATCCGGCTGTTGTCCTGGACGACGATCTCGACGTGGGCGTCCGCCGAATCGGGAGTTGTTGCCCCTGAAGGTGGCGTGCAGATGCCGGTCACACGCCAGTCCCGCTGGATGACCTCGCGGGAGGTTCTGCCTGCCGGTGTTTTGAAACGGCGGATGCGGCGGGTTTCCTGCGGCTCGCAGAGCGTGACCCGTATGCCGCCGTTGTCCAGCAGACGCCTGGCCTCTTCGAGCCGGGGGGAGGGGGGGAACAGGACGGAGTGGTCGATCGGGTCTGGAAACAGCTCCCGGAACCGGAACGTCCGGGCATCCAGGTCGTAGAGCAGGCGCCCCTGCCGGCAGAGTTCCGTCGTCAGGCCGACGACCTGCTCGCGGTTGGCGCTCAGCCGCTCCATGAGCTCGGGCAGGGATTGAAGGGGCCGGCTCCGGAACGATTCGAGGCAGGCGGAGATGTCTGCCTGATCAGGGTGAGCAGTCCCTTCCAGCGTGGCGAAGCCGTCGATGTCGGACCAGGCCGTTCCCGACCAGCTCGAAAGGCCGAGCGTGAACGTCAGACCCGGCAGTTTCACCACGTAGAACGAGGGCATGGCGCGGCCCTTGAGGTGAATTTCGACCGATTCCGCGAAGGGCAGGACCGGCTCGACAAGGCGGAGCCGATGGCGGCCCCAGGTCCGGATGGTGCGAAGCCGGCCTTCGGCCGGGTCGGCCCCCTTCAGCGGGAAGCGCTCTTCCCACGGTTCGAGCACGATCGCGGGCGGGGTGCCGGGAGTCAGCTCGTAGCGGAGAGCGCGGGGCGACACCCTGGCTTTTGTATAGCGCAGAAAACGTATCGGTGCCAGCAGGTCGACGGGGCGGACGGTGAGCCGGGTTCCGGGCATGGCCATCGCGGCCTGCAGGTGGAGAAAGCCCCGTACCCAGGCTTCCGGCAGGCTGACCTTCTTTTCGAACCGTCCTCCCGATGCCGTCGTTTTCACTTCGAACCCCTCGCTGCCGATGCGGAGCCAGGTTTCACGGGTGGTGCGGATCTCGGCCAGAGCCGCCCAGAGCCAGGCGGTGAAATCGATGTTGGTGGTGCCGTGGCGAACGTCGCCGTCAGGAACGAACAGCCCGGCATCGGCCTTCACCTGGACATACGAGCTCTGGTCCTGGCTGAAGGCCTCGAATAGCAGGCAATCGGGATGAACGGTGACAACGGGGTCGAGAAGATCCCCTGTCGAGCGCCAGGCGTCCGTTGACCAGACCGCCTCGCCGAAGGCCCGCATGACAACGCGAAACAGGAACGCGTTTCGGGCGAGGCGGGCGTGGAACCGAACGGGCCGGCGGCGGTCGGCGGCGATGCCGAGCAGGGCCTCATCGCGTGTCGATTCGATGACGCTCGGCGTGGCGTAGTCGAAGAAAAACGGAATCATGCGACTCTCCCGAACACGACCGGCATCTCGCCAGGCGATCGAAGGGCCGGCCACCGTGCGAGCAGGCGCCCCAGCAGCCCGAGCAGCCGCTCCTTGGGATAACGCGCGTCGGGCATATCCAGGGCGGCGCGGGCCCGGCTCACGACCAGACGGGCCGATTTCTCGTCGACGGCGGCATTCGCCAGGGCATGAAAGGCCAGGGTCCGGGTGCGGCGGTGCAGGGGGCGCAGCAGTGTGCCGAGCAGGACCGGCAGGTTGTCGCGGGCCGCCCGGGCGGCTTCCGGCGTGGGGCGGCCGAGAATGCGGTAGGCGAGGGCCTGGACATGGATCTCCGGGGCCTCGACGAGGTTGCAGACCGCGTCGGGACCGTTGTCCCAGGAAGCCAGGGACCGCTCGAACAACAGGCGGGCCAGGCGGTTTTCCCGGATGAGCGCGTTGTAATCGTAGATGGCGAAGGCCGGGATGCGGCCAAGCACGCCGGCGGCCCGCCTCGTGAAAGCGGCCGAATCGTCGCGGAGCGCTTCGTACACCGAGGAGAGAGTCTCGGCGGCGTTCACCGCCTCCTTCGACCACCAGCCCGAAAGCCGGGTGATAGCGCGGCTCGCCAGGTAATCGACCAGCTCGTCGTCACCGCGTTGCAGGAAATGCGCGATCGATTTGGGGTAGGTGATGCCGTAGGTGAAGAAAAGATGCGGCCGGAAGGGGCCCCGGACGAGGTCGGGGAACCGATCGTAGAGGAAAATCGCCGTGTCGTCCTCGAGGGGCGCCACCCGGGCGAGGCCGAAGCCGGGAAGGTTCACCTCGTGCCCGGCTCCCGCGAGCATGAGCAGACGAGCCCTGACGGAGGATTCCGGCAGGTTCCGATCGTTCACCAGATCGCGGATTTCGCGGTTGAAATCGGACGGTTTCGCCGCGACCCGCAGGAGGCCGGCCCACAACGGCCACCATTCCTTGCGGCGGGAGAGATCCAGGAGGTCGTCATACCCTGACCGGAAGATGATTCCCTGGTGGACCTGGAAGAGGTGCCCGCGGAGATACGGCCAGAGATCCATGCCGCGGCGCTCGAGAAGCCGGGCGAACGCCTTGCCGAGATCGAGCCCCCAGCCTTCGGGATGGAGCTGCGCCAGGCGCGCGCAGAGAGCCTCGGGGTCGGGGATGCGGTCGCAGGCGCCGAGGGCGTCCTTTTCCCAGGCATCCAGGGGAGTCTGCCGCCGGTACAGGGCATCGGCGGTCGCGGCATCTCCGGCGGTTACCGCGGCGGCGTGCAGATCTTTCCAGAGTTCGCGTTTGCTCCCGCCCCACCAGGAGAAGCGTGCGGAGAGATGCTTCAGCAGAAATGGGCCCGCGGCCGGGCCGAGCAGCCTGTAAACACTCACGGCCGTCGGCTCGTCGAGCTCGAACCAGAGATCGAACTTTTCGAGGATGACCGTCCGTGCCGCCGGACCGGCCGCCGACGCGAGACGCCGGAGCAGGTCCTCGACGAGGGGCTTCGTGTCGGTTTTCCAGCCCCTCGTCGGGATCAGCTTCCATTGATATAGTCGACGAAATAATTCAATGTCGTTCCGTTCGTCGCACTCTTTGAACCAGTCTTCCAGGCGCCCGGCGAGTTCCCCGCTCCAGGTGACGGTTTGCCAGGACCGCGGCGGATCATACTGCCAGGTCGAGAAGTGCGACAGGATGAACGGCCGGAACAGCACGCGGTTCCGCCCGTACAGCTCGGGGCCCCAGAGCCAGGTCAGGCCGGAAAAAGCCGGCTGGCCGGCCAGCTTCTCCAGCTCCGCCCGCAGGGACCGGTCGTCACCCGATGTGCGGAAAAGCTCCCGCAGCCGGCGTTCCAGTTCGGCGGCTTGGAGCGGCTTGGGCCTGGGAGCGGCGGCGGAGATAGTCACGCGTCAGGACGCCAGGGCCTTGGCGGCATACTCCCGGTAGAAGGCTGCGCGGGCGGTCGCGTCGGGAATCTCCCTGCGTGGCACCATGACGACGCGGGAGCCGGTCGGCCGGGCGAACGACTGCTCGACGAACAGCTTCACGATGGCGGGCGGGACGGGATACAGGATGTCGAACGGATCCTGCTCCGCCTTTCCCTCGCGAATGGCGCTGGTGCGCTCCATGGTTCGCTCGAAGTTGCGGGTGATCAGGTCGAGGATGTCGTTCACGTTCTTGCTGAGCCCCTTGCGATCGATCTTGTCGAGGGGGGTGGCCCAGAGGTTGATGCCCTTGAGTTCCGCCAGCTCCTTCTCGTTCAGGCTGACCGGCGGCTCAAAGTAGACCAGCTTGCTGGTGTAGGGGATGCCGGCGAAGAGCGTGTGCGGGTTTTCCATGGTGATGGGGGAGCGGTATTCGAGATCCGTATTGACCCCGTTATAGAATACGCTGTAGCCGCGGCCGAGATAGATGTCGGTCAGACGGTTCACCACCCACCACGCGAGCGTGCTTTCCCACGGGGCGAAGCACGGGCCGAACTCCTTGAACAGCAGGTAGCGGATGTTGTCGCACGAGGCGTTCACCACGTTGCCCAGTTCCCGGTAGAAGGTCGACTTGCCGCACCCGGCAGCGCCGATCGGGATGATCAGGAGCGGATGAGCGGAGGTGAGGGTCTCCTTCTTCCAGTTCGGGTTTTCTTTCAGGGAATGGGCGATGAAGGCTTCGAGGTGCTCCTCGCCTTTTCTGACCAGCGCGGCCGGGTCCTGGCCGGTGATCTGCGCCGTGAGGACGGTGAGATACGTGTTGATGACGTGATACGGGCTCAGCTTGAAGCAGAAATCGTAGCGGGCCATCTCGTCGATCGCGCGAACGGGATCGGGCTCGGCCTTGATCAGGTATTCGCCCGCCTTGACGTTCACGCCGAAGATCGGGCTGTTGTACATGTTCTTCGCGTCCCGGAGGAGCGTTTTCGTGTCGCCGTCAGTCTCGACGGCCTTCAGGATGTTGGTCACGCAGATGGTGACGTCCTTGCCCCACACGATCGAGGCGTCGTCCCTGATGACCTCGGCCAGGCTGGCCAGGCCGTATTTCTGGGCGATCTTTCCGAGAATGTCGCGAGTTCCCTGATGAATGGTCATGGTTTTTCCCTTCGCTTGATTTCGATCTCTCTCCACGAATACCATACATCCGCTTCGAATGTCCTCACGAATCTCGACACGCAGGGCAAGCGCACCATATCTCACAACCGCTGAATCACAGAGGACACAAAGCTCACGGAGATTTCACAGAGAAAACGTAATTCTCTGTGATTCGCGTCCGATCTGGCTGAACGCGAGAAAGGGAAGTCGCCCGCGTCAGTATCGGCCGATCAGAGATTGGATGGGTCGCGATGGATGAGATCGAAGCTAGCTCGGAGAGCCGCCATCGAAGCCTGGGCGGGCGCGGTCAGGAACGAGCGGGCCGGGTCGCGCAGGACGTTCGTCGCGCAATGGACGTCGCCCTTGCGGTCGTGATAGGCCGCTGCGTTCAGGAAGTGGACCCTGCAGCCGAGGCTCGTGGCGCGGTCCCGGATGATGTTTCGGAACGGGGGGAACAGGGGATCGGAAACGAGCAGGTGATCGCGAAGAATGAGATGATTCACCACGCCCGGGGTATAGGCGATGCAGTTGCCGTGGGCGGCGGCCTCGTTGCCCTTGAAGAGCACCGGCCAGGAGACGACGGGAATCTCCCGTTGCGAATCTCCGGTGATGCGGCGGATTTCCGTGATGAACCTGCCGGTGTTTTCATCGATGATCTCATCGATCTTCCGGTTGAGTTCGATGAATTTCGCTTCGGCGGTTCCCTTCCAGGCGTCCGGGGCGAGAAGGGCGCCCTGAAGCTTCGGCAGAAAGGATGCGAAGGGCTCGGGAAGGGCTTCGAAATCGGCCCGCGAGGCTTTCTCGAGAAGGTCGATGGCGCAGCAGGGGTCGGCCCGGACGATCGCGTAGCCGCACGGGGAATACCGGGTCGGGACGATCGAAAGATATTCATCGATATGCCCGACCGTGAGCCACTTGGTTGCGAGCATGACCTTGCGGCCGTCATACCCGTTCTTCAGGAAAAACTCCCGGCATTCCGGGGTCATGCTGTCGCCGTGGTAGAGAATGTTATCGGGGGTGACCTCGATATTGCCCCCGGAATCGCCGTCGCCAAAACCGGCGGTGGAGCTGGGATTGACGCACCGTTTCATGTTCCAGTTCTTTGAAATCCATTCGGGAAAGCCCTTCAGGCCCGCATTGCGGGCGGAGTCGAAGACGGCCGGCCCGGCCGCCGCGCCGTCGGACCAGGTGCAAAGCTCGCCGAAATCCTGCATCCAGATATCGTTTGTTCGCACGTCCGGATTGATCTCGACCAGTTGTTCCACGACCGCGGCCGGGGCTCCGAAAAACCTCGCCCGGGCATCGGGAGAGGCAAGAACCTGGGCGCTGTCGACGATATGAATCCTGAACGCATCCTCGCCTGTCAGTCCGTCTTTCTCATGGATGTCACGGACCACCCGGAAAAGCTCTTTCACGAACCCGGTGGTGTCAGCGTGATTGACCACCAGGACCTTCCTGGGAAGCTGGTTGGCGCTCATCAGCCGGATCGTTCCCGCCCAGGCGTTCCCCGCGAGCAGAAGAACGGCCACCAGGCCTGCCACGATCTTCCAGCCGCCATTTCCGTTCATGCATCGCACCCTTTGCTGTGTTTTGCGATCGAAAGCGATATTCAAGTAGCAAAAGAAGTGCCATGAGCGAGATGACGGGAAGGCCCTTTCTGTGCGACGAACGGGATCAGGCAACGGAAAAATGCCGGATTTCAGACGACCCTGTCTGAAAATCCAGCACGCGGATTATCCGGGAAGGGAACCGGATCTAGTCGGCTTCGGCGCTGCTTTCGAGCAGATGGAGCGGGTCGTGCGCCATGTACCGGCGCGGCGGCCGGAAATACTTGAACGGGGAGTAGGACGCCAGGTTGCTCACGGTCGCCATGTATACGCAGGCGTATCTTTCGACCAGGGTGGCGAACCGCGACTCCTCGTTGCCGGCGCGCATGATCTCGCCCCAGTATTTGTTGAAGTCGCGCTGCTCGTCGTTGATCAGCTTCGTGATGTGCTCGTCGATCTTCGCGATCTGTTCGCGCAGGGCGTCTCGCTTTTTGTCGGCTTCGGGAGGTCGCTTGTCGGCCGGAATGCCGCGCAGAGACTCCTTGATCTCGAACAGCTGGTCTTCGAGCTCTTCCTTCTGCTGCATCGATGAAACGATGTCGCGGTGCGTGTCGGCGTTGCGCTCGAGCGCCGGAACCTCGGTGGCCAGTTCCTGCACGATCAGGCCGGTGCGCCAGCCGATCGCCTCTTTCAGGGTGACGACGTCGCCCCAGATGTGATCGCCGAGGTAGAAGATCTCGGACGCCGAGAGGCCCAGGTCTTTTTCGAACGTGCGCGCGTTGCCGCCCTGGTAGATGCCGCCCCACCGGATCGGCGCGTGAAAGTTCGCCAGCAGCCCGCTTGCCGGGTCGACCCGGAGGAACTTCTGGTGCTGCTGGAAGAACGCGGGCTTGTTCGCGCAGACGATGATGATGTCGAACAGGTCCTGCCACGAGCCGCTCTTCAGATACGGGCCGAAACAGTGGTTCATCACCTTCTGGCTATACTCGAAGTCGGAATTGGTGATCATGGCGATCTTCTTGCCGGCCGCCTTCAGCCGCTGGAGCGCCGTGACCATCCGCTGGTCTCGGATGAAATAACGGTCGGGGTCGTTGATGACCTGGCCCTTGAGGTTGCCCTCCTGGTGGGCGTCGTCGAGGGCCCGGCGAATGTCGCCGAACGCCTTCTTCAGGTTCATCGGGATCTGCTTCGCATCGCACAGGTCGACGAGTTGGGCGAACAGACAGCCTTCGGCGAGCGAAAACAGAGTATGAATTATATAATATCTCGGATCTGCCAGGTCGATGCCGGTCGAGGGGTAGATCTTCTTCTGCTCCTCGATCGTCAGAAACTTCGTTCCGTGGCTGGCTTTCTTGACGTAGCCGTACCGGTTGACCTTCAGGAAGTTTCCGAGTTCGATGTCGATCACGAGCCCGCGGATCACGAATTCGGGATCGAACTTCATGTCCATGAGTTCGGCCGGGTAGCCGAGATCCTTTACGAGCTTGTCGAGGACGATCCGGTAGGCGGTCTCCTCGAACGCCGGCACGTTGTAGGTGGCGAGCGTGTAATCCATATCGAAGCCGACGAGCTTGATATGGTTCATGTTGAGGGTGCGGTTGACGAAAATGCGTTGTTCGGCGCTGATGCGCACAGAGTTGGACATTGATACCTCGCTTGGATTTTTCCGGCGGCGTTGCCCGCGCGGAACCGATCGATCCTCATGGTGCGCGCTGCCGCTCGATGTTTCTTTCTTTGTCGTGCCGGAATGATACCACAAACGGCGCGAACTGGGTATACTCATGCACCATGACGCAGGAACCCGCCATCAGACTCCCCGTTCGCATGGTGCTGTTCGACTACGGCAATGTCCTCGAATTCGTCGATCACCGCCGTTCAGCCGCCCGTCTCTGCGGGGGAACCGGCTGCGATCCTGATGTTCTTCTGCAACGCTTCCTCGAGCCGCGCGGCCCTCTCGAACAGCTCGAAACCGGCCGGATCGACGGCGACGCATTCCGCCGCATCGCGGGCGAAGCGGTCGGGAAAACGTTCACCGAAGCAGATTTTCTCGACCGGTTCAACGACATGTTCGTGATGCGCCACGACACGATCGCCCTGATGAACGCCCTGCACGGCCGGTACCGGCTGGGCCTCCTCTCGAACACGAGCGAACCCCATTTCCGGGCGACCATCTCGAAGCATCCCTGCTTCGGCCTCTTCGACCAGATCACGCTCTCATTCCAGGTCGGCGCCCTGAAACCCGACCCGGCGATCTACCGCGACGCCCTCGAAAAAGCCGCCGGAATACCGCCCGAATCAATCCTCTATCTCGACGACATCCCCGCCTACGTCGAAGCCGCCCGCTCTTGCGGCATGCAGGCCCTTGTCTACGACCGCGCCGGCACGGTCGCTGCCGAGATACGCCGTTCACTCATCGAAAATGACCCTGCGGATTCTCTTCCTCGATGACATGCCGCTGCGAACAATGAGAAATCACGCGGCTTTACGATGAATTTTTTCACGTTCGCTTTTCGGCATCAGCTCCCAGCCGCGGCAGGCAAGACCGATATGCCTCGGAATCGGCTTGGCGCCGATGTTGTAGTAGGCGATCATACGCCGAGAGATTCCCAATACTTCGGCCGCACGTGACAGCGAAAGCTCGTTGCGTTTCATCCATGCATTGAATTCCCCTGTCGGAAAGGCCTTTCCTGCCTGGGCGAGGGCGTCGCAATACAGGGTGTCCGCTCCGATGCCGTAATCTCCAGGCCAATCGACCGACAGGCCGAACTCTCCGATGGTTGCCCGGGCGAAGACGCTCGTCTTGCTGACAGGCTTCATGCCGGTCGCAAGGGAATCCGAGATGTCGACGTCATACGTTTCCGTATCGTTCCAGGTCACGCGCAGAACGCCCGTTTTCACGACCTCCACGGCAGTTATTCGAGGGTTTTTCATGGGTTCATCTCCTCCCAGGTGTTCATCAGAAGGTCTTTGTGGGCGGATGCCCATTCGATAGCCGCCTCCACCCGCTTGGGAAGCATTCTCCCGGCAAGAACCGTCAGCGTTGTGATTGCTATGGCACACGGCGAACCATCGTTGAAGATGACGTGAAAATGCGGGATTTCGTGCTCCCTGTTCCCCACTACAATTCTCCAGTTCGACTGCCGGTACAGTGTTCGCATGATTCAAATATAGTGCAACTGGTGCACCGGGTCAAGCCCGTTTAGAATACCCAAAAATATTTTGTTTGAGCTGATAGATGAGTTCATTCGATGTTTATCGAGAGGCGCAGGCCGTCGTCGGGCGGGGTGGGGTAGTTGTTCGGGAGAAACTCGATCTGGGTGAACCCTTCGGATGCATACAAGGCCCGGGCCGGGGCGTTGCGGGTGCGCACTTCGAGATAGGCGGTGCGGACGCCGCGCGGGCGGGCCTCGTCGAACAGGTGGTGGAGAAGGGCGCGGGCGCAGCCGCGGCGCCGGCACTCGATCGCCGTGGCGAGATCCATGATGTGCATGGTTCCCTCTTCTTCGCATAAGCCGATGGTATAGCCGACGATATGCCCGTCCAGCAGAGCCACGAGGCAGAGAAACATCGGGAAGCGCAGGCACTCGGAGAACTGTTCCGCCGGCCAGGGGCAGGGGAAGCTCTCGCTCTCGATCTCCGCCACGACCGGCACGTCCTGGGGCGTCATGGGACGTATCACGAACTCGCTCATATCGTGTCCGATGATACACCATGTCGGTGATCCCGGACGATTATCGGTGGTTCGGGCGGCAACGATTCTGGTAAACTGCGCCCATGACGAAATCACCATCGACCGAATCATCGACATCCGGGGTTGCCTTGCGATTGGTGCCGGTGCTCGGCTTTCTTCTTCTGACGCCATGTTCAGACCCGAGCTGGGCCGAAGAACTGCGTGCGGTGCGGGCGGTCGAGCACGGACAACGCTATACGGTGACGCCGTTCCAGGCCTTGTGGGTGGGCCGTCGTATCTGGCAGAACGAGTGCCAGGGGACGGTGGAAGGGCTCACGCACTGGAATCACGGCGAGGATTTCCCGTCGCTGGGAATCGGCCATTTCCTCTGGTACCCGGAAGGGCGCCGGGATCGATTCGAGGAGACGTTTCCGGGGCTGATCGACTTTTGCCGCGAGCGCGGCGCCGGCGTTCCCGCCTGGCTTTCCGATGTTTCCGCCTGCCCCTGGCCGACGAGAGCAGCATTCGAGGCCGAGCGCCGGTCGCCCCGCATGAACGAACTGCGCGCGTTTCTGGCCACGACCATCACGCTCCAGGCCGAGTTCATCGCCCGGCGCCTCGCGAACGCTCTGCCGCGAATCCTCAAAACGCTTGATGAACGAGAACGACCGGCCGTCGCGTCGAGATTCGATGCCTTGTTCCGGACGCCGCAGGGATTGTATGCCCTGATGGATTACGTCAACTGCAAGGGCGAGGGAATCAACCCTGCCGAGCGGTATGCCGGCGAGGGCTGGGGCCTTCTCCAGGTCCTCGAAGGCATGCGAGGCTTCCCGACAGGGGAAGAGGCGGTGCGTGCGTTCGCCGCCTCCGCCTGCCGCGTTCTCGAGCGCCGGGTATCGCTGGCTCCCCACGACCGGCGCGACCTCGAGCGAAAATTCCTGGTCGGCTGGCGCAAGCGCGTGCTGGGCTATACCGCCCCGGAAGCCGAGTGAGGCCCTGCAGGATATCTCGTTCGTGAAAACCCCGTGTCCTGCCGTTGTTATCCGAAAAAATATCGCCGGTCAGGCGGGTGCCTGGCCGGCGATATCGAATTTCCGTCGATCGGCGGGATCAACCTCCGAAGAGGTAGGACGCATCGATGGAGAAGATCGTGAGCGTTCCCAGAACATCGGTTGCAACGAGAATACGTTTCGACCAGTTGTCGAAAGTGATGATCCGAACGTTCATGGAGCCGATGCCGGTGAACGTAGCTCCCAACCCGAGCGGCTGCTGATAGGTCTGTCCGTTTTCCTGTACCATGATGCTGGCTCCGCTTCCATCGTCAACGGCCATCCAGATGCGGCCGAAATGGTCATACTGGGCCTGCTTGAGACCGAACAGACTGGTGAAGCTCGTCTGAGTGAAGTTCTGGTCGAAGGTCCGCATCTGGTACGGCTGGCCTTCGCCTGAAAGAACGATGAACTTGTCGTTGTTGGGGCTTGCGGAGAAGTCGTTGATGTAGGCTGCATCCACCGTTATCGTTCTGGTCTTGGCAAAGGTTGAGGTGTCATACTCCTCGATGAATCCAAATGGCGCGCCGCTGCCGGTGGCAACGAACACCTTGGTTCCATCGACGTTCATATGTATTTCAGGATTGATATAATTGGCGCTTTGGCCAATGTTCACGCTGCCGACCAGGCTCAGGTCATCAGTCAGAGAAGCCAGATAATAGCTCGAACCATCGCTATAAAGGGTGACAATGTGGCTGGTGACCAGGTTCTGGGTGATCGAGTTCCCACTTGAAACGGATGAACCTAATGCCGGGCTCTGCCCGTACGCCGATACCGAACTGAAGCCGTTGATGACCCCGGGACCGGCTGATGTCGGATGGAGGAAGCCGTAGAAGTAGTCGGAACCGGATTTCCCGGGAATGAAGCGGGTCATATTATATCCGGCGCCGATCGCCGTGCTTGGCCCATACTGCGAAAGCGTCACGCAGTTGTATCCGTACCAGCGCGAGTTCGTTCCATCCAGAACAAAGGCATCCCCGTTTTCCCTGGCCTTGATGCCGACGAAATTCGCCGGCGACACGGAAGACGATGCCGAAGCGATCGCGAATACGGACGATTTCGTGGTGAACGTCGTGGTGGTGGCGGGGCCCCTGAAGCCGGTCCTCGCCACGGGCTTCACGCCGAACGTGTAGGTCGTTCCGGGGAGAAGGTCCGACACGCGGAAGGACATACCATACGTCTCTGCAACGAACGTCTCGGCGGCTCCGTCGATCCTCACGACGTGATATTTGTCGGCCTGCGTCACGGGGGACCAGTCGAGCTGGGCCGAGACATGCGAGTAGGAGGCCGGCGGGATCGGCGTCTGGAGGAAGTTCAGCATGGTCGAGAACGGAATGATGGTGAGATCGGGGGCATAGGCCGTCATCCCGTTGGACGTGATGACGGTGATCTGGTATTCCCCGGGCATGAGATCGTATGTATAGACAGAGATATCTGTCGGCGAGGTTGCGCTGATCTCGAGGGGGCGACCGTTGGCCAGAACGGTCGTCACCGAGGCCAGGTTCGCGCCGGTGATCGTCATGCTCGACATGTACACCGTGCAGGTGGAGATACTGGGCATCGGGCCGGGCGGAACGGCCATCGGATCGAGCCGGAAGCTGCCGGCGTTCGCCGACGGACTGGCCGGAGCGACGGAGATCGGAGTGGCCGAGGCCGTCGTGTAGTTCCCTGCGATGAACTGAAGGTTATACGTGGCTCCGAGGGGAACCTGGTGGAAGACGAATCCGCCCGTGGGATCGGAGTAGATGAAGTTCCGGTAATTCGTGCCGGTCAGCTGGACACCGACGGCATGCGTCTCGGCAGGCGTGATGAAGGAGGACTTCCGCACGGTCCCGACGATCGAGCCGACCGCGACGGTTCCCTGGCCGGGGGCAAAGGAGCTGGAGAGGGTCAGGGTGACGAGCGGAACCTGGGAGGTCATTCCCGAAGAAACCGTGACGGTCGGGGCCGTATCGGCAGTGAACACGTCGCTCGGGAACACGATCGTGTAGTCGCCCTGGGGAACGCCTGCGAACTGGTAATTTCCCGTTTCATCCGCTACGGTCACGTGCGGGGTCCCCGCAAGGTGAGCGATGGTGCCGGCCGGAGAATAGGACTGGTACACCGTCGGGTAGGTGCCTGGCGTGGGAACCTGCCGTGACACCGTTCCCTGGATCGTTCCCGTATCGGTGATGGCTTGAGGAACGAGTTCGAGAGTCTGGACAGGATTGGTGACGGCGGGGGAAACGGTCACCGGAACCTTCGCGGAGATGGCGTTCCCCCGCGCGGCGACGATGGTGTACGAGCCTGCCGGGAGATTCGTCATGATGTACGAGCCCGCGGAATCGGTCACCCCGACGTAACTCGTGCCCTCGAGATAGACGAGGATGGTGGAGAGATCGGTGACGCCCGGCATGTTCACCACCCCGGAGAGGTTGCCCGTGGGCGTCAGTTCCACGCTTACGGTCTGGATCTCGCCCACGACGAGCGACTTGATGCTCTGGTGCGTCGCATCCTTGACGGCGACGAGGTTGTAGGCCCCGACCGGCACCTGGGAAAAGGCGAACCGCCCTTCGTCATCGGTCATGGTGCGGAAATCCCCGACGGCCGGGTCGAGGGCCGCTTCTGCACGCGTCGACGCCCGGAGCGATCCGAGGCGGGCGATGCCCTCGGCCAGGGCCGTTTCCTGGCGAACGAGGTAGACGCCCGTGTTCGCGGAGGGTTTGCCGTCGAACGAGATGACGCCCGACAGGGCGGAAACCTGCTGGTCCGAACCGCTCCCGGCCGGGTTCACGCCGCCGCCTCCGCCCCCGCCGCATCCGATCAGCAGCGCACACAAACCGATGATGCCGAGAAGCGTGAAAAGACGAGTATGACGGTTCATGAAAACAACCCTCCGTAAAAATCCTGTGCTAATTGAACATCTGCATTGTATCTCATCTGGCTCCCATTGAACAGTAGACCGGAATCCTGAACGAGCCAGGGAACGCCCATGCGTTCCTTCGCAACGGGACGATGTTCCGTTCGCGCTGAACCTGTCGAAGCGCGAGTGCCGTTCACCCTTCGACAGGCTCAGGGTGAACGGGGGGATTCGGCAATACCCGGTAACGCCGCTCTGCGTCGGCAGATCGGAAACTGATGCGCTTGCCCTGCTGAAAGAGCCTGCCGGTTGACGGAAACGGGCCGGATGGATATGCTGTCGGGGATTTCTGCCGGAAATCGGAAAGTGAGTATATTAACATGTATAAAATAACTGCCGAGTCGTCGTTTTCGGCGGCGCACCGCCTGCCCGATCACCGCGGAAAATGCCGGAACCTGCACGGTCACAACTGGCTTGTGCAGGCTGTCGTCGGGGCCGAAACACTCGACGACCAGGGAATGGTCGTTGATTTTGCCGTGTTGAAACAAGCCCTCGGCGAGCTGTGTGACCGGTTCGATCACCGGATGGTCAACGAAATCGCGCCGTTCGACCGTATTCCTCCGACGGCCGAGAACTTCGCAAAGCTGTTCTTCGACGAGCTCGTCCGCGTCATCGGCACCAACCGCGTCCAGGTGCTGGCCGTGCGCCTCTGGGAAACCGACCGCAACGTCGCGGAGTATTCGATATGACGGCGAGACCCCTTGCCGTGGTCGTCGCCTCGGGCGGCATGGATTCCTGTGTGGCTGCCGCCATTGCCCTCCGGGACTACGACCTCGCCATGTTTCACCTGAATTACGGCCAACTCACCGAAACCCGCGAACTCTGTGCGTTCCGCGAACAGGCCGCATATTATAAAGCAAAACATATATTGGAAGTCGACGCCGGTCATTTCCGCCAGATCGGCGGCAGCGCCCTCACCGACAGAACCCTTGCCGTTCCTGACGCGAAAAACCTCGGGAAGGGCGTGCCGGTCACCTACGTCCCGTTCCGCAACGCCAACATTCTCGCGATGGCCGTTTCCTGGGCCGAGGTGATCGGCGCCGTGCGGGTGTTCATCGGCGCCGTCGAGGAAGACTCGTCGGGCTACCCCGACTGCCGCGAGAGTTTCATCGATGCGTTCAACGCCGCCATTCGCGAAGGAACGCGGCCGGGATCGGGTATCAGCATCGAAGCGCCCCTGCTCCATCTCAACAAGGGGCAGATCGTCAGGCGCGGACTCGAACTCGGCGCCCCCCTGCACCTCTCCTGGAGCTGCTACCAGGGCGAAGACGCCGCCTGCGGCACCTGCGAGTCCTGCGCCCTCCGGCTCCGCGGCTTCGCCGCCGCCGGCGCGACCGATCCGATTCCATACAGGAAGAGCGGGAACATCTGATATCATGAAAGCATGAGAGGTTCTTGGGACTTAATCGATCACTGCGAAACAAAAGTCAATCCTCTGTTCCCGTTCGTGCTGAGCCTGTCGAAGCACGAGAGGCATCGCCCCCCTTCGGCAGGCTCAGGACAGGCTTCGACAGGCTCAGGGCGAACGGCTGGTTTGCATTCTGCAGGACTCGATAGGTGATGAACGTTCCTCAACATCGGATGCAAAGCCTTGGAAAGGTCTTGCTTGGCCGCCTGGAATCCGAGCAGGACACCACGGCTCTGATGCGGGTGCTGATGGCATGCGGTGCGATTGCCAGCCTTGCGATATGGCTGATGCTGACGGTGGGGCTGACGTTTCTCCTGGTGCGGAATCCCTTCCGGATGGGGAACAGCGAGTTTTACATCACCTGGGCCGGAATGACATGCTCCTTGTGGGCTTCCAGTTATTGGTTCCGATCCCGTAACAAAGCCCCTCTCGTTGGACATGAACGCCCGGGAGGGGCTGTGGTCGATGTTCTGACGGATATGGTTCTCTTCTTTCCCGATATCGCGTTTCAACTCGGGCGCAAAGCGCTCTTCGGAGAGGAAGGCGCAGGCAGGAGAACGGCCCTGGCTGCCTCGGTGTTCGCGCTTGTCGCAACGAGCCAGGAAATCGAGGAACAAAGGCTTTTCTCCCGGACACTGGAAATGGCCACAGGAGCGAAGGAGGGAGACGTGCGGGAACTCGTTCGGGAGCTTTGCCAGAAAGATCTTCTCGAACGGTGTTCCCGGCTCGATCAACGAGGAAGCCAGGTTTTTGAACTGATCATGTTGGGCGAGGAGGGGAAGCGTATCGCAAAACGATTCGAGCTTCTCCCGTGACGTTTCGGGAGACATGCAAATCGAGAGGAGAAATCAGATACTATGTTATTTGCGATTCTTGCGGTGTTCTGGGTGTTGTCTGCGGCTACGCTCTACGGAATCGTGCGGGCTATGAACCCCAATCCCGAATCCAATCCCGAGTTCACGGACTGTCTCGCCTACTGCTTCATCGGCTCGATTGCCGGCCGGCTTCCGTTCGGGCTGTTTCTCTGGCTCGGGTTCTGGGGGTGGGTGTTTTCTCAGAAATTCTATCTGAATACTGTTGCCATGATCATTTCGCTGGTCGCCATGTGGGTGGTCAATATGGGCGCGGCGACGATGCTCATCCAGATGCTTGCCAGATAAAGGAGAATCCGGCGACAACCGGCCGTTCCACGGTCTTGATGCAGGTCGCCGGTTCGAAACGATGAAAGACGCAGCCCCCGGAAATATTCCGAGGGCTGTATAACACATGATGCAGAACAAGATCAGTTGAACCTGAAGATTTCCCCGTCGATGACCAGGACTTCGAGCTTCGAGCGGATGTCGAGCGGGTGGCCGCTGAACAGGCCGACGTCGGCGTCGTAGCCCTTGCGGATGTGGCCGACGCGGTTGGCGATGCCGAGCATCTTGGCCGGCGTCTCGGTGATGCATTGCAGGGCGCGCTTCTCGTCGAGGCCATACTGGACGGCCATGGCGGCGGCGATGCGGAGGGTTTCGACCGGCAGGCCCGGGTAGTCGCAGGTGAGGGCGACTTCGACGCCGGCATCGAGAAGCTGGACGACGCTCGAGAAGATGCGGTCACGCAGTTCGGTCGAACGCTCGGCGATCAGAAGCGGTCCCAGGACGACGGGGATCTTCTTCTCGGCGAGCATGTCGGCGATCTTGTAGGCCTCGATTCCATGCTCGATGATCAGCTTGAGTTTGAACTCATCGGCGAGCCTGATGGCCGCCATGATGTCCTCGAGCCGCTGGGCATGGGCACGCAGGGGTACGGCGCCGTCGAGGAGGGGGCCGAGCGCTTCCATCTGGATGATGCGGTCGCGCAGGCCTTTCTTCGACTGTTTCACCTCATGATAATCCTGGGCTTTCATGAACGTTTCGCGAAGCAGCGCGGCGATACCCATCCGCGTGCCGGGGAACGCCTTGCGGCCGAGCAGGGTCTGCTTGGGCTCTTCCCCGAAGCAGACCTTGATGCCGGCCTGCTCGACGATGAGACCGACGTCGGCAGAATTGCCGTAGGTCTTCAGAATCGAGCAGTGGCCCGCGATCAGGTTCGCGTTGCCGGGGCAGACCATGCAAACCGAAATCCCGGACCGCCTGGCATCGCTCAGCGAATCCGAGCGCATCTTGATGCCGTCGAGCGGCCGCAGATGCGGGGTGATCGGGTCGGAGATCTCGCAGAGATCCGAGCCCGACAGGCCGTACCCGTGGTCGGTGAGACCCAGGTGGGTGTGCGCGTCGATCAGGCCCGGGATCAGGTATTTTCCCTGACCGTCGATGACCGTCTCGACGTTTTTCAGAACCTTCGAGCCGACCGCAGCGATCTTACCCTTCTCGATCAGAACTTTCTGAGCGGGAAAGAACGCTCCGCTGAGGTAGACCCGTACATTATCGAATAGGATGGACGACATGACCTCTCCCTTCCCGCGTGACGCGGTCCGAAGGGCTCAGAGCACCCGAGCGCCGTCGATGAACACCGACTCCGCCTTGGACCGGGAGTCGAGAGGGTGTCCGCTCCAGACGACGACATCGCCGTCAAAACCGGTTTCGATCTTGCCGAGGCGCTTGTCGAGTCCGAGGATGGCCGCCGGATACTCGGTGATCGCCTTGATCGCGCGCTCTTCCTCGAGACCGTGGCGCACGCACAGGGCGGCGGCGAGGCTGAGGCCCTCGATCGGAATGACCGGGTGGTCGGTCGTGATGGCGACCATGCAGCCCTCGTCGAGCAGCACGCGAACCGTGTCGAACGTGCGATGCCGCAGCTCGGGCTTGACGCGGCAGGAGAAGGTCGGGCCGACGACGGCCTTGGCCTTCCAGCGGCCGAGTTCCTTGGCGATCAGGTGGCCTTCGGTGCAGTGGTCGATGACGAGGTCGAGATTGAACTCCTGGGCGATGCGGTACGCCGTGATGATGTCGTCGGCGGTATGGGCATGCGCGCGGGCCTGGATCTTGCCTTCGAGAAGGGGCATCAGGGCCTCGAGCTTGATGTCGCGGTCCTTGAAGTCTTTCGATTTCTTCTTCTTCGAGTAGTCCTGCGCCTTCATCAGCCACTCGCGGATGACGGCGGCGGTGCCCATGCGGGTGCACGGGAACTGCTTCTGCTCGGCATAGGTGCGCTTCGGGTTCTCGCCGAACGCCAGCTTCATGCCGCAGCTCTCGCGGATGGCCGCTTCCTCGGCGATCTTGCCGCGGGCCTTGATGATGCAGGCCTGGCCACCGATCGGGTTGGCCGAACCGGGGGTGACGAGCATCGTGGTGACGCCGCCGGAGCGGGCGTCAGCGAGGGCCTGGTCGCGCATCTTCAGCGCGTCGAACGCGCGCACCTGCGGGGTCACGAGGCCGAACGACTCGTTCAGGTCGGCGTCGACCCAGCCGATGCCCTCTTCTTCGAGGGTGATGTGCGTGTGGGCATCGATAAAGCCGGGCATGATGAACTTGCCGTCGCAGTTGATCGGCTTCTCGGAATCCTTTTCCTTGCCGCCCACCTTCGGCTTCTTCGCCTTCACGCTCGCGAGCGTGACTTCGGTGATCTTGCCGTGGTCGAGCACGAGCCGGCCGAGCTGCTGGAACTTGCCCTGATAGAAAATGGTGCCTTTCTCGAGGATGACGCGCATTGCAAGCTTCCCCTTTCCTTCCACTGATGCCGGGGAATATCGGGTGTGTACCGTCCCCGGGTATGCACCCCCACACCGGGGAGCCGCGCTTCCCGGGCATTGCTGCTCCGTGCATGCGCCGCGACCCTTGCAGGGCTTTATCGAGGCGATATTTTACCTTCGAAACGCCGGAAATTCAACCTCTTTTTCCCGCCGCTTCCCATGCCGGTTTCGCGGGGCACTGAGCGAGATACCGCCTTCCGATGCCGTATCGCAAGCCTTGACACCTTCGGAAAACGGTTCCTATAATGAGAGAAAGTTTGCGGAAAGGGGCGGCTATGTTCCGCTGTCTTGTTCGAGGGTTGCTGATCGCCGGCATCGCGCTCACCTGCACCGGGTGCCGGGAATCGGCCACCCCTGTGCCCGCCTCTGCGAACGCTCCATTGTCTTCTGCCGCCTCGGCTGCGGTGCCGGCATTGGCTCCGGTTTCACAGTCGCCGAACGCGTCGGCCGCCGTCGAACGGACGCTCGAGGATGCCCACAGGGAATACCTCTTGGCCTACGACCGGTACGTCAAAATGCTCCGGGAAAGCGGCCCCCAGACAATGGAAACGCTCGGCGCACTTGCCGAATACCAGCGGAAATACCAGACGTACCAGTTGATGATCGGCAACGCAAAGCCGTCGCGCTGAACGAACCGGGAGGGGCTTTCTGTCCCCACCCCTTCTAAGCAGCCCGTGGATAAAATCACGATTTCCGTTCGTGGTGAGGTATCGAACCACGAACGAGCCTGTTCATGAGGTTCCGGTCACCCTTCGATACCCCAGATGACCGGAACCGATTTAATCCACAGCCTGTTAGAGGTTCAGCAGGATGGCTCCCGCCGTGATGAGGACGGTTCCGGCAATTTTCGCCGCCGTGAGTTTCTCATGCAGGAACAGGACCGTGAAGAAGAGAGAAACGACCGGATACGTCGCGATCATCACCGCCACTTTTCCCGCATCGGAAACTTCCCGGAATGCTTTCAGCATGGCGAGGATGCCCAGGCATCCGGCGAGAATGCCAGACGTGCCGAGGAACAGGACCGTTTTCGGTGCAACCTGGGTCACGAGACCCCATTTGCCCGTAAACGTCAGGATCAGGACGGACACCACCGCGATGCAGAGGGTTCTGATGAAGACGCCGACGGCCGCATCGGCTTGGATGGCGGACCATTTGTCGAGCACGGGTGTTACGCCGAAGCAGAGGATCGTGAACAGGACGTATTTCATCGGACGGGGCTTCTCCTCGTTCGTGGTGGATGCAGGGCCCGTCAGGCCTCTTCGGCCATGGCGGACGCCTGGGTGGTGCGGTTCTTGCCGTTGCGCTTGCTGTAATACATCGCCTTGTCGGCGGCTTCGACGAGGGAGTCCTTGTCGTGCGCGTCGCCGGGGTAGGCGGCCACGCCAAGACTGCAGGTGATGCGCAGCTCGCCGAGGGGATTGCTGATCGTGAGCGCCGCGATCGATTCGCGGAGACGCTCGGCCGTGCGGTGCGCCTCGTCGGCGCGGGTTTCGGGCAGGATGATCGCCATCTCCTCGCCGCCGTACCGGCACGGGATGTCGATGCCGGTGCGGATCGTCTCGCGAATCGCGAGGGCGACGCGCTGGAGAACCTGGTCGCCGACCTGGTGGCCGTACACGTCGTTGAACCGCTTGAAATTGTCGATGTCGATCATGATCAGCGACAGCTTCAACCCGTACCGGCGGGCGCGGAGCACTTCCTCCGAGAGACGGGCCGAGAAGTAGCGGAACACGAACAGCCGCGTCAGACCGTCGGTGATAGATAGTTCATACAATTTATTGTTCTCGATCGTGACCGCAGCCTGAGAGGCGATCAGGTTCAGCAGGTTCAGGTCGTTCGATTCGAACGGGTGGCCGCTGCGCTTGTTGACGATGTTGATGACGCCGATCGTGCCGTCCTTGAACTTGAGCGGCGAGCAGAGCAGCGACTTGATGTCCTCGACCGGAAGCAGGCTGCCGAAGTTGCGGAACTCCGGGTCGCGGAAGCCGTCATTCGAGACGCGGCCCTTGCCGTCCTTCGCGACGATGCCGCAGATGCCGTGGCCGAGCTTCACCGGCGTGCCGCTGACGATGCGGAACCGGCCGCCCGACGCGACTTTCACGACCAGTTCGTCGGTCGTGTCGTCGAGCAGCATGATCGAGCCGCGCTCGGCTTCGAGCACCTCGATCGCGTGCGTCAGCACGAACTTGAGCAGCTCTTCCGAGTCGGTGATGAAGTTGACGGCGTTGCTGATCTCGAACAGCGTGTTCAGCTCGCGCATGCGGCTGAGCCGCTGATCGCGCTCTTCGCGGATCGCGTCGATCATCGCCTGGAAGTTCCGGTGCAGGAGGCCGATCTCGTCGTTGCGATCCGAGCTGACCTTGATGTAGAGATCGCCGGCGGCGACCTTCGTCGTCGATTCGGCGAGCTGGTTGATCGGACCGGCCATGTGCAGGGCGAGATAAGTGCCGGTGATGAACGCTGCCAGCAGACCAAGCAGCCCGAAAATCCCGAAGTCGCGCCGCATGCGGGAGCCGAGCTGGGCGAACTCGGAGCCCGGCAGCGATATTTCGAGCAGGATGGCTTCGGATATCTTGCTCCGGAGCGCGACTTCGCGCACGAAGGTGTGCTGCGCGCCCATCACGTCCATCACCCCGGTGCGCCGGTCGATGAGCTCCGGAACGGTGTTCGTCATGCGCTTGCCGTAGATGTCCATCAGGGTCGTGAGCACCCGCCGGTTGTCGTACAGCAGGCTGAACTCGGCGCCGGTCAGCCGCTTGAGGCGGTCGCCGAAGTCTCGGGCCAGCCTGAAGGCGAAGATGACGTGAACGGGCTCGCTCTCGCGCAGCTTCGTGATCTCGGCGGCCGCGAAAATCCACGGCTCGCGCCCGAGAATGTAGAGGTTGTAACTCAGCGGAACGTGACAGAGAGCCGGAATGATTTTTTCCAGCGACTCCGACGGGGGGACGCCCTCCTCGAGGAACGGCTTCCCGCGGTTGCGGATCATCGCGATGTAGTCGAGGCCCGAACGGATCAGCTCGTATTCGAGAACCGGCGTCGTCGCCGAGGCCGCGAACCCGGTGTGGGCGACGTTATACAGGTCGAAATCGGCGACGGTTTTCGCGCGGACCCGCAGGGAGTCGAGCTGGTCTTCGAGGCTGTCCCGGAACAGCGTCGCCGCCGACCCGAGCCGCTTGTTGAAATCCTGTCGCGCCGCTTCGTCCGTCCGCTGGAGGGACAGGAGCATCAGGAGCGAGAGCGGCGTGACGAGGACGAGGATGAACACCAGCAGGATCTTGGCCCGCAGGCTGGTTGGGGCGAATCGCTCAGAAAACGGCACGGCGAAGTTCGATGTTCCCACCGACCCTCCTGACGCCGTTCATGAACGTGCGGCGGAGATCGGTGCTGAATGGCGTGGCCGTCAGACTCGCGAGTCCTCCGACGGTGCCGAGCTTCCCGGGAAGATCGTCCGGCATGGCGACCTTGTAGCTGCGCTGGGCGTCGAAGTCGCCCTGCCATGGAAATATTTTCGACAATGTATGATCCTTGAGCTCGATAGAGAAGCCGGCGAAACAGAGCGGAACGCCGCCGGTCGCGAGCATGCCCTCGATGAGGCGTCTGAGGGTCGTTCCGGGGACGTTGACCGTGCTGACACCGCAGATCCTGGGCATGTCCGCCGTCAGGCGGGCGGGGGTGAGCACCGGGAGCGGATCATTCATGCTGTGGATATCCGTGACCGGCATCAGCGCGAAGTCCGAGTCGGACTCGACGCGCAGAACGTCGGCGATGAGCCTGCCGTAGGGCGAGTCATACGTGCCGTCGTTCGAGACGGGGGTGGAAAGGCTCGCAAGCTCGATCGAGAGCGACTGGACGCGAAGGGTTTCGTCGCCTTCCGGCACGTCGAGATACCGCCGGTCGACGGAGGGGGCGACGACGGACATCGAGGCGAGATACTGCTTGAGGTTTTCCCGGAGCAGGCCGAACGCCCGGACGTTCTTCCCGGTGCGGAACTCGGGCCAGTTCTGTGGGGTGTTGAGCATGAAATCGGTGACGGCGACGCTGTACGTGCGCGCCGAATCGAGCGGTTCCTCGCCGACGGCGATCTGGACGAGCCTGAAGCCCGGCGGGTTCATCATGGAGCAGGTGCAGGTGAGGCCGGACGTCTGAATGAAGCTGCCGCGGCCGCTCAGGCCTTCCTCGACGAGGTTCTCGATCTGCCAGCCGGCGAGCTCGGTGCGCACGATCGTGTTCTCGAAGGGGAGGGCGTCGTAGAGGTCCCGCAGGGAGATCGGCCCGGAAGAAATCACGGCCTTGATCGCGCCGGAGTTGAGAAATGCGATGTCGGTTTTCGCTGCGGCGCGCATTGAGTCGGTGATGAGGTTGCCCATGCTCGACTCTTCGCTGAAGTTGCGCTTGAAGTTGCCTTCCGACGTCGCGACGACCTGCTCGAGCAGGCTGTCGACCTTCGCTTCGACCCGGGCAATCTCGGAGACGAGGCCGGCGCTCGGGGTGAGGTGGGTCGCATCGACGGGCAGGATCGTCTGGACGGCTTTTTCGAGGTTCCACTGCGAACCGATATACGGAATGCGGATCATGCCGACCCCGGCCCCGCGTGCCGGCGGGGTGGGCAGCACGAGGGGACGCCGGCCCGGTTCGGTCGTCTGGCCGCTGATCAGGTCGCCGATGATGATGTCGACGTCGGGAAACAGCTCGGCGAGGTCTGGCCGCGTGTCGAGGCCGGGCTGGTGCGACAGGAGAACGATCAGCTCGGCGCCCTGCGCCCTGAGCGAAGCCGCGGTCTTCTGGACGGCCGCGTGCATGTCGCTGATCTCGATCTGCATGATGTTCTCCTGCCGCGTGTTCCGCGCGAGATCCACCATGCCGAGCCCGATGACGCCGACGCGGGTCCCGTCCTTGTCCAGGAGGGTGCCGCCGGAAAACGTGTTTCCGAGCGGGGAAGCGAGATCGCGGTAGTTGCAGGCGAGCATCGGGAGTTTGTTCGTGCTGATGAAGCGCCTGAGCGTGTCGAGGCCGAACTCGAACTCGAGGTTGCCGACGGCGATCGCGTCGTAGCCGACTTTCTGGAGCAGTTCGAACGGCACCTCTCCCATCGTCAGCGAGGCTTCGGGCGAGCCGAACAGGCTGTCGCCGGTGTCGAGCAGCAGGGCTTTCTTCGGGTCGAGCCGGTACGTGTTCATCGTATCGTCGATCAGCGCCCGGAGAAACGCGAGGCCGCCAGCCTTTTCGTAGACCCGGTCCGAGACTTCGCCCTGGAAGGGATTGATCTGCCCGCGCAGGTTCGAGGTGTAGAAAATGACGAGATGGCGGGACGGGATGCTCATGTGGTCTTTCACCAGAAGACCAGCGAGAATGGCTGACAGAACGAGGGTCAGGATGGTCAGATTACGGATCAAACGCTCGCTCTTTTCCCGGGCGGGGCTCCGCAGGACTCTCGAGCGGATTCCGGATGCTTCCCCCCGGCAGATTGATGGGTGCGAGAGTATCAGAACACGGAGGAGGGTGTCAAGGAGCCGTCCGAAGTTCCCAGCGGTCGAGGAGGTCGGGGCCGATCTCGGCGATGAACCGGGAAGGCTGGGAGAGGGTGGTTCCGGTCGCGGGGTCCCAGGCGAGGGCGGGGTGGGTCAGGTACAGCTGCTCCTGGGCCCGGGTCATTGCGACATACATCAGGCGCCGCTCTTCTTCGAGGTCGGCGGGGTTTCTGAGGGCGCCGAACGAGGGAAAGCGGCCCTCCATTGTCCAGATCACGAAGACGGTGTGCCACTCGAGCCCTTTCGCCGAATGGATCGTCGAGAGGACCAGTCGCTCCTCGTCGTCGTCGTCCGAGGCCAGGACCTCGTCGATGCTGTTTTTTGGCGGTTCGAGGGCCATTTCGGAGAGCATCTCGCCGATGCCGGCATATTTCCCGGCCAGCACCGTGAGCTGGTCGAGGTCGCGGAGGCGTTTCGGGAAATCGTCGAACCGGCGCTTGAGAATCGGGCCGTAGTAGTCGGCGACCGCCTCGACCACGGGAACCGGCGGGCCGTCGGCCAGTTTCCGCGCACGCTGGAGAGCTTGTGCCGCTGCGGCGAGGCCGGCGCGTGCCTTCGCCGACGCGGGCAGCGATTCGAGATCGAGCGGGTCGGAGGCCGTGCTGAGTCGCTCGAACAGAGCGCCCGCCGTTTTCGTGCCCACGCCCTCGATCAGCTGGAGCACGCGAAGCCAGGCGACGCGGTCGTTCGGGTTCTGCAGGACCCGCAGATGCGACAGGAGGTCCTTGATGTGCGCGGCTTCGAGAAATTTGAAGCCGCCCCATTTCACGTAGGGGATGTTCCTGCGCCGCAGCTCGAGCTCGAGCTGGAACGCGTGATACGACGACCGGAACAGCACCGCGATGCGGTCGAGCGGGATTCCCTCTTCCCGAAGTTCGAGAATCCGCTGCGCGACGAACGACGACTGCTCGGCCTCGTCGGAACTGACGGCGAGAACGGGCTGCACGCCGCCGGTACGCTCGGTGTAGAGCCGCTTGGCGAACCCCTCCCGCGCGTGCTCCATGAGACGGTTCGTCGAGGCGAGCAGGGGGGCGGTGCTGCGATAGTTCCGCTCGAGGCGGATCACGCGGCAGTCCGGGAAGTGTTCCGGAAACGACCGGATGTTGCCGACATCGGCGCCGCGGAACGAGTAGATGCTCTGCGCGTCGTCCCCGACGACCATGACGTTGCGCGAACCGCCGCCGAGCAGCACGGTGATGTTCGCCTGGAGCCTGTTCGTGTCCTGATACTCGTCGGCCATGATGTGGCGGTACCTGGCCCGGAGGGCATCGCGTGCGGCCGGCTGCTCCTCGAGCAGCCGGAGCAGGAAGATCAGGAGATCGTCGTAATCGAGCATCTGGTGCCGGAGTTTGTAGGCATCGTAATCCGCGATGATCTTCTCGATCTCCGCCGTGTGCTCGACGAACTGGGGATATCTCGATTTTATCGTGTCAGATATATTTGTCCCGTGGTTGACCGCCGCGGAGCGCATGTCCTGAATCGTGCCTTTGAGGGGAAACCGCGTCTCGCGGGTGTTCACGCCACGCTCGGCGCGCATCAGGTTGATGATGTCGGCGGCGTCGCCCTCGTCGAGGATGGTGAACGACGGCGTGAGGCCCAGGGCCGCCCCGTGGCGCCGGAGCACCTGGCTGGCGAACGCGTGGTAGGTGCCGCCCGCGATCCTGCGCGTGCCGCTTCCGACCAGCGCGGCAGCACGGTCGAGCATGGAGGTGGCGGCCTTGCGCGTGAAAGTGAGCAACAGGATCGATTCGGGAGGAACGCCGGTCTCGACGAGGCGCGCGACGCGGTAGACGAGCGTGCGGGTCTTCCCCGAGCCGGCCCCGGCGATGCAGAGAATGGGGCCGTGCAGGGCCATCACCGCTTCGAGTTGGGCCGGGTTGAGTTCCGCCGCGTAATCGATGCCGGACGCATGCGCGGATCCGAGCTGGGGCTCGCCCGGCATGTTCCTGAGGATGTATTCCCGGGCCATCAGCCTGTCGTTTCGGCGTTCAGGTCAGCGGCTGCCCCGCGGCGGGCCGACGACGTCGTCGATCCACTGGAGATAGGGCAGCGATCCGCGGTCGATCGGGAGGGCGACGATTTCGGGAACCTGGTAGGGATGCAGGGTAACGACCCGGTCCCGGACCTCGTCGAACAGGTCGATGCGGGTCTTCATCATCAGCAGCAACTCGGTGCTCGTCTCGGTGCGGCCTTCCCAGATGTAGTGGGATTCGACCCCGGGAACGATGCTGACGCACGCCACGAGCCGCTCGGAAAGCAGGGCGTTCGTGATGCGCTCGGCGATATCGCGGTTTGGAACGGTTACCAGAATCAGTCTCTTGTCCATGATGACCACCTTTTTACGGCCATTTTAGCGGCCGGGAACCGGCGTGTCAACGGCGCCCGTATCTCATTGCCGCCTGCAGAACGACACCTCCGTTCGTCCTGAGCTTGTCGAAGCCTGTCCTGAGCCTGGCGGAGGGGGCAAAAATCCACTCGTGCTTCGACAGGCTCTGCTCGAACGGGAACGCGACATGGGCTTTATCAGCCAGAAAGCAGTTGCAAATTCTCCAGATATGCCGATATCAGGGAAAAAGACGTGGAGGTTTTTTATGACCGGTATGCCGCTGATGCTCGCCACCGTGCTGACGATGATCCTGAGCTACGAAATTTCCGTCGAACTGTAACTGAAGGCGTATTCGATCAGGGTTCCCGATCTGCCGGGCGGAGCGATCCCGAGGCAATGGGCGTCGGAACCTCGATCGGCACGCCATTTTTCCTGAATTCGACGTTGCGGTAGTAGAACTGCAGAATGCGATAGGCGTCGAATCCCTTGCGGGCAAGCCCGTCGGCCCCGTACAGGCACATGCCGACGCCGTCACCGTTTCCCTGGCCGCGATAGACGATCGCCCGGCGCATCGGCTCGGCCGTGAACTTCATGCTTCGGATCGAGTTCGGGCCCAGGTAATCATGCACGTCGTTCAGAAAGGCCGTTCCCCGCATTTTTTTCGTGCGTTTCCCCTGGAGCAGGATGTCGGTGATGCGGCCGGCAGCATCGACTTTGGCGGGTTCCCAGCGGAGAAAGATGCGCTCGGTCCCGGCGGAGTAGGTCATCGATAGAAAGTCGGCTATCTCTTCCAGGGTGAAATCCCGTATCCAGTTGAAGGCCGGGCTGTGGAAACAGTTTTCCGAGCCTTTGGGGTCGAGCCTGTCGTCGAGCGCCTGGTGGTTCGGATCGTCGGTGCCATACACGTCTTTCATGCTCGACACCTTGCCGCCGCAGGTGTGCTGAGTTCTGGCGTCGATCGGCTTTCCCGCGTGGAACATGAGCTCATTGGCCGTCAGTTTCGTGCAAAGCGCGACCAGTTCCCGGGCGTGGGCTTCTCCCGTGAACGGCGCGCAGTGAGGGGCATCGCACAGGTCGAACGAGTCGGTTGCGTGCCGGTTGTCCAGGAGGCGGCGGACGACACGGGAGCGGACCGCGATGACCGCCGCCTTGATCGCCTCGGGCTCGGAGGACGGCGTGAGATCCGAGACGACCGAGGTGAGATACCTGCCGAGGGGAATGCGGTGAATGAAGGAAAGCGTTTTTTCGTGGCAGGTGATGGCGAGCGAGCCGGCGAGGATGATCGGAGGCCGGTTCGACGTTTCCACGAGCAGGGTATCGCCCCCTTCGAGATCGCATCGCGTGTAGCCCTCGGCCAGTTCCTTGCCGGATGACGTGTTGACCGTGATTCCCTTGCTCGTCAGCAGAATGGTGACGTCCTCGCCCTCGGGAATCGGCTCGACGACCTCTTCGGACATGACCGGTTCGGAACCGCTGGCGACGGGGCGGGGGAAAAGCCGCATCTTCCAGTTGCCCACCATCGCCTGGGCGCGAAGGGTGGTCATCTCGCGCCGCTCGAAGAGGCCGATGCTCAGATAGGTCTTGTCGGTGAGCGGATGATCTGCGGAGAAGACGCTCTTCGGGGCGCCCGCTGCCGGAGTCTGTGCAAACCCCGCGAAACCGCCACCTCCGGCGAACATCGCCGAAATCGCGAGACCGATAATAATATATCGTAAATTGTATAATACACTGCTCATGAACGCCGTTCCTGAAGGATTTCGATGAAACTCTCGACGCGAAGGCGGGTTCGGGCGTCGCAGGGGCCTGGAGCGTCGCCCTCGATCGTGAGGATCGGGATGCCGAGCTTCCGTCGCAGCAGGATATCATGGATCTGCCGGTGGCAGAAAGCCTGCGTGTAATGGACCAGCCCGTCGATCCGCCTGCGGGCGGTTTCGGCGGCGATATCCTCCATCCGGGGCAGGGCACCGTACGGATAGGTGAACTCGAGATACCGCGTGGCGAGATCGGCGGCGGGCCCCATCAGGGCGAACTGGCGTGGGATTTCGTTGAAGACGATCCGCGCGCCGAGCTTTTCTGCGAAGGCGAGCAGGTCGGACTGGATGGGCGGCACGCCGAGCACGCCGAGCCGCGGGCCGGCGGGAAGCGGGAAGCGCCGGTTCGCCTGGCCCAGAAACGTTTCGAGCCTCATCGCGAAATGCGCTGGATCCCCGTCGAAATCCGACGAGGAAACCAGCCACTGGAAATTTTCCTCGCCTGTCACGAGGCCGTCCTCCCAGGTCATGCGGTCAAGTTCGGCGAGAGAGGCCCTGATCGGGGTCAGCCGCGCTCCGACTTCCTCGGCCGCCGCCCGGGAGACATCGAAGGCCCCGCAGAACCTGTCGATTTCGTCCGAAAGCCCGGCCCGGTCACGGGCGGGCGGATAGGCGAACGTCTGCAGCTCGTCGAGCTCCTCGCCGAGCGTTTCCATCATCGCGTGGGTGTTGGAGCAGTCGCCGCCGGTGACGAAGATGACGCGCCTGACGCCGGCTGCCCTGATGAGCCCATACAGGCCTCGAATCCAGGCGCAGCAGGTTCTGGGGTAGCCGTCCGTTTCGGCCCTGCGGACATACTCGAGGGCCCCCGGCGCGAGCACGAACCGGTTGTTCAGATCGAGCACCCGGCGGCCGGCTGCAAGCGGCACCTCGATCGGGATCGACGAGGTGATGCCGTAGGCGTCGGAGGGGAAGGGGAGGCCGCTCATGGTGTCCGGGCAAGCCTGCGGGCCGTTTCCAGCAGGGGAAACAGAAGCGCACGGAAGACGGCCTTCGGCATGTGAAGGCGGCGCGCCATGTCGACGAGAATCGGCGAGAGCCTGACGTACCAGGTGACGAGAAAACGGCCGGCCCGTGTTCGAAGCAGGTTCCTGCGGACGCGTCTGAACGGCTCGAGAGATTCGGGGGCCTCGTCGTAGGCATACCCGGCCAGGAAGCAGAGCGAGGATTTCCGGAGCCTGGCGATCGTCGTGACGTAGTTGGGGTTGATCAGGGCGATGTCGCGTCTGACGATGGCGGCATGCTGGTCGTCTTCGAGATACATGTAACAGGTGTACAGCTGATCGAGGAGCGCGAGCTCGTCGGGGGCGATTGTGACCGCCTGCTCGAGCAGTTTGCGCGCTTTGCGGAAATACTCGCGGCCGAGTGACGGGCCGAGCCTGAGGGCTTTGGTGAGGAAGACGTCGGCGATACGCGAGAGTGTTTTCAGCTTGGTCTCGAGAAAATCTACCTGGATCTTCCGTGTCGTTTCATTGACGGGGTCGATCTCGAACGCCCGCTTCAGGGTGGCTTTCGCAGGGTGGAACTGGCGCTTGGCAACCAGAATGCGAATCTTCAGCTGCAGGGCCGGCAGGAGGGATGGTTCCTGGATGAGAAGCCGCTCGACGGCCGTCAGCGCAGAATCGAAGTCGCGATCGTTGTAGATGGCTTCGATGTGCTGAAGCTCGTGTTCGGGACTGAGCTGCGGCGTCGCCGGCATCTCGACCGGTTCCATGGGGGGAAGGGAAAAGGTTTCCTTCTCGACGACGTCATGAAGCCGGCCAGTCGTCTCGATTTTCCGGATGATCTGCTGAAGTTCGGCTGTTTTTTCCTCGTTCTCCAGCTGCTTGTAGAAGCGCAGAAGACCGTAATACGCCGCGATGGAGTCGGGCTGGAGGTCGACGGCTTTTTCGAAGTCGATGCGGCATGCTTCCAGCAGTTCATCGATGGTGCGCTTGTTTTCTTCCTCGAGCCTGATACGGGCGATCGAGTCGACGGCCTGGCTGCGCTCGGCAAAGCTCTTGACCTTCTGCTTCGCATTCTGGAAGGCGAGGCTGGCCTTGGTGACGAGCTTGTCGTAGTAGATCTTCCGGATGTTTTCGAATACCGTCGCGAAGTCTTTGTCAGCCGGAACCCAGGCGTAGGCGAGGGACATGATCTCGTAGGATTGCTCGGGGAACTCCTGGGGGTTGAGTTCTTCGAGGATCTGGCCGAGGGCTTCGGCCGATGGCGGGCGGTCGGCGCCGAAAAGCGATTTGAACATCTCGATGCCGGAGCGGAAATTGCGTGTGCGAAGCCGGCCGACGATCTCGCGGAGAAGGGATTTTGAGGGAGGGGCTGCCATGCGGGTCAGAGCCGGAAGTGAATATGCACGGACTTGGGCGACATGACATCGACCTTTTCGAGCAGGGCTTCGGCAAACCGGCGCTTTTCCTCGAACGGGAAAAACTCGGTGAAATGATTCAGGTCGTGGAAAATGCGCCTGACGTCGGCCGCGGTGAGCTTCTGGCCGAGATGCGCCGCAGCCGCTTTTCTGCCTTCCGGAACGGAGAGAAAAGTGCCGATTTCCTTCCAGACGAGTTCTTCCATGGCTGAGACCGGAACGTCAGTTGGGCAGCCCGCCGCGCAGGCGAACGCGTCTCCCTCGCGCTTCATCGGAGTGAAACAGAGGCCACAGAAGACGAACGATTCGAGATACGAGGGGGCTGGCTGGTCCGGCATGCCGGAAACTGTACTCCAAACCCCCGTAGAATGCAACGTCACCCCGGGGTGCGACGACCCCGGGGTGACGTGTTGTGCGCAGCCCTACCTACCGGGCCGCAGCCACGACAGGAGCATCCCCAACCCGTGCCGTCCCGCATCGCGACCGTAATGCGTCAGGTCGCGCAGCGCTTCGCGCTTCAGCATGGCCGGGACGCGCGGAAGAAGAAACACCCACGCTCCCAGCAGAAGGATGAACCCGGAGACCAACCCCGAAATGAACCCGATGAACAATGTATCCGCGTGCATGGGTCGCATTCCTCCCTTTCACATCATCGTGCCGCCGGTACTGTCGGCAGGAATGCGGGTTCTCTTGATACCGGAATTCTATCGGGACGTGTACAATATTCTTCCCGGAAAACCCGTGGGGCGGGCTTCAAGCCCGCCCCACAAAGGAATTGCGACCAGCCGTCATTCGCGTCTCGAGGCGGCGATATGGATGAGAATCCGCAGGAGAGCGACGAACAGGTTCACGAAGTCGAGATACAGCTCGACCGTCGCGAGAATGTACTCCTCGTCCCGGAACTTCAGCATGATGTTGCTCATGTCGTAGGCGGTGAAGCCCATGAAGAGCACGGCGCTGAGAATCGAGATGCCGAGGCCGAGGCCGGAGCCGCCGATGAAGATGTTCATGATGCCGGCGACGATGACGACGACCAGGCCCGAGATCAGGAACGGCCCGAGGCCGGAAAAATCCTTTCCGGTCGACATGACGTACGCTGCGATTGCGAAGAAACCGACCGCCGTCAAGCCGAGCGCCTGCACGACGAGCCACGGGTTGATGGCGTTTGCGAGGGCGACGAGGGGGCCGAGCAGCATACCGTTCATGAACGTGTAGCCGTAGAACAGGGCGACGTTCAGGCCCGGGGTGTGGCGGTTCCAGAGCAGGGCGAAATACAGCCCGAAGTTGGCGAGGATCGCGAACAGCATGAAGCCCGTTCCGAACGACTTGCCGAATGCCGTGCCGAGGGCGGTGAGAATGAGGCCGCCGCCGAAATAGGGAAGAACGCGGGACATGAAAGTCGACTGGGACATGCCTGTCCACATCGCCTTCCGTTGTTGTTGTTCGGGCCAGGAGGCTTCCTGCGGGCCTACGCGGTCATGAAATTCCATCGTGTTCCTCCGATGAGGTATGATCTGGGGATATTGTATCACATTCGGCCGCCCCGGTCGCAACCGCTTGCCAGACGGACGGCGGGCGGGTAGGGTGGTGGCGGACAACCCCGACCCGGAACAGGAGGCACCATGTACGATCTGGTCATCAAGAACGCCCTTCTCATGAACGGTTACGACGAGTGGCACGGCGATCTCGCGGTGAACGGCGAAAAAATCGAGGCGGTCGGAACGGGCCTGGCCGGCCGCCGGGAGATCAACGCGACGGGAAAATGGCTGATACCGGGCGCGATCGATGCGCACGTGCACATGTCCCTTCCGTTCGCCGGTTCGGTGTCGGCCGACGATTTCGAGAGCGGAAGCCGCGCGGCGGCGTTCGGGGGCGTGACGACGATGATCGATTTCACGGCCCAGCAGGGGAACGAAGGGCTCAGGGCCGGCTTCGAGCGCCGGTTCCGGGCGGCCGACGGAAAACCGGTCATCGACTGGAGCCTTCATGCCTGCATTGGCCGCCTTTCGCCGCAGGTGCTCGAGGACCTCGAATGGGCGGCCAGGTTCGGCCTGACGAGCCTGAAGATGTTCACCGCGTATGCAAAGTCCGGCCTGATGCTCGACGACGGCTCGGTCTTCGAGGCGATGCGCCGGTGCAGGAGCCTGGGGATCCTCCCGACGTTCCACGCCGAAAACGGGGCCGTCATCGACAGACTGTGTGACGAGTTCCAGGCGAAGAGCATGACGGGGATCGAGACCCTGCCGCTGACCAGGCCGGTCTTCACGGAAACCGAGGCGATCCGGCGGATCGCCGACCTCGCGAGGGCCGCCGATGCGGCGGCGTATATCGTCCACACGTCGTCGGGCGACGGGGCCGCCGAGATCGCCCGGGCGCGGCGGTCGGGCGTGAAGCTGTACGGCGAGACCTGCCCCCAGTATCTGACGCTCGACGATTCGCTGTTGAAAGGCTCGGATGGCCATTTCTACTCCTGCTGCCCGCCGATCCGCCCGGCCGGCCAGCCGGAAATAATATGGAAAAATATAATATCAGGAGACATTCAGGTGGTCGCGACGGACCACTGCCCGTTCACCAGGGTCGCGAAGAACACCTGGGGGGGGGCGATCGGCCAGCTGCCGATGGGGTTGCCCGGCGTCGAAACGATGCCGGCATTGTTCCTGTCCGAGGGGAGAAAACGGGGAATTCCGGCCCGGCTTCTCGTGCGGGCGATATCCGCGCTTCCGGCGCGCATCTTCGGGCTACACGGGACGAAGGGCAGCCTGCTTCCCGGGAGCGACGCCGACCTGATGCTGTACGATCCCGCGGCGGAATGGACGGTGGCGGCCGCCGGCCTGCACATGGCGACGGACTACTCGATCTACGAGGGGCGACCGGTCCTCGGGAAACCGGTCATGACGATCTCCCGAGGCGAGATCATCGTGGAAAACGGCGTTTGGAAAGGAACCCCCGGCCGCGGCCGGTTCGTCGGACGGAAGAGGTTCGACCATTCCTGCCCCGTTTCGGCCGTTTGACTTGACTGTACGGCTTTTCGGGGGTATGTACCCGGCACGCTCCGTGGACGGGGCAAAACTACAGATACGTTGATACAGGAGATGTTCAGATGAAGAAGATGGTTATTGTAACGGGTCTCGTTGCGGCGCTCGTCGGCGGCGTTCCCTTCTCGGCGATGGCGGCCAAGCCGGCCGTCGAGACCAAGGTCACGGGCGAAATCGTCGAGAAGACCGGGATGATCGACGTGAAACAGGCCGAGAAGAACGAGAAATACAACACCGTCACCCTCAAGGCCGGGAACGATGTGTTCAAACTCCTCCCCGTCAAGGGCAACAAGACGATCATGGGCGATCTCGAAAAGCTGGCCGGCAAGGAAATCACCGTGAAGGGCGAACTGCTTCCCGCGAACGAGAAGCACCCCCTGGCCGCCATCAAGGTCGAATCCTTCACCGAAAAGACCGCCGCCGCTCCGGCCCCGGCTGATGCCCCGGCGCCCGCGCCCGCCGCTGACGCCCCCGCCGCCCCCGCGCCCGCGCCCGCCGCTGACGCCCCCGCCGCCGGCAACTGAGTTCATCCGTTCTCATGCTCAGGGCGCCCGAACGGGCGCCCTCGTTGCGTACGGTTCCGCCGGGTCTGCGTGGGGTCTCAGGCGTTTCGCCGCAGGAGAAGCAGCGTGATGTCGTCCGCAAGCGGACCTTCCACGCGCCACTCGTCGAGCGTCGCGAAAATGCGTTCGAGCATCTGGCCTGACGAAAGCCCGGGAGCCGCAGCGCACCGTTCGAGCAGTCTGATGAGCGCCGGATATCCGAACATCTCCCCGGTCGAGCGCCCCGTGCACTCGATGATGCCGTCGGTGTACAAAAGGACGACGTCGCCGACCCCGATGGCGTGCGTGATGGGCTTGCTGGTGCGCGACGCCCGTATGCCGAGGGGAGGGGAAGGAAGGACGAGCTCGGAACATCTCTTGTCTGAAGAACTATATATCAAAGGATATGGATGACCCGAGTTGTCGAACGTGATGGCGTGGGTGACGGGATCGAGGAGGATGCAGCCCATCGTCATGAACTTCTGACGAGGCTTGAGCTCGCGGTTGAAGAGGGCATTGAGCCTTGCCATCAGCGGCCCGGGATAGCCCCAGCGCGAGATGGTCTCGTACTCGACGGTCGCCTTGGCCATGGCCATGGGAAGCGCCGCGGCGATGCCGTGGCCGGTCACGTCTCCGAGCACGATCGCGAATTTCCCGTCGTGCAGACGGACGACGTCGTAATAGTCGCCGGCGAGGTCGGTCGCGGAGCGCCTCATGACGCTGATCTCATACCCATCTGGCGCCTCCGTGACGGCGGGGAGGAGGCTTTCCTGGACGATCCGTCCGTATTCAAGCTCCTTGAATTCGCTCAGAAGCCGGTTGAAGGCCGATGCGACAGCCCCGAACTCGTCCGGCCGTCGGAGAGGGATGCGGAACGCCGAATCTCTGCGGCGGATGGCGGTGATGCCTTCGCCCAGATCGGTGATCGGCACGATGAACAGCGACGCGATCAGCGACGCCGCGAGGAGGGACAGGGCCAGGGCCAGTGCAGCGGTGAGCTTCAGGCGGTTCCGGAAGGGGGCGAGCGCGCGGAGCTGCTCCTCGATGGGCATGAGGTCCGCAAGGATGTAGCTTCCCAGGATGGCTTCGGGCTTGATCACCGCGCGGTAGATGCCGTCTGCCAGCCGGATCGTCCGGGACAACACGCGTCCGGATTCCTGGCTCCGGATGGCGGCGTTCCGCAAGGCCAGACGGTCGGCGCCGGAAACCGCCGGCCGCGGGCGATCGCTCGCGATGCTGCTGCCGTAACGCAGGATGACCGGCTTGGGCGCCGATGCCGGAACCCGTTTCGCGACGAAGGCGTTGATATACCTGCCGTAAATCCATTCGAGCTGGTGCGTCAGACAGATGAAGGCCGGCCCTGTCGCCTGGTCGGGGTAGACGTCCCAGAACCAGAGGGTTGGGTTCGTCCCCATCCGGAACGTCCAGACCTTGCCGCGCGAACGCAGCATCGAGGCGAGACCCACGTCGTCTGACGAGAGAAGGGCTTCGCTGATGAGTTCCGAGGCCGTCACCTTGTCTGCCTGGAGACCGCGGGCGGGAACGTAGCGGCGGACCGCAGTGCGGCTGAACATGTCGATCGCCTGGTTGCTTCCCTTGATTTCGGCGTCGATCGTCGAGAACAGCGGCCTGGCCTGGTGATCACGAACCTCGAGGTCCTGGAAGGCGTCCCGCTCCTGAAGCCTGGCCAGCATCGGGCCGAGGGCTTCGATGCGGCCTTCGCGGACGGCGGGATGGTCGCGAAGCTGCTCGGCGATGACGCGGAACTTCTCGAGGTAGGCGGAAACCCCGTGCTCGTAGCGATGGAGCCGCCCGAGGGCCTGCCTGTCGGAATCGACGGTCAGAACCTCGATCCGGTCCATGACGCCGATGCCGCCGATGATCGAGGCGAGGCCAAGCGGAAGGACTGTCGCCATCACGAACAGAAGCGTGAGCCTGAGCCGAAGCGGAAGAGTCTCGATCAGGCGAATGACGTCCGGCCCGGGCCGGATGCCGGCGCTCGCGAGCAGCCATGTCAGCAGAAGCAGGCCGGACACCGTCGTCGCCGTTATGACGAGATTCCTGATCGCGGGCGCCGAGGAGCCGGCGGGAACGGGGGACGCGATGCACCAGACAAGCTCCTGCTGGCTTTGGCAGAACACCCATTCGAGGTTCGCGTGATCGACCTGGAGACGGCCGGTAGCGCGGCATTTTTCCCAGGCGATCCGCATCTCGTGTTCCGATGCGCCCGCGGGGGGGAGCCAGCGTTCGTTCCCGGGAAGGGCGAAGCCGGACTGGAACATGCCCGCCCGCTTCCTGACGCGCCTGAACCGGTCGGCCGCCTCCGGAACCCGGTGAACGATGGCGAACAGGGCTGTCCCGTCGGGATACTCATCCCAGAAATATGCCCCACGGCTCTTTCCCGGCCGGCCGAATCGGTTGAGAAGGCCGCGCGACCGCTTGATCAGCTCGAGTCGGTTGCCTGGCCCGAACATCGCCATCAGATCGTCCTTCACGAGGCGCTGGGCGGCCAGAAACGCTTCGCCGTCCCTGTGAAGGAGTTCCATCAAACGCTCGAACAGCGAGCCGGTCGGGAGACGGGCCGTCGAAAATGCCAGCCGGTTCCGGTCGTACAGGAACAGGCTGACGCCGAGGCCGTCCCTGCGGGAGCCGGCGCGCAATGCGGCGCGGAGGTCGTCGCTTTCGAGGCCCGACCGCCTGATGAGACGGGCCTGCTCTCTGAGGCAGGTGAGGATATACTCGTTTTCGGCCGTCGCCGCCACGATGGCGTCCAGGCTCCGTTCCTGGGCATCGAGGCGCAGCCGGTCCGCGCTGTCCTCGAACCGGCCCAGGGTGTGGCTGCCGATGACGGCGAGGATCAGGAGGGGAATGCCGAACGCGAGCAGGGCGAGCCGCCCGAAGCCGGATTCAGCGGTTTTCATGCGAATCCTCCTGCGTCACGGGCTGCCGGATGATGGCGAAAAGCGTCGTGTCGTCGAGCCTCGGCGGCGGGCTGATCTCGTCGACGCGGCGCATCAGGCGGGCGATCCACTCCTCGGCGCGATCGGCGGACAGTTCCGCGGCCCACTCCTGCAGGCGCTCGAAGCCGATGGGGCGTCGCGCAGCGTCCAGAGCCTCGATGAAGCCGTCCGTCGCGATCAGCATGCGCGTGCCGGGCTTCATAACGATCTTCTGGAGCTTTCTCTCGGCCGGCTTCCTCCCGCGGCCGAGCGGAAGCATCGGGGACCCGACGAGGCGGGGGGTGCCGGCGTCGTCGATGAAAACCGGGTAGGGATGGCCGCAGGTGATGAACTCGATTTCGTGGCTGATCGGGTCGAGAATGCCGCAGATGGCCGACATGAAGCGCCTCGCATCGCGCTGGCGCTTGAGAAGCGTGTCGAGGGTGTCGGCGAAATCGCTCGACGTCAGCTTCTCTGACTGGCTCCAATGGAACGTCGCCGCGCGGGAAAACGCCATCAGCAGCGCCGCGGCGACCCCGTGGCCGGTGATGTCGCCGACGAGAAACGCGAACCGGCCGTCCGGCAGGCGGAACCCGTCGAGGCAGTCTCCGCTCAGGTCGGACGCCGTGAATATTTTACCTGCTATTGAATAGCCCGGGATGTCCGGGAATTTCGTCGGAACCAGCCCTTCCTGGACGTTGCGGGCGACCTGGAGTTCGCGGCTCTCGGCCATCATCTCGTTGAATGTCTGGAACAGGCGGGCCATCTCGTCGTTCCCGACGACCTCGAGACGCCGGTCAAAATTGCGTGCCGCGAGGGCCTGGACGGCGCCTTCGATCTCCTGGAGCGGCTTCAAAAGCTGTTTTGCGATGCCGAACGCGAGAAGGGCGAGCATGACGAGGAACGCCGCCTCGGTCGCGACGATATCGCGCCACAGCCGGCGGATGCGGTCGACGTACCGGTCGTCCGAGTAGTAGGCGATGAGACAATGGTCCGCGAGGATCGGACTGGCGATGCAGACCGCGAATCCGCCCTTTCCCCCGATCGAAAGACGCGACGTCTGGGGCCGGCCGGTGATCCAGGTCGCCATGGCGAGCTTCGAAAGACTGCGGGCGAGAGAACGGGGCGGAGGCAGAGGCCAGGTGTTCCTCTGCATGTCGAGGGCGAAGAAACGGATCCAGCCCCCGTCGAACTCCTGGCGCTGGAGGGCTTTCCGCCGGAGATACGTCTTGACCGACGCGGAGAGGGGAAGCCGGGTTTCCATGTATGCCGCCTCGCCCCTGCCGCGCGGGAGGGCGGCGAGGTAATACAGAATCCGGTTCGAGCCGGACTGGACAAGCTGGACCCGCTTGTTCTGGTTGATCAGCGTCGAGAAGCCCATATCATCCCGTCTGACCATCTGGTCGGTGAGGGAGTTGCCCTTGTATGGCTTCTCGTCAAGCCGCGACGGCTCGTACAGCTCGATAGCCCGGCGGGCCATGCTTATCAGCAGCGTCTCGCGGTCGGCCGGCCCCGCGGGCGTGGAGGAATACACCAGTTGCCCCGCAGCATCGCGCAGTTGAAGCCAGTCTGCGAGCTTCGCGCGCCTGAGCGAACCGAGGATGGCGGTTGCGTCGGCGGTTCCGCCCGCGTCGGCCGCCCGCTGGATAAACGGCCTCATCGCCGCTGTGGCAGACGCCAGGTGGCCATTGAACCCCTGCGCGAGGTTCCGGATCGCCTCGTCCTGCGCGGCTTTGACCCGTGTGCCGAGAACGTCCTGGTATCTGTCCACCACGTCGATGGAGCCGATCATGATGCTGAACAGGGGGATCGAGGTCGATGCGAGAAACAGCATCACCAGGAGAAAGCGGAGCCGCAGGCGCGCCGTGCGGTCCGAGCCGGTCAGGATGAAGAGAGAGATGGCCAGTAGTGCGGCGGCCAGAATTCTCATCGCGAGCCGGATGAATTCTTCTCGCGATGGCGGCGGCTGGAACGCCCCGTAGACGATGCGCCCGTCGGATGTTTCGAAAAACTCCCAGTGGAAGCCGCCATGCATGCCGCTCATGGCGTGCCCTTCAGCGGAAATCGCTTCGTATGCCCGCGTAGCCAGCGGATCGCTCAGTCTTCCGCGCTGCAGCATGGCGTCCTCGCCGGTGCGGCCGAAGCCTGCGATCAGAAGGTCGCGTTTGCGGCCGGGCGGAAGGAGCAGGCTGAAAAACTCGGCCTCTGTTGGCACCGTGAGACAATGCAGGATTGTGACGCCATGCGCATCTGCGTTCCAGGCAACGAAGCCCTTGCCCTTGTCGCTGAACACTTCGATGAGGCGGCCACGCTCGTTTCGCAGCCAGACCAGGTCGCGCCCTTCGCCGATCAGGAAGGGAAGCTTTCGGTCGACCTGCTTTCCATACTCGGCCACGAGCCGCTCGTTTGTGGCGGGCAGGGCGCGCGCGAGGCGGTCCATCAGCCACAGGTTCGTTGCGTTCGCGGGAGAGATGTCGATACGGCGACCGTCGGCATCATACCGGTAGAAGGCCGCGGCGATTCCGCGCCGGCCGGCCATCTGCCTGAGCCTGTCGGCCGTTACGCCGCCGAGCCGCAGGAGGGGCAGCAGGGTCGCCCTCGTATACAGGTCGGGATTCGAGCTTGCCGCCAACTCCGTCACCCGCTCGGAAGCCCGTGCGGCAAAGGCCTGCCGCGCCTGTTCTTCGCGATGGTCGACCCAGGCTTCGAGGCCGATCCAGGCGGAAAGAATGAGAACCACGGCCTGAATCGCCAGGCTCGTCCTCTCGTGGCGGCTGGTGCCGTATTCGGCGCTCATGGGCCCATGATACCTCTTGCCCGGAGAAATGACGAGTGCAAAATCCCCCGGCATGGGCTACTCTGAACGGCGATGAATCGAATGGCGAGGTTCGTTCAGACGGTGCCCTGGGTCGTTGCGGCGGCGGCGATGCTCCTCGGCTGCATTGGGGTGAGCGTCGGGTGTGACGTCTGGTTCCACCTCCTGAATGGCAAAGCGATCCTGGCCGAGGGAGCCATTCCTCATGCCGACCGTTGGCTGATCCCGCTGACCGACGTCGCTCCCAGGTTCTTTCCGAACTACGAATGGCTGTTCGGGGTGATGACTCGGACCGCCTGGAAGTGGGGCGCCTACGCGGGTATCGATATCCTGCGTGGCGTCCTGATTCTCACGGCGTTCCTGTTCGTGGGCGCCGCTGCGTGGCGCAGGGCGGGAACGTCCTCTCTCGCCCGGCATCTCGCTCCGGCCCTTCTTCTTCTCGGATACGCTGCCGCCTCTTCCCGGTTCGAGCCGCGACCACACCTCGTCTCCGCTGTCGGACTCGCCCTAATGACCCTGCTCGTGCGCATGCCGGGAGTTCGCGGGGCGGCCTGCCTCGTGCCGGCCGCGCTTCTCTGGGCGAACTGCCACATCGAGATTCTCTTCGGCATCGCGTATGCGGTGATCTGGATCGTCCCGGACCGCACGGAACCGGACCGGCCGGCGGGGTCCTGGAAATATCATGCCCTCTATACCTGCATCCTGGTGGCGGCCGTCGCCCTCTCTCCCGCAGGGCCGCACCTGGTCGGCCAGGCGGGCTCCTACTACGAAGGCGAGCGGCTGATCAGAAGCATGGGCTTTTGGAACGTTGAACTGGCGCCGATGACGTTTGAACCGTACGGAAGCGCCAGGAACCTGCTCGTCCTCCTCTCGGCGGCGGCCCTTCTCGTGCGGGTGTCCCGGACGAGGACCCCGTTCGATCCCGAGGCGCTTTCCGCCGCCGTATTCATGATATTACCATTTATAAGCATACGTTATATAATAACCTCCTCCATCGTTCTCGTCCCGTTCCTGGCGGGTGCCCTGGGCGGCATCTTCCCGCGAGAGGCCGGGAACGGGGCGTCGCCGAAGCATGCGGCCGCGGGCGTTCTCGGCGTCGCGGCCGTGCTGTTGCTCTCGCCGGCAGCCTTCCTGCATGAACATGCGTCCCGGCCGCATCCGGCCGGCTGCGCCGCGCCGGCCGGCGCCTACGACCCCGCCGGCGAGTTCCCCGACGCCGCGGTCCGGTTCCTGTCGCGAAACGGTCTCGGCAGGCGCGTGTTCTCGCACGACAAGTGGGGCAACTTCATCGCGTTCTACGACAATCCCTGCTCGCATGCGGCATCCGCCCCCGCCCGTATGCCCTATATGAACGCGATGTTCCAGACGATGCCGTGGCAGAGAGTCGAGAGATATCTGAAAGCGGTCGTCGACGACGGCGCGTGGCGCAACCTGAGCAGTGACGCGAAGATCGACGCCGTCCTTCTGCCCTATCCCGAAAGCGCATCGGATCCCTGGGGGGAATTCCTGCGGCGGATCGCATTCAGTTCAGACTGGAGCCTTGTCTGGTGGGATGACACGGCCCTCGTGTATCTCGCATCGGCAAGCCCGTGGCTGGCACGGGAAGGACGCGCGTTCTCCGCGGCAAGGCCCGACCGATGGTCCGTCACGGAACGCTTTCCCACGTCTCCGGCTGACCGTGCAGCCGCGCTTGCCGAGATGAGAAGAGCGCGGGAAACCCCGGAGGGCGTACACGTCATCAGGACTCTTCATTGGATGGCCAGCCTGATGATGAAAGATGATGAGGCAACGGCCACGATACGCCTGCTCGAAGGCGTTCAGACGAAGAACCGGGTCCAGGAGCGAATGGTGAAAGCACATCTCGGCGAGGCGTATGCGCGGCTTTCGCGATGGGCCGAGGCATACGATCAGCTTGCCATTGCCGCCCGGGAACCGGCATCGTCAGCCATTCTGTTCTACAATCTCGCCGTCGCGGCAGCACGCTGCGAGAGATTGCCGGAAGCCGCCGAGGCTCTGGACCGATGTCTTGCCTGTGACCCGTCGTTCGGTCGGGCCCTGGACCTGCGAGCCGTCCTCGCCAGGGCCGGGGAGATGAATTTTGACAGGCCTCCGGATGATGGGATAAAGTGAATCCAGCACTGGCAAATCCCCGACACGCTGCACCCGAAAAGAGAAAACGTTGTCGATCCCGACGCTTCAAACATCCGCCACGAACGAAAGATCCCTGAAAAATACTCCTGCCGGACTGCAAGGCTTTCTCGCCAGCATCAGGGACAATTCGACCGTCAAGATCCCGGCGATGTGCATCGGGGCCTCTCTGCTCTTCGATCTTGCGGCGGTTCTCATCTGGGGCACGGTCTGGCACCTTCCCCGTGGCCTGTGCAATGTGCTGATCCTGACCTGGGTCCTGACAGCCTGCGCCGATGTCTTCCTCCCGGTTGCCGCCATCCTCCTGGTGCCGGGCACCCTCATCCTCGGCGGGCTGTGCCTCTGGAAGGGGCTCGCCGCGGAGTTCCTGCTCGAGATGTTCCTGATGGCGGTCCTCACCGGCGCGATCTCGGTCATCAACAGCCTCAATGCCTCGGGATCGGTTCCCCTGGCGCGATACCAGAAACTCGAAAAGCTGCAGCGCGATGAGAGGGAAGACCGGTTCCAGCTGCTTCTCCAGTTCAGCCTGCTCGGGTGCCTGACGAACATGGAGCGGGTGTTCGACCAGGCCTTCCAGATCCTCCAGAAGTATTTCCGCGTTCAGCAGGCCGTGATATATCTCGCTGACTATACAGTGAACGAGCTCCGGCCCGCCCGAGCCGTCGGATTCGCCTCGAGCCGACTTGATGGGCTCGTAATCAAGGTCCCGCCGACCTTCTGGGGGATCACCGAATACGACCCTGAGAAGGGCCTCACGAACATCATTTACGGCCGCGGCCAGCTTCCCTCGATCCGGGCGATTCTTCCCTCATGCTCGCACGAATCGCTCATGGCGATGCCGCTGACCGTGAAAGGTCGGATCGTCGGTCTCATGAATGTCGTCCGACAGGATGCCGACGAGGTGCGGACCGAGAATCGATCGCTCCTCGGAACGTTCGGCTACGTGCTCGCGTCGGCGCTCAACAACTGCCAGAGCCACGAAAGCGCCATTTCCGAGCGCGACCAGGCCATCAGGACCTCGGCGGAGATCCAGAAACGCCAGCAGGACCTGAAGGAGGTGTTCGGCCGATACGTCGCTCCCGAGGTCGTCGCCGAGCTCGAGCAGGACCCGACCGGTGCGGCCGTCGGTGGCAGACGGCAGCGCGTGACGATCATGGTGGCCGACCTCCGGGGTTTCACGGCGATGACGACCGTTCTGCCGCTCGAAGGACTGGTCCAGATCCTGAACGGCTGGTTCGAGCGGGCTTCCCAGGTCATCCTGCGGAACCATGGGACGATCGACAAGTTCATGGGCGATGGGGTGATGGTGCTGTTCGGCGCCCCGATTGCCAAGCCGGATGACTGTCTGCGCGCCGCTTTTACAGCGTTCCGCCTGCAGGAGATCTTCCTCGAGTTCCTGCAGGAATATGCCCCTCTCCTCCAAGGGCGGGCGCTCGGACTTGGAGTTGCGATCACGACAGGTGACGTGGTCGTGGGGAACTTCGGCTCCACGCGCCGCATGGAATACACGGCGATCGGAGATGCGGTCAACCTCGCCGCCCGGTTCGAGAAACTCGCTTCGAACGGCGAGATCGTGACCGATGCGTCGACGTTCGGGATGCTCGAGGACCGTTTCGAATACAAGGTCGAGAAAAACGTGCAGGTCAAGGGCAAGGAGCCCCTCGACGTCTATCGCCTGGTGTCCATCCGCCGAAAGCCGGAAAAACCCGAAAAAAATGCCAGAAGATAAGCCTGGTTCCAGGCTCGATATCCACGAAGCCGTTTCCAAAAAAGATCTTGAAACGGTCTTCGAGATCCGGCGGCGGGTGTTCGTCGACGAACAGCGTGTCCCGGAAGAACATGAGCGTGATGCGACGGACGAACGGTCCGTTCACCTGCTGGCGGCCGTTGGCGGGCTGCCGGCAGCGGCCGCCCGGCTTTTCATCGATGCCGGGGACGTGCGGACCGTCTGGATCGGCCGGTTGGCGGTGCTCCCCGAAAGCAGACGGACGGGCGTGGCGACGGGGATGATCCGGTATTGTATCGATTGGAGCCGCCGGCACCACAAACGGCAGATAAGGCTCCATGCCCAGGATTACGTGCGAGACCTGTATCGGAAGCTTGGCTTCGAGGAGTTCGGCGGCGTTTTTATGGAAGAGAACATTCCTCATCTGGAGATGTTCCTCAGGCTTGCATGATATCCCGGCTATTCCGTGTTTCCTGGGAACAATTGACGCTTTCGTCATCCGTCAGTACAATTTTCACATAACTGCAGATTCAGCGTTATTGGAAGGAGAATTTTGATGAGGCGCCAACCAAGTTCCGTTCTGAATGTCCTGCTGGCCTGCCTGTTCGTGTGCCTCTCTGTGCCCGCTTCGGCGTTCAATATCGGCGACCTGCTCGGCGAGGTGTCGGGCACGCTCGACCGCGCCGATGCGGCGATTCAGCAGACCTTCGGCGGTTCGTCGCCCGATGCGCTCGCGGCCGCCAAATCCTCCGTCTGGGACAAACTCTTCGGCGGTCTCGAAGACGGCTGGGAGAAAAAGGCGGGTGCCGAAGGGCATGAGGCGCTCAAGAAGAAGCCGGGCTTCGTCAGAGATGCGGCGATGCTCAACCGGCTCGGAACGGTTGCGAAAAAGCTGGTTCCGGTCTGCGAACGCAAGGAACTCACCTATCATTTCGCCGTTCTCGACAGCGACGAGCTGAATGCGTTCGCCCTTCCCGGCGGATATGTCTACGTCACGAAGGGCCTGATGAAGGCGGCTGCGACGAATGACGAGCTTGCGGCCGTCGTGGGGCATGAGCTCGGCCACGTGAACCGCAAGCATAGCGTCCGCCAGGCCGAGAAGGCCGGTCTCATGACCCTGGTCGTCGCCCTGATGGGCGTCAAGGATGAAACCGAAAAATACCAGAAAGCCGCCGCCATTGCCGCGTTCTTCGCAAACCAGAAATTCTCCCGGAACGACGAATACGAAGCCGACCGCTGCGCCGTCGAATACACCAGCAAGGCTGGATTCAACCCGAACGGCCTGATCACCTTCTTCAACCGCATCAACAATGACAACGCCTTCACCAAGGTGACCAAGTATTTCTCAACTCACCCTCCGACCGCGGACCGCATCAAAGCCGCACAGGACCACATCAAGAAGATCGGCGGCAAGGTCACCCCCCAGACGACGTCCAAGGCCACAACGGCCTCGAGCGCATCGTCGGGCACGACTCCCACCACTGTTCCCGGCATCGGTGATCTCCCGTCGGGAAACTCGACGAAAACAACCACGACCCAGACCCCCACAACCCGATCGATGACGCTCCAGGAAGCCTACGAGCGGTATCTCTTCGCCAAACAGAATTACGAATACAAGGTTGCCCAGCAGGCGTCCACCGACGAGATCATGAAGGCCTTCAACGAATACCAGACCGCAAAGGTCGAGTATCTGAAGCTTCGCAACGGGGTTGCGACGAACCGCTGATCGTCCCGAACGCACCGACGGGCGGCCCGGAACTCCGGACCGCCCGCCTTGTTTTTCAGCAATGAAAAAGCCCCCGACCTGCGGGGGCTCACCTATGGGCCGGAAACATCCTGTCAGACATCAGCGCGCATGATGCAGTGTTCGAGATGCCGGCGGTCGGCGTCCGTGAGGGTGAGCGTTCGCTCGTAGCGGGAAACGATTCGACGGCAGCTGCTGCAGTCCGTCGAAACCTGCCGGTAAAGGGCAAGCAGTTCCTGGAGAGACATCGCTTCCACCTCCGGTTCGTCCGAATTTTACTCCTCACTCACTATATCGGCATCCTGCAGGAAATTCCGAACACAAAACGCAACGCGCCGCTCCGGTCCCCCGTCGGAGGATCGGAACGGCGCGTTCTGCGCCGGCTATCAGCTCAGTGCTGGTCGGTGGAAACCGGGATGATGTCGACCCAGTGGCGGTTGAGGCGGTGAGCGAACTTCACTTTGCCTTCCGCGAGGGCGAACAGCGTGTCATCTTTGCCGATGCCGACGTTCTTGCCCGGGTTGATCGGCGTGCCGCGCTGGCGAACGATAATGTTGCCGGCCTTGACGAGCTCGCCGTCGAATTTCTTGGTGCCAAGCCGCTGCGGATTACTGTCGCGTCCGTTTACGGATGAACCCTGACCTTTTTTATGCGCCATAACATGCAACCCCTTTCGGAAATTCCGTTATTTCATGACTACCGCTTCGGGATGTGTTTCCGCAAGCCTTCTGAACCCATACCGAAAAACCTGCGAAACGACCGACGCGACCTCGCGCCGCCCGACGGGAACGCCCAGCGAAACATCGCACAGGCCATCCCCGGTATCCCCGGTGATTTCTGCTCCAACCGCGCTCTCCATGCCGCCCAGATAGGTCAGCAACAACGCAGAGACGGCTCCGCACACCGGGTCGTTCCCTCTGCCTCCCTGGCCGGCATGACCGCTGACGCGGATTCGTTGCCGGTTCCCTTCGGCGGGTGGGAACTCGACGACGACCATCAGGCCGTGATGTCCTCGATCACGATCGAGGTGAAATCCTGGCGATGACCGTAGTGGCGACGATAGTTCGTCTTGTTCTTGTATTTCAGGCCGATGATCTTCTGACCGCGGCCGTGGCACACGACCTTGGCCTTCACGTTCACGCCCTTCAGATAGGGCTGACCGACCTGCACCTTCTCGCCATTCTTGATCATGAGAACGCGATCAACGGCGAACGTGTCGTTGGGCTGCTGCTCGAGCTTTTCGCAGCGAACGCGCGAACCCTTCTCCACGGAAAATTGCTTTCCACCAAGTTCGATGACGGCAAACATGAGTTTGTACCCCCTAGAAATATGAACCGAGAGACCATAAACCTAGCATAGATCAGGCGGCGTGTCAACACGGGCACCGCCGGAAACGCAAAATTTTGTTGCGGAACCTTTGTGAAAGGATACCACATGCGCTTGCCTTCAATTTCCGAGATTGCCCTGGCGAACCCACTCGAGGAGAGCGTCGCGGACGATCCCCCCGCGAGGCTGGAGGCCGCGGACGCGGGTGAACTCGTCGAACCCGTCGCCGCCCTTGGCAAGGAAATCGTTGAGGGCGATCGGATACTCGGCATCCGGAACGACGGGGTTTCCTTCGAACATCGCGGACCGACTGCCGGCAGCCCGGTCGATATCCACCCCGTGGATGCAGAGTTCCGCATCCTTGCGGTCGGTGCCCTTCTCGATGAGAGAAAGCAGGTCTTTGCCGGAAATGCGCCCGACGAAAATCTGGTGGTTGAATGGAAGAACCTGATATATATCTTTAAATACAATATTGCCCGCGGGGAGATCGGCCCTCAGCCCTCCGGCCTGGAAAGCGACGATCGGGCAGCCTGAAATATCGGAGACGGCTTTGCAAAGCTGCTCTCCGAGGTGGTATTTCCCGTCCGGGCCTTGTTTCCGGAGAAATTCGCGGGGGCTGACGCCGACCGGTCGGGCTGCGATCTCTTCCACCATGCGGCTCCAGGACGCGACGAGGGAGTCGATTTCCGGAGATGACGGCCACGAGGCCGGATCGAGGAGAACCGAGTCATAGCTGTAGGTGGCGATGGCCCGGGTGGACTCATTGAACGAGAGCGTGAGGGCACCCATGTGCGATCCGTATCCCCGGGTCTGGAGAATGAACGTCTTGCCGGAACGGACGGGCTGTGAAAGCTGGTGATCGGTATGCCCGCCGATGATCACGTCGAGGTCGGGAACCGCTCGCGCGATCTCCAGATCGGCGTCGTGGCCGCAGTGGCTGAGAAGAATCACCAGGTCGCAGCCGCGCTCGCGAAGTTCGGCCGCGACACGGCGTGCGGCCGAGGCCGGGGGCTCGAGAACGAGGCCGGCGATGTGTTCGGGATACGTCAGCGTCGGCAGGTCGGACGTCATGACGCCGGTTATCCCGATCGTCAGCGAACCGATGCGGGTTACGAGAGACCGCCGCCAGGGGACGCAAGGCCCGGTCAGGTTCGCGCAGACGTTCGGAAACCGGGATGACCGTACCGACTCGTTCAGCGCTTCCCGGCCGTAATCGAAATCGTGATTGCCGATCGTGATTGCAGTATAGGAGAGCGTATTGAACAGGTCCGTCATGGCCTGGCCGTGCGAGAAGTTCGCCTCCATCGTTCCCTGGAATCGGTCGCCGGCGTCGAGCTGGAGCCAGCGGATCCCCTGCCGGATCGCCCGGAGCTTATACTGCTGAAACGCGCCGGCCAGCGCCTGCGGGCCGCCGATCATCGGCGGATTCTCCTTGGTCATCCACAAGGCCGATGTCGGCCGCATCGTTCCGTGCCAGTCGTTCGTATGCAGAATCAACAGTTGCCCGGCGCCGAATACCTGGGTCGAAAGGGAGAGGAGGAAAAGGACGGTCAGTCGTTTGAGGAATCGTAGCATGATGGGAATTCCTTCGGAAAAGTGGTCTGAATGTTCATCGACATGATAGCGATTCCTTCCCGCCGATGACAAGATGTTGCGGATGACCAAGGCAGGATGGCGATGACGGGAGAGCCAGGTGCCTCAGGCTCTGCGAGATATTTTTCGATGCGCTTCGACGAGACGTGCGAGAGCGGATTCGTCAAGCGGGTTCTCCCAGTAGCCGCCCTGCTTCGTACTCGAGCCGATGATCCAGGCGTCGGCATCGGCATACGTGGCGGCGTTCTCAGGGGTGATGCCCGAGCCGATCGCGACCGGGAGCTTCGTGGCGTTCTTCACCTCGGCGAGATGTGCTGGCACGGCGGCATGGCCAGTGCTGAGACCTGTGACGATCACGCCGTCGACGCCGAAAAACTCGGCGCCGTGGGCCCACTCGGTGAGGTTCAGATCGGCCGTGACGGCGTGCGCCGAGTGCTTCTTCTGAATATCGGTCCATATGTTGATGTGCGTCGCCCCGAGACGCTTCCGCTCGCGCAGAAGTTCGGCGGCGCAGGCCTCGATCCAGCCTTCGTCCGCGACGTGCGCGAACACGAAGCCTTCGGCCCGGATGAACTGGAGATCGGCGGCCAGCGCGACGGAAAGGGCTTCCACGTTGGCCCCTGCCAGGATCTGGATGCCGACGGGGTATGCAGGGCCGACGGCGTCGCGCACGCGAAGCGCGACGGCGGTCATGGCCGCCGTGATCTCGGGTCCGACGCGGCCCTTCAGATACGGCCTGTCGTGCATGTTTTCGAGCATGATGCCGCCGAATCCCGCTTTCTGATACGCCCTGGCTTCGCCGACGGCGATCTCGGCAATCTCCTTCAGGCCGTAGCGGCTGAACGGGGTGCCGGGAAGGGCATGGACATGAACCATGCCGAGAAGCAGCGGCGCCGGGGCCGCACAGGGAAAGCCGAAACGTGACTCGCTCATCATACCCTCCGTTGCCGCAGATTATGCCGAGCCTACCACAAAACGCTCGCATCGTCATCGGAGCAACGGGGGCGAGTCCGACGATTTTCACAACGCAGAACCATGGAACATCAACGGTTTGCATGTCTCCATGGGTGCATACTTGACAAACGGCGAATCGCAAGATACGTTTATTATGTAAGTCAACGTTAACTTAATTATGAAAAAAGGACTCGCAACCATGGCCAGGCCGGCGACGAACGAACGGAAACACCAGCTTCTCGAAGCGGCGCGCGATCTGATCTTCACGGAAGGCGCGGGCCGGTTCACGATCAGGCGCCTCGCGACAAGGGTGGGCATCACCGAAGCGGCTGTCTACAGGCATTTTCCAGGCAAGGAAGAACTTTTGCTGTCTCTGCTCGAAAGCATGTTCGGGCGGATGCGGCTGACATTGCGGAGGATCGTGAGGCATCCGGCTCCGGCTCCTGACAGGCTGTTCACGCTCGGAAGGATCCACCTGCGCTTCCTGCTCGACGCGAAGGTGAATCCGCTTCTGCTGTTTTCCGACGCCATCGACCCGGACCAGCCCCGCCTCAGGGAGGCGCTGGCCCGGCATCTGAAATTCTTCGGCGGCGCTGTCAGCTCGATCATCAGCCAGGGATGTCGCGATGGAAGCCTGGATCCGCAACTCGACCGGCCCGCGGCGGCACGGTGCATGGTTGGTCTTCTCCAGCATGCCGTCATCCGCTGGACCATCACCGGTTCGACGAAGGGCCTTCGCACGGGGCTCGATGCCTCGATGCGCCTGCTGATCTCCAGCTTCGGCGCCCGGGATGTCCCGAAAGCGCTCGTCCGATCTTCATCGAAACGCCCGGCATCATGATGCTGCGGGCATTGGAGGCGTCTTATGTCTGATATCACGAAAAACGTATCCGGAATACCGGTGTCCGGCGCTCCATTGAAATCATTCCTCAGGCAGGCTGCCTCGTTCGGTATTGCCGGAATCCTGCTGGTCGGATTCCTGGCGGCAGGACTGATGAAGGTGGCGGGCCTTCGTGCGGAGCAGGCGGCTGCCGCGAAGCCGGTCGAAGCCGTCCGCATGGTTCGCACGGCCGTGCCGGCCGAGGGTGACGTCATCAGGACGATTCCGGTGCTCGCGACCCTCAAAAGTGCTGCCGGAATCCGGCTTCAGGCCGAGAGCGCCGGCCGGCTGATCAGCCTGAAATGCCGTGAGGGCGATCGGGTCGTCGCCGGGCAGGAGCTCGCGACCATCGACGGACGGGAGTCGATGTCCCAGATGAAGGCTGCCGCTGCCCAGAGCCGTGCGGCTGCCGATCAGAGCCAGGCCATGGCGGCGAATCTCGAAGCCCTCGAGAACAAGCTCGGATCGGCCCGCGCGAACGCGGAATACCTGGAAGCCGAGCGGACCCGTTCCGACAATCTGCTCGAGGTGGGCGCTATTTCCCAGAGCCAGCGCGACGCAGCCTTCAACCGCGCGGTCGAAGCGCGAAGCGCCCTCCGCTCGCTCGAGTCGCAGATCGAAAGCGCACGGGCACAGCGCTCGGCGCTTGCCTCGCAACAGCAGGCCGCCCAGGAAACCACCGCCGTCTGGAAGGTGAGGGCCGGATACGCGATCCTCACGTCGCCCGTCCCGGGAGTCATCTCGGCCAGGCTCCAGGAGGAAGGTCAGTTCGTCGCTGCCGGCGCGCCCGTCTATGTCATCGAGGACGAGCGGCAGACACGCCTTTTGATGCAGGTTCCCCAAGACCGGGCCGGGGCGCTCGAGCCGGGGCTCGACGTGCTGGTCGACCTGCCCGTGAATGCCGACGGAGAACCGTCCGCGTTCCGCATCTCCCGCGTGTATCCCGCGCTGAACGAGCATCGGCAACTGGCCGTCGAGGCGATTGCCGACGGCCCGGTATCAGGAGTGCCGTACGACATGCAGATCCCGGCGCGCATCGTCACGGCCCGGCAGAAGGGCATCGTGTTTTCCCCCGATCTCCTCTTCCCGGACATGGATGTTCAGGGTGGCTACGTCGCCTATGAAGTGAACCGGGGACGGGCCGTTCGTCGGCCGATTCGGCCTCTCATGATCGGTGATTCCGGGGCCGTCGTGGTGGCGGGCGGAACGGTCGGAAGCGGAACGCGCTTCCTGTCTGGCGCCTATCTCGAACACATCCGGCTGCCGGCGTCCTTCCCGGTGGAGGCCGTGCAATGACGCTGATTTCGCAGCTCCTGAAACGGCCCGTGTATGTCATCGCGCTCTGGCTGATCATCGGAACGCTGGGGCTGCGCTCCTACTTCCTGATGCCCATCGACCTGTTCCCCGACACCGTGCCTCCGCAGATCGTCGTCATGACCGTCGTGCGAGGGGCATCCGCAGAAGATGTGAACCGGCAGGTGTCTTCCCTGGTCGATCGTGAACTGAAGGGGTTGACGGGGTTGAACCGTGTGACGGCGACCTCGCGCGACGAAATCTCGTCCGTCAACGCCGAGTTCGTCTACGAACGGAATATCGGCGATGCCATGAATGACGTCATCAATGCCGTGACGCGCATCAAAGGCCAGTTTCCAGCCGGAGCCCAGGAACCGCAGATTTTTCGCGTCACCGATGCGAATCGGCCGCTGCTCACGCTCGCCGTCACACCGAAAACCGGTTCAGGCCTCGATCTGAAAGCCGTCAGGCTCCTCGCGGAAAACGATCTCAAGGAAGAATTGCTGGCCCTCCCGGGTGTCGGAAAAGTCGATGTGTTCGGAGCGAACCAGGCGGAAGTGCTGATCCGGCTCGATCACGACCGCCTGCGACGGTATGGAATCACACCGGAGGCCGTTCTTTCGGCCCTGGGCGCGGGCAATCTGTCGCTTCCGGGCGGGTACCAGCAGAGCGGTGGTCGCGAGTCGCTCGTGAAGACCCTGCAGGAAGCGCGCACGCCGGACGAACTCGCCGCGCTTCCGGTGCGCGTGCGCGGCGGCGGCGTCCTGACGGTCGGTGATGTCGCCTCGATCAGCCTTGCCCGGCAGGAACCGCGCAGCTTCTACCACGGCAACGCCTCACCCGCGATCGCCCTGAACGTGCTCAAGCCCGAGGGCGGCAACTCGCTCACCGGCATTCTCGCCGTGAAGAAACATCTGCCAACGCTCGGGGAACTGTTTCCCGGCCTTTCCTTCGCCGTAACGACCGACCAGCAGCCGATCATCGATGTGAACGTCGCGGGGATGAAGGACGCGCTGAACTCGGCCGTTCTTCTGACGATGCTGATCGTCTTTCTCGTTCTCGTCGAGGTGAAAAGCTCCATCATCATCGGCATCTCGATCCCTCTGTCATTTCTGTCCGCGTTCGCGTTTTTGTATTACACCCCGTTCACCGTCAACATGGTAACCCTGTCAGGACTTATTATAGCAGTAGGTATGGTCGTCGATGCGTCGATCGTCGTCGTCGAGAACGTCGAGAGGCATGTCCGGAAAAGCGAAGAGGTTGAAACGGGGGTCGTCCGGGGAACGCAGGAGGTCGTCTTCTCGATTCTCGGCGGCATGCTCACCACCGTTGTCGTGCTCATTCCGATCATGTTCGTCGGCGGATACCCGCAGCAGGTGCTTCGGCCGTTGACGATGACGATCACGGCAACGCTCGTCGGCTCGTTTCTCGCGGCGGTGACGATCGTGCCGGTGCTGCTGAAACGTCTGTTTTGGAACGGTGCGGCGCGACCGCCCGCCGGCGGTTGGCAGCAGCGAACCATGCAGTTCATGGAGACTCTGCTCGGGGCCGTGGCCGAATGGTATCTCGCCCTCCTGAGGCTGGCGCTGAAAGCCCCGTTGACGACCTTCCTGCTCAGCCTCCTCCTGCTCGTCGGCACGGCCCGCCTGACGCTTCCGCTCGTCGGCCGCGAACTGATGCCCCGCATGGACACGGGCATGATCACGGTGCGGGTCGATCTCCCGCCGGCGATGCCCCGAGCCGAGGCCGAAACAGTCATCGGGGCGTTCGAGTCCGTCATGCGCGAAGAGCCGCAGGTCATCTCCCTTTCGACAGTGGCCGGCGCCGAACCCGGCCAGATCAGCTTCGGAGCGGGCGGTCTTCTTCTCCAGCAGGCCGAAATCCAGGTCCGGCTCACGACGCGCGACAGGCGCTCGACAACGATCTGGGAAATCATGAACCGGTGGCGCGGCCGGTTCGCGAAAATTCCCGGGCCAACCGCCTTTTCCGTCACGGAGTTCGGCGCAACGCCGATGTCGACGACCCGCGCACCGATCGACGTCCAGATCACCGGCCGCGATCCACGCATCCTCGAACGGCTCGCCGATGCCGTCCGCTCCGAGCTCATGGCCGTGTCCGGGCTTCGCGACCTTCGGGTGCAATGGAGCATGTCGAAGCCCGAGACCCATTTCACGCCCGAGGCGGACATCTCGATGCGATACGGCCTCACGGCCCGCGCGATCGGTGACATGCTCGGTATGACATTCACAGGACGCATTCCCACTCGCCTGAAGATGAGCGGCTACCTCGACCTGCCCGTTCGGGTCGACATTGGGCGGGGAGGCAGCCGTTGGGAATCGCCGATCGGCGATCTCGTTCTTCCCCTTGCATCCGGCGAGCTCTTTCTTTCAACCCTGGGGCGGGGCGAAAAAACGACGGCCCCGACGATGCTGACACGTGAGAATCTCCGCCAGAGCATCGACATTCTCGCGGTGAATGACGGCAGGCCCCTGTCGAACGTCGCGGCCGACGTCCGGAAAAGGCTGGATGGAATCACACCCCCGGCCGGATACGAGATCCGGCTTGCCGGCACCATGTCAGACATGAACGACACGGGGAAAAGGCTTGCCGGCGCTCTCGGCATCGGCCTGGTGTTCCTGTATATCGTGCTCTGGGTGTTGTTCGAGAGCTGGTGGCGGCCCCTGCTGGTCATGGGCTCGATTCCGCTGTCGCTGATCGGCGCGCTCTGGGGCCTTGCGTTTTTCGCCAAGCCGATGTGCATGCCGGCGATGATGGGGTTGATCCTGCTTGGCGGCACCATCGTGAACAACGCCATCATCCTGATCGATTTCATCGACCAGGCGGGTGCCTATGGGGTGAACAGGCGTGATGCCCTGTTCGATGCCGTCAGGCTTCGTCTCAGACCGATTCTCATCACGACGGGATCGACGGTTCTCGGCCTTCTGCCCCTCGTCTTCGAGCAGGCTGTCGGCCTGGAACGGATGTCTCCGCTGGGAATCGTTGCCGCGTTCGGCCTCGTGTTCGGAACGCTGCTCACGCTGGTCCTCATTCCCGCCCTGTATGACCGGATCGCCGGGTGGGAGGAGCGTTGGTCGGCATGACGGAACGTGGTAGAATGGCGATATGCAACGAAATCCCGACGTCGTCAGGGTGCCGGTCGAGCAGATTCTGCCTCTCCGGCTGAAAATCCTTCGGGCAGGCATGCCCGGCCTGTCAGCGCGTTTCGACGGCGACGAGAATCCGACGACGATACACCTCGCGGCGCTGGTCGAGGGTGCCGTTGCCGGCTGCGTGACCTTCCTCGACTCGACATACGAGGGCGCGCCCGCCTGGCAGCTGCGCGGCATGGCCGTCGATGCGTCCTGCCAGGGAACGGGGCTCGGCAGAATTCTCCTCGAAGAAGGGAAGCGGATTCTCGAGACCGTCAGCCCCCGCCGGACCTGGTGGTGCAACGCACGCGAGGCGGCCGCCGGCTTCTACGAGAAGCTTGGGTGGAAAAAAGTCTCCGACAGGTTCGAGATCCCCACCGTGGGGCCGCATTACCGCATGGTATGGAGCCCTGCATAACACCAATTGTGCGTTCCCGTTCGTGCTGAGCCAGCCGAAGCACGAACGGTTTTCGGCTTCGACAAGCTCAGGGCGAACGGAAGCGGCCTTCAGGGCTCAATATGGAATTGGTGTGTCATGCTGGAAAGGTGAGGAGAATCTTCATCGCCCCGCGCGTTGCCGCATGCTTGAATGCCTCTTCCGCGCGATCGATCGGATACCGGCCCTCGATGAGATTCTCGACGGGATACGTGCCCGTGGCGAGGGCGTTGAGAGCCCGCCGGAACGGGCCGCACCGCGAGCCGACGACGGTGATCTCCTTGGTGACCAGTGGCGTCAGGCTGATTTCGTGGCGGCCGGCGATCGTCGATTTCATCACGATCGTCCCGCGCGGCCGGACCAGGCGGAGGGCCGCTTCCAGCCCCGTGGCCGAGCCGGTGGCCTCGACGACGAGGTCGGCATCGGCGAGGTCGCTTTCGGGAACGGCGGTTTCGACCCCCGGATACCGGATTTTCTGGAACACCTCGGGGTGATGCCCGACGAGGGCGGCCATGCCGGCGGTCTTCGCGAGGACCCACGCGCACAGCGTGCCCATTTTCCCGGCGCCCAGAACGACGATGCGCATGCCCGACAGGATATGGACCTGTTCCGCGATCTCGAAGGCCGCCGCGAGGGGCTCGGTGAACACGGCCTGTTCGTCGGTCACCGAGTCGGGAATGATGTGCAGGTTCTCCACGGGCAGGACGAACCGGTCGGCGAAACACCCGTCGATGCCGTCGATGCCGAGCACCCGGCGCCTGCCGCAATGCTTCGTCATTCCCGAACGGCAGCGCTGGCATGTCGAGCAGCCGATGTTGATCTCCCCGACGACCCGCTTGTTGAGAAGCAGCGGGGAATCAGCCTCGATGACTTCCCCGACGAACTCGTGGCCGGGGACTCCCGAGAACTGCCTGTATCCGCGAACCAGTTCGAGGTCCGTACCGCAGATGCCGACAAGGCGCGGCTTGATCAGCGCCCAGCCCTCGGGCCGTTGTGGTTCCTGCCGGTCGCCGACGAGATGTATCCGATCTTTGTCAATCAGCAGAGCCCTCATCTGAGCCTCCGGATGAAATAGTATATTATATGAAATAGAAAGTCGGCGTCAGTCGTTTTTTCTGGACAGGACGTCGGCGAGACCTTCGGGGTGGACGGTAGCTTCGAGCTCCCTGACGAGGGCTGAATCCTTCCGGATTTTTCCGTTTTTCACGGGGAAATCCTTCCCGTTCTTCGTGGTGGCTTCGAAATCGAACGAGGGATCGCACGAAATCGGCTCGATGCCGTCGAGATCGAGGCGGAAGGGGTGGATCAGTTCGTTGCGCCGCGCGATGAGACGTTCGATGGCCGCTTTCTGGCAGAATACCGGCCACCCGCACTCGGCGAAGATGCGCTCGTAATCGGCGCGGGTGAGGCGGGCGATGCGGAGGGCCATCCAGCGGGCGTCGGACCAGGTGCAGGCGGTCCAGGAGCGGGGGATGTAGAGCGGGTGCATCTCGAAGTTGATCGTCGTGGCCTGCCAGGTGACGAAGGAGGTCTGGAACGAGTTCAGCTCGCCGGCCGATTTCCAGCTGCCGAGGACGTTCCCGAGGTCGCTCTGATACTCGACGTGCCGGTCGAACTCGCCGGTCCGGGGATTGAACAGGTAGGCGACGCGGGAGTTGTCGTCCTTCATGTCCTTGTGCTTGATCCAGCAGTTGAAGACCAGCGAGCCGCGGGCGACGCGATCCTCGACGGCGCCCAGCCGGGAGAGCGGCGAGCCGCCGAGCCGCCTGATCGCCGGGTTGTACAACGACAACTGGCACTCCTTGAATGTGACGAAATAGGAGCCGATATATTTTGGATCGATGGATTCACGTTCGACCATCGCCTGGTCGACGACGCCGGTTCCGACAACGCGGCCCTGCTTGTCTTTCAGCACTGGGCCGGCGAGGAGATACCGGTCGGCGTGAAACTGAAACCGGGACGCGAGCAGGCTTGCCGAAAGTTCATGGAACGTGTGAATGGCGTTGGGGCCTTCTTTCGCGGGAGGATCGAGGACGAGGATCGACTCGCCTGGGCCGGAATAGAACTTCAGATCGCTGCACGTGCCGCCAAGATCGATGTACAGACGGCTCATGGCGACGTCGGTATGGACCTCATCGCCCCACTTGAGCTTCCATTTCAGTCCGAACCGGTCTTTCGTGCCGATTTTCGGGGAGGTGGCGTCCTTGTCGATATCGTCGAAGAACAGCACGCGGCGGGCATACGTTGGATCGAACCGGGCCAGCTTGGGGCTCTGCTTCCTGATCATCGCGACCATCTCGTCGAGAAACGCCCTGTAATGATCGCCGGGCGCGACGGGGTTGATGGCGGGGTGATCCGTGCCGGGCTCGAGCCGTGAGATCTCGACCGGGGTCATCTGCGCAAGCTCTTCGAGGGAAACCGGCGCCTTGCCGCCACGCTTGAACAGGCGTGCGGCCTCTTTCTTCGCTTTCCGCTCGCCGATGCAGTCTTCGGGACCGTAGCACTGCGGTACATTCAGGATGAGCGGACCGCCGACCATGCTCGTCGTGAAGCGGATCTTGCGTTTGAGCTTGGGCTCGACCTCGCCGAGGTCGAGGTTTGCGAGGACACTGTAGTGAACACGCTGAAGGCGGGTGAAGGCGGTTGCCGCCCCGACGTCACCTTTCGAGCCTGCAAGGCCTCTGGCATCCGAGAGCATCTTGTCGAAAGCCCCGAGATCGGCGTTCTGGGCGATCTTCTCGGGCTTTTCCGCGTATTTTGCCTGAAGTTCCTTCAGCAGATTCGCCCGCTCGACTTCGAGATGACGGACGAATACCGCGACGTTGGCGGGCGAATACTCGAGTGCCTCGTAGGTGACGACCTCCTCTAGGGCTGCGTGGCCGGACAATGGCATGAGCGCGAGCAGGGCAATGAGGGCGGGCCTGAAGATCCTCGACACGTTCTGTTTCCCTCCCGAAAATACGAAATATATGTTGCTTGTTTGAATATAGCATAGAAAAAATAGGGGTTCTCGGGCAAGCATTGAGTCTACCAGAATGACAACCATACGTTCGCCCTGTGATTGTCGAGGGGCGAGAGTCTCTTGTGCTTCGACAGGCTCGGCACGAGACGGGAACGCGATGTTGGCTTTTGTTATGCAGGAATCGATAACAGCCTGTGGATAAATCCGGTTCCGATCATCCTGAGGTATCGAAGTGTGACCGGAAGCTCGTGAACGGATAAAGACTTCAGACTGTGGCGCTTTCGTTTCCAGGAAAGAATAGCCTCAAATCAGGAAATGGAAAATTTAGGTTGCCTTGTCCCGATACTTCGTGTAATGTTTCACATACCGAAAAGCTGTAGTTGAATACAAGGCTTGTGATACCCCCTTTTTTTGCTTGTTAAATGCTTCACAAATCTGTATTCTCAAGGAAATCATGGAATGATGGTTTGTCAGAGCGGCCGATAGTCGCTCAGAACACAGAACAACGGCAGCGCGAAGGAGAAACGAGATGTCCTGTTCATCGAACCCACAGTTCAATCTAATCAAGCAGTATCCGGAAAAGGTTGCAGAACTTGACCGGTACATCGATGGTCTCGGCCTCACCGAAGACCGCGAGAAAAACCGCGGCTTTCTGATTCAGTGCCTGCACAAGGCCCAGGGTATTTTCACCTATCTGCCGCGTGAGGTCCAGCTCCACGTCGGCAACAGGCTGGGTCTCCACCTGGCCGAAGTGAACGGGGTCATCAGTTTTTACTCCTACTTCACGGACGAACCGATCGGCAAATACAAGATCAACATCTGCACGGGAACCGCCTGTTTCGTGAAGGGCGCCGGCAAGCTGGTCGACGAGTTCCAGCGGTATCTCGGCCTCAAGCTCGGCGACACCAGCGCCGATGGCAAGTTCTCACTCACCAGCCTCCGATGCGTCGGCGCCTGTTCGATGGCCCCGGTCGTGATGCTGAACGACAAGGTATACGGGAACGTAACGACGAAGATGGTTCCCGAAATCATCAACGAGTGTAAGTAAGGGGAGTCAGCCATGATAGACACACATGCCGCATTGAATGCCCACGCTGAAAAACTCCACGCCCAGGCGAGGAAAAGCGGTGCCACGATTCTCGTTTCGCTCGGCACCTGCGGCCTTGCCGCCGGTACCCGACCGATCGCCGACCAGATCAAGGCCGAGATCGCCAACCGCAAGGTTGATGTCGACGTCGTCGAAGTCGGCTGCATGGGCCTCTGCCACAGCGAGCCCTCGATCGAAGTGATTTTCAACGGAACCGGAAAATCCGTCATTTACGGTCACGTGAAGGTCGATCAGGCCTCCGCGATCGTCGAAACCGCTGGCAAGGGGATCGAGGCCGCCAGTTGCGAAGTCGTCAAGCGGACCTGGTTCTACCCCGAGGAAAACGAGACGGCGACCCCCGACAGGCTTCAGGCCCGCATCGTCCTGCGCAACACCGGCAAGATCAACCCGGAAGATATCAATCAGTATATTGCGGTGAAGGGCTACCAGGCGCTCGGGAAGGTGCTTCACGAGATGACCCCCAAGCAGGTCGTCGACGTCATCACCGAATCCGGCCTCCGCGGACGCGGCGGCGGTGGCTTCCCCACCGGCAAGAAGTGGGCGTTCGCCGCGGCGCAGAAAAATGACCAGAAATATATTCTCTGCAATGCCGACGAAGGCGATCCGGGCGCGTTCATGGACCGCGCCGTCCTCGAGGGCGATCCGCACTCCGTTCTCGAAGCCATGGCCATCGCCGGCTTTGCCGTCGGCTCCGATACCGGCATCATCTACATCCGCGCCGAGTATCCCCTCGCGGTGAAGCGCCTCGAGATCGCGATCAAGCAGGCGAAGGATCTCGGCCTGCTCGGCAAGAAGATCCTGGGCAGCTCGTTCGACTTTGACATCATGATCAAATACGGCGCGGGCGCGTTCGTCTGCGGCGAAGAGACGGCCCTCATCCACTCGATCGAAGGCAAGCGCGGCGAACCGACCTTCAAGCCGCCGTTCCCGGCCGTGGAAGGCCTCTGGAAGAAGCCGACCATCGTGAACAACGTCGAAACCTACGCCAACGTCTGCGCCATCATCAGGAACGGCGCCGCCTGGTTCAAGAAGATCGGCACCGCCGGTTCCCCCGGCACCAAGGTGTTCGCCCTGGCCGGCAAGATCAAGAAGGTCGGCCTGGTCGAGGTTCCGATGGGCACCCCGCTTCGCGACATCATCTTCGGCGTCGGCGGCGGCATCATGAACGACCGCAAGTTCAAGGCGGTCCAGACCGGCGGTCCCTCGGGCGGCTGCATCAAGGCCGATCAGCTCGACACCGAGATCGACTACGAGTCGCTCAAGCGCCTTGGATCGATGATGGGTTCCGGCGGCATGATCGTCATGGACGAAGACGACTGCATGGTCAACGTGGCGAAGTTCTTCCTCGAGTTCACCCTCGATGAATCCTGCGGAAAATGCACTCCTTGCCGCGTCGGCAACAAGCGCCTGTTCGAGATGCTCACCAAGATCTGCGAGGGTCGCGGAACGATGGAAACCCTGCGGGATCTCAAGGATCTCAGCGTCACGATCAAGGACACGGCGCTGTGCGGACTTGGCCAGACCTCGCCGAACCCCGTTCTCTCGACCATCGCCCAATTCGAGCACGAGTATCTGGCTCACATCAAGGAAAAGCGCTGTGAAGCCGGCGTCTGCACGAAACTTCTGAAATACGAGATCAACGACAGCTGCGTCGGCTGCACCATGTGTGCCCGCAACTGCCCGGCGGGCTGCATCACGGGCCAGCCGAAGAAGCAGCATGTGATCGATCAGAACGTGTGCATCAAGTGCGGCGTCTGCCACTCTGTCTGCAAATTCCACGCCGTTGACCGCAAATGAGCTGACTCAGGAGAATCGAACATCATGATCAATCTGACCATCAATAATATTCCCGTCCAGGTGAATGAAGGCGAAACCGTTCTGGACGCGGCTCACAAAATCGGCATCGACATTCCAACCCTGTGCCACTTCAAGAGCTACGGCCCCTGCTCGGTCGAGTCGAAAACCGGCTCCTGCCGCGTCTGCGTCGTCGAGATCGACGGCCGGCCGAACCTCGCCCCCTCCTGCTGCACCCCCGCCACCGAAGGCATGAAGGTCGTCACCTCGAGCATGCGCGTCATCAACGCCCGCCGCACGATGCTCGATCTGCTGCTTTCGAACCACCCCAAGGATTGTCTGACCTGCGAGAAGAGCGGCGACTGCCAGCTCCAGGATCTCGCCGCCAAGATGGGTCTGCATCGCATCAAATACGAAGGCGAGATGGCCAAGCACGATATCGACGTCTCCAGCGAGGCGATCGTCCGCGACCCGAACAAGTGCATCATGTGCCGCCGCTGCGAAGTCGCCTGCAACGAAGTCGAGACCGTCGGCATCCTCTCCGGCATCGGCCGCGGCTTCACCGCCGTCGTCGGCCCGGCCGACCTGCGGCCGCTCGCAGAGACCAAGTGCACCAACTGCGGTCGCTGCGTCGCTTCCTGCCCGACCGGCGCCCTCACCGAAGTTGATCACACCTACAAGGCCTGGAATGCGATCAACAGCGGAAAGACCGTCGTCGTCCAGACCGCCCCGGCCGTGCGCGTCGCTCTCGGTGAGGAGTTCGGACTGCCTCCGGGCTCGATCTCCACGGGCAAGATGGTGACTGCGCTGCGCATGATGGGCTTCCACAAAGTCTTCGACACCGACTTCTCGGCTGACCTCACCATCATGGAGGAAACCACCGAGTTCCTGGAGCGGGTGGCAACCGGCGGCACCCTGCCCATTCTCACCTCCTGCTGCCCCGGCTGGGTCAAGTTCTTCGAACACCAGTTCAAGGACCTGATGCACATCCCGTCCACCTGCAAGTCCCCGCAGCAGATGTTCGGCGCCATCGCGAAGACCTACTACGCGAAGAAGATCGGCGTGAAGCCTGAAGACATGATCGTCGTGTCGGTCATGCCCTGCCTGGCGAAGAAATACGAAGCCTCGCGCGAAGAGTTCCATGCGAGCGGCGTTCGCGACGTCGATATCGTCATCTCGACCCGGGAACTCGCCTCGATGATCAAGGAAGCTGGCATTGCCTTCGATCACCTCGAAGATTCCCCCTTCGACGATCCGTTGGGCGAATCGACCGGCGCCGCCGTCATCTTCGGCTCTTCGGGCGGCGTTCTCGAAGCGGCTCTGCGCACCGCGGCCGACTGGGTAACCGGCCAGGACCTGAAGCAGATCGACTTCACAGCCGTTCGCGGCCTCGAAGGCATCAAGGAGGCGACCGTGAAGATCGCCGATCTCGAAGTTCATGCCGCCATCGCCTCGGGGCTCGGAAATGCCCGCAAGCTGCTCGAGAAGATCCGGAAAGGTCAGGCCAACTACCACATCATCGAAATCATGGCCTGCCCCGGCGGCTGTCTGAACGGCGGTGGCCAGCCCTTCACCAAGGGTGACTCGTCCATCCTGCAGAAGCGCATGGAAGCCATCTATCGCGACGACAAGAACAGCAAGATCCGCAAGTCGCACGAGAACCCCTCGATCAAGAAGCTGTATGCGGAGTTCCTGGGCAAGCCCTGCGGCGAAATGTCCCACAAGCTGCTGCATACCCACTACCAGCCCCGCGAATGCGAATGAGCTGAGTCTGATGTGATGAGATCCCGGGGAACCGACCGACGTTCCCCGGGATTTTTCTTGCGTGCGCCCGGCAGGGCGCACTTCCTAGGAGGTGCAAGTCCTCTGTGAGCCCGACAAGGGGAATCACGAGCCGAACGGCAAGGGTGTCCGTCGCGAGGCGGAATCTGAAGGAAGCCGCAGGCAAAACGCTGGCCCGACGAACGGGAAGCGGATACGAGGCGTCCATGCGGGATGAGAAGGCGTAGCTCTTCAAAGTCCGATACTTGTACGGAACGCATGGCCGTAGATCCGACGGGCATAAGCGGGAAAGGAAGCG
>CAYMEN010000024.1:0-75328 GCA_964389325.1 uncultured bacterium | reverse complement strand
ACACGGATGTGACGAACAGGCCGAGATCCTTGATCATCTTGACCTGGCCGAACTGGTACACATCGAGAACCTTGGCGCCGGCGATCAAAGGTACGATGAGGCAGAAGATGCCAAGCAAAAGCCGGTTTCTGAGAGCTTCCAGAAAAGAATAATACGCAATCCAGAAAACAGGTTCAACAGAGCTTCGAAGGCGATGGAACATGGATTTCAGCATCTCGGGAAAAAGTGATATTTCAGCAAAAACGGGCGCCCCCCCGAACGAATCGAGGGGCGCCCGTCTGCTCGGTTGAAAACATTACATCCAGTAAGCGTGAAGAGTGGTTCGCTGGCCGTCAGGACCAACTCCGTCGGCGTATCTGGGCATGCCGTTCATGAAGGAGATGCCGCCGATGTTACCGTTGTTGTGGTACCCAAATGATGTGCACATCGCTGCGCGTCGCACATTGGCCGGCATCCACCTAGCTCCGCAACCGCCCCAGCAGTTCGTTTGATACGTGGTCCAGGCCACGCCGGCGGCATTGGTTTCAATGGTCGGCCGCTTGACGAAATTGTAATGGTTCCGGCACGTCAATGCAGGGATGGCAGCCTTGCTTCCGTAGGCTTTCAAGAGATCGGGGCAGATGAACATGTCGGTTCCTCCGGCAGCTTCCGCAAGAGCCCCCTGAGTAATACCGTGCCAATAGTTCACGAAATTGGCCCCGTTCCAGCGAGAGGCCGTGAACTGGGTGTTCCATTCGGTGTTACCGGTCTGGTGATTGATTCGGCGGATAACGGCGATGTTATCCCGGCCGAAGGCCGCTGTCTTGGTCTCCCAGACACCGACAGCCTGATCGATTCCCTTGAGCTGGGACTGACAAGCTTTTTGTCTGCTTTCCGTGACGAAATTCTGGTATTTCGGAATACCGACGGCGGCCAGAATGCCGATGACAAGAACCACAATCATAAGTTCGATCAGAGTAAAGCCGCGATTATCCATGCGTCTTCTCCTTTAAAAAAATGAGGGCAAGCATTTGATCAGCGTTCACCTGGAGAAATGATAAGTCTTTCGTATCTTCCCCTATTTTGATCTTAGGCGTTCTCTGCAGAAAAGTCAAGAAATCGAAATATTCTTTTGATGCATCAAAAAATATCGGCCCACCCTCTTTGTCCTGCTTTTTCCAAAACAGGGACCTGACACTTCGAACCCCATGAATGTGGCGGTACGGCACCATGGCGACGCGGTACACAGTACGTAGGCAGCCGTGTTTCCTTCAACCGACACCGTCCTGGTCTCCCCCACCTCTGGTCGGGCATTTCACTCAAGAATACGTGGCGCCGATTTTTCTGAATCTCGAGCACACGAGCATGCGCGCAATTCGCGAATTGTGAATAGAGAAAAGAGACCGGGCCGCACGATGTGTGCGGCCCGTTCCGATCAGGACAAAATCAATCGTCACTGCATCCAGGGTTCATGACCATGGAAGCCGTTGATATCAATCGTTGCGCTGCCGTTGGAACCTGTTACATCATATCCGAAGGCTTCCGAGGTTTTCCCATCTTTCTCGGCCTTGATACCGAGAGAGCCGGCAGGAACCGTGAATGTCGCCTTTCCCAGGGCGTCCGTATACTTGATGTCCTGCCAGACACCACCCGTCTTATCGGCACTCGAGGTCGATGTCATGGTCACCTTGGCGCCGGATACGATCTGCGCGCCGCTCGCCACGTTCACGACAAACGAGCCACCCGTGAAGGGCCTGTCGAGGTTGTAGAAAGAGAAATGCGTCACCTGTCCGACATAGAAGACATCAGCACCAATGACTTGACGCGTTGCGACGCCTTCCTCTTTCCACTGACCGGTTGTCGGGTCAAAGGACCAGAGAGGTATCGTCTCGTCAGTCGGGGTATTATTTGCCGGAACAGGAATCGTGAGTGTTGCTGGCTTCGACGGGTCAAGCGTGTTGCCCGCACCAAGATCGACGTTTACGAAACCGAAACTCTCAAACGGGGTTGTCGTGTTGTTCGTTCGGACACCGGCAAAGATCCCCGGAAATGTATCAGCATACCCGACATCGCCAGGAACCTGATTTACAACCGTAACATTCGCCGTGTTTACGGCGTTTCCCGAAGCATCAAGAATGCTGCCGGCAGAGAACTCGACCTTGGCCTTTTTTGTATCCAGACGACCACCATCGAGAGCCACCGCAGCAACAGTCATGTTAAGACCATTATTGATGCTTCCCGCCGAAACAACCTTGAGGCTGTATGTTGCAACAACCGTCTGGCCATTCGTCACCGGTTCGAAGGCATACGTCGTCAGACAACCGTTCCGGCTGGCCGTGATTTTCACGATCCCGTCGGAGGGAATCGCCACATTCGCCAGGGTGAAAGCGCCACTCGAGGAAGTCGTCGTCACATCGCCCGTCGTCAACTGAACGCCGTCAATGGTCGTCGGGTTCGCATTGTCAGCCGTCGAAGCATCGATGACATTTCCCTGGATCGTCGCCGTTCCATTCGAGGCTGCTGCCGACGTCGAATCGCCGTCATCGCCGCCGCCGAACAGGTCACAGCCGGAGAGGCTGACAACGAGGACGAGGGAGCAGACCAGGGCAAAAAACCTTGAGAAAAACCGCATCTCTATCTCCTCTTAGAATTCCGTATTTCCCGAGTGTTCCGGGATATGAAAGAGGATATCATATATCCAGAATCATTCAACCCTTTATTGATTCTTCGGAAATGAAAACCGATCGCATGGTCCCCTTCGTGCCGTGCGCGAGACATGCAATAACGCCGCAGGGGCGGGTTTGAAACCCGCCCCTGCACACACATAACCGTATATAACGGTTAATTTTTCATGCTGTGGATGGGGGCGGGGATGCGGCCGCCACGCTTCACGAAGCCGGCGGGGGATTGGCGGACGACGTCCATGATCGGGCCTTTGCCGAGCAGGCCGCCGAAGTCGACGATATCGCCCGCTTTTTTCCCGGGAACGGGGATGAGCCGGACCGCCGTCGTCTTGTGGTTGATCATGCCGATCGCCATCTCGTCGGCGATGATGCCGGCCAGCACATCGACGCTCGTGTCGCCGGGAATCGCCACCATGTCGAGGCCGACCGAGCAGACACAGGTCATCGCCTCGAGCTTCTGAATGGTCAGCACGCCCTCTTCGACGGCGCGGCACATGCTCGCATCCTCGGTGACCGGGATAAACGCGCCTGACAGGCCGCCCGCGTAAGTGCAGGCCATGACGCCGCCCTTCTTGACCGCGTCGTTGAGCAGGGCGAGCGCCGCCGTGGTGCCATGGCAGCCAGTGCGCTCGAGGCCCATCGCCTCGAGGATGTCGGCGATCGAGTCGCCCTCCGCCGGCGTCGGGGCCAGCGACAGGTCGATGACGCCGAACGGGATGCCCATCAGGCGCGAGGCCTCACGGCCCACCAGCTCGCCCACGCGGGTGATCTTGAAGCTGGTTTTTTTGATCAGTTCCGACAATTCGCCGAAATCGAGCGCGCCCGAGTTCGCCAGCGCCGCCCGCACCACGCCGGGTCCCGAGATGCCGACGTGCAGGATCGCCTCGGCCTCGCCCACGCCGTGGCAGGCGCCGGCCATGAAGGGGTTGTCCTCGGGCTGGTTGCAGAAGATGACCAGCTTGGCGCAGCCGAGCCCGTCGCTGTCGCGCGTGCGCTCGGCCGTTTCCTTCATGATCTGGGCCATGCGGTACACGCCGTCCATGTTGATGCCGGCCGCAGAACTGCCCACGTTCACGCTCGAGCAGACGCGCTTCGTCGTGCTCAGCGCGTCGGGGATCGAGTTGACGAGCAGCTGGTCGCCGCGCGTGAAGCCCTTCTGGATGTTGGCGGTGAAACCGCCGACGAAATCGACGCCCAGCTCGGTCGCGGCGCGATCGAGCGCGGCGGCGATGGGCACGACGGTATCGCCCTTGCACGGGCCGGAGATCTGCGCGATCGGGCTCACCGAGATGCGCTTGTTGACGATCGGGATGCCGAACTTGCGTTCGATCGCCTTCGCGGTCGGCACGAGATTGGCCGCCGTGCGCATGACTTTGTCGTAGACCTTGGCCGCGCACCGGTCGACATCCTCGTCGGCGCAGGTGAGCAGCGAGACACCCACCGTGATCGTGCGGATATCGAAGGTCTCGACGCCGACCGCGGTAATCAGTTCAATGACTTCTTCGAGACTGTACGACATGGTGCGCTCCGCGGCTCAAAGCCGGTGCATGAATTTGAACACGTCTTCGTGCTGGATGAAAATCTTCACCTTCAACTCGTCGGCCGCCTTCTGCATCCGCGACTGAAACTCGTCGAAGCTGCAGTTCGCCTGGGCGACGTCCGTCACCATCATGAGGGCGAACAAATCCTGCATGATCTTCTGCGTGACGTCCTCGATGTTGACGTTGCTCTCGGCAATCGTCCTCGTGATTCCGGCAAGCACGCCGGGCTTGTTGGCGCCAAGCGCCGTGATGACCACACGTTCGCGTTTTCCACCGTTCATCGGATGCCCTCCGCAAGTCTGTCCGGATCGGCGAGCCGGTCGAGAAGCCCATTCCGTTCGAGGAACGCAAGGCACTTTCCGATCTCACCGACGTCTTCGAGCCGCTCGTGGGTGTCGGTTCCGATGGTCAGGTGCAGGTCGCGAAGAATGCCCACATCGCGCCGCCCCCAGAACCACGAATTCCGACTTCCGCCGGGCATCTCGAGGCCGTATCCGAACCGACGTACCATATCACAGAGCGGCCCCAGCCGCAACGAATCTTCGAGCCGGTCGATCGCCGGATGCGCGACGATCACCGGGATGCGGCAGTGTTCGTGCAGTTCAGCGAGCCTGGTGACGGGCATGCCGCCCCACTCCTCCTCGCCTGCGTACTCGATGAGCAGGTAGTCGAGGGTGTTAATGCCGGCCCAGGGCAGTTCATTCAGCCCCAGTTCAACCCGGTCGAAGCATGTGTCGAGCTCGATTCCGAACCAGACCTTCAGCCCCCCGGAAGCGGCCCCGCGCCACGTTTCCGCTTCGGCCAGGTAGGCCGGCCAGACCGAGCTCAGCCATGTTTCCGGCTCGAGGGTGCGGAAGACCTTGCGCGTGAAGAAATGGTCGCTGATGCCGACGCCTTCGAGGCCCGCACGCGCCGCCTCGGCGACGATTTCGCAAACGGTGAACCGACCGTCCGAGAAGGTCGTGTGGTTATGAAGGTTGATGCGCCGGCGCACGGCTGTCATGTGGTATCCGGGCCGGCTCAGTCCGCCGCCCCGTCCGCCAGGCCCTGCTCGAGGATCGCGAGAGCCTCTTCGAAGTCATACTCGCGGACGGCCTTTTCGAGAGCCGGAGACCTGTCGCGGAACGCCGCCCGGAGGAGAGTCGCGTGTTTCTCGACCAGGGTGATCGCGGCCGCGTCATCCTGCTCGAACAGTTTCCGGAGCCGGCCGCAAACGTCGAGCAGCTCCCTGCGGTCGCGCGGGACAGACGTCGCGGCGGGTGACGTCTTCCGAGGTTCATCCAGAGCTGCCAGTTCCCGGCGGATCCGTTCGAGTTCGGTGACCGTCTCCTCGAGCAGGGTATCGACCGTTGCCGGGTCAGCTGCGGTGGAGCAGGCTTTTTCGAGCTCCAGCGCACGTTCCTGGATGCAGGTGATCCCCAGGTTGGCCGAGCAGCCTTTCAGGGTGTGGGCGCAGCGCACGGCGGTCTGTGGGTCGGCGTCGGCACGGGCTTTCGCGAACGTTTCCCTGAAATCGGTGTGGGTGTCGCGGAACTTGATCAGCATACGCCTGTAGAACGATGCGTTTCCCATGACGAGGCTCAGACCGCGCTCCATATCGATGCCCTCGACCGGCGGGAGGCATGCGGAGGTTTCGGCCCCAGGGGGAGCGTGTTCCAGCACGGTTTTTCGGGACGGCTTGATCCATTTCGCGATCGTGGCGAACATGCCCTGCACGTTCAGCGGCTTGGCCACGTGATCATTCATGCCGGCGTCGAGCACCTTCTCGCGGTCGCCGGCCATCGCGTTGGCCGTCATGGCGATGATGGGGGTTTCCCTGAACGCGGGCATGGCGCGGATCGCACGCGTCGCCTCGTACCCGTCCATCACCGGCATCTGGCAGTCCATGAGGATGCCGTCGATCCGGCCGCATTCGCCGAGCACCCGGAGGGCTTCGCTGCCGTTTCCCGCCAGGACGACCTCGATGCCGGCGCGCCGGAGCAGTTCGTGGGCGAGTTCGCGGTTCAGGTCGTTGTCCTCAACGAGGAGCACCCTCGCGCCGCCAAGCTTGCGCATGCTCTCCACGAGCGCCTCGTCGCGGGTCGATGAACGCCGCTCGATGGGGGAAGCGCGGCCCAGCACGTCCCCGATCGAGTCGAGGAGCGTGGAGGGGGTGACGGGCTTCGTCAGGATCTTGATCGGCGCGATGCCGATCCGCTTCGCATCGGTGAGCGCCTCGTCACGTCCGTAGGCGGTGACCATGATGACGGCGGGAATCCGCGAGACGCGGTTACTGCGAATGCGCTGGATGCACTCGAGGCCGGTCATTCCCGGCATCCGCCAGTCCATGAGGATGAGGTCGAGCGGCCGGCCGCCCGACCGGTCGGACTGTTCGACCAGTTCGATCGCCCGGTACCCGTTCGAGGCGGTCTCGACCGTGAAGCCGAAGCTTTTCGCGATCGACCCGAGGATCTCTCGCGCGCCGGCGTTGTCGTCGACGATCAGGACGCGCATGCCCTTCACGTCGTCGGCCGTCAGGGCCGTGCGGCGCCGGGGCGACGCCTGAAGGCCGAACCGGGCCGTGAAATGGAAGGTGGACCCCTTGCCGGGAGCGCTTTCGAGCCAGATGCGGCCATGCATCATCTCGACGAGGCGCCTGGAAATGGCCAGTCCCAGGCCGGTGCCGCCGTATTTGCGGGTCGTCGAGGCGTCCGCCTGGCTGAAGGATTCGAACAGCTTCGCCTGCTCGTCGGGCGACATGCCGATGCCGGAATCGCGGACCCAGAAGTGGAGCTCGACGGAGGTTTCGGTTCGTTCGGCCATATCGACGCCGATGACGATATCGCCCTTTTCGGTGAACTTCACGGCGTTGTTTCCGAGGTTCGCGATGATCTGGCCCAGCCGCAGGGGGTCGCCGACGAGGGCGGACGGGATGTCGACCGGCGTGCTGAAGAGGAGCTCCAGGCCCTTGTCTTCGGCCCGCAGGCCGATCAGGCCGGCGATGTTGTCGAACACGTCTTCGAGCCAGAAGTCGGTGTTCTCCATGGTCAGGCGGTTCGCCTCGATCTTGGAGAAGTCGAGGATGTCGTTGATGATGCCCAGCAGGTTCTCGGCGGCGCGGTGCACCTTGCCGACGTAGTTGCGCTGCTGGGGGCTGAGGTCGGTCTGGAGGGCGAGCTGGGACATGCCGAGAATCGCGTTCATCGGCGTGCGGATCTCATGGGACATGTTCGCCAGAAAGCTCGACTTGGCCGCGGTGGCGGCTTCAGCCAGTTCTTTGGCTTTTGCGAGGGCCGCCTCGGCCTCCTTGCGAGCGTCGAGGTCGAGCTGGATGCCGATCATGCGGGTGCCGCGGCCGGCGGCATCGTGTTCGACGCACCGGCCGATGTCGAGAAGCCATTTCCAGCCCCCCGCTTTCGTCTTCATGCGATACTCGGTCCGGAACTCGTCGAGTGTTCCCGACAGATGATCTTCACCGGTCCGAATGACCCTTTCGAGATCGTCCGGGTGGACCAGGGCCCTCCAACGGGCGGCCCCGCGCCCGTGCCGTTCGAGCAGCTCGCCGGGCGTATAGCCGAGAAGTTCGGCCCAGATCTCGTTGGTGTCGAACACGTCGAGATCGACCCGCCAGTCGGACAGCCCCAACCGGGCGCCCTTCAGGGCCAGCTCGAGGCGTTCCTGGCTTTGCGCGAGGGCCTGCTGGGCCACGATCTGGTCAGTGACGTCCTGCACCACGCCCAGCATCTCGACGGGCCGACCTTCCGAATCTCTCGTTATATATCCATGTTCATGTATCCAGACGACGACGCCGTCGTTCGGCCGTCTGTAGGGATATCGCGCGTCGTAGATCGGATACCGCCCCTCCATCGCGCCCGTGAACAGCTCGTCGGCCCGCTTCGCCGCGGCGGGATCCGCCTCTTCGACATGGACCAGCCAGTCGGCGACCAGGTGATACCGCCAGTCGGGGCGGGGGTCGTAGCCGAAAATTCTCGCCGCTCGTTCGGAGGCGATATAATATCCGGAGCCATCCATCGGGATCGTCCAGTGGCCGGCCTTCGTCAACTCGAGGGCGTTTTCGGCGAGGAAGCCTGTGCGCGTGAGTTTCTCGCGGGCCTCGCGGATCTCGGTGAAGTCGTAGAACCAGTTCAGCCGCTGGCGGGCGCCGGCGACCTCGATGAACTGGGTGTTCAGAAGCACCCAGACGATGCGCCCGTCGGATCGGCGGAACGCCGTTTCCCTGTCGCGCAGGATGCCCTTGCGCTCGAGCTCCTCCCTTATCGCGCCCCCATCGTCGGGGTTGGCGAGGTAGGAGGCGCAGGAGCGCGCCATCAGCTCCTCGTGGGGGGTCCCGAACAACTCGGCGAGGCGCCGGTTGCTGAAGATCTGCCGCCCGGCGGCGTCGAGGATCGACACCCCGACGGGGCTCTCCTCGAGGATCGCTCTGAGTTGATCGGCTTCGGCGCGCGGCCGGTCGATCTCGTGGAACGAGAGGATCGCCCCGACCGGTTCCTCCCTTTCGAGAAGCGGCGCGATCGAGAATCGGACGTGGAAGGAACTCCCGTCGCGGCGCCGGAAGACATCGGTGTCTGAGCGTCCCGCCCCCGGCCCGGCGATGGCCCGTTTCAACGGGCACAGGTGTCCCTGAAGCGGGGTGTACTCCTGACACGCCCCGTGAAGCAGGTCGTGCGCGTTCCTGCCGGCAATCTCCGCGAGAGCGTATCCCGTCAGCCTGAGACACGCCGGGTTGGCATGCGTGATGTTGCCCTGGAGATCGATTCCCGCCAGGCCGTCGGCCGCGGCGTCGAAAAGCAGGCGGAACCGGCTCTCATCGGCCGGCGGTGCGCTTCCCGTCGCGCGAATCGTCGAGGCATCCCGTTTGTTCATACCTGCCCGTATCCGTCTCACGGGGGCCGGCGAGGCCTGGTCCCCGTCGTCCCGGGAAAATCCCGGTGTGTCATCTCGTCATCCGTCTCGTGTGCGGCGTTGAAGCCGGCGGTCTCTGTCTGTTCGATCGCTTTTTTCCATGATACCTCTCTTCATCTGCAACCGCAATCGTGGAACAAGACGAAACCCGATGTCTTCGTGTATAGTGAGATCGCCGTTTCACGGAAGCGGTCCATGAAAGCATATATGACACTATGGGAGATATCAATGAGCATGAAAACCTGTCTTCAGTTTCTCGCGCCTGCCGCCATCGCGATCGCCCTGGGCGGAGCCGCCTGGGCCACCGACCTTCGTGCGACGATCACCACCACCGAGGGCAAGCTCATCGACGTCACGGCGATCAGCTCCGACGGCCGGATCGAGTACACGCCCGCCGGCGGCAAAAAGACGAACATCCTGTTCAAGGACATCAAAAAGATCGAGTGGGACAAGAACACCCGCATCCACACGGTGACCACCCTCGACGGGAAAACCCTGCAGCTCGAGCGCGCCTGGATCTTCGTGGGCAGGAGCGTCCACATGGAGTTCACCGGCACCGACAGGGAAACGGGCGAAGACGCGAACGGCACCGTCACGGGAAGCGACATCGCCGGCATCGAGTTCGCGGAACCGGCTCCTCAGGCCACCCAGGCCCCGTCGACGCCCGAACCGGCCGAACCGGCCGCCGAGCCCGCGGCCCCCTCGGCTCCGGCCGCAGCCGCCAGGCCTGCAGCTCCTGTTCCCGAAAAGAAAACCGGGCCGTCCAAGCGGCTTCCGACAAATAATATTGACTATACGAAAGATGCGATCGCCGCGTTCGAGCAGGCGATTCCAGGGTTCGTCAAGGCGTATGACGAGGCGAAAGCCGCCGGAAGCCTGACGGCCGACGAAAAAGACCCCAACACCGGCGATATGGAGCCGAAGGACGTCCTGATCCAGCGGAAGGCGCACAAACTGTTCCACGAGGCGGTGAAATACTACACGGCCGCCCTGCAGGACGGCTGGGAAGCCACGGACGCCGAACTGGCGCCGCATCGCGACAAACTCGTGGCCATGCTTCCCGAGCTCGAAAAAATCGGTTACAAGAGTTGCTTCAATCCCGGCGACGCCCCCTGCGACAACCTCGAGAACATGGACCGTGCGAGGCTCGAAGCCTACAAGGCGATGCTGCTGACGACCGCCCGCGGCAATGCCGGGGCCGGAAAAGAGCTGATGGAGCAGGTCGGCAAGACCAGAGAGCAGACCGCGAAGGCGTTCGCTGACGACAACCAGGCCGGACACCCGGCCCTGAAACGATTCCAAGAGGAGGTAAAGAGGATGGAACAAGCGTGTGAGGCAGGCTTCGCCGAGGCCGGGAAGGAAAAGGAGGCGGCTCTTGCCGCATGGCAGGCGCTCCGGGACGAGCGTGAGAAGCTCAGGGAGACCACGTACAAGATCGAGAACGGCAACATTCACCCGATGAACTGGGCGGCGTTTCTCGACGAGCTGGAAAAGTTCGAGAAGACTGATTCGGCCGTCGTGAAGCAGAAAATCGAGTATCTCGGGAAGCTCTGCGGCGCGAAGCAGGACGCGCTCGAAGCCGCCATGGAGGCCCTTCTCGACAAGAACCCCTCCGGCTGGGACTGGAGCGCCGAGGTGAAGTATTTCGACAAGATCTTCAGCGCCATTCCGAAACTGCGCAAGGATACCGCCGATGCGATCGTCGAGCAGGCGAACCAGAACCTCCAGTTCATGAGCTCCTTCGCCGAGGCCATCCGGGCCAAGAAGTTCGAGGAGCTGAAGCAGCTCGTCCAGCTCGGCCTGCGCTACGACCCGCACAACGCCGCCCTGATCGATCTCGTGGCGAAGGTCGAGGAGACGGCCGCCGGGGACGCCGCGGCGATCGAGAAGCAGATCGCCGAGCGCCAGTGGCCGGGCAACCACAAGGGCTTCGCCGGCCCCGGCACGCCGGAGGAGCTGACCAAAGCTGCCCTCGACTACTTCAACTCCACCTGCAAGCCGACCGAGAAGGCGCTCACCGCCTGCATCGTCGAGCCCGACTGGTATTGTTTCAAGCGCAATATTTTCGGCCAGCCCGTGCAGTGGGCGTTGACCTTCTGGGTCGCCGTCGACGTCGAGGGCGAGACCACGCCCGACCTCGTCTACGCCTGGAGCATCTCCTTCATCACCGAGGAGAACGTCGGCGTCGAAAAGGCCCCGCCGTTCAAGTGGGCCGCGTTCAACTTCAAGCAGAAGATGAAGCGCGCCAACGTCCCCGGCCTGAAATGAGCCGACACGGTTCCTGAAACCACAGGCCGCGGGCGGGATCGCACGCCCGCGGCTTTCCTTCGAGAGCCATGACCTTTCACGACGAGGAGCGAGACGAATCATGAACGACCCCGGGGAGAGAGGCCCGGGGTTTTCCCCGCTCGTGCTTCTGATCATCGCCCTGCCGCCGGCCATCCTGGCGATTCTGGCGTACGGCGGGGATTCTCTGAAGCCGGTTCGGGAGGCTCTCGCCCTGCGACCGCAGGTGGTGTTCGACGCGCTTGTCCTGCTGGCGACCCTGGGCGGCATCCTCTTTCCCGAGGCGGTCAGCCGGCGGACAAAAGCGCACAGGCTCGTCATCGCGGTGGGGCTGCTGGTCTTCCTGCTGGCCACCAGCGTCCCTCTCGTCGTCGCCCTCCCCCTCGGCCTGTTCCTCATCCTGCAGGCGATCTTCGCCGGAAAGCCAGGAGAAGCGCCTCCCGACGGAATTCTGGGAAAGCCGATCGTGTATCTTTTGGTGGTGATCGGCGGCGGCTCTCTGTATTACCGGAACATCGTCGGCCCCTCCTGGACCGGCCAGTTCGCCACGGTCAGCCGGCAACTGGCGGAGGCCGGCCCCCAGCGGCCCCAAAAGCCGACCGACGGGCCATGGCGCGAGACCTGGCCCGGCGGAGAGCTCAAGATTGAAGGCAGGTATTCGGCCGGAAAGCCCGCCGGCACTTGGAAAATGCATCACCGCGACGGCTGGGTGATGAGCGAGACACCCTATGCCGACGGCAAGATCCACGGCACGCTGAAACAATACTACCCGTCGGGAGAACTCAAACAGAGTTCGGAATGGACGGCGGGAATCATGAACGGCCCGCTCCGAGCCTACGACGAACAGGGAACCCTGGTCGCCGAGACCGAATACCGCGACAACAAGCCCGTCTCCTTCACTTCCCACCGACAGTCAGGCAGGTGACGCTTTGGGCGCGCCGGCCAATGGACATACCGCCATATTTTATACCGTTTGAAACAGTTTATACCCACCCTTGTGGCTGACGGCGAGCAGTTTTTTCTTTTCGAGGTTCTGCAGGCAGGCCTGGATTTTCGCTTCGCCGGCGCCGCGGAACTTGCCGGCGATTTTCGATTTCGTCTTGGGGCTCCGGCAGTAGTCGAGAATCTCGTTCGAAAGGGCGTCGAGCGGCGAAGGCAGGGGGTTTCGGGGAAAAACGAAGGTACTGCCGAGGTTTCCGCCGCTGAGGTGCTCGCCGTGTTCGAAGGAGAGATACGCATCGTGGCCGGCCAGGAAACTCCGGAGCCGGGTCCGGATCTTCCCGCCCTCGCCGGTGGAGCCGTAGCCGTGGATGACGAGGATGCGGCGGTAATCGCCGCCGCGCACCCGGTCGTTGTAATACTCGATGAACGCCTCGATGGCCTCGGCCACCAGGAGCCCGTGCAGATCGATTTCGTTGCCCATGCTATGTTTCGCAGTATAATGAAAGAGAGAGGCGCTCATCAAGCGTCCGCATTTCGAAAGAAACAACGCACCACAGAGACACCGAGGCTCAGAGATCATTCACCACAAAGGCACCAAGGCACGAAGAGCGACAAAGGATTCATCACGGAAGGCTTTGTGTCTTTGTGCCTTGGTGGTGATTCCAGAAAAATACAACCTGCCAGGCATATCTTGAATTGGCGGAGAGGGGAGGAAGTATGGCCGAAAAACGTCGCGTGAGCGGGGTGGTCGACCGCATCGAGGGAAGCGTCGTGGTTGTGATCGTGAAAGACCCGAAGGATCCCGAGATGACGATCGAGGTCTACGTGCCCCGCAGCAAGATCAAGAAAGTCGAACTCGAAGAGGGCGACCGCGTCTCCGTGCTGGTCTGAATGCGCGCAGCCCTGGTCTTCCCGCCCCAGTGGGACCCGCGGCAGCCGCCGCTGGCTCCCGCCGTATTGGGGGCAGCGCTGCGGCGGGCCGGCGCGGAGGTGATCGTCCGGGATTTGAATCTCGCGCTGTACCGGATCCTCCTCCGGCCGGCGACGCCGGGCGGCGCCGAGGAACTCCTTCTCTCGCGACTGCTCGACCCTGTGTCGCTGCGCGATGCCCGGGGGTATCTGCAGACGACTGGCTCCCTCCAGCGACTTCTCGACGAGCGATTCGACCCGGCGGGAAAGGGCCGCCTGTTCTGGGACACCTGCGGCGGGCTTCCATCGGCCGTCTCGTCGTACGGCTGGCGAACCGCCCTGGAAGCCCCGGAAACCCTCCCGCTGGTGCGTCATCTGCACGCCGAAATCGCGGAAATCGCCAGATGGAAGCCCGATCTGATCGGCATTTCCGTCATATCCGACACCCAGCTGCCGGCGGCGCTCGCCCTGGCCGGGAGGTTCAAGCGCGAGCTTCCCGAGGTCCGCATCGTCCTGGGGGGGGATGCCGTCACGTACCGGCGGCAGCTCCTCGCACGTCTCGCGTGGTTGCGGCAGACCATCGATGCCTTCGGTCTCGGCGATGGAGAGCCGCTCCTGGACGCGATTGCACATGGAGTCGCACCCGCGACGGCTCCCAACGCCCTGGGATGGACCGGCGACGGCAACGCCGTCGCCGGAAATTCTATCGTGATGGATATATCTGATGCGGTATTTCCTGATTTCGGCATGCTGCCGCTCGGACAGTATCTCACCCCGCATCTGGTGATGCCGGTCGAGACGGCCCGAGGCTGTCCATGGGGCAGGTGCGCCTTCTGCATTCATCCGGTGCGGGCCGTGACGGGGCGGCCGCTGTATCGGCCCAAGCCCTTCGAGAAGGTCGCGACCGAGGTCGAAGCGCTCTTCAAAGCCGGTCACCGGCGGTTCTTCATCGTCGACGAAGCCGTGCCGCCGCCACGGCTGCGGGGACTGACCGGCATATTCGGTTCGCTCCCGGAGCCGGTATCCTGGATCGCATACGCCCGCCTCGACGAAGGTCACACGCGGGAAAGCTTCGACCGTGCCCGCGCCGCGGGCTGCCGAAAGCTGTTCATGGGCGTCGAAAGCGGTTCGGACCGGATCCTGAAGAAATTTCATAAAGGCACGAATACAATCAGGTCGCGCCGCATTCTGCGCGATGCCGCCGCGGCCGGTCTGGCCGTGCACTTTTTTCTGATGACCGGCTTCCCGGGCGAGGAGGAGATCGACCGCCAGGCGACGCTCGACCTGCTCGCCGACGTCTGGCCAGCCTTCGACCCCTTCGGCGTCTCGTTCGACCTGTTTTCCCTCACCGGCGAGCTCGAAACCGACCTTGCGGCCGACCCGGCCGCATTCGGCTGGGACGGCCCGCGCCGCGCTTCCCACACCGACCTCGCCTGGCAGTTCCCCGTCACCTCCGGCCCCGCCGCCGCGAACGCCCTGCACGAGTTCCGAACCCGCATCACCACCCTCGCAGACCAGATCCTCGGCCCCGCCTTCGGCCTCCGCCACGCCTCCCTCGCCCAGGACTCCCTCCACCTGCTTCTCCTCGAGGCCCGGTCTCCCAGCCCGTAAGGGAATTCCTTTCCCCAATCACCAATAGCGATCTGGCATCTGTATTGCTCAGAACCCTCAACACAAGAGTGCAGACGAGTAAAATGTTTGCCATGCGTGTGAAAGGGGAATAGTATATGATTCACAATCATCATAGGGAGCAGGACCCCTTGGATCAGACCCCGCACAACCCGGCGGATCGTTCCCCCGCCAACGACGTCGATTGCCTTCGCAAGCTCCTGGAACTGCGAGCCGCCGTCGGATTCCTTGGCGAGCAGCACCAGGCGGGATGGTGGGACACCACCTTTCTGAGCGCCACGGGACGCCAGTTCCTGGCCGTCACATTCCCCCGCACGCCGATCGCGGCAGGCATCACCTCGGTCACCGAGGCCGCACGCCGCCTCCATGACGAGCGCATCGGAAAAGCCGGGGTGTTCCATCTGTTCCGCCTCCCGCTTCCCATCGAGGAGCAGATGCATCGGCTTCTGCTCGACGAGGTCGCCCCGCAGACAGCCGATATCATAACCTCCCGCGAAACGGCGCTCGAACTGCTGAAAAAACTGGGTCCCGGAGGCCTCCGCGCTCCCGAAGGCCCCGTCCAGATCGGCACCGTGCGCACCGTTCTCACCGGCTTTGCCGTCGAGGAGCTGGCCCGACATTATCATGACGCATTCCAACGCGGCACCCAGACGTTCCCCTACTTCGCCGCCTGACCGCCGGCCGCGCCGATACACGACGGCGCTCTCGAAGGGCCAGGGGATGCCCGACGAGACGGCAGCCCTGCTCCGCCTCTGGGAGCCGGGCATGACGGTTGCCGCCCTGAAGCGGAAAGCGGCGGCCTCCGGCGCCCTCGGCCGCGCCACCGCCCTGCGCGTCGAAGACATCGTCGGCCGCGTCTTCGCCGACCGCTACCTGCGCGGAGAGCCACCCGCCGCGGCGCATCTGAAGAGCCTGCTCGAACTCGGCGTTCCATGGCGCAGCCTCACGCAACTCCTCCTGCTGTACACGGCCCGGGCAAACCCGGTCCTGGCAGACTTCCTGGAAAACGTCTACTGGCCGAGGTTCGCTGCCGGCGCCCTCGAGATCACCCGCGACCACGCGCTCGACTTCCTGGCCACGGCCACCGCCGGGGGAACCATCGACCCGCCCTGGTCCGATATCATGATGATCCGCGTCGCCCGCTACCTGACCGGCTGTCTGACCGAGTTCGGCCTCGCCGGCCCCGATAGCGCAGGCATCCGCCAGATTCTTCCCTTCCGCCTCGACGACCTGACCGCCCTGTATCTGGCCCACGAGCTTCACTTCTCCGGTATCAACGACACCTCGCTCGTGAATCACCCTGACTGGCGGCTGTTCGGCCTCGAACCGGCCGACGTCCCGCCCCGCCTCGTCCGCGTCGCCGGCCGCCACTTCATCCTGCAGGGCGCCGGCGACCTCGTGCGCATCGCGTGGCAGTATCGATCCTTCGAGGAGGCCCTTCATGGAATCGCTGCAAACCGCTTTTGAAGAGCTGAAACATCGTCTGAAGGCGGGCCGGAGCCTCTCCACGCCCGGCGACGACCCCGTCTGGTATCTCGTGTTCGATCCCTCGCTCATGCTGCCCGTCAAGGGCCGCATGAAAACCTGGGCCGCCCAGCTCGCCCTCGACGGCTGGACGCTCGAGACCTTCTCGATGGCCGACGCCGTCCACGAGATCCTCTCCACCCACGACATGCGCGACGTCTGGCTCGAATCCGAAGCCGAATCACCCCACGCCTTCCCCGAGATCAACGCGACCCTCGCCGACGCCCTCACCGCCGAAAACGCCCTGCAGAACCTTTTGGAAGCGCGTCTCGCCACTCTCGCCGGCCGCTCCATGACCGTGCTGTTCGTCACTGACCTCGAGGCGCTCCACCCCTACCTGCGGGTCGGAACCCTCGAGCACAAGCTCCAGGGCCGCTTCACCGTTCCGACCGTGATTCTCTACCCCGGCTGCCGCGCCGGCAAGCACGCACTCCGCTTCCTGGGCATCTACCCGGAAGACGGCAACTACCGTTCGACTCACATCGGGGGCTGATTCCATGCCGACCATCCGCGAACTCTTCGACCCGTCACGCAGCATCGACCGCCGCATCGAGAAGGTCATCACCTACGACGCCACCGTCGAGGACCTTCTCGAACAGGAAATCAGCGAGTACGTCGCGACCGACAGCATCCAGGAGCATTTCGGGACCCTGCTCGACCTGCTCGAGGAAGGCATGACCGCCGGAAACAACCCCGAGGTCGGCGTCTGGGTCTCGGGCTTCTACGGCTCGGGAAAAAGCTCGTTCACGAAGTATCTCGGCTTCGCCCTCGACCCGGCCCGGACCCTGCGCGACCGCCCCTTCCGCGAGTGGCTGTACGACCGGTTCACCTCGAAAGCGCTCCGGCAGCGGCTGAACGTGGTCGCGAAAAAGTGCCCCGCCGTCGTCGTCATGCTCGACCTCGCCAGCGACCAGTGGGCCGGCGCTTCCCTCGCCGCGATCTCGAGCATCCTGTATGCGAAGATCATGCAGTGGGCCGGCTACTCGCGCGACGAGAAGATCGCCTACCTCGAGTTCATGCTCGAGCGCGACGGCCGGCTCGACGCGTTCAAGGCCCGCATCCGCGACGTATCGAAGGGCAAGGAGTGGGAGGAGATCCGCAACCAGCCGCTCGCGACCAAGGCCCTCGCCGCGAAGGTCGCCGTCGAGTTCTACCCCGAATTCTTCCCCGACACGAAGGCGTTCAACGAGATCAGGATCGAGGAGCGCGTGAAGGAGAGCGACCGGGTGAAGGAAATGCTCGACCTGATCGAGCGCCGCACCGGCCACCGCAACATCCTGTTCGTGCTCGACGAGGTCGGGCAGTATGTCGCCGCCCGCGAAGACCTGATTCTCAACCTCGACGGCCTGGCGAAGAACATCAAGAATATCGGCCGCGGCTCGGCCTGGATCATCGCCACGGCGCAGCAGACGCTGACCGAGGACGACCCGCGCGCGATCACGAACAGCACGAAGCTGTTCAAGCTGAAGGACCGCTTCCCGATCACGATCGACCTTGAAGCCAGCGACATCCGCGAGATCTGCCACCGCCGCCTGCTCACCAAGTCGGCCGAGGGCCTCGCGACACTCGAGGCGCTGTTCGACCGGCACGGCCCCCAGTGCCGCCACGCGACAGACCTGAAAAACACCCGTTTCTACCGCGCCGACCTGACGAAGGAAACCTTCTGCCGCTTCTACCCGTTCCTGCCGCAGCACTTCGACATCCTGCTCCAGCTGCTCGCCCGCCTGGCACGCACGCGGGGCGGCGTAGGTCTGCGCTCGGCCATCAAGGTGATCCAGGACATCCTGACCGACCCGGGTTCAGCCCGGGAAAGCCAGGCGAGGCTCGCCGAAGCCGAGGCCGGCACGCTCGCCACGGCCGCCATGTTCTATGAGACCCTGCGCGAAGATGTCCGCAAGCCGATGCCCCATATCATCGACGGCGTGGAAAAGGCCGCGCGTGTCTTCGAATCCGATCCCTTCACCGTCGACGTCGCCAAGGCGATCGGCGTGCTCCAGGTGCTCGAGGATTTCCCGGTCAGCCGCGAGAATATCGCCGCGCTGGTCCATCCGTCGATCTCCGCTCCTTCCTGCCTCGACCGGGTCTCCGCCGCCGTCGATGCCCTTCTGCGCGAGCCGTCGGTGCCGGTCAGCGAAGTCGACGGCAGCCTGCGGTTCATGAGCGCCGCTGTCATCGACCTCGACAAGGAGCGAGGCCGCATCCAGCCCACGACCGCCGAGATGCGCAAGATCGTGAACTCGGCGATCCGCGAGATCTTCACCCCGCTTCCCGACGCGAAACTCGACGGCGCGCGGCAGATCCGCACCGGCATCAAGGTCGCGACGGGCAGCATGGCCGTCTCGGTCAGCGGCGAGAAGGAGACGATCCAGACGATCGTCGAGCTCGTCTCGGAGAAGCGGATGGAACAGGTGCGGCTCGAGCGCATCGCCGATTCCCAGCAGCGGTCGAGCGACCGGTCCGTCTGGCTGATCGGGTACGATGACCCGGCCATCGAGTCGCTCGCCCTCGACATCCATCGCAGTCAGGCCATCTACTCGCAGTACCGGAACAAGGCGACCGACAAGGACGTCGAGGAGTACCTTCGGGCCCAGCAGCAGCGCGCGGAATCCCTGACCGCCGAACTGGCGCGCATCGTGACGGGCGCGCTGGCGAAAGGCTCGTTCGTCTTCCGGGGAACCCCGAAAGCCGTCGGCGCTCTCTCATCCGACCTCCTCGAAGCCTCGTGCCGCCACATGGCCGACGTGGCCCGCCGCGTCTACGAGAAATACCCGGAAGCCCCGGTCCAGGCGCCGTCGAACGCCGCCGAGAATTTTCTCAGGACCGAGCAGCTCCAGAAGATCGCCTCGAAGGACGACCCGCTCGGCCTGGTCAACCGGAAAGGCTCGGGCGCGACGATCGACGTCGACCACGCCGCCCTCCTCTCGGTCAGAAACTTCCTCGAACACCACGGCCTCGTCGACGGCCGCCGCCTGCTCGACGAATTTTTCGAACCGCCCTACGGCTGGTCGAAAGACACCACTCGTTATATAATTGCCGTTTTGCTGACCGCCGGCGTGGTGAAGCTGCGGGTCGCGGGGGCCGACATCACGACCCGGGCCGGCGACGCTGCGCTGAACAGCCTCCGGAACACGAACGCGTTCAACCGCATCTCGCTCGCCCTCCGCAACTCGGCGCCGCCGCTCGAAGCGCTCCTGTGCGCGAAAGACCGACTCCTCACGCTGACGGGGGACGAGATCTCGCCGCTCGAAGAGGACATCAGCCGCTGCGTGATCCGGCACTTCCCCGATTACCAGCAGGAGTACGCGCCCCTGCGCACGCGCCTCGAGACGCTCGGCCTTCCCGGCGTCGAACGGGCACAGAATATCCAGGACAATATATCTGAGATCCTGAAGGGCGACGCGTCGGATGCCGCGGGCCGCATGGGGAACGACGCATGCCCCTTCTTCGACGACCTGCTCTGGGCGCGGGCCATCAGCCTCGCCTTCGAGAACGGCCTCGGCGAGGTTGCGTCCGAGGCCCGTATCCTGCTGAAGGAGATCGCCGACCTTCCGCCCGACGGCCCCCCGGGCGCCCTCGCCCGGGACTCGGAAGAACTGCGCCGCGAGCTTGCCGGCTGTCTCGACCGCGAGGATTTCCACGCGATCCTGCCCGAGATGCGGCAGAAGGTCACCGAGCTTCGGGCGATGACCGCCGGCCACGCGAAGGCCTTTTTCGAAACCGAGACCGCATGGCTCGACGAGCAAAAGGCCGAGGTGCGTGCAATGCCCGAGTGGAACCGCCTCGGCACCGACGACAAGGGTCGCCTCGGCGCCGGGCTCGAAGCCCTGCTCCCCGTCGCCACCCCGGATCTGGCGGGAATGCGCAAGCTCCTCAACGGCCACTACTCGCTCGATCAGAAGATCAAGCGCATCCGGGACGACGTCCGCCGCCAGGCCGCCCCCGCCGAGCCCGCAGCCCCTCCGGTTGACACCGCCACGGGAGCCGGCACACCGTATCCCGGCCCGGCCACGCAGCCGGAGCCCCACCCCCCCGCGCCGTCGAAAGCGGCCGACCCTGCCGTTCCCCTGAAACCCCCGGCGCCAAAGCGCATCAGAGCCCCCCGCGCCATCACCACTGTCAGAGACCTCGACGCCCTCCTCGAGATGCTCCAACGCGCCCGCCCCCACCTCGAAGCAGGCGGCACGATCCGTCTTGAACCGGAGGGCGATGAATGAAGTTCGACCGGCCAGGCCGTTTTCGAGCCGTTCACATTCCCGCCGTGCTCACGTATCGTGAACACGGTGAATATCTGAACAGGCTTGCCAGTGAGGTAATCGCATGACTTCACAGAAGGAAAAGATCGAGTGGCTGAACTCGCTTCTTATGATGCGTGAGAACGAGCGACTCGAGTTCAAGCAGGCGCAGGCGAGTTTCGACGTCGTGAAACTCGAACGGTATTGCTGTGCCCTCGCCAACGAGGGGGGCGGCGATCTCCTTCTCGGAATAACGGAAAAGCCGACGCCGCACGTCACAGGAACCCAGGCGTTTCCGAATCCGGAGAAACTGCTTCCGCGCCTCGTTCAACTGCTCCGGTTGAAGGTGCAGGCTGATGAGATCCTTCATCCGGACGGCCGGGTGCTGGTCTTCCACGTTCCGCCACACTCCCCCGGGATTCCCGTCGCCCATAATGGCGCCTACCTCATGCGCGGAGGTGAGGGTCTGACGGCGATGACGCCCGACCGCCTGAAGCGCATCTTCGACGAGCTCAACCCCGATTACACGGCCCAGCCCGCGGTTGGAACCGGTCTGAACGACCTTCTCCCATCCGCCATCGAGGAGTTCCGCCGGCGCTGGATGAAGAAATCCGGAAATGCCGGCCTCGAGACGCTTTCCACGACCCAGCTTCTCAGCGACGCCGAGCTGCTCGTCGACGGAACCCCGACGATCGCGGCTCTCGTCCTGTTCGGAACCCGCGCGGCGCTGACGCGGCATCTCGCCCAGGCCGAACTCGTTTTCGAGTATCGGTCCACCGATGCCTCCGGCCCGGCCGGCCAGCGCATCGAGTATCGCGAGGGCTTCTTCGCCTGGTTCGACGACCTCTGGAAGGCGATCAACAACCGCAACGAACTGCAGCACTACCAGGACGGCCTGTTCATTCTCGATCTGCCCACGTTCAACGAGCGGGTTATCCGCGAAGCCATCCTGAACGCCGTGTCGCATCGGGACTACCGTCACCCGTCTTCGATCTTCGTCCGGCAGTATCCGAAGCGCATGGAAATCGTGAGCCCGGGCGGTTTTCCCGACGGCATAACCGTCGACAACCTGCTCTGGCGGCAACTTCCCCGGAACAGGCGGCTGGCCGACTCCTTCGGCCGTTGCGGCCTGGTGGAACGCTCCGGCCAGGGGTTCAACATCATCTACGAGCAGTGTATCCGGGAAAGCCGCCCCAGACCGAGTTTCGACCAAACCGATCAGTTCCAGGTCGCGCTCTCCCTCTCGGGTGAGATCCAGGACGCCCGATTCCTCCAGTTCCTGGAAAAGATCGGCGTCGAGACGCTCCGCTCCTTCAGCACCGCCGACTTTCTGCTCGTTGACGAGGCCTATCACGGCAACCGCATTTCCGCAGAATTTCTCAAACGGGCCAGGGCCCTGCAGGAACTTGGCATTCTGGAAAAAGTCGAAGGCAGCCGGAACCAGTTCATCCTGTCCCGCAAGTTCCATGCATTCCTCGGGAAAAAAGGCACCTACACGAGAAAAAAAGGCCTCGACCGCGAAACCAATAAGGCTCTTCTGCTCAAACATATCAAATCCTGTGGTGAAGAGGGTTGCAAGTTTGACGATTTCATCCAGGTTCTGCCAGCTCTCTCTCGACGGCAGATTCAACGACTGCTTGCAGAGATGCAAAAAACAGACGACATCATCGTCCAGGGGAAAACAAAAGCAGCCAGGTGGTATTCAGGGTCGAAATGAACTTGCAGTTTTTGCAGGTTTGGTGCAATTCCGGTGCAATTCCGGTGCAATTCCGGCCGGGGAAAACACCTTGATATTCTTTACTGATGCGGCTTTTGGCTTTTTGCACATTTGCACCGGCGGTGCAATTCATGTGCAAGTTGTGTGCAAGTTCGGTCGGTCGAGCGTGACATCGCCACGCTCGTAGGGGGGGTTCAAACCCACCCCGTTCGAATCGATCATGAGGTGACAAGGAATGGCATTCGATACCGAGACACGGAACCGGTTGAGCCGGATGGTGGGGGCGGCGCGGGGGCTGCTGACCGAGGAGTTCACGCGGCAGCTGCAGGAAGTGCACGGGATCCAGCCGGACGGGACGGTGACGGGGCTGGAGCGGCTGACGCACCTGTCTGACGGGGAGCGGGCGGCCAGCCGGGCGCTGCGCGACCGTGTGGCGCACCTGGCGGCGGGGCGCGAGGCGGCGAAGGGCGCGTATGCCGAGGTGGTCGATCGGGTGATCCGGGAGCAGGCGTTCACGGTGCTGAACCGGTTCGCCGCGCTGCGGATGGCCGAGGAACGGCGGCTGGTCGAGGAGAGCGTGCGCGAGGGCTACCGGTCGAAGGGGTTCCAGGTCTACCTGAAGATCGCCGGCACGGCTCTCGGGACCCATTACCAGCGGTACTGCGCCTACCTCGCCTGCCTCTTCGACGAGATCTCGGTCGACCTGGGCGTGCTGTTCGACCGCCACTCCCCGATGGGCCTGCTGTTCCCGCGCGAGCCGGCCCTGCTCGGCCTGCTCGAACTGATCAACGACGCCGACCTGAAGCACCTCTGGGCCGAAGACGAGACCATCGGCTGGATCTACCAGTATTTCAACTCGCGGGAAGAGCGCAAAGCCATGCGCGACGCCTCGGCCGCCCCGCGCAACAGCCGCGAACTGGCCGTCAGAAACCAGTTCTTCACCCCCCGCTACGTCGTCCAGTTCCTCACCGACAACACCCTCGGCCGGATCTGGTACGAGATGCGCAAGGGAAACACACGGCTTGTCGACACATGTGAATATTTAGTGATCAGTGGACAGTGGTCAGTGGACAGAACAGTGGCCAGTGGGCAGTGGTCAGTGGACAGAACAGCGGGCAGCGGGGAAGGATCAGCGGACAGCGAGAGGAGGAGAGGGGATGGGGGTGCAAACGTATCGGGAGTTGGTGGTTTGGCAGAAGGGGATGGATCTGGTTCAGGAAATTTACCTTGTGACACGGGAATTTCCCCGAGAGGAGATGTACGGCCTGACGTCACAGATCAGGCGGGCGGCGGTATCGATACCGTCCAACATCGCGGAAGGCCAGGGCAGAAAAACAACGAAGGAGTTTCTAAACCATCTGTCGATAGCTTACGGCTCCCTTCTCGAAGTGGAAACACAGGCAATGATTGCAGAACGCTTACAGTATCTCCAACCACCCCGGATACAAGAACTCCTGAAGCTGACCAGCGAAGTCGGAAAACTGATCAACGGGCTCGCAGCAGCACTTCGCAACAAAATCTGATCAGTGATCAGTGGACAGTGGTCAGTGATCAGAGGGGCCCCTCTACTGATCACTGCTCACTGACCACCGACCACTGGTCACTGACCACTGGCCACTGCTCACTGACCACTGACCACTTTCCTCCCCGGCCGATGAAGGATCCGCGGGATCTGCGGCTGCTCGATCCGGCGTGCGGGTCGGGGCATTTTCTGCTGTATGCATACGATCTGCTATCGATCATGTACGAGGAGGCGTGGAACGATCCGGAGGCGCCCGCGAGCGAGGCGACGGGGAAGACGCTGCGCGAGGAGTATCCGACGCTCGAAGCTCTGCGCGCGGCCGTGCCGGGGATGATCCTGGGGCGGAATCTCCACGGGGTCGACATCGACCCGCGGTGCGCCCAGATCGCCCAGCTTTCGCTCTGGCTGCGGGCCCAGCGGTCGTTCCGGGACGCGGGGCTGAGCCGGACGGCCCGGCCGCTGATCCGGCGGACGAACGTCGTGGTCGCCGAGCCGATGCCGGGCGACGCGGCGCTCGTCGAGGAGTTCGCCGGGACGCTCGACCCGCCCCTGCTGGGGGCGCTGTTCAAGAATATCGTCGCCGAAATGCAGCTCGCCGGGGAGCTCGGCCTGCTGCTGAAGATCGAGTCGTCGATCGCCGGGGCCGTCGCGGAGGCGCGGCGCCAGTTCGCCGCCCGCGAGCAGGAGAAGAAGAAAGGCTACCTGCCCGGCTTCGGGCCGGCGCGGGCCCAGGGCGAGCTGGACTTTTCGGGCATCGACGACCAGCGGTTCTTCGAGCTTCTCGAGCCCCGGCTCGTCGAAGCGTTGCACAACTTCGTCTCGTCGGCTGCCGCCGGCGCCGCCGGAACGCGCCGTCGCCTGTTCGCCGACGATGCCCTCCAGGGTCTCGGCCTCGTCGAGACCGCCGGGAAAAAATACGACGTGGTATTGATGAATCCCCCGTTCGGGGCGTGCGCCGCGACAGCCAAGAAGACGTTCGAGAAAAGTTGGCCGAAGACGAAGAACGACGTCTACGCCGCCTTCGTCGAACGGGGCATCGACCTGCTCCACCCCCGCTCCCGCCTCGGCGCCATCACCTCCCGCACAGGCTTCTTCCTCTCGAGCTTCCAGAAATGGCGCGAGGAGGTCATCCTGCCCAAAGCCCCGCCCGCCGTCTTCGCCGACCTCGGCTACGGTGTCCTCGACAACGCCATGGTAGAAGTTGCCGCCTATTGCCTCGAAAAGAGCGTTATACAATGAAAACTATATTTATACGGATTCTCGACAGCGACAACAAGGCTGCCGCACTGAAAAACGCCATTTCAGCCCCTGATCGAACCAATTACACTCAGATATTCTCTGTCGAATCATCCAGTTTTGCCGCTGTGCCGCGCTCCCCGTTTGCATATTGGGTGAGCACCAATATTCTTAAACTTTTTAAAGAAACATCTGCTCTAGAGTCAGAAAGTCGTCAGGCTCGTCTCGGTGCTCACGGTTCTCAGGATTTTCGCTGGGTTCGATGCTGGTGGGAAGCCAAGAAAGGAATAATGCATGGTTTTGGCGAATGGAAATCATTTGCCAAAGGCGGGTCATATTCTCCCTTCTATGCAGATGTTCATTTGATGGTTGAGTGGGAACCTCGACGATCAACGTTTCTTGGTTTCTTTGGTCGACCAGGTCGCGAGATAGAGCGACCAGAGTCATTAGATTTTTTCTTCCGACCAGGGCTTACGTGGCCGCGACGGACAACAAGCGGATTATCAATGCGGGTCATGCCGGCAGGGTGCATTTTTGCCGACAAGGGGCCGGCGGCGTTCGTCGAGGGGGATTCTCCCGATGAACTTCTCGCCCTGCTCGCTGTGGCCCAGTCTTCAACCTTTTCGGCAGCGGTGCAGTTGCAGCTTGCCGCGGCGGATGCGGCAGCCAGATCCTACGAAGTTGGCGTCATCCAGCGCACGCCGGTGCCGGAACTTTCGGCGGCCGACCGGGAGGCGCTCGCGGGGCTGGCCCGGCAGGCCTGGGCGCTGAAGCGGTCCCTCGACACACGCACTGAGACGTCGCATGCGTTTTTACTTCCCGCATTGATATCAGTGGCCAGTGGACAGTGGACAGTGAGCAGTGATCAGTGGTCAGTGACCAGAGCTCCGGGTTGTTCTCCAACTGACCACTGTTCACCGACCACTGACCACTCTCTCCCGTCCACTGACCACTCTCCGCTGTCCACTGATCACTGTCCACTGACCACTCTTTCATTGGTGTGGGGTGAGCGCGTCAAGGCTGTGGAGTCTGAACTGGCGGCGATCCAGGCCGAGATCGACGAGCGGTGCTTCGATCTGTACGGCATCGGCGAGGAGGACCGGCGGGCCATCGCCCCCACCGTTCGCCCTGAGCCTGTCGAAGGGCGTGAGGCTTCTCGTGCTTCGACAGGCTCAGCACGAACGGAAGACGAGGCCGTCATCCAGCATACGAGGCAGGATGGCAGTATTTCTGATTCACACAGTGATGAGTATATAAAAAACACCGACGCCGAAGCTGATGACGGTGACGAAGTGGACGAAACCGCGGCGGCGGATGCCGCGAGTCTCACCGCGGAGCTGGTCTCGTGGGCGTTCGGGGCGTCGTTCGGCCGGTTCGACGTCCGGCTCGCCACGGGCGAGCGAGAGCCGCCCCCGCCGCCCGAGCCGTTTGACCCGCTCCCGGCCTGTTCGGCCGGGATGCTGACAGGGTCCGACGGCCTTCCCTGCGCGGCGCCGCCGGAGGGCTACCCGGTCGCGTTCCCCGCCGACGGCATTCTCGTCGATGATCCGGGCCATCCGCGCGACATAGAAACCGCGATCAGTGGCCAGTGGTCAGTGGCCAGTGGTCAGTGGTCAGTGGCCAGTGGACAGTTGCCAGTGAATACTGATCACTGTTCACTGACCACTGATCACTGTTCACTGACCACTGATCACTGTTCACTGACCACTCACCTCGAAGAGGAAGTGTGCGAGATCCTCGGGATAAAATCGCTGCGCGAATACTTCCGCAAGCCAGGGCTGTTCTTCGCCGATCACCTCAAGCGATATTCGAAGAGCCGGCGGAAGGCGCCGATATACTGGCCGCTATCGACGGCGTCGGGGTCATACACGTTGTGGGTGTATTACCACCGCCTGACCGACCAGACCCTATTTACCTGCATCACCGACTTCGTCGAGCCCAGGATCGCCGACACCGAAAAGGACCTCGCCCGCCTCCGGGCGGCCATGGCCGAAACGCCGTCGGCGAAGGATCGCAAAGCCGCGGAAGACCTCGAATCCCAGCTCCACGAGCTGAAAGACTTCCGCGACGAACTGCTGCGGGTGGCTCAACTTCCGTACAAGCCCGACCTCAACGACGGCGTCATGATCACCGCCGCCCCTCTCGCGAAGCTGTTTCTCCACAAGCCCTGGCAGAAAGAGCTTCTCGCCTGCTGGAAAAAACTCGAAGCCGGCGAGTACGACTGGGCCCACCTCGCCCTCTCGATCTGGCCAGCCCGCGTCCGCGAAAAATGCAAAACCGACAAATCCCTCGCCATCGCCCACAATCTCGAATCCCTCTACGTCGCCCCACCGGAGGCCCCGAAGAAAAAACGACGCATCACAGAGGCACAGAAACACGGAGATGGAAACGAACAACCGGGTCTCGGAGACATGGAGACCCCGGAATGATCGATGTCCGGCCTGAAGAAATCGGGCGAAGCATGCATCAAGTCCGGGGATCATGTATCCTTTTCAATGAAACCGGTCAGTTTTCCGAAACGATGAACGGGAAAGAGGCGTGTCTATGACCTCTGTAAAACAGCAGGCACTCAAGGCGATCAAGTCCATGCCGGCAGAATCGACGATCGACGACATCTTCGAACGCCTTCACTTCATTGCCCAGGTCGAAGCAGGCATCCGCGATGCTGACGATGGGCGAATCCTCACACATGACGACGTGAAAAAACGAGTCGTGAACTGGCTCTAAAGGTAGTCTGGGATGACGAAAAAGAAACGAAAGCTGACCGCGGCGCAAAAGGCGGAAAAGAAGAGACGCAAGCAGGAATACATGTTCGTCATGATGAACGGCAGGCAGGTTCGGGTCAAGCGGCCTCCAACCATCGACGGCCTCGATATCGACACGTTCCTGCGCCGGAATGCCGACCCCACCTGGCTCGTCCAGAATGAGATGTGGCATCTCCTCGGCCCCGAATCGGACGACGAATGAATTCCAGGCATACGAGCTTACATATTTCGATGCGATATTATATACTTTGATACGCAAAAACGGCTTTAGACGAAGCGGGGTCGCGCGGTGAAGATCGAAGAATATATTCAGCAGTATTTTCAGAAGAGGCTCGAGCAGCATCCCGTGCTGGTCGTTTACGATCCCGAACGGCGGTATGGGCCGCTCCTGCCGATGCTCGAGGGGCCGGGCACGACGATCGTCGATGCGAGTCTATCGACGATCAGGGGTCGTGAAGAGGCCATGAAGGCCTGGGTCGGGCTGGGCCGGCAGTCGGAGAAAGCGTTGCGGCTCGTCGTGTATCTGCCCGTCGCGCGGCCGGCGGGCGACGAGGAGAAGCGGGCCGACCCGTTCCAGGTGTTCGCGCTGGGCGGCGGGCTGTTCCCGCGCGAGGACGGGGAGAGCTACCAGGCCCTGTGCCAGCGGGCTGCGCCCGACAAGGCCGGCCGGATCGACGTGCTGTTCGCGGCGGGCACGCCGGATTTCGACGTGATCAACGGCCTGCTCGAAGAGGGCGCGACATGGCCGAAGCTCAAGAGCACGCTCCGGTGTTCGTCGGCCGCGGAGATCCTCGTCGGGCTCCTGTGCCCCGACGCCGCGCGGAAAAAAGCCCTGGAACACGATCGCGCCTGGGTTCCCGAACTCCGCGAATTCCTGCGCGCCACCCTGACGTATCGACTTCCCGACGGCCGCGACGTTGATGCGGAGACGATCCGGGCAGAAGTCGCGCGGCTGGTGCTGTTCAGCGAGTTCGTGTTCGATCTGCCCCAGGCCCTGCCGGCACAGCTTTCGAGCGTTCCGTGCGCCGCGGCGACGGCGCGCGACCTGGTCTACCAGGTGTGCGACACGCTTCGCGGCATGGAGATATACCAGGCAGGATATATGGAGCTGGCAGAGAAAGCGGCGGCGGAGCTCGCCCTCGAAGGGTATTTCCGGGAAGCCGAGGATTTCGGGAAGCGCGACACTTTCGCCTTCGAGGAGCGGAAGTATCTCGACCTGTTCACCCACAGGGCCGAGGCGGGCGACTTCACGGGTGCGAAAACGATCTGCCGCGACCGGGAACGGTCGATCTGGGTGCGGCACACCGACCGGCAGCAGCTCTGGAGCATCGCCGGCCGTCTGCGCGACCTGCTCGAGCTGGCCGGCGACATCGAAACGCGGCTGGGGTCCTGCAAACCGGCGCTGGCGGCACTGTTCGAGTTCTACTGCGCCGAGTTTCTGAAGCTCGACACGGCCCACCGCGAGTTCGAGCAGGCTGTTTCCGACGCGTTCGGCGACCTGGCGGGCCTCGAACGGCTCGTCGAAGAGGCCCGCAAACGCTATCTGGGGCTCGCCGAGACGCTGCACCGCCGGTTCATGGAGGCGGTCGGCCGCGAGGGCTGGCCGGTCTCGGGCCGGGCGCGCAACACCGACACGTTCCGCAAGTTCGTCGCCCCGCGGCTCGAGGAGCGGAAACGGACGGCCCTGTTCATGGTCGACTCGCTCCGGTACGAGCTGGCCGTCGCGCTCGAAAAGCATCTTTCCCAGCAGTTCCGGACGCGGACGACCGCCGTCTGCGCCCAGCTGCCCACGGTCACAGCGGTCGGGATGGCGGCGCTGCTTCCCGAGGCCGACACGGAGTTTTCCCTCGGCATCGACCGGGACAGCCTCGTTCCGATCATCAAGGGCACGCGCATCACCACGCCCGACGAGCGGCTCAAGTGGTTCAAGTCGTCGCTGGGCGATCTGTGCCACATGTGCGATCTCGACGACCTCATCAACAAGCCCCCGTCGCGCCTGAAGATTCCCGAAACGACGCGGCTGCTGATCGTGAAGTCGGGCGAGATCGACCAGTTGTGCGAGAACACGCCCGGCGAGGCCTGGCGGCTGATGCCGAAGCTCGTGCGCAAGCTGCTGGCGGGCGTGCGGCGGGTCGGCGAACGCGGGTTCCAGAAGGCCGTCATGGCGACCGACCACGGCTTCTTCCTGGCCGAAGCGCAGGAGCGGGGCGACGTGGCGGTGAAGCCGCCGGGCGAGTGGAGCGTCGCGAAAGACCGGTGTCTGCTGGGCCGCGGCTCGCCGGGGACCGGCGTGAGCGTTTTCACTCTCGCGGAGCTGGGAATGCGGGGCGAGTTCGACACCTACGCCACGCCCGCGACCCTGGCGACGTTCGCGAAGGGGAGCGGGTATTTCCATTCGGGCCTCTCGCTCCAGGAGTGCGTGCTGCCGGTCATCGAGATCGACCTGGCCGGCGCGGCCGGGAAGGAGCAGGCACAGCAGAAGCCCGAGCTGAAGCTGTCGTACCGGGGCGGCGCGGTGAAGCGCATCACGACGCGGCGGCCGATGATCGAGGTGGCGTTGATGCAGGGCGTGCTGTTCACGGACGAGACGGTGCGGTTCCAGCTCTCGGCCTGGAGCGACAGGGAGCTGGTCGGGGACGCGGCCACCTGCAACCATCTCGACCCGTCGACCGGGCTGCTCTCGATCGCGCACGGCGAGTCGATCCGGGTGCCGTTCCACATGAAAGAGGAGTTTTCCGGCCCGTTCGAGATCCGGGCCGTCGATCCCGTCACGGGCGTGACCTTCGCCAGGCTGTCGCTGGAAACCGATTACGCGGAGTAACGACATGGACGCTCTCGACACGAAACTGAACGAAGCCTTTTCCGGCAAGGTCGTCAGAAAAGACCTGCTGCACCGCATCAAGAAGGGAACGAACATCCCGACGTTCGTTCTCGAGTTCCTGCTCGCGAAGTTCTGCGCGAGCGATGATGCGGCCGAGGTCGAGAACGGGATCGTGGCCGTGCTCGAGACGCTCCAGAAGAATTACGTGCGGCCCGACGAGGCGAACAAGGCCCAGTCGCAGGTGCAGCGCAACGGGACGCACAAGTTCATCGACAAGGTGCACGTGGTCTACAAGGAGAAAGAGAAGCGGCACTGGGCCGAGCTGGAGAATTTCGGGTCGCGGCGGATCGCGATTCCCGAGAAGTTCTACCGGGACAACGACCGGCTGCTCGAAGGCGGGATATGGGCCGAGGTGACGGTTGCGCACAACGACGTCGAGGACGACGATTACGCGTTCGCGATCGAGAGCCTGAAGCCGATCCAGCTGTCGAAGTTCCGGTTCGAGGATTTCTGCGAGGGGCGGCTGAAGTTCACGCGGGACGAGTGGCTGCACGCGCTGATCCGGTCGATCGGGCTGGAGCCGTCGAAGATGGAGTTCCGGCTGATGATGCATTTCGTCGCGCGGTTTCTGCCGTTCGTCGAGGCGAACTACAACTTCATCGAACTGGGGCCGCGCGGCACCGGCAAATCGTACGCGTTCAGCGAGTTCTCGCCCTACTCGACGCTGGTGAGCCAGGCGAGCACGCCGACGCTGTTTTACAACACCGCGCGGCGGGCGGTCGGACTGGTGGGCTTCTGGGACATCGTTGCGTTCGACGAGGTCGGCCGGGTGCGGATCAAGGACCCCGAGACGATCGACATCCTGAAGAGCTACATGGCGAGCGGCCGGTTCTCGCGCGGCGTCGAGATCGTGGCGAACGCGAGCCTCGCCTTCGTGGGAAATATAGATAATGCCATTGATCAGGTCGTCAACTCGACGCAGCACGACCTGTTCATCCCGCTGCCGAAGGAGTTCGACCTGGCCGTGCTGGACCGGTTCTTCACGTTCCTGCCGGGATGGGAGATGCCGAAGAACAGCAGTCCGCTGCTGACGGACAAATACGGCTTCATCACCGACTACCTGTCGGAGGCGTTTCATGTGCTGTCGAAGCAGAGCCGGTACGACTACGTGAACAGGCACTGCCGGTTCGGATCGTCGATCGAGGGCCGCGACGAGATCGCGGTCAAGCGGACGGTCTCGGGACTGCTCAAGTTGCTGCACCCCGCCGGTGAGCCGACGCCGGCCGAACTGGAGCAGTATGTCGCGTATGCCCTCGAGGGGCGGCGGCGGGTGAAGGAGCAGTTGAACAAGCGCAAGCACGACGACGAGTACGCGCGCATCCACCTGTCATATATCGATCAGAATGGAACCGAGATCGAGGTCTGGTGCCCCGAGTCGAAGGACGCTCCGGCGACGCAGAACCCGGTGCGGCGGCGGCTTCCGGGCGACGTACAGGCGATTCCGGGAACGGGCGGCATGGCAACGGTTCCGGCCCCGGGAAAACGCGAAGAGGAAAAAGCCCGGCCGGCGCGGCCCAACGGTCTCGTGCGGCCCGCAAACGGCGATGGCGAGGCGGTCGAAGACCATTATACGATCAGGTATGGTGACACCGGGTATTCCTACGAGGCGGTATTCGGCCGGTATCTGGTCGGGGTGAAGGAGATCCGGATCGAGGATCCGTATATCCGGGCACAGCACCAGGTGCAGAACCTCGTTCGGTTCTGCGAGATGGCGCTGCGGGCAAGTGCGCTCGAGAAGCTGCATCTGGTCACGGGACTGGATGGCGGCGAAGACAAAGCCGAGGCCGAAGAACGGTTCGGCAAGCTGCGCGACAGCCTCGCGGCCAACGGCGTCTCCTTCACCTGGGAATACCGCGAGACGATGCACGACCGCGAAGTGCGGCTGGACAACGGCTGGATCGTCAAGATCGGCCGCGGCCTCGACTACTTCATGAAGCCCGAGAACTGGTTCATGATCGGGGCCACCGACATGGATTGCCGTCCCTGCCTCGAAACGAAGGTTGACATTTACCGTTCCCCGGACAGCTCCACGCCTTCCTCCTGAGTCCCGGAAAATGAACACCACCCGTTCGCCCTGAGGTATCGAATGGCGTACATTTGGCAGCAATGGGCAAGTGCTGGTTCGTGCTTCGATACCTCAACCACTGCCCACTGCCCACTGTTCACTGACCACCGTCCGCTGATCACTGCCCACTGGTTAGCCACAGGTCGGCGGCTTTTTTCGTGGCGATGGCGCCCAGCGGTGCGGTCAGGAGGATGCTCAGGGTGGCGAGGGCGAGGATCGTCTCGCCCGGACCGGTGGGGAGGCCGGCGGCTTTCATGGCGGCCAGGGGGGCCGCGCCGATGGCGGCCTGGACGCTGGCTTTGGGAAGCCAGGATGCTACAAACACGAGGCGTTCGCCCCAGGTGAACGGGCTGCCGAGGTGGGCCAGCCAGACGCCCGCCGTTCGCGCGGCGACGCCGGCGAAAATGACGAGGACGCCGGTCAGGCCGGCGCCGCAGGCGACATCGAGCCGGAATTCGGCCCCGACGATGGCGAACAGCAGGATTTCCGCGAAGACCCAGATCTTGCTCAGCTTTGATGCTATTTCATGAGCTATTTTTTCCCGACGGGTCAGCATGATACTGCCGATCGCCATCGTCGCCAGGAGGCCCGAGAAGGGAAATGAGGGTCCGGCGGAGCGTTCCAGGTTCACGAGGAGCAACGCCAGTGCGAGAATGGCCAGACCTCGCTTCGTGGCCCTGGGGTTGAAGGTTTCAAATACTTTATACAGTATTAACCCGGCGAGAAGCCCGAGAATGAGCCCATTCAGCAGGGCCACGGGGATTTTCATGAACTGACTGACGAGGCTTGCATCGGTATTGGCATATATCGATATGAATACATTACAAATCAGGATGTTGATGATATTGTCCAGCGAGGCGGCCGTCAGGATCAGTTGAGGGATGTTCCGGTCCGTCCCCCGCTTTTCCTCGATGCACTGGAGCATGAACGGGATGATGACCGCTGGCGAGACGGCCGGCAGGATGAACCCGAGCGCAAACGCCGAGTTCCAGGGAAGCCCGAGGGCGGTGTGGGCGATGAACGCCACCGTTCCCGCCTCGAGCAGACTGGGGATAGTCGACAGCGCCAGCAGGCGGAAGCCGAACGTTCGCAGGGTCTGTACATGAATCGAAAACCCGGCGCGCAGGAGAATGACGACGAGCGCGATCAACCGGAGATCCGTGCTGATGGCGAGCAGATTCGGCGTCAGCTGGTTCCCGTATGAAGGCCCCAGCAGAAAACCGATGACGAGAATGCCGATGAAGCCGGGAAGCCTGATTTTCCGGGCCCCCCAGTCGACCAGCAGCGACAGGATCAGAATCCGTGCAAGACTGAACGCCACGATACCCCCCTTTTCACCGGCATTGCCCCCGGAAACGGAAAAACTCCTGCCTTCCGGTTTTCGCGAGAAAACCATTTGCAGGAGTCATCAGCTTCAGAAAAGCGTTTAAAGGGGAACTCCATCCCCTCGTTCGTGACGAGATCTTACCAGATTCTCAGACTTCAGCCAATACCTTCGAGCCGGTTTTCAGGAAGGAATCGCCTGATTTCCGATGTGATCCGGAAGCCCAAGGGCAGGAAGCATCACAAGGCTTTCTGGAACTCTCCGGCGATGGCTTCGGGGTTCTGGCCGGCGATGGCGGCGAGGAAGGGGCGGCCGTATTTCGCGAGTTTCTGGTCACCGACGCCCTTGATGAGGAGCAGGGATTCGGGATCGGCGGGCTTGAGGGCCGCCATCGAGGTGAGCACCGAGTCGGGGAACACCATGTACGGCGGAATCCCCTGTTTGCGGGCCAGCAGCAGCCGGAGCTGCCTCAACGTCTCGAACAGCGGCAGGGAAGCGGCATCCACGCCTTCGACCGCGATCGCATCGGCGCCGCCGCGCCTGCGCTTTTTCGACCGGCCGGGCAGGCCGGGCTTGCCGAGACGCACCACGCCGTTGCCCTTGCATAGCTCCAGGCCGGCAGGCGTGACCTGGAGAAGGGGATAATCCCCATCGGTGACCGCGAGCAGGCCCTGGATGACGAGCTGGTCGATCCAACCGCGCAGGATGGCCTCGCTGAACTCCTTCATCAACCCGAAGACCCGCAGCGTGTCGTGGCCGTTCGCGCCGATGCGCTCGTCGGATTTGCCCAGCAGGACGCTGATGACGTAGTTCCCGCCGAACCGGCTGCCGGTGCGATAGACGGCGCTGATGATCTTCTGCGCCGTCACGAGGGCCTCGTCATCCGGCAGCGCCGTCGTCTCGCCCAGGCACACGTCGCACGCACCGCACCCCTGCTCGTTATCAATACTATTTGTTATATCATTAACAGTATTTTCATCAGACTCCGCGGGAGGCGGATACGCCTTGCCGAAATGCTCGGCGAGCAGACGGTGGCGGCAGACGGGGGAAACGGCGTACCGGCCGATCTCCTTCAACTGGCGCTCGACGACGCGGCGGCGCTCCGGCGTCATCCCCTCGTCGCGGAACGAAAGGGCCCGGTGCGTCGCGAGATCGCCGGCCGAGAAGAACAGCACGCACTCTGCAGGCTCGCCGTCGCGGCCCGCGCGGCCCGATTCCTGCTGGTAGTGTTCGATCGACTTGGGCGTGTTCGCGTGGATGACGTATCGTACGTTTGACCGGTCGATACCCATACCAAACGCGATCGTCGCGACGACCACGTCGAGCCGCTCGTGGACGAAATCATCCTGGGTGCGCGCACGAACGGCGCCGTCGAGGCCGGCGTGGTACGGCGCGCACGAGACGCCCGCCTTCGCGAGGCTCTTCGCCAGCCGCTCGACCTCCTTGCGGGTCTGGGCATACACGATGCCGCCCTCCCGCGGGTGGTTGCGGATCACGTCGAGCACCTGGCGCGCCTGGTCGTGCCGCGGAAACGCGCGGTACGTCAGGTTCGGCCGATCGGGGTGGCCGACCAGCGAGACCGGGTTCCGCAGGCCGAGCTGGGCGCGGATGTCGTCCTGCACGGCCGGCGTCGCCGTCGCGGTCAACGCGAGCCGGGGAACCTCCGGGATACTTTCCAGCAACGGCCTGAGCTGGCGGTATTCGGGCCGGAACTCGTGGCCCCAGTGGGAGACGCAGTGCGCCTCGTCGACGGCGACGAGGCCCAGACGGGACCGCACCGTCTCGAGCAGGCCGCCGGCGACGAGCCGCTCCGGGCTGGCATACAGGAGTTGAAGCGAGCCGTCATATATCGAAGCATATACAGATTTCCGGGTTTTCTCCGGCGTCTGCGAGTGGAGCGCACCGGCCTTCAGGCCGATCTCGCACGCGGCCGCCACCTGGTCGTCCATCAGCGCGATCAGCGGCGAGACGACGAGCGTCAGGCCGACGCCGCACGCCGCCGGAAGCTGGTAGCACAGGCTTTTGCCGCCGCCCGTCGGCAGGATGACGAGGGCGTCCCGCCCGTCGAGCACGGCGGTGACGGCCTCGCGCTGCATCGGCCGGAACGAGCCGTAGCCCCACATCCGCTTCAGTACGTCGTCCGGGCTCTTGCGGCTTGCGGTGCCGGCGCCTATCCCGCGTTCCATTGGCAAGCATTCAGACATCTGCATCATTTCCATCCTGTTTCAGAGCCTCCCTCGAATCAGGGCATATCGACCGGAAACAACCATCTCGTCCATATATCCGTCGAACCCCATCTTCGGGGAAAAAATACGTTGTGATTCTTCAGATCACACGCCCAGGATGTCTCCCGGACGGGCAACCAGCAGCTTCGCGCCGCCTTCCCGCAACTCGGCCTCTTCCCGGAAGCCCCAGAGGGCCCCGATCGGGAACATGCCGGCCGCCACCGCCGTTTTCATGTCGACCATCGTGTCGCCGAGATACATGAACAGCGCCGGGTCCAGTCCCGACTCGGCCGCGATGCGCAGCGCGCCCGCCGGATCAGGCTTGCGCGGAATCCCCGCTCCCGCGCCGTAGACGCGCTTGAACGGCACGCCGGGGAAGTAGTGCCGGACCATCATGACGGTGAACTCCTCGGGCTTGTTCGACAGCACCGACATCTCGATACCGCGCTCCTGCAGTCCGTCGAGAAGCTCGGGAACCCCGTCGTATGGCCTGGTGACATCGGCCCAGTGCCGGTCATACTCGGCATGAACCGCCCGGAACACCTCATCGATCAGCTCCGGCGTGCGCCGGTCCGCCGGAAGCGCCCGTTCCGCGAGCATCCGCATGCCGTCGCCGACAAAATACCGGTAGGCATCGAGCGGATGGGCGCCAAGTCCATGCCTGTGCAGCACGCGATTGGTCGAGTCGGCGATGTCCGCCAGCGTGTCGAGGAGCGTTCCGTCGAGATCGAAAACAATGCCGCAATACGGGGTGATATCCATAACGCCGGCATTGTATCACAGCCGGATATCCAGTGGTTCCGGCCGCCAGGAACCTGTTACCGTGACGTCGAAGGCGCCGGATACCGGGCTTCCAGCTCGGGCGTGACGCCTCCGGCCCGGACGATCCTGCGGTAGACGTCGACGGAGGGGGTCGGCACGCGCTCGAACCGTTCGTTGCGACAGTCGACCGAATACAGACCGAATCGGGGTGCGAACGAGCCCCACTCCCAGTTGTCCGTGATCGACCAATGGATGTAGCCGAGAACGGGGTAGCCGTCGCGGATGGCACGTTGCATCTGTTTTACGTGCTGCACGAGAAAGGCCTCGCGCGTCCAGCCGTCCTGGCGCGGAGCCAGGTCGCAGGTCGCCATGCCGTTTTCTGCAACCAGCACCGGCACCTTGAACCAGTTGTAATAATTCCTGATCACCTCGTAGAAGCCCTCGGGATGAATCTCCCACAGGTGCGGTTTCGTGAAGCCGCCCGGCAGCCGCCAGATGGCATAGTAGTCGATACCGATATAGTCGAGGTACCTCGACCGGCCGCTTTTCGAGCCGGAACCTCGCCCGCCGCCGATGCCGGCCACTTCTTTCAGCCATTGGTTCTCGACGCTCGTCAGCGTCTCGAGAACGTTCGAGGCCGACGCGTCAGAACCGCTCTGATCTGACGAGCCCTCGACCAAGACGTGAATATCGCTGAGACTGCCCAACCTATACGTTCCGGTATAATTATTCCAGGAGACATACGCCGCGGGGTCGTTGTCGTGGATGATCCGGTAGGCAAGCTTGTGGCAGCGAATCCAGGCACGGGTGACGGCGAGCGCCTTGAGCGGGTTCCGATATCCCGGTGCGCTGGCTCCGAGCACGTAGCCGGCAATGATCTCCACGGGCGGCTCGTTGTAGGTGAGCCAGAAATCGACCTTGCCCCCGTACTCGCGCGACACGATGTCGACGAACCGGCAGAATGCGCGCACACCGGCTTCCGAATCCCAGCCACCGATTTTCTCGAACCACCGGGGCCACGTGAAGTGAATGAGCGTGACGACCGGCTCCAGTCCGCGTTTCCGCATGCCATCGAACAGCCGGTGATAGAACCGCACGCCTTCCGGGTCGATCTTGCCCTGCTCCGGCTCGATCCGGCCCCATTCGATGCTCGTCCTGAACGCGTTCAGCCCCATCCCTGCGGCAAGATCGAGGTCCTTTTCGAACCGTTCATACCCGTTGGCGGCTCGCCCGATCTTTTCTTCGGTGCGCCCCGCATCGGCGAACGCCTCCCAGATGCCGCCATGCGTTTTGCCCTCCCACTGCTGACTGGAGGTCGAAACGCCCCACAGAAACTTTTTCGGAAGCGGATTCCCTGTCGGAAGCGGTTTCGCCACGGTGTTTCCGTTTTTCGACATTCGTCCCGTCCCCGCCGCCGACAGGACGAACACGGGAGTTCCTCTTCCGGAAACGGCGGGTTCGATGCTGACGCACGATCGGTCGAACCAGGTTCGGAGAAGCCCGAGCTCTTCTCCACGGGACATCCCCCGGCCTTCCGCGCGAATCGTTTCGATCGCGTCCACGAGAGGCCGCAACGTTTCGGCATCAGCTGAATCGCCCCGACCTGCCTGGTGGAGAAGACTCGCTCGCAGGTCTTCCAGAAGAGGAAGATATGCCTTTCTGACGGGATGCGCACCCGTTCCCGAAGGAACCTGCATGATCAGTTCCCGCGCCAGGGACCTGCGTTCGTCCGCCGTCATGGCGTTGAAGCAGGTGACGACCTTTTCATGCGCTTTCTGGAGATTTTCCATCGCGGCCACCAGGTTTTCGTGGGGCTTCGTCTGACTCCACTGCCCGAGAATGGTGTCCCGGACGGACGCCGTGTGATCCCTGCACAGTTTTTCAACGTGCGGTCCGGCCTGTGACGTCGCAAGAAACTGCCACGCCAGGTGGTTCCGTATCAGGTCGTCATACCGATCGAGGCAGGCCCGAACTTCGGCGGATGCGGAATGCGCAGTATATAGTAAAAATAATACAATGAGCAGAAGACGGCAAAACGAGGGTATCCTCATCCCGGCGATCAGGTTCATGCGATGTCCTCCCCTTCGCTGAGGGCGACGATGTATCCTTCAAATGTATCCGGCAATGCATGGGATCGTCAATCACCTGCATGGAGTCAGGATGGGACATGGCCGCGCGAGCATCTGCCCGAGGCGCGCGGCGATGCGGGATGCGATGTGTTCCCGGCCGGTGATCGGGCCGTCGGCGCCATCGTGGTCGACCAGCCACGCGACGTGGTCGCGGCCCTCGAACATCTCGAGATCGTTCGCCACGACCAGGTTCGAGCCGCTCCGCTCGAGCTGCGCCCGGGCGATCTCCAGCAACTCCGCTTCGGAACGCCCGACGGTCAGCTTGAACGAGACGACCGCCAGATCGGTGTTCGCGCTCCAGCTCCGCAGATGGTCCAGAAGTTTCACGGTGGGTACCAGCAGGGGCAGCCACGGCTTGTCCGAGGGAAGCTTGCCGGCGAGAGGCGGCGCTTCATCCGCGAGTCTCTTCAGCCGCCGTTCGACATCCGCCTCGTCCACCGCCCCGGCGATATGCCGGAACAGATCGGCGGGAGTCAGCGGCCGGGCCGACCGGTAATCCGAGACGGCCATCGCGTGAACCACGGCCTTCACCGCCGGATCCGCGCAGACGTTCCGAAGCGCCGCCTCGACCGAGGCGACCGTGTCGACGGGGATGTCCGTGCAGGCGGCACGGGGACGGACACTGCCGTGGCCGTGGATCCAGATCACGTCGAAGCCCTGTTCCGCAAAGGCGTCGACGATGGCGGCGCCCATGGCCCCGGTCGAGCAGTTGCTTATGACGCGCACCCGGTCCAGCGGCTCGCGCGTTCCGCCGGCGGTGACGACGATCTTACCCCGCACGACCGCCGTCCAGCGCTTTCAATATTTCTTTTACTATATTTTCCCGTTCGGCCATCCGGCCGACGCCCTCGGTGTCGCAGGCGAGGGCTCCGGAAACCGGCCCGACCATCGTCACGCCGCGGCTCTGCAGCAGTTCGACGTTCGCGCGTGTTGCCGGGTTGTCCCACATGCCGTCGTTCATTGCCGGGCAGGCGATCACCGGCGCGCGCGATGCCAGCACCGTCGCCGATGCCAGGTCGTCTGCCAGCCCGTGGGCCATCTTCGCCAGGAAGTTCGCCGTGGCGGGGCACACCACGACCAACTCGCCCCACGTCGCGAACGAGATGTGCCCGATGGGATCGAGCGGGCGCCGGTCCTCGAACATATCGAGGCCGACCGCGTTTCCGGAGAGTGTATGGAACGTGAGCGGGCCGACGAACGACGTCGCGGCGGCCGTCATCACGACACGCACGTCTTTGCCTGCCTTCTTCAGGCGGCGCACGACGTCGGCGCATTTGTAGGCCGCGATTCCCCCCGTGACGACGATCAGAACGCGCTTTTTCATCCGCGGGCCCCCCCGACGATCCGGTTGTTCCCGTCGACCAGGACGACGTTCGGCTTGTGCGCCGCCGCCTCTTCGGGCGTCATGCCGGCGTAGGCAACGATGATGACCTTGTCGTCCGGCATCACGAGCCGCGCCGCCGCCCCGTTCAGGCACACCGTGCCCGAGCCGGCCTCGCCCCTGATCACGTAGGTCGTGAACCGGGCGCCGTTGTTGATGTCCAGGACATCGACCTGCTCGTGTTCCAGGAACCCGGCGGCCTTCATGAGGTCCTCGTCGAGCGTGATGCTGCCAACGTAATCGAGACAGGCGTCGGTCACGGTCGCGCGATGGATCTTTCCTTTGAGCATCGTGAGCATCATCGTTTCGCCTCCGGGACGGTGACCTGCATGTTGTCGATCAGGCGCGCCTTGCCGAAGCGGGCCGCCACCAGCAGAAGTATCTCCCCCGCCAGCTTTTTGGGCTTTGCGAGCGTCGAGCCGTCGACCGCCGACACATAATCGAGTTCTGCGACCTTCAGGGCTTCGACGCGGCGCGCCATGAACGCTTCGACCTTGTCGGGATCGCGCTCGCCCGACATGACGAGCGACTTCGCTTCACATAACATACGATATAGTTCTGGAGCGATTTTTCGTTCTTTCGCCGTCAGGTAGACGTTCCGGGAGCTCATCGCCAGGCCATCGGTCTCCCGGACGATCGGGCAGCCGACGATCTCGGTCCCGAGGAAGAGATCGGCCGCCATCCGCCTGATGACGCGCAGCTGCTGGGCGTCTTTCTCGCCGAAGTACGCGTGATCGGGCTTCACGAGGTTCAGCAGCTTGAGCACGATCGTGGCCACGCCGGTGAAATGCCCCGGTCGGGAAGCGCCGCACAGGCCCTCGGTGATGCTTCCGTTCACCGTGACCCGCGTCATCTCGCCGGCCGGATACATCACCGTGTCGTCGGGAAAGAAGACGATGTCGCAGCCGGCGGAAGCCAACTTGGCAATGTCGCCCTCGAGGTCGCGCGGGTATTTCGAGAGGTCTTCCGCCGGGCCGAACTGCGTCGGGTTGACGTAGATCGAGGCGACGATTGTCGCGCACGCGGCGCGGGCCCGCTCGACCAGGGAAACATGGCCCGCGTGCAGGGCGCCCATCGTCGGAACGAAGCCCACGGGCCCGTTCTTTCTCCGGGCCGCCAGCGCCGCTTTCAGCTCCGGGATGGTGCGCACCCTGACCGGCGTTGCCGCCGAAGCCGGCGAGCCGCTTCCGGATGTCGCGTAGATCGCGCCGGCGGCGGCGTCCATCGCTGCGTAGACGTTCTTCGCGGATGGAAACTCCCTGCGGCGCACCTCGTCGGCATACCGCTTCACCGCCGAAACGACCTGCGGATACATGTCGGCGTATCTGCGGACGAACCGCTGAAGCGGCATGCCCGGGTCGACCATGCCGAGAATGTCGTGGATGACGAGAATCTGTCCATCGGTGTATCTGCCCGCCCCGATGCCGACGGTCGGCGTCCGGACAGCCCTTGTGATCTCGGCGCCGAGCTTTTCCGGCACGCATTCGAGCACGATGGCCGCCACACCGATCTCGTCGAGGAGCCGCGCGTCTTCCATCACCCCGTCGGCTTCCTCCCGGGACGAGCCGGTGACGCGGTAGGTGCCGAGCTGAAGGATCTTCTGAGGGCTCAGCCCGATGTGCCCGACGACGGGAATGCCGTTGTCGACGAGCGCCCGCACGTGCTCGGCGATTTTTTTCCCGCCTTCGCATTTGACGGCCTGCGCGCCGGCGAGGAGCAGGGCGTGAGCGTTTTGTATCGTTTCCGATATAGTAATCCCGTAGCTGAGGAACGGCATGTCGGCGACGATTGGGGCGCGGGGCTTCGCCTGGGCGACCGCGCGCACGTGGTGCTTCATGTCCTCCATGCTGACCCGGGTCGTGGTCTCGTAGCCCAGCACGGCCATGCCGACCGAGTCGCCGACCAGGATCATATCGACGCCGGCTGCGTCGATCGCCTGCGTCGTGGGGGTATCGTACGACGTGATCGCCGCGATCGGCTGACTGGAGCGTTTCATTTCAAACCAGCGGTTGAGATCGAACATGGTCGACCGCCTTTCTTCAGGTGTTTTCCCTGGCGAGATCCATCAGCACCTCGTAGAGGGCCGACGCCTTGCCGGGTCTTCGCCGCAGGGCCGCGAGGTGCATCCCGGCCGTCCGCACATCGCCCCGGGTCCAGGGCCCCGTGCAGGGAACCGGATCGGGCCGACCCGCCAGGTCCAGCGTTCTGCGTGCCAGCGGCATCAGCAGCCGCCGGGCCTCGGAAACAGGCACGCCCAGGCCGTCGGCCATGACGTCCGAAGCCGTGGCGACCAGTTGCGAGAGGCCGGCGCACGCCAGGACCGCCGCAGCATGATAAAGCGGCCGGTCGCCTTCGGCAAGGGGGAACGGCGCATTCCCCGCGCGGGCGAGCCACGTCGACAGGAGCCGCCTCCAGCGGCGGTTCCGGCAGGCCACCCCGCAGGGAATCCCCTCGAGGGGGTTCGGCACGCCCGACTCGCCAACGATGGTCATGAGCGGGTGGACGCAGGCAGCGACCCCTCCCGCCCGCTCCACCGGCTCGAGCACATCCAGGCCGCGGCAACCGCTCGCATGGACCACGACGCGGCCGGATAACGGAAATTCCCCCAGCAGAGCGGCGACAGATGCCAGGGCGTCATCTTTTATAGCAAGAAGTATTATTTTGCTCCGGGCGGCAAGGTCGCCCGGTCCGGACACGGTCGATATGGCATGCGCGTCGGCGATCCGGTGCGCCTCGGCGTAATTCCGGCCCCAGATCCCGGACACGGAGATGCCTTTTCCGAGAAGGTACGGAACGAGGGCAGCCGCCAGCCGGCCCGTTCCGAGGATGCCGACGCGGATGCTCACCGCCCGCCCCGTTCGGCAGCGGCGGCCATCTCGCCCAGGATGCCGATCCCTTCGAGCGTCAACAGGGGCTCGACCGAGTCGATGCACAGGCAGAGCGGGGCGAGCAGGGCCGACAACCCGCCCGTGGCCACGACCTTCGCGCCCGACAACCCGGGTTCGCCCCGCAGGCCGGCCACGAGGTGGGAGACGGCGCCGGCATGGCCGTGAACGATGCCAGACTGCATCGCGGCCAGCGTGTTCTTCCCCAGGAACGTCTCCGGTGTCGTCAGCGGGATGAACGGCAGGCGCGCGGCCTTGACGGAAAGCGCCTGGGCCGAGGTCTTCAGGCCCGGCATGATCGTTCCCCCCACCAGCTCCCCGGCGGCGGTGACCGCAGTGATCGTGGTGGCCGAGCCGAAGTCGACGACGATCAGCGGGCCGCCGAATTTCACGAAGCCCGCGACGGCGTTGGCGAACCGGTCCGTCCCGAGTTCAGCCGGGACATCGACCGTCACCCGGACGGGCGCGGGCATGCCCGTGTGGATCACGACGGGTTTCCGCCCGAGATACTCCTCGGCGAATCTCACGGCCTGGGCCAGATGGTCGGGAACGACGGAGCAGACCGTGACGCCGGTGACCTGCGACGGCTGAACGCTGTGCTGGCCAAGCATCTGGAGAACGAAAACGCCGATCTCGTCGGCCGTTTTCGGAGACACCGAAGACATCCGGAACGGGGACAGGATCTCTCCGCCTCTCCGCAGGCCGAAAACGATGTCCGTGTTGCCGAGATCCACGATCAGTATCATGGCTTCCTCTCTCCTCTCGCGGGCGCATCTTATACCGGTATGGAGGAAACATCAAGCCACCATCAGGAACGATCCGGGTGCATCACGATCCGCCCCTGCATGGATGGTGGTTCGTCCCTCACGCATACCGGCACGATTTGCAGATTTCCCCGCCCTGCGTCACAATAACGGTCGAAATCGGGAGGTCCCGGTCGAAATCTGACCGGGAACCGGATCGACAGTTCGCGACGCCAGGCGGACAATAGGCCGTGGAGGCAGAGTCATGATCACGTTTTGTCTTTCCTCGCTTCTTCTCATCGCCGCATATTTCGTCTACGGTGCATATCTCGACCGGACGCTGGGCATCGACCGGACCCGCCAGGTGCCCGCCATCGCGAACCAGGACGGCGTGGATTACATCCCGATGCCCTGGCCGCGCGTCTTTCTCATCCAGCTGCTGAACATCGCCGGCCTGGGTCCGATCTTCGGCGCCATCGCGGGGGCGCTCTGGGGCCCCGTTGTCTTTCTCTGGATCGTTTTCGGCGGCATCTTCATCGGCGCCGTCCATGACTATATCGCAGGTTATATATCTCTGCGATCGAACGGCGCGGGGCTTCCGGAAATCGTCGGCACCTACCTGGGAAACGGTCCGAAACGCGTGATGATCCTGCTGGTGATGGTGCTGCTCGTGATGGTCGGCGCCGTCTTCGTGATGGGCCCGGCCAAAATCCTCGCCGACATGAACGCCCCAGCGGCGGCCGCGCCCGCCTCGGGCGCCCAGCTCGAGGATCCCTTCGCGCGCACCGCCGCGGGAACGACAGCGGCGTCTGCCACCCCGGGCACCTGGCTCGCATCGCCGATGTTCTGGTCCGTCCTGATCTTCATGTATTATCTGTTCGCGACGTTGCTGCCCGTCGACAAGCTGATCGGGCGCATCTATCCGATTTTCGGTCTGGCGCTGATCCTGATGGTCGCGCTGATCGTGTACCGCATGTTTTCCGGCGCCTGGACGATCCCGGAACTGACCCTCGCGAACCTGCACCCGACCGGCACGCCGATCTGGCCCGTCATGATGATCACCGTCGCCTGCGGCGCGATCTCGGGGTTTCACGCGACCCAGTCGCCCATGATGGCGCGCACGGTCACGGGCGAGGGGTTCGCCCGCCGCGTCTTTTTCGGTGCCATGCTGACCGAGACGTTCATCGCCCTCGTCTGGGCCGCGGCCGCCATCGCCATCTGTCACGGCTCGACCGCCGAGCTCCAGAAGATGCTCGGCCCGGCCGGCGACGCGGTCGTCGTCGTGCGGGCCGTGGGCAGCACGCTCGGCCATTGGGGCATGATCCTCGTTCTGCTGGGCGTCGTCGCCCTCCCGGTGACGACGGGCGACACCGCGTTCCGCTCTGCGCGCCTGATTCTCGCCGAACTGACGGGCCTGACGCAGAAGCCGTTCCTCAACCGAATCCTGCTCTCCCTGCCGCTGTTTTTGATCGGCGGCTGGCTCTGCACGATCGACTTCGGCGTCGTCTGGCGGTATTTCGCCTGGCTTAACCAGACGCTCGCGGTCTTCACTCTCTGGGCCTGCACCGTCTACCTGCGCCGCCTGGGCCGCAACTTCTGGATCACGCTGGTGCCCGCCGTCTTCATGAGCGTCGTCGCATCCGCTTTCATCCTCACGAATGCGAAGCTCGGCTTCGGTCTCGGGCCCCTGCCGGGCTACGCGCTGAGCGTCGCCTTCAGCCTGTTCTGCCTGGCCCTCGCCAACGCCCGGTCCCGCCATGCACATCCCGTTCACCCTGAGCCTGCCGAAGGGTGAGGCATGATGCCGTTCGTGCTCCGACAGGCTCAGCACGAGCGGCCGCAACTCCTTCAGCGCATTACCGGCGGCGGCGGATTTTTTCGACGAAGCTCTTCCATGCTTCGGCGACATCGTCGGGAAGCTTTTCGGGCGATCGTTCCATCGTTGGTTCTACAACCGCAGCGGACGGACTCGCGGAGAGGCGGGCGATCAGCCGGTCCTTGCCGTCGACAACGTCGATCGTCATCGCCCCGTTCCGCATGCGTTTGCGGTAGACACGCCGCACGGCGGGAGGCGGGATGACGAGCCGGTTCGCGATCACGACGGGCGACGGTTCGTGCACGATCAGCCCCTTCACGTCTCCCGGGGTGATATACGAGGGCAGCACGTATTCGTCGCGGTCGGCGACGTAGTCGGACAGGATCGACCGGAACTGGAACTCGGCAAGATTTTTCAGGAACCGCGCGATCGAGTAGTATTTCGAATCACGCGCGATGCCGTTCAGATCCATCCCCCGCAGCCGCGTCTCCTCGATGACGAGCACGATCGGGCCGTAAAACTTCGCGACCCCCAGGTTCGGCGAGGTGAAGATGAAGTGCGACTCGGGATCGGGCATGCCAGTCTTTTCGAGCATTTCGGCCTTGCCCTTGTAGTTCTCGAACAGGTTCTTGAGCGACTCGAGCTTCGCGAACGTCTGCCGGAGCACCTGGACGTGTTCTCTGCGCGCCAGGTCCAGGGCCTCGGCCGAGGGGCGTCCGGCCATCTCGTGCTTCTTGATGAGCGAACGCAAGCCGTGCGACTGGCAGTCGGTATCGAGCAGGAAATGGAAGCCGAGCAACTCGTCGCGGCCGATCCGGTCGGCTTTCCGTGTTCCGAAGCCGCGGTAGACCTGGTCGAAAAAGCCCTTCCGGAGACGCTCCATCGCCGTCTTCGAGTTCATCGCATGCATCGTCGGAATTTCGAACGGCGCCAGCCGCGCTCCTGCCGGGAGAGCCGGCACTGCGGCCATGACCGGAAGTTGATGCATCAGGCCGACGACGGCCAGCAGGGCACCGGCAACAACGCTCTTCATCTTCATGTTCACTGGTTCCTTTCTCGATGAGCGGGCGCATCAGCACCCGAAGACAATGGTAGCACAGAGAAGCAGGCCCGTAACCACGCACTCTTGTTCCCGATCAAAATTTTGTGGGAGCAATCCACTTTCGGAAGGATTCGTTCCTGTGATATCACAGTCTCACTTCCCGTTCGGAGGGTTTGCATGAAACGAACGTATCTGGTGATTCCGGCCCTTCTTCTGGGCCTGGTGCTCGGTGAGGCGCGCGAAGCGAAGGCAGGCGCGTACGACCAGCTCGTCGAGATCGGCGGCCAGCCGGGCAACGTTCCGATGCCCGGAGAGCCCCAGCCCGTCGACCCGTCGTCCGGTTACGACGATTCCGGTTCGAGCGGCTCCGGCAGCGAGGGAACCGGCGTCCCGTTCGGCGGCATTTTCAACTGGTTCACGCCGAAACCGGTCGACCCGGTCCAGAAGGCGGCCGAAATCCGTTCGCGGGCCGACCGGGCCTACAGCAAGGGAAATTACCGCGATGCCGTCAAATACTACAAACGCGCTCTCAACCATACCCCGAATGACTCCTCGCTCCGCGGCAAACTTGCAACTGCCGAGCGGGCGCTCGCGAATCACCGGGAAGATCGTGCCCGGGAACAGCGGCAACGCGAGAGGCAGCGCGAAGCGGCACGGAAAAAAGCCGCCGTTCCGCCTCTGCCGCCCCAACTGAGGCCGTCCACCCCGCGCCCCAGGCCGGCACCGGTCGTGACGGCGCAGGCGGATCCGTTCGTTTCGGCCGCCCAGACGCGTTCGGCCCTGCGCGATATCAAGTCCCGCATCGACGCGCTCCGGAAGAGCGGATCGCTCCAGCATCTCGACACGCTGATGACGAAATACGTGAACACCTGGGTCCAGGCCATCACCCGCGACGATCTGTCCGAAAAGGACCGGGAAGGCCTCCAGCTCGACATTCCCGTACTGGACAAGCTGATATCCGGCGGAAAAGCGGCGGTGATCGGCCGGGACCAGACCCCGGAAACCCCGCAGGAACCGTATTACGGCGAAAACAAGGACCTCGAGATGATGCTCGCCCGCTTCAATGCCGAGCGTGCCACCCAGGGCGCCGAGATGCTCGGCGAAAAGGTTGCCGAGAACGTTCTTCCGCCCGAGATCGCCGGGAAATACGAGAACGTGCTCGCTCTCGGCAAGGTTTCGGTCGAAGTGGCCGGTGGAAACGCCCCCGGCGTCATCAAGGAGGTCGTCGACGTCGTGATCGGCAAGCTGGGGATGCCCCGTGCGTCCTTCGCCGTCGACGGCGGCCGGATCTATTCGAACACCGCGTTCACGGCCCTGAACACGTTCATGGAGGACTCGACGAAAGCCGTGGGCGGCACCTTCGACCGCAAGGAGTTCTGGAGTTCCCTGAAAAGCGAGATGACCACCGGGCAGAAAGCCGTCATGGAGTGGATCGGAGGAGCCGATGAAAAGTAATACATACTCATATATATCATTCGCCATATTTATTCTCGCCTTCGCCGGCTTCTCTCCCCTGGCCGCCCAGGACCAGACCGGAACCGAGGCCCTGTTGAACACGACGGTCGCCATCCCGGCCTCCTGCCCGATCGTCGTTCGGTGGGTCCAGCCGCCGGTGAGCCACACGGCCGCCGAAGACGCCCGTCTGCGCGTTCCCGAGATGCGCTTCTCGGTCGACGCGGCCGGCCGGCCCTGGATCGGCTTCGACGATCGCCGCATCGTCAGCCCGGCCAACGGGTTCCGGGCGAAAACCTCGACGCCGTTCACCGGCTTCGTCCATCTCGACAACGGCGCCATGATCGTCTCGACGGTCACCAAGTTCGGCTTTCTCACCGCGCCGGCCCCGACGGCGGATGCGGCGGCCGGTTTCCCGGTCGTTCCGTTCCAGCCGATCGCCCAGCTCCCCGCGCTCTACGGCCGGTTGTTTGCCGGCGCGGGCGACGCGCTGTTCATCGCCGTATCGCGTCCCGGCGGCAGGAACGAGCTGTACCGGATGAAAAAAGGCGGTCTTGCCAAAGGATTCGAAAAGATTCTCGAGATCGAAGGTGAGATCGCCGGCGTCGCCGGAACCGACTCGCAGGTCTTCGTCGCCGCCGGCCGCAGAGTATACGGGGTGGCACCGGGCACCAGCCAGGCGACGCCGCTTCCCGCCATCATTCCGCACCCCATCACCGGCGTGGCCCTCCACCCGCGCAAGGGTCTTCTCGTTTCGACCACCCGCGGCGTCGGGTATCTCGTGGGCGACACGTTTCAGGTCCTGATCGAAACCTCCCTGCCCATGATCTGCATGCGCGGGGGATCGCTCTACGTGCTCTTCCCGGCCTCGCTCGGCGTGGCCGCCTTCGACAACATCGCGACCCTCGCCGACCTTCATCCCTGAAACCCTTTCCAGATCATCATTTGCATCCGCAGGGGCGGGTTTGAAACCCGCCCCTACACCATTCTGGCGAAATGCGGTACCATGGATGCCGGATCTGTTTTTCCGGAATACTTCTATTTTGAGGAATATATGAAACGTCTGTTATTGATCTCAGTCATGATGTTCTCTCTCTGCCCGGCTTTTGCCCAGCCTTCGACACCCGCACCGGCCGCCACGGACCAGGCGGCCGTCGACACGGCCGGCATCCCCGCCGACGTCCAGGCCCGCGCCGTCGCCGAACTGGTCGAAAAGCACGGGGAAACCCACCGCCCCCGGATCGAAGCCGGCGTGGCGCAGGCGGCCCCGTTCTGGCGCGCCGAGGACGGCTCCCACGACGCGTTCGTGACCTTCTGTCTCGACCAGTTCGTCGCCGACCCGGCCGTTCTGAAGGAGACGTTCGACCGCTTCCAGGCGAACTTCGAGTCGATCAACGGGTATTTCCACCGGCTGACGCGCGACCTGAAGCGGCCGCTCGACCTCGATATCGGCGACTGCCTGCCGCTCGACGAGGCCTTCGCCAAGCTCGACCCGTCGAACCACCTGCAGGACGACCTGTTCCGACTGAAGATCGCCTTCATCACCCTGCTCAACTTCCCGCAGACGACGCTGGCCGAAAAGCTCGAGAAGGGCCCGTCCTGGAGCCGCGAGGAGTGGGCGCGCACCCGCCTGTGTGATTCGTATGCGGCCCGCGTCCCGTCGGCGATCCGCCAGAAGGTCAACGAGGCCGAGATCGAGGCCGAGTCATATGTCAATGACTATAATATTTTCGCCGGCCACCTGCTGAACCCCGATAAGAAGACGATTTTCGCGAACGATCTCAAGCTGATCAGCCACTGGGGCCTGCGCGACCACCTCTCGACCCTGTATGCCCAGGCCGACGGCCTGGTCGGCCAGGAGATGCTGTTCAAGGTGATGGAACGGGTCATCGACCAGTCGATCCCGCAGATGGTCGTCAACAAGCCCGTTTACTGGGATCCCGTCGCCAACACCGTGTTCGAGAAGACCGGCAACGGCTTCAAACAAATCGAAGCCGCGCCCGAGCCCGACACCCGTTACGCAAAGATGCTGGTGAACTTCCACGCCCAGCGCCTGGTCGATCCGCTGTATCCGAAGTATCCGCGCTACATCGACCGCCGCTTCGACCTGTCGCGCCAGATTCCTGAGGCCGAGGTCGAAAAGCTGCTCGTCTCGCTCATCTCATCCGACGCCGCCGCCCGCACCGGCGAGCTGATCTCGAAGAAGATCGGCCGCGGCCTGCGCCCGTTCGATTTGTGGTATTCCGGCTTCAAGGTCGCCGGCGAGTTGCCCGAGAAGGAGCTGAACCAGACCGTCCGTGACAAATACCCGAACCTGCAGGCGTTCGCCCGCGACATCCCGAACATCCTGAAGTTCATGGGCTTCGAGGAGCGGAAGGCGAAGTTCATCGCCGGCCGCATCGCCGTCGAGCCGGCCCGCGGCGCAGGCCACGCGACGCCCGCGATGATGCGCACCGACCGTTCCCACCTGCGCACCCGCGTTCCCAAGGGCGGCATGGACTACCAGGGGTTCAACACCGCGATGCACGAGCTCGGCCACTGTGTCGAACAGGTGTTTTCGCTGTACGGAGCCGACCACTATCTGCTCGGCGACGTGCCGAACGCCGCCTGCACCGAGTGCTTCGCGTTCCTGTTCCAGAGCCGCGACATGGACGTGATCGGCATGCAACTCGACGACCCGTCGATCCGCCACCGGAACACCCTCGACACCTTCTGGTCGGCTTACGAGATCTCGGGCGTCGCGCTCGTCGATCTGCGCGTCTGGCGCTGGCTGTACGAGCACCCCGAGGCGACCCCCGCCCAGCTGAAGGAAGCGGTCATCACGATCGCGAAGGACGTCTGGAACGCCTACTACGCGCCGGTGTTCGGCATCAAGGACAGCACCGTGCTCGGCATCTACTCGCACATGCTGGCCTACCCGCTGTATCTGAGCGACTACCCGCTCGGCTACATGATCAGCTTCCAGATCGAGGAGTTCATGCGCGGCAAGAACATCGGCACCGAGATGGAACGCATCTGCAAGCAGGGCTGCCTCACCCCCCGCCAGTGGATGATCGGCGGCGTCGGCAGCGACATCTCCGCCGATGCCCTCGTGAAGGCCGCCGACGAAGCCGTCACCGCCCTCCAGAAAACCTGGTTCTAACCCTCTCAATAAGCACACCTCCCCCATCGCCAACCCTGCGGCGATGGGGGAGGTTCTTTTAACAACTTCTGGGGTGATCTCTGGTCATCGTGAGTGCGGATGCAGGGCAATGCAGCGCTTTATAAACGGGGTCTCGATTGCCAAACCGGCGGGGTCAGAATTTCATGAATAGAGAAAAAATGAGAATGATTGGATACATGACATAGGCATAGCAGACGAGAAATCCGCGGTCTTTGTAGAGAAAATCCGCCACGAAGCCTATCAGAGGGTGGTTGATGCTGGAGAGAAGCCACAAAACAAAGCAGATGCCGAACAGGACAATGGGAGTCAACCGATACAGCCGCAACCTGGTTCCATCGACGAGAGTATGGAATGATCCGGCACGGTGCTTGATGGCCGCGCCTGCGTGAATGTTGAAGGCAAGCCGGTCGGGAATCTTATAACTCGATCCGTTGCTCATTTTCATCCAACTGGGATATCTCATTTCGACGGCATGCACTTCGGCAACCGAGGCATCGATGTCGGGGAGAGCCATGATTTTCATGAAATCTCGCCCGAAGCTCATATACGCCAGAAGGGCCAAAAAGATCATCAATGCCGTATGCAGTCTGGCTACATAGGCATCATTGAACGTATTTGTCGTGTTGGCTGTTTGCATGTTGGCTCACTCATGAGAAATGTATAGTGCGTGAATTTCACATACCACCGTATTGGAAATATCGATAGATTGCAACACCTCGCTCGCTTCTTATTGTTGCATCCGTTTTTCATCGCCCCGCGATGCCAGTCGTCGGCAGCGACAATTTCCTCCGACTTCTCCGTGAAGGGCACTGCCGAAGCGGCAACCTCCCTCGGGACAACCTTTCTTATCGCCTGCGAGGAGGATTCCTTCACTGGATCGCACAAGCAGTCCGGCCAGGTCACATCGAGGAAGACGGCACCGCACCAAATAAAAAGAACAAACCTTATTCTATAATAAAAAATATTTTATACTGCAGAGTATAACAACCCGTTCTCGCTGGTGTTTTGAAAAATATATTTTCCAGACCCCGGCCGCACCTGTTAAATTTGAAATAATCAAGGAATAGGTTGGGGTTTGTTCTGATTGCCCCAGCGTATCGGGAATTTTCGCTTAACAGGAGTCGGAACATGATGAGGAATAGCACTCTCAGGTTGCTGAGCAAGGTGATGTGCCTTGTTCTTGTCGCCAGCTTCGTTCTCGAAGCTCCTCTTTTCGCTGCCTTCGAAGGCATCAAGGTGAACGTCGGCGGCCAGCAGATCAATGTCACTCCTGGACAGTGGGTTTCCGTCCGCCAGGGCACACATACCGTCAATTATAATGTTCGCTATGTGAACGGCCAGCCGGTCGCCATGGAGATGAGCCAGTATTACAAGATGGTATTCGGAAACGACGGCGCCGCAGCGGCCGCCGCGACCGCCGCCACCTCCGGCAGTCCGTCCGCCCAGACAGCCGCCCCCGCCAAGGCCGACGCGGCTGCAGCTCCGGTTGCCGCACCGGCCAGTGCCGAGACCACCTCGGCCCAGGGCGCCGCTTCCACGAATGCCCAGGCTGACGCGGCCCTCGCCCCGACCACGAGTGGAGCCACGACCGTCGACGCCGCCCCGGCGGCGAAGCCGACCCTCAGCTCCAAGATCAGCGGCTTCTTCAAGAAGGTCTTCAACAAGAAAGGCGCTGACGCCAAGGGAAGCGGTGACTCCGCCCAGAGCGGCCAGTCCGGCCAGGCTTCCGGCGAGGCAGCTCCCAATACTGGCCTGGGTTCCAAGATCAAGGCCGGGTTCGGCAAGGTCAAGACCATGGCCGGCGCCGGCGTCCAGAACGTCAAGAGCAGTCTCAAATCCGGTTTCAGCCCCAAGAACCTTCTCGTCACGGCCGGCATCACGGTTGGCGTCGACCTTGCCAACCAGATCATCAGCGGTGAAAAGCCCAGCCTGAAGAAGGCCGTCAAGGTTGTCGCCTCCGCCGAGTTCGTCGGTGGGGTCGCCGGTTCCGTCGTGGGTGCCGCGGCCGGCTCCTTCTTCGTGCCCTTCCTCTCCGCCGTTCCGGTTGTCGGCGGCTTCCTCTCCGCTCTCGCTCCGACCTTCGGCTCCGTGGCCGGCGGTGCATTCGGCTCCTATCTCGCCGGCGATCTGAAGAACGGCAGGTTCTCCCTCGCGCAGGCCTTCAAGCAGATCAACTGGGGCAACGTGGCCGGTCAGGCCATCGGTTCGACGCTCGGCACCATGCTCGGCTCCGCGATCTTCCCGCCGTTCGGCTCGATCATCGGCGGCATGGTGGGCGGCTTCCTGGGCGGGAAGGTTGCCGGCATGATCGGCAAGCTGTTCGGCCACAAGGCTGACAGCACCATCGCCCTCCCCGTCGGCTCCAACCCGATCGGCGATACCGCCGTCACGGGCAGCGTGACCATCGGCAATGCCGCCGGCGGCGCCGAGATCCCGGTCAGCGGCGATCAGGCTCAGGTCGCGATCTCCGGCGATGCCGAGGCTGTCGGAAGCTATGCGTCCGAAGTCCAGATCGCGTATGCCAAGTATCAGGAACTCTATCGGGTCTACAACGAAATGGTCGCCCAGGGCCGTGAGGCAGAGGCAGCCAGGGTGGCGAGCGAAATGAATGCGGCAAAGGCGAGTTACGACGCTCTCAGAGCCAACTCCGCCAAGTAATCTCCACCAGTTCTTGTTAAACCCCCGGGGTTTTCCCCGGGGGTTTTTCATGCATCTTCGTGACCTTGAGAAAAGCCAGTTTTTGCGGCCGACGGCGAACGAAGGAATAATACTCTCGGCAATGTTTTTCGTCGGTCTGGGGGAGCAGGGCGAGCGCATGAGTTTCTGCTCATGCTCGGCAAGAACGAACGTGAATCACAGAGAACACAATGCTCACAGAGGTTTTACAGAGATTCGTTCATTCCTCCGGGGAATCTCTGTGCCCTTCGCGAGCTCTGTGATTCAGCGGAAGTGAAAACTGATGCGCGTGCCCTGCCGGGGGGAGGAGTTTGTGTTTCCACCGGGGGTGGTGATACATAATGCGGGAGAGATCTTTTTTACGGGAGGCAAGAATGAACAAGTATGTCGCTCTGGCTCTGGTTGTGATGTTCTGTCTGATAGCAAGGGTCACCCCGCTCGAGGCAAAGCAGGCCCACGCGGCCCATTCCACGGTTCTCATGGTCCTGACCGGGGTCGGGCATATTCCCGGAACGGATCATGAAACCGGTTTCTGGGCCGAGGAGTTCGTCGCACCCTACCAGGCGTTTCGCAAAGCCGGATACAGGGTGATCGTGGCTTCCCCCGAAGGCGGATTCGCACCCGTCGATCCCCGCTCCATCGATCCGGCGAACGTCGGCGGGGAACAGGCCCGCGAGCTGCGCCTTGCGCTCGATCGTGCGCGGCCCGTGTTGAAAACCGTCGTCCTGAGATCCGTTCGTCTCGACCGCGTCGCGGCGGTCTTCGTCGTCGGCGGGCATGGGGCCATGTGGGATCTGACCGATTCAGCCGACATGCAGAAGGTTGCCCGGCAGCTGCATGAAACCGGCAGGGTCATCGCTGCCGTCTGCCACGGCCCCGGCGCCCTGGTGCGGGCCAGGCTGTCCGACGGACGCCCTCTGCTCGAAGGGAAGCGCGTGACCGGGTTTTCCGCCCGTGAAGAGGAGATCGCCGGCATGACAAAGATCGTGCCCTACTGTCTGGAAGAGGAGATGAAGAACGCCAGCGGCAACCGCTACGAATGCGGGGAACCCTGGAAACCCTTCGTGGTCGTCGACGGCCGTCTCGTCACCGGACAGAATCCCGCCTCGTCCGCCGACACCGCCCGCGCCGTTCTCGAACTCCTGGCGGCCGATCGCCGGCGCTGATCCCGCGTCAGGCCGGCATCGGGCAACGCTCTCTTGAGTCCTGCAGAAAGAAATTTCCCGTTCGCCCTGAGCTTGTCGAAAGAAGCGAGAGCCTCTCGTGCTTCGACAGGCTCAGCATGAACGGGAACGCAAAACTGGCTTGTCTTCTCCAGGAATCAATAGCGGAGCCATTTCCGGAACAGAGGCTCCACCTTTGACGACGGATATGTCTGCTGCCGTATCTTCGGAAACTCCGTCACCAGCCACTCGACACCATACTGAGCGACTTCCCGCTCGAAGGGGTTTTCCTCTTCGATGGCTTTTGCGCGGCGCTCTATTTCCGCATAGAAGGCCGGATCCCGGTAAAACCCATCGGAACAGGGGCGACTGAGATACCGGGAGAGCGGCTTCCAGAAGACGAGACCGTCGACGGCCTCCTGGTAGGTCGAGGCCGTGAAGTAGTCGGTGTAGTCGAAGGGATCGCTCCCGAACGGCGAGCCCGCCAGGTCGAAACCGACCGGCTTGTTCAGATTGGCTGCGAATGCCGCATCCCAGCGGCCGGCCCGGATCAGATGGATCGAGCCGGGTTCGGACTGGATGACCGACTGCCGGGGCTGGTGATACAGGACGATCGAGACCTGGTCGGGGCCAAAGGCGGTCTCGAGGAAATACCCGACATTTCTCCCCCAGGCGCCTGTTTTCGCCGATTTCACCCTCCCGAGCGCGTGACGCGTGTTCATGATCACCAGATACCGGTCTTTGCGCCCCTTGTCACCGGCGCAGTCGCGGTCGAGCTGACGGATGCGGTCTTCGATCAGCTTCGCCATGAGGAAGTCCCGGTCTGCAACCTCAACCATTTTGTCCAGGTAATCGGCTTTCGTCCGAAACGCCTTCCAGTCCCAAGCGACGTCGCTCAGGAACGCCCAGATCCGCTGTTGCGTGGGCAGGGCCTTGTTCAGCTTCCACAGGGCTTTCCAGAACTCGTAGATGTTCGCGTTGGCCCAACCTGCCTTGTGGAACGTGCATGCCTGGCCGATTCTGACGAGGGGTTCATCGTTGCCGTCGCGACTCTGGAGAAAGGCATCCATCGCTTCCTGCTGCGAACGCGAGCCGACCTCGGTAAAGACGGCCTTGACTCGCGCGGCAAACGTCGGATGCCGCATCACCCGCTGCAGGAACTCATACTGAGTCGTCTCGTCGTGCCGCGCTTCGGCAAACACGACGATCTTGTGCCGCTCAAACAGCCCGGCGAGATACGCGACGGGGTCCTGCCCCTTTTCCTGCAGGAAGGCCACATGGCCGGAAATCTCGGGCGCGGCGGCTCCGGCCGCATGTGAAACACCGCAAAGCAGCATCAGCAGAACAACGCAGGAATAGGCATGCTTCATCGTGATCCCTCCTCTCTGACAGGTTTCATCATAGGCCCAGCCGGAATGGGATGCAACCGCCCGCACGATACCCATCGCGCCGCCGCTTCGGGCGATGTATCATCACGGGAAAGAACGCATCGCTCAGGAGGATCACATGCGGGGAATGAATCAAAACCGGCTGCTCGCAGGTGCTATTGCACTCGCCCTGACGTTGGCAGGCGCGGGTCCGGCTCTTGCCGAATCGGTTGAGAAGTTGCTGAAGAAGGGAACGGAGCTTGGCCGGCAGAAGCGGTATGCGGAAGCCGCGGAGCTTTTCGAATCAGCTCTGAAACAGGAACCTGGCAATCTGCGGGCGTTGTACGCATACGCTCTGGCACTGACCAGGCAGGGCCGGTTGAACGACGCCCGCGCGATCGTTTCCCGGCTTGGGAGGATCGACCCGGAAAAGGCCGCACACCTCCGCGGGGAGATCGAAAAACACCCGGGGTCGGAAACGGCCATCGGGTCACTCACGGCCGGGCTGAGGCTGGCATCGGCCGAAGCACGGCAGAAAGCCTGCGAGGCCCGGAAAAAGATTCTCCTGGGGGCAATGGAGCTATATTTCATGGACCACCCCGGGGCGACGCTGTCGGGGGATATCCAGGCGACGCTTTGTGCGGACGGCCTTCTCAAGGAGCGATACGCATGCCCGGGAGGCGGCGAGCTGAACATCACCATCACGGACGGCATCGCGAACATCACCTGCCCCCATCATCCACCTCTGGAGATGAAACTCGACATGGGCCCCGTGAAGCCGACCGCATCGACACCTTCCGACTCATCGGGTATGAGCGACAGCGCACCGGCCGCCCCGGAAGTGACGGCGAAGAGCCTCAACGTCCCAACGTCCGGCGGCGCCCCGGCCCCCGTGCCTGACCCCGAGGAGGAAGAACTGGTCGCGATGCTCAGCAAGGGCATGATGAAGCTGAAGAACCGGCGCACCGGCGATATCGTGGTGAATGGCCCCGAGGCCGATTCTATCGGCGGCGGCGTGACGGTCATCCGGGACGGGATGTGCGGATTCATGCGGGGAGGCCTGACCGGCTACTTCGACATGACCGGCAGCGAGGTCATCCCGCCCACCTTTGAACGCGGCAAACCCTTCTCTGAAGGGGCGGCTGCCGTGATGAAAGGGAGGCTCTGGGGCTACATCGACAAATCCGGCTCCTGGACCATCGAACCACGTTTTGTATCTGCGAACGATTTTTCCGAAGGAAAAGCCTTCGTGAAAACAAACGCAAAAACAGGCTTCATCGGACCCGACGGAAAATATCTCTTCCTGGTCGACGCCGATTCGGCGGGGGGGTTCCGCCAGAACCGATGCCGGATCACCCTTGGCAATAGCAATGGATATATCGACGAGAAAGGGAGCATCGTCATTCCGCCATCCTTCAGGCAGGCCGGCGAATTCGCCGAAGGACTGGCCCCCGTGAAAACGGAGAGCGGCCTCTGGGGTTTCATCGACCCGGCGGGCAAGATGGTTGTCCAGCCGCAGTTCGAGGATGTCTGTTCGAGCGGGCGGGGCGTTCTGCTCAGATGCTTTTCCGACGGGCTGATCCCGGTCAAGAAGGACGGCCTGTGGGGCTATATGAATCCATCCGGTGATCTTGCCATCCCCTGCCGCTTCACGACGGCACATCCGTTCAGGAATGGCGCCGCCGATGTCCTCGAGGGCCGGAATTCCTACTTCATCGGCACCGATGGGGAAGAGATCGTGACGCCGAACAGGCCGTCGGTCCCGCCGCCGCCCCCACCGCCTCCACAGCGCTGACAGCACACGGATCGGCCAATCCATTAGATATATATCTCACTATATATCAATAACACTTTCACGAAGGGGGATTCCATGAAGAAGGTCACGATCACATTCGAAGGGAAACGGGCCGAGGCGATGGCCGCGAAGTTCTTTTCCTATCTCGTCGACGGAGGACTGGAAGACACCATCATCGATCACCTTTCGGACGCGACGACCGATGTCGGCATCGGGGAGTGCGACGCGGACAAGCTCACCGTGCGCTTCGACTGCAAGCCCCGATGTTCGGGCGCGGAACCCGCCGCCTGATGATTTCGATGATGATACCGCTTCGGCGGGCGGCTCAGTAGTAGTACCAGATGCCGGAATAGTCGTCGATATTCTCGTCCCATTCGGCAAGCCGTTCGAGGTATGTGAGCACCGGAACGTCGTCGCCGACGTAGGTGCCGCGATCGATGATGTTCTTTTCCCACGGGTGGAACTCGTAGACGCGTGAGCCGTCGGGCCTGATACCGACGAAGTCGCGGTGCTGCTGGGCCCGCAGATGGTTCTTCCCGAGCGCTGGGAGGTTGTAGACGGCTTCGTCCGTGCGGCGGATGCCGGGCAGCAGGCGCGCTTCCTCCCGCTGTTCCTGGAGGATGCGGGCGATGGGAACGCGGTAATTCCTGGTTTCCTGCTTCCCCTTGGGGACGAACGTATAATAGGGGTCGATCCCGATCCGGCGCATCAGCATGCGCAGCTTGGTGCTCTCGAACCGCCGCGAAACGAAGAACTGGAAGACGAGTTGGTTGTAGACACCGATTCCCTGTTTTCGCACGCGGTCGACGGCGGCCACGACCTCGGGCGTCAGCTCATAGGGGTGCTCCACGTGGGTCACCAGGCAGATTTCGCGACGGCCGGGCTCGCGGAACCGCCCGAGCAGGGCCGCCAGTTCCCCGTCGATTCTCATCGGCATCGTGACGGGCACGCGCGACCCGAACCGGATCAGATCGACGTGGTCGATTCCGGCCAACCGTTCGAGGATGAATGCGATCGTCTCGTTGCCCATGGCGAGGGGATCTCCGCCGGTGATGAGCACCTCGCGGATGCACCGATGCTCGCGAATCCAGGCGAGGGCCGCCTCGATTTTTTCGCGGGGGGCGAGGGCCCCGGGGGCCATCGCCTGGTCGATCTCCCAGTTGCGTTGGCAGTAGGAGCAAATCTGGGGACAGGTGTTGAACGGCTTGAAGATGCAGATGGCCGGGTAGCGGCGCGTGATCAGATCGGCGGGCGAGGTGTCGGCTTCGCGCATGAAGTCGAAATCCCGCTTCCGGGCGTCCGGTGAAGTCGCGGTCTGCAGCACCAGGTCGAGGTCGGGAATCACCTGGGCCCGCAGGGCCTTGTCCCTGCCGGCTTCGAGATCGTCATCGAACAGGCTGAGATAATACGGCGTGATGCCGAACGGCAGGCCATTGCGACAGGCCTGCTCGACGCTCTGGCGTTCGTCGGGAGACAGCCGGACAAGCCGTTCGAGCGCCTCAAGCGAGGAAACGACATTCCTGGTCTGCCAGCGCCAGTCGTTCCACTCCGTTTCCGTGGCCCCGAGAGCACTCAGGACCTGGCTGCGGCGACGACGGCGGCGCTCGACGGCTTCGGCATCGAGACCGTCGGCATACCGGCTCATCCGTTCCTCGACGCGCTCCCACAGGCCGTCCAGGTCGTCCGAGCGTGCGAGCGCGGCCTCGCGGCCCTCGAGGGATTCGAAGTGGTTGGCCATGTCGAACGATTCGGGCTCGGGGTGGAGCGAGACGCCACGCAGCAGATGCGTGACTTCGGCGAAAAACGCCGGCGTGAGAGTTTCGGGACACCGATCGTGAGCGATCCCGAACAGAACCGTCGCGAGGCTTTCCCCGGAAGCCTCTTCGCCGTGGGGGCTCAACAGCGACCGCATCGCCCGGGCGCAGTCGCGAATGACGTTGAGATTCCGGTTCCATTTGATCTGCGGCTGGGAAAACGCCTGCCGCTGGCACTGGTTCACCCAGTGAAACAGAATGGTTCTGGCCTCATCAGGGGTTTTACATATCCGGAGCTGTTCGAGGAGTTCGCTCATCTCGCTCCGAAATTGCGCGAGGGAATACCGTGTTCGGATGTCATTCATGGTGTCTCTCCATTCTGAGGCCGCCTGACCTTCTTCTTTGGTTTCAACCATGATACCATCCGGTCATTTTTCAGGGAAAATTTCCAACGCTCTTGACGCAAAAACGCCCCGCGCGGAGCGCGGGGCGAAAAATGAGCTAAAAAGACTGAGTGACCTCATCAGAGATCAGTGCGAACTGGCTTTCCCTACTGGAGATCAATTAGACCGACAATAGAAGCGCAACGTTACCGCCACACTTCATCCCTTCGTGTCGTTCCCTGCTCTATAGAGTTTTGGAATGGCTGCACTATGACGCGCATTGATTACGCCAAGCCTCAGACGTTTCGACGTCCTCGAGGCCCTCGACACAGCCACAACACCCGCAGATGCAAGTGTTAGACATCCTCTTGTGAGCTTCAGCCGACTTCAAGGTTTGATCATCGGTCGACACCGGCCGGACTGCCGGAATCTCCCTGGGTTTGGTCCCTTTCAGCGCCATCACCATCGGACGGGACGACCGGGTTTTCAGGCCCGACGCTCTCCATCTGCAGGCTTTCTCAACCTCCTGACAGAGATACCGTCTTGGACGGCTCGCGGGTTTGTTCCACCCCGCAGGCACTCCTAGGGTTGGGGCCTTCAGAGCTTGACTCGTGATCGATATGGATACCGTTTTCCAGACCCTTGCTCCTTCATCGTTACCTGTCCTTCATGGCTTCCTTCCTGGTGTTGCCGGCGGTACCACCCGCCCGACCGAAGGGTCTTACCCACTTCGATCACATCACCACCAGGCACCTTGCTGTCCGAAAACAGCCGGCTTCCATCTTGGACTTGGGCCTATCCTGGAGCTTTACTCCCGATCACGCGCGCTTCGAGAACACTCGACGATTTCACTCACCAAGGGCGAAGCAGCTCTCGTGGCCTTCTCTCCTTCAGGGTTTTTCTCGATCAACCGCCCTGGGTCACCACCCCCTCATGCGGTTCGGACCCGCTGCAGGGTTCTTCTGCGGTCGACGATGGACATCCGGTGAGGGATGTCCTCCCCTCTTGAAGTTTTTGCCTTCTGACGTATGCTTTCGGTGAGGACCTGTGGGATACCTGGGTTATTGTTTCCCCTTGGGTTTGGCACGAACGTCACCGAACGATAGAAAACCCGCTTCGGACACCCGTTTCAAGGACCGACCGGAGTCCAAAAGTATACGCCTTGCGGCTACCAGTTCGCTTGTCAAAGAATCAGTCACTCAGTAAATCCAATATATTTAAAAACCCCCACCCTGTCAAATACTTTTTATCTTTTCTTGTCTCTCATTGTCTGTTATCGCTGGAGAAGGTGTGATAACCACGGTTTCCGGGAAATCCCGGCATCCATCCGGATCCATTCCGGGCGCATCGCGATGCGCCCCTGCCATCGTGGAAAAAGACATCTTGGCATCCGGTTCTCGTTGGTCCGAATGGGAGGGCGGGGTTCAAGCCCGCCCCTACAGTCCATGTGCGAGGGTCTTTCGGCACTCTTTGTGTCTTGGTGCCTTTGTGGTGAAGGTGCTTTGAGGAAGGTCAGAAGGAGATGATCATCTTGGCGTTGGCGACGGTGCCTTCGTAGCCGTTTCCGAGGAGGCCGGCGGTGGATTCGACCCGTTTCACCTCGCCCTCGACCATGCTGTCGCTTCCGATGAACTGGGAAAAACTCAGTCCGCCCTCGCGGTGCGTGCCGGGCTTTGCCGAGTCGATCTGTTTGTTCGTGATGAACAGGCGGTAGCGCTGGTTTCGGGCCGAGGGGGTGAGCACGAACGCGGCCCGCGTCTCCCACTCCTTGCTCGGTTGGAACGACCGGATCACGTTGCGCTGCACGCCCGCCTCGAGCGTCGCCCGCGGCGAGAAGATCCGCTGAAAATCGACCGCCTTGCCGGTCGTGCGCTTGTCGTTCGCATCGGCGTAGATGTCGTCTTCGTCGAGGTCCTCCCAGAGCATGTCGATGATATACCCCTCGAAGAACTCGTTTCTGACCTGGAACCGCCGCACCGTATCGAGCAGCCGGCTTCCGGAAGCGGCCGCCCGCATCTCGCCGTCCTCGTATTCGCCCGTCAGTTTCAGTTTGCGCAGGGGCGTGTACCGGACCTCGTAGGATTTCCTGTCGTTGAGGGAAACGAGCAGCCGGCTCGCCCGGTCTTTCAGGTCGCGCCGCTTCCAGTCGAACGTGGTTTCGACCTTGTCGCCCGCGTGCCACGAGGTCGTGAAGTTGGACGTCGACTTCTGCACCGGGTTCTCGAACCGGGTGAGCACCTGGTCCTTCTCATCCTCAGACAGCGGCAGGCTGGTTGGCACGACATACCGTCTCGGGTCGAGCGAGGCATCGCGTATAACTTTTGATGTATTTTCAACCTTATATTTGAACTGGCTCGTCCAGTCGCGATTCGGCTGGTATCGGATGCGGGAGTCGGCGATCTGCCCCGTCTGACGCGAGTTGACCAGCAGGTCGTCCTCGGTGCGCCATTCGAGAATGCCGCGGGCGTTCAGCGCCCGGGACGGCTCGTAATTGAGATCGAGGGTGTAGTTTCGGGTGTCCGACCGCTCCTCGTTGAGATCGATGTCGTCGTCGAGCGTCACGCGCGACGCTCCCGCCGTCCAGGTCAGCTTCTTGTCGCGGTCGCTGCCGATGCTGGTCGACACGTTCAGGATGCGCGAGCCGGACGCGGTGTTCACCCCGTCGTCGTAGGTCGTGTGCTCGATCTTGCTCTGCGCGAACACCGGCCCGAACTCGTGGTCCCACACGACGGCGCCAACGCCCTTGTCGCGGTCCGTCACCGGGCCCCGGAGGCTTTCCTCGTCGAGCTGGAGCCCATACCGGGCCTCGACGCGCGACCGATCCCTGTAGGAATACGCAGCGCCGCCGTTCAGATCGCGGAACTCGATGCGCGAGACGGCCGGGTCGTTCGACAGGTTCGTCTTCGACGACTCGAGGCCGGCGAACAGTTGAAGCTTCGGACGAGCCTGCCAGGTCACGCGGCCGCTTCCCTTCAGGATGTCGCTGGCAAGGCCGCGCTCACCCAGTTCGGTCACGCCGCCCTCGCGGCCGACCATCCGGAAATCCTTCCCGACGCGTCTGAAACCCAGGTCGCCGGTCAGCGTCTGCGTCTTGGCGCGCAGTTGGAGCCGCATCGCGTGGTCGGCGATCGTGCGGTCCGACGAGGCGGTGTCGGAGAGCCGGTTCGGGTCATACAGCGAAAGCGCCGTCTCCCCCGAGAGGCTCAGGGTGTCGGTCAGCCGCCAGTCGCCGTCGAAGCCGATCAGGTCGTGCTGCATCGGCTGGACCGTCGACGAGCCGGTCTCGGATTTGGGCGTGTCGCTGTCGAGCTCGCGCAGCCATGACAGGCCGAGCCGGCGCCCTTCCCCGTGTTTCGACAGCAGCCGGGTGCCGTACAGGTTGCGTTTGAACGCCATCTTGCTGTCATTGACCTCGTATTCGATGACGATCCAGCTCGTCACCTCGATCGGCAGCACATGCGGCAGGAATTTGATCACCCCGTCCTCGTAATCGACGAGGTAGTCGCTGCCGCGCGTCATGAGCCGGCCGTCGATCGTCACCTTTTCGGAATTCTGCACCACGGGCTGCACGGCGAGCCTAAACTCCTGCTGCTGGCCCGCCCCGCGGAACTGCTCGCGCCGAGCGCGACCCTTCGACTGGGAGTACAGGAACATCGCCTGCAGGTTTTCCGTGACGCCGCCCTGTGCCATGAGGCCCCGCACTTCCTTGCGGAAAAGCTGGAACTCGGTGTCGGCGAGGCCGAGCGGGAAATCGCCCATCGTGAGGTCCCAGACCGGGCCGTCGAGGTTGATGGTGAAGCGGCGGTCCTCGTCTTCCTTGTCGTCGAGAACCGCCGAGACTTTCGCGCTTTTCGTGATGTTGCCGTCGATCTCCAGGTGCATGCTCTGGTCGAGATGGAAGCCGGGAATCGAGTCGTAGTTTTCCGTCGAGAAGTGGCCGAGATCGCCCTTCACGTCGGCCTTCTTCATTTCGAACGTCTTGGTGCCCGAGATATTCATCCGGCGCTCCTCGGCATCCTCCTCGTCAGAAACCGGGTCGGGGAAAGGAGATGGCGGAAGCGCGGCGAGGCCGGGCTGGCTCTGGAGCGCGACCGCGATTTCCCCGGGCGTCGGCGGCTTCGCCGGAACGGGCGTCGGCTTCGTCGAGAAGGGGATCAGCGCCGGGTCGGAGGCCGCCGGAATCTTCGGCGTCGACGGACTCGACACCGGAAGCCGGGGATGGTGCGGCGGCAGCTTGATCCGGCCCGTCGAGCTCGCCGGCCGAAACATGTTCGGATCGAGCACCGGGACCCTGGCCGCGAAGTATGCCTTCGCCGTTTCGGGCGATTTCCAGGCTTTGAACCTGAATGTCTCGGCAGGCTTCACCCGCTCGACCGCGGCCGCGCTGACAGGAACGAGCGCGGCTTCCGTGGCGGCCGCCACGGCCGTCGTTCCCGCCGGGGGCATCGTCTCCGACACCCCCTGGCGTTCGGGCGTCACCGGGGATTCGCCGGCCGGGTTCACTGCCGCAGCCTCTGCCGCCAACGGGATCGTTTCTGTCGCCGCCGATGCGATATTCTCTGCCGACGCCGAGGCAGTTACGGGCGTCGCCGCAAGACGGCCGACCCCGTCAGAAATCGTTTTACGTATATATGAGTATATTGTATATAACTGTTGATATATTTTTCCTCCGTCGTCATTCGCGACCTCGGCGATCGCGGCGGTGACGGAAGCAACGGGAACAGCAGGAGAAGCCGTGGCGGGCAGAACGACCGGAACCGGGCTGGCGGCGTTCGAAAACACCGGCGCCGGCCGGTCGGGCGCGGTTGTGGCGGGAGAAGCGACAGGTGGCGTCGCAGGTGCGGCGACGGAAGGAGCAGGCTCGACGCCCGCCGGGACTCCGGCCGGGCCGAGGTCGGCCGATGCGGCGGCAGCGGCGATGAGGAAGAGCGGCAGGAGAAGCCGCGTGCAGGCGCGCATCATCGGCCTCTCGGGTGGGCTTCGCCGTGGATCCGCTTGAGATCCTGCCCGGTGAGATGCGTGTAGATCTGGGTCGTCGAGACATCGACGTGGCCGAGCATCTCCTGTACCGCGATGATGCTGGCGCCGCCCTCGAGCATGTGGGTCGCGCACGAGTGGCGGAGAACGTGCGGCGAAACCTGCCGCGGGATGCCGGCCGCCACCGCGTATTTGCGGACGATCTTCCACAGGCCCATCCGGGAAAGAGGGCTGCCGAAGGGGTTCAGAAACAGCGTCCGCTCGGTGATATTCCCGCCGAGCAGCTTGTGGCGGCCATCGCGCAGATACGCGTCGACCGCCTGAAGGGCGAAACTGCCGACCGGCACGATCCGCTCGCGGCCGCCCTTTCCGACCACGTGGACGAACCGGCCCTCGCGGTTGATGCTTCCGAGCTCGAGCGCGATGAGCTCGGATTCACGGATGCCGGTCGCATACAGGATGTCCAGGATCGCGCGATCGCGCAGGCCGAGAGGCGTGCCGGCCGCGGGGGCAGCGATCATCGCCTCGACCTCTGCGATGCTGAGAACTTTCGGAAGCGGCCTTCCCACGCGGGGAGGCTCGAGAATGCGCGTCGGATCGACGGCGATCTTGTTTTCCCGGCGCAGGAACCGGTAGAACCCCCGCAGCGTCGACGCCTTGCGGGCGACGGAGCGCGGCTGGAGCCCCCGGTCGTGCAGGTGGGCCATGAACAGCGCAAGGGGGCCGTCCGCGCCCGGCTCGTCGGGGCGGCGGCCTTTGTCCTGAAGGAATTTCAGGTAATCGAGCAGGTCCCGGCGGTATGCCTCGAGAGATTTAGGCCTGAGGCCTTTCTCCACAGACAAATAGGCCAGATACTGCTCCAGCAGTTCGGACAAGGTTTGCGCTCCTCATATCTGAAAACACCTGTAGATCAGATATCGGCGCAAACGCCCGATTCACGAAGGGCGCAGGGCGGCGCAGTGGCGGATCGCGGCGAACAGATCCTCCATTTTAAAAGGCTTTGGCAGGCATCTCGCGAAGCCGTACTTCGACGGCTGGGCCATGACCGGGTCGTTCGAGTATCCGCTCGCGGCGATGGCGCAGACGTCGGGGTCGATGCCGCGAAGCTCGGCGAGCGTCTCGATGCCGCCCTTGCCGCCCGGAACGGTGAGATCGAGAACCACCGCGAGATACGCGTTTCCCTTCTCATGCTCGCTCCGGAACAGGTCGATCGCCTCATCGCCGTTCGCCGCGCAGGTCACGGCGAAGCCGCCATCCTCGAGGAGTTCGCGGCAGATGTCCCGCATGAACGGCTCGTCGTCCATGACAAGGATTCTCCCGTGACCCAGCGGGGATTTCATGTCGACTACGGCCTGGCGCTTTCCCGAAGCTTTTCGTTCGGACTGAGCGCGCGGCAGGTAGAGGATGAACGCCGTTCCCTCACCGGGCTGGGAGTCGAGATCGACGAGGCCGCCGTGCCGCTTCATGATCGAGAAGACGATGGAAAGGCCCAGTCCGCTGCCGGCGGATTTCGTCGTGAAGAACGGGTCGAAGATGCGGGCGCGCGCCTTCGGATCGATGCCCGGCCCGGTGTCGCGAATGGAAACGCGGACCGTATCGCCGAGATCGACGCCGGGCAGCCCCGGCGAGCCGGCCGGGACGTTTTCCGCGGTGATGGTGATCTGGCCGCCCTTCGGCATCGCCTGGCGGGCGTTGAGGATGATGTTGTCGACGGCCTGGGCGATCTGGTTCTCGTCGATGTGGCAGAGCCACAGGCCTTCCTGCAGGCGCATGTCGCACGAGACGTTCGAGCCGCTGAGCATGAACGTCGAGGACCGGCGCAGGATCGGCTCGATCGACATCGTCCTCTGCACGGGTTTGCCGCCCTTGGCGAAGGTCAGCAACTGGCGCGTCAGGTCCTTGGCGCGCGAGAACACGTCGAGCGCCGCCCCCAGCCGTTCGACAGCCTTCGTCGAGTCGCCGCTCTTGCAGCACATCTTCGCCATCTCGATGTTGCAGAAGATGCCGCTGAGGAGGTTGTTGAAATCGTGGGCGATGCCGCCGGCGAGCACGCCGATCGACTGGAGCTTGTCGGCGTTCTGGAGAATCTCGTGGATCTTCTGCTCGCGCGACATGTCGCGAAACACGAGGACGGCACCGACCGTCTGTTTTCTGGCATCGAGGAGAGGTGAGGCGGTGAAGGTGATCGGCAGTTCATTGCCCTGCGCGTCGATCAACAGAGCCACGCGGCTCAGCTCGCGGGCATCGTCGGATTCGAGCACCCGCTTCACCGGGTCCGAGCAGGGGGCGTCGGTTCCGCGCATCTGCAGACGGAAGATCTCCGACACGGGCCGGTCGCGGGCTTCGTCGGCCGACATGCCGATCAGGCGCTCGCCGACAGGGTTGACCATCGTCGTGAGACCGTGCACGTCGGCGGTGATGACGCCTTCGCCGATGCTGCGAAGCGTCACGAGCAGACGCTCCCGCTCCTCGGCCAGCTCGACAACGGCCCGGCGCCGTTCGCGTCGCATCTCGGCCTCGCGCAGCTCGCGTTCGACGGCCGGCGGAAGCCGGGAGAGGCTGTTCTTGGTGATGTAGTCGGCCGCCCCCTCTTTCATCATCCGGACGGCGATCTCCTCGCCCATCATGCCCGAAACGACGATGCAGGGAATGTCGAGGCCGGCTTCCCTGATGATCGCGAGCGCGGCCGGCGCGTCAAAGGCGGGAAGCTGGTAATCGGCGATGATGATGTCCCACTGCCGGGCGAGAAGGGCGGCCCTGAACGCCTCGGCCGTCTCGACCCGCTCGCCGTCGACGTCAAACCCGGATTTGCGGAGAAGCCGGAGAATCAGCTCGGCATCGCTTTCCGAATCCTCGATCTGGAGGCAGTGAAGGATGGTCATCCCTTCTTGATCTTCGGCGGCGGCTCGTTCAATACCAGCCAGTATAGTCCGAGGTTCTGGACCGCCTGGGCGAACTGCTGGAAATCAACCGGCTTGCGGATGTAGCTGTTCGCGCCGAGGTCGTAACTGGCCGCCACGTCCTCCTCTTCCTTGGATGAGGTCAGGATGACCACGGGCATGCGATGGGTGCGCACGTCCGCCCGGATTCTCCGGAGCACCTCGAGCCCGTCGATGCGCGGCAGTTTCAGATCGAGCATGACGAGCATCGGAAGGGTGTTGTCCGCGGCGCCCGGCATGCCGTCCTTGCCGAAAAGAAAATCGAGGGCCTCCTGGCCGTCTTCCTTGATGATGAGATCGTTGTAGATCCGGCATTTTTCGAACGCACGCTGCGTCAGACCGATGTCGTTCTGGTTGTCTTCGACGAGGAGAATCGTTTTCTGTTTCATCCTTTATCCTCAAGCGTGAATTGGAAAGAGGCACCGTTGCCCAACTCGGATGTGGCCCAGATGCTTCCTCCATGGCGGTGAATGATACGTGCGACCGTGGCGAGACCGATTCCCGTGCCGGGAAACTCCGACGCCTTGTGCAGACGCTGGAACGCCCCGAACAGCTTCGAATAATACGCCATATCGAACCCGACCCCGTTGTCGCGAACCGAGAATGCCGGTTTCCCGTCGACGACGACGCGCCCGAATGCGATCTGTGCGTCCGAACAAGGACCCGTGAATTTTACCGCATTTTCGAACAGATTTGTTAAGGCAATTTCGAGAAGCGCGGGATCCCCCCGTGCACCCAGGTCCGGCTCGATCCGAAACGTCAGTTTCCGGTTGGGATTGCTCTCCGTCAGGCGGTCCGCGATGCGATGCGCCAGTGCCGCCAGGTCCACGTCGCGCGGCTGGAACGGCGACCGGGTGACCCGCGACAGCTGCAGCAGCTCGTCGATCAGCTGGCCCATCCGCTGGGTTTCGCTCCTGACGCGGCTCAGATACTGCTGTCCCTGTTCGTCGAGCTTGCCCTCGTAATCCTCGAGGAGGGCCAGGCTCCAGCCGTCGATGCCGCGCAGGGGCGCCCGGAGATCGTGCGAGACCGAGTAGGCGAAGGCCTCCAGCTCCTGGTTCGCCGACTCGAGCTGGACGGTGCGATCCTGCACCCGCTGTTCGAGCGTCGAGGTGTGGTCCTGGAGGGCGTCGGCCATCTGGTTGACCGAATGACACAGGATGTTGATCTCGCCCGTCGTATCGGGCACGTTCACCCTGATCGAGAGATCGCCCTTGGCGATATCGCGAATCTTTTCGATGAGATGGACCAGCGGCGTCGTCACCCACCGCTCGAGCAGGATCGTCATCAGCAGGGCCACGAACGCGAAGAAGACGCCCGACAGGACGAGAATGCGCTTCGTGGCGAACAACTGCTGCTCGATTTCGCCCCGGGAGAAGCCGAGGATCACGCTTCCGATGAACCGGGTCGACGAGGCGCCGGCATCCTGCGGTGCGAAGCTTGTCAGGAACACCGGTTCCTGGGCGATCAGGCCACTCGGAACGCTCAGGATCATGGACGAGGTCGCCTGATCCCTGGGGATGAGGGGAACCATCTCCGGTCCGCTCCTGGTCATCGCCGGCATGATCGCCGAGAAAATCGTCGCGCCCGTTTCGTTTCTGAAACTGATGAAATCGAGCGAGGGAATACCCGCCGACTGGGTCGCCAGCGCCTGAAGCTGGTCCATATCTTCGGCGAACACGGAGGGAACCGCCTGCCGCGCGATCTGCGTCGCGAAGGTCCGGGCCGACTGTTCGAAGCGCGTTTCCAGCAGCCATCGCATGTGCCTGTAGTGCCAGAGCCCCAGGCCCGCCTCGAGAAGAACCATGGCAACGAGGAATGCCACCAGAATCCTGATCCGAAGCGATGACATGCGGCCCCGTTCCTCAGAACACCTTGGCTGCCGCGTTCCGCACGTCGGCAGGGGGCGACAGGCGAAGCTTGTCGAGAATCGTCGCGTTCAGGATCAGGCCCCAGTTTTCGAACTTTCTGACGGGAGAGCGGGAATCGTATTTCGTGACGACATCATCCAGCCAGGCCGCCAGCCGCTCCGGGGTGAGGACATAGGCGAACGAAGCCCCCTTCTTCACGAGCCCCTCGGAAAATCCGACGACGACCGACTGGGAGCGGAACGCCGCGAGCATGATCGGCCGCGTCACCGCATCGTTCATCAGCCCCGGGTCTGGCGGCAGGATCGCCGCGACGGTCGGGGCATCCAGGGCCCGAAGGGCCTCGGGAAGCGACCGGGGATCCTGGAGCCGGTTCACGACCAGCTTCACGTTGGCCTCTTCCGCGGCTTTTTCCAGGGCCGGAGCGGGCTTGAACTCCTCCCCGGTGTAGGGATACCAGATCGTTTTGAGGCCGGGAATCAGTTTTTTCAGCGTCCCGACCTGGAGCTGGTGTGGCTGCGGAATGCCGATCGGGACGACCCTGGAGTCATGCCCCTCATCGCCGTCGAACACCGACAGGATCGGCACGTTCCAGGTCATGGTGAGGGCCCGTTTCAGCCCGGCTTCGCCGAGCGCGATGACGATGTGGGGGGAACGGCTGTCGATGAAGCTCGAGGTCGTCTTCTCGACCGGGCAGCTCACGAACTGCCGCTTCAGGCGGGTTTCCAACTGCTGGACGATCGCGAGATACAGCGGGACATCGGACCGGAAGAACGCCCAGATCTCAGGTTCGGCCCGGCAGGGAAGCATCGCCGCGAACGCGATCGCGAGCGCGAGCAGCGCCGTCGTGAACGGGCGCGGCAGGCGGTTCGGCATTCGTGTCATGGCGCTATGTCAGCTTTCGGTCACAGGTTCCAGGACATTTCCAGGGAGATCTGGCGGCCGGGCTGGGGGAAGTCTTCAAATATCCCATCACCGATATACAACGGGCCCATGGCGGTGTAGGTGTTGAGAAGGTTTTTCACCCTCAGCGTCACGCGGTCGGCCATGCCGGGAAAGCCGAGCCGGCTGACGGTCAGGTTCAGCAGGCCAAAACCGGGCATCGAGTCGCGCACGTCGGCCCAGTTCCGCGCCCGGCGCGACGTCATCGTGCCCCACAGGCAGGTTTCGTAGTCGTTCATGCGGAACGAGTAGCCCACGTTGACCTTGTTGTGCGGGAGCTCGGGGGCGATCGCGATGGGGGTCGACAACTCTCTCCGGCGGAAGGTGGAGAGGTTGCCGAACACTTCCTGGCCTCGCGCGAACCGCTTGCGGGCTTCGAACTCGAGGCCGTCATATCCGGTGCGGCCGACGTTGGCGTAGTTCAGGCCGTCGGCGCTCTGGATGCGGTCGCGCAGCTGGTTGACGAACAGGTTGATCTTCGAGAACCAGCCGGGAAACGGCTCGCCGAGAAGCTGGAACTCGGTCGTCCTGATGTTTTCGCTCTTCAGCTCGGTGTTTCCGGCCATCTCGTGGAAGTCTGGGTTTCTATAGGCTTTGCCATACAACAGTTTGCCGGTCCAGCGGGAGTTGAACCGGTAGATCAGGCCGGCGCGCGGGTTCCAGGTGCTTCCGAAGGAGGAGTGGTCGTCGTATCTCGCCCCGACGACGAACCGGAGGTTGTTCGCGAGGGACATGTCGTCCTGCAGGAACATCGACGTGTTGTTCATGCGGCCGGGCTCGGGATACGCGCCGGGGATGAAGGCCAGGGCCGTCGGGTCGGCAGGCGTGCCGTAGGAGCCGTAGATCGCCGATTCCGCGAGGTCGATGAACGTCTTCTCGGCGCCGACGCTGAAATGGTGGCGGCCGGTCGGAGCGACCTTGTAGAGGACGTCGATTCCCCAGACCGAGTCGCGGGAGTGATCTTCCTCCATCGCCCCGAGCGGATACACGAGGCCGGTGGGCGGGAACAGCGCGCCAGGGCTGACGGCTTCTGCCCGCTCGCTGTCGAGGAACCGGTTGTAGAAGACCCGGCCCGTCACCTCGGCCGAGTTTTTCAGGCTGCGGTGGTATTTCAGCGTCAGCAGGTCGTTCGAGCGGCGGAAGAACGTATTATCGTTCAGATTATTAAAATACCCGATATACCCTTCGCGCTTCCCCTCGACATGTTGGGCGAGGAAGGTGAGGCCGCGGGGGTCGGTGACCTTCAGCATCAAATCCTTCTTCGTGAAGGCGTCGTGCGTGAGGCCGCTCTTGCCGTACCCGTCGACGGCGACGAACCGGTCCTGGCCGTCGGACCCTTCTCCCGACACGTTCAGATCGATCGTCGTCTTCCCTGCTTTGAACACCCTTCCCAGGGCGATCCCGCGCCGCTCGAACGAGCCGAGGGTCGTTTTCAGGTAGCCCGAGCCGGCCGGCCGGTCGTCGGTGATGCAGTTGATGACGGCCAGGAAGGCATTCGAGCCGTAGAGCGCCGAACCGGGGCCGCGCATGATCTCGATGCGCGAGAAGCGGGAGAGGTCGAGCAGGTCCCACGTCCAGTAGGGGGAGCCGAGGAACTGGTTGTTGATGCTGATCCCGTCGATCATGACCATGAAGCTGCGGTTCGAGTCAAGGATGCCGCGGGGGCCCGGCCACCAGTCGCCGGCGATGGACTTCCACGGGTTGAAGCCCGGAACGAACTGGAGCAGCTCGGGAAGGGTGTCGACGCCGAGCGAGCGGATCTGCTGGGAGGTGAACACCGACATGATCGCCGGCGACTCGATCGCGGGCTCGGGCAGCCGTGTGGCCGTGACAACCGTTTCAGGCTCGTAAAGCAGGGCCACGGATTCGAACTCAGGGTCGGCCGCGAAAACCGGAATTGAAATTCCTGCGATCAGGCCCAGGCATACGAGCCAGTGGGCCAGGGTTCGGACTGCTGACACCGGACGCTTCTTGCGCACGTTTCTCTATTCTCCTTGCCGCATGTCGCACCGGATGAACCGGCTGTTTCACGCGACCAGGCGTGCAAAGAAGCATCGCAACCATTCCCGTCGATGCCAGGAGCTTCGATCACCCGGTCGTGCCCCCCGATGATAAATCGACCGGTATGGAAAAAGCAAATGGGAAAAGGGCGGGACCGTGTTACGAGGCCGAGATATCCGCTCCGGAGGAGGTTTGCTCGAGAGCCTGATTCACGGCATGAAGCTCGAGAACGTTCTGCCGATACCGAACGGCCTGGGCATCCGTCAGTTCCTTCAGCAGCCGGGTGTTCGCCGGAATGTTCCTGTGCTTCGACAGGAGGCGCGGCTGAACCTCGCCACCATCCGAGAGGGGAATTTCGTGAATGCCCGGCCCGGAAAAGACCGACCGGTTCGTCTGCAGCAGAGCCGTGTTCCCATCATCGAGGCGAATTTCGTAGAGTTTCGAGCCCCGCCGGGACATGACGGTGAATTTGTATGTGGTGATGCCGGCAGCTGTCTGTTGCGCATCGATTTGATCACGCTTTGCCAGAAGCATCGCCCGCCGTTCTGCCGCCTGTCGCATGGTAACCACCGTCGACAGCTTCTGTCTGAGCCGAGACGAGCCTGGAACGGCATTGACACCTTGCTGGAGCGTCGCTTCGGCATCCGTACTCTTCCAGCCGAGCAACTGAAGTTCCGAGAGGCCGAGATACGCCCGCTCGTTCGCAGGGACTTTTTCGATCGCGGCCCGGAAACTGGCCTCGGCGCCGCGTGCGTCGCCCAGCGCCGCCTTCGCGTATCCTATTCCGACGAGCGTCTCGGCATCCCCCGGCTCCTTCGCAATGACGGCCTGATACTCCTCGAGGGCTTCGGCAGGGTTTCTGAGATAGAGATGCGCTCCCGCCCTGGCTTTTATCGCCCAGACAGCCGTGGGAAACCGATCCGTGACCCGTTTCGTGGTCTCCACGACCTTGGCCCACCGCCTGCGGCGTTGCTGCACGTCGATCAACTGGCGATGCAGTTCGACGCAGGCTGCATTCCATGACCTTTCGAGGCTCCCGATTCCCTCGAGAAAGGCCGCCTCGGCACGATCGAGTTTCCCCAGCTCGCGACAGGCGATTCCCAGCATATACCCCGTTCCAGAGTCGAGACGAGCCACACCGGCCGTCTGATCGAGCAGGCGCACGACCTCGGGCCAGTCGCGTCGCGCAAAGGCAAATGTGGCCTGCTGTCGAATGAGATCATCGACCGCTCCGGTCTCCCCGGGATCCGTGTCAGGTTTCACAACCAGCGCGGCATGGACGTACCCGCTGAGATGTTCGCAGTATTTCACTCTGTACCAGTTGTCGAGTCTCTCGAGCACGACCGCCCTGGACCGTGGAGGAAGCTGTCTGATGATCGGCGATTTCGTCGAAGGCGCCTTTCTGAGATTGACCGGGACATTGGCCAGTTCGATTTCCGTCATTCCGAAACAGGCCGGCGCCAGAACGGCAATCATGCCGAGCAGTGCGTGCCACACACGCCTGCCTGTTCGGCCAAAAGGCATCATGGTTTGGTAACCTCCCCGTCGCGCAACGTAGCTGTATCTCGTTACACATCGGCACGTTTTTGAAAAATCCGAACGCCGCCAACCGACGCGAAAAACGGGAAGAAAACGAAGGCACCTTTTCGAGCCAAAACCCTCCGTTCGCCCTGAGCCTGTCGAAGGGCGAGAGCCTCTCGTGCTTCGACAGGCTCAGCACGAACGGG
>CAYMEN010000023.1:0-75735 GCA_964389325.1 uncultured bacterium | reverse complement strand
GTTCGGGACCACGACCTTCAGCAGCAATATCAAGCGATATATCAGACGGATGAAATCACCCGCGGCGAGGCTCCCCTTCACCACCTCGAGGGCATACCGGCAGAAGACGTGGATCATCAGGCGGATATAGAACACCCCTTTCGGGAATCCGGTCAGGAATCTGGGCTGTGTCATGGCGACCTCCTCACGAAAGATATCCGTTCATGCGCCACCAACGGACCGTCTTTCGGACCGCCCGCGGCAGGGGGGTGAAATCATCGAATCCGAACGTCTCCCGGATGCGACGTGTCGCCGTCACGTTGCTCGCGCTGAACATATACAGTCGCGCGCGCGTGAGCAGCGGAGGAGAAGCGGCTCCGACAAGAGTCCAGAGAATTTCAAGCAGCATAGCCAGAGGATACAGCAATGACGGGGGGAACGTCATCGGTTTGCGCCGGCCCATCGCACGGCAGAAGAGGTTCCAGTATGCATCCATCAGCGGCGCGTCGGGCGGCCCGGCGTTGTAGACGTGAACGCCTGCCTGTTGTCGTTCGGCCACGCGCAGAACCATGCGGGCCAGGTCTTCGACATAGACGACGTGGAACCGGTTCGTCTTCAAGCCGGGAAGGGCCGGCAGTCCGTCCTGCACCGAGCGGCAGTATTCGTATGGCCCGGCATGGGACTCGCGCGGGCCGAACACCCAAACCGGCCGCAGAACCGTGAGATCGATGCCGCGAAGAGCCGCTTTCTGGCGCAGCATCTGCTCGGCGAGGGTCTTGGTGAGCCGGTAATGGTTCATCCCCGATGGGAGAAGCGACTCGAACGGGTAGGGGCAGACGGGGTTGTACGGCTCGTTTTCGTCCTTGGCCCTGGGGCAGTCTTCTTCGCCCATGACGGCGATGCTGCTGAGAAAGATCATGCGCGTTTTCGCATCGATCGACTCGATCAGGTTCATGGCCGCTTCGACATTCGCTTCGAAAAACGTGGAATACCCGCCCCAATCCGTCGCTTTCGCGGCGGCGTGAACGACCAGGTCGAAACCACCGACTGCCGGCGCCGTGAACGCCCGCTCCCGCAGATCGCCTTCGATGATCTTCACGTCATACCGGCCGATGAATGTTCGCGACGATGATGCCCGCACGATGGCGGAAACGCGATGCCCGGCCCGGCAGAACATCCTGACGAGGTGACTTCCGATGAAACCGGCACCGCCGGTGATGAGCACGTTCATCGCCTGGTCTCTCCTTCGAGGGGAATCGACTCATCGAGACGCGCGTATTTTTTCCTTTCGCGATGCCGCGGGTTCCAGGGAAAGCGGAGGGTGATCAGCACCGGCACGAGAAGCATGTTCGCGGCGAAGCAGAGGGCCATCGTCACGACCGTGTAGACGCCGAGCTGGTAGATGGGCTTGATGGTGCTGAAGGACAGCGTCAGGAAGGAAAGCGCGATCATCGACGCGGCCAGGAACATCGAAACGCCCGCCGAGGAGATGACGGTGCGCGTGCTTTTCACGACATGCCGGATCCTGTTATATGCATTGATATATCTCACGACGAAATGGATGGTGTCGTCGATCCCGATGCCCAGCGCCACGGCGGCGACCATGGTGGTACCCATGTTCAGCGACTCGCCGAGGATGCTCATGAGGCCGTACACGCCGAAGATGGGCAGAAGATTGGCAAGGAACGCGATGACGGTGAGCCGCACGGAGCGAATGATGAAGAACGCGGCGGAAAACAGGACGATGATTTCCCAGAACGTCCCTTCGAACTGGGAAACGGCCATGTCGTCCGCCGAGTTGACGCAGCGAAGATACGTTCCTCCGACCTTGTATGTCGCTTCGGATGGGCATTCCCGCTCGAGAAACCCGAGAATCCCCTTGTGGATCGCGACGAAACTCGCGGAGTTGATGTGGCTCGTCCTGACGAAGATCAGGGTTTTGTTCACGGCATCGTTGACGTAATACCGGTTCAGATCGGGATTCGCATCGTGGACGACCATGCCGATCTGGGCGACCGTCTTCCGGTCTTCATACCAGCGAGGCTCGGGCCTGTCGGCGAACGCGCCGTACCCTTCATTCAGCAGGTCGAGCCAGGTGATCACCTTGTCGACGCCCTTCACCTTTTCGATCGACGCCTTGAACGTCTCGAGAAAGCTGAGAATCCGCGCGGAGCCCGCGCCGTCGGTCTCGGGCACCGAGAGTTCGACGACGATGGGGTATTGGCCGCCGACGGTCCGGTTCACGAAATCGACGGCCCGGGTCATGGGCGAGGATTTCATATAGTATTGATAATAGTCGGTCTGGACTTCCATCCTCGCGATCAGGATTCCCGAGAACAGGAACACGACGCCAATGGCCAGGATAAGCGGTCTGAACCGCGCCGTTGCGAACCTCAGCAGAAATTTGAATCGGCGGGCGAACTTCGGATGGGGGCGGTGCCTGATCAGTTTGAGGAGCGGATAGGTCACGAAGAGGGCCGTCCAGCCGGCGAAGAAAGTGCCGAGAGCCGCGTAGAGGCCGAAATCCTGAAGGGTCGGGATCGAGTTCAGACAGAGCGAAAGAAAACCAATGATCGAGGTCATGGCCGAGAAGAACGCCCCGACGAACATCTCCTGCGCCTCTTCCGGATTTTGGATCGTTCCCTCGTGTTTCGCCACGAGAAAGTGCAGGGAATAGGCGAGCGCCAGCCCCATCGTGATCGCGGGAACGGGGGTCGTCGAGATCGACAGGTTGCGCCCGAGCAGATGAAGGGTCACGAAGAGGAGGCCGTTCGAGACGAGCGCCGACGCAAGGCCCACGACCGCCATCCGGACATTGCGGAAGATGGCGAGCAGGGCGAAGAACAGCACCAGCAGCGAGATGATGGAAAACACCTCGACGTCGATCTGCATGGTGCGCCCGGTGATTTCCATGAAGGAGTGCATGCCGGTAAGCTGGAAGATGCCGCCTTTCGGGCAGGAGGCCTGTCGTTCGCGCATGAGGCCGCGGACTTCGCGGATGATCGTTTCCTTGCGGAACGGTTCCACATCGGTCTCGAAGATGATGTTGAACGCCGCCGTGCAGCCGTCGGGGGAGATGATGTTGTTGACGAACAACCGGTTCCCGAGAGCATCCTTTTTCAGCCGTGCCAGGCCGTCGTCGGTCGCCGGCAGAGCGTCGAGAAGCGGGGCGGATTCGATGACCGACTGGCCGTTTTCCTTCCTGTTCCGGAAGAACGGGGTGCTGGAGAGGGAGAAGCAGTTGCGGATGCCATCGATGGCCGCGAGTTTTTCCGTTATTTCGCGGACAAGGACGAGGTTATCACGACGGAACAGATCGGGGTGGTGATACACGAGAATCGTTATTTCGTCGAGATCTCCGAACGTCTCCTTGATGGAACGGTCGTTTTTTTCCTGCGGGGTGTTCTCCTCGAGCAGGGTCGCGAGGGTGTTGTTGATCTTCAGGGGGAAGACGGAGGGGCCCATGATCAGGAACGTCGCCGCCAGCGCAAGCCAGACGATCGGAAAGAACCTGTCGGCGGTCTTCCGGCAGAAGGACGCGAGATACTCTATGAGAGACATGCCCCGTAGTCTCCCAGGTAACATCGCATCGGGTATGGACTGTCGGACATGACGGTGCAGAGGTTGCAGTTCACGCACCGCGACGTGTAGTCCGGGTTCCTGCGGAGTTTCGCCACGATGTCGGGCTCGCAGACGAAGGGCCTGCACATCGTGACGCCGTCGAGGCGGTGTTCCCCGAGAACGCGGGCGATCTGCCGGCCCGACCGGACACCGCCCGTCAGGAGGATCGGCGTTCGCGACACGGATTTCAGGCCGACGGCGTTTTGGAGATTATAGAGATCGGCATAGGAAATGAACCGTTTTTTGTACCAGGGATAGGCGAACCGCTTGAAGGCGCGGCAGAAGAGGCTGCCGAAGCGGGTGAAAAGGCGGTTGTGGCGGAGGACGACGTCGGCGGGATGGCCACCCCGGATGATGTTGAAGGCGATCTCCATCGTGCCGTAACTGACCTCGATCGCGTCGACCTCCCACCGGTCGATGCGGCGGACGTAGGATTTCATCAGGTCGAGGGTGATGCCGGGCGAGCGGTCTTCGGAGCCGCTCAACTTGAGGAAAATGGGGATCGGGCTTCGCTCTCGGATTCCCGCGATGATCTCCTCGAGAAACAGGAGATGGTCGGCGCCGTACCGGTCTTTCCGGCGGTTGGTGTGGGGTGAGAGAAACTGGTGGATGAGGTAGCCGTGGGCGGCGTGGACCTGGATGCCGTCGAATCCGGCTTTTTCGGCACGTACGGCGGCACGCACGAACTCGGCGACTCTTTTCCGAACTTCGGCCTCGGTGAGCGTGCGAACGGGGGAAAGGAAATACTGGCACCTGACGGGGCCGGCGCCCACAACCGGGCGTCCGGTTGAAGCGGAGCCGGTCTGACGACCGGTGTGCGCGATCTGAAGGATCATCTTCGTCGCGGGATTCGCCTCCCGGACGCGTGCGACCACGCGGGCCCACGGCCCGATCTTGTCGTCGGCGTCGATGGCCGGCTGGCGCGCCTGCAGGGCCCGGCCCTGGCGTGAGACGGCGGTGAATCCGGTGATGATAGCGCCGGCGTCTCCGCGGGCGAGATCGGCGAACAGCGAGGCCTGCAGGTCGGTCGGGAAGCCGTCGGGGGTCGCCATGTTGTCGTAGGTCGCCGCGCGCACGATGCGGTGGGGCAGGGTGATGCGCTTCAGCCGGAGGGGTTCGAACATTGGCGTCTCAGCCTTTCACGTCGTCCTGCAGGCCGAACAGGAACCCGATGAAGACGTAGGTGATGCTGAACAGATACAGCGCCAGGATGCCGTTGAAGATCGAGATGAGCGCCACCTGGCCGCAGGCGCAGGCGCGGAAGTTCGTGGCGTTGGAGAAGAACGCCTTCGGGCCGATCGGATACCGGTAGAACCTGACCGCCGTCCAGATCTGGAGGAAGACCGTCATGGTACCGCAGTAGATGAAATACTCGGTGTATGGAAACGGCATCCAGTCCATATACCGGAAGAAGAAGAACGCGACCGTGGGGAGGAAGGCACCGACGATACCGACTTTGCGGGCTATGTCGAGACCGTATCGGACGATGAAGGTTTTCTTGCCGGCCGCCCGGTCGCCCTTATAGTCCTTGAAATACGTGTAATACGTCATAAGGCCGTTCATGAGGGCGACAAGGAACAAAGCGCAGAGGCGGTTCGAGGTCACAAGCGGGGTCGGCGTCGGGCCGGAGGCGAGGAAGCCGTAGAGCGTGCAGTTTGAGATCATCAAGCCGAAGATGACGTTGCCCCACAGGCCCCAGGCCTTGCTGTGGTTGTACACGACGTTCAGAACGAGTCCCACAACGACGGGCACGATTGAAAGCGGGTTGAGAACGTAGGAAATCACGATGGTGAAGCCCATGAGAACGGCGGAAACGCGGAGCGCCCATTTCGGGTTGAGTTCGCCCGTGACCATCGGCCGGTTCGGCGCGTTGATCCGGTCTTCGTCGAGGCCGAGCCAGTCGTTCACCACCTGGTTGATGCCCCAGCTCGCGAACAGCATGACGAGGATCATGCCTTCGCACCAGTAGTCGCTCTCGGACATCGCCGTCCCCTGCGTGCGGGCGCGGACGTCGTAGTAGAACGACACCCCCAGCCAGCCGGCGATGCCGGTGATGAACGCGTAATACAAGCGCATCGTTTTAATATATGCAAATATAAATATTTTGATCTTCCCGAAATTCATGAGCCCCCCGTCAGATCTTCCCAGTTGATTCCTGAAAAATGATTCCCCCGTTCGCCCTGAGCTTGTCGAAGGGCGAGAACCTCTCGTGGCTCGACAGGCTCAGCACGAGCGGGAACTCGAAACTGGATTCGGCATACGGCAGTCAATGGCATCCGGCTTCGTCAGGAAGAGGGCCGCATTGTGCCCTCCGAATCCGAACGATACCGAGACGGCCGACTCGATCGGACTTTCGACCGTTTCTTTCACCAGGTTGAGATCCGGCATCGGCTCGCCGAGGATGTTGCCGTGGATTATCCCTTGGTGGATGGAGAGGGCCGCCACGGCGGCCTCGATGGCTCCGCTCGCCCCGATGGTGTGGCCGATGAGTCCCTTGGTCGAGTTGATCAGCGGCTGATGCGCGGCATCGCCGAACAGGCGCCGTATCGCGGCGGCCTCGATCTGGTCGTTCAGGGGCGTTCCGGTCCCGTGAGCGTTGAAATAATCCGGGCGGCGTCCACCCAGCAGGTCACCAAGAAGGGCATCGATCGCGACCCCGGACACCTCCATCTGGACTATATTATGCGCATCGCTATTCATCACGTACCCGGCGATTTCCGCGTAGACCCGGGCACCGCGGCGGCAGGCATGCTCGAACTCTTCCAGCACGAGGACGCAGCCGCCACCTTCGCTGAACAGGAAACCCGATCGTTCCGTCGAGAAGGGCCGCGGGATGCCGTCGGGCGACGCCGTGAGGGCGCCCAGGGCATCGAACCCCCGCATGGTCGAACCGGAGGGATCCTCGAGACATTCGACGCCCCCGGCGATGGCCGTGTCGCAGTCCCCGCCGGCGATTTTGCGCCAGGCCTCGCCGATCGCGCAGGTTCCCGAGGCGCAGGCGGCGTTGAGGGTCCAGGCGGGGCCCTTGATGCCGAACAGGATCGAGACCCAGGCGGCCGCCTGGCGTTCGTCATCATCATGGGGATGATCATGCGGTTGAATCGCGCCCCGGCATGGTCGCCAATATGCGCCAGGTGCGACTGAAACGCGGTTTTCAGGGTGCTGATGCCGACCCCGAGAATGACGGAGGCCCGTTCGACATTCTCCAACCCGGCGTCACGGCGCGCGAGATGGGTGGCCGCAACGGCGAGTTGAGACGTCTTTTCCATCACGTTCTCGTATTTCGTCTCGACGAAGTCGGACAGGCGAAACTCCGGAAATGGCGCGTAAAACCGTGACCGGAACCGACACCTGGCCTCATAGGGGGCGGGGATTTCCTTCACCTGCGGTTTGCATGCAAGAAGACGGTCGAAGAAGTCGCGTTTTCCGATGCCGATGGATGTGACCGGGCCGATGCCGGTCACGACGACGCGTCGCTTCATCGTCTTCACGTCTCAGCCGGCGTCAGCGAAACACTGCCGGGCAATGCGGGGAATCGCTTCCTGCACGGTGTGGAGAGACTCCTCGCACAGATGCGCCCCGGCAATGAGGCGGAGGCGCCCGTCGTCGGGGGGAACCGATGGGTGGATGAACGGCGTCGTGAGGATCCGTTCCGCGAAAAATGCCTTCGCCAGGCGTATCGTGTGAACCGAGGTTCCCGCCTCGATCGCATTGATGGGTGCATCGCCGGGAATGACGGCGAAGCCGGCCGAGATCAGGGCATGCCTGATGCGGTGACGGTTTTCGCGCATCCTGGCGCCGATGCGGGCAAACTCGGATTCGACGATTCCGAGCACCGCATCCACGCCTGCAAGCGTGCCAGGAGTGACGGCCGTGGAATAGATGAGATGGGGGCAGTAATACCGGAGATGATCGATCAGGACCTTTCTGCCGGCGATGACGCCGCCCGCATTCGCAAGCGCCTTGCCGAGAGAGGCGGTGTAGATGCCGGTGAAGCCCCCAATATCGAAATGGTCGAGAACCCCGTGCCCCCGGCTGCCGATGACGCCGATCCCGTGCGAATCGTCGACGACGGGAATCGCCCGATATTCAATACATATATCTATAATTTCTCGGAACGGCGCGATGCTGCCCTCGGTCGAAAAGACCGACTCCGTGACGACGAACGCCTGTCGGGCATCCTTCAGTTTTCCCAGGATCGACCGCAGATGGTCGGGATCGTTGTGAAGGAACGGGCGGATCCTGCAACCGGCGGCGCGGGCACCCTGGACGAGCGACGAGTGGGCGAAGTGATCGATGAAGATGACATCCTCTTTCCCGGCGACGACGCCGAAGACGGCATTGTTCGCCTGGTAGGCGGAAGGAAGGATGACGGCATCCTCGAGGCCGAGAAACGCCGCAAGCTTCCGCTCGAGACTTCGGTACAACTCATGACATCCGGTGGCGATCGGGGTTCCGCACATCGACGCCCCGTATTGTTCAACCGCTTCGGTGATGGCGCTGGTGACCCGTGAATCTGCGGCCAGGCCGAGATAATTGTTCGAGGCGAGATCGACGAAGTCGCGACCCTCGATACGAACCGGATCTGAAAGGCCGCTCTGCATGCTGCAGTAGTAGGGATTGAACCCCGTCTCACGTACGATGCTGTCGTCGAGTTCGAACCGTCGGTAGAAATCGGGGGGGTTCATTGCTCTTCCAGGAGCGCAGGATACCTGATTTTCAGGTTGTCCACGATGTCGCGGACCGTCCTGATCTTCTTGAAATCCTCATCGTCGATCGAGATGCCAAACTCGTCCTCGAGCGCCTGGATGATCATGATCACCGCGAGCGAATCGGCTCCGAGATCGACAACGAGATCGCTGGATAGCGACACGGCATCTTTTTTCTTCTTCTCGATGTTCCGCGAAATGATGAAAACGACTTTCTCTTCGAGGCTCATGCCGGACATCCTTCCCACAATGACGGATCCTCTCCGATCCGTTTCACATGTTTTTCCTCATACGACACATACGGAGGCTCATGACAGTATACACTTTCCATCCCCAAGGCAATACGAATATACGGCACAAAAAATGAACCGACCCGCCAGAGGATTTCTGACGGGCCGGCTGCGAGATTCCATTTTCTTCAGCGAGGCGGAAGGGGAAGTCCGGGAACGCTTCTGGGATTCACATACGAGCCGTTTTTCTTGATTCCGAGATGGAGATGGGGCCCGGTGGTCCATTGGCCGGTATTGTCGGAACGGGCGATTTCCTGGCCGCAGCTGACCCGCTGGCCGACCGAGACGGAGTAGCCCTGTAGATGGCACATGAAGGATTCGTAGCCGTTGTCGTAGCGAACCTTCACGAATCGTCCACCGCCCGATTCATAGCCGGCGGCCGTCACGACACCGTTGCCAAGCGCGTTCAGGCGCGTTCCGTTGCAAACGGGGAGATCGATTCCATTGTGAAAGTCATGTCCAAAAAGGTCGCGAGGGCCGTATTCGGACGAGACCCGCGAGGGCATCGGCGAACAGGGGGCGGCCCCGAACGAGCCGCCGGCCGAAGGCGTGGAAACAGCGGACGAGCCGCCATCGACGGGCGTATTGCCGGCCGCTTTCTTGGGCGTCGAGACGTAGTTGGCGTGGACGTATCCGTAGCCCGAGCCGACCTTGATCTTGTACCAGTCGCCGCTCGTGCCGACGATCGCAACCTTGTCGCCGTCGTGGAGCGAGCCGATGATACGGCCCCAGGGGCCGTTGCGGATGTTGAGACTCGGGTTGACGGCGACGGTGCCGGTCATCGTTTCCGAAGAACTCGAACTGGTCTGCGCATCTCCCGGAAGTTTGAGCGTCCAGCCCGCGTAGATCAGGCTGGGATTCTTTTTCAGGGAAGGATAGCGCTCAGAATTTATATCGACGAGCTCCATGTATCGGTCGCCGTCCCCCAGGAGACGTTCGGCAATCGCATAGAGGGAATCGCCCGATTTGACGGTGTAGCTTTTCGAGGAACTCCCACCCCCGGATCCGGCGTTCGCGGGAACCACCTGGCCGTCGATCACCACGATGCTTGCGTCGTTTTCGACCTCGACATTCGTTCCGGTGAAAGGCGTCTCGCCGAACGCGAGCACCGAAAGGACGACGAACACAGCTGAGAGAAGTGCAATACTCTGCTTCTTCATTCGACACCTCGATACGGGATGGTATGTTTCATACTACGAAGATCCTGAGGATTTGTTTTCAAAAATGCAACCGCCTCCCGCGCGATCATCACGGGAGCGGTTGCACGCATGTCACGGGGCCGTCACGGCAGGTCGTAGGAGATCGGGATCCAGGACTTGCCGTCGCTTCGGAAGCCGAACAGGGTACCGTCCGGGGCGACCGTCAGGTGGCGGACCATGTCGGGGGCGAGGAAGGGGATCATCAGCAGGTCGGCCTGGGCAAGCACCTTGCCGTCGCCGGCCAGCCGCAGAACGCGATGCCGGTGAACGACGCCGTTCTCGTCACACGCGACGAGTTCGAGGTAGACCTGGTTCTTCGCATCTGCGCCGATCAGCTTCGCCGAAACGTAGTGGGCCTTGCGTTCCATCGGGAGATCGAGCGGGAACTTCGCGAGCGTGATTTCCACGACGGGCGACGCCGTCTCGGCTCTGACCAGTTCTGCATTCCGATCATCGAACTTCACGCCCAGGGGCTTGTCATCTGCGCCGACGCTGGTGGAGAGGTGGGTCTGGCCGTCGTATTTCTCGATCAACTCGCCTTCGGGGTTGAACCGGAGCAGGGACTGCATGACCGGGTTCGTGACGAGCATGTTTCCCTTGCTGTCGACACCGACTTCCCGCGAATCGGGAAGACCTTCGATCTGGACGATCGAGGCCCCCTTCGCGTCGATACGTTCGACGACTCCGTCGGTAGCGTTGTACAGGTAAAAGCCGCCCTTGGGGTTCACGGCCATGTCGGTCATGTGAACGAAATACCTCGCGCTGCTTCCGGGGAAGGTCATGGCCTGGAGGAGTTTTCCATCCCGGGCGAAATGCTTCAGTTTCTGATTGACGGTATCGAGAACCCAGAACGAGCCATCCGCCACCGGCCGGAACGCCGTCGGGGCACCTTCGGTGCGGTGCTCGATATCCTGCATGTCTCCGCCGACGCAGTTGTCCGCAGTTCCGAACGGGATCGAACAGATGTCCTTGTGGGCAACAGCCGACGAGGCGAGCGCCGCTTCATACTGCAATCCGTTCACCATCACGCTGGAGAAGCCCTGAGCCGAAACGGCCGCCGGGAGGGAGAGGGCAACGACGAGCAGGGAACCGATCAGGGTGTTGTTCATGTGTCCTTTTCTCACTTTGGAGGAAGTTTGATGCCGGGAACGGAGCGCGGGTTCACCGCTTTTCCGCTCTTGTCGTAGATACCCATGTGGAGGTGGGCGCCCGTCGTCCACTGGCCGGTGTTGTCCGAGCGGGCGATCTGCTGGCCGGCAGAGACGCGCTGGCCTTTCGAAACGCTGTAACTCTGGAGATGGCAGTAGAAGGAAGTATAGCCATTGTCATACTTCACCTTCACATACCGGCCGCCGCCCGACTCGTAGCCGCAGGCCACGACGGTGCCCGCGCCGAGCGAATTCAGCCGTGTGCCATTCGGAACGGGGAGATCGATCCCGCTGTGGAACGAATGGCCGAACAGATCCCGGGGGCCGAATTCCGAACTGGCGCGGCCGGGCATGGGTGAACAGGGGGCTGCGCCGAATCCACCCGTGCCGGGCTTGGAACCGGAATCGGAAGGTTTGCTTCCCGAGGTGGAAGAACTGGAGCCGCCGGGTGACTGGTTCGACCCGAGAACCGGGGGTTCGACGCCCTGGTGAGCCTTGTGGCCGGGGGCGCTGACATAATACGAATGAATGTAGGCATACCCGTCGCCATGCTTGATCTTGAACCAGTCGCCTTCTTTTGCGACGATCTGCACCTGGTTGCCGTTTCCGAGCTTGCCGATGATCTTGCCCCAGGGGCCCGAGCGGATGTTCAGACTCGTGCCGACCTGGACTGTGCCGGTCTTCGATCCATCCGCCTGTTTGGAGCCCGCGACCTGGCCCTCGAGCTTTTTGATCAGTGCCTCGTACTGCTTCACGAGGACTTCGAGACTGGATATGGTTTTTTCCATCTGCTCCGTTGTGACGCCCGACGTGGCAGCGCGGCTTCCCGCCGTTTTGGCCGAGGCGGCATCGGAATCGGTGATCGCGTGGTCCTGCAGGATCGCCATCGGGTCTTCGGCATGAAGATGCGCCGACATCATGCTGCAGACGAGAACGACGCAGGATATCAGGAGCAGAGAACCATGGTTCCTGATCATACTCAGCCTCCTGGTGGTGATTTTCATGATATATCTTCCCGCCCCGGGGCTCAAGGTTACATACTCTTTTTCACCCAGGGGAGATCGTCGATCCGGTCATCCGTGAGGCCGCGCATGGTCTCCAGAAGCGGTGTGGAAAACAGCATCCGCCTTACGGCCTGCTCGGAACGGGCCATCGCGAGCGTCTGCCGGCGTTCCGCGCGTTCACGGCCGAACCTTCTCCTGCGCTGGGCGGACGCCTCTCGGGCGATCCCGTCGCAGATGCTCCTGACGAGCCGGAAGTCCGGCACGCCGCCGCTGATGATCTCCCCGGTGAGGCGGACCAGGGCAAGGCTGCCGGCAAGATCGATTTTCAGCGTTTCGCCTGCCAGCGTTTCCACCGTTTCGGGAAAGGCAGACATCGGCATTCCAAACCGCTTCCACTCTTCGATCCGGCGATGGAGGCGGCTGACGAGATCGCGCACCGTGGCGTCGCCGATCCGGAACGGCTGCGGCGGCTCCGGGTGTTCGTCCGGAAGTTCCTGGCCGGCGAGGAGATGCGAGGTGTCGACGTCGTCCTGGAGCTGTTTGAGGAACTCCAGGAGGCGCCTCTTCCGGTATCCGGCGATCATCTGCGGCGCGGAGGCGTTCATGGCGGAAAGCCACACCAAAAATTCCCTGATCCCTTCGGTGCTCGAGGGGTCGGGCGGGCAGGCGGTGATGAAGAGCCGGTGGTCGTTCGTATCGCCGAGATGCTGCAGCCAGCCGGAAATCACGTCGCTCCGCTCCGCCGGATCGATCTCGTCGACACGGTTCAGCACGAGAATCAGCGACTGCCATGGCTTTGCGAGGCGCGTCCGGGAAACGGCGTTCGAGGCCGCCGCGAACTGCGTCGCGTTGTCGATCCAGACGACGATGTCAGCCTCGCCGATCGCGGTTTCGGAACAGGTCTGGTGCCGCACCAGGCGGGCGTTCAGCCCGGGCAGGTCGAGGATACGGAGATGAGTGATCGTCGGCAGGCGCACGAAGAGGAGCATCCGTTCGAACCCGGAAAGCCGCGCGTCGGCTCCGTCATGCGATTCCGCGAGAAGCGTGCGGAGGTCATCCAGGGGACGCGGGGTCACGATGCCGCCCTCCCTGACGCCGATCAGGGACTCGATATCGGCATACTCGACCGCGCACGGGATACGTGTCGTGGGGAGGACGCCGGTCGGCAGGAGAGGACGCTGGAGCAGGGCATTGACGATCGAGGATTTCCCCGCATTGAACTCGCCCATGAAAGCGATGGTAAGCGGATTTCCGGCCGTCGCCACGATGCTGTTCCAGACTTCGGCGAGGGCGGCACGCCGCTCATCGGGCACGACCTGGAGCGATTTTCCGACGATGGCGGAAATGCCCGCCCAGCTGAGGCACGACAGAGCGGCCGGAATCCTGTTTCTCAGCTCGTCGAGCCGGAACCGAAGGGGATCGGTCGCCACGTCTTCGATCAGCGTCGATGCCCGGATCAGCTCCGCGCGGGCGTCTCGATAATGCTCGACGGCGGCCTCCTTTTCGGCAAGGATGAGCCGAAGTTCCGCCGCGAACCGGGGTGCTTCAGGGTGGCAGGCATCGTCGCCCCCTCCGGTCAGCAACTCGAGGCAGTGTTCCGGCCTTTCGCGGGAGGGCCTCCCGTCGATGTGCGATTCGATGATGGCAAGACGGCGCAGGACGTCCTGATGCATGACCGTGCGCTCTTCGGGGGTGATCCCCTCGAGCAGGGCCGCGGCTTTCCCGGTTTTTCCGGTCCGCCAGAAGAGATGGGCGAAAACGCCCCGCTCGTCAGGCGTGAGGTCGAAATCGGCACACGCGGGGGAGTCGAGCCATTCAAGAAGCTTCACCTCGTTTCCGCTCGCCGATGCGAGGCACATCAGGGGCATCGCCGCCGTCCGGCCCCGGGCAGGCCAGAGACGGAGGAACGCGGTGGCAAAATCCCCGTCGAGGGCGAAACAGGCGGCTTCGGCCAGCATCGAGATCAGCGGGTCGAACCATGTTTCTCGGCGGGCCGAATCGAGCAGGTTGACGGCCGCGTCGCGGTCGTCGTCGAACAGCGCGGCAACGAGCTCGAGCGACTGCACGCCGGGTGAGAGCAGCGCTTTCCGCACGGCGGGCCATTCCGGCCTGATGCAACAGTCGCGCAGGACAGGAGCGATGAAGAGTTGTTCGAGCCAGCCGAGCCACGCACCACCAAGGCCCTGTCGCCGCTGGAGACGGCAGACGAGGCCGAGTCTCGCGCATGCCTGGGTGAGTCCCGAGATATCGCCGCTCATCTCGTTCAGAAGAATTTCCGCCTGTCGGGTCCTGCCCGCGCAGATCATCGAGACGATCATCATGAGTTGTTCGTTTTCACCCCGCGTCGGCCCGGATGCGGCGATCAGATCGATTGCTTCTGACGGGTTCCCTGCCGCGTTCATCAGGGCCGCCTGGCGGCAGACGATCGCGGGGTGGCCGGGAAAAGCGCGGGCCAGTTCTTCCATGACACGCGCGGCTTCGGAGGCCTGCTCCATGCCGCAGTCGGGCATGAGGACGGCCGGCCAGGTTGCGCCACGGACTACGATGCCGAGCATGCGCAGGCGGACCCTCGACGCCGCTTCGGCGACGTAGCCGGCCTGTGTCTCGGGGGCGGGCACGAACGCGATCGTCTCCACCCGCCCCTCGTGCGCTGCCCGAAGCTCGAACCGGGCAGGCGAGCAGGAGAACAGCGCGATATCATCGTAGGCAAGATCGAGGTCGAACCCTTCGTCAAGGAGGGCGGACGGCCGGCAGAGCGCGACACCCCGGGGATGGACGACGAGAGCCCCTTCGCCGTCTCCGCCGTTCTCGATCGTAATGCGCCCCCAGAGCGTGATCTCGTAGGCATCCGGCTCGATGCCCGGATACGCTTTCGCAAGACGGGAAATGGCGCGCGCGAGCGTCATGACGTCCGCCCCGCTTTCACCGCGTCGAGCTCGCGCCTGATTGATGATATTTCAGATGGTATTATTTCTAGCCGTTTTGCATTTCGCTCGTCAGGCGACGGATTTCGGGAAGCATCAACGGCTTCCCGGATGACGGCGAATCCCTGGTCGAAGCGCATCGACAGGTCGCGTTTCCAGGCCTGGGAAATTTCTGCCCGACGGCGGACGATCTCGTGCCGGAGCTTCTTTTTTCCCTCCGCGATGAGGTGTTCCATATTCGCCGTCACCTCGCGGGTCATGTCGCCCGTCAGGCGCGCCGCGAGCGAGGCGCCAAACGAGGCCGCCGCGAACAGCAGGTTTCCCTGCAGCAGGAAGGCGATCGCGGCGAGCCGGCCGAAACCGGATACGAACTGCCGCGCTTCGAGGCCCAGCGACACCGATTCGATCTCGAAATCCTTTTTGAACTCGACGAGCGGCGCCGCCCCGCCCGCCCGGCCAAGCGAAACACGGGAGTCGAAGCGGGCCAGCTGCTGCGCGAGCTCGCGCGAGCAGTCGGCCGCGAGCGGCCGGATGGCACGGCTGATCCGGTCGAAGATGTTCTCGGCTTCGATCAGGACCTGATCGCGGGCGAGCTGATGCAGGGCGGCGATTTTCGCCTCGTCGAGCGAGTCGCTCGACAGGATCGCCTCGACGGCGGCGCGAAGCGTCCGATGCTCCGCCGACGGAGCTTCGGCGCATCGTGCCGCCACGGCCCTGCGACCGGGTGACGGGGCGGGGGGCCGTCCGGCCTCCTCTGCGCGGGCCGTCTCGAAAATGAGGCTTTCGACGCCGTTCGCGAACCGCGTGAGAATGCGGTCCCGGTCGGCCTCGAGCGTTTCGATCTCCTGCTCGCGCTCGTCGGAGGCCTGTTCCGTCTCGCGCCGGCTCCGATCGTGCGCCGCCGCCAGCATGGCATGGCCCTTTTCCAGGTCGTCCAGCATCGATTCGAAGCGGGCCAGGGGAATCTCGCACAGGGCATCGCGCCGGCTTTCCACGAGATCGACCGAGAGGCCGCTGAGCAGGTCCGCGACGCCTGATTTGTTCCACGCCTCGTCGTCGCCGTTCCGGCGGGCCTCGAGGGCGGACTTCGCGGAAACGCCCCAGAGGCGGATATCCGGGTGAATCTCGGCGAGGTTCCTGCGGCAGTAGTCGACGGCTTCTTTGCGTTGCTCTTCGTCCGGGATGCGGTCGATGCCGTTGACGACGAACCAGCATTTTTTGATGTGGTGCTTCAGGACGCCGTTCTTCAGGAACCGCACTTCCGAATCGGAAAGCGGCTGGCCGGCGTTCAGGACGAAGATGACCCCGTCCGCGCGCGGGATGAACTCCTCGGTGAGCCGGCGCCGCACCTCGTCGGTGTCGTTGACGCCGGGCGTGTCGATGATGACGACGCCGTCGCGCAGGAGGGGCAGTGGCCAGCCGATCTCGACGTGGTCGATGTGCAAGGCGGCCGGATTTTTGCGCGTGACCCATTCTTTCAGGGTACCAGGTTCAACATCCTTCGCGCCGCCGTCACGGTCATGAACGATGGCGATGGGCGCGTCGGCGTGTCTGATCAGGCACAGGGCCGCCGTGCAGACGAGCGCCGCGCGCGGAAGGACATCCTCGCCCAGCAGGGCGTTGATGAGGGTCGATTTCCCGCGCTTGATCTCGCCGAGAACGGCGACGGAAAACCGTTCGGCAAGAACGCGGCGTCCCAGTTCGTCGGCGGCGCGGATCAGCGCGGTGAAGCCGAGTTCCCGTGCGATGCCGGCGGCTTTGCCGAGCAGGTCCAGCAGGTTTTTCTGAAATTCACGGTACGTTGCAAGATCCATGGTCGACGGCACGCTCTCAATTTCGGGAAATCATACCACACCCCTTCTCCAGTCAGGTGTTTTTGTTTCAGGGAGAATCGTTGTATAGTGTGGACATGCCTGAACAGCTCATCGTCGTCACGCCCGAAAACATCGAGCTCCGATTCCAGATGGCGGGGCTGTATTCGCGCGGCCAGGCGCAGTTTTACGATTTTTTCTATCAGGTCGTCGCCAGCCTCTTCCTTCACGTGAGCCCGCTTTTCATCGGTTTCGGAGATTACGGCTACCGCGGCATCTACGCCGCCTACTCGATCATCGTCTATTTCCTTCTTTTCTGGTGCTACTACCCGTTTTTCGAACTCTATTACGACGGTCAGACGCCCGGCAAGCGCAAACTCGGGCTCCGTGTCGTCACGGTCGACGGCGGTCGCGTCGGCTTCGCGGCATCGCTCGCGCGGAACATCCTCCGCGTCGTCGATTTCCTTCCGATCTGCTTCCTGACAGGCATGGCATCCGTTCTTTTCTCGGAGCGCCACCAGCGGCTCGGCGACCTCGCGTCCGGAACGATCGTCATCCGCGATGCCGAGGACCTGACCAGGGCACCCGGAGGCGGAAAGCCAGATGAACACTGATCCCGCGATGACGAACGGGTTTTCCGATTGCCTCGCGCTGATCGAGAGTTCCGATCCCGCAGAACGCCGGAAAGGGGTTGCCCAGCTCGAGCGATTTCACGAGCCGCGTGCCCTTCGCGTTGCCCTGTCGCTCTCGAAAGACCACGACGAAGGCGTCAGGGAAACGGCGGCCGAGGTTGCCGCCACGCTTCGAAGGGCAGGAGTCTCGTCCGAGAAGCCCGGAAAGCCGAAACCTGCCCGCCAGATCGCGACGGACACCCTGCTCTCGTCGCCGGAAGTCATGGACGAGGTGTTTTTCCTCTGGCGACGGAACCGGAAAAACATCATCAAGGCGTGGCTTCTCGCCGACCTGCCACAGATTCTCATCTGCCTCTCGATTTTCGCGACGCACGGCCTGATATGGAGCGTGCCGTTCTCGAGTTCGTCGGTCGACGGCGTGGTGGCGGTCATCTTCCTCGTCATCTGTTTTCTCTGCCGCCCCTTCGCATGGATGCTGACGGGAAGGGCATTCTCGGCTGCGTTCCCGGATCGCCCCTCCCAGACCCTCGCGAAGCGCCCGATGAGCCCCGTCGAGTATCTCGGGCTGCTTCAGATGAACGTGATCGCCCAGCTTCCCCTCGTGGCCGGGGCAGCGCTCCTGTATTACGCTCCGCCGATCGACGCGGGCCTGTTTTTCATCGTCTACCTGCTGTTCTTTCTTGCCTATCACAGCTTCACCTGCTCCCTCATGCCTCGCCAGCTGATCGCGAACGCCGACGTGTTCTTCACCCTTCGCGGCCTGTTCCGGGACGGCTTCGCCGGCTGGAAATTCCAGCGAACCCTCTACATGTCCTTCCTCTGGATGATGACGATCCTGTATGCATCTCTCATCATGAGCTCGATCTACGTCCTGGAGATGTTGTATATCCGCAACACCGGATATATATTATTAGCTGTTATAATCTTTTCGGACACGCTCATCGACACGTTCTGGATGGGGTGGCAGATCACCGTCGCCAGGCTCATCCCAGGTGACGTCCTGAGGCAGAGAGAGGCATGAATTCTCCGTCGTCGCCCTCGAACCGCGGGCTATTTATATATTATATAATCTATTTGTCATTCACATCGATCCTCCTGTTTCCCCACGCCGGCATCGCGGACACGATGTCGAGCTGGACCCTGAAAAACGTCTCGGGTGACATCTCGTCCTCTGTGGCCGACCTGGCACGGGGAGAGGCCCGGCCCGACGACCGGCTGCATCGACTCGCCGGGCAGTTCCAGGGCGTCGACGCGTTCCTCCTCGACGACGAATCGGTCATGCCCGTCGACGTGTCATGGGTAATCGGCAACCTCGACGAGATCGGGAATGAGCCCAACCAGCGGCGGCGCCGCCAGATGCTGTTGCAGTGGCGTGACACGATCCGGCTCCTCGCGGAGGACGCGACGGCGAAACCCGGCACCGGCCGGGCGACGCGCAAGGATATGGAAGAGGCGTTGAAGCGCGCGGAACAAGTGGCCGCGGTTCCGTCCGGCTGTCTCTGGGAGTGCAGTTCCGGCGATGGCGGCGATGGCGGAACGCCCCTGTATGACTCGACGATCATCGGTGAAACGATCCCCATCGAAAGCGCCATGTCCGGAAGCTCTTCCGGCGGCTCGAGTAGCTCGGGGAGTTCGGGAGGCTCGGGTAGCTCGGGGGGGTCGGGAGGTAGCGGAGGCTTCTCGGGCGGCGACTCGGGCGGTTCGGGAAGCGGGGGCTTTTCCGGGAGCATGCACGGCGGAGGTACCGGCTCGCAACCCCGCACCCAGCCGAGGTATCAGCCGACCGGCCAAACCGGCCAGGGCAGGCCGACCCAGACCTCACAAACGCAGGTCACCGGCAGGCCCCCGGCGCCGCGCCGCCAGCCGCCGCCCCCGCCGCCGAAACCCCATGTGAAGCCGCCTTCGCCGGCGCCGAAACCACCGTCCGGCAGCTCGTCCTGGGTCCAGTCGCTTCTCAAGGTCCTGTACTGGGTCATCGTGGTCCTGTGCGTGATCGCCTGCGCCATCGTGCTCTGGGTCATCTGGCAGACGTGGCGCCAGCGCGTCTCCAAAGACGATTCATCCCAGCTTCTCGGCATGACCACGCTGCCAGAGGTGCGCAAGCAGGCCCATACGCTCTTCCGCCAGGCCGAAGAGGCGGCCGCCGCGAACGATTTCCAGGAAGCCCTGCGCCTGATCACGACCGCCTGCCTGCTCCTGCTCGAAGAACGGTCCGTGGTCGCGTTCCAGGAAAGCCTCACGAACGGCGAGTATCTCGGCAGGCTAGCCGAGCGCCGCCAGCTCCAGGACCTCTTCCGCGACCCCCTGAAGCGGTTCGATGGAGTTTTCTACGGTTTCGCGGCGCCGGTGCGGTCGGACTACGACGCGTTCCGCGAAGTGTTCCGCAAACTTGGTGGTGCGGCATGAACTCCGTCACCCCGCGCATGAAAGGCTACCTGATCCTGCTTCTCTCGCTCTTCATCTTCACGATGTGGGGCGTGAACCTGCTGAGCCTCTCGCAGATCGAGGTCGACAGGCCCGATCCCACCGGCGCCCCGAAACAGGGCGGCGGCGGAGGCGGGAATCGCGTCATCGAAGTGAAGCCCTGCCCCTTCCTGTATTTTTACTTCTATGAACTCGGGTACACCCTCTACCTCACGTCGGAACCACCGCGCGAGCAGAGCGGCACGATGCTGATGATCGAGCCTCCCGAGCGCCTCCCGTCGCCCCTTCTGCGAGAGCTTGCCGAATGGCTCGGCCGGGGCGGCAACCTGATCATTCTCACCTCGAAGCCCCATCCGATCATCAACCAGGCCGGCATCGACATCTCGACGTCGAAAGAGGCGAAGGAGGCGGCCCAGGTGTCGCGCCTCTTCGCGACATATCCCTGGCTCAACGATGCCCGCGAGTTCGACGCGGGATACGCCGGCTGGAAGCCTCAGCCCGGCCGTTCCTTCCTCAAGCCGTTTCTCCCGGCGAGCCCCGGCGTCGATTCGATTCTCGTGACGGGGTGGGGAAGCGGCCGCCTGTGCATCGCCGCCTCCACCGAACTCACCGGCCCGGCGGGCCTCCGCAAGAGCGACAATCTCGTCCTGCTGACCAGGCTCGCCGAGCGTCTTTCGCCTTCGAAACAGCTGTTTTTCTTCGACCCCGAGCCCGGGCGCCGGCTGAGGGCCGTCGTCTCGAGCAGCGGCCGTGGTGGCGGCGGCGCAACGCCCGTCGTGAAAACGAAGATTCCATACTTGTCACTATGGAGTCTGATGAAGGCGAACGCCGTCAGCTGGGCGCTGCTCCAGCTCGTGCTGGCGCTGGTGATCTTCGCCGTCTCGATCGGCAGGCGGTTCGGTCCGGTCAAGCCCATCCCCCCGGAGGAACCGCCCCGGCACTCGTTCGTCGCGTGCCTCGGACAACTGCTCCGGCGCCAGCAGATCAACTCGTTTGCGGCGGGCCACGCCATCACCCACTTCCTGCCCGCCGCGCTCAAGCGGTTCGGCCTTCCGCCCGACGCACCCGCGGCTGCGCTCGTCGAGGCGATGAAAAACATCAGGCCCGACCTTGCCGAAAAGCTCGGTGCTGCCCTCACCGGCCTCGGCCGTGTCACCGAACGCGAGGGCGACGCAGAAAACGACGCGCGCCTTCTCCGTCACATGCAGACTCTTGCGCAGATACGAAAGGAACTACGCATCAATGGCTGATTTCTCGAAGGTCCAGCAGGTGTTCTCGAATCTCCGGAAAGAGCTCCAGAAGGTCATCGTCGGCCAGGACCAGGTCGTCGACCTGATCCTCACGGCCCTCCTCGTCCGCGGCCACGTGCTTCTCGAGGGCGTCCCCGGCACGGCAAAAACCCTCACCGTCAAGTCGATCGCGCGGCTGATGGGCCTTTCCTTCCAGCGCATCCAGATGACGCCCGACCTCATGCCCTCCGATGTTCTCGGAACGACGGTGTTCGACACCCGCACTGGCGCGTTCCAGGTGCACAAGGGTCCGATCTTCTGCGACCTCGTCCTCGTCGACGAGATCAACCGCGCCCCGGCAAAGACACAGTCGGCCCTCCTCGAATGCATGGAGGAGCGGCAGGTGACGATCGAGGGCAACCGGTTCCCGCTTCCCCGCGTCTTCATGGTGCTCGCGACGCAGAACCCGCTCGAGTACGAAGGCACGTATCCGCTTCCCGAGGCCCAGCTCGACCGGTTCCTCTTCAAGGTCCTGATCGACTACCCCAGCGCGGCCGCCGAGACGGCGATTCTCGAGAAGTTCGAGGCCGGCTTCCGCCCCGATCGTCTCGAGGAAGCGGGCCTGCAGACCGTCACCACCCCCGAGGAACTGGTCGCCTGCCAGGACTCCCTTCGCCAGATCCAGACCAAGCAGCCGGTCATGGAATACATCACGTCGATCGTCCGTCTGACCCGCACCTGGAGCGATCTCCTCGTGGGCGGCGGCATCCGCGCCGACATCTCCCTCTTCCTCGCGAGCAAGGCCCGCGCGCTCATGGAAGGCCGCGAGTTCGTGACGCCCGACGACGTGAAGGTCATGACGGCCCCCGTGCTGCGCCACCGCATCATTCTCAAGCCCGAGGCCGAGATCGAGGGGGCCACCCCCGACCAGATCCTCCAGAACGTGCTCGCGCAGGTGAAAGTGCCGAGATGAACGCCGGACTGGTGACGACCCGCGTCGTGCTGCTGCTGCTGTGCGGCACGCTTCCCCTCATGGTGACGACGTCACACATGCTGGCCGTCGCCATCCTGGCCGCCTGGAACCTCTTCGTCCTGCTGCTCGTCGTCGCCGACAACCGTCTCACGCCGAAGGCATCGCTCATCGACGTGAAGCGGGTCATCGCGAACAAGCTGTCGATCGGCGAATCGAACGACGTCATCCTCCGGGTCGAGAACCAGTCGTTCCAGAAGCTCGAAGTGACGCTGCTCGATTCGCCGCCCGAGTCGTTCGGCGCCCCTGGCGAGCCGCTGGTCATCACCCTCGAACCCCGCACCCGCGCCGAGGTGCGGTACCGGGTCGTGCCGCCCAGGCGCGGCAAGTTCTCGTTCGGCAACGTGTCGATCCGGTTCCGCGGCCGTCTCGAGCTGATCGTGCGACAGCGCGAGGTCCCCTGCGAGATGCCGGTAGACGTGTATCCGAACATCAAGAACGTCGCCCGGTTCGAGCTCCGCGTGCGGCGCAGCCATCTCATCGAGACCGGCCTCAAGAGCGAGCGGCGGCGCGGCAACGGCACCGACTTCGAGAGCCTCCGCGAATACGTGCGCGGCGACGAGTTCCGCCGTGTCGACTGGAAGGCGACCGCGCGGCGCCACAAGCTGATTTCCCGTGAGTATCAGTCGGAAGTGAACCAGTCGGTCCTCGTCCTGCTCGACTGCGGCCGCACGATGGGCGCGCCCCTCCCGCGCGGGACGATGCTCGACGCGACCGTCGACGCGGCCCTGCTGCTCATCCAGCGGGTCATCCGCAACGGCGACAACGCCGGCCTCCTCGCCTTCACCGACCGCCCGATCCGGTTCGTGCCGCCGGCGAAGGGAAAACGCCAGCTCCACCTCGTCATGTCGCAGCTCGCGGCGGTCCAGCCCCAGCGCACCGAGTCGGATTACGGCGTGGCGTTCCGGTATCTCATGGCGCGCCGCATCAAGCGTTCCCTGCTGATCATTCTGACCGATCTCACCACCGGGGAAGCCGCCGCCCGTCTCACGAAGGACGTGCCCATCCTTCTGCGCAAGCATCTTCCTGTCGTCGTCTCGGTCTTCCATCCGACCCTCGCCGCGAGCATGGATCAAAGCCCCGACTCGCTCGACCGGGCCTGGGAAAGCATCGTGGCGCGCGACACGCTCGCCCGGGTGAAAACGGCCCACAGGGACCTGGAGCTTCTCGGCGTCGGCACGCTCCTCCTGCCGCCGGAAAAGCTGAGCACCTCGCTTCTCGCAAACTACCTGCGCCTGAAACTCCGCTCGAAGCTCTGAGCCAGCGCGGGCCACGTCAGATAGACCACCGTCGCGAGAAGCAGGATCGCCGCGATCAGGTATTTCACGGGAATCGGAAGCTGTGAGGGCGTCACCCACGTCTCGACCAGGGCGGCGATCACGAGCATCGGAACGACGCCGGCGACGAGTTTCGCCGCGGTCCGGCCTTCGTGCGCGAGCCAGTCGAACCGTTCATGGCGGCCGGGATCGACGAGGGCATACCCAAGGATGAGGCCCGCCCCGCCCGCGATGAAACAGCACGGCAGTTCGATCACCCCGTGGGGAAGGATCAGCGACCAGAAGGCGAGCGCCTGGCCCGCGTCGTGGTAGACCGAGGCGAGGCCCCCGAGAAGCAAGCCGTTATATATCATTATATATATAGTTCCGATGCCGAACAGGAAGCCGAAAGCGAAGGCGTAGAACGAGACCTTGATGTTGTTCGTCATGATGAAACTCGACATCTGGACATGCGACTCGTTGGTCATGTCACGGCCGACCTTTCCCCGGGCAAGATCGTCGCTGATTGCGCCTCTCATCGACTGGGGAACCACGAGGTCGATCAGTTTCGAGTCTGCGCCGACGCACAGGAAGCCGATGATCGTCGAGAACAGGAAAATCAGAAGCGCCGCCATGATGAAATGGCCCCGTTCCAGGACGAGCATCGGAAACCGCTTGAGAATGAAGTCGAGGCCGTTCAGCAGGATCGAATCGCCGTTCCGCCTGTAGATGTGCGCGTAGGCGCGGGCGACGAGACGGTTCAGATACCGCTGAAGCCGCTCGTCACCGCTCGTCCGGGCGCGACCGAGATCGCTCATGGTCTCCTGATACAGGGCTCCGAGCTCGAGCAGGCGGCTCGGCTCGACGCGGCTGACGATATGGCGGTCGAGATGGTCGAGGGTCGCCTCGAGCTGCTGCCAGCGCTCTTTCATCACTCGACGGTCCCGTGGATATCACAGGTGATTTTCCCATTGTCCGTGATGTCCCCCGTCGACGAGTAGTGACAGCCAGGTTCGGGCTTCGACAAGCTGGATCGGAGATATTTGGCGTCGACCAGGAACCGTTCGGTGTCTTCCCGGACCGATTTCAACGGCATGTTATTGTCCATGTTATACATCTCGATCGCGCCGAGTAAAACCCGCATGTTTGCGTAGCAGGCCTTTTCGCGTGCCTGGCCACGGTATTGCCGGGAGCTGCCCATGTTCCCGGCGATACCCAGAACGATTCCGAGAACGATGAAAAAACCGAACACCTTGACAACGCCGCCAATGCAGGAGGGGCCGCTCTCCGGGTTGATGGCCGCGCGCAGGTTCCGCTCTTCCCCGATGTCATCCGGAGGAAATTCAAATCCGCACTGCCGGCAGAACTGCTGGCGGTCAGCCGCCGAAATGCCGCACTCGGGGCAGAATTTTCCCTCATGGTTCTGGTCGCTCATGCTGCCTCCACGTTCTCCGGCCGATTCCGCCGTTCCCCCCGAAAGTCGATCGCCGGAACACGAGGTCCCGGCGATCTATTGAAAAGCTATCCATCTTGGATAGCATCAGCGGGGATGAATCCCCGGTAATATCCACTTTAAAATCCCCGGGTGAATTTTGTCAAATATCTCAGGTGTTTTCCGTGTTACCATGATCCCAACCACTCCGCCGGCTATCGGCCGTGCGGAACGAGGGAGGGTACCACCCATGAAGACAACGGGAAGAAACGTTCTCCGGCTCCTCCTTGCCGCCGCCATCGTTCTCTCTCTGCCCTTCGCAGGCGAAGCGGCCAGGCGGTACGTGATACCGACCTGTTATGGGTATGGCGTCGTCTCTCGGAACGTCGGCGTCGTTTCACCGTATATCCTCGCTCCGACATTCCATCCTTCGATGCACCCCGGGTATCTGCCGTATTACCTTCCGTCCCAGGACCCCGCCTATTACTCGGCCTACCGCCCCTGGAACCCGGCGGGAGTAACCGGGCCCGGGTATTATTACCAGACGTCGGCCGGCTCGCTCGCCCCATACTGGGACGGCACGGCGTGGGTCTATCGCCAGGCGCGTCCCGCCGGCACAGCCGGCGTGCCCTTGACGAATCTCAATCTCCGGGCCAACCCGGGATTCGGCTCGAGCCGCAACCGCGACCGCAACGTGATCGGCAGCGTTGTCCGAGGCGAGCAGCTGTACGTGCTCGGGCGATACGGCGACTGGTATTACGTCCAGTCCGCCTCCCAGCCACAGAAATACGGGTATGCCTACGCGAGATACATCCAGTTGCAGGGCGTTTTCAACACGCCCACCATGGCCCCTTTGCCCTCTTCGTATCCCGTATATTCCTATCCGACCGTCTGGCAGCAGCCTGTCGCCGTTTCTCCCGCAGGCTATTGAATCCATTGATGCTGTGTCCTGAAGAATGGAAACTCCCCGTTCGCCCTGAGCTTGTCGAAGCCTGTCCTGAGCCTGCCGAAGGGGCGAGAGCCGCTCGTGCTCCGGCAGCCTCAGCACGACCGGTACCGCAACATTGGCTTTCATGAAATAGAAAACACGTATTCTCAGTGCCCACAAACCCTTTGACGATCACGAGGTGACGATATGCAGATCATGAAACAACGCATCCTTTCCGCCCTTGTCTTCTCCTTGTCCCTCCTGGGTCTCCTTGCGACACCGGCATCGTTCGGGCAACCGGCGAGCGGCGCCGCGCCTCTGCCCGAGACGGTGAAGCTGAACGTCTTCGCGATCGTTTCCGACAACCTCGAAACGATGGCGGCGAAAGCCGGCGACGCCCTCAAGACCGAGGAGCAACTCGACGCCTACCCGTCCTTGGGCTACCAGGTCCACTGCACGTTATATATGACTCAGTATGCTCCTGAAAAAGCGGCCGTCGTCCAGGGAATCGTCGCCTCGCTCGCCGAGACCGTCAAAGCCTTCCCCGTGAACGCGGCGGGGATCTCCGCGACCAAGGACTTCTGGCTGTTCATCAACCTGGATAAAAACCGCAATCTCCAGACGCTGTCCGACACGGTCGTGACGCAGCTCTGCGACCACCGGTTCCCGAGCGATTTCATTCCTGACTGGGTGAAGCAGTATCCCCAGAAACTCGAGTATGTCACCAAATACGGCAGCCCCAACGTGTTCGCCGAGTTCGAGCCTCATCTGACGCTCCTCGCGAAGTCCGATCCCGCGAAGGTCGGCGGATTCGTCAAGCGCCACGAGAAGAACGACGAGTTCGGCACCCCGAAACAGGGGAAGATCGTCGGCATCGGCGTCGGGATCGCAGACAGGGCCGGGCAGATCAAAAAGCCGCTTGCCGTGTACCGGTTCAGGTGATCATGTCAGGCAGACAGATTTCCCGCAGAGGTTGCTGAATATTCAACGATCCGATCGGGCTGACTCCCTGCATTCTTCGATGAATGCAGGGTTTTCCATTTTGGCATCAGTGACGACAGCGGTTCGGACGGTTCCTATCCCGATAATCCCTATGATCCGAACAACGAACCGATGCCCAACTGACCTTCAGCGATCAAAACGGCGGGAAGACCAATGGTCTTTCCGCCGTTTTTCATCCGCTCAGTCACCTTCCCAGAACAGTGAAACGTCGCCACGCACCGAAGGGCGGGTTTAAAACCCTCCCCGGCAGGCATTTTTTCCTGGTATGGGTCAGCCGAGGGTGAGGATTTTAATCTCGGCTGGGCGGAGGCTGTATTCGAAGCAGCGCGGGACGGAGCTCATCGCGTATTCGGGGGAGATGTCCCTCGGGATGCCGGGGCCGAGGACGCTCGCGAGATCGGGAATGAAGAGCCGCTGGTGGTTGAAGCGGTCCTTGTTCACGGCGGCGAACACCGTCTTGCAGCCGGGGGCCGAGCGTTTGAAACAGAGGATGTTGTACCAGTTTTCCTGGTCGACGATCTGGAGGCCGGCTTCCCGGTTCAGCACTTCGTTCGTGTCCTTGAGCCGGCACACCTTCTGAATATATTCCGTAATATCTATCCCGGTGTTCTCCCACCACGACGGCTCGGTGCGGACGACGTCGCAATGGCGGCGGAATCCGTATTCGAAGCCGGTCGGCATCATGAAGCCCTTGCTGAACAGGGCGCAGAAAAGAAGCTGCCGTTTGACGGCCGCGACGTTCCCTTCGTATTCCTCCATGAGCCGGTTCGTGTCGTGGGATTCGGGGAAAGCGATGCTCGCGACGACGGGGCTGGTCCGGAAATACTGTTCCATGCCCCAGGGCTGGTTGTAGTCCCAGTATTTGATCGAGTTGAACAGGTAGTCGAAGCCGAGTTTCGCGAGGTTCTCGACCTGCTGGAAGCTGCAGCCCAGCGACTCGGCCAGGAACATGCTGCCGGGCTTCTTCTGGCGCGCCCGCTGGATCACGAAGCGCCACAGATCGTCCGGCACCTGGTAGGCCATGTCGCACCTGAAACCGTCGACGCCCATGTCCATGTAGTAGGACATCATTTTCCACCAGAACTGCCACAGGTTCTCACGGTCGGGCGAGGTGGCGTTATCGACCTCTGCGAGGTCGCCCCATTCGATCCATTTGCCGTTGTCCCAGGCACCGGGATGGACGACCTGGCCTTCGGCGTTTCTCTTGAACCAGTCGGGATGTTCCTGGATGAGGGTACAGTCGATCGCGGTGTGGTTGATGACCAGGTCCATCATGAACAGCAACCCCTGGTCGTGACATGCCACGATGAACTCCTTGAGCTGGTCGGCCGGGCTCAACCGGGAGTCATTGTCGATGAAGAGAGGGTTGAACTTGTAGTAGTCCTTCGGCGAGTAGAGACTGCCGCTGAATCCCGGGTAGTGGAAGGGGTTCACGTACAGGGCGTTGAAACCCATGTTGGAAATGCGCCCAAGGTGTTCTTTCCAGCCGTTCATGCTTCCGGCCAGCCTGGGGAAGAGATTGTAGAGACGGATACCTTTCGTGCCAAGCAGGTCTTTCGACATCGTTCAATTCCTCCTGGGAATCAATGCGGCGTGGAATCGAGTTCAGGAACGGCGGCCGGGCTGTTCCTCAGTTCCTCGAGTGCGTTGCAGATCTCTCCGGCCTCAGCGGCGTTCACGGTCCTGTACAGTTCGTGCGGGCCGTCGGACCCGACAAAATAGATGGCGGTATACTCCCTCCCGTTCTCGCCGGCGACGGTGCCGGTTTTCGTTCCCCGCCAATCCGGGAGTTTTCTCGACAGATCGGTCGCGGGCATCCGCATATCCTGTGATATATGAATTGCCGCGTTGCCGGAAACGGCGGCACGGAAGGACTGGAACGCGAGCGACCGGCCGAGCAGCAGGAAAAAGACCATGAAGGCGAGACAGAAGGCCCATTCCGGCGTCGTCCGCTCGCTGGCGGGGTTCATCCTGAAATACAGCAGGGGGAGGAGGACGGCGACGCCCATGAGAAACCACCCGACGGCGATTTCCCATGCCGGCACGTAGCTGAACCCCTCAGGGTATCCTCTCGGGGCCATCCATCGAATCACATTCGGCTCCTTCGTATATCGGGAATTTTACCATAGGAAAATCACCGCGGGTAAGATGTCATTCGGTTTTCTTCATCGACAGGAGCAGGGCCGTCCCACCGGCCGCGGCGGCGAGAAGCAGCCACGTCCCCTGCATCCCCAGCGTCGGAAGCATCCAGATCCCCGCCGTCGCGGCCGCGAGCATCGCCGGAATGTTGTCCGCGGCGACGAGACCGGCGACGGCGCTGGCCGAATTCCCTGCGAGCCGTGCGAGAAGCGGGAACTCGACGCCAGCAACCAGGGCGACCAGGAACGTCATTCCCCCGAGAATCCAGATCGAATGGAGATTCGGGCTCTGCAGGACGATCAAACCCGCCCCAGCCAGGGCGAGTTGCCCGAGCTTCAGCGCGCGGACCGTGGGCCATGCCGGAGCAAAGCGGCGCGAGGCGAACGCGCCGAGGGCGAGGCCGAGCATATAGAGCGCGAAAAACAGCGATGCCATGCCGAACATCGCCCCATGCCGCACCTGATAGGTGAGCAGGAGCATCATTTCCGCGGCGAGGCCGAAGAACCCCGTGAGAGCGACGGCCGACGCGGCGGCCCTCATCTGGGTGAAGCGAATGACACCCGAGGAGACGGCCGCGAGGGCCAGGACGAGAAAGAGGCCGAGGAGAGCGAGAGCACGACCGAAATCGATGCGCGCGGCGATGCGGAGAACCGGGCCGATCCCCGAGCCGCTGTAGATATCCCACAGGTGAAGCTGCCGGGAAAGGGCCGCCGGCCTGGCGTCGCTGTTTTCCGGCGCCGGAGCGGTTCTCGCGAGCCACGCCTCGAGTTCGCCGACACGGAAGGGCAGGAGAAGGTCCGAAAACAACGCGGCCCGGAACGACGTGGTCTGGATACCGTGCCGCTCGAATCGCCGGGTAAGCTCTTCGGGCGAGGTCGCGATCACATCCGTGGCCCGTGAGGCCCGGAACCGGATCGGATCACCCGGAACCGCAACGGTCCGGCCGGAAGCCGCCTGCAGATCGCGATGCAGAGACAGGATCGCCTTTTCCAGGTCGCCGCCCAGGTAGTTCTCCGCCCCGCTGACGATGTACTCGACGACGCCGCGGTCCGTCAGCGCCGCCACGGTTTCGCGGATCGCCTCGCGCGTGAACATCCGGTTCCCGATGAGAGTCGTCGGGTCCGACGGCAGGACGATGACGGCATCGAATCTCCCGGGGTTCACGCGCAGATACGCCCGCGGGTCGGCCACGTTCCACCGGACACGCGGATCAGCGGGGGTAAGCCCCTTCATGAAGGTCGCGAGGGCGGCGTCGAGATCGACGATGTATATATTCTTTATTTTATATTTTAAGCACTCTTCGAGAATGTCGGGGGCGGGAATCCCCACGATCAGGACGGTCGAGCTGCCTGCGACAAAGGATGTCGGGAGGCACGAGACGAAGGTATGGATGCGGTGTTCCGCCGCGGGACGGTCCGGCCAGGTCATCGTGAGATTGTTGTCCAGAAAGAGGGAATACTGGCCCCCGTAACTCGAAATCTTCACCGACTGGTAGGCCGTATCGAAACTTCGCACGAGTTCGTATCCCGGATGGAACCTGTTCCAAAGGTATCCGTCCATGGTGCGCTGGACGGCCGGAAGGTGCGGCGTTGCGAGGGGCACGAGAAGCGCGACGGCCCCGGCCGCGATGCGTGTTTTCCCATCCAGGACGAGGCAGAGGGCCGCGGAGGAGAGGATGAGGCAGGACCACATGAGCACGACCGGCTCCGTGGCACCGCCGGCAAGGAACGCGAACAGCGTCCCCCCGACGGCGCCTCCGGCAGATTCGAGCGCGAAGAGGAGGTCGACCCGCGGTCCGGCGCCGCTTCCGGGCCCCCGCATCATTGCGGGCAGAAGCGCGCCGACCGGTATCGAGAGGGGGAGGACCGCGCCGGCGATGACGGCGACGACCGGCAGGAATGGCAGAATCTCGCCGGCGGCATCAGGAAGAAGCGTCGCCGTTCCGAGGATGAAACAGCAGAGCGAGACAACCGGAGAGAGGGCCGTCCCCGTGACGACGACGGACGGCCCCGGGCGGAACATGTCGGCAAGACGGCCCCCGACGGCGAGACCAAGCAGCCAGACGGCGAGAAACGTGCCGAGATGGAGTTCGGTTCCGTAAAACTGACCGAGAATCGTCCGAAGAACGGCGATCTGCGCAATATTCGCAGCTGTTCCGGCCAGGAAGGCGACGAAGAGCCCGGCCCTGCTCCGGCTCATTCAGCGGTTCTGAATCGCATTTGCCGTGGGCGCATGCTTTTGCGCCGCTTTCTTGGCCGGCTTCGCTGGAACTTTCAGGGGCGGATGCTGGGCCGTCTTCTGAACCGCACGCGAAGAAGATGCCGGCGCCGGTTTCGGAGCGGGCTTCGCAGCCGGCTTCGCGGCGGGCTTTTCCGCTTCCCGGGGAGAGTCAAGGTGGGCGCCTTTGCTCGCCATCGCGGCAACCCAGTCGGCAGCCGCGGAGTCCTCGTTTTTCCTGGCGCTTCCGCCGGACGAAATGGCATCGATGCGGGCTGACATCGGGGCTGCATTTTCTGATGACGGAATCAGGAGCCCGGATGTCGCCGTCGCGGAAGAGCCGGAGATTCCCCCAATGTCGTAGACAGGCGGCTCCATGGCCTCACCCCGCTGGCCGGGGGGAATGGGGAGAGAGGAAAGCTCGCTGTCGGTGAGGGAACGGCCGCAGAGATAGAGGCCCCATTTCCCCTGTGTTTCGATCTCATCGACAGAATACTGCGTGATCGCCCGTATTCTGTTGCAAGAGGTGCGGCGCATCAACAGATACAGGTCGGGGGCTGCCATCATCCGAAGCAGCTCGTCACCGAACATCACCTTCTTTTCCGGTTTCGGTTCGAAGCGTGTTTCACGTTCCACGTTCCAGGTGGGAATATCGCGACCGGTATAAAATTTTGCGCCTTCCAGGACGTGGTTCACGAACAGGACCCTGGCATTTGCGGGAAGAGCCCCGACCTTTCTGAGCAGCTTCCTGTAGCCGGGAAGGGGGCGTTCCTTCAACAGATACTCGTCGCCGTTGATCGTGGGCAGGAGCATGAGCATGATGCCGGGAACGGTGACGCCGAGAACGAGGATGATCCCTTTCACGATGCCGAGGTTCATGAACGTGTAGCCGAAAACGGCAAGGAACATGAAGTAGAATGCGATGAAGAACGCGACCCGGGCGATTTTCGGGTCGGGCAGGGCGCCCATGAAGGACATCGTCATGATCGTCACGCCGAGGAAGGCGAAGAAGATGATCGTCAGCGCCGACTCGAGCTTGTAGGCAAACGGCTCTTCCTTGTCGTAGCTGAACAGGTTTGACAGATACCCGCCGGTCATGATCGATGCAGGCACGAGAAGGGGCAGGGCATAGGGGGCGAGCTTGGACCTGGCGAGGGAAAGCACGACAAAGGGGACCACGAACCAGAGAAAAACCGGCAGACCCCACGGCTGGTCCTTCGATTTCGCTTCCCGGAAGCTCTGGACAATCCCTCCGGTGAAGAAGGCCGTCCAGGGAAACATGCCGGCGATCAGGACGGCGGCGAAATAGTAGACCGGCCCGGTTCTTCCGTGGGCGTCCGAGGCAACGCGGGCGAACGTTTCATCGTAGATGAAATACGTGAACAGCCCCGGCACCGTGTAGCCCATCCAGATATACCATCCGAGGCCGATCACGGCGAATGCGATCCATCCGGTGATGCTCTTCAGGAGAGATTTGATCGATTCTCCGCCGCCCCGCAGGGCAATTCCCGGGATCAAGCCGAGTAACGGCAGCAGACCGGGGGGGCCTTTCGTGAGGAACGCGAAGCCGGCGAGCGTCCAGAATCCCGTGGCGAGGGCAGGAGAGGGCTTCGTCAGATACCTGAACAGGGCCCAGATCATCCAGGTCTCGAACATCGCCAGGAGGGGGTCGGCCGTCAGGCCCCGGAACTGGACCGCAAAAAACAGGCTCGTCAGAAGGACGATCGTCCCACACAGCGCGCTGCGAACCGTCGTCAGCAGCAGACCGATGCGGTAACAGCCGACGGCGGTCAGGGCCGCGGCGATGGGCAAAAATGCCTTCACGCCCTGCTCCGTGGGGCCGAACAGCTTGATGCCAAGCGCCCCCGCCCAGTATGACATCGGGGGCTTTGTGAAATGCGCAACACCGTTCAATTGCGGCTCGAGCAGACTTCCGCCGTCCGCCATCGCTCGGGCGATCGAGGCGTAACGGGCCTCAGACGTCTCGAAGAGATTCTGCGTTCCGAGTTGAAACGCGATCAGTGCGAACGCTGCGATGCCGACAAGCCACTGGATCGCCATCGGGGAGAGCCGCAGATTGATACGCGACGCAATATTTTCGGCCAGGGCCGGAAGGACTGGAACATCGTCGTCTTCGTTTTCGTCGGTGTCCTCCGCCTCTGCGGGTTCGTTGGGTGCGGCCTGAGCTTCAGGGGCGTCCCCGGGTACGGAATGCTCCTGCAGGCGGAGGATCTCCGGATTTTGCTGCGGTTCCGCTGCGTGACCGGCTTCTTTTCGTTCTTCTTCAGGCGACTGTCGTGTCTGATCCATCACTTGTTTTCCGTTCTTTTTTGATAAGCATCAGATTGCGGATGTAGATGAAAAATCCCATGGACTGGCCGAGAATGAAAACCGGGTCCTTGATGTGAATCGCATACACCGCCAGTATTGCCGAGCCTGCGAGGCTCAGATACCAGAATGACACGGGAATGACGCTCTTTTTCTGCCGTTCGGACTCGAGCCACTGGACGAAAAAGCGCATGAAGAACATGAGCTGCCCGAAAAGGCCCAGCACCAGCCAGAATTCAAGATTCATCGGCCACCTTGTATGTAAGCTTTCGCCATTTCATCCACCGGATCGCAAGCAGGTCGAGGAACGATCGGAGCAGCCGGTTCCAGACGTTGTATTTCGACTGGCCGCGCGAGCGCGGATGATGGCTGACTTCGACTTCGGTCACCGTTCCGCCTTCCATCTTGACGAGTGTCGGGAGGAAGCGATGCAGTCCCTCATACAGCCTGACGCGACGGATGGATTCGCCGCGGAACGCCTTCAGCGAACACCCGGTATCGCGGATATTCTCGTCGCTCAGCTTGTTTCGGATCCAGTTCGCGATCTTCGAGGAAACGCGCCGCACGAAGTCGTCCTGGCGAACGACACGCCACCCGACCGCGGCATCGTATTCGCCGAGCCGCGAGATGAGCTTCGGGATGTCAGCCGGATCGTTCTGGAGGTCGGCGTCCATCGTGATGATGACCGATCCCCGCGCGGCGCGGATACCGGCATCCATCGCGGCCGTCTGCCCGTGGTGCCCGTTCAGGCGCAGGGCACGGAGCGCGGGGAAGCGGCCTTTGAGCGATGTCATGAGATCGAAACTTGCGTCGGTCGAGCCGTCGTCGACGAGAATCAATTCCCAGGGTTTGCCGAGGGGTTCCATCGACGCGCTGATCCGTTCGACGAGTTCGCCGATATTCTCGGACTCGTTGTAGACCGGCGCCGTTACGGAATATTCGATGCTCGCCACTGATCACTCCCAGATATGCCCCGGAGATTCGGGGTGGAGTGTATCACATTTGCCGTCCGGGTGGTAGAGTCCAGAATTATTTCAGTGGCGGGCCGCGCCTGATGCGAAATGCCTTTTCGTCGGCCTCCGCGGCATACAGGGTGCCATCTTCGCCTTGGATCCAGGGCGAGGGGAGTGGACACCCCGGGAAAATCGGTACCTGGAGTTCCGAGACGGCCTTGCCATCCGCGTCGAACCGGACGATGCGGTAGGCCGCCGGTTCGGCGCGCGTCACGAGCATAAACGCGGGGAAGCCGCCCGACATGCCGAGCAGGCGGCTGAACACGATCTCGTTCGTTCCCGCCAGCTTGTACCGGGCAAAGACTTCCGGATCCGAGGCTTCGCCGGTCCAGGCGGCCCGAATGATGACGCGCGATCTTGCGTCGAACTCATACAGCGTTCCGAACAGCGCGTCGGGTGTACCGACCGGTTCCAATGCGGGTGCGGGATGCATTTCCCAGGTTTTTCCCATGTACAGGAAAACGCCGCCCTCGTTCCCGCCGACGGCGATGTGGTCCTTGTCGAAAACGTTGAGACGGCCGCGCAGGAGGCCCTTCGTATCGATGCGACGCGTCTCGGAGCCAGTCGTGCGGTCGATGAACGCGATTCCGTCCGGAGATCCGGTGATGACGGCGAACTCGGTTCCGAGAAGAAAAAGATCGCCCAGTTTCGCGGCCTTGACGGCGTATTTGAGAATCCCGCCGTTTCGATCGAACCGTTTGACGGCTTTCTGAACGCTGTCGGAAATCCAGATGCCGCCGTCGGCGTCGACGCGGAACCCGCCGGGCCCCATGAACGGGCCTTCCGGCAGTTGCCCCCTGTCCTGGAAGATGATGCCGACCTGGCCCATCCCGTCCCCCCAGGGTATTTCCTTCACGATTGGGCAGAAGGGAATTTCGGCGCAGGCGCACGCCGGGATCAGGAACAGCAGAAGGAAAGCCCGCAGAATCAGCTTCATGCCGTCAGCTTTTTCCGGACGTCGTCCATTCCCTTCGTTCTATACGTGCCTTTATAATATTGAATCTTTTCGGCGGGGAGGATGCAGTTGTAGGGGACGTCGCCCATCATGACGACGTGGATGTTGCCGTTCACGTCCGTTCCGCGATAGATCGCCGAATGCCCGTACCGGTTGTGCCCGTAATCGAACAGGATCATGTCGCCGGGGCGTGCATCGGGCGGCGGCGGCGGGCGGTAGCCAGGATTGACTTCTTTCGAGATGCTGGTCGAGGAGAGCCCGCCGGCGGAGGTTCGCCCCTGGATGGGCCATTTGACGCCGGCCTGTTTGTAGACATCCATCTGGACACGCTGGACGAAGCCGCTGCAGTCGATGCCGCCGATCTTCTGGAACTCGGCGTAAGCGGCGTTCGATTTCCATTTCCAGGTGTTGATGTCGACGAAGTCTTCGTAGTATTCACTCGACTCGAGGCCGATGCGGTTCCCGTTCGCCTTCTTCTTTCTGTATGTCGCGACGTCGTCGAAGCCGCCGAACTTGAAATACACCGGCTCGTTGATATACGGCTTGGTATACGTATCGATCACCTGCGAGAATGCCTCATCCTCGAGGGTGCGCTCGATTTTCGCGAGCAGGGCTTTCGCCTCGGCATATTTTCCCAGCTGGTACAGTGACTTGGCCATCAGATATTTCGCCCTGAGCGGATTCGATGAGTCGTCCTGTGCGAGTTCGAACGCTTTCTGCCAATCGCCCTTCTTATAGGCGGACCAGGCCCTTCCGAGCTTGAAATACGTGTGAATTCCCGAGAAGTCGAGGACCGTCTTCGACAGATGTTTGTCCCAGCGGGCGAAGCTTTTGTCGAGAGCGGCCTTGTCGGCGCTCGTTGCAGGAAGGGAGGAGTTCCCCGAACCGTCGGCGAGCAGGTCGGCGCGAACCCAGCCCTTGAGGCCGTTTCCGAAGATGACCTGGTTCCAGCCGTTCTTTTCGGCGATGACATACCCGACACTCCCGCGCGGAAGGGTCTTGAGAATGGCGTTATTCGTGCCCGGCCCCGACCGCACGTTTACCCAGCTTTCGCCGATGGACACGATGCTTCTGCCGCTCGAGGTCTCGGTCGATGAAGACGTGACCTGCACTTGCGAACCACCGAACGGGCTCGTCTGGGCATGGAGACTCGAACACGAGATCAGCAGGGCAATCGCCCCGGCGGCAGACGTCCATGTGTCGCGATTCATTCTATATCCCCTCCATGAGAGAGTCATGCTTTCAATTGTAAAGAGAATCCCGGGACTGTCAAGCATGCCATTGGCCTGCCCCATGCGCCTGTGTCCACCGGGCCTTGGACGTTCAGAACGATGTTCCGCAGGCTATGCCGTTGACAGGGGCGAAGAAGGGTCCTAAGATGAATTCCGCATGAACGCCATGGAAAAACCGGTTTTCGAGTATCTGCGGCTTTCGGTCACCGACCGCTGCAATCTCCGCTGCGTCTACTGCATGCCGCCGGAGGGCATTCCGAAGCTCTCCCACGAGCAGATCCTGCGCTACGAGGAGATGCTCGCGATCGTGCGATCGTGCGTTTCCGAAGGGGTCCATCGGGTTCGCATCACCGGAGGCGAACCGCTCGTCCGCAAGGGACTGTGCGGCTTCATCGAGTCGCTTGCCCACATCGGGGGCATCGACGACATCAGCCTGACGACGAACGGCATCCTTCTCGCGAATTTCGCCCGTGATCTGCGAGCCGCAGGCGTTGCCCGGGTGAACATCAGCCTCGACTCCCTCGAGGCAGACCGGTATGCAGCCATCACGCGCGGCGGAGACGTGCGCCTGGTCATGGCGGGCATCGAAGCGGCAATCGCGGCGGGGCTCGCTCCCGTCAAGATCAATACCGTGATGATTCCCGGCCAGAACGACGACGAGGTCGAGGCATTCGGAAAGCTCGCCTGCCGGCTACCGGTGCACGTCCGGTTCATCGAACGCATGCCGTTCGCTTCCGGCGATACTGATACCGTATCATATATATCTCAAGATACAATCGTCGACCGGCTCACCAGGTCGGGCCTCACACTCGATCCGGCGGTCCAGGATCTCGGAGGCGGCCCCTCCGAAAACTTCAGGATTCGCGGGGAAGCGGGATATATCGGGTTCATCAGTTCTCGAAGCCACCCGTTCTGCTCCCGGTGCACCCGGCTCCGGCTCACCGTCAGCGGGAAACTGCTTCCCTGTCTCGACTCGAGCGACGGGGTCGATGTTCGTGGGCTCGATCACGACGCGGTCGTTCGAATCATACGCGATCTTGCGGTCCTCAAGCACGCGAGACACAAGTCATGCGCGCAGTTTCTCGGCGCGCGCTGCGTTTCCCTGTCGGATATCGGCGGGTGATCCCTTCAGGAGGTTCATCGGATGACTACGAGGCGGAATTCCGGATACACGATCGGCATCGATCTCGGCGGCACGAAAATCGCCGCGGGGCTCTGTAAGAAAGGCGACATCATCCGCCAGTTCATCATTCCAACCCATCCGGAACGTGGCAGCGACGCTGTTCTCGAGACCATCGTCGACGCGGCCCGGAAGGCCATCGGCGACACCCCCGTCACCGAGATCGCCGGCGCCGGCATCGGCGCGGCGGGCCAGATCGACCCGAAGACCGGCGCCGTCAACTACGCTCCGAACCTCAACTGGAAAAACATCCCGCTCGGAGAGTTCGTTTCACAAGCCCTGGCTCTGCCCGTGCGCGTGACCAACGACGTGCGCGCCGCCACGATCGCCGAATGGCAGTATGGAGCCGGAAAAGGCCTCGACAACTTCGTGAACATCTTCGTCGGGACGGGCATCGGCTCCGGCATGGTTCTCAACGGGAAACTCGCCGAGGGAACGACCAACTCGGCCGGCGAGATCGGCCACATCTGCCTCGATCCCGGCGGCCCGGTTTGCGGCTGCGGCAAGAAAGGCTGTTTCGAGGCGTTTTCCTCCGGCAAGGCCCTCGAAAACCATGTCAAAGCGGCGTTTCCATCGCTGAAGAACGGCCCCTTGTTCGAATTGACCGAGGGCAACCCCGACCGGATCACCGGCAGGCTCATCGGCCAGGCGGCGAAAGCCGGCGACAAGACCGCCCTGCTGGCCCTGAAAAAGGTCGGCCAGTATCTCGGTCTCGCGATCGCGAACGTTCACACCCTCCTGAATCCCGAAGTGGTGCTTCTGGGGGGGGGCGTGATGGCGCTGCGCGAATACTTCATGGACGATCTGAAAGCGACGCTCCACCGGCATGTGCTGCCGATGGCGGATCGCGGCGACAAGCTCCTTCGCGACGCGAAGTTCGAGACCGACGCGGTCCTGATCGGTGCATCAGCGCTATTCTGACCGATGAAGCCCCTGAAACCGGCGATTTTCCGCGAGGGCGACCTTCGCCCCGGCGGCTGGGCAGAGCGCGAATCGACCAGATCACTCTGGAGCCATCTCCTGGATGTCGGAAGCCGCTTCCCGTCCCTGACGATCGGCTGGGAAGCCCGTCCGGGGCTTTCGGATATCGTCGAGCGGCTCGCAGGCATGCTGACGCACGCGGGAATCAACGTATTCCTCGCGACCGGGCCCGTTCCCGTCGCGGCGCTTTCCCAGGCGCTCGGCCAGCGGATGCAGCCTCTCGGCCTGTACATCGGCGTAACCTCCGGCGGGGACTATTCCGCTCTCGCGATCACCACCCATGGCGGGCCGGTCCTCGAAACCGACGTCCGCGAAGGCATCATCGCCAGGGCGGACCGGGTCGGCGTCATGGGGACGACGGACTTCCTCGAGCCCTACGTGAAACGGATGGGCCAACTGCTCGACCCGATGATCGAGAACAGGGTACGGCTCTCGTCGCTTTCATCGCCGTTCGACCATCTTCACAAACGGATGCAGCCGCATCCAGAGTTCAGGCCGCTGTTCGAATACGCGGAAACGGGCCCCCAAGCCGTGATATCCCCCGACGGCCAGGGCGTCACCGTCCACGATGCCGCCGGGGAACCGATCCCGACCAGCCGGCTCGTAGAAACACTCGGCGCCTATCTCACCCGGCTCCGGGGCGCCGCCGGAACCCTCGTCGGGCCGCGCGGTACGGCCGAGCTCGCAGCGGGAATCTCGGAGTTTTCCGAGATCGAAGGCGACGCGCTGGACATGAGCTCCCAGGCCGGCTACGTCGACCTGCTCCTCGGCTGGTGGGAAACCGGCATCATCGCCCACCAGGGCCACGCCCCCTTCGGCGATGCATACCTGACGTTATTATATCTTCTCGAAGCCTGGAACGCCGAACCCTGAAGCAATTCGCATGCGCGTAAGGGCGGGTTTCAAACCCGCCCTTACGCGCATGCGAATTTGATGACGGCTTCGACGTGGTGGGTGCGGGGATAGAGGTCTATGCCGGCGACCTCGGCGATCCTGTAACCGGCTTTCACGAGCGCGAGCGCGTCGCGATGCAGAGATTCCATATCGCATGCTACATAGACGATCGCCGCGGGCCTGAGTTTTCCGACGGCGGCTGAGATCGTGGGCATGCCGGTGCGCGGCGGATCGATGACGAGGACGTCGGGTTCCGGCGTGAGTTTTCCGAGTTCCTTCATCGCGTCACCCTCGACGAGGGTGATGCGGTCGCCGCATTTCGACCGCTGCCGGTTCCGGATCGCCATGCGGACGGCGCCCGGGTGCGACTCGACGGCTTCGACCGACGCGCCCGCGTCGGCCAGGGGAATCGTGAAGTTCCCGGCGCCGGCGAAGCCCTCGACGATACGTTTTCCATCGGCGGCGCCCGAGAGGCGCACCACCTCGCGCACGAGATGCTTGTTCTGGAACACATTGCCCTGGCTGAAGAAGCCGGGCTCGGTGAAGAACGGCCCGCCCTCGACGCCGTGGGCGAGAAGGCCGGCGATCGAGACATCCTCGAGCACGCCTTCGACGCCCTTGTCGGGCCGACCGTAACTGAGCCCGGCCAGGTCGGCCCCGCGAATCAGCTTCCAGAGCTCCGGCCTGACGCGGCCGGGCGATGCGCCGGCGCCAAGCGTGAGATGGCCGGTCACGGTTTCGGGCCCGGCGTTCGCCGCGGCCAGCACGAGGCCATCGACGCGGAAGGGCAGGGCGCCCAGAGCCCGCCGCGCCGCAACGAGACGCTTTCCGAGCGGCTTCGTCAGGAGTGCGCACGAGGTGACGGGAACGATCCCCCCGTGGGTTTCGTCTTCATGCCCTTCGGCGGGCAGGAACCCGGCGTCCTGCGACGCCCGGTGCCGGCCCTGGTGAATACGCACACGAGGCATGTACCGGATCGTCTCGCCCTCGCGGGCGGCGGCGAACGGCGCCACGGTCGCCGTATCGAATCCTGGAATCCCTTCGAGGGCCGACGCGAGGATCTGCTGTTTTCCCTTCCGGCGGCCTTTTTCAGACAATTCCAGCCAGTCGCAGCCGCCGCACGGCCCGTGGAAGGGGCAGTCGGGCTTGATACGGTCGGTCGACGGCTTCGTCAGTTCCTGCGGTTCCCAACTCGGGCGGCCCCGCGGGCCGGGTTCGCGCAAAAACTCGATTTCATCGCCCGGAAACAGGCCGGGAACGGCAACTTCTTCGCCGTCGATCACCACAATCCCGCGACCGCGGGCGTCGAATTTCGATACGACGATGCGGCGCCGTTCTCCGGCCTGATCGGATGTCATTTCTTCACCACCGGGGCCATCAACCGCTCATAATCAGGCATCGTGCCGAGCAGCGGGCGGGCATACTTCATGAACTCGTCGGTGACGTCGGTTCCCATCGGGGCGATGAACTTGTCGGGCATCCCCTTGGTCTCCTTCGCGACCGTCTCGAGAGGCGTCAGGAAATACTCGACCGAGTAGTCGCCGGTGCGCCGGATCGCGACGGAGCCGTCGACCTCGTTCCAGATCGCGAACTGGGCGGCCTTTTCACCGACTTCGCGGGCTTCGGCCTGGTCGACCTCGGAAACGATGCCGACGAAGCTGCGCTGCAGGTAGCCGAAGGTGTCGGCGCGCACGCGCTTGATCTTCAGCTCCTTCTTGATCAGGTCGGCGAGCAGATCGCCCAGCGCGCCGGTGCCCGAAAGCTGCACGTTGCCGTGCGCGTCGGTCTCGGCGTTCGGCATGAGCTGGGTGATGACCGGCTTGTTGTCCTCGCCGAGAATGCCTTCGGAGACGGCGACGATGCACCGGCCGAACTTCTTGTAGACCTGTTCGACGTCCTTCACGAAGGCCTCCTTGCGGAACTGGCGCTCGGGAAGGTAGATCAGATGCGGGCCGTCGTCCTCGTATTTGCGCGCAAAGGCGGAGGCGGCGGTGAGGAAACCGGCGTTGCGGCCCATGACGACGGCGATGTAGACGCCGGGCAGGGAGCGGTTGTCGAGGTTGGCGCCGGCGAACGCGAGGGCGACGAACTTGGCCGCCGAGCCGTAGCCGGGGCAGTGGTCGGTCACGCGCAGGTCGTTGTCGATCGTCTTCGGAATATGGATGCAGCGCAGCTCGTAGCCGGCATTGCGGGCGTTGTCATTCACGATGCGGACGGCGTCGGCCGAGTCGTTGCCGCCGATGTAGAAGAAATAGCGAACGTTATGTTTCATGCACACCTTGAAGATCTTGCCGCAGTATTCGGCATCGGGCTTGTCGCGGGTCGACAGCAGGGCGGAACTGGGCGTGCAGGCGATGCGCTCGAGGTTGTGCGTCGTGGCCTGGGTCAGATCGACGAAGTTCTCCTCGACGATGCCCCGGACGCCGTGCAGGGCGCCGTACACCCGCTGCACTTCGGGAAACTTCCGCGATTCGAGAACCGCTCCGACCAGACTCTGGTTGATGACGGCCGTGGGGCCGCCGCCCTGCGCGATCAGAACGTTTCCGACGAGCTTTGCCATTCGTGTTTCTCCTCGTTCCTGGTGATGATTCGACATCTCAAAACATGCTCCACTATGCACCAGCCCCCGCTTCCCGGTCAAGCCCCGTCACGATCACAACAACCGTTTTCCCCAGGCAGATCAACGGGACAATGCACGTTTCATGCGATACTGCAACGCGGATGATTGACAAACCGGGTAAATCGGGTTCTTATGGAGTGAAATGTCAGACCCGGGGGAACGAATGAATATCGAGGCGTTTGTTTCGCGGTGGGAAGCATCAGGGGCGTCGGAGCGGGCGAACTATGTCCTGTTCCTGACTGAGTTGTGCGACCTGCTTGAGGTGCCCCGGCCCGAGCCAACCCAGCCCGACGAGCGGAACAACGCCTACGTGTTCGAGAAATCCGTCACGTTCAGGGACGGCGACGGGGGAGGGGAGTCGGTCGGCCGCATCGACCTCTACAAGCGGGGCTGTTTCGTGCTCGAAGCGAAGCAGGGGAGCGACGCCGCCGTATCCGGAAGCATTACCGGTGCGTCTTCGTATCTCGGCCTGCCGAAGCCCCGCCTGAAGAAGGGAACGGCCGTGCGTCAGAGCGCGGCATGGGACGGCGCGATGACGGCGGCGCGCGGCCAGGCCGAGCTGTATGCCCGGGCGTTGCCCGCGGAGGAGGGCTGGCCGCCGTTCCTGATCGTCGTCGATGTCGGCTACTCGTTCGAGCTGTTCGCCGACTTCACCCGGATCGGCAAAACGTATCTGCCGTTTCCCGACGCCGCCTCGTTCCGGATTCCCCTTCGCGACCTTGCTCGCGAGGAGATCCGCGACCGGCTCCGGAATGCCTGGACCGACCCCTTGGGCCTCGACCCCAGCCGCCGCTCGGCGCGCGTCACCCGCGACCTTGCCGCCAGGCTCGCGAAGCTGGCCTCCTCGCTCGAACGCAACGGCCACGCGCCCGAAGCGGTTTCGACGTTTCTCATGCGGTGCCTGTTCACGATGTTCGCCGAGGATGTCGAGCTGATCGAGCGCGGCACCTTCACCAGCCTGCTCGACAGCCTGCGCGGCCAGTGCCGGATTTTCCCCGAGATGGTCGCCAGTCTCTGGAAAAGCATGAACGAGGGCGGCTTCTCGCCGATCCTGCGGAAAAAGCTGCTGCGGTTCGACGGCAGCCTGTTCGCCGACCAGACGGCGCTGCCCCTCACCGAGCCCGAGCTCGAACTTCTGATCGAGGCGGCGAAAGCCGACTGGAAGGACGTCGAGCCGGCCATCTTCGGCACCCTGCTGGAGCGCGCCCTCGACCCGCGCGAGCGACATGCCCTCGGGGCCCATTACACGCCCCGCGCCTACGTCGAGCGGCTCGTGCTGCCGACCGTCGTCGAGCCGGTGCGGGAGGAGTGGCGCAACGTCCACGCCGCCGCCGTCAGCCTCGCGACCAAAGGCGATCTGAAGGCCGCCCTCGCCGAGGTGCGGGCGTTCCACCGCCGGCTGTGCGCGATCCGGGTGCTCGACCCGGCCTGCGGCTCGGGAAACTTCCTCTACGTCACCCTCGAACATCTCAAGCGGCTCGAAGGTGAGGTGTTCGACGCCCTCGCCGGCTTCGGCGAGCGGCAGGGCCTGCTCGAACTCGAGGGCGCCATCGTCGATCCGCACCAGTTCCTCGGCATCGAGGTGAACCCGCGGGCCGCCGCCATCGCCGAGATGGTGCTCTGGATCGGCTACCTCCAGTGGCACTTCCGCACCCACGGCCGCACGATGCCGCCCGAGCCGGTGCTGCGCAAGTTCGACAACATCCAGTGCCGCGACGCCGTGCTCGAATGGGACGCCGTCACCCCCCGCCTCGATGCCGATGGAAAGCCCCTCACCCGGTGGGACGGGATCACGATGAAATCCCACCCCGCGACCGGCCGCCCCGTGCCCGACGAGACCGCCCGGGTGCCGGTATCCGACTACGCGAACCCCCGGCCGGCAAGCTGGCCCGACGCCGATTTCGTCGTCGGAAATCCGCCGTTCATCGGCACGGCCCGGATGCGCGACGCCCTCGGCGACGGGTATGCCGAGGCTCTGCGCCGGGCGCACCAGGACGTGCCGGACTCGGCCGACTTCGTCATGTTCTGGTGGAACCACGCCGCCGGCCTCGCCCGCGCCGGAAAAATCGAGCGGTTCGGCTTCATCGCGACGAACAGCCTCCGCCAGACATTCAACCGCCGCGTCATCCAGGCCCACCTCGACGGCGCGCCGCCGCTTGGTATAGCCTTCGCTATCCCGGACCACCCCTGGGTCGACGCCGCCGAAGGGGCCGCCGTCCGGATCAGCATGACCGTCGGCCGCCGATGCGACGCCCCCGGCGACCGGCCCGGGAAACTACTCATCGTCCGCGATGAACGAGAGACCGGCGAAGACGCCCTGGAAGTCACGTTCAACGAGACGATCGGCATCGTTCACGCCGATCTCACAACCGGCGCCGAACTCACAACAGTAAAACAGTTACAATCAAATCTCGACCTCAGTAATCGCGGAGTATGTCTATTTGGATCGGGATTTATTGTCACCCTTGAAAAAGCGGTTGAACTTGGTCTGGGGAGAATTTCTGGTCTCGACAGATATATTCGTTTATATAGAAACGGTAAAGATCTTACATCAACTCCCCGTGGCGTCATGGTGATCGATTTGTATGGCTTGTCGGCAGATGAAACGCGAAGCTTGTATCCTGAAGTTTATCAGCATGTTCTGGAACACGTAAAACCGGAGCGAGATCAAAACAACCGTGAAAGTCGTAAAAAGTATTGGTGGTTATTCGGAGAAACAAATCCGAAGTTACGCGAAATGCTGATGGGCTTATCTCGGTACATTTCCACGGTCGAAACGTCGAAACATCGGTTTTTCACGTTCCTCGACGCCGCGATCCTACCGGATAATATGCTTGTCAATATAGCTCTTGATGATGCGTATGTTCTCGGCATCCTTTCGAGCCGGGCGCACGTCGTCTGGGCACTCGCGGCCGGCGGCAGACTCGGAGTTGGAAACGATCCGCGTTACAACAAAACCCGCTGCTTTGAGCCATTTCCTTTTCCTGTTTGCGATGAAACAACGCAAAACGGAATCCGCGAGCTGGGCGAGCGGCTCGATGCGCATCGCAAGCGGCAGCAGGAGCGGTTTCCGAAGCTGACGCTGACCGAGATGTACAACGTGCTCGAAAAGGTCCGGCGGGGTGAGGGGCTGACGGCGAAGGAGAAGACCGTCCACGAGCAGGGGCTGATCGAAGTTCTGCGGGAGCTGCACGACGATCTCGACCGGGCCGTTTTCGCCGCCTATGGGTGGCCCGGGATGCTGTCCGACGAGGAGATCCTGAAGCGGCTCACGGCCCTCAACGCCGAGCGGGCGGCCGAAGAGGCCGCCGGCACGATCCGGTGGCTGCGCCCCGAGTATCAGAACCCCGGCGGCACCGCCGGTGCCCTGCAGTCCCGGTCGGCAGAAACCGCCGAGACTCCCGACGAGCCCGGGGATGCCGGCGAGGCCGACGCCCAGGGTGCCGATGCCGATACCGAGACTGATTCCGAATCCGGGGCCGGAACCGGAACCGTCACCCCCTCCCGGGGCCGCAAGCCGCGCACGGCACGGGGTAAAACCCCGCGCGCCGCCGACCGGGCCGGGGATTCCCCCGAAAGCCCCGAGGCCCGTTCCGAAGAAGCGAAGCCCCAGGCCGTGCTGCCGTGGCCGAAACTCCTGGCGGACCGCGTCCAGGCCGTCCGGGCCGCTCTTGCCGCCGAGAAGCGGGGCCTCGATCTTCCCGGCCTGGCCGCCCGGTTCAAGGGCGCCCGCGCCGACCAGCTTGCCGAGATCCTCACCACGCTCGTCTCGCTCGGCCTCGTCCGCCTCACCCCCACCGGTTGCTACCGCTCCCGCTGAGTGTTCTGAGAAAAACCTTCAGGCAGCTTTCTCGAGAAAGATGGGCTCGATCAGAAGATCGGCCGGGATTCCGGCGCCGACGAGTTTTCTGATCATCGTCATGCTCAGGGGACGTTTACCGGACAGAACCTCCGAAACTTTCGCCCGTGAGCCGATGTAAGGCTCGAGATCCTTGCGGGTGAGGCCATTCTGGTCGAGCCAGAATGCAAGAACGTCGACAGGCTTGATATCATCGGTGTATATCGGATGATATTGTTCTTCCCAGGCCTCCGTGAGGATCGAAAGCACTTCCAGTCGATCATGTTCAGGGGTGCCGGGCTTCGCATCGATCAACGCATCGATCTCTTTCAGGGCCTTCTCATAATCTCGTTCCGATCTGATCGGACAAATCTGAATCAAGCGCTTCATTTCTCTCCCTCGCTGCTCAGATGCTCTCGGCATCGATGCGATCATACGCCGCATGAGTTCCAACGAACCGGACGCAGACACGGAGCGTTTCATAGACAACCTTGACGACAAGACGGAAATTGTTTCCTCCGATATTGACAACGACACGATTATCGCGAAGGAAACTCGCAGTGGCAAAGCATTTCTTGATGTCTGTCGGCCCTCGCCATTGTGATTTTCGAACGAACACATACCATTTTCTGAGATCCAGCTCGGCGTTCGGCTGAATCGACCAGAAATCCCTGAGTTTTTTCTGTGAAATGATATGCATACTCGTTTACCTATCTTATCATGCTCCCCAAAAGGGAGCAATTCTCTCGTTTACTCGCTTGAAGGGGGTATTCCCAGAACCCTTGCCCTTTTGATGCTGTAAACCGACGAGCTTCCCAAATACCAGGTTCGCCGCCGGGCCTTGCGGACGAGGCTGGAAAAGTGGTTACATATATTGAAGTTCGGCGAACTCTACGCTGCCGACCGGCCGCTCCCGGCCGATCTCGAACACGAAAAGGAACTGGCCATGGCGATCAAGGATCTTTGCCGGGGGGAATGTATGAAGACCATTGCAGCCGCTGTGCTCGGGATCATTTTTGGCGTTTCAACCGGCTTCTGCTCGTCGAGCATGCACGGTATTCCTGCCGTCTCGAGCGATGCGGCGCGCGTCAAGCTGATGAGCGGGAACAAGCGGTTCGTCGAGTCTCGGATGCGCCATTCCGGCCACACCACCCGACGCCGTATCGAGATCGCGAAAGGGCAGCACCCCTTTGCGGTCGTCATCAGCTGTTCCGATTCGCGAGTGCCGCCGGAAATTCTTTTCGACCAGGGCCTCGGCGATTTGTTCGTCATCCGTCTTGCCGGCAACATCGTCGATGACGCGGCCATCGGCAGCATCGAATACGCGGTCGAGCACCTTGGCGTCTCCTATGTCATGGTTCTCGGGCACGAGCGGTGCGGCGCCGTCGAGGCAACCGTCAAGGGCGGTCATTACCCCGGCCACGTCGGTGCGCTGGCGAAAGCCATCAGGCCCGCGATGATCGACGCCGCACGCGAGGGCGGCGACTTCGTCGAACAGACCGTCAGGGCCAATGTGGCGCTTGTCGTCCGGCAGCTTCGCTCGGCCGCCCCGATCCTGGAAGAACGGTTCAGGAACGGTCTCCTTTCGATCGAGGGCGCACGCTACGATCTCGACGACGGCACCGTCGAGATGCTCCCCTAGATTTCCCGGCTTTTTCTTTCGCCCCCTCATCGCTCGAACCGTCGAATGAAGCGGCTCGCGCCGTACATCATGCGTCATCCGTATTGACAGGGTCGTGGCGCAAACGTAGAATGGCCGCTCTATGACGGAAGAAACGCAGAAAGGCAGGCCCCGTGCGGCATCGAAACGGCGGCCGCCGTTTCCCATCAGCAGGGAAGACCGCGAGATGCTCGTCGACGAGATCGAAGCTGCGGGCGGCTCTGAAGTGCTTTCCGCCGCGACGCTTGGCGAAGAAGGTCGCTGGATCGACCTCCGCGTCCTCGCCCGCGGAAACGACAGTGCCGCTCCGGCGATCCTGAGGGGTCTGCGGGCGGGCGATATCCTCCTGCACAATCACCCGGACGGCGAACTCCAGCCTTCCGATGCCGATCTCGGAGTCGCGTATCTCTGCGGCCAGTCCGGCATCGGCTTCGCCATCCACGACAACGAGTGCAAAACCGCCTACGTTGTCGTCGAACCGCCCGCTCCCGAAGGGTACGAGCCACTCGATCGCGACGGGATCGTGTCGCTCCTGCAGCCCGACGGCGCGATTTTCAAGAAACTCGACGGCCGCGAGGAGCGGCCGGGCCAGATCGGCCTGATGGAATCGGTGATCGACGCCCTGAACACCCCGTGCCACGCGATTCTCGAGGGCGAGACCGGGGTAGGGAAGAGCCTCGCCTACCTGATCCCGGCGCTGTATTTCGCGCACCTGCGCAAGTGCCGGGTCGCCGTCTCGACGAACACGCTCAACCTGCAGAGCCAGCTGTGCGGGAAGGATCTTCCATTCCTGTCGAAATATATGCCGTTCCCCTTCACCTTCGCGTTGATGAAGGGCCGCTCCAACTACCTGTGCCGCCGCCGCATGGCCGAGATGGAAAGCCCGATGGAGGGCGAGATCCTGCTCGACGCCGAGGAACTCGACGAGTATCTGCGGCTGCGCCTCTGGTCGCAGAAGACGAGCGACGGCTCGCTCGGCGACCTGACGTGGGAACCGAAAGACTCCCTCTGGGAGAAAGTCTGCGCCGACAAGGACGCGTGCCTCCACATCCGGTGCAGCGAGTTCAAGCGGTGCTTCTTTTTCGAGTCGCGCCGTAAGGCATCAGAGGCCGATCTGCTCGTCGTCAACCACAACCTGTTGTTCTCCGACCTTGCCCTGCGGGCCGAGAGCCGCGACTACTCGCAGGTCGCCGTCCTGCCGGCCTACAAGGCCATCATCCTCGACGAGGCGCACAACCTCGAAGAGATCGCCACCCGGCACTTCGGCAGCCAGGTCACCGGCTTCGGCGTCCAGCGCACCCTCGGCCGCCTCTATCACAAGCGGGGCCGCCGCGAGGGCGGGGTGCTTTCCGTCCTTCTGACCCGCCTCCTCCTCGGCGCGGGGACATTCACGCCCAAGCTCAGAGAAAATGTAGCAGCAGATATACAGGAAAAGATCTTCCCGCTCCGCAACGAAATCAGCGACCTCGCCCGCGAGGTGTTCGACGATGTCCAGGCCTTCGTCATCGGCGACAAACAGCCGTTTTTCGGCGAGCACCGGGTGCGGCTCACGAAGCACCACGTCGCCCGCCCGCCGTTCACCGACCTCGCGGCGAAAGCGTTCAGGCTGCGCGACGAGCTTTCCAACCTGGTCAGGCATCTGCGCAGGCTTCACAAGCGTCTCGCCGACGCGATCACCGCCGCGGGCGAGGAAGCGCCCGAAGAATCGGCGAAGGGGAACCGCGAGTTCGAGATGCCGCTCGTCGAGCTGAGCAGCTTTGGCGGCCGGTTCCAGAAGATCCAGAACTCGCTCGAACTCCTTTTCGACCTCGAGGCCGAAAAACGGGAGTCATACGTCCATTTCTTCTCTGTCGCCGTCCGCCAGAGCGGGAAATACCCGGCGATCAACTCGTTCCCGATCACCGTTTCCAATGTCATGGTGGACAACTGCTTCACCTGCATCCCGACCGCCGTCCTCGTTTCCGCCACCCTTTCGGCCAGCAAATCTTTCGATTTCATGAAGTCGCGGCTGGGCCTCGACAGCGAGGAGCTCAACCCCGAACCCATCGAGGGCCGCTTCCCGTCGCCGTTCGATTACAAGGAGCAGGCGCGGCTGTTCATTCCGATCGACCTGCCCGACCCCGCATCGCCTGATTTCATCGAGCGCACCGTCAAACCCGTGGGCGAGATCGTCCGCACGTCGCAGGGCGGGGCTCTCGTGCTGTGCACGTCGTACCGGCACCTGAAGCACCTTTCCGACGCCCTCTCGGTCGAACTCGAAAACGAGGGACTGCTCGTCATGAAACAGGGTGAAGCCTCGCGCGACGAGCTGCTGCGCAGGTTCCGCGAAGACGGCAACGCCGTCCTGTTCGCGACCGAAAGCTTCTGGGAAGGCATTGACGTCCCCGGAAACGCCCTCCGGAACCTCGTCATCGCCAAACTGCCCTTCGCGATCCCCGACGACCCGATCCTCGAGGCCCGTCAGGAACTCCTCAAATCGCAGGGAAAGAATGCGTTTTCGGAATACCAGCTTCCGATGGCGGCCATAAAGCTCAAGCAAGGTTTCGGCAGGCTGATCCGCCACCGTGAAGACCGGGGAACGATCTGGATTCTCGACCGCCGCCTCGTCACGAAAAGCTACGGGGCCTACTTCCTCGACTCGCTGCCCCCCGCGCCGTTCAGACAGGGACCGTTCGACACCCTGCTGCCCCACGCGAAAAGTTTTTTCGGCAGATCCCGAAAGCACGACTGAGACTTCCAGAGAGAAACCGAACCCTTCGTGTTTCGACAGGTTCAGCACTCACGGGAATGGAAAGATCGCCTTTTCGGTGAAATTTTCGGCGAAAACGGAATACTTCACGTTAAATTTCGAGGCAGCCATCTTCACGCGCCCGAAAATCCGACGATTTGCCTGAAAATCGAAAGAAGTATTTCGACCTGCCGAGCCGATAGAGTAATGGGGAACTGTTTTTTCCGAAGAGCGGTTTTTCCCAGGACTTCGAGAGAAGAGGCTTGCCATGTCGATCATTACAGGTATGTCGCCGGCGCAGGTCGCCGTATTGACGACAGCTCAGATCGCGGCTTTAACGACAGCAGACTACAAAGCCATGACGACGGCTCAGGTGAACGCCCTGACCAGCGTCCAGGTTCCAGCCATCGAGACACGGGATCTCGTCATTCTCAGCACCAGCCAGATCCAGGCAATCCAGACCTATAACATCCAGCTTCTCCTCGCCAACCAGGCCAAGGCCATGACGGCTTCACAGGTGAAGGCGCTGACGAGCGACCAGGTCAAGGCGCTGACCACCTCGAACATCAGCCAGCTCTCCGCGGCACAGATCAAGGCCGTCGATGCCGGCGATCTCACCGTTCTCTCGACCGACCAGATCGCCTCCCTGACCTCGAACCAGGCCGCCGCCCTCTCGACACAGCAGCTCGGAGCGCTGACGACAGACCAGCTTCTCACGTTCGGCACGGACGAGATCAAGGCGTTCACGACGGCGCAGGTGAAGGGCCTGACGACCGACCAGATCGCGTCGCTGACGACCGGCCAGCTCGCTTCCATCGAGGCCATCGATCTCGCGGCGTTCAACACGAGCCAGATGAGCGGCTTCACAACCGATGCCATCGGGGTTCTCTCGACGGCACATGCAAGGGCCCTCACCTCGGGGCAGCTCAAGGCGCTGACCAGCGGCCAGCTCGCGGCGATGTCGACCGCGCAGATTGCGGCCCTTTCCCCGCTCTCTATCAAGGGAATCGACGGGGATGACCTCGCGGCCCTTTCGATCGACCATATCGCGGCGCTGACCTCCGCACAGACAGCGGCCCTGTCATCGCTTCAGATCCAGTCGTTCACGACCGATCAGATCAGGGCGTTCGGAACCGAAGACATCAAGGCGCTCACACCTCTTCAGGTGAAGGGCCTGACCACCGATCACCTGTCGGCACTCACGAACGACCAGATCCTTGCGATGGAGACGCAGGACCTGGCGGCCCTCACGCCCGCTCAGATCGTCGGCCTGTCCCCTGCCGGCATCGGGGCGCTGACGACGAGCCAGCTCAAATCGATGACATCGGGCCAGCTCAAGGCAATGACCAGCGACCAGATCGGCGCGCTATCCACGGCCCAGATCGCAGCCATTTCCCCCGGCTCGATCGCCGGAATCGACGGGGAAGATCTCGCCACGGTGGCGAGCGACCGTATCGCGGCGCTGACGACGGCCCAGACGGCGGCGCTGAGCACCCTCCAGCTGAAGGCCCTCACGACCGACCAGATCCAGGCGTTCGGAACCGAAGATATCAAGGCCCTCACCGTGAACCAGGTGAAAGGCCTGACCACCGACCAGATCGCAGCTCTGTCGCCCGCACAGATCGGGGCGATCGAAGCCATGGATCTTGCCGTCATGACGACGGCGCAGATCGCGGGCCTGACGACCACCGGCATATCGTCGCTCACCACGGACCAGGTGAAGGGCTTCACCTCCACCCAGCTCAAGGCCATGTCCAGCGATCAGATCGAGGCGCTCTCCGCGACCCAGATCGCCGCCCTGAACCCGGCATCCGTCAGGGGAATCGACCCGACGGATCTCGCCGGTCTTACGGCGTCTCAGATCGCCGCGCTCACCTCCGTGCAGACCTCGACGCTGACGACGCAGCAGCTGCAGGAGCTCACCACGGCCCAGATCACGGCTTTCGGCACGGAAGACGTGAAGGCCCTCACCACGGCACAGGTGAAAGGTCTCACCAGCTCCCAGATCGCCGCGCTGACGACCGCTCAGGTCGCTGCCATCGAGACACAGGACCTCGCGGCGCTCACGACGGGCCAGGTCATCGGCCTCACCATCGACGCGATCAACACCCTCTCGACCGGCCAGGCCCGCGCCCTGACATCAAGCCAGCTCACCGCTCTCTCGAGCGACCAGGTGACCGCGTTCTCGACCGCGCAGATCGCCGCCCTTTCCCCGGCATCGATCAAGGGACTCGCGACGGAAGACGTGGCCGCGCTCACCGCCGGGCAGATCGGCGCCCTCACGTCGGGCCAGACGATGGCGCTGACCACGCTCCAACTGCAGGCTTTGACCACTGACCAGATCGCCGCGTTCACGACCGGCGGAATTCAGACCCTCACGACGGCCCAGTTGAAAAGCCTCACCAGCGGTCAGATCGCGACCCTCTCCACCGCGCAGATCGCGGCCATCTCCCCGTTCTCGATCAAGGGAATCGAGACTGCCGATCTTGCCGCGCTTACCACAGCCCAGATCGCCGGCCTGTCATCGTCGCAGACAGCTTCTCTGACGACCCAGCAGTTGAAGGCCCTCTCGACCGATCAGATCGTCGTCTTCGGAACCGAAGACATCAAGGCCCTCTCCGCATCCCAGGTGAAGGCGCTGACGAGCGACCAGCTCGCGGCGTTGTCATCCGACCAGATCGCCGCCCTGGAAACGCTCGACATCGCCGCGCTTTCCACAGGCCAGATCCCGGGGCTCACGACGGCTTCCATCGCGGCCTTGTCGACGGCCCAGGCCAGGGCTCTCACGGCCCTGCAGCTCAAGGCGATGAGCAGCGACCAGATCACCAGCTTCTCGACGGCGCAGATCGCCGCGCTTGCCGCATCCTCGATTTCAGGCATCGAAGCGTCCGATCTCGCCCTGCTCTCGACCGACCAGATCGCCGCTCTCTCCTCGGCGCAGACGATATGGCTGTCCACACAGCAGCTGCATTCGCTGACCACCGACCAGCTTCTGGCGTTTGGAACCGACGACATCAAAGCCCTCTCCAGCACCCAGATCAAGGGGCTCACCACGGATCAGATCGCAAACCTGGACTCGCCGCAGCTCGCCGCGCTCGAAACGCAGGATATCGCCGCCCTGACGACCGCCCAGATTCCCGGCCTGACGCAGATCTCCATCAGCGTTCTCACGACCTCGCAGGTCCGGGCGATGAACGCATCCCAGCTGAAAGCCATGACCAGCGACCAGCTGACCGCCTTTTCCGCCGACCAGATCGCGGCTCTTCTGCCCTCGGCAATCACGGGGATTGAAGGGGCCGACCTCGCCGCGATGGCTGTCGACCAGATCGAGGCCCTCACGACTGCACAGACCGCCGTGCTCACGACCCAGCAGCTGCGCTCGCTCACCAGCGACCAGATCGCCGCCTTCGCCACCGCCGATATCAAGGCCCTCACCAACCTGCAGGTGAAGAGCCTCACCTCGGATCAACTTGCGGCTCTGACATCCGATCAGATAACAGCGTTCGAAACCCAGGACCTTGCAGCCATCGCGGCGTCGCAGATCTCCGGCATCACCACCGAGGGCGTCACCGCCCTTTCCACCGGCCAGGTCAAGGTCCTCACCTCGGCGCAGCTCCAGGCCATGACCAGCGACCAGCTTTCGGTTCTCTCGACCGCGCAGATGGCCGCGATTTCGCCCACGTCGATCAAGGGCATCGAAGGCAGCGATCTGGCCCTGCTCACGACGGACCAGGTCGCCGCCATCACGTCGCTCCAGGTTCCCTCGCTCTCGACACAGCAGCTCCAGGCACTCACCATCGATCAGATCGGCGTCTTCGGAACCGACGAGATCAAGGTTCTCTCGTCGATGCAGATGAAGAGCCTGTCGAGCGACCAGATCGCCGCGTTGACCACCGGCCAGATCGCCGCCATCGCCCCGTTGTCGATCAAGGGAATCGACGGCGACGATCTCGCCGCGCTTTCGGCCGACCAGGTCGCCGCGTTCTCCACGGCCCAGACGGCAACCCTGACATCCCTGCAGCTGCGGGCGTTCACCACCGACCAGATCCCGGCGTTCGGAACGGATGACATCAAGGCACTGAACATCGCCCAGATTCCGGGTTTCACCACCTCCCAGATCGCGGTCCTGACGCCCGACCAGGTCGCCGCCCTGGAAACGCAGGATATATCAGCGTTCGTCGCATCCCAGATCCCGGGATTCACCCCGACGGCCCTGTCCGCGTTTTCCACGGCCCAGGCGCGCGCATTGACCTCCGCCCAGCTCGGAGCGATGACGAGCGATCAGCTCCAGGCCTTTTCCACGGCCCAGATCGCCGCCCTGTCGACGGCCGCCATGAAGGGAATCAGCAGCACGGTCCTTCCCGCGCTCTCGACGGACCAGGTTGCCGCCTTCTCCTCCGCCCAGACGGCCACACTCACGACGGCCCAGATTCAGTCGATCACCACCGATCAGATCAAGGCATTCGGTACCGACGACATCAAGGCGCTCACCACGGCACAGGCCAGGGGGCTCACCACGGCACAGATCGCGGCCATGGCCTCGGACCAGATCGCCGCCCTGGAAAACCAGGACCTGGCCTCGCTCACCGCGTTACAGATCATCGGAATGACGACGGACGGCATCGCCGCCCTGTCCGACACGCAGGTGCCGGCGCTGACATCGGACCAGCTCAAGGCCATGACGAGCAGTCAGATCACCGCCCTGTCGACATCACAGATAGCGGCCCTGTCGACGGCTTCGATCAAGGGCATCGACGGAAGCGATCTTGCCGAGCTCTCGACGGACCAGATCGTCGCCCTGACCTCGGTCCAGACCGCCATGCTCACCACGGTGCAGCTGCAGGCCCTCACGACCGACCAGATCGTTGCATTCGGCACCGATCATATCAGGGCTCTCATGCCCGCCCAGATGAAGGGCCTGACCACCGATCACATCGTGGCCCTGACCACGGAACAGATCGCCCAGATGGAAACCCAGGACCTCGCGGCCCTGACCACTGCCCAGATCCCGGCGCTCACCACCACGCAGGTCCTCGAGGGCCTGACGACCTCGCAGATTCCGGCGCTCACCACGGTGCAGGTCCCCAGTCTGACCACGACCCAGATTCAGGTGTTGACGACAGATCAGATCAGCCACATGACCACCGCCCAGGTGCATTCTCTGACGAACGCCCAGATTGCGGCGCTCTCGACGGACCAGGTCATGGCGCTCCCGATCTGAGGCGCGGGTCTCGTGTCCATCGATTCGGAGTATTCAGGCCTCATCCAGATCGCCTGGCAGGGGAAGCTCGATTTCACCGGCCTGCTCGATCACGCCAGCCGTCTCACGGCCCAGGGCCGTGCGCCGCTGGCCGCCGTGGTGTATCAGACGTGGCTGAAGCGGAACACTACGCCGAACCGGCATTACGCTCTGTTCAACCTGGGAGCGATCCTGTTCGCCGAAGGCGACCTCGAGGGAGCCAAAGAGGCGTATCTCGAAGCCATCCGGCTCGCCCCGTCCTTCGTTCAGCCGCGGTTCAACCTCGGTCTGACATACGAGAAGCAAGGATATATAGAGTCAGCTATGGCGGAGTGGCACTGGATCGACGACCATGTGCCGCCCGACCAGCCTGACAACCGGCCGATCCTCCTCATGGCTCTCAACAACCTCGGACGCGTGCTCGAAGAGCGCAAGCAGTTGTTCAGCGCCAACGCCTGTCTCACGAAAAGCCTCATCATCGAGCCACGTCAGCCCGACGTCCTGCACCACCTCGTCTACCTTCGGGAAAAACAGTGTTCCTGGCCGGTGTATGCCCCCATTCCCGGGGTCGATCCCGAACTGATGCGCCGTTCGACCTCGGCTCTCGCCATGATCAGCCTCTCGGACGACCCCGAGGCGCAGCTGAACGCCGCCCGGGAATACGTGAAAAACAAGGTTCTCGCCGGCGTCTCCCCGCTTGCCGGGCGCCATTCCTACGGCCACGGGAAACTCCGCATCGGCTACTGCTCATCCGATTTCTGCCTGCACCCCGTCGCGATGCTGACGGCGGAACTGTTCGAACTTCACGACCGCGAGCGATTCGAGGTCTACGGGTTCTGCTGGACGAAGCAGGGGCATTCCGAGCTCCGCCAGCGCGTCATGGACGGAATGGACCATTTCATTCGAATCGATACATTATCAGACGAGGCGGCCGCGCGCGCGATCCGCGATCACGAGATCGACGTGCTGGTCGATCTTCACGGCCAGACGCTGGGTGCCCGACCGAACATCCTTTCGTATCGGCCCGCCCCGATCCAGATCACGTATCTCGGCCTACCCGCGACGACCGGCCTTCCGTCGATCGACTACGTCATCGCCGACCGGTTCCTGATTCCCGAGGAGCACGCCCGGTACTATTCCGAAAAGCCTCTGTACATGCCCGACGTCTACCAGGTGAGCGACCGGCGACGCAAACACGCGGCCCTGCCTGGCCGCAGGGAGTGCGGCCTCCCCGACGACGGCTTCGTCTTCTGCACGTTCAACAATAATTACAAATATACTCCCGAAATGTTCGACGCCTGGATGAACATCCTGCGTCGCGTTCCTGGCAGCGTTTTGTGGATGCTGTCTGACAATCCCTGGGCCGAGGCGAATCTGAGGCATGAGGCGAACGTCAGGGGCATCGCGGGAGACAGGCTCGTCTTCGCGCCCCGGGTTTCCCCCGATCAGTATCTTGCTCGTTATACAGCCGCCGATCTGTTTCTCGACTCGTTCCCGTTCAATGCCGGCACGACGGCCAACGACGCTCTCTGGATGGGCCTTCCGGTCCTCACGCGGTGCGGCCGGACCTTCGCCTCGCGCATGGCGGGCGCACTCCTGACCGCGGCCGGTCTTCCCGAGCTCATCACGAACACCCTCAGCGATTACGAGGAGAAAGCCGTCGAACTCGCTCATACCCCTGACCGCTGCAGGGATCTGCGGGAACGGCTTCGCGGCGTTCGCGAGAACGGGGTGCTGTTCGACACACCGCGGTTCGTGCGGAATCTGGAGCGGGAACTCGAGCGCCTGGTCGCCGAACTCGGCTGACCTGTTCCTGAAAGGTCAGGAAATGACCGCCCCCGGATGCTCCTCGAGGGATTTCGTGGCGGCCTCGTACATCTGGGTCTGCACCTGGGTGAACAGATTGAGATACAGATGTTCGCCCGTCTTGTGATACATCAGTTTGCACCAGTTGGCGAGCGGAATCAGGCCGGCGGCCCGGAACGCTCGTTTTTCGAGGACATCCAGGGGATACTCCCACGCCACGATCCGGAACTCCGGATGAAGCTTCACGAACACGGAGAACATCCGCTCGATCAGATACGGAATGACGGGAAGGCTCTGCACGTGCCCGTCTCCGCCGGTCGATCCGTAGCGGTTCTTCCAGAAAGGGCTTTCTTCACGGCCTTTTTGTTCTTCGATATAGGCGAAGATCCGCTCCATGAACTCGATGTAGCCCCGCCAGACCGGACGGCTCCCGATCCACAGGTTCGCGTATGCCGTGCTCAGGTGATGGTCGACGCTTCCCGCGAGATCGACCCCGATTCCCAAATCGTCGAGCATGCCCTGGGCGATCTTCGTCATGCCGGGATGCCAGACTTCCGCCTGGTGCCACACGTTCCGATAGAACGCGACCTGGAACACCGCCGGGCTGAAAATGTAACAGTCGGCCCCCGGGTGCGCGGCGATGAAGCCCTCGATCTGCCCGAAGTCCAGCTCCAGCTTCTGACGGTATTTCCAGCTGAAGAATCCTGTCAACCCGTCGAAATGCCGCTCGGCCTCGAGCCAGGCGGAGCGCATGACCCAGTATTCGCACCACTCGGGGCGTAGGTTTTCCCGGTTGTCCCATGGATTCATCCGGGGCTCCAGGAAGGGCCGCTGCTCGTCCCGGTACCAGATCTGGTGGATGGTCAGGCCTGTCACGGGTAGAAGTAGGCGACCGTCACCACGAACAGGGTGCCCAGGATGACCGGCCAGAACAGCACTTTCGGGATGATATTGTCGCGATACTCGATGAGCGAGTCCTGGTCGGTGTGCGCATACACGATCGAGTTGGCGGAGACGGTGATGAAGATGAAATACATGGTGAAATAGAAGTAATCCATATAGATGATCTGCTCGGCGTCGAGGCGACGGCGCAGGTCGATCTGGGCGTAGATCACGACGAAGAAGAGGGCGGCGGCGACCTGGAGGATCACGCCGGAGTTGAACCCGAGCCGCTCGGCGATCGTCTCCTGTTTCGTGCTGATGATCAGCACCGAGAACATCTGGAGCGTGACGACGAAGAGGGGGAGGATGCAGGACATGAACGGCTCCATGAAATTCCTGCCGATCAGCATGTGGAAATGGAGTTCCGGGAAGTTGGACTGGCCGGCAAACCGGTTCATTCCGAAATTGGCGTTGTAATTATAGTCGACAAAATTGAAAAAGGTCTTCCGGATCTGCCAGGAAGGGAGGATCAGGTCCTCGTCCGTTCCCGGCAGTTCGAGGGGATCGAGCTGCGAATAGGCGATCAGGTCGGGAACGAGGACGACGTTATTGTCGAAATCCGTGTGCCACATCCTCAGCCAGACGTCCTGCTGGTCGAACGGATACGTCGAGTAGTCGAACCATTCGCGCAGCGTCAGCGCGAAGTTCCAGCCGATGACACGGACGTCGTTCTCGATGCGTTCGTAGGCCTTTTCCACTTCCGCATCGACGGCTTCGGGAAAAACGATGCCTTCCTGGACGTCTGGAATGCCGTCCTTCGGGTATTTCTGCCAGGCATATCCGGTCACCTTGACGTTCGTCGCGCTCTCGAACTCGATGGCCTTTACGAACACCCCGGTCGGGATGAAATACGGATCACCGAGCCCCGCTTTCTTCGAATCCCGCTGGTAATCCTCGATTTTCGATACCAGCCGCGATGGTTCGATGAGCGGGGGACCGCCCTCGATGAAGGGCGGGAAGGTCGAGGTCGTCAGGAGCCAGATCGCGCCGATGCCCGCCGCAAAAATCGCCGTGTAGACGCCTGAGGCCGTCCAGAGCATCTCTTCGAGTTTCTCGCGCCGCAGGAACCAGACGGTGACCATCGAGAGAAGGAGGGTGAAGGAGAAAACGAGAATGCGATAGGCCTGTTTCCGCATCTCTTCGGACATCGGGAGCATCTCGTCCCGGTTGACGAAGCCGCAGACGGCCAGATCGAAACCCTGGACAGGCATCCCGAACAGCCACATCCTCGTTCCGCTCGCGACGGTCACCGGGGTGAACCGCTTTTCATGCCGCGCCATGGCCCTGGCGAACTCCCCGAGTTCCGGCAGACGGAGCTCGCCGGCGGCTTCGTCCAGGTCCCTCTTCTGCCCCATGAAATCTCGATGCGGGTGCCAGAGAAACCTCCCGTCCGCCCGGATGAAAAACGGGAAGCCGTAATCGCCGAGATCGTAGGTCAACAGGATCCCCTTGATCCGCCAGTGCTCGATCTCCATCGTCAGTTCGCCAACCGATTCCGACCCCGACGCGGAAACCCTGACGGGAATGTGGAGGAAGGGGATCAGCGAACCCGTATCGCTCGCGGTAATCCCCGCGTTGAACAGGTGCATCGGCTCCTGGAAGCCTGTCAGGGGGCCGGTCGGAGAGGCGAGGACGAAACGGATCCCCCCCAAATCCTCGTTCCGCGCGAGAACGCCTTTCAGGCGCTCCGCAAGGGCCTGCGAATCCAGTTTCCCGGCGGCGAGGTCATCGGCGATGGGCGCCGATTCGGTTGCCAGGGCCGTGCAGAACCTTGTCAGATACCCCGTGGCATCGCCGATCCGCTTCCAGATCTTCGTCATCGCGGCCGCTTCCGCGTTCGTCGTCGTGTGCTTCAACTCCCAGGAGTTCAGACAGACGATCACGGCCGACACGACGAAAACCAGCAGAGCGAAGGCACTCATATATTTACGCATATATATCTCCGAAGCATCTCATTGCAGGGACGGGGCCATCGATCGTATCATCTGGTCGCTCGCCGTCAGGTAGACGTCGCCGGTCGAGTCGACGGCGACACCGCGAAGATCGGGGCCGAGATCGACGCGGACGAGGTATCCTGCGTAGTCCTCGGTGGCATGCTCGGGGGAGAACTTCTGCATCACGCCCGCCGCCCCGTCGATGACGAAGATCGAGCCTTCGGAGTCGACCGTGATATCGGACGGGCCGAGGAACCTGCACGGCCCCTGGTCGGGCTGGGCGGAAATCGACGTATCCGTTCCGTGCCAGCCGTCGCCGCCCGCGGTGTCGGCGCCCCACCAGCCGATGAAGGCGCCGCTCGAAGCAAGTTTCTGGACTCTCGCGTTCGCGGTATCGGCTATATATATATTTCCAGATATATCGACGGCGACGCCTCGAGGGGTGTCGAACTCTCCGTTGCCGTGGCCAAACCTGCCGATGCTCTTCTTCCACGTCCCGTCGGGGCCGACGATCTGGATGCGGTGGTTGTCGGCGTCGGCGACCATCAGATCGCCGTTCGGCAGGAGTTCGAGGCCGGCCGGCGAGCGGAACTGCCCGTCACCCGTGCCGAAACTGCCGATGGACAAAAGCAGCCGGCCGTCCGCGTCGAAGTGGTGCAGGCGCGCATTGCCGGAATCGACGACCCAGAGCGAGCCGTCATCGGCGACCTGGAGCCCGGAGGGCTCGCGCATCTGGCCTTCGCCCGTCCCCTTCGATCCGATGCGGCGAGAAAAGGCGCCCGACGTCGTGAAGACGTTGATCAGGCCCTCGGCGCCGTCGGAGACGTAGACCAGGCCGCCCTGCTCGTCCACGGCGATACGCTCGCACCGGGTGAGAAGGCCGGAAAGTTCCGGTTTCCGCTCGGCCTCGAAGGCACCGGCGACACTGAACTTCTGCGCGCGGGAGTTCCCGTAATCGGCCACCCAGACGCTCGCGCCGCTGAGGGCGATTCCCGTCGGGCCATCGAGCTGGCCGGCCTGCTCGCCGCCGGTCCCGATCTGCAGCGCGACGCCGAGGCCGGAAGGCAACACCTGGAGGCGGTTGTTCCCCGTGTCCGCCACGATCAATGTTCCGCCTGCATCGACACAGAGAGCCGTCGGGCTGAAGAACTGCCACAGCGCGGCTCCCTTGACGCCGGTGCGACCGGAACCGGCCGCATGCCACCCCGTGCTTCCGAGGTTGTCGAGGCCCCACCAGCCGAGCGCGTTGCCGCTCGAATCAAGCTTCTGGACCCTGTTGTTATCGGTGTCGGCGACGTATATGTCGCCCGTGGCCGATATCGCGACGCCATTGGGATAATTGAACTCACCGTCGCCGGCCCCGACGCCGCCGAGGGCCTGAATGAACGTTCCGTCCGCCGCGAACTGCTGGAGACGGTTGTTGTCGGCATCGGCGACCCAGATGTTCCCCGCGGCGTCCACCGCCATCCCGGAAGGGGCATTGAACTTGCCCGGGTCGGCTCCGGCGGTTCCGACGGTCAGGATCAGGTTACCGGCCTGGTCGGTCTTCTGAAGCCGATGGTTCCCGCGATCCGAAACCCAGAGGTTGCCGTCTTTGTCGATGACCAATCCCCACGGATCAAGCAACTGCCCCGGTTCCTGACCTTTCGAACCGAATCGGGTGACGTCCGAGCCGTCGGGGGAGAATTTCCAGATGACGCAGTTGTCACGATCGGCGAGAAACACCGTCCCGTCTCCCGCGACAGCAACGCCCGGCGTCATCGGAAACGCGCTGTACCGAATTCCGGACCAACTGGCCTTCGGATCATATTTGTTCGCATACGCTACCGACAGGCTCGGGGACTGGATCGTGAGGCCCCAGATCTTGATGGAAACCGGGCCTGACACGGCCTGGGGGGGAATCGTGAACATGATTTCGTCATCGTTCCAGGAGTCGGGGGCGACCACGACGCCCGAGGCGAGCCGCAGTTCGCTCGTGCCCTGGTCGGGGCCGAACCCGGCGCCGGTCAACGTGATGGATTTCCCACGAAGCTCGCGGGTGGGTGACACGACCGTCGCCTTCGAGACGGTGAACGTCTCGACCGTGTGCGACCGTCCGCGGATGACGGCCGTCACGGGCCCCGTGGTGGCGAGGCGCGGGACCCGGGCCTGAATCGTCTTGTCGGCCCACAGGAGAACCGTCGCCTCGCGACCGTTCACCAGGACCTGCCCCGGATTATCGGCGTCGAAGCCGAACCCCTGGAGGGTGATGACCGTCTCCGGCGGGCCATAGAGGGGCGTCATCACGATCTGGAAATCAACGACCGTGAACGTGGCCGCCGTCGAAACGCCGTCGCTCGTCACGACGCTGAGAAGACCTGTCTCGGCTTCTTCAGGAACCATCGCGACGATCCTGGTCGCACTCCATTCCTTGAGACTCGCAGACAGGCCGTTGAAACGAACGTCCGGATTCCCGCCCGCCGAGCTCGCGAAGCCGGTTCCCGTGATCGTCACCCAGGAGCCCGGAACGCCGCTCTGAGGCGTGAACGTCGCGATCCTGGGCAGGACGCCGGTGGTCCCCCCGACCGCCCAGGCGACCTGCGCCTCTCCGGAAACGCCGGCATGGTCGGTGACACGGACCGTGACCGTCGCCATGCCGCCTTCGGCGGGAGCCGTCCATATCCGGTGCAATTTATCGGGCCCGACGTCCAGGGTCCCGGCCGAAGCCTCCCACGATGGCGTGAGAGCTGCATCAGCGGCGTCGGGATCCTCGATCGACACCCCAATCGTCACACGCTGTCCGGGGACAACCGCTGACGGTGCCGATGCAATAGCCAGAAGCGGGGGATGGTTATCCGAGGCCGCCGGAAGCATCGTGAGAAGGAAGACGGGAGGATACGCGACATCCGGCATCGGAACCGTAAGGAGGTTCGCCTGTCTGCCGGGCGCTTCGAACGACAATGCAAGTCCGAGGGTGGAGGAGGGGAGCTCCGGAACGTGAAAACTTCCGTCGACCGCTGTCGGGAGGGTGATTCCCCAGAACGTTACCCTGCCGTCCGTGACGGGCTTGCCTGTCTCATCGAGAAGAAAGCCCGTCAACGCCTTCACGCCGGGCTCGAGCGCCAGAACGTGCGCGATTTCCGTGTAACCGGCCTGGATCGGACCGGACCGTGCCCACAGGGTGTTCGGTCCGGCAGATGCCGCGCTGATCGATCCGTCCGCGCCCGAAGCGCGAACGCCGAGCACGGTTCCGGCCGGATACGTGATGCGGGCAACGACGCGGCAGGCCTGGCCTGTCGGAACCCCGGTCAGCAGGAACGCTCCCGTCGAGGCCACCGTCGTCCGGATGGCAGGGTATTCTTCGAGCCATGCCTCACCGGTCCATGCCGCAGCGTTCGAAAGGCCTTCAAGGCTTCCCGCGATGATGCCGCCCGGCACCGTGCCGCTTCCGCCGCCGCCTCCACCTCGGCAGCCCCAGATGCCGACGAGCAGAAGAAGCGCGAGGAGAGACGCCGTCGCCGTCCATCGGAGGCTGTGGGGGAAGGCGTTCTGTTTCGACGGCATTCGGTGTGCTCCGGTTCAGCGCTCGGGAACGATCGTTTTTTCCCAACTCCCCGTCAGGGGAAACGTTGCGGAAGAGAGCAGGGACTTCTGGTATGACGCCTTCTGTGTCGCATCGGCGGCGGCATCTGTTCGAGAGATGGTCAGGACATCACCGCTCGCGGACGTCGAGGATGAGGAGCCGGACATCGTGATCGTCCGAACGGTTCGCACCGCGCGGCTTTTCTTCTGAACCGCCGGCGCCCGTATTTCCCCGGTGAAGCTCAGCAGCACCGCCGGTGACGCCATCTCGGCGGGAACCATGGCGATGAAGGTCCAGCCGGTGAGGGCGCCTTCCATCATCGCCCTGCTGGCGAGAGGCACGTTTCCGGTTTTCACGTCGAGGGCCCACGAGGGGTTTTTACAATAGTCTATCGTATATTCAGGGCCAAGCGCCTGAACGATTCGCCGGCTCAGTTCATCCGTTTCGGTCGACGAGGCGACGATCGAAACCTGCGCGTTCACGGAGACGTCGCCGCCAACCCGCATGACGAGCGGTTCGCGGGCCGGATCTTCCGGCGCGTGCACCGCGATCCCGACGGGCAGGCAGATCACCTTTCGGGACTCTTCCGAGACGCCGACGACACGGACCGTCGCCAGTCCGTCGTCGAGTTGTGCCCGCTCCGCGGCGAACGCGGGCAGGAGGGATCCCCCCAGGAGAATTGCAATTATATATATGTATTTATTCATATTCGGATAAACCGGCCGCGCGGGTCGCCCCGCGCGGCCGGAATCACGCAGATATCAGTTTTCGGGCAGGAAGTCGAGGTCGGTGAGATACCACTGGTCGCCGATTTCCTCGATCAGGTTCTTGATGACGATTTCCTTCTTGTTCTTCTTGGAGTTGAACGTGACCTTCGCCTCGATCTCGGGCTCTTCGTCGCCGGGGGCCTTCTCCACGAGGACGTAGAAGTCCGTGGTCTTCGGGGTGAGGGTGCCGGTGTAGGTTTTGACCGGCTTCTTGGTCTTGAGGCTGACGTTCACGTTCGTCAGATCCGAGGTTTTGCCCTTGAACTCCGCGGGCATGAGATCGTTGTCCGGGAAGTTGCTGCCGTAGAAGGTCACGAGGGTGCCGCTGAGGTTGATCGTCTCGAGGTTGGCCATCGGGGTCGAGATCGCGGCTTCGCCGTCGAACATCTGGTCGACGGACTTGAAGGTGAACTTCTTCGTCTGGCCGCCCACGAGCTGGGTCACGTTGATGGTCTGCTCGTATTTGAGCTCGCTCTCCTTGCCCTTGAAGGCGTCGAGGACGCCGGCCATCGGGAAGAGGAGGGTATAGCGCTCGTTATTCTTCGCGTCCTTCCAGACGCCATCCTTGGCGGTCCACTTCGCCATCTGGGTCGGGCACTTGGAGACCGGCTTGCCGGCCGGATCGAGCACCTTGACGGTGACGGCGACTTCCGTGATCCCGACGGCGCTGGCATCGCCGACGTCAGGCAGGCTGTACCAGGCGCTGGCCCAGTTGCCGGCCGGCATGGTGACGACGCACTTGTCCTGGACGTCCTTGGGCCAGTTGGCCAGGGTGATGAGGCCGCCGACGGCGGTCTGGCGCTTCATGATCTGCTGGCGGTTCATCGAGATGACGGTCTTGCCCTTCTTCACCTTCTCGACGGACTTGAGGGCGAAGCTGACGCCGACCTTGACGATGCCGCGACCACCCGCATCAGGCTCGGCAGCCTTGGCGGGGTCGACCTTCTCGGGTTCCTGCATGCTGAACATTTCCTGCTGCAGTTTCTCGATGATCGGCAGCATGTACTTGTCGATCTGCTCGTCGGTGAAATGCTCGCCCGAGATGCTCTCGATGGTCAGACACTTGTTCGTGACGAGGCTTTCGCGCACCGTCGAAATGTCGGCCTTGGCGCTGCCGCTGCAGAACCAGCTGTTCCAGGAGACGCGGGCCTTCGAGTCGGTGCTCAGGTGCTTGAAGGTCTGGTCGTAGTCGAGGGTGACCTTGAAGCCGGCCTTCGGGGTGAGACCGTTGAAGCTGAAGGTGATGTTGATCGGGATGCCGCCGCCGGACTTGACGAGAGCGTCGGAGAAGTCGGCGCCAAGCTTGTTCAGGTTGATCTGGACCGGAATCGACTGGTTGGCGAACGCCGGAGCGACATCAGGAGCCTGCGGAGCGTCGCCCAGTTTCTCGCCGCCCGGGCCCCAGACGGTGAGCTTCGCATCGACCATCGATAGCGGGGAAAGCAGGATTTCAGTGGGCTTCTTGCCGGTGTGCTTGGCAAGTTCCTGCTTCAGCTGATCGAGGCCGCCGGGGGGAAGCGCCAGGTTGACGGCGCACTGCATGACGCCGCCTTCAAGAAGCTTCTGGGGATCCTCGGGATCCTTGGCCTGGTATTTCACCAGCGAAAACACCGGGATTTCCTTCTTGGTCGTCGCATCCTTCATCGTGTCGAGGCGGATCTTGCTGGGAACGTAAAACCACTGGTTGGGTTTGACGGCATCCTGGATGCAGGTCACATGCTCCTTGTGACCGTCGACGGTGATGGTGAAGTCCGTGGAATCCCCGTCAGCCAGACTTGCCTGAGCCCAAACCGCCGGGCTCGCGAATAAAACCATGATACTGACAGCCAGAAACAAGAACTTTCTCATTCTCCCTACTTCTCCTTTTTCCGATATCTCTTCACGCCTTCAACGGCGTGATGAATCCGTAAATCAGCGCGCATCGGACGCGGGTTTCCAGTCATCGTCCGTAAAATACCATACGCCGCCCGCAAAATCCTGTTCGCGGGGCCGGCCGTTCAATGCCCAGGGAAGCCGGCGGCCGGACGCCGTCCGGAAAAACACATTTGCCTCGACGGTACCGGGCGTATCCAGCGAACCTGATTTTACCAACCAGACGAGCGTTTCGGGAACCACACGCTCCCCGGCCCGCTTCTCGACCTGGAGCGTTTTCGACATGCTCCGCCGCCCCTGGCGCAGGCTGACTTCGACTTTCGTCAGCCGGCTCGAATCGCTCGTCGGAGCCGTCCAGTCGAGCAGATGGAAGTCGAGGGTTAGGAGGTCGGCGATCGAAAGAGGGTTCGCAAGCGGGATGTCGCCCGTGACGACGGGCGTTTCCTCGACGCTTTCCAGCGTGTTCCCGTCGCCGAGGTCGATGGTGCTGACGACGCGGAAAATACCGTCCTCGAGAGGCTTGCCGGCACCGGCCAGCAGGTCCTTCAGGGAAAAGCGAAGCATGGTCTTGGGCAGCCTGTCCTCATCGCGCCACTTGGTGTCGGCCTTCCATACGGCGATCTGACGGGCGTATTCGTCCCTCCCGCGCACCAGCGAAACCTGCATGATGATGCGCTCGATATCTATCGCTTCGGGCATCTGGATCAGGGGGAGGGCGAAATAGGTGCAGTCCCAGTCGGTCTGCGAATCTTCGAGAATCATGTGTTCCCTGCGGACGGACTCGGGGTAGGGGAGGAACGTGAAAAACCCCTTGCACGCGATCCGCTGCGCCGTCCGTTCGCGCTCGAGCAGCCTGGTTTCCTGCAGCGCGCGCTGTCCCTTGCTGACTTGCGTTTTCGACGTCGTTCCCATCGGGAAGGAGCCGGTCTTGTCGATGATCTGCTGCCGGCCCGGCCCCGCTCTGCGCCAGTCGCGCCTCCCCGTGCCCGATGAAGGCGCCGTGCGGGCGAACTCGTGTTTCGTCACATCACGGGTCGCGACGGTTGCCGCCGGCGAAGCCGTCGCCGCGATCCGGTCGCGCCAGGAGAGGTCGCCACGGGGAGCCAGCCGCGCCGAGAGTTCGAATTCCAGCCCCGTCTTGTCGAGAAGCAGCCTGTCGGCAAGGTCGGCGTCGTTTTTTTCGAGGGTCACGAAAAAATCGGTCAGTTCGCTGTCAGAGAAGCCGCCGATCCCGTGGGAAACGCTCGCGACGCCGATCACCGCTTTCCTACCCGGCGGCTTGATCCGTATCTCCATCTCGTCGGCGGGCAGCATGCGGATCGTCGTCGGCCCGCGCCCCGAACGGGGAAGCCTGGCTATGAGGCTCCGCATCACCTCAGGCGGCGGAAACAGCGCGAAGCCGCACCGGAGAATGCCGAAATCCTGCATCCGGTTCGGATTCCGGGGATCGGGCCGTTGAAACCGGTAGTACCAGAGGTGCGGATGCGAGGTCCCGTCTTCCTGGTATTCGGCCAGGACCGGGTTCGTCAGCATGCAGAACCACTGCGACGGATTCACCTGGCTTCGCAGCAGGAGGCAGGAGTAATCCCGGTTCCCCCGCCTGACCGTGATCTCTTTCTTTTCGAGGTCGGCGGCAACACCGGTTACGCAGCAGGCAGCGAACGACACGAGCACATATATACACATATATATGCCACGCGCGCGTAACGCCGCCGTCATACGCATCTCGTTACCTCTTGCCCACCAGCATCAGGTCGAAATACCCGTCGTCGGTCGTCTTGTCGCTGCCGAGCAGGACCGTGATCGTGTTCATGCCGGGCAGCAGGAGCGAGGCGGGAATGCCGGCGCGGACCCGGTTCCAGTAATCGTAGTCGTGGCCATCGCGGACCTTCATCAGCGGGTCCTCGTCGATCATCTTCCCGTTCAGGTAGACGACGGCCGCATCGTTGCTGGCGACCTTGAGAGTCAGCGTCCTGAACAGGTCGGGTTGGTCGATCCGGAAATCCTTGCGGAGCATGACGCCTTCCGACGGCTTGAGATACGTCTTCACGAGGACGGGCGTCAACCGGTGCGAGGAGCCGAAGCCGAAGGGGCAGGAGCCGAGCCTGGTGAGGGTGAACGAGGCGGGGTTCACGGAAGTCGGGTAATCCCAGGCGATGTCGTCGATCTCGGGCCGGTCGAAATCATACTGCCAGTCGGACGAACGGCGGTCGATGATGACGGATTCGGAGGCGGAGAGGCCAACGCGTCTCTGCCGCATCTGCTTCAGGATGCGCGCGACGTCTTTCTTTTCCGAGATCCGGCGGCGCTTGAGTTCGGTGGCGTTCTGCGCATCCTCGGTCGTGTCGAGGATCTTCGGGGTGAGGAACACCATCAACTCGCTCTTGCCGCGGATCTTCGTCTTGCTCGTGAAAGCCTTGCCGATGATCGGAATATTGCTCAGGCCGGGAATCCGCCGCTCCGTGACGTCGGATTTTTCCTCGATGAAGCCGCCGAGGACGATGGTTTCGCCGTTCGAGACAGTCAGGTTCGTCTGGGCCTCGCGCATGGTCATGCGGGCCGTCCCTTCCTTCGCGTCGTAGGAACCGACGCCGTTGATCGTCTGGTGCACCTCGATATCGATCTGGCCGCTCATGTTGATGTGCGGGGTCACGTTCAGCTCGAGGCCGACGTCCTTGATGTCGAACGTCTTGATCGGGCCGGCGTCGGACGGCCGCACCGACTCGATGAGGGGAAGCTTTTCGCCGATCTTGAACGTCGCCGTGCGATGGTTGGCGGCGATGATGTGGGGCGATGAGAGGACCTTCACGTTCCCCTTCTTCTTCGTCGCGTTCAGGAACATTTTCAGCTTGTTCTGCGAGGTCAGGAAGGCCTTGAAGCCGTCGACGGCGGCGGAAGGATCGTTCTTGTCGATCGTTCCGTGGTCCGCTCCGACCGTCAGCAGCGACTCCTTGGAGTTGAGGGGGTTGCTCGTGAGCGTCTTCATCTCGAGGCCGTAGGATTCATTGTCGGTGATGGTCACGTCGACGACCAGCACGTCGATCATCACCTGGCCCGTCCGGAAGTCGAGGCTGCGGATGACCTCTTCGACGTCCTTCACGATCGGGGATTCCGGGTCTTTGGATTTGATGAGAATCGCGTTGGTGATCGGATTCTCGGCGATCTTGATGTCGCCCGCGCCGGTTTCGTTCTCGAACAGGGGCGTCAGGGTCTTCATGATGTCTTCGGTGCGGGTGTACATCAGATAGACGGTCGTGCAGTTCTTCGACTTGTTGACGACCGACCTGGTCGAGGGAACGTACTCCTCGCTGAACTCGTCGGTGGCCACCAGGGCGGCTTCAGAGGCATTCTGACCGTCGGGGTCGACGGTCGCCGCGTCGGAAGCCGTCTCGGGATCGGAAGCCGTTTCCGCGAGAACGGCACCCGCCATGACGAACAGGGCCGCGAAGAGCATTATAATTATTGATATATCATATTTCGATCGTCGCATGGATTTCGAACCTCTTTCACGTCGTTTCACGGTGGATGCCATCAATATCAGAAGGACGTCGACACCAGGGACACCTGGATCTTCGCGATGGCGCCCTGGCAGGCAACGGTTATCCAGGCGGATCTCGACGGGTCGACCGTCTCGCCGGACGAGGGGTCTTCCCACTTGAGCGTCGCGATCGCGACACCGCCCTTCAGATCGGCTTTCCCGTCTGACAGCCCCGACCACTCGCCGCCTTTGTCGCTGAAGGCAAAGGCGACGCTGTCTTCGGCATCGGTCGCCGGCTGCCCCGTCTCGTCGAAAATCGCCGCGGTGACGACGGTGCTTCCGCCGGAAGGAAGGATATCATCGGAAATAGACACCCGGATTCGGTACCCGGAACCTTCGGAAAGGTCGGTCGTGGTGGGCCCCGAAGAGTTGTCGCATCCGGTGAGGACGGTTGTCAGCCCGGCCAGAACGGCGAGGGCGATGAGAAGGCTCTTGATCGTGTTTTTCATGTTCGACACCGCTTTCCTCAGGATCTTACGGCAGAACGGCAACCGAGGTGGATGCCGTCTTCCCGTCGACGATGGCCGAAATCCAGCAGACGCCCTGGTCCGCGGGAGCCGTGAACTCGGTCAGGAACACGCCGCCGCTCGCGTTTCCCGTATCTTTATCGAAGGATCCGCCTGCCAGGCAGAACATCTTGACTTCACTGTCGAGCGGAACGCCGCTTGCGTTCGTGATGAACACGACGACCGGCAGGGTCGCGGACACCTTCACGGAGTCGGCGACGGGCGCAACCCTGACGAGCGGTGCCGGCTGCTGCTGGTAGGTGATCTGGAAGGTCGCCGTGCCGACAGCCTCGGGGGAAACGAAGGTCAGCGTCTCGACCCCGCTCGTCTGGCCGGCCGTGACGGTACACTGGACGACGCCCTTTTTCGTCTCGAGGTTGCCGTCGACATTGATGGAGCTGCCGAGCTTCGTTCCGGCCGTCAGCGCGATGCCGTCTGCGACGGCATGGCCATACCGGTCTTTCACGTATGCGATGACCGGCATCGTTCTTCCCGCCGTGAGCACGCTCGCCCCCGGCACGACGGTCACCGAGGCGCCGACGCCCTGGAGCGTTTCCGTGGGCAGGCCCATCCAGCTGCTCGAACGGCCTTCGGAGGCACCGCTTCCGCAGCCAGTCATCATCGTGCCGACGACGGCCAGCAAAACCATCATGCCGACCAGCGCGGAGGTTCGCACGCGAGAGGTTGCGAAACGGGCAGACGGCTTTGTATGTTCAGACGCGGCGGGGGGGGACACTGGTGTGTTATGCCTCACAATTCTCTACTCTCCATGAGAACCGCGCGTTCCCGCGCGGCGACGTTGTACGGTTCGCGAAAAACGTAGATGATACTTCGAAACGCCAATCCTGACAACACAATTTGTCGGCAGATCCCCCTGCGACACCGGTCAGGGAAGGACATTTCAAGCATTTGGGAGGGGGAGAAGGGTGTACCCGGAGCTCATTTCACGACGTCGAGAATCTCTTTCAACGCGTCGACGTTCTCTTCGTGCTGGATGCGGATCGATTCGAGAAGCATCCGATCAGAGACCTTCAAGCCGCATGCACGGGAACGGCGGATCTGTCTCGCGACCCATTCCTGGCCTTTGAGGAGCAGTTCCAGCTTCTCTTCGATGGTGGGCAGGGCTTCGACTTTCCGGACGAACTCGCCGGTTCGTTGCGAGAGCGGGTAGCCGGCGTTCTCGATCATCGTCTTGAGGATCTGGCAGTTCAGACCTTCGTCCCGCAGGAACCGCCTCACCATCTCCTGGATGCCGGGGTCGGTGATAACGGGAACGAGGGTGCCGAGCACCTTCACCCCGGCCCGCTCAGCCTCGAGCAGCCTGTTCAGAACACCTGCAGTATCGCTTCCAATATTTTCATTCATAATATTTTTAATATTTTATATCATTGGTCGGCCTTGAACGCGTCATGGAAGGTGACGGTGCCACGCGGCATCCGGCCGTCGAAGGAAAGGGCGAAGAACACCTCGGCCGGCACGCCTTCGAAGACGAGATCTGGCGTATTGATGAATCCGAATTTCGTATAGTATCCGGGATGTCCGACGAGGCAGCAGCCCCGGGCATGCACCTTCTTCAGACGGGACAGACCCTCCTGTACCAAGGCCTTGCCGATCCCCTGGCGCTGGTATTCCGGCAACACCGACACGGGTCCGAGACCGTACCAACCGGGCGTGCCGTCGGAAATCGCGATGGGGGAGAAGGCGATATGCCCGACCACCCGCCCGTCGCATTCCGCGACGAGTGAAACGGAAAGCGCCTTCGCCGCCCTCAGCGCCACAACGATGAACTGCTCGGTGTGACTGCTGATCTCGAAGGCTTTGAAGGCCTCGATCGTCACCTCGGTAATGGCTTCAACATCGCCGGATGTTTCATTCCTGATCGTGATGTTCCGTTCCACATGCTGTCCTTTCGGCATCGTTCGGTTGTGTTGAGTCCTGCGGAATCCTCCGTTCGCACTGGTTTTGTCGAAGGGCGAGAGCCTCTCGAGCCTCGACAAGTTGAGCACGAACGGGAACTCAAAACAAGACCCACGCATCATCGTAAAAAAATCAGCCGTCGACGATCCGCCGGGTGCGCCGACGCATCACCGGAGCATCAGCGCGAACACACCCCAACCCAGGTATTCACGCGTGTATGCGGCGTAGCGCACGGGCTCCGAGGTCAGTTGGGCTCGCACATCTTTCGCGAACTCATCGCCGGGATGTGCTTCAAGCCATCGGCGCATGGTGAGCCATTTGGCCGCCTCGTATCTGTCCCAGCCGTCCTGGTCAGCCAGAACCATTTCAACGACGTCGTAGCCAAGACGGTCGAAAGACGCGAGAAGTTCTGGAAGTAGGAGAAAATCGGCAATCGAGTGGGCAAGACACCCCTTGGCAACATCTTCCGTCGGCGGTAACTGCCGCCAGTAGGGCTCGCCGATGAGGATGATCCCTCCGGTGCGCAGGCTCCGCGCCAGAAGCTCGATCGTGCCGGCGACTCCCCCACCGATCCACGTGGCGCCGACACAGGCTGCCACACTGACCTTCTCGTCAGAGACATAGCCGGCAGCATCGCCATGGATGAACTTGACTTGATCGGCGACGCCGAGTTCTTCAGCGCGGAGTTTCGCTTGCTCGGTGAACAACCGGCTCATGTCGATGCCGGTGCCGATGACTCCGTAATCGCGTGCCCAGGTGCACAGCATCTCCCCCGAACCGCTGCCGAGGTCGAGCACTCGGGCCCCCGATTCCATCCGCAGTGCCGTGCCGAGCGTGGCGAGCTTTTCGGGTGTGAACGGGTTATGGATGCGGTGAGCGCTTTCGGTGATGTTGAAAATGCGAGGAATGTCCATTACAGAAAACCTCCTTGTGTGTGTAAAAGATTCGGTCAGGGCCTATGAAAAAACAGCCGGAGCGCAACTATAGGGTGGATTACTTTTGTTAGATTGTATTTATGCTTTTTCTTTTTACTTCGTCTAATGTTTTACCATTTTTATATTTCCATTCGATCCATCCATTTGCTCTTCGCGCTAATACTACTGCAGCCGCCGTACTGGGTGAAGAAAAGATATGATTAGATGTAAATTTATAAACATTGCCGCTATTCACCAAAACACCATCATCTACTAATTTTTTACGCATACCAATAACCCAAGAACCTGCCGTTTTTGATTCTTGTAAATTACAGGTTGATTCTTTAAAGACAACAAGACCATCTTCCGTATACTCACCTTCGGCCAATGCCTCCTTGCCTTTACAAATTAATATGTCTTTTTTATCAGGAGTAGCGATTTGATCAAAGACTGGAAAACCCAATGCAGCAGTAAGAATGCGTATGGTTTCAAAATTGTCTACTAAGTCAGATTCCATGGATTCCGAGACGTATGGTCTTGAAGGAATGTTTGAATTGTCTATTTTAAATCTTCCTGCTTTTTCAGCCTCGGTATGACTATACCATTCCAAGAATTTAACGTGAGTTTTTGTAAAATATTGAGTTTTTGATACAATTACTATTGCGTTATTCCAGAAATCCTTTGCTTTATTATGTTGTTTTAATCTTGCTGAACAATCTTCTGCTTCACCAATATAGACTAATGGTTTACTGCCTTCTTCTTGATCCCCAATAAGTAAATAAACACCAACATTAGCGAGCTCGTTTCGAGTAACAGCATATTCAAGTTTGGATCGCGGGATTAACAAAGCATAGATTGTTCGACTTGTGATCTCAGCGATCCTTATGCTTCTCGCATTGCCATCGGGAAGGAAGATTTGAATTGTTTTACCATTTTTCATATGGCCACTCTTTCATAGAGAATTTATTGTTTACACTTTTTTCATCTAACGCCGATCTTCAGCGGCGAACCCGCCAAAGGCTGGGGCGTCCGCTGCAAGCAGTTGTTAGCCCTTGATGGAACCTACCTGCTGAGATAGCTGGCATTGCCACGCACCCAAGCCAGATGAAGTGAAACACCGGAGCGAGAACCCAACGAAACCATGCTGTTCTCTGAAGCGCTACCGCCCATAAGCGCGGCAAACGCCGAATAGTCTTGAAACCACTCGCTGGTCTGGCTGAAAGAGTGGACCAGCATGACCGCATGAGCGGCATTAAACCGCTGAGCTTCAATGATGGCCGACGCCGTACGATGAAGGAGCTGGTAGCGCGCCTTGTCTGGTACCGACTGCAGCCCCATTAGCTTGAGGATATATGACAGACGCTCCTTCTTTCCGTTGCTTGGCACAGCCTGCCATTCTTGAACCGTAGGGCCGAAAGGCTCCGAGACTTTGCCCTCTACTGCGATGGAAATGAGATCGCCTTGAGCGCGTGCCAGAACCCAGATGTCGTTCTGCGAGGGACGCGAACCGCCAGGCAGCGGAACCTGATGCTCTGGGAGGGCCAGCAAAAGCTCAATGCCGGGGAAGGCTGGCGACAAAACCTTGCCAACCTCCAATGGAAAATCCGCAGCCTCTTGCCAAGAGTAGGCGAGCGTGCGCGCAGAATAGCCCTGGCGCCAATGCTTGACTGGCTCTGCAAGGAACTGCGCCCACTGCTCAGCATTTGAAGTTGGGATGTAAATCTTGCTCAAGGTGCATGCTCCTGCTTTTCAAGGACTAACAGAGCAATAAGTGGAAAACGAAACATCATATTAGACTTATAGATGGACATATTTTCCGATTATTTTGATATTAAATATTGAAACATGGGAAAATGGTCTAATAATTTTCCTCTTATTACAAATTCAGTTGTCTAATTGCACTTATTACGATATTAAGGTGGAAAACATGGAAAATAGTAAACCAAAGTTCCACCCAAATCCTGAACTCAATTAATGGACCAAGTTCGAGAGGTTCTTCGATATCACCGTTATGCATATCGCACAGAGCATATCTATTGTCAATGGATACTTCGTTATATTCATTATTTCGGTGGTAAAACCCATCCAATTCTTCTGGGTCGAAAAGCGCGCCGCTGAACAAGCCGGTTGAAAAAGTCTGGCACCCTGGATGACTGAAATTGAAAATGGCGTTCGGGCATAAACTTTGCTGATAAAACTTAGAAAGTAGAAAGTATTCATATCCATTTTAAAAAGAATTGAACAAACATGATCGCAATTATCGAATATAACGCCGGAAACATTACAAGTGTGGCGCGGGCGCTGCATTCCATCGGCCAGGATTTTGTCATTACGG
>CAYMEN010000022.1:0-76739 GCA_964389325.1 uncultured bacterium | reverse complement strand
GTTTCAATCCTCATTTACTCGAGGAGGGGGCGTTACCAAAAGACGATCTGCGACTCAGAAGCCATCCTGAAAAGTTTCAATCCTCATTTACTCGAGGAGGGGGCGTTACAGCAGGGGCTGGAGATCGGCCTGGGATGCGGGCGGGCGGAGGTGATTTGCGGAACCCCGGGGGGAAGTGACAAACCCGTACTCTGTTTTACAATGGAATACAATGGGTGTCAACAGGAAAATCCTTTTCTGAAGGCGGTATGCGGGGGTTGCAGAACCGGGAACGAAGTTATGCGGGTTTCCGTGTGCACCGAGGGTTCCGCATGGGTGTCGGGAAACAGGTTTCCAGGATTCATGCGTGTTTTAGGTCATTATGCCTGCGCGGCACGCTGTTCATCGGCATTTTCATATTTCGGTCCATTGTTCCTTCGTCACATGCATGGAAAGGCTTTTTTAAAGTCTGGTATTGAGCTAGAATCCCATATAAAGCCGATTTTAGCGAATTCAGTGTTCTCATTCATCGATCTGATGAGATATTCTCCAGCATTCTACAGGTGAATTATTGGCATAATTGAAGTCCACTACTTCGGGTGTGTTTATGGTTTTTAAAAAAAGAAACCCCTCGGAAATATCCGAAGGGTTTCTTTCTCAGTCAGAGGTTGCCGGGGCACCATTCCGGTCCGGTTCGTCGGATTTCGGGGATACCCTTCTCTCGAGACCCGGCAGGGGGCGGGTTCCGAGATCGGCCGGGAGGGCCTCGGCCCACGGACGGCGGCCGGCAACCGCCTCCTTCGTCATGACGGCGGCGCGGCGAAGGCAGGTCCGGACCGACGGGGTGTTCCGGTCGGCCAGGTCGAGGGGCGCACCCAGCCGCTCGCCGAAGATCTTCACGAACCTCGGGAGAATCCCGGGCTTCATCAGGACCGCCCCACCCTCCCCCGCCGTGAAGTCCGTCTGCTTGAAGCTGAGCAGATTCATCCGGGTCAGCACCAGGTCGTCCACGACACACCGAAACGGCTCCATCAGATCCAGAACCAGCGACATCCGCCGGTTCTTCGTTGCGTGAAGGAAGCCGAGATAAGGATCGAGCCCGGCCAGGCAGACGGCCGCCTGCATTTCGGTCATGAGCAGGGTGTATCCGAAACTCAGCAGGGCGTTCACCGGGTCCTTCGGCGGCCGGCGATTCCGGCCCGAGAAGCAGTGGTCGTGCGTGAACAGCCGGCCGAATCCTGCGAAGTAGGCTTTCGCGGCCGTTCCTTCAACACCCATCACCTCGTCCACGCTCCGGGCGGCATCGAGTTTATCCAGGGCCGTCTTCAACAGAGCGAGCGTGTCGGTGAGGCTTCCCCGCCTGTTCCGGTTCCAGCGCTTCACTGTCTCGACCTCCGCCTGGAGTTTCGCTCCGACGATCATGCGTGCAACATCGAGCCGGGTCTTCTCGCGGGCCGCCAGCCGGTACTGCCTCAGGCGGTCCTTCGCCCGTGGCGAGGGGCCGGGCCCGATCGTTCCACGCCACCGGCCGGTCATCGTCAGGTAATGGAGAGGCGGGCCTTCCCGAAGGCACGCCCGCAGGAGGCGACTCGTCGCCTCGACCGAGCCGAACAGCCAGATCCCGCGAAGCCGGAACAGCGGAACCTCGGTGATGACCGAACCGTCACGGCCCGTCACCACGATCCGCTGTCCCGTCCTGTGAAGAACCGCTCCCTGTGCATCGACGCTCAGAATGCCGGGTTCCATCGAACGTCACCCCCTTTCTTTCCCACGTCCCGATCAGCCGGCGGCCCGAAGCTGTTCCCGCTTCTCGGCCTCGGCCAGCAGAGCCTCGAGCCTGCCCTGTTCGCGAACGACGCGGGCGCGCTGGGCCGTCACGACGTCCGGCATGCCGACCTTTCGCGGGCACGCGGGTGGTTCCGATTCAGGGGCCGGGGACTTGCCATACGGCACCATACCCATGCAGACCGGGATCAGCCCTGCATGGACCAGGGGCGACGGGTAGCTCTTCGCCGGCAGATCGAAGGGGCACACGCAGGGAAGCGTGCCGGCGAGGTGCGCCAGCCGCTTCCGGACCTTCTCGCACGAGATGATCGCCGGGCCCACCGCATGGAGTTTCGCGAGCCCCCACTCGGGATCGTATGACCCGGTGAGGCCCATCGCCTGGTGGAAGAAGATTTCGCCTTCCTGGCCGAGGGGCTTCAGCATGTAGGCCAGCACGTGCGCTTCCGATTCCTCGAGCGCAACGCCCTGGCGAGCCTTTGCCACGAGGTGGAACGCGAATGCACAGCCCCGGAGGAGGTGTTCGACCGCCTCGGGCACCTGGTCGATCGGCCGGACGACGGCCGGCCGGATTCCCCCGGCGTCTTCAGAAGTTTCCCGGTGAACCTGAACCGCGATGACGGAGGCACCGGAGGCGCCGGGGGCTGGCCGGTCATCCACGAGCCGGCTCGCGACCTCTTTCAGGCGCTCCGGCGGCATCGGCCGGATGCAATCGAGATACGCGGCCGCATCGGGACACGGTTCGCACGTTTCCGGGTGGAGAAACATGCTCCGGCGGCCGGTCGCCTGATGGATGCCGAGGGGGATCTTCACGAGATTGCCGAACCCCTTTCCCGAGAGCCTGTCCTGTGCCGGGAAGAGATCGATCTGAAGGCCGTCGGGGAGCCTGACGCCTTCCAGGATCGCGCCGGCGAGAAGACGGACATGGCGGGCGGGAACCGGTTGATCGAAGAATCCCCAGAGATGAATCCCTTTCCGGCCGCTCGACTCCGGATACAGGGCTATGCCGAACCCGTCGGCGCGGACGATGAGGTCGCGAGCGAGCTTCTTCAGCGAGGCGTCGAACTCCCCGGCGCGGGTCCCATCCTCGTAGGCAGGCAGGACGCTCTTCGCGACGTCAAGATCGAGGCAGAGGAGGTTCGTGTTCGACTCCTCGTCGAGCAGGTAGACGCCCAGGGTTTCGCGGCCGCCGATGTGCCAGACCAGGTGCTCGATGGAGAGCGGCTCCTGAACCGGCACATATCCCCAGTTACCCTGCCTGAAGCGCGTCTGGCGAGCATGAGCGTCAGCACGGCCCCGAAAGAGCCTAAGGAGATGGGCGGCGAGCTCGGGCGTCGGCCTGACGCCTTCGGCAAGGGCGTATTCGGTCAGCATCGCATCGAGCGAACGCCGGATCGTGCCTTTCCGAACGGCCTGCTGTTGGAGGCGCTGGAGGAAATGGATCGGGATGCACCCGGGAGAGGCGCTCTCGGCGAGGCGGCCGCACTCGAGTGCCAGGGGAGCCTGGCCGGCCGCGTCTGCCGCATCGGCCCAGGCTTTGAGGATGGAGGGCGGCAGGCTCGCCCCGGGGCGGTCGAAACGGGCGACGAGAAGCTGCAGCGCCTCCCCGGCGTCCCCGAGGGTAACGAGGAGGTCGGCACGGGCGGCGGTCACGGCCGGATCAGCGCCGGTATCGAGCGCCTCGAGATAGGTGCGGGCGTCTTCGGGCTTGTTCCTGACCAGCAGGAGTCGTACCTCCAGCTGATGAAGGGCGAGGTTCGTGGGCTCGGAGGCCAGGGCGCGGTTCAGCAGGTCCGTCGCCTCGTCGATCCTGGCATCGAGGATGAGGTCGTTCACCGTTCTGATGATGTCTGACATGGTGGAATCTCCTTTCACTCGCAATATTGTGGTTTCTATTTACCTGAGAATATGAAGGATTCGCGGTCTTTCCCGGGGATGTAGACCGGTTCTGCCGAACGCCGCGGAGGATGGGCGAAGAAAGAGGCCGCCCCGGGATTCCGGGACGGCCTGAAATGCGGGATGCCGCCCGGCCGCTGAAGGCAGCGGCCGTTTGCGGCGTCCCCGTCGTACACGGGGGAACAGGCCGTCCGGGTCCGGTCAGAAGGGCTCGTCGCCGTACAGCGCCGGCCTGCCGCCGCCCTCGGTCACGACGATGACGGGCCTGTCCATCGTAAGAGGGGGCATGCCGATCACTTCGGTCGCGTCCCAGGTTGTCCGGGGCATCCGGTAGATCCGGACCGAATCGGCGGCGGGATCCATGAGCTTGCGGATGCCCGAGACGAGGCCGGAGAACTTCGCGGCCGGCAGAGGTCCCTCGAAGACGCTTTCCTGAACGTGGGCAAGGTGGTCCTTGAGGAGACCGCAGAGCTTGCGGCGGCGCTTATTCGACGGAGAATCATATGCTATGATATAATACATTGCGCGCCTCCCTGCCGTTCGCGTCAGGCCGCCGCCGGAACGACATCGACGGCCCGGACCGACTCGCGCTGGCGCTTGTGGTCGTAACTGGGTACGGTCCGAAACGTGACGCGACAGCCGCATGTCCGGGCGGCGGGATCGATATCGTCGAGCTTGACGAAGATGTCCGGGGCGCCGTTTCCGGCGGCGATGAAGCCGATTCCGCGCTCAGGGTCGAGCTTTTTGAGAGTTCCGCCGAGAAGGCCGGCAGACGGAGCCGCCCGGGCGCTTTCTGCCGCAGGCCTCCAGATATCGCGGGCCCAGCCGAGAAGGTCGGCCGGGGAGGCGGACGCGTCGACGGCCAGTTCGGCGGCAAGCTCGCCGAGGGGCTGGGGAACGGCCCACCCCTCACAGCGGCGGAGGGCGATCGCGAGGGCTGCATGGAGGGCGGCATCCTCAGGCCGGTCCAGGCGCCGCGCGATATCGGCCATCAGGGCGAACAGGTTCACTTTCGCTTTCGGCTCTCCCTGTTCGAGGGCGGCCCGAATCGCGGCCTCCCATGCCGCGCGGGGGTCGCCGTCCGCGAGGCGGATGGACGCGAGGTCGGCCCAGACGTACCAGGGCATGCGTCCCGCCCGGACGAGCGCCTCGAACTCCTCTCGCGCCGCTCCGACCTGGCCCTGCCGCTGGAGGGCCTGGGCGGCATATCGGGCGAAGTCGGGGCGGCGGGGGAACTGGCGGCCTGCCTCGATGCCGATGCGGCGCGCGTCGGCGAACGCTCCGACGGCGAGAGCGGCCTTTGCTCGGGCGAGATACCAGCGTTCGCGGTCGGACGGGATCTGGCGGCCGCGATCGAGCCTGCGGGGCTCGGCCGAGAGTTCCGCTGGCTTCAGGCGGTCGCACCAGGCGATTGCCTCGTCCCACCGGCCGAGCGAGCGGGCGGCCGCCATGGCGGCGAACACGGCGACTTTCATGACGATCGTGTCGGCCCCGTCGGCGATCATCTCGGCGGCGGCGGCGAGAACCTCATCGTGTCGGTTCCCGTCGACCGCCGGCTTGAGGATGGCCTCATAGACACCCCATGCGCGTTCCGAGACGATCATCGTGTGGCCCGGGAACCGCATTGCGGCGTCGGCGGCAAACCGCACGGCGTCGACCGCACGGCCGGTTTTGCGAAGGCAGATCGCGATTCGCCAGGCGACGTCCGCCGTCGGGTGCTGGCGATAGATTTCTTCGAACAGGGGAAGAGCGCGGGCATGGTTTCCGGATTTCCGGTCCGCCTCGGCCCGCCCGAGCAGCGCCGCCGGCGGGGGCGGAACCGCCGCTTCGGGCTGGCCGGAACCGGCCGGGGGCTCGGCCTTGACCGCGCCAGCCGGCGCCGCCTGGGCGGAGGATACCGGTATGACACCCGCCGGGCTCGGGAGCCCTGGTTCGAGATCATCGTCGATATTCCATGCAATCTGTTCCATAGGTGCCTCTCCTTCGGACGCATGTAGGCCTGCCAACCGACAAGCCTCGAATGAATGGATATTATGGAAATATAAATTGTCTTTTCCACGCCTCATGATTTTTCGAGGGGCGGTTCGCGAACCGCCCCTACGACTCGCGAAGAGATTCCCGGGAAAAAATGAACCCCGGGCCGTTCGTGCCCGGGGTTCGAATAACAAGGAGATCACAACAAGGGAAAGGACAGGGAAACAGGGGTATGCGCCACCTTACCGCTTGGTCGTACTCACGGTCATTATTTCTACGGCGGCGGCAATGATCGCAAGAGCAACTCGCACTGCTGGGCTCAACATGATATACCTCGCATTTTCCGGAACTCCCGGCGGCAGAGCATTTTCGCCGCCGGCGCGCGCATGTCACCACCAGGGCTTTCCCGAGCGACGGGGCCAGCCGACGAGAATACCGATAAGACCAAGCGGATCGAAATCGTCGGGATTGGGCACCGACAATATAGCATATGACATAGAAACCTCCGTTTCTCCCGTGGCTACCGGCGCCGAATTGGCGCCGGTGTGCATGAAGACATCACTTCGGCCAGACCTTCACGATCTTGATGATGCCCTCGATCACCTTCACGCTCACTTCCGCCACATCAACCCAGCCCCCGTTCTTCGCCATCGATTCTCACCACCTTTCTCAAGATGATGCCGGACATTCGCCGGCGTTTGCGATGGATATTATGGAATACTGCCTCGAGAATCACTCATGCCAGAACAAGAACCAAATCACGATGATCTCGATCATTTTCTAACCTCCTTTCATGGGGCTTATGACCAAGGCAACAGCCTCGCTCGATATTATGTATATTTCGGAATTTCAGTTTGAACGGTGGTGGTTCGGGAAAACTGATCAACGCGATAAGTGATAAAGCTGCTGTATGATTTGAAAGAGGGAGCAAACCATCACCGAGCTCGCACACCGGTTCCAGAGTCACCCGAATCAGATCACCCAATGGAAGAAAGAACTCTTGGTGCGGGCAGGCGAACTATTTGATAAAGGTCGCAAATGCAAGGCTGAACAAGATGTGAAGGAACTTCACGCAAAAATCGGAAAACTCACCATGGAGAACGATTTTTTATCAGTTGCGCTCGGTCGCACGGGGCGGCACGGCTTCAGGAAACGTGTGTGAGAAGCCGTTTTCCCTGCGATTATCCCACCGCCAGGCGCATACCCGGTGCGAGACGCATGTCGCAGATCTTTCCGTTGGGGAACCGGAAGCGAATCGCCTCGGCCAGAAGGCGCGCGTGAGCCAGCAGGCGGCTCCCCACGCGAAGAGCGGCCTCGAGAGGCGCGCCGAACTTGCCGCCGATCTCGAGGACCGCGTGTCGGGGAAGATGCAGGGGGCCGTCGACGGTTTCAAGTTCCCTGTCGATCAGGGTTCCCGTTAACCTGACGCCGGCGGTCCTGATTTCATCCCAGCTCTGCAGGTCGGCCAGGATCCGCTCGGCGGTCCGCCTCAGCGAACACTTCGGATACGGCGCGCGCCGCCGCGTCATGGCGGCCTCGAGAGCATCGGGGGCCACGACCTGGTCGCCGCCGTATCGCTTGAGCGCCTGAAACTCGCAGTCCGGGGCCGTCATGCAGACAAGCCCGAACACCGGGAGAGAGGCAAGTCTGGCATCCGAGCGGAAAAGGTGGCCAGAGAGGCGGTCGGCGGCGCTATCCACTTGTTCGATGCCGCTCCTGGACCTGATCGCAAAGCCCCCGACCGTCGTATGCAGCCATCCGCCGTCCGAGTGTGGTTCGACCCTGCCTCTCCAGTATTTCGTCTCGATCACGAACAGAGCCTCGTCCGACACGACGATCGCATCCGTCTCCTGCCGGGCCGTGCCGTCGATGACAAACCGATGATGAAGCACCAGCCATCCGTTCCGCGCTGCAAGCCCCGAAACAATCCGATCACCGCCGGCCTCCCGGTCCCGCCCGTCCGGGCACCCGAACCGGTCCATATCGCTTCTCATGAATGTCTCCTTTCGTTTTTCCCGTTCCGGCGACACCGCCGTCTGCTCAATGGATATAACGGAAAATCCGCCCGGATGTCGGTCCGGACGGATGTGCTGGGGTTTTCGAGCGGCGCTCGCGCCGCGGGGTTATCGTCTCACGGGGGTTCCCCTCTTCGCGGCTTCGTCATGCCGGAAAACTCCGGGCCAGGGCCGTTTTCCAGCGCGAACGGTCGGCATCCGGCGCTTCCCTGACGAGCGCCGCGGAAATGCGCTTCCAGGCGCCGGACCGTTTCCAGTCGAGGAGCCGGCGCCTGCACGTCTGCCAGGAAGGGAACCGGCCGGCCGGCAGATCCCGCCAGCCGCCGCCGTGTTCCGCGCACCAGAGAATGGCCTCGAGAATCGGCCTGTCGGGAACGCGACGCTCGGCCGGAGAGAATTTGGGCGGCTTCGGGACAAGCGGGCCGACGGCCCGCCACATCGCATCCGTCACCTGCATCTTTCCGGGCTTCGCGGGCTTGCTTTCCTGCCCCGCCGGTTTCCCACCGACCGCAGGGGCCTGGGGCGCACTCCTGCAAAACCGCTTCAGAGCGGCCTCTAGATGAACCTCGTCGAGGATGTCCGCCTGGTCGCGGCTCGCTTCCCAGACAGCGGCCCCGACCACCTCCTCGAGTTCGCGGAAATTCCCGGGGAGATCGAGACTGCCGGCACGGTCCAGGAAGGCGCGCGTGACGGTCTCGATCCGTGCGCCCTCCCAGCCGTAGCGAAGGGTGAAGTTGACCGCAGCCGAGCCGAGAATGAAGCGGACGAGCTGTGGAACGTCCTCGCGCCGCTCTGCCATCGACGGGATCCGGATCTTGAGCTGGAACCGGTGGAGCAGGTCGAGCCGCATCCGCTTTTCGGGCGGCTCCGTTCCGGGATCGCGTCCCATCATGCCCGTGATGTCATGGTTCGTCGCCGCAACGACGTACAGCGGCAACGGCGGCGACTCCTCCGTCATGCCGGCCGGCGTCACGCGAAGCTCGTCGAGGAAGGTCAGCAGTCGCGGCTGGAGCTCGAGAGGCATTTCGGCGATCTCGTCGAAGAAGAGCACGCCGCCGACCGCCGCCAGGGCCGCCCCCACCCGCGGCTTCGTCATATCCGTCGCTATATTTTCCGTGTGTCCGAACAGCTCATGCTCGAGCATCGTTGCCGAGAGGCCCGCGGCGTTCACCCTGACCAGCTTTCCGCCCTTCGCCACGTTCAGCATCTGCTTCATCATGTTCGCGAGCAGGGTTTTGCCGCTGCCCGTTTCGCCGTATAAAAGCAGGTGAACCGGTTTCACCGCCGTTCCCGACCTTGGCCACCAGAAGACTTTCGTCTCTCCCGGATCGTCCTCCACCCGAGGGGAAACGGCCGCATCCCAGACGGAAGCCCCCGGCGCCGCCTTGTCGCCGGCCCGGGAAGACGCCGCCCGCCTCATCAGAACACTGTTCCAGGCCTCATCAGGGTTTGCCGGAAACCTGACCCCACCCACGTCATCGCGCCGCATCGCGAGGGCGGCACGGCGCACTTCCATCATGAAATCCGCCATTTTCCCCCACCCCAGCGTGACGAACCGCCGGCCGTCGTCCGCCTCCCCGCTCTCCGGGGTTGGCTCGATTCTCGGGATCACGGATACGAGCTGACCGGCGGCCGGCCTGTTCCTGCGCCGCAGGACGTCGGCCACGACCCGGCCGGCCAGGGCTACCAGCCGCTTCGCAAGCTCCTCCGGCCGATCGTCGAGCATCACCGGGAACAGGACGCCAGCCATCCCCTGGTATTTCATGGTCCAGGCGCCCATCACGCCGCCGGCCGCCGGCTCCTCGAACATCACCAGGAGGGGCCGCAGCGCCTTATCCGGCGTCTTCTTCGCCACGGTGTCGGCGACATCCTTGAACTTGCCAATGCCCAACGCCGGCCGGCCGTCGACGAGCCACACCTGCCCTTCGTCCCGGGACGCCGTGCCCCTCACCTCGTTCGCGTCGTCGAGAAGGACCGGCTCGAGGCCGAATCCGGCCCCGGCCCCGTGTCGCCCGAGGATTTCCGCAACCCGGCCAAACAGACCGCGATCCCTGCTTCCGATAACGATCTTCACCGACATGCCCGTCGTCATGTTCTCCGCTCCTGTCTCAATTTCGTCTTCCGCTCATACCATCGTCTCTCGGTCTCGCTCTTGAGAAACAGCCATTGCCTCAGTTTGTCCGGCTTTTTGAATATCTTGTCCATGACGGCACCCGTATCCCCGCCGCGAACGGCCGCCAGGAGAGACCTGATCCCGGCGAGCGCCTTCGCCGCGGGAAAACGGCCGGCGGGCATCCCCTTCCGCACCCGCCTCCGGATCCGCCACCAGGCGTATGACAGGGCCTGGGGCGACGGAATCTCGGTCCTGGAAAGCATGTCGTCGGGATCCTGCTTCGACATGACGGCAAGCCGCCTCGCCCGCATCATGCGGCCGCCGGGCAGGGTGACAGGCACGTTCCGCCACAGTCCCTTTCTTCCAAGTATATTCGTCAGAATATTCTGGATCTGCCGCTGGGAAACCCCGCGCATCGGCCCTTCACCGGCGCCATCCCCGGCGAGCCGGCTGACGAACCATTGCCGCGGGGTAAAGTTGAGATGCAGGAGGGCCTCGCTTCGTTCGGCGGGAACGCCGGACCGCTGAAGTTCGAGAAACCGCTTCTGCCGGCTACACCAGAGGGATGCGATCGCGAGCATGAGGTTTTCCTGGAACCGAAGCCCGGTTCCCCATTCGTCGAACCAGTCCTCGAGCTCCGCCTCGTCGGCGGCCGAGAGAACCTGATGGTGAATCTCGGCGCCGGGAAGGCTCGACACGATCTTCGCCTCGAACCCGCCGGCCGGCAACGCCTCGATCACGATAGCAACGCCTTCACGCAGGGCTGTGGTCCCGGCGTTCCGCTCCTCGAACGGGGACCGCGCCTCGTCGAGCGACGCCTCGCCGGCATCGTCGAAGCAGTAGTCGGGATCGCCGGGCCCGTCGGGGAGCACCTCGGCTTCATACGAACGGCCCAGGGGGAAGGCATCGCGCGCCCCGGCGTAGCATTCGTCAATGGATGTGCCGGCGGCAAGCAGTCTCTGGAGAAACAGCTCTTCCGGCCGCGGAACGACCTTCCTTCGGGAAGCGGCCGCCTGCTTCGGGCGAGTGTCGGGGCGTTGCCTCAAACGGATGGCGCCGGCCATGCCTCACTCCCCGCCGCACCCGGCGCCGTCACGGCCATCGAAGATGAGCCTGGCGCGCGGGTGAACGCCGGCGCCGGCCGGCGCCGGCGGGTCGGTGACGAGTTTCGAGAGCGTGCCGGCCAGCCCCTGGAACCCGAGCGCACCGGCGGGTCCGGCAGCAAGCCCCGCCATCGTGCCGGCCTTCACGAGCGGGTGGAGATCGCCGCCCGGATTTTTCGCGCGCGTTCTGGCGAGCATCTCGATATGAACCTGCCTGATCTTGCGATAATCGTCGAGCGCCCAGGCGGATTTTTTCCCATCCGTCCCCCAGCATTCGACGAGAAGGTTCATCTTCTTCGCCTGCAGTGCGGCCCGGAAATCCTCCATCAGGGAATACCGGCCGGCAGGCGTTCCCACGCCTTCGTCGGAGTTCCCGGCCTTCCGGCCCTTCAAATCGGGCGTTTTCGAACCATCACCTGAGTCCTGGGCGCCGGCGCCCTTGTGGAACTTCTTCATGGCTTCCTGCGTCCCCCGCTCGCCGATCGACTGGGCGGCCAGGATGCCGACGGGGGTGCCGGGCTCGAAGGGGCGGCCGGTCGACGGGTCGTCGCCCATGCAGGCCTGGCAGACGGCGAACGGCTCGCCGTTCTCGTGCAAGCGGCAGAACCAGGGTGACCTGTAGAATCCCGGGTTCCCGTGAATCGGCGTGCGCCCGCCGGCCGCATGGGCCGGGATCGCCACTCCACGGTCCGTTCCGCAGTCAGAAGTGACCGATGAGACGCGCCAGGGGAACGCCGCCTCGACGAGGAGCCGGGTGAAATAGCCAGCCTTGGGGGTCGCGAGCTTTTTCAAAACCATGCCATTTCTGCCGCCGCGGGCGGCGGCGAAGAACTCGTCCGGCGTCAGGCCCGCGAGCAGACAGCCCATGACGGGCGGCGGCGCCTTCATGGCGCGGCCGGTCGCCGCGGACAATCCCATGCGTTCGAGCTTTTCAAGCTGCCCGCGGCCCTCGTCGCCATCGGGAACCCCGCCCGGCACCGGGAAGAGCACCTTGATCGAGCCGGCCCTGGCGACGATCTGGCGCAGGTCCGAGGCTTTCTCGTCCCTCGCCTTCGCGAGGCAGATCGTCTGGAGGCCCAGAGGCCTGCCGGCTTCGCCGGACGCGCGTGCGAGGGCATCGAGGAGCCAGGCCTCGATGCCGGAGGAAGCCGTGTCGGGGCCGCCTGTGGGCGATTCCCGGAACGCCCGGAAGAGCGGGACCAGGTCGGCGATCGAAGCCGAGACGCCCGCGCGGGTCGCGGCGGAGAAGGCGAGCAGGCACGCCCGGTGGAGCGCCCCGACCGCATCGTCCGCCCGGCCGCCGTCCGCTTCGAGCCAGGCGGCGCGCGCTTCGGCAAGGGCCGCCGCCGGCGTGCCGCCCGCCCTCACCCACGGCGCGAGGAGCCTGTCGAGGGCGGTGGGGCCGTCGAACTCCGCGGGAAGAAGATCGGGGCGGGCCGTCAGGAGCCAGAATCCGAGCACGAGATCCTGCGTGACATGGGCGATTCCGCCTCCGCTCGCGACGGACCTGCGGTGGCCTGCGAACGAAGCCCTATCGCGCCACTCGGCCTCGACCTCGGGCGATGCGGGCAGATGCCAGGCCATCGTGTCCCCATCGAAATCAGCGCCGAACGCGCCGCACAGGAGGGGCGGCAGGGAGATGACGGGCGACTCGTTCCAGCCGGCGATGCGGCAGGCGAGAAGGTTGTAGCGATGCAGGGTCGGGTTCCGGTTCAGCAGGACCCAGCCGGGCTTCCAGCCGTCCCGGGCGGCCGCGTCTACCGCCCGTTTCGCCGCATTCGGAAGCCGCACCTGGTCGGGGCTGAGGGTCGGATCCGGCACGATGACGGCGCGGCCCGACAGGTCGAGGCGCCGACCGAGCAGATGGCGGCGGACAAGGCCGGTCTTTCGGTCGAGGAGGCCGAGGAGGGTTCTGGCCTTCGTCTCATCGCTCCGCTTCGGGCGCTGTTTTCCGGCGTTTCCGCCGCCGCGCCGTTCGACGATGCCGAGCGGCGCCGGAAGGCGCAGTTTCTCGCTGTACCGGGCGCCGAAAAGGCATTCGATATGATATTGAACGGCTTTCCGGTCCGCCTCCGCGTGGGAGGACCCGACTGACTCGAGCTTTTCCAGGCGCCGTCTGATCGACGCGTAGAGGGCGGCAAGCGGATCGCGCTTCGGCGCGCAGCTTCTTCCGCTCTTTGGCATTGGTCTGAAGACCTCGGGCAGTTCACGAAGAACCCGGAGCGGCTCGTTGGTCAGGGGGTGCCGGATATCGAGGCCTGCGGGGATTCGGACCAGGGGAAACAGCCAGCCTTCGCCCCAGGGCTCGGCCGGCGTTTCTGGATCGGGATCCGGGCATCGGGTAAGCCGGAAGCCGCTTCGGCCGTCTGCTTCGAACCGGAAGTTCATGGCGCGCAGGTACGCCTCGAGCGTTGTCAGGGCCGAGTTCGGCTGGGGTGTCCCGCGGGCGCCGGCGGCCGATTTTTCCGCAACGGGAGGCCGCGAGCGAACCCGGAGAATCTCGGCGACGGTCCGCTCGAGGCCGTGCCCGAACAGCGCCCACATCTCCATCTCGCCGAGCCGCTGGCCGCCGTCGGCGCCTCGCGGTCTGCCGAGGGGCGCGATGCCCAGCAGGGGCTGGCCGGTCAGGGCCGACCGGTTGCCCCTGGGCCGGCATCGGACGGCGCATTTCATTGCCGGCAGATGGTCGAGGCGGACCATGTACTGGAATCCGGCCGTCGCCTTCAGGCACATTCCGTCGGGCATGAGAAGCTCGAGCTCCCCGCGCGGCGCCCCCGCGCGTTCGAGGGCTTCGATCAGCCGTTCCGCGAAGATCGGCTCACGGCCGGGCCGTCGGTCACGGGCGAAGGGCGTCGCTTCGTCGGCGAACGCGGCGGCGGCCGACGGATCGAGCCGGCCGAGGAGCGTGAGGTGCGTTTCGAGCAGTTGGCCGGGGTTTTTGCGGCCCAGGATTCCCATCGGGTTGAGGATCACGTCGGGCGTTTGCTCGGTTCCATCCGGGAACCGGACGTGCGGAAGCTCCGCCTTGGGCAGGATTCGGGATATGACGCCCTTGTTCCCGTAGCGTCCCATGAGCTTGTCGCCCGGCGACAGGCCGATATCGGCGATCAGCACGACATGGAGATACGTTCTGCCGTCCTGGCCGGCGCGTTCAACCACCGATGCGACGACGGCGGAATCGATCCATTCCGGGACGATCCAGTCGTTCTGGCCTTTGAGAAGTGGGGCTCCGCCGCGAACGGCAATCCCGGGCCGGAGGGAGGTCGAGACGTCGCCAGGCCTGACGGGCCCGATCACGAGGGGAACGGCGAGCCGGGTGCGGAGGTTTTGGGATGCGGATTCCGCGGCCACGACGGCATCTTCGAAGTTCCAGCCTTCCCAGGGGAGGTAGACGACGAACAGATCGGCGCCGAGGGCGAGCTCGAGGCCAGCCGGCCCAGAGGCCGCGAAGCCTGCCCTCAACGCGACGGAATCGCCTTCCGCGACCCTTGCGCCGGGTTCGACGAGGGGGTTCCAGAAGAACGGCTTGGGCTTTCCGGAAGCGGGTTCCTGCCAGAGGGGAATTTCGACGGGCTCATCCGCCAGGGCGGGCGCCAGGAGGATGCGATGGGGCTCGACGGCGGTGACGGTTCCGGCGACGGGCGCCGTGCGACGGGGTTCGAGGCCGAGAACATCGACGATTCGCCGTGCCGTGTCTGCTTCGAAACCGCTTTTCACGGAAGGTGCGGCGGCACGGATGGGAGGGAGCGCCTGCCTGAGGTTCTTCGCGCCCATCATGAGCCTTGGCGAATCGTTATGGGCGAGAAAGGGCACCTGGAGCACGCCGGTCCCGAGGGCCCGTTCGGGCCGGTCGGCCAGTGCGGGAACGAGCGTGCCGTCTTCGGCGGCGGCGGCTCCGGATGCTAGCTGGAGGGTCAATCCCACGAAAGTCGATTCCGGGCTTTCGACCGGGCAGAGGCTTCCCCGGAAGGAAGGATGGATGTCCCGTTCGGCCGGGAAGGGGGAGCGGGGCATGAGCTTCTTGTATTCCCAGACTTGGCCGGGTTCGAGGGTTTTCCTGCCGCCCGGCAGGCGCCAGGCCGTGGGGCGGCTGATACGCTCGGCCTGGCCGAGCATCGCGAGGGGGTTTGTCTCGTCCTGGATTCTCGCGGCCCGTGTTATCCGGGCGGAGAACCACGCTTCGGCGTCGAGAGGAAAGGGCTTCCCGGTTTCGGAGGGCGCCGAGAGGTTTACTGCCGGTTTTTTTGGGGGCCCGGCCAGGATGGAAGCGAACACGTCGTCGGGCGAGACGGCCTTTCGCGTCTTCCTGACGAACCGGACGGTTCTCAGCCACGCCTCGCGAAGGAAGCCGTCGAAGGCCGCCTCCAGGAGGTTCCGCAGGCCACGAAGCCGGTAGAACCTGAGATCGAGCGGGTCGTCGCCGACGGCCGGGGCACCCCCGGACTCGAAGAGGCGCCTGTCGGTGACGAGCACCCGCCCGGGCGCGTACGGCAGTTTCGCGCCGGGCACCCCTGGCACCGCGCAGAGGAAATGGCCACCAGGCATCAGGACGGGCAGAGGTATTTCGAACATTCTGCATTCAGCCTGCCCCGCGTTCTTCCTGTTCCTGGGTTCGACGGGAGCAACCTCGCAGACGACCGCCGGTTTCCCTGCGTCATCCACGCATGCATCTTTCACGACCCACACCGCGGGGTCGAGCCGGACGCCATGCTCCGCCTCCCCCGTCGAGCGCCGCTCGACAAAGGCACGAAGCCGACAGCCAACCGAACGAACGAAGCCTTCCCACTCTTCCCGAAGCCGAATCATATCGACATCCTCTTCTTTCCCAGATACACACTTTCACCTATACAACCCACTTTACCACACTCCCAAACTCAAACCAACCCAATCCCATTTCAATCCTCACCCATCCGAACAACGGGTCTCACACCGGACAGCGAGTAAAGGCTGAGTCTCGCGTGCTCTTGCTTCAAACCTCATTTACTCGAGGAGATGGGCTCACCTCGGAACACGGAACAATCGAAATCAGAGCCCATCAAGTTTCAATCCTCATTTACTCGAGGAGATGGGCTCACCATCAGACCTAATCTCGAGGTAGCGTATGGAAAGTAGTTTCAATCCTCATTTACTCGAGGAGATGGGCTCACTCGGGAAGAGGACAAATATGAGACACACATCACCAAAGAGTTTCAATCCTCATTTACTCGAGGAGATGGGCTCACGCCTGTTTCCGTCAGCGCAGACGCCCGAGAACGCCCGTTTCAATCCTCATTTACTCGAGGAGATGGGCTCACAACGAGGTTGTTGAGATGGACGATCCGTTGTTTCAGGGTTTCAATCCTCATTTACTCGAGGAGATGGGCTCACGTGTGAAGAATGTCAGGCCGCTCGCAAAATGACAAAGTTTCAATCCTCATTTACTCGAGGAGATGGGCTCACGTAGCACTCTCGATCACAAAAGCGGAGTTCTCTGATCGTTTCAATCCTCATTTACTCGAGGAGATGGGCTCACCGGCGGAGCCGTCCCTCTCGTCCGCCGGTGTGTGCCGGTTTCAATCCTCATTTACTCGAGGAGATGGGCTCACGGGGGAGACGTCCTACATGGTGTTTGAGACGTTGTTTCAATCCTCATTTACTCGAGGAGATGGGCTCACGCTGCGCGGCCTTCGCTCTGGCAAACGGGCTCACGCCCGGTTTCAATCCTCATTTACTCGAGGAGATGGGCTCACACATGCACGTGGGAAACTTCAAAGATAAGGACCATGCAATAGTTTCAATCCTCATTTACTCGAGGAGATGGGCTCACGCGGTGGCAGGTGGATCGCCAGTGATGGCGATAATCGCGTTTCAATCCTCATTTACTCGAGGAGATGGGCTCACTTATGAAGAAGATTTTCAAGGCTAGCGAAGTCGTGGCGTTTCAATCCTCATTTACTCGAGGAGATGGGCTCACGATGGTTCGCGCCAATGCGTTGTGGTCGAGGTTGTTTGTTTCAATCCTCATTTACTCGAGGAGATGGGCTCACCTACCTTGTCGAACTGAAGAAACTGATTGCGTCCGAGTTTCAATCCTCATTTACTCGAGGAGATGGGCTCACGGGCCTGTTTCGATGATAACTAAGATTTCAGTTAATTGTTTCAATCCTCATTTACTCGAGGAGATGGGCTCACCATAACGCGCTCGCTGATAAGGCGGTCGAAGCCCTGACGCCGTTTCAATCCTCATTTACTCGAGGAGATGGGCTCACTTTTGAATATCTTTTCAATATCATTTGTCTGAGCAAGGTTTCAATCCTCATTTACTCGAGGAGATGGGCTCACTGGAACAAGGTTCAAAAATTTCAAGCTGGCAGAGTTCAGTTTCAATCCTCATTTACTCGAGGAGATGGGCTCACTACTCTTCCTACTTTTCGGCATTAGATAAAACTCGATGTTTCAATCCTCATTTACTCGAGGAGATGGGCTCACGAGTTCGGAAGGAGATGCTTTATGAGGCACTATTTCGTTTCAATCCTCATTTACTCGAGGAGATGGGCTCACATTCTTTCCGAACGAACCGTCGATCCAGCTCAACAGGTTTCAATCCTCATTTACTCGAGGAGATGGGCTCACTCCCGGACAATATCGGAACATGGTCGGGATGTTATCGTTTCAATCCTCATTTACTCGAGGAGATGGGCTCACGACTGGCGCGAGAAGCTGGAAGAGAAGGCCGAGAAGGTTTCAATCCTCATTTACTCGAGGAGATGGGCTCACCACCACCGAGGGGAAATCTACATGTTCTATCTGTAATGTTTCAATCCTCATTTACTCGAGGAGATGGGCTCACCAAACTCGTTCCAAAGCTATCCAGAAAGTTCTCAAGGTTTCAATCCTCATTTACTCGAGGAGATGGGCTCACGATCCCGTTCTAAGGCGTTACCGGCGTCACCTGCCGAGGTTTCAATCCTCATTTACTCGAGGAGATGGGCTCACGGGTTGAAGTTAATAATTATTCGCCGTCTGATTTTCCTAGTTTCAATCCTCATTTACTCGAGGAGATGGGCTCACTGGCTCATATCAGAATCACGAAAGGGGAATTCATACTGGTTTCAATCCTCATTTACTCGAGGAGATGGGCTCACGCATCAGAAAGGCAGCATACAGAATTGACACTCTCAAGTTTCAATCCTCATTTACTCGAGGAGATGGGCTCACACGGCTACGGCCAACTACTGGAGTTCCGCAAGAAAAGTTTCAATCCTCATTTACTCGAGGAGATGGGCTCACCAATCCGAACAGTTTATGAAACAGTGTATGTCGCATCGTTTCAATCCTCATTTACTCGAGGAGATGGGCTCACAACAATTTTTCGAGTTCGGAAACTTCAACGAAGCGAGTGTTTCAATCCTCATTTACTCGAGGAGATGGGCTCACAAGCTCGAAGATGTTAGCTGGAAATCGAAGCGCACGAGTTTCAATCCTCATTTACTCGAGGAGATGGGCTCACTACAACCATGCCCAACCATGCACTGATCGTATTGACGTTTCAATCCTCATTTACTCGAGGAGATGGGCTCACCGTGGACGGTCGCGAGTCGGTAGAGATCGACGACCAGAGTTTCAATCCTCATTTACTCGAGGAGATGGGCTCACCGACAACCCTGAAGCCACCGAGCGCGCATTGACCGCCATGTTTCAATCCTCATTTACTCGAGGAGATGGGCTCACCAAGTCCATCCGATGCAAGCAGTGCGGGAAAATCTTCGTTTCAATCCTCATTTACTCGAGGAGATGGGCTCACCCTTCTTTGGAAGGGCGCGTTCCGTGCTCTTCGGATGTTTCAATCCTCATTTACTCGAGGAGATGGGCTCACGAGCGCGTCGAAGAAGAATACGAGAACTGGTGACCCAAGTTTCAATCCTCATTTACTCGAGGAGATGGGCTCACCTAAGCCCGAGAACAAGGCTCGGGCCTTTGAGCAGTTGTTTCAATCCTCATTTACTCGAGGAGATGGGCTCACCCCGCCGACCGCAACGGTAGGAAACACGCAGTTCCACGTTTCAATCCTCATTTACTCGAGGAGATGGGCTCACTGTCAAGGATAAGATTTCAATGTGAACACTGTGGAAGTTTCAATCCTCATTTACTCGAGGAGATGGGCTCACTCGCTACCAGCATAGAGGAAGTCGTTCGTCTTGAAGATGTTTCAATCCTCATTTACTCGAGGAGATGGGCTCACCACCGATCTGTCAGGATAGGACGTCTTTGAATTAAGAAGTGTTTCAATCCTCATTTACTCGAGGAGATGGGCTCACGCTCTCGGACATTGTGTTAAATTACAGGAAAGCCAGGTTTCAATCCTCATTTACTCGAGGAGATGGGCTCACCTCCTCTATTAGAGTGCGTGCTGGAGAGGAAGGTATTACGTTTCAATCCTCATTTACTCGAGGAGATGGGCTCACGCATACGCGGCTGCCATCGAAGAAGATGTCCCCTCACTGTTTCAATCCTCATTTACTCGAGGAGATGGGCTCACGCGACGGATTTGAAGAGTATCAACAGATTCGCGGAGTTTCAATCCTCATTTACTCGAGGAGATGGGCTCACACATCAACGGGTCACTCTTCAAGATCATCCCGATTCGTTTCAATCCTCATTTACTCGAGGAGATGGGCTCACGACCCTCCTCAAGATCGCCGAATCTTCGGCGACAAAGTTTCAATCCTCATTTACTCGAGGAGATGGGCTCACGTTCTGCCGCAAAACATACCCAAACGGGTATCGAATGTTTCAATCCTCATTTACTCGAGGAGATGGGCTCACGAGCTATCCTCACCCATCATGCAAGAGACCCCAGAAAGTTTCAATCCTCATTTACTCGAGGAGATGGGCTCACTCCTTATGCACTCATCTGGCGAATGGATCAGCGAGGTTTCAATCCTCATTTACTCGAGGAGATGGGCTCACTTTAATTGCCCCTCATGGGCTGGAGGTTCACCATGTCGTTTCAATCCTCATTTACTCGAGGAGATGGGCTCACGTATTCGGTCGTCGAGAGATCACACAAACATCAAATGTTTCAATCCTCATTTACTCGAGGAGATGGGCTCACCAATTATATGTCTCTCTGCGAGACAGAAGCAACCGTTTCAATCCTCATTTACTCGAGGAGATGGGCTCACAATAAGTCGCTACGTCAAGGTCAATGCGCAGTCCTAGTTTCAATCCTCATTTACTCGAGGAGATGGGCTCACCTGCTGGTATTCAACGGACCATGCCCGGACAAGTCCATGTTTCAATCCTCATTTACTCGAGGAGATGGGCTCACTTGCGAACGTGAACCACTTCCGAGAAGGAAAGGTTCCAGGTTTCAATCCTCATTTACTCGAGGAGATGGGCTCACAAGCGAACTGATCGACGGCATGGCGTATGCCCTAGTTGTTTCAATCCTCATTTACTCGAGGAGATGGGCTCACACGCGCAGCGTTCCTGCTAAAAGCGGGGTGGGACATCGTTTCAATCCTCATTTACTCGAGGAGATGGGCTCACAGCAGGTCTTTAGGGCAGGCTTACAGAGCGGGTGAGCGGGGGTGTTTTGCGGAACCCAGGAGATATACGGGAGAACTGTGCCCTTTATACATTGAATTCCGGATGCAAGTCAATCTATTTACCGGCTCTGCGTCGAATTTCGGGGGAGTTGCGGAACCCGGAACGAAGTTATGCGGGTTTCCGTGTGCACCGAGGGTTCCGCATCCTCGTCAGAATCAAGAAACTCAGTATTTATGGGCATTTGAGTGATTTTCACCCACGCGGCATGCTTCCCATGCAGGTTTTCGTTTTCAGGCCCTTCTATCAATCGAGATGAGTTTTGGATGAGGCTTAATATGGTTTCATCTCCAGCATTTCTTGTCAGCATCGGCGCTTCCTTTCATGCTGAATTGGGAAACGCTGAATAGTCCTGGGTATGAGAGCAGAGTTACTAAGCGAATACTCTCAAAATGCAAGTCCACGTCCCCGGGTGTGCCTCTTATTATTTCGATTTCGTAATTCATTCAATATCACGTTTCCTCGCTTTCCCAGAAAGGATATGCCGGTGCACGCCATCTGCCCGGCGTCGTTTTCCGTCTGTCATCGCACCGCCAATATATTCCATTATTTCCATTACAGCGACATTCATTTTCTTTCAAGGAGGCTTGCCATGTTCGATCCGCTTTCGCTTTGCTCCACGGCAGCGATCGAGGAGATCCGCGACCGCTACGATCTTCCGGCCGGGCTCATCAACCGGCTCTTCGCCCTCGAAACGTCTTTCGCGACCCTTCGGAAGCGCCGGGGCATCCATGACGAGTTGAGACGGCTCGTCTTCGATTTCATCGACTCGAAAGAGGAGGACGCATCCTCATGAACATCTCGCGACTCGAACTCACACGATTCTGCCAGTTCAGACATCTCATTCTCGATCTGAAGGCAGCCCCGAGCCGTCCCCTCTCGCTCATTCTCGGCAACAACGGGTTCGGAAAATCGAACCTTCTCAAGGCATTCCGGACCGCCTTCACCGGCTTTCCGGCGGACGACGCCGAAGCCGTCGCCCTCATGAACAGGGCCGATCCCGATGAGGCGCCCCTGCCGACAAGCGTCACGATCGAGTTCACTGATTCGGAATCACGGTACCACCGGCTCGAACGCCACCTGGCGCCCGGCGACCGACCAGGCTCAATCGGAACGAGGAAAAGCCTCCTCACGACCCCGGATGGCCCGCTCCGCGACGAGGATGCCATTTTCGACCGCTGTTCGGCGATTCTTCCCGCGAGCCTGATCGACTACTTCTTCTTCGACATCGAGGAAAGCACCACCCTCCGACGCCTCGTCGGCGATTACGAGGGCCAGGCGGTCTCGGACGCGCTCGAACAGATCCTCGGCCTGAACCTCTTCCGGAGACTGGGCGACGACCTGAAAAAACTCCAGTGCGAGATATCGCGGGAGACGCCCCTCACCGAACACTCGACGGGAACGGTCGAGCGGCAGATCGCGGAAACGGACGCCCGCATCCTCGAACTCGAAGACCGGATCGACAAGGCACGGAAGAAACGCCTCGAGCTCGAACGACTCATCTCGGACGTCCGCCGCAGACAGCGCGAACTGCTCGTCTCCTACGATCCACGCATCGAGGACCGACGCACCCGGCTTCGGCAGGAGGCCGACCAGGCCAGGAAAGAGTATGACGCTCTCCGCGAAACGATCGGCCGCCATACGGCACAGATCCTCCCACTGCGGCTCATGCGCGACCTGTATGTCCAGTGCATGGACGAGATCGACGTCGCGCTGGTGCGCCGGTCGTCGTCCGCCCACTCGGAAATGCTCGAGAGCGCGGCCGGGCTCATTGCCCGCGATCTCGGCCAGGGCGGGCCGCCGCTCGGGGCCCCGCTCGACACCGAGGGCGAAAAGGCCCTGCTGGCGCGGATCAGAAAGGTCCTCGACATCGGCGACGGCCAGGCCGAGGGCGACGATGCCGTGCCGCTTCCGGACACGGACCTCAAGCACATCCGGGCGCTCTGCGGCGAGGCGATCGGCTCCCCTGCCCTTGCCGATCTCCTGGACGCCCGGGACGCCCTGAAAGACCGCATCGACCGCATCCAGGGCGAGCTTCCAGGCCTCGATCAGAACACGTCTTCCGCAGAAGCCTACGCGGCGGCCCAGCAGGAGCACGACGACCTTCAGAGCCGCCTCCTGGGCGTGCGAGACGCCTGCGAACGCGACCGGGCCGACTGGCAAAGCCTCAAGCAGACCCGCGTCCGGCTCGAGACGGAACTCAAGGACCGTCGCAGGGCGGCGGAACGGGCATCGCGGGCGGAACGCGCCGGCGATCTCGTCAGGCGCGCCCGCGAGTGCGTCGGCGAGCTCGCGCGGTCCGCCCGGCTCACCCGCGTCCAGGCCATCGAGGACGCGGCGACCGAAGCGTTCCTGCGCATCACCAACAAGCCCCTGCTCTACAAACGCGTCGAGATCGACCAGCACAGCTTCGCCGCGAAACTGTTCGACGTGCGCGGCCGGGAAGTCCCCAAGCCCGACCTTTCGACCGGGGAAAAGACGGTGCTCGCCTTCGCCATTATGCACGGCCTCCAGCGCGCGTCCCAGTGGCGCCTGCCGCTCGTCATCGAGGCGCCGCTCAAACCCCTCGACCCGCTCCACGCGAACCGCCTGCTCACCCGTTTCCTGAGCGAACTTGGCGACCAGGTGATCCTGCTGGTGAAGGAAAACGAGGTCGCCCCCGACGACCTGCACGAGATCCGGCACCGGATCGGCCTCAAAGCCACCCTGACCCGGCCCGTCCCCGACGCGGAGATTTCTGAAATCTCCATGCCGCCATTGACACGAGAGGAGCAGTCATCATGATGGAACGAACCCACACCAGCAAGCTCTGCAAGAGCCAGGCAGACCGCCTCCGGGCGGCCACGGGGCTCGAGTACCAGACGCTTGAACGCATCGCGCTCGCGCTCGCCCTGCAGGATCCGCCGGACCATATCCGAAGCCGGGAAGACGACCGGCAGGGTCGTCATTTCGAGTACGAGCACCTTGACCGGTTCGGCGGAAGGGAGGTCGCGCGAGGCCTCCTCTCGATCCTGCACCATCTCCCGATGCGGGACGGAGAACTGATGGAGTTCGTCAGGCGCGCGATCAACCACGGGATGGACAAGCTTGCCGGGCTGTTCGAGACGTGCGGCGAGAACTGGGACCAACTCCTGCGCCGGCTCGACCCGGGCACGGGCGAGCACGAGGACAACCGTCCGTCGCCTGAATTCGCCGTCGCGCCGGTCGATCTGCTGGTCAGCCACGAGCCGCCCCGTGAGCCTGTCCGATGGAGCTTCAACCGCGAGTCGGGCGACCAGACGAACGGCAACACGGCGATCATCGGGATCCCGGGAACAGGGAAAAGCCAGTTCCTGATGTCGGTGCTGTGGCAGATCTGCCGCTCGGCCTCAGACGCGGGGTTTCTCCTGCTGGACTACAAGGGCGACCTCTCGACGAACGAACGGTTCGTCTCGGCCACGCGGGCGAGCGTCATCGCGCCCGACCGCATGCCGATCCCGCTCAATCCCCTGGTCATCCCGCCCCACGTGTCGCCGCTGTTGATTCCCGATGCCGTGGGCGAACTGTTCCGGTCTTTCCAGCCGAAGCTGGGCGAAGTGCAGAAGAACCTCCTGGCGTCGGCCTACAGGGGTCTGATCGAGTCGCAGGCGACGCCGACCTTTTCCGGGCTCATGGAACGACTCGAGGCCGGGTATTCGGACGAAGGCCGGCGGTCGGACATCGTGACCGGCCTCGTCGGCCAGCTTGCGACGCTCCGGCTGTTCACGGACGACCCCGCCCCCGCCACCGCCGAACTGCTGGGGCGCCGGCTCATCCTCGACCTGTCGCGTCTTGAAGGGGTGCGGGAGCTGACCGCGTTTCTCGTGCTTCACGCCTACGCCCTGCTGGTGCGCGGCCTGCCTGACAGCACGATCGACAGCGGCACGCAGAGGCGCCGTGCGCGGGCCGTCATCGCCGTCGACGAGGCGCATCATTACCTCCGCCGGAAAAGCCCGCCGATGCTCAAGCTCGTCAGGGAGGGACGCTCGAAGGGCGTGTCGGTCATTCTCGCGTCGCAGTCGCCGGATGACTTCCGGGGCCAGCCCGAGTATGAGGAGCTTCTCGGCAACACGTTCGCGTTCAGGCTTGGTCAGCCACCATCGCCGCGCACGCTCGCCGGCACCTTTCACGTCGATTCGCGGACTGCGAAGGCGCTCGCCGACCAGCTCGTCGCGCTCGACCAGTTTGAGGCGGTCACCACGCTTCGCGGCCAGGACGGGCGGCGCGTCAGCAGGCTCCGTCTCCTGCCCTTCTGGCAGGCTCTCCAACGGCTCGACAGTTTCGATCACGGCCCGAACGATTCTATCAATACCAATATACAATCTTGAAAGGAGCATCGCCATGTTCATTCCGTCTTCTCTGTCCCCCGACCGGCTGTTCGAAACCCTCACCGCTCTCGTCAAGGAACACAACGGCTCGCTCGTCCAGGGTGCCCGCGTCGACGTCGAGCCTCCGAAGCGCCGGCTGGCCGTGCGCTGTTCGGCCGTCGACGCGATGCTCGAGTGCGTCTCGGGCGGCATCGTGGTGAACCTCGAGTGGTCCTGGTTCGTGCCGATCGCATCACGTGTCGAGGCGAGCGAGAAGATCATCACCTGGCTCCAGGCCGCAACCTGCGAGAAATGACGATGAAGCCGAAACGCACGCATTACATCATCCCGCCCGGCTCCCTCGCCGGGATCGCCGGCCCCTGGCACGACCTGCCGCACCTGATCGTGAAAGCGATGCCCGGGGCCAGTTTCTCGCTCGGGAAACACCCCGACGAAGCCTTCATCGAGTGGCAGGGTGAAACGAGTCGATTCATCCCTGGCCCTCACGGGGTCGTCGTCGAACTCGCCCCCGGGCACCGTCGGGCATTGTCTTCGTGCGAGCCCGACTGGGAACGGGTGTTCTTCAGCGCGGCCGTTTCGGGCCACAGGCGGGGCGATGAAACGATCAACTGAATCTGCCCGTGCGCTTCCCCTTTACCCCTTGCTGGAAAAACCCCGGTCTTTCCAGACCGGGGTTCTTTTTTCTCTTGGCCGGCGGCTTGTTCATGCCGCTCAGGGGAGGGTCAGCGGTTTTTTTTGAGGATGATGGCCTTGCGGGAGGGGACGTTGTAGGTGCCCTTGGCGGTGTAGAGACCCTTGTCGTTCACCTTTTCGCCGTCGCAGATGACGGTCCACTCGTCGGCGCCGGGGAGGTTGAAGGTGATCCATTCGTTGGGGTCGGTGTTGAACAGCACCATCAGGTCGGTCTTGCCCTTCAGCAGGTAGCCGAGGCCGCGGCTGTTGGCGGGCTGGAGCCACTCGATGTTCTGGTTGTTGAGGGCGACGGCGTGGCGGAAGTTCTCATATTTCATGCGCAGCCCGATCAGCCCCTTGTAGAACTCGTAGATATCGGCGTTCTTCTTCTTGTCGTTCCAGTTGATCCAGTTGATCTCGTTGTCCTGGTCGTAGGAGTTGTCGTTGCCCTTCTTGGAGCGCATGAACTCCTGGCCCTGATGGATCATCGGCATGCCCTGGGCGGTCAACAGGGCGACAGCGCCGAGCCGGAAGCGGTCCTTGTCCATTTTCAGCAGGTCGGAAAGCACGGCGCCATCATGGCATTCGATGTAGTTGACGCTCTCTGTCGGCTTGGCAGTCCACCAGAAGCAGGAGCCGGCGAGCACGGTCATGACCGAGTTGCGGTCGCCGTTTCCACTGATGAAGGCGCGGATCTGCTCGCGGAAGTCGTCGTTCCACTTGCCGAGCTTCGTGTTGCGGAAGTCGCTCTTGCCCCACTGGTTGCGCTTCCAGTCAGCGGCCCAGGGCTCGGCGACGATGATCGCCGATTGGGGCAGCTCGCTCATGATCGCCGACATCGTCTCCTTGTCGAGAATCGTGCCGAGATCGAACCGGAAGCCGTCGACGTGGCACTCGCGCATCCAGTATTTGAGGCTGTCGAGAATGTATTTGCGGGTCATCGGGTTGTCGGAGCGGAACTCGTTCCCGCAGCCGGTGCCGTTCCAGTAGAACCGCTTGTCGTCGCACAGCCGGTAGTAGCCTGGATTGTCGAGGCCCTTGAACAGGAAGGGAATCCCCTTCTCGTTGCCCTCGGCGGTGTGGTTGTAGACGACGTCCATGATGACGGCGATGCCGGCCTTGTGAAGCCCGTTCACCATCTGCTTGAACTCGCGGATGCCCTCGCCGTCCTTGCCGGTGGCGTAGGCGCACTCGGGGGCGAAATAGTGGCTCGTCATGTAGCCCCAGTGGTTCGGGTGGCTGGCGAAGTTGTTGTCGAACTCCTGGCAGGGAAGCAGTTCGACGGCGTTCACGCCGAGGTCCTGGAGGTGGCCGAGCGCCTTGTCGGTGCCGCGCCCCTCGAGCATGCCGAGGTAGGTTCCGCGCTTCTCGCCTTCGACCCCCGAAGAGGAATGGGCGGTCAGGTCCTTCACGTGCATTTCATAGATAATGATATCTTTCGCCGCGGGCGTCTTGAACCCCTGGTCGGTCCAGGTGAATTTGTGCATCTGCGGCCCCACGACGATGCTCTTCCCGTCATGATCGACGTTCGCGAATGCGTAGGGGTCGGAAATCAGCCGTTTGGGATCGAACAGGTGGCCGTCGGTCGTCGGCCCCGTGAGGCTGTAGGCGTAGTAACTGCCCGACAGGTCCTTGTCGATCGTGTACCGCCAGACGCCGTCGTCGAACCTTTTCATCGGGTACGCCGTCCCGGCCTTGTCACCGGCCTTTTTGAACAGAACGACGTTCACGGCCGTCGCCGCCGGGGAATACACCTCGAAACTGGTTTTGCCGTTCACGACCTCGCTGCCGAGCAGATCTCGGGGAATCGCCGAGCGCAAAGCGGTCGCACGGGCCGTCGTTCTCGACGGTCGCTGAGCGCGTTCCGGGGCAACGTTCATGCGGAACCTGGCGTCTGTGATCAGGCCGCGGACTTCATCGAGAGAGGTGCGATACGCCGGGCTCTCGCTTCGAGCCAGAAAGTCGAGGCGCTGTTCGAGGAACGCCAGACCCTGGCGATACGCTTTCATTTCAGCGTCGTTCGAGGCGCGATCGCCATACTGGCGGAACAGGTCGAGCGTCTCTTTCGCGGATTCAGGGGTGTCGACGCCGCGCATCAGCCGCTTCAGCTGGTCGGCGCTCTCGTTCTCGCGGGCGACAGCCCCGAGGCCGGCCTCGCTCTCTGTTCCTTCCGATCGGACGGTGCTCTGCGCGGTATGCGAATCCCGCGCAAGCCTGTCGAGGGACCGGGTCAGCGAAACGGCATCATCACCGTATGCCATGGCCGACGAGGCCATCAGGCAGGCGGTGACGAACGACATCCAGCGGTTCGAGCGTGGTCTGAAAGACATCTTGAGCGCCCCCTCCGAAAAATTCTCAGATGATTCGTCAATTATACCGGCTTCTCCCGGGGTCCGGGAGAGGAAGTCGACATCAGCCATCAGCGGGTTTCCCCGCCGCGATACTTCGCCGGATCGACGCCGAGGCGTTTCAGCCGGTCGTACATGGTGCGTCGGGGCAGATCCAGTTCGCGCGCGGCGGCAACGACATTCCCATGGGAATGAATGAGCGCCTCGACGATCATGGTGCGCTCGGAGTCGTCGAGGCGGGTGTCGATGGGACCCGCTCCCGGCGCGGGCGCCGGCCTCGCCCCGGTCGCGGGCAGAAGCAGGTCCTCCGGCGTTATCATGCCGTCCTCGTCGATGACGGCGGAGCGTTCGAGCACGTTTTTCAGCTCACGGATGTTTCCCGGCCAGTCGAGGCCGCGCAGAAGGCCCAGAGCTTCACGAGAGATGCCGAGTTGTTTCCGGCCATGTGACGCGGCAATTTCCGACAGGAGGTGACCGGCGAGGGCCGGGATGTCGTCGGGTCGCTCCCGAAGGGGCGGCAGATGGATCGGGAAGACATTGATGCGGTAGTACAGGTCGGGGCGGAAACGGCCCTGCGCGGCCATTCCGGCCAGGTCCTTGTTCGTGGCGGAGACGAGGCGCACGTCGACCCGGACAGGCTTGACGCCGCCGACGCGCTCGATTTCCTGTTCCTGGAGGACGCGGAGAAGCTTCGCCTGTATTTCCGGGGGGATTTCGGCGACCTCGTCGAGGAAGAGAGTCCCGCCCGACGCGACTTCGAACTTGCCGAGTTTTCGCGCATCGGCGCCGGTGAACGCGCCCTTCTCATGGCCGAACAGCTCGGATTCGAGGAGGGTTCCCTGCAGGTTGGCGCAGTTGACGGCGACGAACGGTTTTTCCTTGCGGGCGCTGTTGAGGTGGATGGCCCGGGCGACGAGTTCTTTCCCCGTGCCGGTTTCGCCGGTGATCAGCACCGTCGTCGAGAGGGCGGCGACGCGGCGGATCAGGTCTTTCACGATGCGCATCGCGGGGTTGGAGGCGATGAACGTTTCGGTGTCGGGGCCGCGCGGGGCCGAGAGGCCGGCCAGCCGCGACATACGGGCGGCGTTCTCGGTCAGCGAGAGGATGTTCTGGAGCTTCGCATCCTCGACCGGTTTGACGAGGAAGTCGAACGCCCCTTTCTTCATCGCCTCGACAGCCGTGTCGATCGTGCCGTAGGCGGTCAGGATCACGATGCGGGCGTCGGGCCTCATCTCGAGGCCACGCTTGAGCAGGGTCAACCCATCGATGCCGGGCATGCGCAGGTCGAGAAGGGTGAGCCCGAACTCCTCGGCTTCGAAGGCCGCCAGGCCCATCACGGGATCGGTGCGGTACACCGCCTCGTGTCCGCGGCTCGCCAGCAGTTCAGCGAGGTTTTCCGCCTGCTGCCGGTCATCATCGACAATCAGGATTCGCATGGGTACCAGTGTAACATACCTATCCCCCGCGCGTGCAGGACCCCATCCTGCGCCAGGTCACGTGGGCCAAATTGACGGCAAAAAAGGGCCGTGCTACCGTTGGCCTGGAATAAGGAACTCTGTTCAAGGGAGAGCGACGTGTCCCCGACCAGTGAACGGCTGTCGTCATCCTGCCTCCAATCGGGACTTCAACGGGCCAGGATTTCCTGCCTTCTTTTCGGTGTTCTTCTGGCCGCCCTTCTGATGTTCCGGGCGGGAACGGCCACCGCCGCGGTCTGGTATCCGCTCGATCCGCCCCGGGCCGGCGAGACCAATGTGCTCGATACGCTGCTGATGGGCGATTGTTCGTGGGTGGCCTATGCTTCCACGGGCCTGGCCAAGTATGACGAACAGTTCCAAGCCGCGCTGGCCTCCTTCCCGATCACCGGTCTCGAGACCCTTGCCGGGAACAATCAGCAGGAGATGTTTCCCTCTCCCGTGACCGACATCGTCGTCGATGACGACCGCATCTGCGTCGGAACCCAGCGCGACGGGCTCTACATCTTCGATGGTTCGTCCTGGCGGCGGTGGGCGACGCGGGCGGACGGCCTTCTGCACCCACAGGTGAACTGTCTCGCGCTCTACCGGAAGTTTCTCTTCATCGGAACCGAGGACGGGCTCAACATCATGGCTCCCGACGGCACCATGACTGAGTTCGTGCCGACCCGCGACACCAACCACGGCACGCCGCGGCTCGAGTCGAACCGGGTGCAGTGCCTGCTCTGGGACGACACCGAAGGCGACATGGACAAACTCGTGCTGTGGATCGGCATCTATCGCGGGTTGCTGCGGCTGTCCCTGCCGGGTGGCGCAATGGAGCACGGCTGCCGGGCGGTGCCGGTGGATGCCCGGTTTCCCGCCTGGCCGGTGCCGACGTCGGAGGCGGTCTTCAAATGCTATGTCTGGCCGGGCAACAGCCACTGCTCGTTCACGGATTTCTGTCCGTTCGATCCGTCCCTGTGCGGCGAGAACGTCTACGACATGGTGACCGACGACCTCAATCTCTACGTCGCCACCGACAACGGCATCACCCGGGTCAGGAAGTAGGGATGTGATTCAGCCGATGGGAAGGGTGACGATGAAGCGGTTGCCGTCGTCGGCGGGTTCGACCCAGGCGCGGCCGCCCATCATGAGGATGAACTGGCGGACGAGGTAGAGGCCGAGGCCGGAGCCGGGGATGTCGGTGCCGTCGTCGCCACGGTAGAACTTCTCGAAGATCTTCTCCCGGTCCGGTGCGGGAATCACCGGTCCGCAGCTTTCGACGGCGATCCGGATCGCCTCGCCCTCCTCGATAATATGTATGCGTATTATACTTTTTGGTATTGCATATTTGACCGCGTTCACCAGGAGGTTGTCGAGGATGCGCTCGAGGAGATACGGGTCGTGGGAGACGGGAGGCGTCTCGGGGAGATCGAGGTCGACGGAGAGGTCGCGGGCGGCAGCCAGGGGGCGGATCCGCCCGACGGTCATGGCCACGACGGAGGATATCTGGCCGAGTTCGACGCGGGCGGCGAGGTCTTCCGACTGGAGCCGTGTGAGGTCGAGAGCGTTTTTTGTCATGCGCCCCAGTTCGGCGATCTCGACGGCCATCTCCACGAACCGTTTTCGCAGGTCTTCGGGGAGGCGTTCGGCCGAGCGCTCGATGAGGTTCACCTGGCCGGTCAGCCGGGCGAGCGGAGTCCGCAGTTCGTGCGACACGAGCGCCAGGAACGTGCTTTTCAACGTTCCAAGCTCCTCGAGATTCCGGTTCGCCCGCTCGAGTTCCTGGTTTTTGACCTCCATCTCGTTGAAGACGTCGGCGATCTTGCGCGCGATGAGGACGAACAGCACGAATGCCGCGCCGGCGAGCACGAGGCCGATCGTCCAGACCATCGCGCGCCAGGATTCGAGGCGGGTGTAGAACGATCGGCGGGTCTGGTAGGCGACGCGCAGTCCCTGGTCGGCCGGAACGATCCAGAGGATGCCGGGGCCGGGGCTGGCGATGCCGGTTTCGATCCCATACTCGGTTTCCGACGCATAGGTCGACCGGAGGTTGAGAAGCGTCTCGGCGTCGAGGGCGGACGGCCATTCCCCGGCGACATGCCTCAATTCGGACGTTGCCGTCGAGAGCAGGGAGCATGCGTAGGATTTCTGCGCCGCGAGGCCCCCTTCCAGCGGAAGGTTCCGGAGAGCCGAGGCGCGCTGTTCGTGGAGGCCGACGCGCATCCGCTCGATGATCGAGTCGGATGTCCAGAGGATGACCGCCAGCACGGCGGCCGGCAGGAAGCCCATGAACAGCATGAGACCGATCTGCCGCACCCGTCCGTTCATCGTCAGGCTTCGGGCGCCTCGGCGGCCTCCGGGGACGGTTCCTGGTCGAGGGTGGCGAGGCCGTCGATGCGGGCGAACCGCCAGGTCAGGAAGACGGTGCCGAGCGCGCAGATGTTGTAGACGGCCGCGATGCCAAACGTGTCGGAGAGGGCGCCGGCCGCGGCCATGGCGATCGGGATCAGCGAGAAGCTGAGCACCTCGACGAAGGCGAAGAAACGCCCTTTCATCTCGGGATCGACGGTGCGCTGGAACAGGGTGAGAACGGCCACGTTCACCGCGGTGAAACAGCCGCCGAGCAGGAACAGGCCGATAAGATAGAGGGCGAAATATGGATTATACGCGAAGAAGGCGAACAGCAGGCCCGACATGCCCAGGACTCTCACGAGCAGGACCGACGTCCGAATCCCCGCGAACAGCCGTATGAAGGCGAGGCCGGTCACGACGGAGCCAAGCGCGAGAACGCCTTCGCTGACGCCGAGTTCGAACGCGTCGAGGGCGAAGACGTTTCTGATCGAGAGTGGCAGGAGAACGACGATCGGCACGGCAAACAGATTCAACCCGCCGAAGCCGATCAGGATGTCGCGCAGGACGCGATTGTCGCGCACGTAGCGGAAGCCGGCGGCAAGCTGGACCAGCACGCCTTCCTGGCCGGACTGCCCGGCCCTTGGGGCCATCGTCATGAGCGCGACGCAGATCGAGGAGACGACCAGGCAGCCGGCATGGGCGACGAACGCTTCGGCGACCGACCAGCGGGCGATGATCGCGCCCCCGAGGGCCGGACCGGCCAGCTTCGATATATCTCTTACGATTGTATGAAGCGCCATCGCCTCTTCGATCTTTTCCGGCGGGACGACGCGCGGGATGACCGTGAGGGTCGTCGGGCTGTGGAAGACGCCGGCGGCGGCGAGGGTGCCGCACATCGCGAGCAGGAGCGGGATCGAGAGGTGGTCCTGCCAGGCCGTCACGGCAACGGCGCCGACGAGACAGGCGCGGAACAGGTCGGCGCCTATCAGCAGAAGCTTGGCCGGCAGCCTGTCGGCGAGCGTTCCGGCGAACGGCCCGATCAGCACGGCGGGCAGGAAGCTGACGCTCATGATGAAGCCGACCGTCGTTCCCGAGCCGGTTTTGCTGATGACCCACCAGATCATCGCCGTCTGCATGATGCCCTCGCCGATGAAAGAGACGAGTTGGGCAAGCCACAGGAGGCCGAAATTTCGCTGTTTTGTCAGAATCTCGAGAACCATTGGCCTTCATTATGTCCGATCATTCCCGCAAACACAACCCCGGGGAGAAGTATTTCAGATTTGAAACGAAAAGAGAGGACGATCCGCAGAGGAGATTGCGCAGATGAACGAAGAAATGACCTGATATGAACGACTGAAAGAACCACCGCAAAACGAGACAGCCCCCCGTGAGCCGGGGGGCTGTCAGCGATGATTTCTTTACGGTCAGTCGACGCTGAGGTGGATGACGGTGCCGCCGTCGTCCTGGCCTTCAACCTTGATGACTTTCAGGACGCCGGACTTGGCGGTCTTGAACCGCTCCTGCAGCATGAGCAGGTCTTTATCGTAGTTCTTGGGATTGACGCCGAACATGACCAGCTCGGTCGAGAAGCGCTGAACCATGCGGCGGACATCCTCGATGTCGCTCGCCGTCAGGTTGCATTTCCGGATGACGCGCGTGACGTTGGGCGACTGGGCGATCTCGATGATCGAGCGGGCCATCTCCTCGACGAGCCGCACCCCGATATACTTGTCCATCGGCCGGAGTTTCGCGTTGTTTTTCGACGTGTAGGTTTTCAGCCAGCCCTTGTCGTTGATGGTTTCGATGATGGCCAGCAACTCGTCGTTTTTCTCGATCTTGGGAGAGGGATTGGAGTTCCACTGGATGAGACTCCGCGTCGACGACAGCTTGAGCTTCTCCTTCGGCCCCGCCACCGGCTCGGTATTCGGGGGTATCCGGAGCGAGAGCGTCACTGACTTGTCGGCGGCGGCCCGTTCCGGCACGGGAATCGTGATGGTGGAATCGGCATTGACCGAATATGAGAACGCACCGGCCAGAATGCCGACCACGCCGAACGGGACGAGCAGTTTCAAGCCGGGGAAAAAGCCTTTCATGGAAAACCTCCGTTGTCCGTCGATAAGGACTGCGTTCACCCTCATCGGCAGGAATCAGGGTTTCCATTAGACGCATCCCCGACTCCGGGTGGGAATCGGGGATGTCGTATCGTTTCGAATGCCCTTAGCAGGCTGCTAGGCGGGAAGCTCGAGGAGGTCGTTGGGGGTGGCCGTGAGCCGCTCGGGAACCTCGTCGATCCGGTAGACGTCCTCGATCCGCACACCGCCCCACCCGGGGAGGTAAATCCCGGGCTCGACCGTCAGCACCATGCCGGCTTTGATCGTGTCGTTACATTTCGAGGAAAATGCCGGCATTTCGTGGATGTCGAGGCCGAGCGAATGGCCGAGGCCGTGGCCGAAATGATCGCCGTATCCCTTCGAGGCGATGTGGTCGCGCGCGAGCTTGTCGATGTCGAAGCCGGTCACGCCGGGTTTGATGCCGGCGATGGCGCGCTTCTGGGCTTCGAGAACGATGCCGTAGACCTCGCGAAATTTTTTGTCTGCCTTTCCGACGAAGACGGTGCGGGTCATATCGGAGTGATACCCGTTCCAGATCGCGCCGAAATCGATTTTCACCATCTCGCCGGCCTTGATCTTCCGGTCGGTCGGATGGGCGTGCGGGCAGGAGGAGCGCTCGCCGGAGGCGATGATCGTCGCGAAGCTCGGGCCTTCCGAGCCTTCCATGCGCATGATGTATTCGAGGCGGGCCGCGATCTCGGTCTCGCGCTTTCCCGGTTTGATGAAGCGCAGAAGCTTTTTGAAGCTGCGATCCGAGATGGAGAACGCCTTGCGCAGTTCCTCCATCTCCTCTTCGCCCTTGACCTGGCGGACGCCCTCGATGACGCCCTTCGTCGTGATCAGCGTGCCCTTGAACTTCTCCCTGAAGATCTCGTATGTGCCAAGCGTGATGGTCGACTCGATGCCAAGGTTTCCGACGCGGGATTTGCCGAGATACTCGAGCACGGCTTCGCTGGACGATGTCTTGAAGACGACGATCTCGGCGGAACGGCCGACTTCGTTTTCCGACTGTTCCTGGTAGCGGAAATCGGTGAAGAACAGGGATTTTTTCCGTTCGAGGAGGAGAACGCCCGAAGAGCCGGTGAAGCCCGTCAGATACCGGACATTCGACAGGTTCGTCACCAGCATCGCGTCGAGTCCGGCGGGGAACGCCTCAACAACGGCTTGCTGTCGCTCGAGACAGGGATTTTTCTTCATCGTCACTTCTCCTTGCGCAAATCGTCTCTTTCGGGCAGGGTCACCCTACCCTTTCCGTTTTTCCAGGTGCATCGGGGATGACCTTCCGCCCGTGCGCGCGGAACGGCACGGGACGGCATTGAACGGGCTGTCGGCGAGCACTTTCGACACGTCGGAGGCGGGGGAAATGACGGTCATGGCCATCTTCTTCCGGTCGAGCAGTTCCGTGGCCGCCTTCCTGATATCGTCCTGCGTGACGGCGAGATACGGGCGGATCGCCTCTTCCGGGCGCTGGGGCTCGATGCCGTAGAGGAACCCGGTCGCCAGCCGGTTCATGCGGTTCGTCGTGCTCTCGAGGGCGATCAGCGTGTTTCCCTTGAGCTGCTGTTTCGCCTCTTCGAGCTCGATTTTCGTGAGCCCCTTCGAGGCGAGCCGCTCGATCTCGGTGCTGATGAGTTCGAGCACCTTGGGAAGCTGATCCGGCGAGGTGCCGGCGTAAATGCTGAAGATCCCGGTGTCCCTGAACGAGGTGTGGTAGGAGTACACCGAGTAGGCAAGCCCCCGCTTCTCGCGGATTTCCTGGAACAGCCTGCTGCTCATCCCGCCGCCGAACGCAGAGTTCATCAGGGTTACGGCATATCTCGACTCGTCGCGGTACGAAACCCCGGGGGCACCGATCGCCACGTGGACCTGCTCGATGTTCTTCCGGAAGACGGCCGCGGCGCTGTCTGGCTTCGGCGTAGTCTTCCGGTGGGCAAGCGAGCCGGGACGCAGGTCGCCGAGATGTTTCTCGAGCAGGCCGACGAACTCTCCCGTGTCGATGTTGCCGGCCGCGCACACGGCGAGGTTGCCCGATACATATTGTTTACGATATACATCAACCACTTCGTCACGCGGCATCGCGCCGACCGTGGCGCTCGTCCCGAGGATCGGCCGGCCGATCGGGGCATCGGGCCAGAGGGTCTGGCCGAGCAGCTCATGGATGATCTCGTCGGGGGAATCCTCGTACATCTTGATCTCCTCGAGAATGACCCGTCGCTCACGCTCATATTCATCGATATCGAACGCCGAGTTGCGCACCATGTCGGCCAGCACCTCGACCGCGGTGGGAAGCTCGTCACGGACGACCCGGGCGTAGTAGCAGCAGTAATCCTTCGCCGTGAACGCGTTCAGATACCCGCCGATCCGGTCGAAGGCCCGGGCGATGTCCTTCGGGGAGCGCTTCGCGGTTCCCTTGAACATCATGTGCTCGATGAAATGGGAAACGCCGAGCAGCCGGGGGTCCTCGTAGAGAACGCCGCTGCGGAAAAACATACCGATCGATACGCTCTGGACCGTCGAGAAGGTTTCGGCAACGACCTTCACGCCGTTTTCCAGCCGCGTTTTGAAAAATGGCGTTCCGCTCATGATTCGTTGTTCTCCCGGACCGGCTGCGTTGGATATATATCGAGTTTCATACCGTCCGGCGCCGAAGGGGCGTCGGATGAAGGCGCCGCCGGGGTTGCCCCGGCAACCTGTTCCGGCCCCGGGATGCCGTCGCCATGGCCGGTATCGGCATCGGCAGAGATGTGCGTCTGGCCTTCCGCGAGGGACGTTTCGCCATCCATTTCGGCGGTGACATCGAGGCTTTCGGACGGAGGCAGATCGTTCGGCAGATCGGCTTCGGGAAGCGATAATTCCTTGAGGCTCTTGATGCCGAAGTAGTAGAGGAAGTCCTGCGTCGTGGCGTAGAGGCGGGGCCTGCCGAGAACCGGCTTTTCCCCCGACACGAAGATCAGTTTCTTCTCGAGGAGAGTGGCGACGACGCCGTCGCAGTTGACGCCGCGGATCGCCTCGATCTCTGCGCGGGTGATCGGCTGCTTGAACGCGATGACGGCGAGCGTTTCGAGCGCCGGCAGGGAGAGGCTGACGAGCTTCTGGCCTTCGAGGCGCTGGATGAACGGGCTGATGAAGGCCTTCGTTGCGAGCTGGACGCCCTGCTCGGTGATGATGACCTGGAGTCCCGACGACGGGCTCTCGTCGAGATGAAGCCGGAACTCGTTCAGAAGCTGCTCGGTTTCGGAGAACGGCAGTTCGAGGATTTCGGCGATGCGCTGTGTGGGAATGGGGTTGTGATGGACGAAGAGAAGCCCCTGCAACGCGGCGAGAAGGGTATCGCGGCAGGGCCGAGGACCGGACGGCAAAGGCAGTTGCTGCGGCTGGGCGGTGGGTTGCTGTGTCAGTTCATTGTCGGCGTTCATGCGCGTGTTGCAGTCTCATTTCTGTCTTCAGCCGGCGGCGGCCTCTTCGACGGAGTCTGCGGCCGATACCGGCCTGATCGTGATAGGAGAGAAGTTGTCATCCTGGGCGATATCGCACTCGCCCAGCTTGAACATCTCGAGGATGGCCATGAAGGAAAGGACGACGTCGTAGCGGTCTTTGCGGCCGCGGACGAGGTCGTTGAAGGGGACTTCCCGGCGGTGGCGCAGATCGTTGAGGACCCGGCGGATCTCGTCGATCCTGGCCTCGAGGCCGATGCGGTCGACGACGACACGATGGATCGGAGGATTCAGGCGCCGGCGCACCAGCCCCTCGTACAGCGCGCGCAGATCGAACGCCGAGAGGTTGATCTGGAGGACCTGCTCGGGCTGGAGTTCGTAACTGCCCGCCCGCGTGTAGATGCGCGAGTTCTTCCGTTCCAACTCGCGGAGGTCGAGGGCCATGAGCTTGAACCGGCGATACTCGACAAGCTTGTCGACGAGTTCGCGCCGGGCGTCTTCCTCGTAGGGCGCGCCGTCGAGGTCCTCGTCGCCGGTCTCGATCTCGCCTGCCTGGGGCTTGTCACGCGGCAGGAGCATGCGTGACTTGATCTCGAGCAGGGTTGCCGCCATGACGAGGAAACCCGAGGCGACTTCCATGTCGAGGATCTCCATCATGTGGAGGTAGTCGAGATACTGGGCCGTTATTGTAGATATCGGTATATCATAGATATTGACCTTCTGCTCTTCGATCAGGTGATACAGCAGATCGAAGGGCCCCTCGAAGGCCGGAAGCCGTACTTGGTATGCGCTCATCGACGTTGCATCTTTCTCAGGCGATGAAGCCCATTGCGCGACGGACCTCATTCATGGTCGCCTCCGCCGTCTCGCGGGCCTTCGCCTCGCCGGCAGCCAGGACGTCGCGAACCAGGCCGGGGCGGCTCTCGATCTCGGCGCGTTTTTCGCGGATCGCGCCGAGGACGCCCTCGAGGCGCTCGAACAGGATGTTCTTGCAGTCGCGGCAGCCGATGCCGGCGGTCCGACAGCCGTTGGCGATCTCGTCGAGCCTGTCCTTCGTGTATATTTTATGATATGAATAAACCGTGCAGACGTCCGGATTTCCGGGATCGTTGCGGCGGACGCGCTGCGGATCGGTGATCATGACGTGGATCTTCTGTTTGAGCGTTTCGGGAGTCTCGCGAAGCTCGATCGAGTTGTTGTACGACTTGCTCATCTTGCGGTTGTCGATGCCGAGCAGGACGGGGATTTCCGACAGCACTTCGGCCGGCTCGGGGAAGATCTCGCCGAACACGCCGTTGAACCTGCGGACGATCTCGCGGGTGAGTTCGAGGTGCGGCAACTGGTCGCGACCCACCGGGACGGCTTCGGCTTTATAGCAGATGATATCGGCCGTCATCAGGACGGGATACATCAGTTTGCCGAGCGAGGTTCCGTCGCGGCTCGCTTCGTCGCGCACCTGGTCCTTGAAGGTGGGGCACCGTTCGAGCCAGCCGAGCGGGGTATACATGCTGAGGATCGTATTCAACTCGGCATGCTGGGGCATGGCCGACTGGCGGAAGATAACGGACTTCTCGGGATCGATGCCGACGCTCATGAAATCGACGACCATGTCGCTGATGTACCGGGGCAGTTCGTCGATCTTCAGGCGATCGGTGAACGCATGCCAGACGGCGGCGAAAAAGTAGCAGTCATACTGTTCCTGGAGCTTCACCCACGTCCTGAGGGTGCCCTCGAGGTGGCCGAGATGAAGGGAGCCGGTGGTCCGCATGCCGCTGACAAGTCGTTTCTTCGCCATGATCTGAGTTCAACTCCGTCGTGTCATATATAGTTCAGTATAGATTTACTCGAGACTTCTGATGGCGTCTTCCGCCGCTTCGCGCGTCTCGGGATCGGGTTCGAGGATCAGCACGCGGCGCCAGTGGTCGATCGCCTGCGTTCGTTCGTCGAGTTTGTACCAGGCAACGCCGATGTTGAACTCGGCCTCGTAATACTTCGGGTCGGCCTCGATCGCCTTTTCCCACCATTTCAGGGCACCGCGCCAGTCATCGCGCTTTTCACAGATGTTGCCGAGCGTGAAGAACAGCGTGCTGTCCTGGAATCCGCGGGCGTAGAGGTCGGTGAGCAGCTTGTCGGCCCGATCGTACTGGCGGTCGAAATACCAGCACCTGGCGAGGAACAGCAGTTCCTTGTCGCCGAGGCTGCCGCGTTCGGCATACGGCTCGAGCATCTTCTGGGCAACGCCGTACTGCGACAGCTCGAACGCCTGGCGGGCGAGCTCCAGCGCATCGTCTTTCTCGAGCCTCGCCGTGTCGTCGATCCGGGCGATCGCATCGCTCGCCCCCTCCGTGTCGCCGAGGCGGCGTCTAACCATCGCCTGCAGGAGGGAAAGCCGGGGGTCACCGGGGAAGGCGGCGACCGCCTTTTCGATGAGGCCACGTGCGGCTTCGAGCCGATCGGCCTCGATCAGGAATTTCACGAGTTTCACGGTTCCGTCGATGGCGGGAAGCGACGACGCGCTTTGTTCCATCAGCTTGCTGAGGTCCGGGTCGCACAGGACGGCGAGCTCGGAGACCCGGTCGTTCTTCATCACGAGGCGGGGAGCGGCGGTGTCGGACGCATCGACCGTGAAGCACAGCGTTCCGCGGCTCTGCGTTCCCGGGCTCATGTCGAAGGGCCTGGCGAGACAGTCGGGGTTCTCCATGGCGCCTGGGGAATATGTCCCGCCAAGGAGGAGGGAATAATCCTTGAGGGGATCGACCGCGAACGTTCGGGTTCCGGTGTTCACGAAGGTGAGCTGGATTTCAACCTTGTCCTGTTTCGCACTGGTACCGAGGCCTCCGGTGAACGGCGTGCGCCGGATCTCGTTCACGCAGATCACGATGCCGTCCGGGCCGATGACATCTTCGCCCTGCAGAAACAGGGCGGCCTCAGCGGCGGAAGGGAATAGGCCGCACGTGCTCAGGAGCACGAGCGCAGCCGGGACAATGGTACGAAACGCCGATCGTAACGACATGGCGTTCATGGTAGCACATTCCGGCCCACCATGAAATAGAGGGCGGAATGAAAATTCAATTCGCCTGCGGCAGGTCGAAGCCCGGCCTTGCAAGGAGGAAAAGGAAATCGTAATCGTTTCTGGCGGTGTCGGCGGCCTTGATTCTCAGGACGGACCTCGGGAACCGCGACGCGAATGTGTCGCGAAGCCGGCCGGCAACGTGTTCCTCATGCCAGAGGGGCGGCAGATCGTCTCCCGACCAGGTGATGGCCACATACGCGGCTTTTCCGGCCTTGGAGAGCATCGCCGAGGCATCGCATCCCGACTTCCAGTCGTAGATCCATCCCTGCCGGGCCTTGTCGATTTCATCCTTCGCCGCCTGCAGGTTGGCGTTTCCGCGGCACCAGGCGTGAAACATCACGTCGTGGTCGCTTTCGAGCCGTTTTCTGCCGTGGAAGCTCAGGGGAATGACGTAGAGGTCGGCCTCGACTTCGTCGCCGAGTTCGTCGATGGGCATGTTCAGACAGAAGATTTTTTCGGAGGCGCTGACGAGCTGGCTCTCGCATCGGCGGATCATCGTGTCGAGGAGCTCGTCCGGCGGGACGGACGGCGCGATTCCGGACGCCGCCATCGTGATCCAGGCGGCGATGACGTTGTAGACCCCGGCCTGGAACAGTTCGCTCTGGGTCGCCTTGGAGATTTCGAACGAGGCTTCCCGCCAGAAGTGCAGATAATCGAGTTGCTGGGCGTCGAACAGCCTGTGCTGCCAGGGGAGGAACGGATTCGTCTCTTTCCTGAACGGCTTGTCGAGGGCCCGAATGAACCTGCGCCGGTTCGGCTCGGTCAGCTTCTCGTGGCCATTCGCGACGAGGGCGCGAAGAATCACGGCCCGACTCTCGACCGGGTCGTTCACATACATCCGGATGCCGAGGCGCTTGAACCACAAGAGCGAGTGCGGCCGAGGCGAGATCGGCAGGAAGATGGATTTCGCGGCGTCCGTAGGGAGCGACTCGAGAATCCAGGAAGGCTGGAACCGGATCATGCGCGGCTCTCCTGCGCGTGCGCAGCGGCCGAACAGACGGCTTCCCGTGCGCGCACGACGGCGGGATCGAAGTGAAGCCCCGACTGGATGCCGAGTTCGACCCGGATCTGTTCGGGGTTGCGGGCTTTACGATAGGGCCTCGTGACTTTCATCGAGGCGGCCGCATCGACAACCGCGAGAATACGCGCCGCAAGCGGAATCTCGTCGCCCACCAGGTGATCGGGATACCCGCTTCCGTCCCATTTTTCATGGTGCCAGCGAATGATGCTCGGGACGTCTTCCGTCACCGGCACGTGGCGGCGCAGGGCGAGCTCGCCGAGAAGCGGATGGGTCTTCACGAGAAACCATTCGTCGGCGTTCAGGGCACGCGGCTGTTTGACGATCTCCCGGGGAAGGCTTGCCATGCCGCAGTCGTGGAGAAGGCATGCGATATGAAGCGACGCGATCGTGCGCTCGTCGAGCTTCAGGTGCCTGGCGATCGCCCGGGCCTCGCGCGCCATGTCCGTCGCGTGCGGTTCCGGATATCCCTCGGCCGAGTCGATGATGCCGGAGATGCCCGCGAGGAATGTCAGGTCGGGAATCTGCTGCATCTGCAGGCGCTCCTGCAGATCGAAATACCGCCATGCGAGCCAGGTGCACGCGGCGGCGAGGGCGAGATTGAGGATGTAGATCGCCATGGAAAAAGCTCAGAAGCCGAAGTTGGCTCCCAGGGTATACCTGCTTTCGGTGTTGAGGTTGTCCGGAGCAAGATACCCGAAATCGAGCGCGAGTGCATCACTCAGATGATGGCGCAATCCGATGAGAAAATCGTTGCCGGCGTAGTCCATGATCAGCTGGGTTTCGGGGTCGAGGTTGAGATTCGCCCCGAGAACGAAGAACAACGGATCGACCGGTGAAAACTTGTCTGGATACCTGCCGAAATGGGCGTATTTCTCGGTGCCCTCCATCGCCAGGTTCGCCCCGAGACCTACCACGACCCGGTTTCCCGGAAGGCCCGTCAGCACCATCACCGAGTCCTTCCATCCGTCGGTCGTATCGATCACTGCGGCGGCGGCAACGTTGGGGCGCAGTTTGTATTTGGCCGCAAATACCGGGTCAAACTGGCTCTTTCCCGAGCCGGTGACGAACCGCTTCATGACGGCGATTTCGGTGTCGTCGGAAAAGGCGAACACGCCTTTCAGTGAGCCGACGCCGTCGACCCCGTCGCCGCCGTTGATGTGCGCCGCCGCCCGCGCACCGCCCGGCGGCAGGACGTCGAGGCCGGGAACGAGCATCGTTCCCGACAGGCCGCACAGAGTCGCGTCAGCCGCCTGCTGCGCCGCCGCGGGCGGCGCGGGTATCGCAAACAACGCGGCGGCCAGCGCGAAGCCGGCCGCCTTCGAAACGAACGAGCGGATGAAGTTCGATGAGCTAATCGCTTTCAAGCTGGTTCAACCTTTCCCGAACGTTGTCAGCCTCCGCATGATCGGGAAATCGCTTCAGGAACTCGGCATACTGCTTCTTCGCCTCGTCGGCGTCTTTCAGCTGAGTCCGGTACAGATCGCCCTTGCGCATCAAGGCATCAGCCGATACATCGGCATCCGGGTATCGTTCCGTGAGCCTGTCGTAATAATCGATCGCCTTGCGGGCCCCCTCGTCGTTCTTGCGATATCTGACCGTTCCGTCGACGACGCGGGTTTTGTAATCGGTGAGGTTCTCCTCATAGATGCGGCCGAGCTTGAAGAGGCTCTGTTCGGTATTCGGAGCGTCCGGGAACTTCTGCATCATTTCTTCGAGCGTGGCGGCGGCGTTCTTGTAATCCTTCTGTTTTTCGTCCATCATGTTCGCCATCAGCCGGTACGCATCGCGGGCCTGGTCGGAGTTGGGAGAGTCGGCGATGACCTTTTTGTAAGCCTCGATCGCCTTCGAGTAGTTTCCCTGTTTCGCCTGCATCGCGGCGAGGTCCATGTTGGCCTGGGCGCTCTGGGTTTCGGACTGCGCGCCTTCAGCGAGGTTTTCCTGCGCCTCGATCGCGGCGACTCCCTGGCCCGTGCCCGGAGCGAGCGCTTTCATCCGTTTCTGCGCTTCCCGGAAGAAGGAACTGTACTGGTGCTTTTCGACGAGTTCGCGGTACATCCGCGCCGCATCCTCGAATTTGCCGAGGCGCTCGTACGAGAAGGCGAGATGGTAGATGACCTTGTCGATGGACATGAAGTTGGGGTAATCGGACAGTATGCGGGAATAGGCGTCGATGGCCTTGGGATAATCGTTCAGGCGCTCTTCGTAGACCCTGCCGAGGTCATACATGATGCGGGGCGAGTCAGGCCCCTTCACGCCGCCAGCCTTGACGCCTTCGGACATGTTCGTCGCGGCGTCGAGGAAGTGGCCGAGCGCCTGCGACATCTCATTTTCGGCCTGGCGCATGCGGATCGTGCCGATTTCGACGCGGGCGGCCGCCGCGAGGTCGGGATTCGAAAACAGCCCCTGGAGGGCACCGATCGCGCCGTCGAAGTCGGACTGGGCAAGGAGCTGCTGGGCCTGCTGGTATTCCCCGGCCATCTGGATCGCCGCGTTCTGGGCGGCAGCCGGAGCGCCCACACCCGCGGGCCAGATCGAGCAGACGGCGATCAGGGCGGCGACAACCGCGTCGCGACGGCTTCGAGAGAGAAAGGAGAGATTCATAGCAACCTCCGATGATCAGACGTTCCAGGGGCATCCGGGAAACGGCGTGCCGTGTGTTCCGCAGGGGATTATACGTGCGTTCCCGCGACATTGACAAGGGTTCCCGGCTCTGTTAGGTTTTTCAGACGGGCTCATATTCACCGAATTTCTTTCTGAAAGGGCTCATCGTGCAACAAAACAATGCCGATATACAGAACGTCGGAGCTCTGCTTCGGGTTGAAACTCCCGGCCTGATTTTCGATCTGCTTCCTATCGATAAGGTCGTTCCCAACCCGAAGCAGCCCCGTAAGATCTTTGACCGCACCACACTTGAAGAGCTTGCCCAGTCGATCCGCGCGAACGGCGTCCTCCAGCCGATTCTCGTCAGACGGTGGGGCGACGGGTACCAGATCATCTCCGGCGAACGCCGGTATCAGGCCTGTAAGATCGTCGGCCTGACGCAGATTCCCGCCGTTCTCCGCGACATGAACGAGCAGCAGACCCTCCTCGCGGGCCTGATCGAGAACATCCAGCGGGAGGACCTGAACCCCGTCGAAGAGGCTGCAACACTGCGGCAGATTATCCTCGAGTTCGGGTTGACGCACGACGAACTGGCGCGGCGGCTCGGACGAAGCCGTTCCGCCCTCACCAACAGACTGCGGTTGCTCTCGCTCCCGCCCCACGTCCAGCAGCTCATCGCGAGCGGAAGGATCTCCGCCGGCCACGCCAAGATGCTGGCTGGGCTTCGCGATCACGCCGAGGTCCAGGCCTGGGTCGACCGGATTCTCTCCAGGAACCTCTCGGTGTACGAAACGGAAAAGGAACTGGCAGACGCAAAGCCCTCCGGAAACGGACAACCGGGAACCAGGCCTACAAACGCCGCGCCGCGGAAACAGGCGGGAGACATCCATGTCCGCCAGGTCGAATCCCGCATCCAGGAGCTCCTCGGCGCAAAGGTACACATCCGGCAGGGTCGCGCGAAAAGCCGGATCGAGATCGAATTCTATAACAATGAAGATTTGGAACGAGTCGTAGACATGCTGCTGACCCTTCGCCAGTGACCGGGAAGGGCGGTGAAACCCTGAACTTCGGCCGTTAAGAAGGGAAACGAGTTCGGTGTATATTAAATTCTGGGGTGTCAGAGGATCCGTTCCCGTTCCCGGGAAAGATACGATCCGCTATGGCGGAAACACGACCTGCATCGAGATTCGCACGAATGAAGGTCAGCTGATCATCGTCGATGCCGGAACGGGCATCCGTCTCCTCGGTCTCGAGCTTCTCAAGGGTGATTTCGGCAAGGGAAAGGGCGTCGCCCACATTCTCTTCACCCATTCGCACTGGGACCACATCCAGGGTTTTCCCTTCTTCCCGCCCGCGTACATCGGCTCACGCGACGCGTCCGGCGCCCGTGTCGACGGCTCGTGCAACACGCTCCACCTCTACGGTGCCTCGGACGTCGACGATCGTCTCGAAGCGACGCTCCGCGGCCAGATGGAGCACTTTTACTTCCCCGTCGACCTGAACACCCTGAGCGCCAAGCTCACCTTCAATCCCATGCAGGGAAAGCCGATCGACATCGGCACGGCGCAGATTTGGGCCCGCCGGCTCATCCATCCGAACGGCGTTCTCGGCTACCGCATCCAGGACGGCGACAGCAGCGTCGTCGTCGCGACCGACTGCGAGCATCCCTCCGACGGTTCGATCGATGCGAATCTGCTCGAACTCGCCACCGGGGCCGACCTTTTGATCTACGACGCACAATATACCCCCGAGGAATACAACCCTGCCGCCCACGGAAGTCGCGGCCCGAGCAAAATCGGCTGGGGCCATTCGACGATGGTCGAAGGCGCCAAGCTGGCAAAGACAGCCGGCGTGAAGCATCTCATCCTCACGCATCACGACCCCCTTCACAACGATGCGGCGATCGATGCAATCGAGAAGCGCGCCAAATCAGAGTTTTCGTCCTCCCAGGCGGCGTACGAGGGCCTCGTCATCCAGATCTGATTCTTCCCGTCCCCCCTGTTTCACGTTGAGGCGGGGTATGCTACTATTGGGACGACATGGGCAGCACCCCGTTCCTCACACCCGTTTTCATCTTTGGCTCGATTCGCGGCGGTTCAGGCAAATCGAGCATCGTCGCCCATCTCTCCGTCTACCTCCAGTCGAAAGGCCGGCGCGTCGCCGTCATCGACGCCAGCGCCCCCTTCCCGAACCTGTTCCGCAGCGTGCTTCCCCGCTCCGTCTCGCTCGAATGCTACACCGACCTGACGGACCTCGTGATCGAGGGCTCGTCGCGGTTCAGGCGCACGTTCGTCTTCACCGCCACCGACAAGATCTCGTATTTTCCGGCGTTCAAGCTGAAAGATCCGGTGCGCCTGCTGTCGGACGCCTCCCTGCGCGACTTTTTCCTCCAGCTCCGATCGCACTTCGACGTCGTGTTGATCAACCTGCCTCCCGGCTGCGACAACTTCGTCGTCGCCGAGACATTCCTGCAAAGACGCGGAAACGATGCGGGGGCACCGGCCGCCGTGCTGGTCACGACGACCGATGTGCGCAGCCTGGCCCTGCTCGACTCGATGCTCCGGTCCCGGCCGGCGCTGTTTCACTTCGCGCGCGAACGGCTCATGTTCGTCTACAACATGCTTCCACGCGGTCTCGAAGACACGACGATCGAGCGGGCACGCCTCAACTGGAACGAGACCCGGCGGCTGTTCCGGCTTCCGATCTCGCTCGGCATATCGGTGATCGACGAGTTCGAGGCCCAGGCGAAAGCCGCCTCGCCCCTCGTCACCCAGGAATCCTCGCTCATCCGCCAGACGATGGCGACCCTGTCGAGAACCCTGTCGGACGTGGCGGAGGGCCAGTGGCAGGGCGAAGTGCCCAAAGGCGAGTCTGACGAGTTCGCCCCCTGCCTCGACAGCTTCCTCCTCGAGCGCCTGAACAGGCATATCGAGCCTCTGCAGAACGTCCTCGCGCGTCGCCTCTGCACACATGGCGCCATTATATCTTCATTTATAGAATCCAGCGCATCCGCCTATCGGTTCCGCCTTCGTCTTTCCGGCACCGGGCGCCGGAGCCTCCCGCCGATCCTCGCTCTTCACTTCCCGGCGCTCAAGGCCGTCCGCGACGGAAGGATCCCTCCGAGTTTCACCCTCGACCCGGCTTTCGCGCCGCCGCCGGCCGCCGTTCTCGAGCAGGAAGAACGCCCTTCGATCTCCGCGAAGCCGCTGTATCACTTCGACGACCGGTTCGCCTCGCGATGCCGTTTCGATATCTATTCCGATAGTTATCTTTCATGGCTCGACGTCATGTCCGACCGGAAGCCCGACTGGCGAGGCTATATCGTCCCCACCGATCTTCCCTCCCTCAGCCAGCTCCTGGGTTTTCAGAAGAAGCGGCAAAGGCTCGATGCGTTTCTCTTCCAGCGCATCGAGTTCGCCCCGGAGATCAGGCCCTCGCTCCTCTCGACGGAGTTCAACCTCTGCACGTCGTTCACCAGCCGCGGGGCGTTTCCCTGGCTGTTCGACGACTGCCTCCGCATCGCCCCGGTCGGCGTCAGCCACCCCCCGATCGAGATTCCCGCCCGCGAGGTCCTCTCGATTTCCGCCGGGCCCGATGCATTCCCCGAACTTCAGGCTTTCGCGCGAGCGAATATGCCGCTCATCACCAGCATCGTCCCGAAATCCGAAGACCAGGACCGCATCACCCGCCAGATCCGCTCCGGGATGCACGCCCTCCGCGAACTGACTCCCGTCATCCCCGCCCGGCCCCGCTCGTATCCGCCCGAAACCCGGACAGGGGAAACGATTGCGGTCACCCCCTTCGAGTCCCGGCGTGCCTCGTTCGCTCTCAGGCTTGGCGCGCTGCTGGCCGAGTTCACCGCGCTCTCTCACGACACCTCGTTCCTGACGGACGATATCTGCGCCGGGCTCGAGAAATTCCAGAACGAGGCAGCCTTCCGGATACGTCTGCGCCGCCGGAAACGCCTGGCGTTTCCGTCAACCTCGCCGCTCCCGGGTGAACTCTCCCTCGGATCGATCCCGACACCGTTCCGCAACCTCCAGATCACGCCCGGCACCGACCTGTCCATACCGGGGTCTCTCGGAATCGATGCCGATGCGGTTCACACGCGGGAAGCAGAACGTCTCCCGGAAGGAATCGGGCGGCTCTTCTTCGAGCCTTCGCTCCAGCGCGCCGTTCCGATCGCGCCTCCCCCGTTCCGCCTGCCGCGCCATTTCGGGATGGCCCCCTTTCTGATCGAGCTCCCCCTTCCCCGGATCACCTGGGACCCCCTTCCCTACCGCGTCGAGCTTGCCGAGACGTGTTCCCGGCCATCACCGGCCTCGCTCGATGTCGCGGCCATCCTCGAAACATGCGAGTTTCTCCTGAAACAGGGTATCTCTGGAATCTCGCTTCTGAAGCGGCCATCAAGCATCTCCGTGTTTTTCAAGCCGATGACCTGGTCGTTCAGGAATCTCGAGTTCTCCCCCGTCACTCGTCGCGTGTTCGACACCCGGAGCGTTTTCCCGGCCGCATGGAATCCGGGAAAAATAGCTCAGTATGCGGGTCTGCAGAGGCTCCAGACGGACACGTTCGCCATCACCGACGTCGATTGCTCCGACCAGGTGAAACTGCTCAAACTCCCGCTTCTTCAGCTTCTGTCGCCTTCCGCATTCCTGAACGCAGCTTTCTGGGTCTATGGAATCGTCGATGTGGCCCCCGTTCGCGGCCCTGCCGTTCCTTCGGAATACGAGTTCTGGAACCTGTACGAACCAGACAACCAGTTTCCCCTCCCGGATTTCGGGAAACGCCCCAGCCTTGTCACGCCGGGCCCCGTCGTCAGCACCGCCATGCCGGGCCTTCCCATCGCGGACCCAGGGCTTTGCGGGGCCGCCTCCGACATCCGCGAGTTTTCCGCCCCTGGGTATCAGCCCCCGGAATCACGCATCAGCACGGTTTCAGAACCCTACACGCTCCTCACGATCGTCCCGTCCTGCCTCGAGCCGGTCTCCTCACGCCGCCCGCTCTCCATCGGTGAATGCTGGCTCCTCGTCCGGGCGGTTGCGTGGGACGACGCCGCGACGCGCATCCGGCTTCTCGAACACACGCCGGCCCAGCTGCGTCCCCCCTCGCTCGATATCGCCAAGCCGTATGCCCGGCCGGCCCTCCCGCTGCCGCCGGTCAGCCCCGTGCCGACCTGCGCCCCGCTTCCCATGGTCCCGAAAACGGATTTCCAGAAACCGTACAGAAACCCCGCCTCCTCGCTTCTCTTCACGCCTGCGTCGCCTGGCCCGCTTCTCAAGAAAGTGTTCCCGCTCGAACTCCTGGCGAGACGCACGAAACTGCCCTACTCGATGGTGTCCGGGATCGACATGCTGTATGCCTGCCTGATGGATCGCGCACGCAGGTTCCTGTACGGCCCGATCGAGCACGGGCACGCAAAAATCGTTCAGCCGCCCCGGTTCTGGCGCGATACGCTCGCCGTCTCCCATCCGCCGAAACGTGCTTCCGCTCACGATATCGACGCGTTCTTCTCCTGCCCCGACCGGATACATGAGAAAATCGTCCGCAGGCAGGCGATCCTCGGCTCCCGCGTCACGGGACTTCTGGAAGCCATCAAACTGACCCAGGCTTCGGTGGATCGCCTCTCGTCCAGCACTCCGTCATGAGCCTGTCGCATCTCGGAGTATTTTCCGATCCCGTTTTCGACGCGGCTCTCCCGACAAAGCAGGTGCTGTTTCCCGTCGCCCGCAGGACCGTGAGTCATGCCGCCCGGTCGCTGTTCGCCGGAAAACTGCTGTTCCCCGTCTCGATTCCCGGAAAAGAAGGCCAACACTGTTTCGCCGCCGATCCCCGCCGCCTTTTCCGCATGCCCCGCGTGAAGCACTCCGCCGATTCCGTCCTTCCGGCCGTCGTGTCGCGAACGGACCACGTGTTTGCCCCGCCGCCCCCCGCCGGGACCGAGCCCCAGCCACGACTCGACATCTCGAAACGCAGGCTTCCGCCCCGCCCCGAGCTGCTGCCCCGTGCCCCCGTCTCTTGCGGCACACCCGATCTTTCTCTCGCGGAAGCGGAAGCACGGCCGGCCGTCCGCGCCCTTCATCCCCCCGTGAAAGGGTTCAGGGAGCCCCTGTATCTCCAGAAGTGCCTCATCTCACGGTTCGAGATGTCCCGCCTCCGCCGGATGGCGCCGGCATCCGACTGGCAGTCCTCTTCGAGTCCGCATGTGGAGCTCATTCCCGCATCACCCCCACCGGAAGCCTGGAAATGGTTCGCTCTTTCCACGCTTGGCTCGGTTGGCCGCGCATCAGCCAGAATCCGCCCCCTGCAGGCCGGACCTCTCGATCCTCCCCGGCCACGCCTTCTCTCCCCGACCGCACCACGAAGGCCGTCCATCGCGCCGCCCGCCTGGAAATTCCTCGCGTACGGCCGCCGGGCGCTTCCCCCGTGGCGGCCGTCCTGCCGCCTTCCGGCCGGGCGCATCCCCATCCTTCCCTTTCACAGACGGCTTCCTTTCGCGGAGCTGATTTCCGCAGGTCCGTCGCATGCGCCGAAAGATCATTCTGTATATTTTTATTTATATATCTGCGACTCTTTATCAGTCCAGCCTCATTCGTTTCCTGCGATGTTCGGAATCGAGCGGGGTCGGACCAGGCCGGCGGCGCACACCGGCATATCACCGGAACTTCTTCCGCAAAGAAGCCTCTCCGCCCCATCAGGCCGGACGGGGACCGTGACGGAAATCATCACGAATATCTCCCGATCGCGTCTTGCAGATATCCGGGGCGCTCCGCCGACCCGCCTGGTCCGGAAATGGCCGCACGCCGCGTTTCTGTCGCTCCGGCAACTCCTGTGCCGCAAGCCGTTCGCGAAACGCTTCGAATTTTCCGCCCCCGAACCCCCCGGATTCCGCCTCATCGCGCCCAGAACCTTCGCATCTCTCCAGGCCTTCAGCGGCAGCCTCGACGCGGCGGGCAGGCACGGGGAATCCGACGTCACGAGGGCGAAACCCGTCGTGCGTCGTTCCTGCGGTTCGTTCGGCCACTCCCCGAAAGAGCGTTTTCTGACAAGGGCTGACCTGCACCTCTTCGACGCCCGCGTGACCGATCTCCGCATATCAGCCATCCAGCCAGCCCTCGTCCTGTTCCCCGGGGAAACCGCCCGCAAGGGGGTCAGGCAGGCGCTCGGCATACTCAGACGCCGAGCCGTCGCCGAAAAGGCCTTGTTCATACCGGGGGAGAAGCCGCGCGCGCGGTTCGAATCCTCGCCCCTCCCGGTGCACGTTCACGGAGAGGATTCAGGACTCCGCATCCCCGTTCCCGCCATGCAGGTGCTCGGACTGACCGCGGTTCCCCGCGGCCCCAGGCCGCCTGCGCCACCCCGGCGTCTTCCGCCCGCTGGGGAGCCGGAACGGATGCTCAGGCTCATCGCCTCGCTTCCACGCAGAAGTCATTCGACGAGGCATTACCTGCTGACCCTCGAATCAGCCCTCACAGGCTGGAAACAGTTTCCCCACTCCCGGCGCACCCGGCTCGCCCCTGCCAGGGCCGCTCTCTTTCCCCGCTCATGGACCGTTTCCAGAAAGGTCATGCTGCCGGACGAGTTCACAGCTGTTTCCCCCAGAGAGGAACCCGCCTTCCTCACCACGGACATCCGCACGTCATCACCTTCTCTCCATGAGGTCGCTCTTCCGGCCGCGCGGCGCATCGTGCAAGACCGCCCCCGCATCACATCGGCCTCACCGATCATTCCCGCATCCGTCGCGGGTGCGCGATTCCTCGACGCTCCCGAATGGCTCCGCCCCGTCCGCCAACCCAGGATGAAAGTCCGCTACTGGCCTACGTTTTATGAGCTTCCGCCTTCGGCACGGGCGGACGCCATGAGGCTTTCGGAGAACGGACGCACGGTCTTCCCCGCGGCAGAGGCATCACCGCATCTCACGCCCCTCGCCGGAATGTTCGGTATTCGCCGCCGCGATCGGCCTCGCGGCCCATACAGCATGAGGAGGCCGAAACGGTGGCTGCTGAAGACGGATGCGGCCGCGACCGGCGTTCCCGACGCGTATCACCATGAAACGACCTTCCCAACGACCTCGCCCTCGAGGCTCGACTCGGCGGAACGCCTCCCGCCCGCCTTCATGGGTCCGGCGTTCCGCTCCCCCTGGACGTCGGTCGTCATCAGTCCCGATGAATTCCGTCAATTTTCTTCGGAACGGGCCGCCCCCCCTTCACCCGAGCGCATCCCGCACTGCAGGGCCTCAACCAGGCCGGCCGTCGAGGCCGCCCGTGCGTTCCAGGAAGTGCCGATGCCCCGTGCCATCACGACCGCGAGGCTTCCCCCGCTGTCCCCGCCCGGAGAATCTCTCGAAATCCGCTTCGGCGTCCAGGCTTTCAGGCCGGTCGGCCACGCCGTATCAGGTGCACGCTGCGACCCGCCCGCCGATGTTCGGTTTGGTTCTCTGCAACGCGTCGAAGCGTTCATCGAACTCCGACCGGATCTTTTCGCCGACGAGTTCCGGGAACCGGCGGCCGGCGGCGGTTTCTTCATTCGCGATCTCCTGTGCGATCTCATCGTCGCCCGTGGCGGCCATCGCGCGCGCTGGCGGAGCCTTTTCTTCCCCTACAAGCCCGACGTCAGCGGCATCGACACAGCATCGACCGCCCCCCTCGAGCCGGCGCCGGATTCCCTCGCGCAGAGCATGCTCGACACGAAAGAGCCGCTCGATCTCGAACCAGGCCTCCTCGCCATGGAGCAGAACCCCGGGGAACCTCCGACGGTGCGAACCGAAAAGACGGCTTCTCCTTACGCTCCGGACCATGTCCGTGACGAGGCGTTCAGCAGGCTTCCCGTCCTGTTGCCGGATGTCTTCGGATTCGATATTCTCGAGGCACCTGCCGCGCCGGCCGAGGAATGGGATTTTTCCACATCGATGTATGTCCCGTTCATTCCGGCCCCGCTGCCGAAGCTCCTCCCGCATGCCGACCGTTTCGCGCTTTCCCCGTCCCCGTTCCCCCAGGCTTTTTCGGAACCGGCTCCCTCAGTTCCCTGGCCCAGCCGGCATATCACGGCAGCCGAAGCGTTCCCCTCGCTGGAACAACCCGCCGGCCATTCGATCATCATAGCCGGGCGTTGGAACCGAAGGCTTCCCGTCGACGGCGGCTTCCGAGTCCCCCACGCGACTTTGTCCCCATCCGTGTTTTCGGGCGTTCACCGGCTGGAACTGCCCACCCTTCCGAAAGACGCATATCAGGCTCTGCACATCGTCGATCTCGCTCCAGCCGAGATCGCCTGTCACGTTCACCTGCCCCCCGTTGCACCGCCCCCCGTGCGGCTGGCCATTCCGGCGCCCTCCGGCCTGATGATCGCCCCGGGCACGGCACCGGCATCGCGCACAACTGTTCTCCCCTTCGTCCAAATGCCGCTCAATATGACGGCCGGGCGGTACAGGCTGCACGATGTATCCGGACGACGCTCGGGCAGGCGGATTTCCTTCCGGAAGCAGGAGTTCGGCTTCGTCTTTTCCCCGTTCGCCATCTTTCCATCGCTGGTACTGCCGACCCCCGAACGGAAGGAACGGCGGTTTTCCTCGAAGTTCAAAACGGCCCTTCCCGGTCAGGCAGCCGCCCACCCGGCAGCGATCCCCGACTGGCTGGAGTTGTCCTCGGCTCGGCCGGCGTGCCGCCCCCCCGGCCGACCTCGAAACACCTTCATCATGCGTTGACTTGCCCCCGGCAAGCGGTTAAAATGCCCCTAAGTTCCGCCTGAGAGGAATCATATGAACTTTATCTCCATGAGTGACAAAGGCATGGTCCGGCCAAACAACGAGGACTACACCGAGAGTTTCCAGTGGCGCTGGTGCAACTGCGCGGGCACCCAGGAGTCGTTCACGGCCCTCATCGTGGCCGACGGCATGGGCGGCGCCGCCGCGGGCGAGTTCGCCTCGTCGCTCGCCGTGAAGACCGTCAAGGACAAGCTCCAGGCCATCCTCCTGTCGGAGAACGTCGAGGCCGTCCTCACGGGAGACCTTCGGGAAGCGCTGATCGGCTACTGCCGTGAGGCGAATGAGGCGATCTTCTCCAAAGCCCAGGCGAATTCCGAAATGGAAGGCATGGGCACGACGATCGTCATCGCTATTATATGTCGAGATATGCTTACCCTGTGTCACGTCGGCGACAGCCGCTGTTACATGCACCGGGAAGGCCGTCTGAAGAGGCTCACCCGCGACCATTCCCTCGTCCAGGAGATGATCGACGCTGGCAAGATCGCCCCCGACCAGGCTGAAAAGCATCCGAACAAGAACGTCATCACGCGCGCGCTTGGCGTTGCCGCCACCGTCGAGCCGGAGTGCTCCCGGCTTCCGATTTTCACCGGGGACGTCCTGGTCCTCGGGAGCGACGGTCTCTGCGGTTTTGTGGACGAACGCACGATCAAGGACATGGTCGAGAAGCAGGCTTCCCAGCCGAATTCGAATCTCAAGCAGCTCGCCCAGAACCTGATCGAGTGCGCCAACATGAACGGAGGCGCCGACAATATTTCCGTCTGCCTCTACCGCCACTGACGCCTGACGGGTGGCCCCGACCATGACCGATCCGCGGGCCCCCCGACACGCATCCGATCCCGATCGCAGCATCGAGGATATGGATGCGCTTGCCCGCGAAATCGACGAACTCGCCCGGCAGCGCGAGCGGATCTTCCAGTCATTGAAGCCTGGCGCCGGACCGGCGGCCGCCGGCCTCGCCGAGCGGGCCGAACGGCTCGAGGCGGAGAACCGACAGCTGAAGGAACGGATCAACGCCCTCGCCCGCGTCGAGTCGAATGCGGGCCCCCTCGCCGACAGGCTCCGGAGGACCGAGGAACTTCTCGAGGAGCGCACGTTCGAACTCCAGCAGATGCGCCTGCAGAGTGCTTCCGAAGCGTCTCTCCTCGAGGAGATGAAGAAGCAGAACGCCGAGATCGAGCGGCTCGAGGCCCGACTGGCTGATGCCGACAGAGAGAAACCCGATGTTGCCGCCCTTCAGGACGAACTCCGCAGGCTGAAACTCAACCTCGCCGACGCGATTCTCGAACAGAAGCAGGCAGGCGCCACAAACCAGGACCTCCTGAAGCAGATTTTCGAGCTCAAGCAGGAGGTGTTCCAGCACCAGTCGCAGGTCAGGGACCTCGATGCGCGCCTCGACGTGAGCAAGCGCAACGAGCAGGCCCTGTCAGAACAGGAAAAAAAGCAGGAACTCGAGCTCGCCGGCCTTCGCGTCGTGGCCGAGGAGTCCGCCAGAAAGATCGACAGTCTCCAGGAGCAGCTCAAGACCATCTCCGCCGAGCACGAGAAGGCAAAGGACGAACTCGAGAAGGCGCGCGCCGTCGCCACCGAGTTCCAGACGGCATTCACGAACCTCAAGGCGGAATACGAAGCCGAGAAGATCCAGCGGCAGGCGGCCGAAACGCGGGAACACGAGATCGTCACGACCTTCGACGTGATCAACCAGGAGCGCCTGCAGCTCAAGGAAAAAGTCTCGCGGCTTCTCGTCGGCGTCAAGGATTACATCACCCCGCCGTCCAGGCCCGCGTCGACTTCAGAAGACGGCGCGCTCGAGCCGAAGGAAATGCGGCCCTACATTCCCTTCTGCTTCCCGGACCGCCTCCCGGCTCAGTTGCGGCCCCATTGGAAACGGACGAAACGGCTTCCTCTCGTCACGCCCCCCGGCATGCTGAGCACCGTCCGTTCCGACGAGTTTCACAGGCCGATCCGCAAGCCGCTGATCCAGGCATACCGCTTCCGGGAACTGACGTGCCCCCCGACCACGGCCCTGCCGACGGAACCCTATCACCATACGTTTCCCAGGGATTTCTCGATCGTCGAGCATCCTCTCACGGTATCGATCGCAACGGCACGGGCGACGCAGCCGTTCCCCGGCCCCGTGCGGCTCGAGGGGATCGAACGCCGCTTCCCGCCTCGTTTGCTGCTCATCGAGTTTTCCGAGAAAATGGCGGTTCGGCCGCTCGATCTGGGCATTTTCACGACATCCGCCGCGATGTTCTTCGATTACCTCGCGGGCGACATCATCGCCGCTTTCCGGAACGGCATGTACCGGCTCGAATACCGGTATCCGCGCGAATCCCCGGGCAAAACGGAAGAATTCGGCCACGAGACGAAAACGATCTCATCGGGAAGGGTTGCCTTACATACCACTTCTCATCTACAATTCGCGTTGCGTTATCCGGTACGCACGGAACTGCCCCCGCGGTTCCCGCAGGACCGGCTCAAATATCTGTTGCGAACGATCGGAGACTCGCTCTCATCCATGATGGCCCGGCTTGACGACAACGAACCCGACGACGGCTCGGGACCAAAACCGACATAAATCACCGCTTCCCGGTTATTCATTCCATTCAGAGACGCATGACGCAGGAGGACCCATGAAACGCACGTATCTGCAGGACGAGGCGAACACCCACTACAACCTCGGTATCGCCTATTACACGAAGGGACAGTATGAACTGGCCATCTCGGAATGGATCCAGTCGCTGATCAAGAATCCGCAGAACGGCGAAGCGCGCTTCAAGCTCGGCGTCGCCTACTACCAGCTCAACCGCATCGACGAGGCCCTGAAGGAATGGGAGATGGCGGTGCAGCTCGACCCGCGCAACTTCGAGGTGCTGCACAACCTCGGCATCGCCTACTACAACAAGGGCGATGACTCGAAGGCGATCGAGAACTGGGAACTCTGCCTCGAAATCAAGCCGCAGGACCCCGAGATTCATTTCAAGCTCGGCATCGCCTACTACAACCTCGGCAAGGAAGACCGCGCCATCACGCTGTGGGAAAAGGGCACCAACCTCAACCCCGAGGATTCCGACATCTTCTTCCGACTCGGCGTCGCCTACTACAACAAGGGCCTCGACGACAAAGCCGTGCTCTCGTTCTCGAAGGCGATCGAGCTGAACCCGAAGAACTCCGAGGCGCACAACAACCTCGCCATCGTCTACTACCGCCTCGAGATGTACCCGCAGGCCATCGACGAGTGGAAGAAGGCGCTCGCGCTCAGCCCCCGCCAGCCCGAGATCTACAACAACCTCGGCAACGCCTACAGCAAGCTCAACCAGCACCGCGAGGCGATCGAGATCTGGCAGAAGATCCTCGAGATCACGCCCCAGAACGCCGAGGTGCTGTTCAAGCTCGGTTCGGCCTACGGCAAGCTCGACGACCTCGACAAGGCAATAGAATATTGGAGTCAATGCATCTCCGTCAACCCGAACGACATCGAGGCGCAGTTCAACCTCGGCGTCGCGTTTTACAATAACGGAAACTTTAAAAAGGCCATCACCTACTGGAACACCGTCCGCGAGAAGCGCAGCGAGGATGCCGACATCTGCGAGAAGATCGGCAACGCCTACTGCGGCCTCGAGGATTTCGCCGAGGCGGCCAAGTTCTGGAACCGCGCCGTCTCCTACATGCCCGACGACGCACAGCTGCACCACAAGCTCGGCATCGCCTACTCGAAGCTGAACAAGACCCAGGAGGCGATTTTCCAGTGGCAGAAGTCGGTCGAGCTCGACCCGAACCACTTCGAGGCCCACCACAACCTCGGCATCGCGTTCTACAACCTGCAGCGGTTCGACGAGGCCCAGAAAGAGTGGGAAAAGGCCCGCGAGCTGAGCGGCAACGACCCCGACATCTACTTCAAGCTCGGCCACGCCTACCGACAGAAGCGCCGCCTCGACGAGGCCATCACCTCCTGGAAGAAGGCGATCGAGCTCGATCCCAGCAACTCGAACGCGCACTTCGTGCTCGGCAACGTGTATGACGAGAAGGGCCTGATCGACGACGCCATCCTCTCGTGGCGCCGCGTCGTCGAACTGTCGCCGAACGACATCGACGCGCACAACAACCTCGGCATCGCCTACTTCCAGAAGAACCTGTTCGACAAGGCCATCGCCGAGTGGGAGGACGCGATCCGCATCACCCCCGAGAACGGCGAGCTGTACAACAAGCTCGGCATCGCCTACATCAAGATGGACCTGTTCGACAAGGCCGTCGAGTGCTGGGAGAAGGCGCTCAAATACAAGCCCGAGGACGCCGACATCCTGTCGAACCTCGCGACCGCCTACCACAACCGCGAGATGTACGACAAGGCGATCGACATCTGGAAACGCGTCATCAAGTACAACCCGCAGGACGCCGAGGCCCGCAACAAGCTGGGCATCGCTTACTACAACAAGGGCATGTACGACCAGGCGATCGAGCTGTGGAAGAAGGCGATCGAGCTCAACCCGAAGGACGCCGCCGCCTACTACAACATCGGCACCGAGGAGTTCGAGAAGGGTCGTATAGCAGAAGCGATAACCGCCTTCCGCAAGGTGCTCGAGATCGACCCGAAGTTCAACCAGGTGCATTACAACCTGGCGATCATCTACGCGCGCAAGCGCCAGTTCGGCGACGCCGTCGAGTCGGCCCGCCGCTACCTGCAGATCAGCCCCACGGGCGTCGAGGCCGACAACCTCAAGACCCTGATCGACCAGTGCGAGCACGAACTCGAGCAGAACGCCGAGGTCTGATACGTGTTCGCGCATGGGAATCCCCCATCCCCCGCCGTCCGGCGGGGGATGTTTTTTCTTTTCTTGACCGTCGATTCCGGATAAGATACTGTTATATATCTATGAAATCAGACATCCGTTTCGAAGATGCCTGCGGCTGGAATATCGCGATAGAGAGCCCGTTCATGCGCGCTCTCTGGAATTCGACGACGGACAACATGTTCGTTGTCGCCGTCACGAAAGACGAACGCCTCTACCTCCTGGACCTCAACCCCGCCCATGCAGCCGTCCTGGGAGTATCTCCGAAAGACCTGATCGGTAAATACTTCGACGAGTTCATCACCCCCGAAATGCTCGATGCGATCAAACGGAATTACCTGAACTGCATCGCCCTTGGGCGTCCGGTTTCCTACGAGGAAAACGTCGTCTTCGAGAACAGGCACCGCCACTGGTTCACGCTTCTCGTCCCCCTGCCCGACGAAACCGGGGAGCTCCGGCTCATCTTCGGAACCTCCCGGGAGATGACGGAGATCCACCGTCTCACCGACGCTCTCAAGACCGCGAACGCGACCCTCGAAGAACGCGTCGAAGCCCGCACCGCAGAACTGGCGAAGACGGTCAGCCAGCTCGAATCGGAGATAGCCAAGGTGAAGGCAGCCGAGGAAAACATCAAGGTCCTTCGCGGCTTGCTGCCGATCTGCTCGATCTGCAAAAAAGTCCGCGACGACAACGGGTACTGGACGCAGATCGAACAGTACATCCGTAACCATTCGGAAGCCGAATTCTCGCACGGAATCTGCACTGAATGCGCGACGAAGCATTACAGGAAACTCATGGGCTGAAAAGGCCTGCTGAGTCCTGCAGAATGAAAACCAATTTTTCGTCCCGTTCGTGCTGAGCCTGTCGAAGCACGAGAAACCCTCGCCCTTCGACAAGCTCAGGGCGAACGGTTGATATTCAATCTGCAGGACGTACGAGACACGCCGATTCGGGGCGTTCAATGGCCCGTGACGTTCCAATCGGCGCATACGACGCCAGGTCCGGTTTGCGTCACGCCAAGAATGCCGTTTTCCCCCTCCTGCCATTTCACGGAACCGTCGGCCGCCTTCATCAGGAACTTGTATTCGAACACGGCGCCGATCGGTAGTTCCAGGCTCGCCGTCCAGCGCCGGGCACCCGATTTCGCGAGACGCGGAAGGTTCGCGGCGTTGGCGTTCCAATCACCGAGCTGCGGCAAACCGCCGATGAGGTGGATGGCCGTCCCTTCAGAAGGCGCCTCGTCTCGTTTCAATTCGAACGAGATCATTCTTCGTCCCCGCGCGAACGGATCGGCCTTTGCCCGCACGAGCGTGGCATGCTCGCGGGCCCACTGTCCCGGCGTTCCGGCATCGATGACGAACAGGGCGCAACGCAAGCCGTCAAGCCTCACGCGAAGCGTATCACATGATATACTCGCCGATATACTTCCGAGAAGGTCGTTCGCTACAGCCGCTTTCCCGGCAGGAGCCGGCAGGGGAACGTCCAGGTCGCGCGGAGCGGTCGCGAAATTGAAAACCGCGATCGCCTGCTGGTCCGGCGTCAACCGGCCGAAGGCATACATCTTCCGGTCCATCGCGAGATGCGTCTGGACGCCACGCGTCAGCGCCGGCCGACTCTTTCTGACCGCGATCACCTTTTTCGTCTCGGCAAGAAGGGGATTGCCGGCTTCGAACCGCATCGACCGCCTCGTGGAACACCAGGGTTCGACCGTCCCATCCAGCCCGATTTCGTCGCCGTAGCAGAGGGTCGGGATGCCGCGCGCCGTGAGGAGCAGGCTGAGCGCGAGAAGGTAGCGGTCTCGGTTTCCGCCGCAGCTCGTGATGAACCGGTCGAGATCGTGATTGTCCAGAAACGTCGCGAGCATGCCGGGGTCGGGATACACGCGGTCCATGCCGAATCTCACGCCCAGCTGGCGCGCGTCGCCGCCCCGGGCGATCACGTCGCGAAGTGTGTAATACAGAGGATAATCGAACAGGGTTCCGAACGCCCCGGCGCTCCAGGCATCGGAAAGCGTTGCGGGGTTCCCGTCCATCAGCTCGCCGAGCGCCAGGAATCCTTCACCGTATCGTTCCCGAAGGCCGGAATTGAACATGTTCCAGAACGAGATCGGCACGTGCTTCACGGCGTCGAGCCGGAAGCCGTCCGGCCTGACCTGCTCCACCCAGAATTTCGCCACCGCGGCGAAAAATCGTTGGACGACGGGCTTTTCGCTCGCGAAGTCGGGCAGGCCGAACAGCCGGTATGACTCGAGTTGTTTCCGGTCGTTCCAGTCGGTGATATTCCCGTTCGCATGAAACCAGGCGGGATGGAGAGTCGCGATGGGCGCGTCGTAGCCGGCATGATTCACGACCATGTCGAGCAGCAGGGAGAGGCCCCTGCGATGCAGGTCGTCGCGAAGTTCCCGAAGCTTGCGCATCGTGCCGAACCTCGGATCGACTGTGAAAAAATCCCAGGTCCAGTAGCCGTGATACGGCTGTTGTCCGAAAAACGGCATCGGCCGGTTCCGCGCAACGGGGCTCAGCCAGACGCCGGTGACGCCCAGGTCGGTCAGCCAGTCGAGCCGCGCTCGCAGGCCGTCGATATCGCCGCCGTGAAATCCTCGGGGATCCCGGGGATTGACGTCGAAATCGTCGCACGAACAGCCGTTCTCGAACCGGTCGAGCAGGACGAAATACAACACCTGGCCGCGCCAGGAATCGGCCGGCCGGGCTTCGTCGCAGAGGCCGGCCGGACCGATGGAGAGCAGCAGAACCGCGCATGCGAGCATCGTTCGGAAAGCCGTTCCGAAGATGATTGTATATTTTTTCATATTTTTTCCTTGCCGCCGGTCGCGAAATGACGTTTCCCAGGGCCCGGCTTCCATGGTAGGATACCTTCGACAATCGGATGTTCCCCCATCTTACGAGGATGCGGTGATTTCTTCAACGATGATGCGAGCGGAGACAGGGAGACAGGGTGATGACCGCCGCTGAAGGGCAGAGCCTGTTTCAGCGTCTGCTCCGGCGGCTTTTCAACCTGATCCGGCCAGCGGCCCTGCTGATCGTCTTCGCCCTCTTCCCGATCGCCGTCATCCAGTCCGCGATGTATCTCGTGGACCATATCGAGTGCGAAAAAATCCGCCAGGAAAAGCGCTCGCAGCACGATACCATATTGAATAAAATAAAGGCGGCGGATGACGACGCCCTCATGATCTCGCGCGCGATCAAGCGCGTGTTCGACCGGCAGAGCGAAACGGCCTCCCTCACCGTTCAGACCCACCTTGCCCTTCGCCTCAGACGCCTGTATGCACCGGCGTTCGATCTGTATATTTTCGACGATGCAAACCGTCTCAGATCCGATCTGAGCATCGGCAGCCGGCCCCGACGCGCGGTGGAGATGTGTTTCGCCACTCTCCAGGAACTGGCCGCCGGCCTCCCATCCGCCCGCGAGAAAATCAGGCTTCTCTCATCGGTCCTGAACGTTCCTTCCGAGACGGACCAACTCGCTGCCTCCAACTACATCCGCGCGATCGGCAACCGCCAGCAGGACGGCTTTTTCCAGTGGGGAACGACACGCCCCGGCCTTCCAGGCAAGCTGAAGGGCTACATCCTGCTTCTCCACCCCGGGAAATTCAGGCCGAATCGTGCCATCCAGAACGCGATCAACCTCGCCAATCGCCGGTTCAGATCCTCCCAGTTCGGTCTCATCGACACCCTGAAGAAGAAGACAACCCTGTTCCCGCCCGAACTGATGCGAGTCCAGGGGCTCGAATGGGTGCTGATGTCGGCGGCCTCGAAATACGACCAGACGTTCCAGACGGATGCGCATTTCGGAACGTTCATCCCGCGCGCGATTCCCGGCTATCTGGTCGCCTACTCGAAACAACCGGCATTCTTCAGCAGGTCTGTCATGCTGACGGTCCACGCCTTCTGCCTTCTCTGGATCCTCGTCGTTCTCTGGCATGTTCCCGAGGCAGGAACGAGCCTCGGAGGGAAAATCCCCACCAAGTTGATGGGCCTCTTCCTCTTCGCGATCGGCACCCCCTCGTTCGTCCTTCTGCTCGGCGGGTATTACGCCCTGAAAGACCACGAGAACGTCCTCATGCAGAACCTCGAGTCGCGCGTGAAAAACAAACTCCGTGTCTTCGATGACACCCTTCCGCTCGACGTCGCCCGCCGCGAACTGGTATTGAAAGACATTCTCGAGAAGATCCGCGCAACCCCCGACCTCGAAAAACGCAGACAGATCTTCACCACGGCGGGCACTCTGTCAGCGATCGACATGGCTTTCATCATCAACAAGTCCGGCGCCTCCGTCGCCACGGCGAAGTCGTTGACGGACGACGACAGAATTCAGAAGCAGAGAAACTTCACGGTCCTTCTCGCCCGCGAACTGCTGAACAGGATCAACAAGTCGCTCACCATCGACGCCGGCGCTCTCGCTGTCGACGCCGCGGAAGGGTTCCTCGGGGGGATCGTCGGCACCTTCAACCTCGACCAGTTGAGCCAGAACCTCGGACGATTCATTATCCTGTCCCTCGGGACCGACAGTTCCTATGTGTTTTACGACGCCATCTTCGGCAAGGATGGCTCGGCAGAGTATCTGGTATTCATCGTGATGCACCGGGGCAAGTTCCATAACGCGTATCTCAAAACGAAAATTCCGGAACTGATGAAGCAACCTGATATGGAGTTGACCGTCAGCGGGATGGGTGAGCGGGTCTTCCTCGGCTCGGCGATCTTCCATGCCGAGAACGACCGGGCGCGACTCAACGACATGGCAAAAGCCGTCATCCAGTCTCGCAACCCGATCCGGGCGATCACGTCCGACGATGGCTACGGCCGGCTTTGGTATGCAAACATGGGCTCGAACCTGAACAACTTCGCGCTCCTCGCCACGACGTCGCTCAAACCCGTCAAGGAACGGGTTCGTCTCCTCTGGATGATTCTTCTCTTGCTCGCGCTGCTCGTTTTCGTCTCAGCCCTTCTGATCGGACGCCTGCTCACCGAGCATTTTCTCGAGCCGATCGCGGCCCTCGGGGAGGGAATGCACGCGATCGAAGTGCGCCGGTTCGAGCACAAGGTCCCGATACTTTCCACCGACGAGTTCGGCCAGCTGTCGGGGTTGATGAACCACGTGCTCGACGGCATGAAGGACCTGCAGGTCGCGCGAATCGTGCAGGAGAGTCTCTTCCCCGCCGAACCGCTCGATGCCGGCGGGTTCCGCATCTGGGGTCGGAGTATCGCGATGGCCGACATCGGCGGCGACTACTTCGACTACTTCATGTGCCGCGACGGTCGGCTCCGGGGCCTGGTCGGCGACGTTTCGGGTCACGGCGTATCGGCCGCCCTGATCATGGGCATGGCGAAGTGCGCCCTGACGATGGAGGAGAACGCCGGTCGCCCCCTCGTCGAGACGATCACCTCGTTCAACAGGTTCCTGCTGGCCAACATCAAGAAGAAAAAGATGATGACGATGTTCCTGTATTCTCTCAACCCGGCGGACAACACCCTCGAATTCGTCAACGCCGGCCACAACTTCCCCTTCCTCTGGAAGGCGAAGACGGAAACGATCGCCCAGATCGGCTCCGAGTCTTTTCCGCTCGGCGTCAGGGGGAAGGCCGTCTACAAGAGCGAGACCGTCACGCTCGAACCGGGCGATTCGATCCTGTTCTATACCGACGGGCTGGTCGAGGCCCCGAGCGGCGACAATGGCGACCTCATCGGATACGAACGCGCTATAGAGTGGTTCGGCTCCCTGGCCCACACCGGTCCCGCCGAGACGGTCGGCAGCCTGTTCGAGCGCTTCGAAGCGCACACGCGCGGCCAGCCCTCCACCGACGACATTTCGATGATCTGCCTCAAACGCCTCTCCTGAATGCCTGTTGCCGAAGAGGGCAAACATTGGTAGGATGTGACGCCTGATATCAGGCCAGTTATCAGAAACGAGCCCGTCTCACCCATGGCTACCGTCACACTTTCCCTGAAAAAAGACCGCGAGTTCGCGCTGATGCGGGGACACCCCTGGGTCTACCGCGAAGCGCTTCGCGACCTGCCGCCCGACGCGGCGACCGGCGACGAGGCCGTCATCGTGTCTCACAAAACGCTGCCGCTCGGCCGAGGCTATCTCGACCTCGACTCGCCGATCCTCGTGCGCATGGTCGAGGGTGACGCCGGCGACGATCTTCCGACGCGCATCAGGAAACGGCTGCATGCCGCCCAGACGCTCCGGCGCTCGTTCTTCGACCCGGCCCAGACCGACGCCTACCGTCTCATCAACGGCGAAGGCGACGGCATCCCCGGGCTGATCATCGACGTGTATGGGAACGCCGCCGCCGTGCAGATCTACAGCCTCGGCCTCGAGCCCTTCGTGAACGTCATCACCGCGACGCTCCCGAAGATCATTCCCGGTCTCCGCTGGATCTGGCGGCGCAACCACGTGAAACGTGCATCCGGGGCGGCCGCAGCCCTGGTCTTCGGGAAGGATATGCCCGAAAAAATCCGGTTCCGCGAGAACGGGCTCAAGTTCCAGACCGACCTGATGAGCGGCCAGAAGACCGGCTTTTTCCTCGACCAGCGCGACAACCGCGCCCTCATCCGGCAGGTCGCGCGAGGCCGGAAGGTCGCGAACGTCTGCGGCTACACCGGCGCCTTCACCGTCGCGGCCCTCGCGGGCGGCGCGACCCGCGTCGTCACCGTCGATTCGGCGAAGCCTGCGCTCGCCGAAGCCGCCGACAACCTGAAAATCAACGGCTACGACCCGGCGAAGAACCCAATTATAGCTGCTGATATGTATGACTTCCTCGACAACGACCGGAGCGAGACGTTCGACGTTCTCGTCGTCGATCCGCCCTCGATGGCCCGCAACCGCGCCGACCTCGAGCGCGCCGTCAGGGCCTACGTCAAGCTCAACACTCTCGCCTTCACCCGCGTCTCGCCGGGCGGCCTGCTGTTCACGGCCTCCTGCACGAGCCAACTCGGCCGCGACGAGTTCGCCTCGGCCGTCACCGACGCCTGCCGCCGCGCCGGCCGTCGGGCGAGAATCCTGCGAGAGAGCTTCCACGCCCCCGACCACCCGATCGCGCTCTCGCACCCGGAAGGCAGATACCTGAAAGGCCTTCTGCTGGAGGTCGCATGAAGAAGCCAAACCGCCCCTTTTTCGACGTCGGCGCCGCCGTCGTCGTCCATGGCTCGCGCGTCCTGCTCGCGAAGCGCACCGGCGGTGATCTCGACGGTCTCTGGGAGTTCCCAGGCGGCAAGCTCGAGAACGGCGAATCGGCCGCCCAGGCGGTCGAGCGCGAGCTCGTCGAAGAGCTCGACCTCGAGGTTTCCGCACACGAGCGCCTGCTGGTGCTCGAACACGCCTATCCCGACAAAGACATCCGGCTTCATTTCGTCCGCTGCGAACTCGTCGACGAGGGAAGCGGCCCCCAGCCGCCCGCTCCCGCGGACCACGCGGCCTGGTTCTCGCCCTTCGCGTTCCCGCTGGCCGACTTCTGCCCGGCAGACCGTCTGGCGGCCAGCGCCATCCCCTGGCAAGCCCTGATATCACGAGAGGAGTGACGCAATGTCGGTTTCCCCCCGCCTGCTGGTCATCAATCCCGGCTCGACCACGACCAAGATCGCGCTGTTCGACGGCGAGAACGTCCGCGAACTCCACGAGCTCGAGCACGACCGCGCCGAGCTCGCGACGTTCCCGACGACCCTTTCCCAGCTCGAATACAGGCGTGATGCCCTGCACAAGGCACTTGCGTTCTGGAACACGCCCGTTTCGTCGCTCTCCGCGGTCATCAGCCGGGGGTCGCCCCTGAAGCCGCTCGTGAGCGGTGTGTATGCCGTCAGCGACGCGATGCTGGCCGACATCAGGGGCGGCAAGCTCCAGGACCACGCCTCGCACCTGGGGCCCCTGCTGGCGCATGAGATCGCCGAGGAAGCGAAGATCCCGGCATTCATCGCCGATCCCGTCTCTGTCGACGAGTTCGACGAAATCGCGAAAATCAGCGGCTGGCCGGAACTGCCCCGCGGCACTCTTTCCCACGCCCTCAACATCAAGGCGATGCTCCGCGAGACCGCGGAGGAGCGCGGTGTTGCGCAGGAAACGCTGAACGCCGTCGTGGCGCATCTCGGCGGCGGCTTCTCGATCGCCGCGGTCAGGCAGGGCAGGATCATCGACGTCAACAATGCCAACGACGGCGGTCCCTTCTCGCCCGAGCGGGTCGGCACCCTGCCGCTGGTCGGCCTTCTCAAGATCTGCTTCAGCGGGAAATACACTTACGACCAGCTCCGCAAGATGTTCATCGGCAAGGGCGGCCTCATGGCCCATCTTGGAACGGCCGACGTGCGTGAGGTCATCAAGCGGATCGACGCCGGGGACGAGAAGGCGAAACTCGTCCTCCAGGCCATGTGCTACCACATCTCGAAGGAGATCGGAGCCATGGCCGCGGCCCTCTGCGGCAACGTCGACGCGATCATCCTGACCGGCGGCGTCTCCTACAACGCCAGGGTCGTCGAGTGGATCCGGGAACGGGTCGGCTTCATCGCGCCGCTCGTCGTGAAGCCGGGCCAGAACGAGATGAAGGCCCTCGCCTCCCACGCCGTGCGCGCCCTTCAGACCCCTTCGATCATCAGGCAATACTGAAGGACGCGCCCAGACAGCGGCCATGCACTATAGCAGATAATATATATTATATTCTTTTACATAGGGAAGGTGCGATCATGCGATTCTGCGATCTCGATTCGAAACTGAAAGCCGGCCGTGTCCCGCTCGCGATCTGCATGCCGGAGGATGTCGACGCGATTCTCGCCGCGAAGGAAGCCTCCGAGCTCGGATATGTCGACTGTATCTTCGTCGGCAACCCCGCCGTCATCGATCCGCTGCTCGCCCGGGAGGCCCCCGGTTTCGAGCCCCGCATCGTCGAGGCCCTCACGCCCGAAGCCGCCGCCGCGAAGACGGTCGAGCTCGTCCGGACCGGCCAGGCGAAGGCGCTGATGAAGGGGACGATCTCGACTCCTATTCTCCTCAAGGCCGTCCTCCATTCCGAAACCGGCATCAAGATGAGCTCCGTTCTCTCGCACGTGCTGGTGTTCGAATGGAACGGCTCGTTTCGATTCCTCACCGACGGCGGGATGCTTCCCCACCCGACTCTCGCCGAGAAGCAGGAAATCCTGATGAACGCCGTCCACATCGCGAAGCGGCTCGGCACCGCCGAGCCGAAGGTCGCGGTTCTTTCGGCCGCCGAGACGGTGAATTTCAAGATGCCCAGCTCGGTCGATGCCGCCGTGCTGGCGAAGATGGGTGAACGGAAGCAGTTCAAGGGCTGCACCGTCGACGGTCCTCTCGCCCTCGACAACGCCATTTCCCTCGAGTCAGCCCATCACAAGGGTCTCTACAACGACATCGTCGGTCAGGCAGACATCCTGATCGCCCCCGACATCGACACCGGCAACATCCTGGGCAAGTCGATGATGTATTTCGCCGGCATGCAGACCGGCGGCCTGATCGTCGGCGCAACCGTCCCGGTCATCCTCCTTTCCCGCTCCGACACCAAGGAAATCCGCATCAACTCGATCAAACTCGCCCTCGCCGCCGGCTGTTAAGACGACATATTTCCTGCAGGGGCGTGGTTGAAACCCGCCCCCGCGGCGCACCACAACATATTGTTATAACTATATACAAGACACCGAGGCACAGAGAATGTTTTTCTCTGTGCCTCGGTGTCTCTATGGTTCGTTGTTTCTGTGATTCAGCTCTTGTTCGTGTTCCGCCGGGTGCAAAGAGTGGCGGCAAACGAGCGCAGGAGCGTTCTTATCGGGCTCAGGAAGGGGAACCCCGGTGAGACGCGGGCCATGCGGGGGCCGAAGCGGCGGTATCCGGCGATCGCGACACGGCCGATTCCGCAGGCGCGGAGGGTTTCCTCGCGGAAGCGGCGGAGCTCATTCGTTTCGGGGGCGTCGGCGCCGAAGAGGCGGGTGGCGACGAAGCAGGGCTCGGTCTTCTCTTCTTCCGTCGTTTTCGAGCTGGTCGGCATGTCTCCGATCGGGTAGTTCGGCTCGATCTGCTGGATCCGCTCCATGGTCAGCCTGGCCTTGATCGGATTGTTCGTCAGCAAGTGGCACTTGTAGGCGCCGACCAGCGCCCGAAGGTTGTATGAATCGGCGGCAAGGGCCTCGAGATAATGGTCGAGGGCTTCCTTCGCTTTCTTCATCTGCGAGGTCGAGCCGGCGAGCTGCTCCTCGGCGAACAGCAGGCACTCCTGGCCCTTGATGAGACTTTCCTCGAGGCTCTGCATCTCGATCTTCTTCTTCAGCCGCAGCGCCTCGTTGTCCCCCTCGACGAGCCGCAGAAGCGTCTCGACGCACGCCCTGGATTCGCGCAGCCTGCCGAGCTTGAACAGGATTTCCCCCTTCAGCAGCACGAGGCCGCGATGCATGGGCAGGACATCCTCGACGATGCCGGCGGCGCGCAGCGCATCGTCGAACTTCTCGACCGACGCGAGGGCCTTGCATTCGACCCAAACCAGGTGGGACCGTTTCTTGTTCATCTCGATCCAGTATTCCTGGGCCTTGTGCATGCGGTCCTTCAGCTGGACGATCAGGTCGGCGCGGCCCAGCTCGGAATAACAGACCGACAGCCCACGCAGACCGTCGATGTGCATGGGCTCGATTTCAAGCACCTTTTTATATATCTCAAGACATTCTTCAATGTCGGGAATCAGCTCGGCCTGCATCTTCTGCGGGTCCTTGTCGGCGGCCGCCTCGTCGGTATACTGCGGCTCGAGCAGGGCGAGGGACCGCGACAGTATCTCCTGCCACTGCGCGCGCGCCTTTTCCAGCTGCCTCGTCAGCAGCATGGCGCGAAGATCGGTGTATTCCCGGCGATTTCCCATAAAAACGGGGAGCTCGTAGTGGAGCTTCTTGAAAACGTTGTAGGCCGCGGCCATCTCATTCCGGGCCAGCAGCAGCTTCCCCGACAGGAACATCGTCGTCGCGGTCTCGCCCGTGCGGGCTTTCAGTTCTCCGAGGCGGCGTTCGGCCATCTCGAACTTTTCGAGCAGGATCGCGTCGATGACGGACTGCGAGCCCTCGTCGAGAAGCCTGTCTTCCTGCTGGAACTCATCCGTCACGGCAGATTTCGTCTCTTTCCGCTCCTGTGCCATTCTTTCACCGCCGGGTGTGTGGGATTGATCGGGCCTGTTGGCCGCCATTCGACGTACGGATATCCTTCCAAGGAGGGAAAGAGGGCCGCAACCGCTCGAAGTCTAGCGGTTCAGGGCGTCATTCGTCAACCGAAGTTGAACCGTTGCGGTGGCCCGTTCGTTCCAGAGCGGATTCTTGTGCCGCAGGAGCAAGGGAGAGACTCACATGTCCCTGCATTCCGTCCGGTCCCCTTATACTTCGATACATCCATGACCTCATGATAGCTTCCGCCCATCAAAGGATAGCAGCCTGTGGATAAAATCACAATTTCCCTTCGTGGTGCGGTATCGAACCACGAACAAGCCTGTTCAGGATGACCGGAACCGATTTGATCCGCAGCCTGATAGGGGGGACTGAACGGTTACAAACTGTTTCCAGGCTGGCTCCGCTCCTTTACACCCGGTCGTTATCCGGAGTAAGATAAAAGAAATATGAATTCAGGAGGCCCTGCATGAAATCGACGTTCCGACAGCTCTGCTGCATCGTCCTTGTCGCGTCTCTCCTCCTCCAGACCGTTCCGATGGCCATGGCGCAGGTCTGCCGGCCCACGGGGCCGACGGCAGCCGTCTACAATGAACTTCTCGAGGCGCGGCGCATCCTGAGCATGGATGCCGGAGCAAAGACAGCCCAGGACGGCATCGTCCCCCTCGATCGGGCGAAACAAATGGTCAGTGCACGTGAATTCTCGAAAGCCCATTCCGCTCTTGCCTCAGACCTGCTGCGCGGCATCGAAAAAGCCCGTCTCAAGGTTCTCTGGAACGATCGCAACGAGGCACTCATGATCGTGAACCGCCTGCTGGGCCTTCTCGACGATTACGCGAAGAAGCCGATCCCCCAGACCCCCTGCGGGAACGGCCCCGGCGCTGCCACCGCGTTCGGCGCGGCCGTCGTCGCCGGCCTCGGCGCCCTGTTCGTCGCCATCATGTTCGGGTTCGGCCAGGTTTCTCACCGCTGATTCGGTCGCTGAATGTTCACTCGGGTGGTTTCCGGGGCGATCACAGGGTATGATCCGATCCTCGTCGAAGTCGAGGTCGATCTCGCCCCGGGCCTGCCGGCGTTCAACGTCGTCGGGTTGCCCGACACCTCGGTCAACGAGTCGCGCGAACGCGTCAGAGCCGCGATCAAGAACGCCGGCTTCGATCTCCCCGCGAAACGCATCACGGTGAATCTTGCCCCGGCCGATATCCGGAAGGAAGGCTCGGGGCTCGATCTTCCGCTCGCGCTGGCGCTTCTGTCATCTGCCCAGGCCTTTCCGGCCGACAAACTCGCCCATCTGCTGATCATCGGCGAGCTCTCCCTCGACGGCCGCCTCAGGCACACGAAGGGCATCCTGCCTCTCGCCCTGCTTGCCCGGGAAAAGGGCCTGCGCGGCCTGGTCGTTCCCGCCGCCAACGCCCGGGAAGCCCGGGTCGTGCCCGGTCTGAACGTGCACGCCGTCGAGACCCTCGCCGACCTCGTGTCGCAGCTTGGCTCGGAAGGTGATCTTCCCGTCCAGGCAGGCGATCCGGAATCCACGGTCGTCTCACCGTCTTCCGAAGACGGCGAGTCGGCCTTCAACCATATCGATCTTGCTGAAATCAAGGGCCAGACGGCCTCACGCCGGGCCATCGAGATTGCCGCGGCAGGCGGCCACTGCCTCCTGCTCTCCGGGCCACCGGGATCGGGCAAGACGATGCTGGCGCGGGCCCTGCCAACCATCCTGCCGCCGCTGACGTTCGATGAGGCGATCGAAGTGACGCGCATCTACAGCGTGCGCGGCCTCGTGCCACCCGGCGGAGGCCTGATCGAGCAGCGCCCGTTCCGCGACCCTCACCACACCGTTTCCGACGTGGCATTGATCGGCGGGGGCCGCACGCCCGGACCGGGCGAGGTTTCCCTGGCGCACCACGGCGTGCTGTTTCTCGACGAGCTTCCCGAGTTCCGCAAGGCGGTGCTCGAAGGGCTTCGCGAGCCCCTTTCCGAAGGCAGGGTCGCGATCTCCCGCGCCGCCGGGGCGGCCTGCTTCCCGGCGCGGTTTCTGCTCGTCGGGGCGATGAACCCCTGCCCGTGCGGTTTCGCGGGCGATCCTGCGCGCTCCTGCACCTGCTCGGCCCGCCAGGTTCTCGCGTATCAGCAGAAGCTCTCGGGGCCGCTTCTCGACCGCATCGATCTCCAGATCCACGTTCCGCGCCTTTCCCCGGAGGAACTGGCCTCGGCCGCGCCGAACGAGGACTCGGCAACCGTCCGGGAGCGGGTCGCCGCCGCGAGGCGCCGCCAGCACGCGCGCCATCCGCGCGGCCCCCTCGTGCTGAACGCGCATCTCCCCTCCCGGCGGCTCAAATCCGACGCGATTCTCGACGATGCAGCGCAGCATCTTCTGCTCCAGGCCGTCCGTCGCTTCAATCTGTCGGCCAGGGCATACGACAAGATCATCCGGGTTGCCCGCACCATCGCCGACCTGGAAGGCGCCGCCGGCATCTCGCCGGGCCACGTCGCCGAAGCCATCCAGTATCGCATCTTCGAATCCGCCTACGCCGTTCCCCGCTGAACCGAAGGCGAGGAAAACGGCTCATCACAGAGAACACGATGAACACAGAGGTTTCACAGCGCTTTTCCTTTTCTCCGTGTATCCTCCGTGTATTTTGTGTTCTCCATGATTCAGCGGTCGGTCCTTTCGTTTTGGACTGAACTGTGAGCGCGACGCTCTGGTGGCGCAGCGTGGCGAAGCGTTGACAGGCAGGGGCCGGGTATTGCATCATGACACGACATTCACGGATACGAGAGGAGCCACATGATTCAAACCGAGTTTCTCAAGGGAGTCGCTCTTTTTTCAGGTCTCGGCGAGGATGAATTCAAGCGCCTGAACGAGTGCGCCGAAGTCGTCAAGTTCGTGCGCGATGCCTTCATCTGCAAGGAAGGACAGAAGGCCGACTCGATGTATATCATCCGCTCTGGTATCGTCCAGGTGTTCTGCGACGACGGCCACGGCGGCCGGAAGATCCTGACCCACCTGAAGCAGGGCGAGTATTTCGGCGAAATGGCCCTGTTCACCGAGGAACCGCGCACCGCCAGCGTCATTGCCCTCGCCGAAACCGACGTGATCCGGCTCAAGAAGGACGACCTGTATGCGATTCTCGAGTCGGCCCCCAAGGTCTCGATCGCCATCATCCGCACGCTCTGCGAGCGCCTCGCCCGCGCCAACATCGGAAGCGCCGGCGCCAAGACCGGCTCGGTGTATGCGGTCATGGGTCCCGATACGTCTTCCGGAAAAAGCCTGTTCGCGCGCAACCTCGCCCTCGCGATGCAACAGAATCTCGGCAAGGACGTCCTCCTGTTCGATCCGAACCTGCGTGACGACCGCGTCGCCCGCCAGCTCGGCGTCGAGCAGCGCTCGCGCATCATCGACGAACTCGTCGACCGCGAGCGGATCGCCGACCTGAAGAAATACATCGTGAAGACCCCCTGCGGCCTGATGACGCTGCTTCCCCAGGAAAACGGCCTGACCGACCTCCGCCTGAAGGAGTTCCACACCTTCGCCCTGATCAAAACGATCCTCGAATCCTTCGAGTTCATCGTCATCGATTCGAGCTCGATGTTCACCAAGGTGACCAAGGAGATCCTCGAGTCGAGCAGCAAGATCGTGTATCTGATCTCGACCAAGAACATCTCCGTGCGCGGCCTGATCGACCATTTCGAGGAAACGAGACGCACCTGGAAGATCGCTCCCGAGCGCGTCGTCTACGGCGTCAACCGGCTGACCGACGATCCGAAGCAGGAAGGCGTCATATCCGAGGCCGACCGCAAACTCATCTCCTTCGAGATCCCCTTCGATAAAGCCCTTCACCAGCGCCGCGAGCCCGACCGTGAAACCCTGGTGCAGCGAGACCCGGCACACCCGCTTGCTGCCGTCGCGAAGAAGCAGGCCGAAGCGATCCTCTACGACCAGGTTCTCACCGTTGCCCTGCCAGCGCTCGAAAAAGACGCCGCCCGCTGCGACCTCGCGAAACGCTGGGCCGAAACCGGCGTCCAGGAACTATCGAAGAGCCTGCGCAACGTCGAACTCAAAAGCTCAAAAGATGCTCAGGGCAACGCCTGCCACCTGCTGAGCGGCCGCACGGCAAAATGGCTGCTGAACCAGCAGATGGTCACCGTCATCGACTTCGCCGGCAAATACAAACAGGAGTTCGCCCTCGACAAGATCATCTTCACCCTCAACGGCCAGGAAAGCACCGTGTAACAATTTCTTTTCGTGAAGACGAGCGCCGTGGTCCGAAAGGGACCACGGCGCTCTCTATCGTATTGAATCCTGCAAACAAAATCCAATTTTGTGTCCCGCTCGTGCTGAGCCTGTCGAAGCACGAGATGCTCTCATCCCCTTCGGCAGGCTCAGGACAGGCTTCGACAAGTTCAGGGTGAACGGAGGGGCATTCTCCAGAACTCAGCAGAAGATTTATCCTCAACCACGAAGCCTTTGTCGCAGTATCCGGTTCAGAAATGGTCCTGGGCGGGGGTGTCGATCGGGCAGTCGAAGGCGGTTTTATAATTGTTGTTGCTATTGTTTCCATCGCCGTCCCAGCGGCCGTTGGCGAAGAATTTCATCTCGATCTCGAACCTGCCGAACTGCGGGTAATACGGGGCGTTTCTGAAAAGCAGGTAATCGACGAGCTCGTCGGGAGCAAGCGGTCTGAGGCCGCGGTCGATGGTCGGGTGGAATGAGAGAATCCGGATGCGCTGGTGCCTGGCCGGTGTTTCTTCTTTCAGCGTGATGAACTCGCGCGAGGTGCCGTTGATCCTGAGATAGCAGTTCACCATGCCTTCCTGCGTGAGATACCCGTAATAATCGATGGTGACGGCAAACTCGCCCGGCCGCCGCAACCACTCGACCGTGACGGTCACATCGCCATCGGCATCGACGAACGTGTGGGCCCGCGTTCCGATCGGCTCCTCATCCGCGCTCAGCATCCTGATGTTGTCACTCTTCACGGCGGCCTCCCCAACTGCCTGAAAAAAGAACAGGCTCGAAATCACTGCAACCACGAGGCTCAGAACGAATTCTCTCATCGGGTTCATTTTCTGCTCCAGAGTATCCACGAACCCGGCTGACCGGGCTCACCAGACAGAACGAAGGTGAAACGACGAAAGTTATTCGCATAATTGATGCCAACTCGAGGATTTCGATTTCTGCGAGGTTCCGGCATCTCCATCCCGCGCATCATACCGTGGTTTCCCACCGTCGGGAATCGTCTCGAAGAACACGGAATCTCGTGAATGCCTCTGACCAGTCCTCATACGAAAAATGTTGAATTTTTGGATATCAACTTTTTCCCGCGCCCGTCGAGCCGATCAGATCATCCCTCATCGGCAGGCGCCCAGACGCGGAGACAGCCGTCACGCAACGATATAGTTTACGATACTATTTCTGTTCGGATTTTTTACATTCGCCCGAAACAAGTTCCGCGATGGTTTTGATGATCCGATCTTCAGGCTGCCAGTGGAGGAGCCATTGGTATCGGCCGTTCCTTTCAACTTCCATGAAATAGGTCGTGCCGTCGAGACCAGTTCTCGGCCCGCACGTGTTCAGGCTCTGGAACTCCGCAGACTCGAGGAGGCGGCGAAGCTGTTGGAGGGCTTCGGGGGTCAGGTGGAATGATGATCGTGGGACGATCCCGTGTGTCGGGGAAAAGGCGATTGTCCGGCCCGACTCCAGGTCGACTTCACAGGCTTCGCTGACGATACCCATCGGCTGAACCAGGATGCGGAAGGTGTTCTTCGGAAGGGGCTTCCAGCGCTGACTGGCACCGTAGCTTGCTATGAAGGCCAACGCCGTCTTTCTGTCATCGATGCCGATACGGGGGAACAAGGTGGCGGTTTCGTCATCATCGGCGACAGCGGGGCCGGCGGTGAAATTGTTTTTCGTGAACAGGGCGATACTCCCCCAGGCGGCTTTATTGAAGGCGCCGTCGTGGTGGTCGAGGAAAAACACGCCCATGTCGCCGGGTTTCAGCTGCGGGTCGAAGTCTTTCAGCCCGCCGCGGGTGCTCAGGACGAAGGTCGCTTCGGGGCCCGTCACCTCCCCCTTCAAAACGGCGTGAATCCGGATGGTGACCGTGTCCAGGTTTTCGTTGTTCTGCGGCACGACGCGGAGCACTTCGCCGAGAACGATCATATTCGCTTTCGCGGGGAGTTCCTTCAGCGGCAGAAGCGCGATGTCAGAAGCCGATACGACGGATGCGAAACAGAGAATTCCGACAATCATGATAACCAGTTTGTTCATATTTGCTCCCCCCACGAAAAATCGCCCACCGGCGGATACACGCAACTCTTTATTCTATACTTTTTTCTATTGAATCTCGCGCAACAAACAAATGTTCGGCTCGAGCCTGTCGAAGGGCGAGAGCCTCTCGTGCTTCGACAGGCTCAGCACGAACGGGAAGGCATGATTGGCTGTTGCCATGCAGGAATCAAAAGTGTCAGATGATAGAACGGAACGACGAGAAAACAGATTCGATCAGAATTTGATCTGGTCGCCGAGAAGCTCGAGTGTTCCGGCGTCCTGGACGCCGGAATAATACCTGTCGAGAATCCGGTGAAATGGCGACCCGGGCGACGAAACGCGGGCGAACAGCGTGGCGCAGGATTTCAGTTTCATGTCGTCCGGGGAACCGAAGATTTCGTGGGCGGAGCGGCCCTCGACGGCAAGGACGGTTTCGGCGCACTCGATGAGCCTCGGGCCGAGAACGGGATGAGCGAGGTATGCCCTCGCCTCGGCGAGGCTTTTGATCGAGTACATTCGGGAGATCGGGCTGGAGCCGAGACCTTCAAACTGCGGGAAGATGAACCACATCCAGTGGGAACGCTTTCTGCCGCTCCTGAGTTCGGCGAGCACGTTGTCATACACATCGTTTTGCGCCTGTACGAAGCGATCGAGGTTGGACGGGGCGCCGGATATTCCGCTATATTCGCCGTTTATCGCCCGGTCGGGGTCATGTTTCATGGGTGCCCTCTCATACAAATTTTTGCATCACCGTATTATATTTTATGGTACATTTTTGCATGCGCGATGCAGGGGGGGGGGGGGGGGGGGGGCCCCCCCCCCCCCCCCGGACAATTGCGATAATCAATCACCCCGTATTTTCACAATGTTCTTCCCAAATACCGCCTGGTCATGCCG
>CAYMEN010000021.1:0-77823 GCA_964389325.1 uncultured bacterium | reverse complement strand
AAAAAGGTATTCAAGAAATGCAAAACCGCTTGCATTTCAACGGAGTATCTCCGTGATTCAGCTGTTGTGAACCAGTGTTATTGGGCACGGCCGAAAAGACTTCGGAGTTCGGAGCCGGCAGCCGAAAGACGAAGTGGTGAATTCTTTTTCTTCGACGAGAGAAACCCGAATCATGGCCGACAACAAGCGCACGGCAGTTTTCCGTCTGGCGGCACTGGGAGCCGTTCTGACGCTGATGCTCTGCATCTGCGCCCGGCCGGCGGCCGCCTCGCGGTTCACCGCGGCGTGGGATTACGATTCAAAGACCGCCATCGACAGCACTCGCAAAGACTACTACACCGTCGAGTATCCCGCCCCCCTGTATACGCCCGTTGCGAAGACGGCCGCCTACGACAAAAGCTTCGTCAGTTCGGTGCACGATCTGAATTTCACCCTCAGGGGCGATCTGTCGGAGCGGCATTTCATCGACGTCAGGGAGACGTTCCACTACCAGGGATACCGCCCCGAGGACGAGAGAGCCTTCGCCGTCGACACCTACAAATACTCGGCGCTCGACCACACGTTCGATCTGACCTACGGCCTCTCGGTCGGCGAAGCCGATCTCCTCCGGCTCGATTACGTGAACGCCGCCTATCGCCTTCCGATAGAAAATATCTTTAACTATACATCGAACATGGCGAAGATCCGGTACGACCACCGGGCGGGCGACCATTCCGGTCTCGGCTTCGAAGGATCGTATGAAGAGCGCGAGTTCGCCGACGACCGCGACGCGAACTACGAGGAGGGCAATCTCTCGATCGACCTCTCGACGTTCCTGCCCGAGCGGCTTCACTACACCCCGGTCAGCAGTTCGATCCGCGGCGAGCGTTCGACGTTCGAGCGCATTCCGACGGGCATGGCGACGCGGAAAGCCGTCAACGCGTATACCGACTGGACCCGCCGTCCCGGCGAGCCCGATCCGCAGGCCCGGTTCGTTTCGCGCGTCGCCCGCGGAGCCTTGTATCTCAGCCTCACGGGAAATCTGAAGCGGCAGCGCCGGACGACGATGGACAACGGGTTCGACCAGCCCTCCGGCACCTTCCGCGCGACGTATGAAGCGAACCGCCAGACCAGCCTGACCCTCGAAGAGAGATACTCCTCGCGCAGGCACGACAAGGAATCGGACGCCTCTTCCCTGTTCAACCACGATTCGAACAGGCTTTCGTTTTCCGGGCGGTATCGGCCGTCCGAGCGGTTTCTGCACCTGATGACCCTGTATGACGAGCGATATACCCACACCACGCATGAGGAGCACGATTATCGCGTCGACGCGTTTTTGTGGGAAAACTATTTCACCGGCAAGCGCACCGCCGCCAGCCTGAACCTCAAGGCCACCAGGACCAGACATGGAACGCCCCGGCTTTTTTACGCCGATTCTGACGAGTACCAGATGATCTTCGGATACGATTACCCCTTCACCCCGACCTGGCTTCTCCACCTGAAGGATGAGTGGATCGACACGAAGTTCGACCAGTTCGAAGATCTCGTGCTGTCGTCAAATACCCGGCATACCTGGCGCGTCGGCGTCGAAAAACAGCTTTCGACCTCCCAGAGCCTCGAACTCGGTTACCAGAGCCGACGCGAACGCCACACCACCCAGACGTCGAACAACATCACCGAGAAGTCGCTGATCTTCAGCTGGCTCTCGAACTTCTGACCATCCGCGTCCCTCTTCGTCCCCCACCGCGCGATTCATGAGGGTCCGGAATGTGTCTTCCCCGGAAATCGGGGGTTTTGAGTTGAGGGTGGGTACCTCTCTGTGATACACTCAGGCGGCTTATGCTGTCTTTGCTTGTGCTGGGCGTGATGACCCGGGAGATTCGCGCGTCGGATCTGCGGTCCCTGATGTCGTCCTTCTGCGGCGACGGAGACGGCGCTACGGCTGTGATCTGCAATGCCTCCGGTCTCTTCGGAACCGGCGGTCGTCCGGCGGGTCACTTCGAACGGCTCTTTGACAGTGGAATCGACGTTATCACGCTCGGGGCGAAATCTCTGGCGCGGCCCGCCGTGCGCGAGTTCCTGGCATCGGGCAGCCCTGTGAGGCCGGTCATCAGGCCGCTGAACCTCCCCCCCGGGGCCCCAGGCACGGGGTCGGTGAAGCTGGAAACCGCTTCCGGAGCCTGCTGGATCGTCTCACTCGACACGGGTGACGACCGGTTGCCCGTCGAACCGGCCTGGGAAACGGTCGCATCGTTCGAGCGTTCTCTTCCCGACCGGCTTCCTATCGTGATCGACATGCACGGCCCTGAGCTGGAGCTGAAGCAGGCGCTCGCATGGCGTGCTTCATCGTTTGGAAGGCCGGTTCACGTGATCGGAACCGGGCTGGGCTGCATCGCGGGCCATCCCGCCGTTCGAAACGGCCGGGCATGCGTTCCCGATGCGGGTGTCGCGGCTGAAGAGTCTGCGATCAACGGCATGCCGCCCGACGCCTGGTGGCAGCACCGGGAACACCTTCGGGGAGGCTCTTCGATGCCTCCTGAGCGTGTTCTGGTCGACGCGGTCAGGCTTCGCCTCGCCGAGAATGGCCGTGCGGACTCGCTCGAACGCCTGCGCCTCGGGGTGAACCCGTGAAAGAAAACGTCGATTCCATTGATCCAATGGAAATATGGTAAAATCTGCTCAGGCTCGCGTTCAGGGTGAGCCGTTGCTCAAGGAGAAAGAAACGGGTGGTTGAAGCTCCCGGCGGCGAGGTGGTGCAGGTCCTTTACAAGGCCCAGCGCGACATTCTCGCCAACGCCAAAGACTCCGACTCGCTGCTTGCCATCCTCAGCAAGGCGGCACGCGAACTGTCGGGCCAGCCGGGGTTTGCCGTTCTGTTTTACGACGTCGCCTCGAAGCAGACGCGCGTTCGGTTCTCGGACGGCTTCGACACCGCTTCCCTGACCGCCTACTGCAAGTCGTTCACCGCCGCGAAACTCGGTAATCTGCCGATTTCCAGCGAAATCGTCTCGACCCTGGAAGGCAGTCGCCGGTATTTCATCCCGATCGGCGACGAGCTGCTGCCGTTCGGGGCGCTGATCCTTCCCGTCGCCGAGACGCATACTATCGATTACGGCATCGACGAGTTCCGTAACATCGCCGCCGACGCGATCGGCCGTTTCATGGAAGTCGAGCTGGTCAAGCTCCAGATGGCCGAACTGGCGACGTTGCTCGAGGTCGGCAAGGCGATCAGCTCGACCCTCGATCTGAACGACCTGCTGCGCAAGATCATGCAGATGGCCACGAAGGTCATGCGGTGCGAAACGTCGACTGTCTATCTCGTCGACCGGCAGACCAACGAACTGTATTTCCACATCGTGCAGGGCGATCCGAACGTCGGCTCCAAACTCCAGGAGATCCGCCTCCCGATGGGAACCGGCCTCGCGGGCTGGTGCGCCAAGGAGAACAAGCCCGTCATCGTGCCCGACACGGCGAAAGACCCGCGGTTCTTCAAGGGCGCCGACAAGAAGTCGGGCTTCGTCACCCGGTCGATGATCTGCGTGCCGATGCGCCTGAAGGACGAGGTGATCGGTGTTCTGCAGGTTCTCAACCGCACCGGCGACATCCCGTTCAACGACCACGACGTCGAGATTCTCGAAGCGCTCGCGAACCAGGCGGTGTCGGCCATCGACAACGCCCGGCTGTATGAGAACATCCAGAAGGTCTACCTGTCGACGATCGAGGTCCTCGCGACCGCGATCGACGCGAAAGATCCGTACACGCAGGGCCATTCGAGGCGCGTCACGCAGTATTCCGTCGCCATCGCCGAAGAGATCAACATGAACCGCAAGGAGATCGACGCGGTCCGATACGCCGGCCTGCTTCACGACGTCGGCAAGATCGGCATCAACGACAGCATCATCCGCAAGCCGGCGCGGCTGACCGACGAGGAATACGCGATCATCAAGAAGCACCCCGAGATCGGCGCCAAGATCCTGCGCCCCGTCGACTTTTTGGCCGACAAGGTGCCCGGCGTCAAGCATCACCACGAGTATTACGACGGGCGCGGGTATCCCGACCACCTCAAGGGCGAGGAGATCCCGCTCATTGCGCGCATCATCTGCGTCGCCGACGCGTTCGACGCCATGACGACCAACCGCCCTTACCGCAAGGGACTCAGCTTCAACACCGCCGTGGCGGAACTGAAGAAGTTCTCTGGCAAGCAGTTCGACCCGGGCTGCGTCGACGCGTTCCTGCAGGCGTTCGAAAAGAAACTGTTCCAGTATTTCGAGAAGGTCGGCGACACCGGCGACATGGTCCTCAAACAGGACCCGTCCGAGGCCGAGGAAAGCCACGGCCCCGCCGGCGGCAGCCTCGAAAGCCAGCCGTACCCGCCGATGATGGCGATCGGCAACACCCCTTCCTCTCAGCCGTACCCGCCGATCATCCCCGAGGGAAACGAGCCGCCCGGCAAGGGAACGCCTTCATCCCAGCCCTATCCGCCCGTCATCCCTCCGGGAAGCGAGCCCTCCGCGAAGGGAACACCGTCCTCCCAGCCGTATCCGCCGATCATTCCCGCCGGCAGTGAAACGTCGGCGAAAAGCACGGACGCGCCGAAACCCGATTCGTCGGACACCGAAAAGAAATAGCCATCCAAGTATATCGATAATTATATCGAAGCCCGGCCGGAACTCCGGCCGGGCTTCGGTTTTCTGCGAAATGCGGAGGCGGTCAGCGCTCCTGGTTCGTCTCGCTCGAGCGCAGGTTGATGAAGATGTCGAGAAGAGTCCGGCCGAACGCGATCATGTCGGGCCTGTATCCCTGCTTCACGAGCAGCTCCTCGGACTCGCGCCATTTTGTCTGCCGCTCAGCAAGCTGTTCGGGGGTCTCGCTCGACCATTTGTCGAGCTGGAGCGCGTTCACCACCATTTCGCCGAGGATCGCGAGTTTCTGGGGGGTCACGAACAGGCGGCCGTCCTTCCAGATTCCTCTGGCCCAGTTCATGTGGAGGCTGATCTCTTCGGGCAGGCGGACGGTGGGACTGTCCTCGTAGGGTTCGACGATCAGGTCATGCTCGCAATGCGGGCAGGGAAAGCGTTCTCCCGGCCGGAACGTCTCCGAAAACATGTGATTGTGGCACAACGGGCATTGAACGGACTGCATGCGACTGCGTCTCCTCTCTGAATCGAACCCTGATTTCCGATGGACTTCGTGCATTTTACCACGCCGCCCCCTCCCCGAAAACCCGCATCTTTCTTCCGAGACACACGCAGGAGTTTTTCATCGCAGTCACAAGAACGGGATTGAATCACAGAGAGGACACGATGAACACGGGGGTTTCACAGAGTCCCGTCGGGGCGGTTCGCGAACCGTCCCGACAAAACCGGGATTTTGTGAGGAGGGTGAACGTTTTCCGGAAATCGGCCGATACAGGAAGCGGACTCATATGCCTTTCGCGGAACGACACCCTCAATCGACCTACCTGCCGCCCCGGCCGGTCGGCTATGTTCCCGTCGCCGGCGGCCGCGGCCCGACCTCGTGGCACTGCCTCCACTGCGGAAAGCGCAATCTTTCAACATCGAAATTCTGCGGCGGATGCGCGGCGCCCAGTCGCCTGCCGGCCGAGTTCCTCGAATCGCTGGAAGCCCGGAGTCAGGAAACACAGACGCAGGCGGCGGCCGATATCCCAACCCCCGGGAAGCCGGCCGAGGCTGCCAGCTCAGCGGTCGCGACCATCACGACCATCTCCGTCATCCAGCAGATCGACCCGCCGGAACCGGAGTTGATCGAGCGCATCGACCTGGGTGCCCAGCCGCAGCAGCAGGTTCCCGAGCAACCGGCCCACCATGAAGACCCCGTCGTCCCCCCGGAAATCGTCGGCCGCGAAGCCGTTCACGAGCCGGCAGCCAAGAAAGTCTCGCGCCGCAGGCAGGCCCCGCACCTCCGGGACCTGGTCAGCCTGATCGCCCCGTCGGTCCGCTCGATCCGGACATCGCTCACCGATGCCGCCTCGAACGCAGCACGCCTGATCGTCTCCCACACCGCGACCCGTCACAGCCTGGCTGTCGGGATCGTCTCGGTGCTCATCCTGTGCGCGCTGTGGCCGATGCCAACCCTGACCGCCGCCAGGAGCATGACGACCCCGTCCCTGGAAGGCGGCAAGCCGGCGTTTTGGAATGATATGCAAGAATATATTTCGAAGAAACTCGGCCTGAGCATCTCCGACACCGAGCTTCTCGCCCGGGCCGCATGGGGGGACATTCCCTCGCTGCATCTGCCGATGACCTGCGAGCGCGCCCTCGCGATCGAGTCGGTCATCAACCAGCGCGGAAGCAGACCTCTCGTCGTCTTCCCGAACATTCCGTTCCGGGGCCCCCTCCTGGACCGGCATCTCCTGATGACGGCAAGCGCACCGGCGCCGTTTTCGGATGTTCCGCTCGATCATCCGGTCTACGACGCCTGGCGGCCGCTGCTCGCCATGACGCCGCCGCCGCCCGTCGCGCTTCCGAGCGGAAAAGCCTGCCCCTCCGAGGTGATCCGATGGGAAGAGTGGCAGCCGCTGGTGGCATCGGTCTGGCGCTCCTGTCGACCGGGCCGCACGCCTCCGGAAGAGCTTCTCTCAGAGCGCTCGGGCACCGTTACCGGCGACGAGGCGGATCGTTCGCTCCGGGCGCTTGGCGAAGGAATGGGAGTCGAGCTGGGTGAGACGCCGTTCCGGGCGAACCCCCAGGGAACGCCGAGCCGGATGGAAACGCTGGCGGCCCTTTCCCGGCTTCTCACCGCCGCTCAAACACTCGCGGAAGAGGTGGACGGCGCATGATTTCCCAAAGAATCCGTGCGCTGCTGGTGACCGCGCTCCTTTTCGGACTTCCCTGGTCGGCGGCCTGCGCGAAAGAGCCGGCGCGGATCGAGGATGTCGCGATCACAACGTCCGACACCGACGGCAGTATCGAGATCCGGATGAACGGCCCCGCACAGCCGGTCATCAGCTGGGTCGCCGCCGACTCCTGCTGGCGCCTCGATCTTCCGGGGGTGACGACGGACCGGGCCGCGGGTGAGCCGCTTTCTTCCGAATTTCGCGGCCCTCTGCGCCAGATCTGGCATGGGATGGTCAACCAAGACCCGCCCGTACAGCGGTTCAACCTGTATGTGAAGCCCGGCACGGGAATGAAGGTCGCTCACTCGCCCGCCGGCCTGACGGTCCGTCTCAAGGTGGGCATGCCGATCGGGTCGTTTTCTTCCGGGCGTGGAAACGCGCCTCTCCCGGCCCCGCTGATGCTGCCGGGCCATGGCGGCGGAAGCGTCGAGATCGACGTGAAGCGCGCCCCCGCGATGCCCCTGCTCGGCGAGCTGTCGAAAAAAGCCGGCATCACGCTGCGGCTTCGCGACGACCCGCCCGCGCTCGTTTCGTTCCGCACGAAGAGCGATTCGGCCATGACGGCTCTCGAGAGACTCGCAGGCCGGATGAGCATGGCCCTGACCCAGGAAGACGGCGAATGGTGGCTGAGCTCGAAGCGCAACCCCCTGCTCAAGCTGCCGGCGAACGGGATCGTCTCGACCGCGGCCCTGCACGGCGTCACCGTGAGGGAAGCCCTGAGCCGGCTCGGGGGACGTGGCCTCGGAAGAAAACTGTGTGACGGCGTTCCCCCCGACCTGCTCTCGAAGAAGCCCGACCTGTACCCGGAAGGTCTTTCACCCCGGGGAATGGCCCAGTATCTGAGAGAAATATATTGAATAATATAATAGAACGCGCGTGTTCATCGGTCGGGTCACGGCTTCTTGCGGGCTTCGCCGCCGCCGGGTTCGCCATCCTGCTCCTGTCCGGATGGGCCTCTCCGGATGCCCCCCCCCCGGAAGCTCTTCCCACGAATCGGGACGGCGACCGGCAGACGGTGGTTTCACCTCCTCCCGTCGAGGCGGCCAGCTCCTTCGATCCGCAAACGATGGGGCTCGTCGTCGATGCCGTCACGGGCAAGCCCCTTCCGGGGGCCGTCGGTACGATCGACGGGAAGGCATTTGCAACGGACGTTCATGGACGATTCGCTCTTCCGGACGGCCCGTCCGACGGAATTCGCGACGTTTTCGTCGCCGTCAACGGGTATCGAAGCCTGTCGTTCCGGTGGAATCCCGAATTGAGGCCCGAGTTGAAGCTGTCGTTGAAACAGTTCCGGGCTCCCGTCGATATCCGCGTGCTGACGGCGTCAGGCGACCCCGCCCCGGGCATCAGCCTCGCGCTTCAGGATGCGCCCGCATGCGTGACGGACGAAGACGGAATTGCCAGGCTCCGGTCGGTCCGCCCTGGGTATCACCGGCTGCGCGTCGCGGCGCCGGCCAAAGACCCAGCCACCATGCTCATCTCCGTCGCCGAGAACGGCGGCATTCACACCGTCAGGCTTCCCGCCTCGTTCGCATTCTGATCTCCGATTTATTTCGGTTGCGACCTGGCGAATCCCCCCGCTCGTCCTGAACCTGTCAAAGCCTGTCCTGAGCCTGCCGAAGGAGGCGAGGGCCTTTCGTGCTTCGACAAGCTCAGCGCGGACGGGAACGCATCATTGGCGAAGCGGAAATCAGAACAGGAGGGCGAACGTGCCGTCGGGTCGTTTTTCCACCCTGCCTGACGAGAGGAGGTCGGACAAGAGGGCTCTCAGCAGCTCCGCATCCCCGCCGAAAACGTGATGAAGCTGTTCGAAGGTGCAGGGATGTCTGCCGAGGAGATCGACGATCTCCGGGTCGGTCGGCGGTCGTTGCGACAAGGCTGCCCTGGGAAGCGGCGAGTGATCGAACACCGTCGAGACCGGGATATTCAGATCCAGGGCTTTTCTGACCCCTTCCAGGAGCTCGGGAGCCGCTTTGGACAGCGCCGCATCGACGGGGCTTCGCACGGCTGAATTGAGATACACCGCTCCCAGGCCGGGGAGTTCCCTGAGGAACCGGCCGAGGTCCGCGGTTTCCCGGGGAGTGTCGTTGAGGCCGGGACAGACGAACACCTCGAGCTCGAGGAAGCCGGAAAACTCGGTCCCGAACGCTTGCAGCCCTTGTAATATATTCGATAGTTTTATTTCAGGCGCCGGCCGGTGGATCGCGCGCCACGTTTCCTCGTGCACGCTGCACAGGGTTGGCATCACGCGGTCGGCGAGGAGCAGGTCTGCACGGACGTCCGCGCGATCGAGGAGCGACCCGTTCGTGATGACGCAGACGGGCGCCGCGCTCAGCTCCCGGATGCCGCGGAGGACGGCGCCGAGCCCCGCGTAGAGGGTCGGCTCACCGGTGCCGGAGCAGGTGATCCAGTCGGGGGGCTCGATCGTCGCGAGTTTTTCCCGGAGTTCCGTGAGCAGGTCCGCCGGCGCGAAAAACATCCGCCGCTCGGCGCCGAGATGGTTTGTCGCCGTCAACTGGCAGTAGCGACAATCGTAGGTGCAGGTTTTCGCCGGGGTCAGGTCGAGACCCAGCGACCGTCCGAGGCGGCGCGACGGAACGGGGCCGAAGACGCGAGACGTCATCTTCCGCGCTACTCGACGCTCAGGGCCAGGCCGGCGGTGACCTCGGTCAGCTTGATCCTGTCGCCGCACCCGGCCAGGTCTCCCCCGAATTCATACGGGGGAGAATAAATTGCGTCAACGCGGGCAACGAGAGGGAACGTGTATTTCCCGAACGTGAAATCGCGGATCTTGTATCCGGCGAAGGCGCGGAACAGGCCGTTGACGCCGTCCTTGAGATCGAGGTTGTAGCGGGCTTTTCCGAGATCTTTCAGGCCGTCGGTGAACAGGATGATGTTACCGCCGACGCCGCCGCCGTAAAAGATCTTCGGGCCTTTGTAGTAATACCGGTTGAACGAGAACTGGACCCGGTCGATGCGCTCGTCGTTCTTCATGCCGAACGGGACCATCGGCCGCCAGGAGTATTCGATGACTTCGGAAAACCCGCTCTTGCGTTTGATGAAGGCAATGCGCGGCTCGAAAAAGTCCTTGTAGCCGTTCTTCGTGAACCAGCGGGCGCCAAACTCGGGCGCGACTTTTTCGAGGACGGGAACCCCGGAAGCCGTCGTTCCCGCCTCTTCCGACGCCCGAGCCGGAAGACATGTCATCATCAATACAATAACACTTGCTATAGCAATTTTCACCGCGGTCGCCCCGCGGGATTCAACGACGTGGCGCATCGAGAGGATGTCCTTTCTCACTGGTAGGAAGGCCGGGTCTTCCAGACGATCAGCAGGGCGATCGCCAGACCGAAGCCGAACAGGATGTAGGGGAGCGGGGAGCGGGTTTCGCGGCATTCGGCCTCGTCCTCGAGGTGGTCGCGCACGTGCCGCATGCGGCTGAACCGCTGCGTCAGCTGGCGTTTCAGCGGCCCGTCAGGCAGGGCTTCTATCGCCTTGTTGAGATCGCCCATGGCTCCATCGAGTCCGTCGATCGTTTTCGGGTCGAGCATGCGTGTTCTCCTTTCCCGTATGCGCGTATGATAGCAGAATCAATCGACGGATGGCGATGGGCTGCCGGTATACCTGTGAAGCTCGGCCAGCTGCGGCTCGGAGAGGTTCATCCCCTTGAGGCGACCGAGAAGCTCTGCCGCTTCGGTCCGCAGGCCGAGGCGGTTGAACCGTTCGACGATTCCGAACATGGTGTCCGGGTCGATCAGGGGGCTTTTCAGGGCCGTTTGATACTGAAGAACGGCTGCGTCGACCTGCCGGCGGGTCCAGTACAGGTCCCCCAGCTTCACGAGGGGGGCGGGATTCTGCCCGTCGATTTCGAGAGCGCGCCTGTATGCGGATTCGGCCGGCGCATCCTGGCGGACGGCGAGGTAGACGTCGCCCTGGAGCAGGGCGAGTTCCGGAGAGTCGGGGTTTTCCGCGACGCCGATGCTGACGATCGACAGCGCTTCCTCGGCGAGGCCGTTCGCCAGGAGGGTCTTCGTGAAGGGCCCGAATGCGCGCGGATTGCTTCGCGTCGTCGCCGAGGGGGCGGCGGAGTCGACGTTCGCCCCGGTCGCGCGCGCCGTCAGCCCGGCGGCGTGGCCGCGAAGGCCGAGCTCGTCGTATGCCCGGCTCAGCGCCTTGAGGGCGTTGGCATTGCTTCGTTCCTGTTTGAGGGCGAGCAGGTAATGCGCGGCAGCGTCGCTTGGCCTGTTCATCGCCATGTAGACGTTTCCGAGATTCATGCGGGCGTTGAAGTTCGCTGGTGAAGCGGCCAGGATCTGGCTGAACCCGTCGATCGCCTCCTGGTATTTTCCGGCGCGGGCCGATTCGAGCGCGGCCTGGTAGACCGGATCGGACATCTCGCTTCCGGCCGAGGGCGGAACGACGGTGCCCCCAACCGATGTCGAACGGATCGCCACCGGGAGCGGCTCGGCCGGGGCAACCCCGGGAGGCGGCGCGGCCGGTGTCGCAGGCGCAGGAAGCGGCTTCCCGAGAGCCGCGGCGATGCGGGCCGCGTAGGGATCGGACGGCGTGGGATAGGCTTTCGCGCTTTCCCAGACGGCTTTCGCTTCAGGCTCCATGCCGGCCTGCTTGAGGTTGAGTCCCGCGAAATACCGGAACTTGAGGTTCGCGGGCTCCCTGGCGAGGGCCTTGTCGAACCAGTCCCGCGCCTCGTCGGCCTTTCCCTGCTCCATCGCCAGCTGGCCAATATTGAACATCGCCGGGGCGTAGGAAGGATTCGCGGAGAGGGCGCGTTTCCAGCATTCTCCCGCCTCGTCGAATCTGCCGAGTTTCGCGTAGACCAGGCCCATCTCGTCGAACACCTGGGCAGTTGCCTTCTTTTCGGATTCGAGCTCCTCGAGCGCCTGCAGGGCGTCGTCGGTGCGGCCGGCGAGCTGAAGGCACCGGGCACGCAGCAGGCGGGCGCGGAAGTCGTCCGGCGAGCCGGAGAGGTAGGTTTCGACGAGGGCGAGGGCGTCTTCATGTCTGCCCATGCGCTCGTACAGCGTCGCCTGGCGAAGCTTCGCCCAGGCGGCGTCGGGATGGGCGGCAAGATACGTTTCGAGAAGGGCCTGCTGCCCAGCCAGATCGCCTGCCGACTCGAGCTGGGCCAGCTTCCGGACGGTGTCGGTGTCGGGCTCGCCGGGCTGGTCCGCCGAAGGTCCTTCTCCCTGGCTGATGGGAATGGTGTTCGCGAGATCGGCCTTGAGCGCCAGCGCCGCGGCATGATCGGGAGCGAATTCGAGCACCTGCTCGACCTGGCGGAGTGCACCCCGCACGTCACCCATGCGCCTCAACAGGGACGCGTAGGAAACGAGGCCGGCCTCGAAGTTCGGATGGGCATCGACCAGCTCTTTCAGCTCGCGCTGTGCCTCGACCAGGCGATCGCCGTCCATCAGCAGCTTCGCGAGGTCGAGCCGGGGTGTCGGACTGTCGGGAATGATCGCGACGGCTTCCCTGAACGCCTTTTCGGCTTCCGCCGGCCTGCCGGCCGAAGCGTTCGTTTCGCCCAGTCGCCGGTAGGCTTCGGCAAGCCGTTTTTCGGTCTGCCGGGGCTCGAATTTCATCGCCAGGCAACGTTTCCAGAGCCGGATCGCTTTATCCGGGTCTCCCGCCTCGAGCGCCCCGGTCGCGTCGGCGTCGAGCAGGCTGGCCAGTCCCTGCCGGACGTTCGTATCGCCAGGCTGCAGGATCTCGGCCTTTTCGAGGGCCTTCTTCACGTCTTCATCCGGACGATTCAGCGCAACGAGGCTGCGGGCCAGCAGCCGGTGCGCTTCGCCATCGGCGGGATGGCTTTCGATCTGCTTCCGCGCGAGCCGTTCGGCCGTCTTCGCATCGCCCCGGTCGAGCGCGGCACGGATACGGGCGTTGGCCTCGCTTCCCGGCGCTTCCTTCTCGCTCTTTTCGGGCCGGTCGACGGTCGCGGAAACCGGGTTCCGGCGCCGCCCGCCACCGCCGCAGCCCGCGAGGGTGGTCGCGAGGAGAGCTACCGAGAGCCCCCCGATCAGAAGAGGAGTTCGCATGAGACGCATGGGGAAAAACCTCCGTTGAGGGGCTTCGAGTCTGGCTTAGATGAACAATTCGCTGACGGAGCGCTTGTCGTAGATGCGCTGGATGGCTTCGCCGACCAGCCGCGACAGCGAGATCGTGTGAACGCGGCATTTCTTCTGCTTTTCCTCGTCGATCGGAATCGAGTCGGTCGTCACGATCTCGGTCACGGCGGAGGTCGCGATCCGCTCGGCGGCCGGATCGGAGAGGAGCGCATGGGTGCAGCAGGCGATGATCTTTTTCACGCCCTTTCCGGAAAGCGCTTCGGCGACCCGGACCAGCGTGCCTGCCGTGTCGATGATGTCGTCGATGATGATGACGTCGCGGCCCTTGACCTCGCCGATGACGTTCATCACGACAGCCTTGTTGGCCTCGGGGCGGCGCTTGTCGATGATCGCGAGGGGCAGGCCGAGCCTGTTGGCGAACGCCCTGGCGCGATGGACGCCACCCGTGTCGGGCGAGACGATGACCGTGTTCGAGAGGTCCGAGCTCCGGAAATGCTCGGCGAGCAGGGTCGATGCCGAGAGATGGTCGACGGGGATGTCGAAGAAGCCCTGGAGGGCGGGATCATGCATATCGACCGATACAATACGTCCGGCGCCGGCCGTGCAGATGAGGTTGGCGACGAGTTTCGCGGTGATCGGCTCGCGGCCGGTGCTCTTCTTTTCCTGGCGACTGTAGCCGAAATACGGCACGACGGCGGTGACGCTGCCGGCCGAGGCACGGCGGAGCGCGTCGATCGTGATCAGCAGCCGCATCAGGTTGTCCGTCACCGGCGGGCAGGTCGGCTGGATGATGAACGTGTCGCAACCTCGAACCGACTCGTCGATGCGGCAGTACAGTTCGCCGTCGGCAAACTTGCTGTGCATGATCCTGCCTTCACGGACCTGCAGATACTCGCAGATCGACTGTACAAGCGCGGGATTCGCGTTACCGGAGAAGATCTTCACCTGCTTGCCGTTGACCATGACCTTCGATGCCTCCGTTGGCTCGTTCGGGGCCGGGCTCAGGCGGGCTCGTTCCCCGAGATGTTCGTGAATGGCGGAAGGGCCGCGCCGGCCCGGACGGTCGTGCGGTCGATCACACTGAATCTGACAATGGCGCCGTCGCCGACGTTCGAATCCGAAATCATCGCCTGGGGGCCGATGATCGCGCGGCTTCCGATGGAGGTCGTGCCGGTCAGCGTCGTCCCGGGCCAGATGACGGTTTCGACGCCGATCGTCACGCCGGGTTCGATCCAGGTCTGGCCGGGGTCGAGAACCGACACGCCGGCCGCCATGTGGCGCTCGAGCACCTGGCGGCGCAGGATGTCGCCCACCATCGCCAGGTCGGCTCGGCTGTTGATGCCGAGGGTCGACCGCTCGTCCCGCTCTTTGATCGCGAGAACGCGCTTTCCGTCGGCCGTCAGCATTCCGACGATGTCCGTCAGGTAGTATTCCTTCTGGTTGTTGCGGTTGGTCAGTCTGAAGAGCCGCTCATAGAGCGCCGGACCGTCGAAAAGATAGATCGCCAGGTTCACTTCCCTGATCTTCTTCTGGTCGTCGGAGCAGTCCTTGGCCTCGCGGATCTCGGTCACGTTCCCGTCGCGGTCTCGCAGGATGCGGCCGTATCCGCCCGGTTCGGCCATGTCGAGGGTCATCATCGTGCAGGCCGGCCGCTCGCGCAGGTGCGTCTCGACCATGCCCCGGAGGGTGTCGCGCGACAGGAGGGGGGTGTCACCGCAGACCACGAGCAGATGCGCGGGCGGCGTCGGGCAGGCGCGGGCGAAGCACTGGGCCGCGTGGCCCGTTCCGAGCTGCTCGGGTTGTTCGACGAACATGGCCCCGTCGTCGCGCAGCGCCTCGATCAACCGCTCCTTGCCGAACCCCACCACGACATGAATCGGGTCGGCGCCGACCGAACGCACCGTATCGATGACGTATCGGACCATCGGGCGGCCGAGAATCGGGTGGAGGACCTTCGGCAGGTCGGATTTCATCCGGACCCCCTTGCCGGCGGCGAGAACAAGGGCGGTGATGCTGTCGGCAGCCATGCTGGCGACCTCCCGGGGCGTTCTATTCACACAGGGTTGAGGAAAGAGCTGGGGCGCCAGGATTCGAACCTGGGAATGCATGCTCCAAAGGCATGTGTCTTACCGCTTGACGACGCCCCAAAAAGCGCTCGGAAAAGCATGCGAGCACGGGTTACACGGTAGCACAAAACCGCGCTTCCTGCAACGGTCAGGGGCGGGCGAGTTCGTCTTCGTAGGCGCGGAGGATGCTCGTCTGGATCCGGTCGCGGAGTTCGCCGGTCACGGGGATGACGAGGTCATGGAACCGGCCGTCCGGTGCGCGACGCGCGGGCATGCTCACGAAGAGGCCGCGCGGGGTCTCGACCACCTTGAAATCGCGGATCGCCAACTCGCCGTCGAACGTGACTTCGGCGAAGGCGCGCGTCTGTCCCTGGGGGGTTTTCAGCCGGACGATCCTGATGTCGGTGATGTTCAAAACTTCAGGATGAATTCGGTCCAGACCTTCTGGTCGCTGGACGGCTTGCGGTCTTTCATCTCGGACGGGCTCGTCTCGTTACGGTATCCGGCTTTGATGATGACATCCTGCCCGGCCTGCACGATACCTTCGACCTGGACATTCTCGTTGGGATCGAACGTCTCGATCTCGGAACGCTTGTAGGAGACCTTGCCCTGGAGCGACGGCATGAAGCTGTAGATGGCCTCGAGATAATAGTTTCTCAGCGCCAGGGCGGAGACATCGTCGTTCGCCGCGTGCGCATCGATGGGCCGGACCAGCTGGGCCTGCCCGGCTTTCGCGATCGACGGGGCCACGCGGTTTGCCCGAATGACCGGGGTGGCCTGCGGCCTGATCGATGAGGTCCGGAGGGGATTCTTCACGGCCGTCGCCTGGTCGATCTCGCCGTACAGCGAGAGACGGCCGATCCGGCGAACCCCCGAGATGCGGGGCGAATCTTCCCGGGGCTGGGCGTAGCCGGTCGTCAGCGTCAGGGTCGTGTCGAACTCCTCCGCGTCGATCCGGTGTGATTCGCGGATTCGGCGGAGGGGGATCTCGAAGGCGGAGGAATCTTCCTCCGCGAGCGAGGAGCTCCGCAGGACCAGTTCCCCGGTGAAGGGCTGGGAAGAGGCTTCGGGGAGCTGAAAGCGCTCGGCGACGGTCTGCTCGACCCGCGGTGCGAGCAGCTGGCTGTCGAGGGAGATGCGGAACTCGCCCAGGGCTTCGGTTTCCGCGGGGGCGGACCGGGGTGCAGGCTGGCCGGCCAGATTGAATTTCATCGGGGAAACAGGCTGCGCAAAAGCGAAACCGACCGCGCACAGCAACAGTGCGATCGCGGCCGGGAGCCTGGATGCAAGATTCAACTGCCGGAGCATAGCTCTTCCCTCAAAAGGAATAATATATCACATACTCGGAAAAAGGCAAGCAGCTTGTGGATAAAATCATGATTTCCGTTCGTGGTGAGGTATCGAACCACGAACAAGCCTGTTCATGAGTTTCCGGTCACCCTTCGATACCTCAGGATGACCGGAAACGATAGTATCCACAGTCTGGTAGGGGAACGTGGCGAAAAAGCCGCTTCAGTCCAGCTCCAGATCGCGATGTTTCCGGGAGACGACCATCTGGGGATGCTCGAGCGTGTCGGCGAGATACTCGGCCATGGCGACCGACCGATGCCGGCCGCCCGTGCAGCCGATCGCGATCTGGACGCGCGTCTTCGGCTCCTGGACGAACTGCGGGATCAGGTATTCGAGAAACTCCTTCAGCCGCGCGGCGAACTGGCTTCCAACCTCGGAGCCGAGGACGAAATCGGCCACGGGCTTGTCGAGGCCCGAAAGGTATTTCATCTCGGGAACGTAATAGGGATTCGGCAGGAACCGCACGTCGAACACCATGTCGGCGTCGAGCGGAATGCCGTGTTTGAAGCCGAAGCTCACGATGACGAGCGACATGGACTGGGTCGCGGACTCGTGGTCGATGATCTTGCGGATCTCGTCGTACAGCTCGTGAGAGGAGAGTTCCGAGGTGTTGATGATGAAGTCGGCACGCGCGCGGATCTCGGCCAGCCGTTTCCGTTCGTATTTTATATCGTCGACGATACGACCGCCCGAGCTGAGCGGGTGTTTGCGGCGGGTTTCAGAGAACCGTCTGACGAGAATATCGTCTTCGGCCTCGAGGAACAGGATCCTGACCCTGACCCCCATGTTTTCGAGCTGCTGAAGCGATTCGTTCATGCTTTCGAAAAACTTGCCGCCGCGGATGTCGATGACGATGGCGACCTTGGTGATCTTGCCGTGGGTGTCGTAGCAGAGCTGGGCGAATTTCGGCAGGAGCGTCGGCGGAAGGTTGTCGATCAGGAAATGGCCGGCATCCTCGAAGAACCGGCTCGCCTTCGTCAGGCCGGCGCCGGAGAGCCCCGTGATGATCGTCATCATGAGGTTCGGCGTCGGGGTTCCGGGAGTCTGCGCCTGTGAAAGGGGTTCCATCGTGTCTTTCGCCTCCGCGTTCAGGTGAACAGGTCCAGGACGAGGCCGCGGATCTCATCGAGAGAACCGAGAAGCGCCAGAGCCTTGTCTTTCTGGAGGGATTCACGCGTCATTCCGTCGACATCGTGTTTCACGGTATCGACGAGCTGATAGACCTTCTGCTGGCCGTCTTTCATGCTGCCGAGCTCCTGGCGAAGCGAGAACGTCTCTTTCGAAACGCGGTCGAGATACTGCGCGACGGCATCCTTGTAGTCGTCGAGTTTCTCTTCGTCGGGAGACCGGAAGAACACGTCGCCGAGGGAGCGCACCTTGTCGAGCATCTGGCGCAGGTCGCCGTCGAGCACCTGGCGTCTCGCGCTTTTCACCGCCGAGCTGAAGCCGGCGTGGTCCGCTCCGCCCACGGCTCCGGAGGATTTTTTCGTCGCCTCGCGCCGCGCCGGATCGACGGCAGGCCCCTTCACCTTGATGTCAACCATCGGTCGGTTCCGGGCCCGTCACAGTTCCGTTCCGCACAGGACGACGCGGTTGCGGCCCTGATCTTTGGCCTGGTACATCGAACTGTCGGCCTTCTGGATGAGTTCGTCCTTCGAGTCGGCGTTCAGCGGGAAGCCGGCGACGCCGATCGAGATGGTGCAGTGCAGGGGCGGCTGGCCCTGGGCGAGCGCGGGGAACTCGAACTTCGCCGTGTCGCGCCTGATGCGTTCCGCGACGATGCGGGCATCCGACTGGGTCGTTTCGGGCAGGATGATGACGAATTCCTCGCCGCCGTAGCGGGCCGCGATGTCGGTCGACCGGATGTTGCGCCGCAGGATCAGGCTGACCTCGCGGAGGATGATGTCGCCCTGCTGGTGCCCATACTGGTCGTTGATCATCTTGAAATGATCGATATCGCAGAGAAGCAGCGACAGGGTTGAGTTGTACCGGCGGCTCCGCTTCACTTCCTCGTCGAGGCGAAGCTGGAAATAGCGATGGACATACAGTTTCGTGATCGAGTCGGTGATGGCGAGCGAGTACAGGCGTGCGTTCTCGTAGGCGATGACGGCCTGGGAAGCCAGCGTCGTGAAGAACTCGAGATCGTTCTCGGTGAAGGATTCGCCGTTGATCTTCTGGCCGATCTTCATCACACCATAGATCTCGCCTTCCTTCAGGAGAGGGATGTAGACGGCGAACGGCAGCGGGCGGTTCACGGAGAGGTAGCTCTGGAAGTTGGACGCTTTCGTGAGTTCGTGGGAGAGGATCGGCTTTTTTTCCTTCTCGAGGGTGGTCATGGCCCAGGATTCCGCGGGATCCTTGCACAGCCCGTCGACCTCTTCCGATGAGATGCCCTTGAACGCCTTCACCTCGAGGTCCGGCCGGTCTTCCGCAGAGAGCATCAGCACGCCCTTGTTGGCCCAGACGGTCTCGAGGAACATATCGATCGAGCTCTTGATCAGCTCCTCGAGGTTGAGCGTCGAGCTGAGCACCTTGCCGGCCTGCTGGAGCGCCATCAGGTTGAACACCTTCCGGTCGAGCTCGTTCTTCGTGGCCTCGGATTTCTCGTAGAGCGTCGCGTTGTTGATCGAGGTGCACGCGAGGCCGACGACGGCCTGGATCAGCTGCCGGTCGGCGTCGGAATAGGCGCTTCCGTCCTTTTTCTCGCCGAGTATCACGATGCCGACGAAATGGTCCTTGATGCGCATCGGGAACAGGGTCCGGATCGACCGGACGGCGTCGGTCTCGAACTCGGCGGCCATCAGGGTCAGATCGGTTTCCGCCGGCAGCCAGCACTCCTCGGCGGATAATATATTTACTGCTATTTTATTATCCGAGTAGAACCGGAACTTCGCGAACAGTTCCGGCGGGAAGCCGAGAAGGTCCTTGATCGTGATCACGTCGATGCGGTCGTTGTAGAGCATGATCGCCGCGCCGGTCGTCCCGATGCGTTCCATGAACAGGGTGAGCAGCGTGCGGATGAGGGAGTCGATGCTGAGCGTGGTGCCCATCGAACGGCTGGCGGAGTACAGGACGGACAGCGAGTCGACCTTCTGGGCCAACTCCTTGTTCATGCTGCTGATCGTCTGCATGTAGTTCTCGATGGCGCCTCTCGACTCGACGAGGGTGCTGACGATCTTCGACATCCCCTGGTGGACATCCTGGACGGCGGCGAACTCGATCTTTTCGAGGCTCTGGTCGAAATCGCCGTCGGCGATGTTGTCGGAGATCTCGACGAACCGCCGGAGGGGCTTCATGATGCTCCGATAGATGATGACCTGGACGATCACGGCGGTCGCGGTCGCGATGGCTACGTACGGCACGAGCGGCAACTCGACGCCGTTTTTCCGGAAGACGAACCAGCCTGCCGCCCAGACGGTGAGCAGGTAGGCCTGGATTCGCAGGGTGAAATTCATGCCTTGGCCTCGCAGCTCAGGCTCAGGGAGAACCGGGCGTTGAGAGCGGCCGAAACGTCGCGGGAAACCTGGGCGACGTCGCGGTCGGCGGGGATGACGAGGTAGCGGCCCGGCTCGGACGCGGCAGCCGCGAGATATCCTTCCCGGACGCGGCGGTGAAACGCGAGTTCTTCGGATTCCATGCGGTCAGGCGCACCTCGACCGGAGGCGTGGACGCGTTCGAGCCCCTTCTCGGGCGGCAGGTCGAACAGGACCGTGGCATCGGGCAGGAACTCGGAGCCCAAAAAATCGATATGCAGTTTCCGGATCGCGGCGACGTCGATCCCGCGGCCGTAACCCTGGTAAGCGAGGCTGCTGTCGAAGTAGCGGTCGCACAGAACGACGCAACCGCGCGCCTTGGCCGGTCCGATGACCTTTCGCCAGTGCTCCGTGCGCTGGGCGAGCATCAAAAACACTTCCGTCTCGGGTTCGAGAGAGACGCCGGTTTTGTCCAGGAGGATGCTCCGGATGCGGTCGCCGGCAGCCGTGCCGCCCGGCTCGCGCGTGAGGACCACGGTGCGCCCGGCCGACTCGAGATCGGCCGCAAGCCGCCTGATCTGGGTGCTCTTGCCGCTGCCTTCGGGTCCCTCGAACGTGATGAACAGCCCCGGCAATCGGCTCGGGGCTAGGGTTCCGGCGGCAGGCGGATGCATCATCGGATCGAAGACGCCTTTCAGCCCAGCTCGAAAAACTCGTTGAGCTTCGTGAGACGGAAGACGTTGAGCACGGCTTCCGTCGGGTTGGCGATGACCATGCGGCCCTGGCTGCGAAGGATTTCCTTCTTGAGATAGACGAGCATGCCAAGGCCGGAACTGTCGATATATCCGACGCTGCTCATCTCGATCACGTATGTCCAGACGCCCTCCTCGAGCTTCTCGAGAACGGTCGCCTTGAGTGTTTTCGCCTGATGGACATCCAGCTCCCCGTCGAGGACGAAGGTCGTGCGCTGATTTGCCGCATCCCGTTGTATGTCTATCTTCACATGGGGCCTCCGGTCGTGAAAAGAGGTTTCAGCAATTTTACCATACGTAAGGTCACCGTACCCGTGGGGGGTCTGTTGAATATACCACGTCGTCCATGATGTTGCGCATGATATAAACGCCAAGCCCCCCGCCTTTGTGTTCATCGAGGTTCGGGAGGGGGATCGAGTCGGGCTTGAATCCGGCATCTTCATACATCACGCGGATCAGGTAAAGAATCGGGGAAATCTGGATCGTGATCCCGAATTTTTTCGTCGGGTCGTATTTGAACGCGTGCTTGATGACGTTCGTGCAGGCTTCGGTCACGGCAAGTTTGATATCGTTGAGCAGGGTCTCGTCGAGAAGCATCGAATGCGCGCTCGCTTCGAGCAGACGCCGCACGAGAGCCAGGCAGCGCGGATTGCCCGACAACTCGAGATCGACAAGCGTCGTCTTGTCGGGCGCCGAATCTATCAACTTCTCTATGTCGTATCCCCCGGAAACGGGCACCGTGGGCACGTTCCTTTCCAGGCGCGTCAGATCTTCAGGGCCAACTCCGGTTCCGATAGTAGCACGGCCTGTCGGATCGCGTCCACCCGTGCCGCGCGTCCGAGTTCGCGATACGTTTTCGCGAGCAGCATCTGGTACTCGACCGCGTGAGGGTCGAGGAAGACGGCCGTCTCCAGATGTTTCGCCGCGCGGTCCGTCTGTGCGAGATCCTCGAAGCCGAGATAGCACCGGGCGACCGCCGCATGGGCGGGGGCCAGGTCGGGGTGTTCCCGTGCAATCTTCTCGCAGAGTTTCAGGTTCTGGTTCAGCGCCCGGAGCCGCTCGGCCCCCTTGAGGAATTCGAGCTGCGCCTCCATCAGGCCCCAGCGAGACCACGGCGGCGCCTCGGTCATCGACGCCGCTTTGTTCCAGTTCAGGAGGGCACGGCGCGACCATTCTTCACGCTGCGTCGAGCGGCGCGCCATGATCGTCTGGGCAACGGCGAGATCGTATGCGGGCCAGGGGTCGATCTGGGATGCCTTCACCTGCTCCTGGACCGTTCCGAGGAACTCCATCAGCAGGTTTTTCCCGCCGGCCTCGCTCTCATGCGACATCATCTCGACGATCCGGCGGCGGTACAGGCCGTGGTCCGGAAACAGGTTTTTGAGCGACGTGTAACACCGCCGGGCATCGCCGTAGAACTGGAAATTTTCGTGGAGTTTCGCCAGGGCATGGAGCTGGGTCGGGTCGGAACTCTGCCTGACCACCTCCTGGAGATGGTGCGCCGCTTTTTTCACGTCCCCACGGGCCCGGAAGACGAGTGTCAGGCCGCGCTGGGCCCACGGATCGTCGCTGCTTCGGTACAGGGCTTCTTCGAACAGTTCCTGGGCCCTCGCCAGCGCCTCGGTCTGGGAACGGCTCCCCATGCCGAAGATATACTGCGCGAATCCCTCGACCAGCGCCGGCACCGGGCTGTTTTTGCCGAGTCCGGACAATTCGGCCTGGACATGCTTCATCAGCGAGCCGAGCATGTCGCGTTCGAACCGGTCGCCCTTGATCTGGCCGCGCTTGAGCCTGAGGAGCGCGATGTGCGTCTCGACGTCGCCCGGCTGGTCTTTCAGCGCCGACGCCAGAAGCTCGATCGCGAGCGTCTGCTTCTCCTCGCTCTCATACACCCGCGCGAGCTGGCGGCTCACCCAGACGTCGCGGGGATCGACGGCGCGCACCTTCGAGAGCATCTCCGAGGCGCGCCCGAACGCGCCGATGCGGAGACAGACGTCCGCGAGAAGACGCATCCAGGCGGTTTCGCGCGGAACGAGCTCGAGGGCACGGTCGAGCCGTTCGACCGCGGTGAGGAGGAAGCGCCTCTTGATCGCGTCACGCGCCTGCTGGACGAACTGCTCGCCGTCGGCCCGGGCTTTCTCGATGCGGATGAGCTCGGGCGCCTGGTAAGCCCGGGTACACGTCGGATCGAGCTGTGAAGCGGTTTCGAACGCTTTCTCGGCCTCCCTGAACTTGCCGAGCCGGATCAGGGTTTCCGCCAGGTCGCACCAGGCATCGGGCGTCGCCTGGCCGGCCTCGATGAATGCCTTCTGCGCTTTCGCGACACGCGCAAACTCGCCCTGGGCGCGAGCGCATCGGATGACGCCTTCCAGGGCCCAGGCGGTTCCGGGAAGGCTTTCGAGGAACCGCTCATACTCGGCGAGGGCTTTCGCCGTGTCGTTTTCGGCCTCGAGAATCTCGCACAGCATCCGGACGATCGCGGGATGATGCGGGCTGCAGCTGCGGGCCCGCTCGAGTTCGCTTTTCGCGCGGCCGGGCCGGCGCCGCTTCTGATAATATTCCGCCAGCGATAGAAACACCTCGCCATCGCGAACGTTCTGCCGGTGGATCCGATCGAACAGTTCTTCGGCTTTCTCCTCCATTCCCATGTCGCCGTAGAGACGGCCCATTTCGAGGAGAACCGGGATTCTCGTCGGGGCCGCCGCCAGCGCCCGCTCGAACTCGAGCATCGCCTGGCCGCGCTCGCCGCTTCCCAGATACGCCTGGCCCAGGCCGAGCCGGAGTTCGAAGTCGTCCGGGAATTTCGCCAGGGCATCACGGTAATGGCGGATCGCGCCGTCGTGGAACGACTGGGCCATCATCGCCTGGCCGAGCAGGAGGAACATCTCACGCGATTCGCCGGTCTGCTTGCGGTATGCGTTCAGATCGGTCTGCGCCGCGACCGCGTCTCCGAGACTCAGCTCGATTTCGGAAAGCCTGAGAAGAATCTCCGGCTTGTGGGGAGCCGCGGCCCGCAGCCGTTGGAGGCGTTCCAGCGCTTTCTGGCGCCGGCCGGACTCGTGGAGGATCCTGGCGGCCTGGAGGTCCGCCTCGATATCGCCGCCCGGGCTCAGCTTCACGACCGTATCGAGCGCGGCAAGCGCCTCGTCGTGCCGTCCCAGCGCCTCGAGAATCTCTGCCCCGAGCCGGTGGATGCGGGCATCGTTCGGCGCGATGGCCTTGGCCGCGCGGAAGGTCGAAAACGCCCGCTCGCCCTTTCCCGAGGCGAGCAGGGCCGTGCCGAGGCGGAGATACGCATCGGGAGAGGTCGGCGACCGTTTCACCTCGGCCGTCAGGGCTTCGAGCTCGGCGGGAGTGACGGCGCCGGACGCGCGGCCCCGGGGCGCTGGTTGCGGGCCGGGCTCGGACATTCCTCCGGGGGAAGGTTCGAGGCGGGCTCCGCACGAACCACAGAACCGGCGGTTGGGCTCGTTCGGCTGGGCGCAGGTTGGACAGACCGGCATGGCTTACATCTCCTGGGGCGCTTCGATGCCCAGCAGGTCGAGGCCGAGCGCCAGGGTTCGACGCGTGATGCGGCACAGGGCGAGGCGCGACCTGCGCTGCTGCGGGTCGGCCGCCACGAGCACCGGGCACTGGTCGTAAAAACCCGAGAACGCGGTCGAGAGGTCGAACAGGTAGGTGCACAGGGTGTGGGGGCGCAGATCGGCTTCGACGGAAGCGACGACGTCGGCGAACTCCAGAAGCTTCACGCCGAGCGCCCGTTCGGCCGGCTCGACGAGGACGGGATCGCCAAGGTCTTCGGCGTCCGCGATTCCGCCCTTGCGGAAGATCGAGCAGATACGGGCGTGCGCGTACTGCAGATACGGGGCGGTGTTGCCCTGCAGGGCGAGCATGCGGTCGAACGAGAAAATATAGTCATTGTTACGGTTCTGGCTCAGGTCGGCGTATTTGACGGCGCCGATGCCGACCGCTTTCGCGACGCGGCGCTTCTGCTCTTCAGGAAGGTCGGCGTTCTTCTCGCAGACCGTGGCGTAGGCACGCTCGACGGCTTCGGCAATGAGGTCGGAAAGCTTCACGTTTTCGCCGCTGCGGGTCTTGAGGGGCTTGTTGTCCTCGCCGAGCACGCTGCCGAACGGCACGTGTTCGAAGGTGACGGCGCCGCCGCCGGCCCGCTTCGTCCAGCCGCAGACGGCCGCCACGTCGAACACCTGCGCGAAATGCAGGGCCTGGCGGGCGTCGGTCACGTAGATCACGCGGTCGGCGGCCAGCTCGTTCACCCGGTAGATCACCGCCGCAAGGTCGAACGTCTCGTAGTTGTAGCCGCCATCGGACTTCTGGACGATGACGGGAAGCGGGCTGCCGTCCTTCGCCTTGAAATGCTCGAGGAACACGCACCGGGCTCCCTGCGACTCGACGAGCCGGCCGGCCTGTTTCACGGCCTCGACCGCGGCGGCGAGACGGTCACGGTAGAAACTTTCGCCGCACTCGTGCTCCGGCGCCAGCTTGACGCCCAGCTCGGCATACATGCGGTAGACTTCGGCCATCGAGACGCGGGTTACGGTGTGCCAGTCGCGAAGCAGCTGTTCGTCGCCATTCTGGAGTTTCACCAGAATGTCGTGGCACGTCGCGGCGGCAGCCGGATCTTCCTTACAGGCGGCCGTCGCATCGCGATACAGCGTTTCGAGCTTCGCGAGCGTCAGCTCGGACTCGACCGGCACGCCGCGGCCTTCGATGTCGCGCAGGAGCGGGCCGGCCTTCCAGATGACCATCGCGATGGGCAGCCCCCAGTCGCCGAGATGGTTCTGGCGGACCACCTTCTCCCCGCGGGCTTCGAGCACGCGCGAAAGCACGTCCCCGATGATGGTGGAGCGGAGATGGCCAACATGCATCTGCTTCGCTATATTTACACTCGAATAATCCACGACGACGGTCTGGGGACGGTCTTCGCGCCACACGCCCAAATCGGCCCGTTTCGCGGTTTCGGCGAGCACACGGCCGATGACGGAGGTCTTGAGGAAGATGTTGACGAAGCCCGGCGGCGCGACCTCGACGCGTTCGAACCAGTCGGCCTCGGTCCGAAGGATCGCAGCGATCTCCTCGGCGAGTTCGAGCGGCCGTTTCTTCGCGGGCTTCGCCAGGCGCATGGCGGTGTTCAGGGCGAAGTCGCCCTTCGAGCGGTCGGGCGGCACCTGGAGGTCGAAGACGCCGGCCGGGTCGACGCCGTACCGGCGCACCGTTTCCGTCAGTTTCGCTGCGATCAGGGCGGTCAGAGGCTTTTTCACGAACGGTCTCCTGGAACTCGGGCACCCGGAGGGGGCGCCGGGATGGACGGCGGCGGCTCAGGCCTTGGAGCGCATGATCAGCCACACGCCGATGCTGCCGATGATGAAGTTCGGCAGCCAGACGCCCACGAAGGGCGACACGTAACCGCCGGTGGCGAAGGCCTTTCCGGCGGCGAAAAAGACGTAGTACAGGAAAATGATGACGACCGACATGCCGATGCCGATGCTGGTGCCGGAGCGGCTCGTCTGGGTGCCGAGCGGCGCGCCGAGCAGGACGAAAATCAGGCTCGCGAACGGAATCGAGGTCTTCGTCCAGAACTCGATCCAGTTCTGTTTCAGGGCCTTGCCGGTCAATCCTTTCCCCTGGAGGTCCTGGATGTAGGCGTAGAGCTCGCCCAGGTTCATCCGGCGGGGGTCCTTGTTGTCCGGCACGTCATCGGGGTTCACATAGTGGGTATCGATCGGGTAATCGAGGGTGTCGAAGTAGGTGTAGTGATAATCGGCGCCGGAGCTGCGCAGATCCGAGATGCGGCCGTTCCAGAACACGCATTTCCCGTCGGAGATCCGTGCTTTCGCGGCCTCGATGACCCGCGGGTAGTTCTTCGCCTGGCCTTCATACATGATGACGCCGAACATATCGCGGGTTTCCTTGTCGAACTCCTGGACGAAGAACTTCCGGCCGGGGCCGGCCTCGAAGAACCGATTCGCGGCGATCTTGGGAAGCGGCCGTTTGAGCGTGACCTCGCGCCGGAACAGCTTGCTGAACTTGTCGTTCGCGACCGGCACCACCTTCTCGTTGAACAGGAAGGTGACCCCCGTGACGGCGATCCCGGCGATGACGGCCGGCATCGCGATGCGCGTGAAGCTGTATCCGCCCGCCTTCATCGCGATGACTTCGGAATCGGACGAGAGGCGGCCGAACGCGACGAGCGTGCCGAGCAGGATGGCCATCGGGAAGCTGATGACGAGGGTGGGCGGCAGGTTGTAGACGAAGAACAGGAAGACGACCGAGGGGGGAACGCCCTTCGTGAAGATGAGGTTGATCAGCTCCATCATCAGGTCGATCAGCCAGATCGCGACGAAAAACGCCATTCCGAACAGGAACGGCTGCAGGAGCTCGGCAAAGATATAGCGATCGATCGTCTTCAGCATGTTTCCTACCGCGTCGGCGGGTGCGTCCGAGCCCTCACTGTACCGTGACGGGCCGGCAATTGCAACAGGAAACTCTTGCTCTGCGTCGGATTTCCTGCCACAATTGGAACCGGATATGGGCATCGAAATAGAACGGAAGTTTCTGGTCACCGGGGACGCGTGGCGCGCGGGCGCCCGGGGCGTATTCTATCGCCAGGGATATCTTTCTGCGGCGAAAGAGCGGACCGTCCGCGTCAGAATCGCCGGCAGCCGCGGGTTTCTCACCATCAAGGGGGAATCAGCCGGCGCGGCCAGGGCGGAATACGAGTATGAGATCCCCGCCGCCGACGCCCGGGAAATGCTCGACAACCTTTGTGAAAAGCCGCTGGTCGAGAAGACGCGGTATACCGTCGAGTTCGCCGGCAGGCAGTGGGAGATCGACGAGTTCGCGGGCGAGAACGAAGGTTTAATAGTTGCGGAAATAGAACTTCCCGACGAGCACGTTCACGTCGAACTCCCCCCCTGGGCCGGCCGGGAAGTGACGGGCGACCCTCGGTATTTCAACTCCAGCCTGGCCCGAAGCCCCTGGTGTTCCTGGGGCCCCGCCTAGCCGGTCACCTCGCGGGATTGCCCGTGAACGCCGCCGTCACGTCGGGCGGCAGGCTCGGTCCGAACTCCTTCAGCCTGCGTTCCAGGTCTTCCCGGGCATCGGGCTCGATCGCGTAAAACGCGACCGTATCGCTGCCGCAGATGACGTTGTCTTCGATCTTCCACGTCGCCACCTGTGTCCAGGAGGCGGGAATACCGCCAAACACCTTGTACCAGTGGGGGGTCAGGATCGCCATTTCCGCGCCGGCCTGCCTGACGAGCCGGTCGATCGACTCCGTCGAATACTCGTGGCGGATCCTGACACGGTAGACTTCGGGGCTGGCGAGTCCGAACAGGTCCAGCATGGGGGTGCCGGAGTAATAGGCGACGGCCCCGATATCGTTCAGGGCCACGGTCTTCCCGGTCCCCTTCGCCGCGAGAAACCGTGCCAGCTGCATCTGCTGGTCGCCGATGTTCCGATACGCACGGGGTGTATCGGCCAGGGACAGCACCGACCGCGTGACGAACGGCCAGAACAGCACGATGACGAGCGCATAGAGGATGTATGCATGGAGTTTCCGCCGTTCGTCCCTCTGTGACGCGAGCACCGGGAAATCGTTCACGAACGCCGGCAGGGCGGTCGTCATCCCGACCGCGATCAGATAGGCTTCATACCGGTAGAACCAGCCGACGCCCACGAATTCGGCATGGATGAGCGAGGCGAGGGCGAAGATGCCAGCGGCGCCGGCAAACCGGAACGGCACGCCCGCCGCTTTCCGTCTCGCGCGGACGAGTGCGTAGACGCCCAGCGTCATCATCACCAGCAGGGGCGGGCAGACCAGGATCCGCATGGCGGCTTTCACCAGCGGCGTATACAAAAGCCACGCCGGGAGCCCCTGAGCAAGCCCGACCGTTTTCACCAGGATCGAGGCCGGCACGAAGGGCATTCCATTCGAAAGGCTATATATTCCGAACAGAACCACCGGGAGCAGGGAAGCCAGGACCAGGGGAATGGCCTCGTTCCACTTTCGCCTCCAGGCCAGCACCAGGAAGACCGGGGCAACCAGGGCCATGCTTTCATACCGTGTCGCAACCGTGAGCGCGGCGATTGCCGAAAGCGCGAAGAACCCCTCGGAAGGCTTCGAGGAATCGGAAGACGGCCAGAGGAACTCCGCCGCCTTCTGGACGAAGAGAACCGCCAGCAACGCGTGGAGAAGATGCTCCATTCCCGAGAGGATCAGCGCCGGCACCGGAATCGCGAACATGAGCGCGCACAGGAACGCGAAACGGCGCCACGGCCGCCCGGCGTAGCCTTCCCAGGAGCGGCGCAGCAGGGAATCGCTGACGCCGATCAGCAGGCAGGCAAAGAAAACGTTCAATCCGAGGGGAGCCAGATCGCTTGCCCCGAAAACGCGGCACCAGAGGGCAAGAATGATCGTCCAGAGGGGTGACGAGGAGGCGGAGGAGAATTCCCGGGGAGAAACGCCCCAGACCCCGTGTTCGGCAAGCGTTCTGCCGATCGTCAGATGGATGTAGGCGTCGTCCAGCGCGTAGACGAAGATGCCGTTCGCCGCGGTGCTGTCGAACCAGCCGGCCACGGCCACCACGACCACCAGACATACCACGGCGATGGCGGGCCAGAGCGACCTTCCGCTCATGACGTCATTCCTCACCCTGGGTTTTGGCCGGCGGCGCCGCCGGGCGGCCGCCCGGGAAGACGAAACGGATGGCGTCTGCAATCGTGCGGACGCGTGTGATATCGGCGCCCTTGGGGGGCTCTCCGGCCTCCGAGACCAGAAATCGCGTGAAGCCGAACCGGCGGCCTTCCGCAAGGCGGCGTTCGATGCCGGAGACCGGCCGGATATCGCCCGAAAGCGTCAGCTCGCCGGCCATCAGGAGATCGCGCGGAACCGGCTTGTCCCAGGCGCTTCCGACGAGGGCCATCGCGAGGCCGAGGTCGCCGCCGGGCTCGCTGAGCCGCAGGCCGCCGGCCACGTTCACGAAGACGTCGCGGTTGTAGAATTTCAGCCCGCCATGCTTTTCGAGCACGGCGAGCACGAGGTGCAGACGGTTCGAATCGATGCCTGCGACCACGCGGCGCGGCATCGACAGGAACGAGTGGGTCACCAGCGTCTGCAGTTCGGCCAGGATGCAGCGGGACCCTTCGAGAAGCGGCACCACGACGACGCCGGGCGCTTCCGTGCGATGGCGGCTGACGAACAGGTCGGACGGGTTCAGCACCGGCATCAGGCCGTTTCCCGTCATCTGGAACACCGCCACTTCGCCCGTGGCGCCGAACCGGTTCTTGAACACGCGCAGGATGCGGAAATTCGAGTTGATCTCGCCCTCGAAGTAGAGAACCGTGTCGACGATGTGCTCGAGCACCTTCGGGCCGGCGATCGCGCCTTCCTTCGTCACGTGGCCGATGATCATGACCGGCAGGCCGCGATCCTTGCCGAACTTCGTGAGGATGGCGGCGCACTCGCGCACCTGGGCAACCGCGCCGGGCGTGGCTTCGAGCTGGGGCGTGAACACCGTCTGGATCGAGTCGATGACGAGCAGACGCGGCTGGTAGGTCATCACGGCCCCGAGCGCCGCGTCGATGTTCTGCTCGGAAACGAGGAAAATGTCCTTGCCGTTGCCGATGCCGAGCCGGTCGGCGCGCAGCTTGATCTGCGTCAGAGACTCCTCGCCCGAGATGTAGAGAATGGGCTTGATCGTCACGCCGAGCCGCGAGGCAAGCTGGAGCATGAAGGTCGACTTTCCGACGCCGGGCTCGCCGCCGATCAGGGTGATGCCGCCGGGAACGAGACCGCCGCCGATCAGCTCGTCGAAAGTGTCGAAGCCGGTCGCGAAGCGGGCGGCCCGTTCCGCCTTCACGTCATCGAGGGACTGGCACAGCGCGAGGTTCGCCGCCCCCGACTTGAAATCGTGCATTGTCGGCCGGCCGGCCGGGCCCGCGGCCTCGGCGACGATGGTGTTCCACTCCTCGCACCCGCCGCACTGGCCCTGCCACTTGCTGTAGCTCTGTCCGCACGTCTGGCACACGTAGGTCACACCGTTCTTGCGGCCCATATCGTCTCTCCCTGCCTGTCTCGCTCCGGCACGCCGGGCACCGATCAGGATATCACACCGCCGCCTGCCGGTCCGCCGCCGCCTCGCGCCTGAGCAGCACCCACCAGAACCAGGCCGCCCATGCGAGCGGAATGTAGGCGATCGCGAGCGGCAGACGTTCCGAGAACGGCATGAATGGCATGAGGCCCGACACAAGAAAAATATATTTCATCATTTTATAAGACGGCATCGCCCCGAACGCCTCGATGGCTGCCGGTGTCAGGAGCAGATAGGAATAACTCTTGAACCGGGGGACGATCAGGGCATACGCGAGAACCGCGAGAAAGGCCGCCTGTCGGCGATTTTTCCTCTCTCCGCCCGACGAGCGATATCCGATCGTCCAGGTTGCCAGGCCGATGGCAAGGCTGACCAGCAGGTAGGGAATCAGCCCTCTCCCGGAAGCGACGGTGCCGGTCGTGATTCCCAGCAGGTCCCGCCAGAGGGCCGCCTGGCTCGGGTTATTCAAACCTCGCTCGTCGATGGCCGCGGCCAGCGAAAGAAACCTGGCCCAGGCATCGGGCGCAACCGCGACCAGCCCCCCCATCAAGGCAGCAAGACAGGCGATGGAAACGGCGAGTATTTGCCGGTGCTGCGGGGAACGCCAGGTCAGCAGGGCGATGAACGCCAGCGGCACCAGCTTGGGCTGGCCGGCGAGAACGATCAGGGCGGCAAACCGCTCCGTCCGCCCGTCGATCCAGGCTTCCAGGGCCAGCCAGACGAGAAGTGCCTCGAAAACGGCGATATTGCCCGCCCCCAGGTCGGAAAAGAGGGCCCCGTGAAACCCCAGCATCGCGAACCAGACGAGGCTCCCAGCGTGTTCCCCGACGATCCGCCTCCAACATCCGATCAGCAGGGCCAGCGCACCGACCTTCGCCGCGAGAAACACCAGGTGGAAGACCGGGAGAGGCAGAAGCGACAAGACACCGATGAACGGCAAAACCGTCGGCGGGTAGACAAACGGCAGCGGCTGTTTTCCCGTCATCCGGGTCAGAAGCATCAGGTCGTAGGGATCGCCGCCATTCATCCATGCCCGGCCGGCCCAGAAGTAGACCTCGGCGTCCCACTGGAAGAGGTCCATCAAGGCGCCGGCTGCGACGGCCGCGATGAACGCTGCAAGAACGATCAGATCCGGTCGACGCGTCAGGAACGATGCTTGCTGTGTCGGCGGCTGGTCAGCGGGCAACGGACCTGCTCCCGCGGCCGCGCTTTTCCGCTTTGGGCTTTGGCGAAGAAGCCGGGGCCAGGATCTCGGCCAGGAAGCGGCCGGTCATGGACGCGGGGTTCGCGGCAAGTTCATCGGGTGTGCCGGCGGCGATGATGCGGCCGCCGGCGTCGCCGCCTTCGGGGCCGAGATCGATGACCCAGTCGGCCGTTTTCACGACGTCGAGGTTGTGCTCGACGACGACCACCGTGTTGCCCTTGTCGACAAGCCGCGCGAGCACGCCAAGCAGGCACCGCACGTCCTGGAAATGCAGCCCCGTCGTCGGCTCGTCGAGGATGTAGAACGTCTGGCCGGTCGCGATGCGCGACAATTCGGTCGCGAGCTTGATGCGCTGCGCCTCGCCGCCGGACAGCGTGGTGCTGGCCTGGCCGAGGGTGATATACCCGAGACCGACGTCGCGAAGCGTCTCGAGCTTTCGCCTGAGAACGTAATGCGCCTCGAAGAAGGCGAGCGCGTCGTTCACGGTCATCGCGAGCACGTCGGCGATGTTCTTCCCCTTGAAGTGGACCTTCAGCGTCTCGTCGTTGAACCGCAGCCCCTTGCAGGCTTCGCAGGTGACGAAGACGTCGGGAAGGAAGTGCATCTCGATCTGGATCTGCCCCGAGCCTTCGCAGACCTCGCACCGGCCGCCCTTCACGTTGAAGCTGAACCTGCCCGGCGTGTAGCCCCGCGAGCGCGCCTCGACGGTCTGTGAGAACAGCGTGCGGATGGGAGAAAAGAGGCCGGTATAGGTGCAGGGGTTCGATCTCGGCGTGCGACCGATCGGGTCTTGATCTATATTAACAACTTTATTTATATGCTCGAGCCCGTCGAGTCCCGCATGTCCCCCGACGTCGAGATGCGTTTTGAGGAGGCGATTCGACAGCAGGGGATACAGCGTGTCCGTCACGAGGCTGGACTTGCCCGAGCCCGAGACCCCGGTGATCGCGATCAGTTTCCCGAGAGGGAACGCGACATCTATATCTTTTAAATTATTATGTCGCGCGCCTCTGAGCGTGAGCGCCTTTCCGTTCCCTCTGCGACGCGCATCAGGCGGCGAAATCCGTTCGATGCCGGCCAGGAAACGGCCCGTGAGGCTCTCCCGGTCCGCCGCGACCTCGGCAGGGGTTCCTTCCGCGACGAGCCGCCCGCCCTGGGTCCCGGCTCCGGGGCCCAGATCCACGAGGTGATCGGCTTCGAGCATGATCTCGTGATCGTGCTCGACGACCAGCACGGTGTTGCCGAGGCTGCGCAGCCTCTTGAGCGTGTCGATCAGGCGCCGGTTGTCGCGGGGGTGCAGGCCGATGCTCGGCTCATCGAGCACGTAGGTGATGCCGACGAGCGCCGATCCGATCTGCGTCGCCAGGCGTATGCGCTGCGCCTCGCCTCCCGACAGGGTGTGGGCCGGCCTCGCGAGCGTCAGGTAATCGAGACCGACGTCGTTCAGGAACCTCAGCCGGCTGCGGATCTCCTCGAGGATCTTCTTGCAGATGAACGCCTGCCGCTCGGTCAGGGCGAGCTTCTCGAAAAACCGCACCAGGCTTCCGACCGACAGCTGGGTCAGCCCGTGAATGCTGAGATTCTCAACGGTCACCGCCAGGGCGGCCGGCGAGAGACGCTTTCCGGCGCATTCTGGGCACGGGAGCTCACGCATGAACCGCTCGTACCAGGCGCGGGCTTCGTCCGACGGTGTCTCGCGGTACCGCCGCTCGAACATGGGAATGATGCCTTCGAAGGGCTTTTTGAACGTCGCCGACATGCGACGGCCCTCGTAGAACACCTCGATTTCGTCCGTTCCCGAACCCTGGAACAGGATATCCATGACTTTCTTCGGGAGTTTCTCGACCGGCGTGTGCAGCGAAAAGCCGTAATGTGTCGCGAGGCTGTTGAGCCAGTGGCCGAGGATCGTCTCCTCGCCCGTGCCCATCGCCTTGAGGGCGCCGTCGGCCAGCGACACGCTCTTGTCGGGAATGAACAGGTCGGGGTCGACGACGAGCTGGCTGCCCAGACCCGAGCAGTGCGTGCAGGCCCCGTAGGGCGCGTTGAACGAGAAGAGCCGGGGCTTGATCTCGGGCAGGCTGATCTCGCACCTCCCGCACCGGAGCCGCTCGCTGAACAGGATCTCCTGCCCCTTCGGCCCGTCCGGCTTCTCGAGGACGACGACAAGCTGGCCGTCGGCCATCTTGAACGACAGTTCGACGGCATCGGTCAGCCGGGAAGCTTCCTCCCGGCCGCCGGAGAGGGAAACCCTGTCTATAGCGATCTCTATTGTATGCGCGCGCTTCGCATCGAGGCGGGGAAGTTCATCCTCGAGGAGACGGAGCTGCCCGTCGACACGCACCCGCGAAAACCCCTCGCGGCGCAGTTCCTCGAAAACCTTCTGGTATTCTCCCTTGCGGCCCCGCACGACCGGAGAGAGAAGCGTCAACCGCGTTCCTGCCGGGTATTCGAGCAGGGCGTCGACGATCTGGGCGGGGGTCGAGCTGGTGACTTTCGCGCCGCACTCGGGGCAGTGAGGTTCACCAACGGCGGCAAAGAGGAGCCTGAAATAATCGTACAGTTCCGTGACGGTGCCTACCGTCGATCGGGGGTTCCGCGAAGTCGTCTTCTGCTGGATCGCGATCGTGGGCGACAGCCCGTCGATACTCTCCACATCGGGTTTTTCCATCTGCTGGAGGAACTGGCGGGCATAGGAGGAGAGCGATTCCATGTACCGCCGCTGCCCCTCGGCATGGATCGTGTCGAACGCGAGCGAACTCTTTCCCGAGCCGGAAACGCCGGTAATGACGGTCAGCGCGTTGCGGGGAATGCCGAGGGTCAGATCCTTGAGGTTATGGACGCGGGCCTTGACGATGCGGATCATGGAAACGCATCAGCGCCAGTCGTACTGAATGACGCTCGCCTGGGTCGGGTTTCCCAGCTGGTTGGCATCGAACACGATCTTGTAGAACCCGGACACCTTGACGCGACGGCTTGCGTTCTTCTTGCTGTGGACTTCGACGAGACCGTTCTTCACCACGACCTCGCCCATTCCCTTCGTCTGGTTGTACAGCACCTTGAAGAGCCCGGAAGCGCCTTTCGCGACGATGCCACCGCACTCGATTTCGAGCAGATCGCGGCCGTCGAGGGAGATCGCCGCCGTGAGCTCGCCGCGGCTCAGCTTCACCGACTCCCTGACGACACGGTTTTCCTTCTCGTGCAGCGTCGCCTTCATGACCGTCATCTCGGACATCGATGCCAGCTTCACGACGTTGTCGAGCTGCAGCTTGACCGACATCTGGCCGCTCTTGTCGGCCTTGAACGTGAACTCATCATCGAAGGCAAACCCCGTCGACATCTTCTCCCAGTCGCCGATCGATCGGCCCATGACCGGGCCTTTCACTTCCGCCACGGAAACGGAGTACATCTTCTCCCGTTCTTCCTTGTAGGCTTTTTCCGCCGCGCGGTTCCGCAGGATCGACAGGAATACGATGCCGCACACGATCGCGATGACGATGGAGGCGACGATGATGTATACCCGCTTCTTGTCGGCTTCCTGCTTTTGCAGCAGGGCCTGCTTCTCGCGGTCCTGCTGAAGCTTCTTCAGCGATTTGTGATCGAGTTTTTCAAGCTGATGCCATTGCTTTGCCATGTGTCGTCAACCAATTCTGCAACTTTCTACGTCAGCGTTTCAAGGCCGACGTTGGGCGTCGCCATCGTCGAGTTGTCCTTGAACACCTTGGGATCTTTGGGATAGACGCAGTGGATCGATATTTTCAGCGGCTGGAACTCCGTCGCCCCGGAGGGCAGCGGGCCCGGCGCCTCGAATTTGATCCAGGCAACGTCGCGAACGAGCGTATTCCTGCCCGGCTGTCCGTCATCAACGAGATTCAGCTGGCCGGATTTGGCATACAGGGGGGCGGCCGTCGTGAACTTCTTGCTGACAGTCTCGACGTAGAGATCCCCGACGCCGGTCAGGGTATTCGGCCGGCCCTCGAACCACAGGGTGAACTCCCTGATGACGCCGGCCGCGGGTGGCTTTTCCGGCTGGCAGGAAACCCATGTCATGAGTTTCTTCTTCTCCCCGGCGGTGGGCGCGGAGATTTCCTGCCGGTTCGCGAGAATTTTGACGAAGTATTTCCGCGCGACCGCAGCATCGGAATTGTCGGACGGATCGCTGATGCCGTCCCGAAGGAGAGTCGTCGGATACGAGGTGCTCTTGATCTCCTTGCCGAGAAATCCCGTTGCGATGCGCAGCTCATCGACGGCCGAGTTCGTCCACTGGGCCCTTCCCGCGGTCTTCGAGCCGCCGATGAAGATCTTGTAGGAAAAAAAGAGGAAGATGGCCAGGATCGCGACGGCGATCATGAGTTCGAGCAGGGTGAACCCGCGACCCGCCTGCTCCCGGCGTATCGCGGATTTCGTGCTGAAGGGCGTGTTCGTCATTTTCCGGACCGCGTGATCTTCTGGATTTTCCTCTGCACCTGGGTGAAGCGCTCACCCTTGAAGTCGATGATGCTTCCCTCGACCTCGATCTCGATCGCTTCCTCGTTGTAGCGGCGAAGTTCCTTCATGGCGTGGATGTTCACCTTCGTGACACGATAACACATCGTGTAGGGAAATCCATCCGATCCTTTTCCGAGGGCCCAGCTCTTCGCGTTGCCGATCGTGGGGCTGATGTTCGTCTCGAGGGCCGGCTGGATGTGTTTTCCATCCTTGAGCATGTTGGTGCAGTCCCGGATATAGTAATCGAGATATTTACCGGCCTTCCAGGTCGGATCGGGTTTCACGGGCTGAACATACCGGAGGCGCATGTCGGCCTGCGCCATGCCCGGCGCCAGGTAGCGGTAGTCGGGGTTGTAGAAGCTGCCCATGCGCATGTAGGTGTCGTCGCGCCCCTCCATTTGCATGTAGAAAAATTTCGGTCGTTCGTTCTTGTCGCGCTCCTCGTTTGGCAGGACGCGGTAATATACGCCCGAAAAGCCTTGCAGGGGCTTGAACACCTGCCTGCCCTGGGCGTCGGTTCCGAGAATTTCCGAGAAGTCACAGAGCGGGTTTTTGCCCTGGCTGAACTCGACGGCATCGTAGAACTCCGTCGGGAACAGCTTCGCCTTGAGCAGGACGTGCTGGATGGCTGCGCGAGCCGCGAAAAAGGCCTGCTGGTTCTGGAGGTTGAGCCGGTTATGGCCGGCCACGTTTCGGTGCTGGAAAAACATCGAGGCGACGAGAATCATCAGGCAGAACGCGAAGAACAGCGCGATGACGATGGCCAGGCCGCGGCGTTTCGTGGTCACCGGTTGATGTCCCCCTTCAGCGTGATCAGGTGGACCCGCTGGATGTCCGGGCTGTCCGAATCGGGGTTCTTGTATTTCCGCTTGTCCATGTTCCACTGGACCTCGACGATCAGACGTTTCATCGTGCAGAACGCGAATGTATCGTCATCGGTATAGTTCACTTTCTCGCTCGACATCCGCTGCGTGTACCGGGCGGCGGTGGGATTGAGGAACCGCGGGGAATCATCGCCGGCATCGTATCCTTCGTCCCTGTAGATGTTGTCGGCCGGCTGGGCGACCCCCTTCTTGTCGGCCGTCAGCTCCGTCTCCCATCGCGGGGCCATGGCGGTCGTGGTGAACGGGTTGTATTTCTGGAACCACTTCGAGTCGGCCAGCCGTCCCGGGTTCTGCAGGAACGAGAAGGTCAGTTCGTTCACGGAGGGGAAATCGGTCGGAGCGGAAACGGGAAATCCGGCTCCGATCTGCGTGCGTTCAGGCTTGGTGCCGGCGGGGGCGGACGGGGCGGCAAGGTCTTCGACATACAGTGTCACGAGATAGCTGATGCCGCGCGGATCCGTGACGATCCCCCGGCAGGGATAGCCGCGCCCCCCCTCGGCCGTCGAGCCCGGGAACAACATCTTCGCGATTCCCTCGAGCCAGCTCGCGTCGTATCTGGAATACTCGGAAGCGGGAAGGTTCGAGATGCTCAGATACCCTGGGTTTCCCATGCGAAGTATTTCGAATGGAATATTGTCGAGCGCGGCATTGAGCACGTCGGAGGCTTTGGTGATCGCGAAGGCCTGCGAGGCGGTGAGATCGGTATCCTCCGTGCCCTTATGGATCATGTTGAAGACCGGCAGCAGGGTGACCGCAAGGATGACCAGGGCGATCATGATCTCGATGAACGTCAGTGCCCTGCGCCGCCACAGAATGCGCGGGACGCGGGGAACGTGAGGCCGACGGCCGGATCGCCGGACGGCCGTTTCCGCAGGGGTCATAGCAGTTCTGATGCGAGCGCCGACAGCGACGACCGTTCAGATTTGTTGAGGATGATGTGGCCGAAAAGAGAGCTGTTCTTGAATCTCTCGATGACGAAGTTCAGGCCGTTCGAGGAACTGTCGAGGTAGGGATTGTCGATCTGGTAGGGGTCGCCCGTGAGAACGACCTTCGTGCCGTCGCCGGCACGGCTGATGATCGTCTTAACCTCGTGCGGCGTGAGGTTCTGCGCCTCGTCGACGATCAGATACTGCTTCGGGATGCTGCGGCCGCGGATATAGGTGATCGCCTCGATCTGCACCTTCTGCGACTCGATCAGGAACTTGATCTTCTTGTCGACGTCGTCGGAGTTGTTGTACAGCTTGTCCATCACGAACTCGAGATTGTCGAAGATCGGCTGCATCCAGTGGCTCAGTTTCTCGTCCTTCGAGCCGGGCAGGAAACCGATGTCCTTGCCGAGCGGCATGATCGGGCGGCTGACGAGCAGCTTGCGGTAGACGTGCTCGTCGATCGTCTTCTGGAGGCCGCAGGCGAGCGCCAGGAGGGTCTTCCCGGTTCCGGCGCGGCCGACGAGGGTCACGAGGCCTATATCATTGCACAGCAGCAGCTCGGTTGCGAACTTCTGCTGAAGGTTCGCCGGCTCGACGCCCCAGGGACGGGCGCTCTGGTGATAAAGCGGGATGATCTTCTTCGTCTGGCCGCAGAACTTGCCGAGCGCCGTCTTGTTCTCGTTCTCGGCGGCCTTCAGCAGGACGAACTCGTTGAGATACAGCTCGTCCTGGCTGTATTCGAGCGACTTTTCCGCGAGGAACCGTTCGATCTCCTTCGCCGGCAGGATCAGCTCACGCCAGCCGGAGTACAGTTCATCGATATTGATCTTGTTGGTTTTGAAATCTTCGGTGATGACACCGAGCGCGTCGGCCTTGATGCGGGCGTTGATGTCCTTGCTGACGAAGATGACGTTTCTGTCCTGCTTTTTCAGGAACAGGGCGCAGGCGAGAATGCGGTTGTCGACCTTGCCCTTGTCGAAGCCATACGGGATCTCCATCTCGCTGTCGAGCAGAACCTGGATGCTGCCGCCCGAGGGAAGGGGGATGCCCTCGTACAACCGCCCTTTCTGGCGCAGGGCATCGAGCTCGCGCGACGCCGACCGGGCCTCACGGCCCCGTTCATCGTTGAACCCCTTGAACCTGTCGAGCTCTTCGATGACGCCAAGCGGAATGACGAGATCGTTGTCCTTGAAGGAAAACAGCGCCTGATGGCTATGCAGAATGACATTGGTGTCGATGACGAACGTTTTTTTCACGTGGGCCGTCCTTTGTCAGAAGGCTATTTGAATCAAGGAACTCTAGCATACGCATCCCATCCAGTCAAACGCGGCTCCCGACCAACTCCGGCAAGAAACCCTCTCAACATTCGGCAATGGTGTGCCGATACCTGATCCGGATACCTATCGTTCGTCGCGCTCCGTGTCCTGACGGCGGGGCGCCGGTGACAATGTGGAAAGGAACGGCCTTCCATGAAGAACCGCACACTCAGCTTCATTCTGCTCTCCGGACTTCTCGCCCTGCACCTCCAGGCATCGCCCCTGGCAGCGCAGGAATATCCCGACGCATACGACCTGGACGTCGTTTCGACGGCCCCGCCCACGCACGACCCGCCTCTCATCGATCCGTCAACCCTCGGAATCAGCGGAAGCGACGATACGTCCGACGAAGCGATCGCGTTCGTCTCGGGTGAAAACGCCTCTGACGGCTCCTTCGAAGCTGACGGCATGGAAGAGGACGAGCCGGCCCCGGCCGTCTCGTCGGGCAATTCCGGCGGATCTCAGAGCTACACCATCCGGAAAGGCGACACGCTCGGCTCGATTTCGCGCAAGTTCTACGGATCGACGAAATACTGGCAGAAGATCGCGGCCGCGAACGGCATCAGCAACCCGGCCGCCTTGAAAGTCGGCCGCAAGATCGTGATCCCTTCCGTCGGCAAGACCGTGACGAAGCGGAAACGCAAGGTCCGGAGCTATGCGCCCCCGGCCATCGAAACGCCGACCTACACGCCGCCGGCCCTCCAACTGCCCCCCGTCACCGGTGGCAACGATCAGGTCCTCTACTCCGACAAGGGGTTACCGCCGGTCATCCTGCCCGGTACCGAGAAGAAGGATGACGATTCGAAGCGCATGGTCAACTTCGACGGCATGACGGGCCTCGTGCACACGATCGCCGCCTATCCCCTTGGAAAGGGCAAGTTCTCGACGGCGTTCGGCGTGATCTGGAACAAGATCGTCAAGCGCGACGGGACCCGCCTGGTCAACGGTGAAGACGGCGACTACTACCAGTTCCCGATCGCCCTCACCTACTCGGCCGAAGACTTCGAGATCGGCATGCAGTTGCCGTTCGAGTCGTATGACATCTACGCCCCGATCACCTACAACTTCCGCGACGGCACCGACTCGGGCATGGGCGACGCCTCGCTCCGCCTCAAGTTCTCCTCGCAGAACGAAAACATGGCCTCCTGTCTCGGCTTCGGGGCTATCTTCCCGACGAACGACCGCGCGATCGGCAACACCGAGAACGACAACGCCTGGGAGCTGTTCGGCGGTGTCTCGACCAAGCGCAAGGAGGGCGGCAACTTCCACCTGAACTGCGGCTACGAGGCGGGATCGGGCAACACCGATCACGAGGGCGTCTTCGTGAACGTCGGGTTCGAGTATCTCGCGAACGAGTCGTTCTCGTTCATGGGCGAAGTGAACGCCTACAATCGCGTCAACAACGGTCGCAGCACAGATCTGACGCTCGGCCTGCGGTATTTCGTGAAGGAAGGCATGGCCCTGACGCTGGCGGCGCCCATCGCGCTCAGCAACGACATGTTCTTCGGCTACGACTATCGGCTCGAAGGCCAGCTGCAGTACCACTACTGAAGCCGTCGCAAATCACCACCGGGGGCGGTCCGATCGGACCGCCCCCGGTTCGTTTCAGCGGGGAATCCCGGGGTTCATCCCCGGGCGGCTTTCTTCTTCCGGCAAAAGGCGATCTCTTTGGCAAGCAGTTCCCCGAGACTCGAAGCCTGGAACTTCATTTTCGATCTCGCCTTTTTCAGGTCGGCTGCCGCCATCTCGATGTCGCGCGAGGCAAGCAGCACGTCCTTGCCGCCCGACGCGTTCTCGCCAGCCATATCGAGGCAGTACAGGCTTCCGTCTTCCGACTCGCCCACGATGCTCAGGCCAAGCTGATAGAATAATTCCCCATATTCGTCCCAGACGTTGAGATCGATGAGTTCCTTCAGGGGCAGCAGCCTGAACCGTCCCACGTCCAGAGGTTTCACGGGATTGTGCTTTCGGTAGAACTTCTTCAGCTCGTCCGGGAAATCCATCGAGCGCAGCTCCCTGAACTCGGCATCTTCGATCTTCTGAAAACAGTCAGGGAACAGGAGCTCCAGCTCTTTCGTCACTTCTTCGAACGTCATGTCGTTTCTCCCGATACCGCAGTTCGAGCCGCCTGCGAAAATGGAGCCCAGCATACCATACCGCAAAAAAATCAGCCCCAGGTTTTCACCGGGGGCCGACCGATTTCAAGCATGAATTATATGCTTTTCTCTATATTTTTCCTTTGTGTCTCCGTGTCACTGTGGTTCGTTACTTCTTCACTCTGGAATGGCGATCGGGCGCTCAACGCGGCCGGAGCCGAGGCAGATGTTGCAGGTCTGGCGGCCGGTTCCGCGGCACCAGTTGCACAGGGTCTGGACCGGCTGGCCGTTCTGGCCCTGGACCACGATGATGCCCGTTCCGTTGCAGGTGTTGCAGCGGACCCAGCCGTACCCGTTGCAGGTCCAGCAGCGCTCGGTGCGGAGCTCGAGGCGGAAGCCGGCCTGCGCCTCGGGCGAGTAGCGCGCGCACTCGTCGCTCTCGCACACGGCCCATTTGTAGTGATGGTCGATCGGAAGGCGGCCTTCCTCCATCTCGCAGGAGCGGGAGTTGAGCACGATCCGCTCGAAAACGGTCTTGTTCTCGGTGACGTCGTATAGCGTGACGGCGGCGAACTTCCCGAGACCGTTCCAGGTGAAGGTCGGGGCGGTCGGATTGCTGTTCTTCGCGAGCGCGAGGCCGGTCGGGCGGGCCACCGGCGTGCAGGGGGGCATGTTCTCGACGGCTTCGAGCCGGACGTTCAGCGAGCCCTTGCTTCCGAACACCGCTTTCGGCAGATGGACGCGGACGTAGTAGTAGGTCGGGGTCAGCTCTTCCCGCTCGATCGTCATCTTGCCGCTCAGGGTCAGCGAGCGCCGGCAGAAGGAGATGGCCTTCTGGGCCATCGCGTCGGGAAGATCGATGCGGTGTTCCCAGCTCTGCGCGGCCTGGTTCATGCCGAGCTTGTGATCGAAACTCTGCGAAAGGATCTCGGCCCCGGCAGTCGCCGGGAGCAGGAATACGCAAACGGTTACCAGCAGCAGAAAACGGACAAGTGTCCTCATGGGTGCCTCCAGTATGTGTAAATCTCTCTTCCCAGTATCGGCCACCGACAGCCACACCGGCAAGGCGCAGCTGGAATTTCACCGCCGAAGCGGCTCCGGATCATCGTTTTGCCTCACCCGGCACGGCGGGCATGTTACACGGTTTATGCAGCCTGGGGTTGGGCGGATCGAACGTATCTCGTCACCCAGAACAGTCCGACACTCCCGACGAGCAGGTCGGTCGCCAGGCGGCCTGCAAACACGCCGCGAATGCCGCCGTACCACGCGCCGAGAAACGACAGCGGCAGCAGCAGCACAAGGATGCGGATGGCATTCAGCGCCGTGGCCGAGATGGGGCGGTGCATGCCCGTGAGAATGAAACCGCAGTACCGGTGGACCTCCATCATGCCGTAGCCCCAGGTGATGATGCGCACGTAGGAAACGAGGATCCCCGCCACTTTCGGATCGTCCGTGAAAACCGCCGCGATCAGCGGGGCCCCGAGGCTGAAAAGCATCGCAACGCATGCGCCGTACACCAGGGCGAAGCGCGTCGAGAGACTCTTCGCCTCCCTGATCCGGTCCAGCCGGCGGGCGCCGAAGTTCTGGCTGACGAAGGGGGTGAGCGAGATCCCGAGAGCCATCGGAATGACGAACGCGAACATCTCGATGCGGCTCGCGGCTCCGCAGGCGGCGACCGCTTCGTTTCCGAAACGGCTGATGAGCCCGGTGATGACGGCCGACGAGATGGGCATGAGCATCATGCTGATGATGCTCGGAACGGCGAATCCAAGGATCCGCCGCCACGATCCGAGAATCCCGCCGCCCTTCCAGAGGTTGAAATCGAGAAGCCGGTGCTTCACGGACAAGAGGCGGAAGAGCCACACGGTCGCGGCAAACTGCGAGAGAACGGTCGCGAGAGAGGCGCCGAACATTCCCAGGGCGGGGAAGCCGAGAAACCCGAAGATCATGATCGGGTCGAGAACGACATTGAGCGCCGGCCCCAGGAGCATGAACCTGCTCGCGGCGCTCGAGTCGCCGAGCGAGATGAGAATGCCGTTTCCCATCATCGGAAGCGCCATCGCCACGGCGCCGAGATACCACGTGCGCATGTATTCCCCTATGAGGGGCAGCGTCGCGGCATCGGCCCCAAGCCACGTGAAGATGGTCACGATGCTCAGGTAGCCTGCAACCGACAGCATGCCCGCGACGAGCATGGTCAGGAGAACCCCGTGCGAAACCAGCCTGGAAGCCGTTTCCCGGTCCTGGCGGCCCAGCGCGTGCGAGGTCAGCGTCGTGACGCCCGTGCCGATGCCGCCTGCCGTGAACGTCAGCAGCATGACGACGGGAAACGTGAACCCCATCGCGGCGAGCGGCAGTGTTCCGAGCCTGGCCACGAACCAGGTGTCGGCGAAGTTGTAGGCGGTCATCGCGAAGGTGCCGGCGAGCATGGGAAAAGCCGTGCGGAACAACGTCGTGCGGACATTTCCCTGAACCAGGCTGGCCATACGGCTACGCTCTTTTCACCGAAGTGACCTCAGGCACCGTCTCCCGATGGCGCACCGGCACCGTCGCGATCGCTCTCAGGAGTCTTTTCCGGCCCCGGTTCGGGAACCCGCACCGACACCACCTGGATTTTCTGCCCCGTCGCCTTGCGGATGTGGAACCTGAACCCTTCAGCCGTGAATACCTCTCCGGAAGCCGGGATGCGGCCTGTCTGCCGAAGCGCGATCCCTGCGAGCGTTTCGACGTCTTCGCACAGCGTCTCGCTCAGCGCGGGAAGCTTTTTCTTCTTCAGTTCATCCTGGATTTCCGATATCGCGGTCCGCCCCTCGGCCTCGAACACCCTCGGGTTCACCCAGCGGATGCGGGCAGCGCCCTGGTCATACTCGTCGCTGATCTCGCCGAAAATCTGCTCGACGATGTCTTCGAGCGTGATGATGCCCGATGTCGTGCCGAACTCGTCGACGACCACCGCCAGGTGCGTGTGGCTCTGTCGCATCTTGTCGAAAATGACGCCGATCCGGGCGGTTTCGGGGAAGAAGATCGGCGGACTCATCACGTCGGGAATGCGGAACGTCTCACGCAGATGATCGAACCGAAAGACTTCCTTGATGTTCAGAATACCGACGATCTGATCGAGGCTTTCTCGATACACCGGCAGGCGGGAATACAATTCTTTTGAATATATATTTTGAGCTTCATCCAGCGACGCCGTTTCCGAAATCGCGCACATCTGCGTCCGATGGATCATGATTTCCCTCGCCATCGTCTCGTTCAGGAACATCGACCGGCCGATCAGTTCGCGCTCCATGGGGTCGATGATGCCTGCCTTCTGGCTCATCCTGACCAGCGCCAGGAGTTCGTCGGCGGAGGGCCCCGTGCGGTCCTTCGGCGTGCCGATGACGAGCAGCACGAGCCGGTTCACGAGGTTCAAAACCGCCAGGATCGGCTTCAGCATCTTCACGAGATAGTGGCAGGGATACGCGATCCACAGGGTGATCCGTTCATTGAAGCGGATCGCGATATTCTTGGGCAGCACTTCGCCGCCGATCAGCAGGACGGTGATCGAGAGAACCGACGCGGCTACCGGCGCCATCCACGGCGGAAGCGGGGAGGTGAGGATCATCGCGTCGAAGACCGTCGCCGCATAGACGGCCAGCAGGGTGTTGACGATGTTGTTGCCGATCAGCAGGGCTCCGATGACCGTGCCGCGGGAGGCGATCAGCGAAAGCGCCAGTTTCGCCCGGCGGTCCCCCTTGTCGGCCAGCGAGGCCAGGCCGGCATCGGACACGGAGGTCAGCGCGGTTTCGGAACCGGAAAAAAAAGCCGAGCCGCACAGCAGCAGAAGGAAGACGAGTCCGTCAAGCAGTGTCATTGCGTCCTGTTCTCTCCGGAAGATTGAGAGTGAATACCAAGGGGTTTCGCCAGTCGCACCGCCTCCCCGATGGCCGCCACGAGACCGCGGTGGTCGGCGATGCCCCGGCCGGCGATGTCGTATGCGGTGCCGTGACCGACGGAAGTGCGCACGTAGGGCAGGCCGAGCGTCACGTTCACGCACCGGATGCCGCCGAGGGCCTTGATCGCGATCAGGCCCTGGTCGTGGGTCTGCGCGACGAAATACGCGGTCGTGCGTCGGTAATCGGCTTTGAACAGGCTGTCCGCCGGGATCGGCCCGTCGACGTTCGGATTGAGGAGCCGGATTTTATCTATAGCTGGAACTATTGCAATTTGTTCCTCGTCGCCGAACAGACCGTGTTCGCCGGCATGCGGGTTCAGCCCGGCAACGCGGATGCGCGGATGCGGGACACGCTTCGTCGCGGCGGCCTCGTGCGCCAGTCTGATCGTCTCATACACCGCATCGACGGTAAGCAGCGCCGGAACGTCGCGCCAGGCGACGTGCAGGGTCGTCATCACGACCCGGAACCGGCCCCAGACCATGGCCATGCGGGTATCGGCGACGCCGGCGAGCGCGCACAGCATGTCGGTATGCCCCGAGAAGCGCGACCCGGCGAGCCGGATGGCCTCCTTGCCGATCGGCCCGGTGACCATGCCGGCGCAGACTCCCGCGGCGCACAGGGCGTGCGCGGCCTCGATCGCGGCGACGGCGGCCTCCCCGCCCTCGCGGCAGATCGCGCCGGCCGTGAACGGACCGGGCTGGCCGGTATCGAGAAGCCTGACGCCCGGAGCAGCCTGATCGAAGGCCCCATCGCGACCGACGGGGACCCAGCGTGGGATGGCCAGGCCGGCGGCACGATGCGCCGCTTCGATCGAGGCGCGCGGCCCAACGACGATGAGTCTGCCGGCAATGCGGGCCTGAACATCCGGGAGGGCTTTCGCGGCGATCTCCGGCCCGATGCCGCACGGGTCGCCCAGGGTGAGGGCAAGCATCGGGACAGCATCGCGCCGGCGCATTCCGGAACCCTCAAGAAGGTTCATGCGCCTGCTCCAGGTCGATCCGGAGGATGCCGTCGAACGGATCGATCTGCCGGAACCGCACCGTCAGCCGCTGCCCCGGCACCACGTCGAATCCAGGCTTTCTCGCGTGCCGGAAGTCGGCCGTCCGCTCGACATACACCGTCAGGTCGTTGTTGCCGACGTCGACGACGACGCCGGGAGAGGTGTCGCGGCCCTCGGTCTGTTCCCGCTTCAAATACTTTAACAAATAATACCACTCGCGATGTCTCATGACTTCTTCGCTCGTGCGCACGGCCTCCTCGGCCATCATGGCTGCCTGTTCGAGGCCCTCCCGGTCGAGAGGCGCGGCACCGCCGGCCAGCACCGACTTGATCTGCCGATGCAGCAGGAGATCGCCGTATCGGCGAAGAGGCGAGGTGATCTGGCAGTATGGCTCGATGCCGAGCGCGCAGTGTTTTCCCGACTGGACGGCCACGACGGTTTTCTTGAATTTCCGGAGTGCCGCGAAGAAGGCGACCGGTTCGAACGTTTCGGGCACCTCGACCCGCTCGTCGGGAGCGTCCTGGATGCGGTACAGGCATGCGATCTCCCTGTCCCGGCACCAGGCGGCAGCGACGTGGTTCGCCCAGATCATGAACTCGGCCACCATGTCCTGGGTCGGGCTGTTCACCGGCCGCCACCCCAGACTGACGAGGTCGCCGTCGAGGCTGATCTTGCGCTCGGGCTGCCGCTCGAAGACGAGCGCACCATTCTGCCGCCGTCGCGAGCGGAGCAGGCCGGCAAGCCGGACCGCCGCGTCGAGGTCGCCGTTGCCGGCGGAGTATAATTTATCGGCAGATATATAATCTGTCGCATGTGTGACGCGGATTACGGTCTCCTCGATCGCCGTGTGGACCGTCTCCCCGCCAGGACCGAAGTGCATGCGCACCGTGAGCGCGAGACGGTCCGCATCCTGGTTGAGACCGAGCGCCTCTTCCGAAAGGACCGGGGGCAGCATCGGAATGTTGCCGTCGGGGAGATACAAGGTGGCTCCCCGCCTGCACGCCTCATGCTCGAGGATCTCCCCGGGGGCGATGAACGTCGCGGGATCGGCGATATGGACCTCGAGAATGAAGCCGTCATCTTTGTCCGGCGAGATCGAAAATGCATCGTCGCGGTCCAGCGTTCCCTCCGAGTCGATCGCCCAGGTGGGAATGCCGCGCCGGTCGCGCCTGTTCGCCGGATCGGCCGGCCGGGCGGCAATTTTCCCGGCCGCCGCGAGGATTTCCTCCGGGAACGCCGTCGGAATGCGGTATTTTCGTATCAACAGATGCTCGTCGGGCTCGAACACGCCGATGCGCACGAGATAGGCGAACAGCTTCCGGTCCTGCGCGATGCCGGCCCGCTCCAGCACATCCCACAGTTTCTTCGGGACGGGCGCCTCGCTTCCGAACACCGCGACGCTGACGAGGTGGTCCATGACGGCGGCGATGTTTTCCGGAAGGGGCTGCCCGGGCCTGGGCTGCTGCCTGAGGGCGGCAACCAGTTCGTCATCCTCGCGTTCCTGTTCGAGGCGTTTTTTCTCGCGCGCGACGGCCGCCTCGGCCTCTTCGACCGGAACCGGGACCCAGCCCTCCTTGCGCGCCTTGAAATACCAGGGATCGGCATGCAGTCTTCGCAGCACCGCCGCCTCGAAATCGTCGTCGGTCGGGCTGACGAGGAACTCGGTGAGCTCGTGAAGCGCGTATGGCCGCTGGTCTTCGGCGAGCAGCGCGTGCAGGCCGGCAAGATCGATGCCGGCGGCCAGTTCCGCCCGCTTCCGGTCGATGCGCTGGGCGCCTTCGAACGCGGCGTCCAGGTCCGAGACCCCGACGCGCGACGGACCGCCGGAATGGAGGATGCTCCGCTCGGTGACCGTCGTTTCCTTGCGGTTGAGGAGAAGGACTCTGACGCCCTTCGCGGAAACCGACAGGACGACACCCATCGCGGGGGTGCGTTCTTTGCTGTCGAATTCAACAATACTGCCGGCTATAATTGACATGGTTCGGGATTCTTCCTGAAACGTGTTTTCCGCCCGGCCGGGGGAAGGGGTATTGTATCACCTTCCGCCGCTCCGCAAAGCATCGGGAAACGATCATTTTTTCGACGAAAGCAGAAAGAACAGGATGATCAGCCCGAGTACCGGATGCGCCGTGATGACCGGTACCAGTATGATCGCCAGCAGCAGACTTCCGCAACCGCAATTGCCAGCTCTCACCGAACGCGGTCTTGTCGCCCGGTTCGCCATGTTCAGCGCCTTCTCAGGTTGTCGGCGACGCTCGAGAACCAGGACCGGACGGCATCCGCCGCTTCGAGATACGCCTGGGCCGCGTTTTCCCCGTTTTCGGCGGCGTCGGTGATGGAGGACTTCTCGACGGCATACGAGGCGGTTTCCTGGCGGAGATGCACGGGCCGGTATCCGGAGGTTCCCACGCTGAATGGCCGGGTGGGAAGGAGCAGCAGCAGCAGGGGGTCGAGATCCGCCGCTTCCCCGTATGCCGCGGCGGCTTCGCCGGCCGCATGCGGACCAGTGCCGGGGCGGGGCGGATACAGTCCCGCGAGGGAACCGATCGCCGGAGCCACGAGAGCGGCGCGTGTTTCCTCGTGCCGGTATGGCTGCCGATCGTCGCGCCACTCTTCCACGGCGGTCGCCAGGGGCTCGCCCATCGTCGACCGCTCGTGCCGGGTGAAGCTGATCAGACGCCATGCGAGATGACTCCGTTCACCGCCGGACCAGGTCGACACGTCGCGCCAGTCGCCGCTTCTCATCGACTCGAATCTGCTTCGCAGCTGCCGGGTGAACGCCTGGTGTCTCTTCTTGTCGGCCTCGAGGCGCGACTCGGCCTGTGCCCCTGACGCGACGGCCAGGAACCGGGAGGCGGAAGCCAGGTCTGGGGCGATATGGATGAACAGGAACTCGAGCAGGCGCGTCGCCTCGTGCGGATCGTTCACGAGCGCCGATCTCGTACACCCGGCCAACTCCCGCACGATCTCGAGTCGCAGGGGAGTGAAACCGCACCGCCCGCTGTCGGGAAGGTCATCGGCAAGGCCGAAGGGGGTCGCACGGGATGGCGCCGGGCGGGTCAGCCGCCGCAATCTCAGATTGAGATACGAGAGAACCGACTCGGGCCGGCTCACCTTCTCGACGCGGATGTCCTCGATCAGGATCAGGAAGAGCTCGGTCAGGATCTCGCGACACCGGTCGGTGAACGTCAGGCATGAGCGCTGCCAGAACCGCGCCTGGTCCATCACGAAAGGCCCGAACGCGCTCAACAGCCCGTCGATGCCGCGTTCCGGAGCGGCAAGAAACGAAGACAATGCCTGTTCCAGCGTCGCATCCCGCATGATCCTCACCTCGAACGGTATGTGAACCACAGTATAGCGGCTGCCCAAAGATTTTTTCATCTTTTTTTTCCCCGACCCGACCGGTCGGCTGATGTATGGGTGATGACCGCCGAACGGAGGATAAACGACATGATGTGCTGCAACGAGTGCCCGTTTCACCCGACTCTCGGAAACGCCGTCGAGCGCTGTCCGAACCCAGTCTGTTCCGCATCCGGCCACCAATGCCGCGACGGATACTGCGCCCTCACGGTGCGGGAGCGGTGTTTCCAGGACCAGTTCGTCATCAGCCGTCTCTACCAGGAGCACCCCCTCGCAATCCGGCTCGCGGAACACACCTTCGAAACCGCCTGTCTCCGGCGCGACCGGCCGCTCCTCCTGTCGCTGCTGCATGCCGCCACTCCCGAACTTCGCCGTACCTTCTGGAAGCGCCTTCACGAGTTTCAGCCGCGCATTCTCTGGATGCTCAACCCCGTGTTCGCGGCGGCCGGTCTCTCGCCCGTTCCCTCGCTCCAGGGCCTTGGTCCGCGCGAAGATGCGTATATGGAAGCCTTGTATGCAAACCCTTACGCCGGACGTTTCCTCTTCCCGCCCGACCACGAACCGCCCCAGCCCTGGGTCACGACCAGCCGCACAACCGCCGGCTCGATGAACGCATGAAGGAGATATCGATCATGATGTGCTGCGCCCAATGTCCACTGCGCCCAAAATCCCGACCGAACGCTGATTGCACACACGCTGCACGGGAAACCGGGTACATCCGCCCGTCCCTGCCGGAAGGCCTGTTCGTCTGCCTTGCTCCCCGCTGTCCACGTCCCTGGACGTCGGCCGACAACATCGGGAACACTGCATCCGATGCTGTTCACGCGTGTCCTGACTGTCCTCAGCGGCAGAAGGTCGATCTCTGCCCGCACGACCTCTGGGTCATGACCGGCCTCGCGTGCGGAGACGAGTTTGCCGCCAGAACCGCGCACCACACGCTCGACACCGTTGTTTCATGTGAATCGGAGGAGTTGGCCTGCGAGTTGTTCCTGAATGCTGAACCGGAGACGAGAAGCGAATTGTGGCACCGCATGACGGCCTGCCATCCCGACCGCCTCGACCTGCTGAACCAGCTCTTCGAGCGCCTCGGCCTCTCCCCTCTCGACAAAGGCCAGTGGCCCGACCGCATCTTCGACTACCGCCTCGCCATCGCCTGAGAAGCGTCAAAGTGCCGATCTGCGAAAAAACGAACCGCGCAGAGACACATGAAGACCTTTTCACCAGACACCGAGGCACAGAGATCGGAAACCCTGATGAAGAGCAGATAAGAACGAACGTCTGAAGCGAGCTTTTTTCGCGAGGGGTCGGAAACTCCAGGGGAAGGAGGATTTCAGAATTGCATCTGCGAAATCTGCTTCATCAGCGTCATCTGCGGATTGGTTCTCAAAGTGAAACACACATACCAGAGACAAAGAAATCTTTATACGATAGTATTTACAGAAATTCGGGCGCATCGCGATGTGCCCGGAATTTCCCCGAATATCGAGATTTTCTCCGTGTCTCCGTGACTCCGTGGTGCGTCGTTTTTCGATATCCAATATGGCAGAAAACATATATAATAGTTCATATATATTATTACGCCTGATATCCGGCGGACAGACCGGTGTCGACCGGGCGGCGCTCGACGTCGCCCTCGAACTCGGCATTCCAGCGGGCGGCTGGTGTCCCGCCGGCAGGCGCAGCGCCCGCGGCCCGATCCCGGCCCGGTATCCGGTCGTCGAGACGGCAACGGCGGCGTATCCCCAGCGGACGCGCCAGAATATCCGCGACTCGGACGCCACACTGGTGATCACACGAGGCGAGCCTGCGGGCGGAACTCTGCTGACGGTCCGTCTCGCCGAACGGCTGAAGCGCCCCTGCCTCGTGATCGATCTTTCGGCACGGCGTCTGCAGGCCGCGCGCAATGCGCTCATCGAATGGCTTCAGAAGATACGCCCGGCCGTCCTGAACGTCGCGGGACCGAGAGCCTCGGAATCTCCCGGGCTCGACCGAAGCGTGCGCGCCATCCTTCGCGACGTCCTCACCCCGCCTCCGCCCGGCTCGCCTTCCGTTCCGTGGCCCCCGAAGCGGCCCCGCACGCCGAAACTCCCGGGAATGGCCGGATGAGCCGGGGCCTCAGCCGTTCGGAAGCTGGGGAACGCCCGATCCGCCGGGCAGCCTGAGCATTTCTTCCCGCACCTGGCGTTTCATCTCTTCGGGGAGGCGCGACTCGTAGATCGAGATGATCTCGAGACCGTCGCGGTGCAGAGCCTCGGCTTCGGCGAACATCTTTCCGAGCTGGTCGATCGTGCGCTTCAAATCGTCGGAGAGCTGTTTTTCGATGGTGCCCCATTTCGAGACGAGCGTCGCGTTCAGCTTCTGGTTGTGCTCGAGAAGTTTGTAGATGAGCATCTGCGAGTTGCCCTGGGAAGCCCCCTTGAACTCGGCGAACTTGAGACCCATCTCCTGCTTCCAGGCCTTCAGCGACTCGAGTTCGGCCAGCAGGGAACGGATCTGCTCGTCCTTCTCGTCGAGTTTCTGCTTGAACGACTCCTCGATGCGCTTCGACTGCTTGTAGAGGTCCTCCGACAGGCTGGCGCGGGCTCCCTCGTGTTCCGATTTCACGGCTTTCAGTTCGCGCTCCGACTGTTCGCGGATCATCGCGATCTCGCGATTCTTGAAATACAGCCCGATCTTGGCGCCGATCGTGAACAGCACGGTGATGACGAGTACAAAGAGAATGGCTGATACGGTATCCATGGATGCCCCCGTCGATGATGAAACATGACCGGCCCCGGAACCCGGTTCACGGTGCCGGTCACCGCATGGTTACTCTCCGGTGAAAACGGCCCGACTGATGCCGCCGTTCACGGTTCCCGAGGCGGGATGGGCAATCCACACGTTTCCGTGGGCAACCTCGACGTCGCTGCAGGTGTTGATCGTCAGGCGATTCGCGAGGTTGAAGGTGGTGGGCTCTCCCATGTCGAGATACAGCATCAATCCGGCGTTGGTGGGAACCCAGGTCTCCCTGTAGACGTCGGCCACCCGGTCGACCATGCCGTAAGAAGTGAATCCGGTCGCCAGCTGGGCCCAGTCATTCGTGCCGGACTTATACACGATCCCGGCGCCGTTCCCGCCGGCGTACCAGACGTCGTCCTTCTTCGTGAAGAAATTCGCCCCGTCGCCGAGCGGCGTCGTCAGCCTGGTGAATCCGGAGGAGTCGGCGAACTGGAACAGGCCGCTTGCCGCCGCCTCGCCGGTTCCGCAGACGATCGTCAGGGTTGAGTCGGGGTCACAGTAGATCATGGCCGTTCGGGAAGCCGTCATGCCGTTCGCTTTCCCGTAGAAGGAAAACGCGCCGTCGTCCTTCTGCCTCGCGATCGTTTTCACCGCCGTTGCGTCGGAAAGGCCGACCCAGAGAATCTTTTCCGTCGACGTCTTCTTTTCGGTCAATGCCGTGACCTTCAGACCGGCAAAACCGTTGACGGCCGCAACCGAACCGTCGGCATTCCATCGATAGAGACCGTTATCCGTGCCGATCAGGAGACTGCCCGAGGCTTCGAGCAGAAGGGCGTTGACGCTCTGCGTCACGGCGTCGACGGGGAATCCCGCTGCGGCCACCCTGGCAAAGCCGGGCTCGGTCGTCGTCGGATTCCCGAGGTAAAGGCCGCTCCCCGTTCCCGCAAAGAGATACGATGCGTTTCCTGCGACGGCGCGCACGTCCGCCGGCGTCGTATACGTCGTGAACCGGTAGCCGCTATACGTCACTCCCGAAGACGGGTTGAAGGGGTCCCCGCCCGAGCAGGCGACCAGAAGCGGAAGAGTGGCGCACAACAGAGCAACGAGGCACTTTTTCACAAGATGCATCTCCTGATATATGTAGTAGTATTTTTCAATTCACTTACGCGAAGGTGATGTCGCCGCTCGTGCTGAGAACGTTGAACGAGGCGCCGGCCTCGCCGGACTCGGCGACCGTCCCGGCACCGCCGGCCTGTTTCGAGACGCCCTGCCAGCGGATTTCCATGTCGCCGGTTCGGGTGCCGGCGTCAATGCGGCTCCAGGGGCCCTGCGCCCGTTCGATCGCCACGTCGCCCGACGTCGTCTCGACCGTCACGGCCGTCGCGTCGCCGACGTCGGCGTCGATGATCAGCACGTCGCCGGAAATGCTGTGAATGCCGACGTTCGCGAGCCGGACGCCCTTGAGGATCACATTGCCCGAGGTCGTCCGAAGCTTGCCCCGGACGGCGCCGCTCTCGAGGGAGATATCGCCGCTCACGGTGTCGACGCCGCCATCGTCGAACTCGACGTGGCGCAACACGACGTCGCCGCTGATCGTCTGGATCTGGCCGGCGGTGAACGCTCCGGCGACCCTGACGGAGGCCGTATCCGTTTCTATATCAAGGCAAATACCTTTCGGAAGCGTCAACTCCATCTCGAGAATCGCCTTCACGGGCGCGGAGCGGCTGATGCCGATGACGGCCGTGTCGTGCTCGATCCGGATCCCGTTTTCGCGGAACCAGACCGTGGGCGTGATCGTCCCCAGCGCCGAGCGGCTGATCCGCCCGCGCACCTTCAGCGCGAACGCGCTGCCTTCGAGGACCCGCACGGAGCCGAACAGGTTCTCGATGCGGCACCGGCGGCATCCGGAAACCGCCGCCGGCTCGGTGAGGTCGACGTCGATCTCGACGCCGTCGAGAGGCTGGCCGCGCATGTGGGCGAAGTCGTTGAACGCAGAGCCGACCATCGTCTGCATCCAGCCGCCGAACTCCTTCATGCGGGTCTTCAGTTCCCGGCTGGGCGGCTCGATCTTGCGCATCGCATCGCGCATCGTTTTCTGCACGCTGTCGGCGAATTTCGAGATCTCCTCCGCCAGCGGGGGCCGCGTCGGCGCAGACGGCTGCTGCTCCTGCGCACCGACTTTCTGCTTTTCATCCCGTTCGAGAGCGGCAAGCAGCTCCTCCGACTGGTCGACAGTGATCTTTCCCTCGGCAAGCATGGCCAGGATTCGTTTGCGGGCTTCAGACATGCGTCCTCTCCTCCTTGTTCGACCGGTTTCGCTCAGAGACGAACCCGATGTCATTCTCTCCATTCTACCACGATCCTCCCCCGACCCCGGAACGCCATCGCCGGAATTCGCAGAATTCGAAATTACGCGATGTTGCCCCGTAGGGGCGGGTTTGAAACCCGCCCCAACAGACAATTTGGAATCAGGATCGCATCGTGATCTGTTCGCTCCGGCAACCGGCATCGGAAAGCCGCTCCAGGGCGCACTCGAGGGCTCCGCGAGAGATGTCGCCTCCCGCCCACGCCCTGCCGAGCCGCTCGGCCGCGACGAGCGTCGTGCCGCTCCCGCAGCACAGGTCCGCGACCGCTTCCCCGGGCGCGCTCAGGGCGCTCACGATCCGTTCCAGCAGGGCCTGCGGCTTCTGCGTGGGATAGCCAGCCCGCTCGGGCGAATTCGGGTTGATGATCGGGATGTCCCAGACATCGTCGACGGGCGTTCCGAGTGGGTGCGCCCGGTATTTTTTCCCGCTTTTCGACGTCACGCCCCGCAGCAGGAAGCCCGAGTCGGCCTTGTAGGGAACCCGCACGGCGTCGGCGTCGAAATACGGCTTTCCGCCCGCGGCATACCAGAGAATCGTGTCGTGCTTGTTCGAGAACCTGCTCCGGGAACGGCCGCCGCCGGTGTAATGCCAGACGATCTCGTTCACGAAGGCATCCTCGCCCATCAACTCGTCCAGCAGCACTTTCGCGTAGTGAACGGTGCGCCAGTCCAGGTGCAGCACCAGGCTCCCGGACGGCATCAACAGCGGAATAACGGCTTCCAGCCTCTCGCGCAGCCAGGGAAGATAGGACGCAAGCCGACCGGGCCACGAATCGGGATATTTCCACTCCGCCCGCGTCCCCACCCTCGTTTTTCCCGTCAGGAACGGAGGGTCTAAATATATTATTCGATATTTTTTCTTCCGAAGGAGGGAAGCGGTCTTCAGGACGTCACCGTGGACAAGCGTTCTTCCGCCGGACGCCGATTCCCGGGAAACCGGTTCCGATCCTTCACGCGCCGATCGTAGCGCCGACCCTCGCATCAGGTCATGTAGAGAGGTCGCACGACGAATTTTCCTCATACGCGCCGCTCTCCAGTGTTTCCACGAGGCTCAGCGAAATATTCTCACTCGAATACACCACGGTGTTGTAGACCTCTCCGGAATCATCGGAGGACAACCTGCCGACATACCCGTCCACGTCGTTCCAGGCGAGATCGATTCCCGTTCCCCGTTTCAGGAAGGAATTCACCAGGACACCGCAGCGGAACCAGGCTGAGGGCGGGTCGTTGAACGTGCCGACCCGCCTTGCGGGTTCTCCGTCGGAAATCGTCACGCTGCGCCCTTTCGACGCGATCTGGACGGGGCGGCCATTTCGAGATAGCAAGCCCAGCCAATGCGGCGCCTGCCGGTCCGATCCGGGGTCGAACACCGCCCTGAACGCGATGAGCTCCTCCCCCCCTTCCTTTGTGCGAAGCCGGAAAGCGCCTTCATATTCCTTTCCGTTCCGGATGCGGGGAGGCTTTTCCCCTTCAAGGTCGATGCAGATCGTCCTGGAGAAGGAAGCTTCCAGGGGACCTCGTATCACGAAGGCCGAAGGATGTTCTCCTTCATGAGGGAACCCTGCCGCCCATGCGGAAGGATTTCTGAACATCGCTTCAGCGGCCTCCTGACGCCACGACGAATCCGTGACCAGAGGGATTTCCTTTCCGTTCCTCACCAGGAGATATTCGAAAAGCGGGATATCCTCGCCGTATTTCTCGACGAAAAGGCACTTCACCGTATAATTCATTTTCGGAATCGTTCTCGTCCTGAGGACGAGTTCGAAGGCACCGCCCCCCGCCGGAAGAGAAAAGGCGGCCCTGGAAGTTTCGATCAGACCCGGAAGGTCAGGAACCTGGTGAGACAAGGCCTTCAACGGCTTCGCCGCAGGCTGACCGCCCTGCACGGGGTGTCCCGGCGCCGGAGACGGTCTCCTCGCAGCCTCGGGCTTCCCGGAACATTGAAAATAGTGAATGATATATGTTAAATATCCATTCAAAGATGCTCCGCACCGCGGACAGACACGCGATGACATCACGATGCTCCTCCTGCATGTTCGGGTATGTTCTTCAGGCGGGCCGAGAGAGGGGAAGCGGAGCGATCGTTCCCTGACAGACGGCCGCCGCCCGACGAGGGCGACGGTCGCGCATGAATCGGGTTCGCTCAGCAGGCGCCGAGGCGGGGGGCCAGGTAGGCCTGGAGTTGGTCGATGGCGACGCGGTCCTGGGCCATGGTGTTGCGATCGCGCACGGTGACCGTCTTGTCTTCGAGGGTCTGGAAGTCGACGGTGATGCAGAACGGCGTGCCGACCTCGTCCTGACGGCGGTACAGCTTGCCGATGCCTGCCGTGTCGTCGTAGACGGTGCGCCAGCCGAACCGCATCAGGCTCTTCTTGATCTCCTTCGCCGTCGAGACGATGCCGTCGTGGTTCTTCTTGAGCGGCAGCACGGCGACCTTGATGGGGGCCAGTTCGGGGTGCAGGCGCAGCACAACGCGCTTGTCGTCGTTCACCGTCTCCTCGACATACGAGTCCATCAGGAAGGCGAGCGTGGCGCGGTCGACGCCGGCGGACGGCTCGATAACATATGGAACGATATGTTGGTTGGTCTCGTGGTCGAACCACGTGAACTTGTTGACCGCGTGCTCGTTCGGGATCTCGCGGCCGTCCTTGAGGACGAGCTTGCCGCCCTTGCTGTGGCTGATGAGATCGAACGAGGTGCGGTTCGCGACGCCCTCGACCTCGTCGAACTGCCTGCTTTCGTCGGCTCGATCGGGGAAGAAACGATACAGGATGTCGGTCGTGGCTTTCGCGTAGTGGGCCAGTTCTTCGGGTTTCTGGGCGAGCTTGCGCAGGTTTTCCGGGTTGATGCCGAGCTGGATATACCAGTTGAACCGCTCGTCGACCCAGCGGGCATGCCACTCGTCGTCGGTGCCGGGCTTCACGAAAAACTCGATCTCCATCTGCTCGAATTCGCGCACGCGGAAGATGAAGTTCTTCGGGGTGATCTCGTTGCGGAACGCCTTTCCGATCTGGGCGATGCCGAACGGCACCTTGCGATTCGTCGAGTCGAGCACGTTCTTGAAGTTCACGAAGATGCCCTGGGCCGTCTCGGGCCGCAGGTAGGCGATGTTCGACTCGTCGGCGACCGGGCCGACCGTGGTCTTGAACATCAGGTTGAACGGCCGCGGCTCGGTCAGGTCGTGGGCGCCGCCCTCGGCGCACTTCTCGTTCGGGTCGACCTGGTCGGCGCGGAACCGGCGCTTGCACTTGCGGCAGTCGACCATCGGGTCGGAGAACGTGTCTTCGTGGCCGCTGTATTTGAGAACGAGGCGGTTCATCAGAATGGAGCAGTCGAGGCCTTCCATGTCGTCGCGCTCGTAGACCATGCGGCGCCACCAGGCCCGCTTCACGTTGTTCTTCAGTTCGACCCCGAGCGGGCCGTAATCCCACGTGCCCTGGAGGCCGCCGTACTGGTCGCTGCCCTGGAAAAGAAACCCGCGGCGCTTGCACAGGGAAATGATGGTGTCGAGATCTGCCATGGTCTGCTCCTGTCGTGTGTCTGGCTGGAATCGGTGTTCGGATCAGCCGCCATTATACGGGCCCGCGCCCCCTCTGGCAAGAACCGCCTGATTTGCCGTTCGAGACCCTGCACGTTTTGACAGCCGGGAAGGGCGCCTGTATGATCTCTCTTCATGACAAAGCATCTGAAACCTTCCGCCGTTTGCATTTACTGCGCCTCGAGCGCCGACGTTTCCGAGCGTATCCGTGAAGACGGCCGCCGGGGCGGCATGCTTCTCGCCGAGAACGGGCTCGACCTGGTCTACGGCGGCACCACCTGCGGCCTCATGAAGGTCGTCGCCGACGCACACAAGGCGGCGGGCGGCCGCGTCATCGGCATCGTGCCGGAGTTCATGCTCGCGCACGGCATCGGCAACGCCGGCGGCCAGGACGAAACCGTCGTCGTTCCCGACATGGCGGCCCGCAAATCGAAGATGATCGAGCGCTCGGGCGGCTTCATCGTCCTTCCGGGCGGCATGGGCACCCTCGACGAGCTGTTCGACACGCTGGTCAACAAACAGCTCGGCCGCCATGCGAAACCGATCGTTTTGATGAATACCGACGGATATTATAATCCTCTCATCAGTCTTCTGAAGCACGGGATCGAGTGCCGGACGATCCGGGCCGAGCACATGTCGCTGTTCTCGGTGGCGAACACCCCGGAAGAGGCGATCCGCCTCCTCGCCGAGTCGAAGGTCGACGAAAAAAACCTGAGGATGCGCGGTTAACCGCGCGGCAGGGCGGCAATGCCGGCGGGGTCGAGATCCGACAGGCGACTCGGCCGGAAGCCGCGGCCCAGCAGCTCGTCAAGCATTCGCGGCAGGGCTTTCGCCCCGGTTTTGCTGCCCACGTGCATGAGAATGACGGAGCCGCGCCGGACACGTGAACGGACCTTCTGCTGGATCGAGGCCACGGAGGGCTCTTTCCAGTCGAGGGTGTCGATGTTCCAGTAGACCGGCTTATAGCCGAGTTTCTCGACGATCGCCTCCACCCGCCGGTTCTGCGCCCCGAAGGGAAACCGGAAAAACGGCGCGAATCGCCGCCCCAGCACCGTCTGCATCGCCTGTTCCGCTTTCTGCAGTTCGGCGGCGATCTTGTCCTTCCCCCAGGCGGCCATGTTCGGATGACGCATGCTGTGGTTCGCGATCTCGTGACCGTCGGCGAGCATCTTCCGGCCAAGCTCCGGGTACGATTTCACCCACTGGCCCGTCAGGAAAAAGGTCGTTTTCAGCCCGCGCGCCTTCAGCGCCCCGAGAATCGCATCGACGCCGTCGGCATCGGCTCCCCCGTCGAATGTCAGGAACACCTGGCCGCCGGAGTCGCCCGGGAGAGGGTGCTGGTACATCGGAGGCACCTCGCGCTCTGCCGCGGGCTCCGGCTTTTCCGGTTCTCCGAATGGTTCCGGCTTCTCCGGTATTTCGACGTGTTTTTTCCCGGGAGTCCGTTTCTCTGGTGAAGGCGGAACAGGCACCGGCGACGGCTTCTGCGCAAACGAAACCGATGCCCGCTCGGCAACCGGCTTTGCGGGAACGTCCGGCGTGACCGGCGGCAGTTTCACCGTGACGAGGGGTTTTGCCCGGGCATCGTCGAACGCGCGGTTCAGCCGCCACAGGCGCTCCTCGGCCTGGCTGAACGACGGGCACAGCCTCAGGGCTTCGTGGTAGGCCCGCCGGGCCTCCTCGCGCCGTTTTCCGTCCTCGTGAAGAAGGCCAAGGTTATACCAGGTCCAGTAGGTCGGCTGGACGCGCAGGCTGGCCTGATACCACGCGAGCGACTCGGCGGCATACCCGAGGCGCCGCAGGGCGCTTCCGATATTATTATAGAAGTGAACATAATCCGGCGCTATATCGAGAGCATGCCGCCAGGTGCGGATCGCGCCGATCAGGTCGCCCGCCTTGGCCTGCTCGATGCCGTAGGCGTTCAGAGCCGCCACGTCCCGCGGGTTGGCCTCGAGCGCCGCGGCGATATCACGCATTCCGGCGGCGCCGGCAGGAACGACGCAGACCAGCAGAAGCGCCGTCAGAACCAATGAGCGCACGATCCTCCACGGTATCGAACGGAACTTCTTCACGGCACCCGGCGCCTTCCGATCCAGAGGGTGTCGAGCGGATTCGCCCAGACCAACTGGTCATAGGGCGGTCGGCTCCGTCCGTAGATTGCAATGCGGTCCTGGGGCCGGAGTTTGTCGACCCACGGCTTGAAGGCGTCGGGCGCGAGCCGGACCCGGAGGATCTCCAGAAAGATCGCCCTGTCCTCTTCGGGCATGTGGGAAGACTCTTCGCCGAGAATGTATTTCCATCGGCCGTGAGGATATGAATATACTAATGTATTATACAAACCCATATTCGGATGATACAGGATTCCGTCTGGTTCCGGCAGCAGTTCCGAGTATTCCGGCTTCGAGATATCGACGGTCCGGAGGGTGTCGGCGTTCGACCACCGATCCTGCACGTTGGCCGTCGTGAAGAGAAACAGGGCAAGCCCGAACGCGAGCGCGGTTCCGATTCTCGCCGGCGACGTCGGCTCCTGCACCCGCCGGAGGAAAGAATGGATCTCGAGCGTCGTCCAGGCGATCACGGCCGGCGCCCCCCAGTCGCTCCAGAACCGCGTCACCTTGAACCCGAGAACCCAGTAGAGCACGCACAGGAGGAACAACGGGCTTCTGACCGTCCCGATTTTCCAGGCCCCCCTGACGTGCCGCCACAGGAGCAGAAGAATGACCGTCAGTGCGATTTCCCGGTTCATCGCGTTCGACCAGAGTTCCATCGCCAGTTGTCGCTCGAGGAGCTGCGTGTTGACGGTCCGCAGGACATGCACGAGGCTCTGCACGGCGTATGCCCAGGCATGTCCCGTCGCGAGAAGGCCGACGCACACACCCCCGATGACGCTCAGCGACAATCGCCGGAACGTCCGCCATTCGCCACACAACGCCGTGGCCACCGGCGGAATGACGAACAGATAGAACACGGCATGCGAAAACGAGGCGAGACCGGCAAACAGCGCGAGCACTCCCATGACACCCCAGGGTGCCCGCCGCGCGCGGAGCCGATGCCCCCACAGGCCGAAAAACAGCATGAACGCCATGTCGAAGTTGTGCGGCCGCCCCAGAAGCGTGCGCGTCCAGTCCGGATCGGCCGTGAAGCAGGCAAACAGGCCGGCGAGAAGGGCTTCCGGCCGGTTCAGCGCGAACAGCGGCAGGGCTGCGACCACCCAGAACATGATTGCCACCATGCTTACGAGCAGAAACTCCTTGTCGCGCCCCGTCACTGCATGGAACACCGACCAGAGGTTCAGCCATCCAACGTGGATGCTGATGCGCGTTTCCTCGTTCAGCACCAGAAATTCGCTCCAAGACCTCCCGGAGTCGATGACGCCGCAGTTCGCGCGAATATCGTCCAGAGGGGTGAACCCGAGACTCAGGATTTTCACGGGTATGGCCAGCAGCACGGCCAATGCGATGACGAGCACAATAAGCGGAACATGGTTTTTCATCATGCGCCTGATTATAGCGTGAGTCCGCATGGAATGGTAACCTGTTCCCGGAGGGTGAAACATCATGATTCCTCGATCCGTCAGGCAGTTGATCGCAGCGGAGGTCTCCGCGGTATCCCGCTACGCCGACCGCACCATCAATCTCCATCCCTTCCCGCACGATCGCGGAGAGGTGTTCGACGACATCGAATGCCCCCTGAAACAGACGGCCCCCCGGGGCACCCCGCCGCCCGATCTTTCCGGCGAGGCCGACCGGCGCACGGTTCTGCTCCTGAACGGCCATTTCAACCACGAGACGGATATACAGAAGTATCTCACCGACCTCAAGCCCTTTCTGAACCGCACCTCGCGCCTGGTCGCGGTGTCCTACAACCCCTACCTGTATCTTGCGTATCTCGCGAAGCAGAGCCTCCAGGGAAGGCATGACCGTTCGATGATCTTCCTCACCCGCGACAACCTGCATCATCTCGCGAAGGTTTCCGGGTATGAAGTGGTCCGGATCAGGCCCGTCGGCTACCTTCCGAACGACACCCCCCTCGCCCGGGAAGCGAACTCCCTCTTCCCGGTGCTTCCCGGCATTCGCTGGATCGGCGTCGCCAACGTGATCGTCCTGCGCCCCGTCATCGCCGAACCCTCGCATCCGTCGGTTTCCGTCATCGTGCCCGCGAGAAACGAGAAGGGGAATATCCGTCCGCTGCTCGAGCGCATTTCCCTGCCAGACGGCTGCCCCTTCGAACTCATTTTCGTGGAAGGTCACTCGACGGACGGGACGGAGGATGAAATCAGGCGGGTGATGACGCAACACGCATGGCGCTTTCCGGTCCGGGCCTTCCGCCAGTCCGGCAAAGGCAAGAACGATGCCGTTCTGACCGGTTTCCGGGAAGCGCGCCACCAGGTTCTTGCCGTTCTCGACGCCGACATGACCGTCCCGCCCGAGCTGCTCGGCAGGTTCGTGGAAGCCTACACGCGCGGCCTCGGCGACTTCATCCACGGCAATCGGCTGATGTATCCCATGGAGGCTGAAGCCATGCAGCCGCTGAACTGGCTGGGCAACAAGGGCTTCGCGAAACTCCTGAGCTTCGTGCTCGACACGCCGATGGACGACGCGCTGTGCGGCACGAAGCTGTTTCCCCGCCACGACTGGCCGCGCCTCATGCGCTGGATCGCCGATTTCGGCAACCGCGACCCGTTCGGCGATTTCAACTTCCTCTTCTTCGCCGCCGAGACCGGCCTCGGCATCGTCGACATCCCGATCCGCTATCTCGCAAGAACGTATGGCGAGACGAACATTCTCCGGTTCAGCCACGGCTGGGAACTGCTGAAAATGGTCCTCCACGGCTTCCGAAATGTTGCGATGGGAAAGCGTTTGCCTTGAAACACCACTGTTGCGCCACAAGGGCGGGTTTCAACCCCGCCCCTCCGGGCGCTGGAATGGAAGGCGTGCAGGAAATGGGCGCGAACAGGCGAGACGCTGATATTGATATATATGTAGTGATATGTTTCAGCGCGCGGCTCTCCTGATCGCACTGATCCTGCCTTGTCTGGCGGTCTCCTGGATCATCGGGCGGCTCGATGCAGGGGCGCTCGCCCGGGAAGCGGCCGAACGCCGCGACGAACTGGGACGGATGGTCGGCCACGGCGCGCGCCTCTCCCAGGTTTCCTCCTGGGTCGAGGAGCGGGCGGGCCGGATCCGGCGCAGCATCGTCTGGGGTGAAAATCCCGCCCCTCTCCTCGAACATGACGGCAGAAAGGTGTTTCGCGCATACCTGTTTTCGAGGAATGGCCGGCGGCTGGCCCGTCCGGGGTGTGAAACCGACAAGACGCGTATCTCCGAGCGCTGTCTCGAGCTGATCCGGGGGATTGCGGCAGGCAGGCAGGGTCGCCTGAGCCCGTCCGACCGCAAGCTCGTCGAGTCGTTCTTCGGCGTCGGCCTCGCAGCGGACTTCCTGGCGCGAAACCCCGGCATCATGATCGGCGCCGAAGAGTTTCACCAGAACCGCCTCGTCGGTATCTTCAGCTTTCGCACGCGCACCAGGCCGAGCGAGTCCGTGATCCTTCTTCTCGTCGTCGATACGTCTTCGCTTGCCGTCGACCGGCTGGCTGCCGTGGCCGCTGCGAAGATCCAGGCCAAGGCAGGCCCCCGGTACAGGTTCGGTGTCATCGACACGTTCGGCAGGCTTCCCGACCGGCCGCGCCCGTTGCCCGCCTCCTGGCGCGACACCCTGTGCCGGGACCGGCTGTCCGACTCGTTCACGCACGGCAGACGCCTGTTCGCGACCAGGCTCCTCGATCGCCGGTTCGTCCTGTTCGGCTGCGCCCCGCTTCCCGGGGCCGGGCCGGAGATGCCGTTCGTCGGCCTCTTCCTGTTTGCCGCCCTGGTGCTGTTCGCGGCCGTGACGATGTCGAACCGCCCGCCTCCGCCGATCCGCCTTCTCGTCGTCGTGCTGTTCGGCCTCGCCGCGACCGCGGGAGGCGCGCTTCTGCTGGGCGTATCGGCCGTCTATCGCGATGCCCGCCAGGCCGCCATGGTCCAGGAGAGAACCAGCCGGGCGCAGGAAATCCTCGCGAACATCGATTCCGGCCTGAACGACTACCTCGAACGCCTGTCTCACCGGTTCCGACGGGTCACCGCGGCACTCGGAACGGTCTGGAGCGACCGGGCCAGCGTCGAGAGGCAGGTCGGAACACTCAGGCCCTTCGAATCCGTCGCCTCCGTCCTTCTCTTCGACCGAGAGGGCCGCGTGATGAGCAGATTCGGCCGGAACATCACGATGAAGCGCCTTTTCCAGGCCGACGAGGAACGCGAAATGGCCAGCGTCGTCCGCCAGGCGATCCGCATTATCGAACACCGCTCGCGCAGCTCCAGGTTCTCCGAGCCGCCGCCGGAAAATATCGACAGCTATATGAGCTGGCAGTATGCAAGACTGTATATGGACAATCGCGGCGCGCTGTCGCCGGTCGAGTTCGCAATCTCGGCGTTCACCTTCACCGATGTCGTCCTTGCCCCGGACGGCTCGATTCTCGGCTTTCTCTTCGTCCTTTTCGAGCAGGGCCGCATCGAGCGCGCCTACCTGTCACAGATGCGCCGCAACCTCCGCGAGGCGCGCGACACGATCGGCTTTCCCGTGAAACTGATCGCTCTTCCAAAGTCCGGCAAGGAACAGCGCGTGGAGCGGATTGGGGAACGCCCGGCCGGCGACCTGCTCGATCTGCACGTCCTCGTCTCCCAGACCGGCTCGCCTGAATCCCGCCGAGGCACCTGGAACGGCCATCCGATGCTGATGGCCGGGCTTCCCGGCCGGCTGATCGCCTTTCACAATCTTCTTCTGCTCACGCCCATGCGCCCCGTCGAAGAGGCGATGGCAGGCCTGTATCGCGGCTTTCTCGCCCTCGCCGCCGTCTTCCTGGTGTATGGCGTCGGCCTCGGCATGCAGTTTGTGTCGATGGTTCTCACGCCCGTTCGCGAGCTCTCCCGCGGCCTGGAAAATCTCTCCGCATCGCGATTCGCGGATTCCATCGATCTGCGCACGTCGGACGAGTTCGAGGAGATCGGAGACGGCCTCAACGAGACCTTCGCCGAGATGAAGGAGTTGTCGTTCGCCCGGGCCATCCAGGAAAACCTGTTCCCGGCTGGGCCGCTCGAAGCCGGCTCCTGGTCGTGCCGCGGCGTGACCCGCTCGGTATCCGACATTGGCGGGGAAATCTTCGACCACCACCTCGTCGACGACGGGAACGGCGGCTCGCGCGGCGTTCTCTGGATCGCCCGCGTCCCAGGCCACGCCGTGGGCTCCGCGCTGGTGCTGGCCATGACAAAGATGGCGCTTCGGATCCTGGCGGCCGAGCCAGCCCTCGATCCGGGCACTCTTCTCCGGGAACTGGTCGGCAGATTTCCCGGCCAGGCCGACCTTCTGCGCCGCGCCGCCCTTTTCGCCGGCGTTTACGATCCCACGAAGGGCCGCATGAACTGGGCGTTCCAGGGAGAATTCGCGGTGGCGCCCCACCGTGCTGACGGGGCATCTCGAGAGAACGGCATCAACACCGGCATGACGCTTCTCGCGCCGGGAGAAGCCCTCGCCGTCTGCTCCGAAGGCAGCTGGCAGGCCGTTTCCGGAGGACGTGACGCCCTGGTCCGGAACATCCTTCCCGCGCTGCTGGCGAACCCGGCGCGGATGTCCGACGCCCCGTTCGACCGCATCCCCGCCGCCTCGAGTGGAAGCTGCACCATCCTCCTGCTCGAACGCAGGCGGGAGGCACGTGCATGACGACGTTGCAACGCCTGATCCGATCCGCCATCACCTTCTGGCTCGTGCCATCTCTGCTGGGCTGGTGCGGCATCTGGCTCGCCATCGGCCTCACGGATCGCTGGAGCGAGGAGAGCTCCTGGAACGACGTCGAGACAGCCGTGACGCGGTATACCGGCTCGGTGCAGGATGCCCGGTGCCTCGAACGCATTTTCGACGCCGAATTCGCCCGCATGCACGCGACAACCCGGCCGGAAACCGCCCGGGACGAGATTGAGAGCCTCGAACGGATGTTCCCGGCCAGCTCGGTACGCATCTTCCTGTTCCACGGCAGCGGCCGGCCTGCCGGAAGCCCTGACGAGAGTGAATCTCGCGTCATCGGCGAGCTGTTCCGGATCGTGCGACGCCCCTGGAGCGAGCCTGCGACGTTCACCCCGGAGTTCGCCCGGCTCGCCGCCCCCCGTCTCTACGATGCCGAAACCGTTGCCGGAATGCTGCGCGGGCGGCCGCGCCGCCTGATGGCGTTCCGCCACCCAAAATCCCTGGTGGAGGGCGTTCCGAAACAGGGGTTCTTCGACTGGCGGCCTGGGACGCCGGGCGATCGCATCGCCGGGATTCTCGCCCTTGTCGATCCTGACCGCTTCGAGCCCGACACGATTCCGCGCCTGGCTCTCGACGGACCGACGCCCGAACGGGGGTTCGTCGCCTGTCTGCTTCCCGATGGGCGGTTCCACGCAACGGCTTCGGCTTCGTCAGATCTCGTCACCGGCATCGGCAGGCTGTTCCGGAAGATCCCGGCAGGCCGGTTCAGGTATGGAACGATGCTGTCGGCAGCCCGTCAGGTGCGGGGCGGTATCGTGCTCATGGCCGCCGCGCCCGCCGCCCCGGGCATGGGCAGATACATCCCGGCACTGACGCTGGCCTACGCCGCCGGCAGCCTGCTCGTTCTGGCGTTCCTGTGGGGCATCGCTTCTGGCTGCCTGCCTTTGAAGACCTCGGTGACCGGCAAGCTGGCGGGCCTCTTCCTCCTGGGCCTGGGCTTCCCGATGGCGGTTTCGGGCATCCTTGCCGGACTCTACCTGTACGAGAAAAAAACCGGACTGCTCGAGGCGCATCGGGTCGCAGCCCAGGCCTGGCTCGAGCGGCTTGACGGCGGCATCGAGGCGAACATCGTCGGGCGCCAGCGCCTCTACCATCGCTTGCGTCCCGCCGAAGGCGGCAAACCGCCGACTCCCGCCGAACTCGCGACCCGTCTCGCGCCCCTGGAAGGGGCCATGCTTCTCGACTCCCGCGAGATCATCGCCTCAGGGGCCGAACCGCTCTCGACCAGCCTGTTCCCGCTTCCCGCCGCCTTCCGGCACGCCATGCTCGCGCCGCCGGACCGCCGCGGCCGGCTCCTCGAGATCGAAACCGCCTTCGACGGCCGCATCGAGCCTGACCAGGCCGCCGGCCTTCTCGGCAGCCTTTCCCTGCCCCTGCTCGAGGACCGCCGCCGTATCGAGGCCCGGGATCACGACGCCGCCGTCTCGTCGAGCATGCGCATGATGACCCGCGCGCTGATGGCGCTCCACGACCGCCGGCTGGGGAAAAACCTCGACGACACGAAGGCCACCGCCGTTCTCGCCGGAATCAACGACAGCCTTCTCGTTATAATGAATGGCATATTATATTATATGCGGACGCATCATACTCAGTCAGGGCTTCGTCGGGCATGGTTATATCTATCTTGATATATTCACCCGTCCGACAGGAGAAGCGGCAGGCCTGATGAAACTGACGCACGCCGCGTTCAACCTCCGGCATCAGTATCTCACGCGCCTCTTCGCATCGCCCCTCGTGCGGCACGCCGGCGGCCGGGTCCATGCCGTGACCGACGGAGAGCCGTTTTCCCCGAGTTTTCCCCGGACCGGAGACCGGCTCCGGTTCCGACACGTTCTTCACGAACTCCGCTCATCGGGAAACCGCGTTCTCTCGCGCCGCTTCGACATCGACGGGGAACCGTGCGACGTCACGGCCGTCCGGGGCATGAAGACGAAGAACATCGTCTGGGTGCATGTCACGCCCGTTTCCCGTTTCGACGACCTGCTGGCGCCCTTCCGCACGAGAATCGCCGCTTTTCTGGGGGGAACCGCGCTGTTCGGCCTCTGCCTGGCGTATCTGCTGGCCCGGTTGTTCCTGGTACCGGTCCGCGACCTCTCGACCGGCGTCAGGGCTCTGCGGGGCCATCGATTCGATCATCGTGTGCCGGTCCGCCGCGGCGACGAACTGGGCAGACTGTGCGAAACGCTGAATCGAACCATCGCCCACATGGGCGAGATGGAAATGGCCGCAGCCATCCAGGATACCCTCCTTCCCACCCGCAACTGCACGACAGGCAACATCACGGTGACGGGCCGCAACCGGATGACCCAGGCCATCGGCGGCGACTACTTCGATTATCTGCCTTTCCCGGACGGCCGGATCGCCGTCGTCCTGGGCGATGTCGCGGGTCACGGCGTCTCGGCGGCCCTCGTCACGGCCATGGCCAAGGCGGCGTTCACGCTGCTGATGCCCCGCTTCCCCGACCAACCCGACGAGGTGCTCCGCCGCATCAACGACCAGTTCCTCGCCATCCTCAGGAAGAAGAAGATGATGAGCTGCTGCATTCTCGTCGTCGATGCCGTGACCGGCCGAGGCCGGCTCGCCAACGCCGGCCAGTGTTCCCCCGTGCTCGTCGATACCGATACCGGGGCCAGGCCGGTCGACTGTCCCGCGCACCCGCTCGGCTGCGTGAAAAAGCCGAATCTCGCGACATGCGGTCTCGATCTGCCCGGGAACGGCTGCGTGGTCCTCCATTCGGATGGCCTCGTCGAAGCCCTCGACCGGCACGGAACTCCCGTCAATTACGACCGGTTCTACCGGTTCATCGGAGAAGGATGGGCGGAACGCACCGCCTGCACCGACGTCATCCCCCGCATTCTTGCCCGGGTCCGCGACGTCACCGACCCCGTCCCCTGGGCCGACGACGCAACCATCGTCCTGATCGGCTTCCGCGGCTGACCCCGGGGCGGGTTTCAAACCCGCTCCTACGGATCAATGTGGCCGAAAAGCACAGAGGCACAGAGAAATGTTCTCCCTCTGTGCCTGTTTCTCTGTGGTTTCCCCGGGGGTTCTCAGCCGCGGCGCTTGTAATCGACCTCGCGCTTGCGGATGCGGGCGGAGCCGGGCGTGACTTCCAGCCACTCGTCTTCGGCGACGTATTCGAGCGCCTGGTCGAGCGACAACCGGCGCGGCGGGGCGATGTGCGTCAGTTCTTCCTTCGTCGAGCTGCGGTGATTGGTGAGGTGCTTCATCCGGACGATGTTCACATACATATCACCAGCTATAGGTCGCTCGCCGACGACGAGGCCGACGTAGATATCCTCGGCGGGGCCGTAGAACAGCGTGCCGCGCTCGACGAGCATCTCGATCGCATAGGGCGTCGAAAGGCCCGCTTCCATCGCGACCATGACGCCGACCCGGCGGCCGGGAATGTCGCCGCGATAGGCCTCGTAGCCCTTGAAACACTGGTTCATCACGCCGGTCCCGTTCGTGATCGTCAGCAGCGCCGACCGGAAGCCGAGCAGGCCGCGGGCGGGCGCGCTGAAAATGAGGCGCAGCGTGCCGTCGGGCAGCTTCTTCGAGTTCTCCATGAGCGCCTTGCGCGGGCCGAGCACTTCCATGACCGCCCCGACGTAGTTCTCGGGAAGATCGATCGTCAGCTCCTCGATCGGCTCGAGCAGGTTGCCGCTCTCGTCCTTCGTGATGATCGCCTGGGGCTTGGAAACCTGGAGTTCAAACCCCTCGCGCCGCATCGTCTCGACGAGAATGCCCAGGTGTAGTTCGCCGCGGCCGGAGACCTTGACCGTGTCGGGCGAATCCGTCGGCTCCACCTTCATCGCGACGTTGGTCTCGAGCTCCTTCATCAGACGGTTCTGGATCTGGCGCGCCGTCAGAAACTTGCCCTCGCGGCCGGCCAGCGGGCTCTGGTTCGGGGCGAACAGCATCGACAGCACGGGCTGGTCGATCGGAATCACGGGAAGCGGTTCGGCTTCCATCGAGACCGAGACGGTGTCGCCGATCGAAACGTCGGTCAGGCCGGCTACGGCAGCGATATCTCCGGCGCACACTTCGGGTGTTTCGACCCGGCGCACGCCCTGGAAATTGTACAACTGCACGATTTTCGAGGACCGCGCGGTCTTGCCTTCGTGCAGCAGCCAGACGTCGGATTTCTGTTTCAGAACCCCGTCGAACACACGGCCGATCGCGATGCGGCCGACGTAATCGTTGTAATCGAGACTCGTGACGAGCAGCTTCCCCGGCATCGCGAGCGATCCCATGGGAGGGGGAACGAACTCGACGATGGACTCCAGCAGCGGCCGGATCGTGTCCCGCGGATCGTCGAGCTTGCGACAGGAATATCCGGACCGGCCCGAGGCGAACAGGATCGGATACTCGAGCGCGTCGTCTTCGGCGCCGACATCGATCAGCAGGTCGAGCACCTCGTCGACGACTTCCTCCGGCCGCGCATCCGGCCGGTCGATCTTGTTGATGACGACGATCGGTTTGAGGCCGGCCGCCAGTGCCTTTTTCAAAACGAACCGGGTCTGGGGCATCGGGCCCTCGAACGCATCGACGACGAGCAGACACCCATTGGCCATCTGCATGACGCGCTCGACCTCGCCCCCGAAATCCACGTGCCCGGGGGTGTCTATCAGGTTGATTTTCACGCCGTTGTAATCGAGCGACATGTTCTTGGCGAGAATCGTGATCCCGCGCTCACGCTCGAGATCGTTGCTGTCGAGGAACCGCTCGGCGATCTGCTGGTTTTCGCGGAACAACCCGGACTGGCGGATCATGGCATCGACCAGGGTCGTTTTCCCGTGGTCGACGTGCGCGATGATGGCGACATTGCGAATCATCGACGGATCGTAACGCGACTGAAATTGTATGGTACTCACAAAATGAAAAACCTCCGACGGCTGCGACTGAAGCGTTGAAATGGAAGGATGCAGTCTACATCAGGCCATTCCGCAATGCAATAACCAACCTCTACAAAGAAACAACGCACCACAGAGTCACCGAGCCACAGGGACATTTTTGAGGGACTCTGTGTCTCGGTGACTCTGTGGTGAATCGGCGTGGTCAGCGGGGTTTGTACTGTTCGAAGGCCTTCTTGTCGAAGGCGCGGCGGTAGGCCTCTTCGGGGGCGATTTTCCGCGATTTCACGAGGTCCGTCAACGCCTGGTCCATCGTCTGCATGCCGACCTGTTTGCTGGTCTGCATGATCGAGGTGAGCTGGAACGTCTTGTTCTCGCGAATCAGGTTGGCGACGGCGGGCACGTTGACCAGGATCTCGAGCGCGCAGACACGGCTCATGCCATCGATCGTCGGGATGAGCTGCTGGGCGACGATCCCGACCAGCGCGTCGGCAAGCTGGGTGCGGATCTGATCCTGCTGGTGGGCGGGGAAGACGTCGACGACGCGGTCCACCGACTGGGCGGCCGACGGCGTGTGCAACGTGGCGAAGACAAGGTGACCGGTTTCGGCCGCCGTGACGGCGAGCGAGATCGTTTCGTAGTCGCGCATTTCGCCGACGAGAATGACGTCGGGGTCTTCGCGGAGGGCCGAACGCAGGGCCGCGGCGAACGACTTGGTGTTCACGCCGATCTCGCGCTGGTTGACGATGCACTGCTTGTGCTTGTGGACGAATTCGATCGGGTCTTCGATCGTCAGGATGTGGTCCTGCCGCTCGTCGTTGACCTGGTCGACCATCGCCGCGAGGGTCGTCGATTTTCCGGAGCCGGTCGGTCCCGTGACGAGAATCAGGCCCTTGTTGCGTCGCGCCAGTTCCGCCAGGATGGCCGGGAGCTTCAGCTCCGCCACGGTCTTGATCTTCGACGGAATGACGCGGAAGACGGCCCCGATGCCGAGGCGGTTGTTGAAGATGTTGCAGCGGTAGCGGGACACTTCCGGAAGCTCATACGAGATGTCGAGTTCCAGGTCGTGTTCGAAGCGGTCGCGCTGGTCGTTGTTGAGGAACTCGAAGATCAGCCGCTTCGTGTCCTTGCTCGACAACGGCGGCAGGTCGGTGGGCCAGAGCTTGCCCTGGAGTCGCATCATGGGCGGCGAGCCGACCGTGAGATGAAGATCGGATCCGCTCTTGTCGACGATCAGCCGGAGCAGGTCGGTGATTGCATACTGCTCGCTATCCACCTGGGTGGCGCGCTTCGGCCGGTGCTCTTCCGGCCGGGCCGTCGGCGCGGCAGGCATGGATGGCGATGGCGAAGGAATGCCGGTCGCCGGCGGGATGCCGGTTGATGCCGGGATGCCGCTCGACGGCGACGTCGGAGGCCTCGGAATGCCGGTCGACGGGGGCAGCCCCGGGGGGCGGGGAATGCCGGCCGGCGAGGGTGCACCGGGAGGTGACGGTGGGCGGGGAACGCCGGGCGTCGATGGCGGCGCAACGGGGGCGGACGGCGGCTGGGCGGGAGTGCCCGGCGCCGACGGTGGCTTCTGGGCGCCGTCGCCGCTTCCGAAGAACTTGTTGAAGAAACTGTCGTTATCGCTCATGGTTCACGTCTCAGAACAGGCGCAGGAACTCATCCACACTCGTCTCACCACTCGCGATGAGGGCCAGCGTGCGGTCTTCCAGGGTCGGAATCTCCTGCTTGCGGGCGAACTGGTAGAACTCCTGGTATCCCTGGCGGCCGATCATCATGCGACGTAACGTCGGCGACGTGGGCAGGAACTCGGTGACGAGCGTGCGGCCCGCGTACCCGGTCTGGTGACAGGCGTCGCAGCCCACGGCCTCGAACACGGTCGGCTCGGTCGGCAGGTGCATCCGCTCGGCGAGTTCCGGCGGCAGGGTTCCCGGCTTCTTGCACTGCGGGCACAGCGTCCGGATCAGGCGCTGCGACAGGAAACCGCAGAGCGAGCTGGCGATGACGACGGGGTCCGCGACCTTTTCCAGCAGCCGCACGACGCTGCTCGGCGCGTCGTAGGCCATGAACGAGGTCAGGATCGTCTTCCCGCCGAGGCCGGCGAATGCCAGCTCCTCGACGATCGGCTGGTCGCCCGGATGGTCGATGTAGACGACGTCGGGATCGAGCAGCAGGGCGAGGTCGAGGCCCTCCTTGATGGTCCCGATGCCGTTCTGGCCGATCTGGATCTGGGTGATCTGGGGAAGGTTCGCCTGCACCGGCTCTTCGACGGTGACGATCTTCTTCTTCTCGACGTCGAAGCTGCTCAGCACGTAGTAATGCGTCGTGGTGCGCCCCGACTCGCGCGGCCCGGTTATATAGAGGATGCCATGGTTCGCGTGCACGAACCCGACGATTTCGTCGAGCACCGCCTTGCCGCCCTTGCCGATCTGGATGTTGATGTTGCTGAAGTCGTTCAGCTTGAGGATGACCATCTCGCCGTTGACGGTCGGGTAGAACATCGACTGGACGTTCACCCACCGGCCCGAGACCGAGACGCGGAAATGACCGACCGCCATCACCGGGGCCGCGCCGCCGCTCGGAACGGGGACCTGTGAGAGCACCTTGAGTTTCGAGATGACTTCCTGGTGGACCTTGATCGGGATCTCGAGCTTGCGCGTCAGGCAGGAGCAGGTGCGGAACCGAATGATGACGCCCTTTTCCGACGGCTCGAAGTGGATGCGGTCGACGCGGTTGATGATCGCCTGGCCCAAAATATAGTTGATGATTTTTTCCGGCGCCTCGAGGCCTTTCGGGATGCCCCGGTCGCCCTTTTCACCGACAGGCTCCGCCGGCGCGGGCGGCAGGTCGCCGGTCACGCGTTCGCCGGCGTCGAGCGGCCCGTAGATCGCGGTGTAGGTCTGCTCGAAATCGAACTTCGTGCAGATCGAGACCGACACCTGCATGCCGAGGCGCGCGGCGAGCGTCTCGACGGCCTCGGATTCGAGCGGGTCCACCATGCAGATGTTGAGCTGGTTTCCTGCCTGATACAACGGCATCAGCCGGTATTCGCGCGCGAACTCGGCCGGAATGAGCTTCACGGCGGCCGGCTCGACGATGTCGGCGTTCAGATGGATGAACGAGATGTTGAGCTGGTTTCCGAGCGCCCAGATGATATCGTCCTCGGACACGATGCCGAGCTCGGTGAGGGCCGCTCCGAGTTTGAGACCCTTCTCTTTCTGATACCCCAGCGCCTGCTTCAGCTGGTCGCCGTTGATCAGGTTGCAATCGATCAGGATATCGCCAAGTCGTTTCTTTTGCGTGCTCATGGTGTTCCTATTGTATAGAACCGGGGCATGCAAGGCAACAGAAAGAAAACGGCCGGCAACCCCGAAAGGATGCCGGCCGCATGTTTTCGCGTATTAGCGGCGGTTGGTGTTGATGGTTTCCTTCAGATCCTTGCCGGGAACGAAGCGGGCGACGTTGGTGGCCGGGATCTTGATGGTCTTCTTGGTCTGCGGGTTGATGCCGGTGCGGGCCTTGCGGGTCGCGACCTTGAAGGAGCCGAAGCCGACGAGGCGGACTTCTTCGTGCTTCCGCATGGCGGTCTTGATGATGTCGAGGGTGGCGTCGAGGGCCTGGGTGGCCTGGGTCTGGGACAGGTTGGTGTTCTTGGCGATTTCCCGCACGAGTTCGATCTTCTTCACTTGGTGGATCCTCCTGGTAAAAATTGGGTTTGAGAACTGATGCAACAAGCCTACTTATTCGAAACAGGCCTGTCAAGCCCCCTTCGAAAAAATATTTCTCCTCGTACCCTTAGCGGAGCCGGTTTCGAACGTTCTCGAGCCGCTGGAACAGCATCGACTGCCGCTCTCGACTGCTTTTCAGGCTCTCCGTCAGCCCGCTCAGCCGCTCCCTAATCTGGTCGACCGTCAGGCTTTCGGAACCACCTGCGTTCAAGCGGCTTTTCAGCGTTTCGATCTCGGCAAGCAACCGCGTGATTTCATCCTGCACCATCACGAGCTGGCTCCGGTTCCGGAGATACTCCTCGTGCAGGGCCGGCTGCCCGGCCGCGCCGAGCGCCCCGGACCGGGCCTGTCCGAACCTGGCCCCGATCCCCTCGGCAAGCGCGGCATCGTCGGTTATCGACGCAGCCGAAACCCTTTCCGGCGGAAGCCCATCCCGCGCCGTGTCGTCGCTTTCCCTGCGCTCATCGAGATGCAGCCGCCGGTCCCGCATCTTCTGGAAAAACTCGGCGCTGGCCCGTGCCGAGTTCGTATCCTGCCATGCTTCCTCGGGCTGCTCTTCTGGCTCCGCCGCCTCCGGCCGGGCAGGAGCGGCCGCATCCATTGGTTCCTGCCGGTAAACCGGCTTCCAGCCCTCTGCCGTCGACGGCTTCATCGGAGGCAGGCCGCGGGGCATCTCCGCACGCCCCGGGCCGATCTTCATCGGGGCGATGCTCTTCCATTCGTTTTGGATGCGGGCATCCTCGCCGGCCGGGTCGAACCGCTTCACCACGTCCCCCGTATGCTCGCGGTCGTTCACGATCGTCATCATGCCGCGCTGCAGGACGAGTTGCCGATTGCGCGCGTCGCCGTGCGCCCTCACCGAGACGATGCCCGAAAACGTCCGCACCCGCGTCCGGCCGAACCGGTCGGCTGCCACGTCGAACGTGGTACCGAGAACGCCGCAGTGCGTCGTCGGCGTCGTCACCTGGAACGTCCCCGGCTGCTTCTTCAGGTCGAACCAGCACTCGCCCACCTGGAGCTGAACGCCGGTTTTCAGCAGGGTGATCCGCGTGTTCGCCCTGATGCGCAGCAGGCTCCCGTCGGGATACGCCAGTTCGGCCCGCGCATCCCCCTCCGAACGGAGCATGTCCTGAAATCGGACGGCGATCGGCTCGGGCCCGAGATCGAGCCAGGTGCTGCCGCCGTTCCGGGAAAGCGCCGCCCGGCCGCGCAGCAGCTGGAACGTCATCGTCTCATCCGACGCCGCGCAGAGCGCCACGGAGGTCGAACAGGCGATCAGACCCGCCAGCAGAACAAAGAGAGGGGAAAACCGCCGGAACCATACGCCACGCTTCATCAAACCATCCTCCAGGGACAGATGCTACAGCCTCGGTGAGTATACACCTCCTCGCCATTCTCATTGAAGAGGCCGCCACTCTAACCGCTCCGGCCTGGAGGAGTTCTGAAAATGCCCTCCCCGTTCGCCCTGAACGTGTCGAAGGGCGAGAGCCTTTCATGCTTCACGGCGGGATGTTTTTGAATGGACAACACGCCTGTTTTGCGCTACGTTTGACGTGAGAGGTACATTTCAAATCATCGTGAGAGGAGGCGTGCCATGGAAAACGACATCATCACGATCGAGTGTCCGTGCGGCGCTGTGTTCGAAGTCGAAAAGGAAGAGGTCGACATCTCGGGAGACCGCTGGACCTACTGCCCCAAGTGCAACCGCAAACTTCCCATCCCAGAAGAAGACGAAGACTGAGTCTCGAGAACTCCCCGAAACCACAACCGGAGGTCCGCCAGGACCTCCGGTCGTCATTTCGCCCATCCGCAGATACAGAATCTGTTATACTATATAATATATTTTTATTCTGATATTTTTACATCGTTTTTCGAGCCTTCATGTCTGGCATGTTCAAATTTTATCCCTGTTGCGCCACAAGGGTGGGTTTCAAACCCGCCCCTACGGTTATATAAGGGATTGTTTTTGTGTCTTCGTGTCTTTGTGGTGAATGATCTCCGTGGTTCGGTGACTCTGTGGTCTCCGTGTTCTCCGTGTTCTCCGCGGTGAAGTTGTTGTGTCTCTCTCAGAATTCGGCGCTCCCGGTCGTGCGGGGGAACGGGGCCGTGTCGCGGATGTTGCCCATGCCCGTCACGAACATCAAAAACCGGTCGAAGCCCAGCCCGAAGCCGCTGTGGACGGCCGTGCCGTATTTTCGCGTCTCGAGATACCACCACATGCTCTCCTCGGGAATCTTGAACTCCTCGATCTTCTGTTTGAGCACGTCATACCGTTCCTCGCGCTGGGAGCCGCCGATGATCTCGCCGATGCCGGGCGCGAGCACGTCCATCGCGCGCACCGTCTTCCCGTCATCGTTGAGCCGCATGTAGAACGCCTTGATTTCCTTCGGGTAGTCGGTCAGGATCGTCGGTTTCTTGAAATGCTTCTCGACGAGATACCGCTCGTGCTCCGACTGGAGGTCGATTCCCCATCGGTCGACGGGATACTGGAACTTTTTCTTTTTATTCGGGGTCGAATTTTTCAGGATCTCGATCGCCTCGGTGTAGGTGATGCGCTCGAACTTGTTCTCGATCATGAACTGCAGCTTCTGCAGCAGGCCCATCTCGCTGCGCTCTTCCTGTTTCTTCGTCTTTTCCTCATCCGCGAGGCGCTTGTCGAAGAACTCGAGGTCGTCCTTGCAGTTGTCGAGGGCATAGCGCACGAGATATTTCAGGAAATCCTCGGCCAGGTCCATGTTGTCGGTCAGGTCGGCGAAGGCGACCTCCGGTTCGATCATCCAGAACTCGGCCGCATGGCGGGTGGTATTCGAGTTTTCGGCGCGGAACGTCGGGCCGTTGCCAGTGCCGCTACATTTAGGGCAGGCAGCTTGAGTACGAATATTGCCAAGCA
>CAYMEN010000020.1:10628-83078 GCA_964389325.1 uncultured bacterium | reverse complement strand
ATCACAACGGGCCCAAAACCGTCAAACCGGTAACGGGCCCACCGGTGATGACAGGATGACTCCGGGACCGGTTGTATAGATGTTGATTCGAAATCGGTCAGAGGGAACCGGGTTCGAGGAAGCCGGCTTCTTCGCCTTTTTCGGTGATTTTGAGGGAGCCCATCTGGATGCAGCGGATCTTGCCGGTATCGCCCTTGTAGGGGGCGCGGATGCGGAAGACGTTGTTCAGGAAGTCGATCGTCTCGAGACGGCCGATGGCGAGAACGTCCTGGCTCGCGTCGAGAAGGGCGATCATCAGGCCTTTTTCTTCACCCGAGATGAAGTTGCGCACCATGCCGAGGTCTTTGGGCCATTTCTTGGTCATTTCGACCAGGAGGGGACCCGAGGTCACGACGAACGTGCCCTCCCACCCCGACAGCTTTTCGGCCCAGAACGTGCCTTCGAGCTCCATCTTCGTGCCGCTCATGAAGAAGCAGCGGTCGGTGATGACCTGGCGGAATGGAACTTCGAAGACGCGGGCGTCCCTGAAGTATTTGACGTTCACCAGTTCGCGGAGATGCTTGCGTTCCATCTGCGACGTCGACGACGCCTTCTTCGAAACGGGCAGGCGAACGATCCGTTCGGGCAGCAGGTGTTTCACGAGATGTTCGAGTTCGGTGCCGCGCTGCATCAGCACGACCTTCTCGGCCTCGACGATATCGAGCTTGGCTTTCTTCAACGCCCGCCCGCCGTCACCCTGCACCCAGCCGGTGGTGTCGATGATCAGGGCATCCGCTTCCTGCCGTGCCTTCTTCATCATCGCCGCGAGGCCTGTCAGCGCGGGAACGAAGTGCAGGTTCGGCGAGTGGGCGCCCAGCATGTAGAGGTGCGTCGGCGGCTCCTCGGTCAGGAAGACGCAGGGCTCCTTCAGCACCAGCATGCCGTATGAGCCGCAGGGGCCGATGTCGGACTGGCCGGTGTCGCAGTCGAGAATCGCGGTGCGGCCGAGCTTGCCGATCAGCCGGTTGGCCAGATACGTGCTGAAGAAGGTTTTCCCGGTATCGACTTCGCCGAGAACCATCACCGTGTAGAGTTGGCCGGCCTTGTGTTCCGCCGCGATCTCTTCGGCAAGCTTGTCCCATTCCGCGGGAATGGAACCGGCTTCCATCTTCGTGACGGCGTCGGCGTTCGCTTCGAGCTCGAGTTGGGATTTCTCGAGTCCGAGGATGGGAACGCGCTTCCCGACCGGTACCGTCAGGGTTTTCCCGGCCCCGATCTTCGCCGCGATGACTTCGACGGCTCCCGAGACGACCGTGAACTTCGCCGGCCCGACCAGCAGGTGGTTTTCATCCCGTTCGATCGTATAGTTCATCAGTTGCCCTTCTCTTTCGGAAAGACCAGCGAGGGCCACAGTTCCTCGAGTGCCTTGTCGTTGATGACCGAGACTTTTTCCATCTCGCGGAACTCGAGTTCGAGCTCGTCTTCCGACATGATCTGGCGGACCTGCCTGAGCGTGATGCCGTCCTCGTCCTTCGAGGCGACGGTGCCCATGTAGCAGTCCTCACGGTTTTTCACGTGGATCTTCTGACCGACCTCGACATCGGCGGCCGGAACGGTCTTCACGACCTTGCCGAGGCACATGTTCACGATCCCGGGATACACCGGAACCTCGTCATACAACTTTACGAGCTGGAGCACGACCTGTTTGAGGAGAAACGGGTCGCTCTCTTCCGTCGCGACGGTTTTCAGATAACGGAGAAGGCCGGGAAAATCGGTTTCCTTATATGTCATTCGTTCGCCACTGCCTCAGAAGCCGGCCGTGGCGAGATATTCGAGACCAAGTTCCTTCGCTCGCTTCGCAAGGCCCTTGTTGGGCTTGCCTTCGGCGAACTTCTGGTCGATGTCGCTCATCTCGTTGAGATGCGTCGTCAGCAGGCTGAGGACGTTGAAGAACGTGACGTCGGCGGTGCGCACCGTGCACTCGGCCGCCCGGGGATGGCCGCCGCCGCTGATCTTGTCTTTGTATTTCGCGTATTTCGCCTGGAGGGCATCCTGCAGTGAGCCGCAGATCTTGCCCGAATGGACGCGATCGCCGGTTCCGCGGACGGAAACGTGCGTGTAGTCGGGCGAGACCGAGCTGACCATGATGATCTGCGCATCTTTATCGCCGGCCGTCTGCTTGAGATCGAACAGCTTGATCGAGCCGATCATGGGAAGCAGCGGCACTTTTCCGCCGACGAACAGGTAGATGCTGGTGTTTTCGAGCTTGAGCGCACGCACGGACGAGTTGAGAAGCTTGTCTGCGCTGTCCCAGTCCTGCAGGAAGTAGCGGAAGATCTTGTCGAGCGGCTGTTTGAACTCCTGCGGAATCATCTGCACGAAGCTTTGCAAGGTCGAAATGCGGGTGAGCGCGTCGACTTGCGGGGCGAGCGCTTCGAGGGCGTTCGCGATGAGCGCGGGGTGATCGACGTTCTTGAGCGCCTCTTCCCGATCGTTGTAGAAATATTGGAAGCCGCCGCCGCCGGTCGCGTGCACGAATTCGGTCACGCGGGAGAGCAGGCAGGTGTTTTCCCGCTGGGAGGCGTCGAACATGGTCGGCCGCTCGCGCAGGAGGGTCAGCATGTTCTTGAAGGCCACGCCGTAGGAGGCGATGAACGGCTTGGCAAAATCGACCAGCACGCCGGTGACGGGCTCGATCGCCCAGTCGCCCTTGAGACCCATGAGGCACAGGAAGTCGTCGAACTGGTCGCGGGTGCCGCTCAGGGTCGCGATGCCGTGCGCGAGAATCGAGGTCGAGCACGGGGTGTATTTCTCGAGACTCGGGTTGAACATCACACAGTCGGTCGGCGCCTTGGGCGTCGGGTGGTGATCGACGATGTAGAGCGGCGCCTTCTTGCCGAACTCGGAATACGGCATCAGCGTGCCCTTGTCGAGCATGAAGACGGCCTTCACGTCGGGAATCTCGCGGAACGCGTCTTCCCACTGCTGCGGCTGGAGAAGGAAGCCGGCGGGCATGCGCAGTTCGGCCTTCCAGCCCTTTTTGACGAGCATGCGCTTGAAGATGAGACCGCTGGTGATGCCGTCTGGGTCGTCGTGGCTGAAGATCAGGGCCGTGCCCTCGGGTTTCGAGACGGCCTCGACAATTTTTGCAAGGCCCGCGTCGGCGGCTTTGAGCGCCTGCCACTGAGCCTGGTAATCTTCGACATTGGTGGGGAGGTTCTTGAGAATGGCTGCTTCCATACATTTCCTTTCGGGAAAAAATGTGAGGATGGGGAAATTATTGATTAAGTATAGAGACGCTAGAGGTTTCGGTCAACCTCGACCGTGTAGTCGCGTTCGGTTTCCCCGCCGACGAGAAGCCGGACCGTGCCATTCACGTCGGTTCGTTTCAGGTCGATACGCATGTTGCGATACAGGTCGAGCGCCTCGAGTTTCGGGTGGCCGAAGGGGTTGTCACGGCCGACCTGGATGATGCCGAGGGCGGGTTTGACGAAGTTCCAGAACCGTTTGTTGATGCTGGTGTCGGAACCGTGATGCGGAATCTTCACGACCTGGGCTCGGATCTCATCGCCGTAGCGGGCGACCTCCTCTTCGGCGGCGATCTCGATGTCGCCGCAGAGAAGCGTCGTCACTTTCCCGTAGCGGATGAGCAGGGTGACCGACATGTTGTTCTGATCGGAAAACTCCTGGGATTTCGAGACCGACTCGGGGTGAAGGACACCGACGAACAGCTCGGAACCCCAGTCGAGAACGTCGCCGGCCTTCGCGGCCATGCGGGGAATGCGCTTCTTTTCGCATAGTTCCGCATATTCTTTGTAGGTCTGCGTGTTCGAAACGCTGCCGCAGTCCCAGATGCGATCGACCTTGAGCAGCTTGAGCACGGGAACGATGCCGCCGAGGTGGTCGTTGTGGTTGTGCGTCACGACGATCCCGTCGAGACGCCGAATGCGCTTCGTGCGAAGGTAATTCTGAATCAGCTCGCGGTTTTCTCGCACCGCCTGGGTTGAGGAGACGTTCATGCCGCCGTCGATGAGATACACCCGGCCGCGTGGCGTTCTGACGAGGATCGCGTCGCCCTGCCCGACGTTCACGAAGTCGATGCGGAGCTTCGGATTCATGGCGGACGGGCCGATACCGCCGTGATCGGGGCTGAGCACCATCGCCCAGACCGAAACCATGATCAGGAAGACGATCACGAACCAGACCTTCATGGCCGTGCTCTTGAACGATGTTTGTTCGAATCCGTAGTCTGTCATGGCCTGTTCCGGTTACTTGATTTCGACGAGCGTTTCGAAAAGCTTATACTTCTTTTCCGTCAGCCCGGGAATGTCCTCGAGGTCTTCGACCGACCGGAACCCCCCCTTCTCGTTCCGGGCGTCGTAGATGGCCCGGGCGAGCTTTGGCCCGACGCCGGGAAGGGCCTCGAGCTCGTCGAGCGATGCGAAGTTGAGATTCAGCCGGCGCGGCTCCCCGGCGTCAGGGGCGGCGACGGTCAGCACCCGTTTGAGCTGGGCGAATTTTTTCGAGGACACACCCTTGAGCTCTTTCAGTTCGGCCAGGCTCTTGAACCCCTTTTTCGTTTTGCGCAGGTCGATGATGCGCTCGGCCATCGTCTTCCCGATGCCGGGAAGCGCGTCGAGCTGGGCGAGCGTCGCGGTGTTCAGGTTCAGCTTCGGGAGACTGCCGAAACCGTCTTCTTCCTCCGGCTCGTCGTGCTCCTGGGATTTTTCGGGAACCTCCCGCTCCGTCAACCGGGAAATGCGGTCGATGCTTCCGAGCGTATGCAGGTTGTTGCTGCGCTCCCGGGCGATCTGGAACACGAGCAGGATGACGCCGAGGACGATCATCCCGCCCATCATGCCGAACGTCGTCTTTTCGAGGGTCGTCAGACGCATCATCTGCCCTCCTCGGTCATGGGAGTGATATATGTTTTCGTATACAATTTCCCCTGGCCCGCCGTGATCTGAATGGCCCCATACCGCTCGGTTCGGTATATCGGAAGCGGAAGATCGCGGCTGCGGCGGTTGAACTGGATCGAGCGGCCGTCGAGAAGCTTCTGCATGTAATACCGCTCCATCAGCCAGGAAGAAGGTTTCCGGAAGCTGATGCCGACCCATTCCGGCTTCGTCGCGCGGACATACTCGGCGAACTTGTCGTAGGGATACGGCAGGTCGGCCAGGAGGAGAGCGTTCAACTCGGCGGGAAGCGCCTTGTCGTAGAGATAGGCGTTGCCCGGCGCGTAGGCGATACGGCTGCCGCCTTCCCTGAACAGTAATGCGGCGCCGTCGTAATAACAGGAGAAACGCTGCGTGAACGTCGCGGGAGCGAGCACCTCGACGGAATCGCCGAATCCCTCGATGCGGGCGCCCGCGACGAGGGGATGGACGGGAATCCGGTACTTGTTCACGGCCTTGGCCAGCGCGTTGAATGACTCCGCGGCCTGTTCCCAGTAGTAGTTCGGCGGGGAAGAGATGTAGATCCCCTTCCTGTAATCGCCCTCGACCTTCATATCGGCGAGGGAAAACCGCTGCACATACTCGCCGAAGGGAACGCGTTTCCCATCGGTCGGGATCTCGAACGGAGCGTAGATGGCCCGGACCCGGTAATTGTTGAGAACCGAGAGCAGACCCGAGATGCGCTCCGGGAGAGCCGAGGTGAGGACGACGGCGTCGACGGCGTTCGTCATCTTCGAGGAAAGAGCCGGCTGGATGACGCGTTCCCCGACGTCGTAACCCGAGAATGCGTCGCTGTAGCCGGCGTCAACGAGGAGCGTCCTGCCGTCTTTCTCATACAGCAGCGACGCGCCGAACCCGACGTCGAGCATCGTCAGGCGCATCGACGGCCGGCTCTCGAGGCGTGAGAAGCCGAAGACAACGAGGAACGAGACGACGGCGATGCCGCCGGCGCCGATGAGGCCGAGGCCCCATTTGTAGTCAGGGTCGTCCCAGAGCTCGACGACGGCATTCCACAGCGCCGATGCATATGTCGTGAGGTCATCCCAGAAAAAATACAGGTGCAGAACGGCATAATAGAGGAGCAGGAGCCCGATTCCAGGTTGCGAGACGCGTGGGAACGGGATCAGTACGGCAAAGAAGTGCGCCATGCCGAGGAAGAATTTGACCGCGAGCCAGTTCGCCGCGTTGATCACGAGGGCGAGATGGAGGCCGATGACCGGGACGAAGGAGCCGATGATGCCGGCGATTAGACCGACCTGGACGATGACGCCGATGAGCGGGATCGCGATCATGTTCGCGATCGGCGCCGAGAGGGACATCGATCCGAAGTAATAGGCCGAGAGCGGTCCCATCATGGCGAGGAAGATCGCGATCTGGGACGAGGTGAAGCTCATCAGCCATTGCGGCAGCATCTCGAAACTGAAGCTCTGGAAGCCAGAAAGCCGCGAGAAACGCCGAGATACAATAACGGATGCTACTATATAGATTGCGATGCCAGGAAAGAAAAACGGCGCGAGCACGAGATCGCGTTTGAGCACGACGCCGAGATACAACAGCGCCGCCGCCCCGAACGCGAACGCGAGGCCCGGGCCGCGCAGGCATTCGCGAAGCAGTTTCTCGGACGGCTCCGAGAACATCGCCAGTGCGTAAATCGCCATGAACGAGAGAACGAAGCTCGGCTCGGTGAGCTGGAGGGGATTGACGGTCAGGATGTAGGCGGCGGCGACGGAGAGGGCGAAGATGATCGACGCCCGGAAGCCCCGGTCGCTGAGATACGCCCGCGACAGCAGGAACAGGCTGTTCATCAGCGCGGCCCGCACCGCGGAGCTCGGCCAGCCGACGATGAGGGCGAAGGTGAACAGGAAAAAGACGATGATCGGCGAGAAGATCCGGAGCGGAACGCCGAACATCACGAACAAGCCGTAGAACAGACCTGCGATGATGGTGACGTGCAGGCCGGAGACGGCCAGAACGTGCGATACGCCGGTCTTGCGGAACTCGGTCGTCACGATGGGCGGCAGGCCGCCTTTCAGGCCGAGCAGAACGCCGCCGAGGAACGACGACTCGGGATACGGCATCGTCTGCTTGATGACGCCGAGAATCGACGTGCGCAGATATAGCGCGAAGCGATACCACGGCGAACCGCTCGGGTCGTCTTCGATGATCTCGAGGCGGGCGCCGCGGCCGGCGATCCGGACCGTACGGAAAATGCCGCGGTTGCGGAGCGTTCGCTGGTAATCGAGGCTGCCGGGATTACGCGCCGCCGTTGGAACGGAAAAGTGGCCGCTGATTTCGACCCGCTGGTTGAATTTCAGCAGCTTGAACGCGTCGTTCTCCTCGAAAACCTGGGCAAGAACCAGCCCGTCGTCGATACGCGTCTCTGCGGGGGGCGGTGTCTCGGAAAACAGGTCGTCTGCCGATGCGCTTTCGGAAGCAGGCGGGGATACAGGTTCCGGCTGGGCGGCGGCGGATTTTTTCCGCCCCCTGCCCTTCGATTTCTTTTTGGCGCCCTTTGCCGCCCAAGGCTTCGACTGCCTCACGGAGATGATTTCCTGGGCCGTTTCCGGGGCGATGACGACTTCGAGATAATCGTTCTTCAGCGTCGGCTCTTCGATGACGCGGCCGACGACGCGCCACTTGCCGAACGGGTTGCTCGCATCGATGATGCGGTCGACGTGGTTCGGCGATATCACGTTGAGCGCCGTCCCATACCGGAAAATGCCGAAGAAGAAACAGGCGCCGGCCAGCAGGAGAATGGAGAGAACGGGCACCGGGTTTTCGTCTTCCGCGATGTCCCCGATCTCGCCGGCGGAGAGCTTGTCACCATGCTGCTGCCAGAAGGGAATGGCGGCAGCGGCGAAAAACATGGCGGCCAGAAGCAGGAAAAAGGGGCCGCCCGTGATGCCGAGCAGGCTCACCGTCGACATGCCGGCGACATACGTCAGCGTCAGGATGATGAACGTCGTCACGTCAGTTCCGATCGTCGCCGGCTTCGTCTTCGACGCCGACGTTCGAGTAGTATTCCTCGTTCGAGGCCAGGTTCTGGTCGATGCGGTAATCGGACTTGACGGCAAGGACGAGAATGCCCAGAACCATCGTCGTGAGCAACAGCCCGATCAGAAAGCCGGTTCCGTTGTTCTGTTCTTTTTCCTGTTCAGCCACCGTTCATTCCATTCCGTCGATCAGGTATGTACCATCGAAGATACCATAAAGTCAGGGCCGCGCGAAGGATTCTGAACATCTGGTATCATCAACCGCATGTCGGATGAATGGAACGGTCCCGAGCTTCTGCGGCAACTGCCGGGAATTCTCGTCGAAGCGACGGATACCCGCAGTTGCGTCCGCCGCCATCTCCCTCCTCCTGGCAGCGATGCCGATCATATCGTCGCGATCGGAAAGGCTTCCCGGGAAATGCTCTCGGGCGCTCTTTCCCGCGAGGGAATCACCCTGCCCCGTTCCGTCATCTGCGTCGCTCCCGCCATACCCGGTGCGGAAGTTCCCATGCCGGTCGGGGTGAAGACAGCCTTTTTTCAGGCAGGCCATCCGTATCCGGATGACGGGTCGTTCGCGGCCGCGCGCCACGCCCTGCGGACCGCCGAACGGTTCGAGCCGGGATGCCACGTTCTCGCCCTGGTCTCCGGAGGCACATCCTCTCTGTTCGAGTGTCCCGTCGTGCCATTAACAGACGATGATATTATAACAGTATATACATGTCTGGTCTTCTCCGGAAGGCCGATAGGCGAAGTGAATACCGTCAGAAGGCATCTCTCGGCGGTAAAGGGCGGAAACCTCCTTCGGGTGCTTCTCGAGCGCAACGCCGCGGTGACGGTGCTTGCCATCTCCGATGTCCCGGGTGATCATCCGCATGATATCGGGTCAGGCCCCTTCTCGCCCGATCCGACGACCTTCGCCGATGCGTTCGAGATCGCCTCTGGAATCACAGGATTTCCGGAAAAAGCGCTACGCGTTCTTTCCGACGGTCGCGCGGGACGCATGCGGGAAACGCTCAAACCCTGGACGTTCGACGAAAGCCGGTATCGGTTCCGCTGTATTGCCAGTCCACGGAGGATGACGGACCGTCTTTCAGACATCATCCGCCGTTCCGGCCACCCCGTCATGATTTCGCCGTTTCAAATGTCGGGCGATCGAATGTCCTGGGTGGAAATATTATGTAAACATGTCCGGGAGAATCGCGAAACCCTGAAGGGAACGTGGGTGATATCTCTCGGCGAACTGGAAGTGAATATACCTTCTGGCATAATACCAGGCAGGGGCGGCCGAGCGACCTCTCTTACACTTGAACTCGCGCTGCAAGCGAAACGGGATGAATTGGAAATCGATGTTGCGGTACTTGCCACGGACGGTTGTGACGGAAATTCCTCGTCGTCTGGTGGTTTCCTGACGGCCGAGGACGTCGCGAGCTCGTCCGCCGTTGAGCTTCGGAATGCCCTCCGGGCCTTCGATGCGGCAACCTGGCTCGAGTCGAGAAACAGGCTGTATCCGGCCTTCTCTACCGGAACAAATCTCGGAGACGCCCTGTTGCTGCGGCTGCGATCCCCTTCGCCATCCCGATGAGGAGCGCGACGCCGCGCACGAACGGAAGAACCGGCGTCCAGGGAAGAAGCGCAGGCACCGTCCGGAGGCTGATCCGGGCAAGCGACATGCAGGTCGCGACCCAGGATACCAGCCAGAATGCCAGCAACCGCCCGCGATATCGGGAAGACAGGAGAAAAAAGGGCAAAAGAGCCAGGAGCGCGAGCTGGGCTTTCATACTTGACGGTGTATAACTGTCACGGCCGGCTTTTCCGGGATGCCTTCGGTACACACGCATCCGCCAGTAGCCACGGCCGATCTTCAGCAAAAAATATCGCCAGGCGCCTTCCCGGTGCGTATGCCAGACAACGGCTTCCGGCACGAACACGAATCGGCCCCCCAACGCCTTGATCCGGAACGAGAGATCGACATCCTCGTTGTCTGCCCGGGGAAAACTCGTGTCGAACCCACCGACGGCGGTGAGCGCCGACCGACGGAACGCCCCGGAATACGTGTCGACGAAATCGATGTCATCCTGACCGGAAAGCAGCTCGAACCGCTCCTCGAACTCCAGTTGGGCCAATCTGGCCCAGAGATCCGTCTGCGCGGTTTTGTAGACGCCTTTCGCCCCTGTCACCGACGAATCTTCGAATGGGGCGGCCATCGCGTCGAGCCAACCGGGTTCGGGTCGGCAATCTGCGTCGGTGAACAGAACGAGCTCTCCCCTCGCCTTCCCGATCCCCGCGTTTCTGGCACGCGCGGGCCCGCCGTTGGCAGGCATCGTCACCCAGATGAGCGGTAGCCGCCCTCTGAACGTCGATTCGACGCCTGAAAGATCGTCGGACGAGCCGTCGTCGACAACGATCACTTCCCAGGTTCGCGAGGTTTTCTGGGCTGCCAGAGCATCGAGACAGCCAGCCAAGGTTTCCGGCCTGTTGAAGGCTGGAACCACCACGGACACCTGAATGGCTTCACGAACGATCATGCCGGTGCCGATTCACCTGTCGAGAAAAAGATGCCGCAGGAACGTGCGGGCCGAGCGGAACACGCGATGCCGCTCTTCGGCGTCGGTGAGGACACGCCAGGCGGTGGCAAGAAGATACGAGCGCCGGAGGTAGAACTTCCTTCTCGCATGATTACAGAAACGCACCAGGTTGGCGCTCGTCAGGTCAGCGGATCTGACGACGCACTGGTGAAGCCCTTCAGATGACAGCCAGTCACGCCAACGTTCAGCCGTGAGCATGCCATTTGCTTTCGCCCAGTCGTAGGCTTCGGTTCCCGGGTAGACCATCAGCGGGTAGAACTGCGCCGTATCGAGGGGGAGGCGCAGGGCGAACTGGAGGGTCTGCTGCAGGGTCACGCGCGTTTCACCGGGCAGGCCGACCATGAAACAGCCGTGAACCTTGATGCCGGCAGCGCGCGCATCGGCGGCGAACCGCTCCATCGCGGCGATGTTCGTGCCTTTGCGAATGCGGTCGAGAAGCTCCTGGCTCCCGGACTCGAACCCGACGCAGACGCCGCGAAGCCCGGCACCCTTCATCGCCCGCAGGGTCTCGAGATCGACGTCGGCGCGGGCGTTCACCGTCCAGCTCAGCGGCAGCCGCAGGTCGCGGAGTTTTTGGCAGAACTCGGCAACGCGTTTCCTGTCGGCGGTGAACGTGTCATCCTCGATGAAGACCCCGCGCACCTGAGGCAGGTGTTCGGCGATCCAGCGGAACTCGTCGATCAGGGAATCGACAGAACGCTTCCGATACCCGTGGCCGGTGAGGGTTTGCGGAAACACGCAGAACGTGCAGCGGAAGGGACACCCGCGTCCAGACAGGATGGAAACCATCGGATGATGCGCATTCGGATTGAAATACCGCGTGATCGGAAGGAACCGGTGATAGACCTCGCTGAGGAACGGCCGTGCATCGAGATTCTCGAAATATCGTTTCCGCGGAGCCGACGGCCGTCCTGGGAGGTGAACGCCCTCGCCCCCTTCAACGGCCCTGCCACCGGCCAGACATTCCAGGATCTCTTCGAGCGGAAACTCGAATTCTCCGATCACTGCGCCGTCGAGCGTCGGCTGAAGGGCAAGCGCCTCGTCGGGAAGCGCGGACACGTGGGTGCCGCACACGAATACGCTTGCCGGCGCGCAGGCTTCTTTCGCCCGCGCCGCAAAGGCGAGATCGTTCTCGATGCTGGGCGTGGCCGCATCGACGAGGACCAGGTGGGGGGCGAACGCCTGGAGCCGTGCGATCGTCTCGTCGTGGCTTTTGCCGATGGCGACGGCGTCGATCAACTCGACCTCGTGGCCGAGCCGGATGGCGTGGGCGGCGGCGGCGGCGAGCCACATCGGGTAATACAGCGTTCCGCTTCGGGTGACGGCCGGCGACCGCTGACCTCTCGAGTAGTCGGGGAGAAATGGCGGATTGACGAAGGCGACGCGCAGGGGGCGCCGCATGGGGGGAATGGATCCCGACGGTTTGGTGCTCGGACTGGTCATCTGCCGCCTCCGGTCGCGGGTGTATTCGATACTCTATAGATACGGCGCAGCCAGGCGCCGATGTCTTCCTTGATCAGCCAGTATTCGCAGTTGCCGCAGATCGCGGTACTGCCGTATTCGCCCCTCAGGTGTTTCATGCGCAGGTCGTGCAGGGCTTTTCCGTTCCAGATCTCCTTGAAGCCGCCCTCCCCCACCCGACCCAGCGTGCCGCGGCACTCGTAATCGATGCAGCAGGGGGACACGCGGCCGTCGGAGTTGACGATGCCGGTATACCAGAGAAGCGAGCAGGGATACCGCCCGTCGCGGCCGTAACACCGCTCGTCGCCGACCGCGCCGATCCAGGTGTGATACGGCGTGATGTCGACCATGTCGGCTTTCCCTGCCCAGCGCTGTCTGAACGCCTCGACGTCGGCCTCGTGGCCGCGCCGCTCCACCATGCGCGCCTTGATGAGGGGCTTTTTCAGGTTGTGTTCCCGCTTCAGGGTGATCGCCCGCTCGACGTTTGCAACGACGCGCTCGTAGGCGTTCGCCCCCTTGAGTTTTTCATATGACGCCGGTTCGACGGCGTCGATGCTGATGATCAGGTCGTCGAGGCCGGCCGCCGCGAGGTCGGCGAACATGTCTTCGGTGAGAAGTGTACCGTTTGTTATAATACCGATAGATTTGGCGGCTCGCGCGTCGGCCAGCAACTCGACCATTTTCGCGATTTTCGGGTGCAGCAGCGGTTCGCCGTCTTTCTGGAGGAACACTTTCAGGATCGGCCCTTCCCGTTTCAGCTCCCCGACGAGTCTCTCGAACAGACCCCACTCCATGTCGACGACCGGGCGGCCGCTGATCGAGCGAGGACACATCGCGCAGGCGAGGTTGCACCGGTTCGTCGGCTCGATGTTGAGAATCAGCGGATACCTGACGGGCAGACGCCATTTCAGATACAGCGTCCTCAGCCACATCCATCGTTTGAACAGATCGAGATCCATTTTCAGTTCTTCTTTCGCGCAGCTTCGATGTGACCGCGACCGAAAGCCCCGGTGACGGCGTCGAGCAGGGCTTTGAAAAGCGAGATCAGGGCCCAGGGCGAGCCGGCTCGGGCGAAAATGCGGACCAGCTTCCAGAGATGGAAGGCGTAGAACTTCGGAATGTCCGAGAGGCGGCCGTGCTTCCACCAGAACAACAATTTATTGCGTGAGGTATAGTAGATCATCATCGGGCTGTGCTGGCCGACGACCTGGGAAACCTTGTGATACAGCCGCGCGGCCGGAACGAGCCAGACGTCCCAGCCGGCCTTCGCCATGCGGTGGCACCAGTCGACCTCGTCGTGGTAGATGAAGAACCGCTCGTCGAACATGCCGATCTTCTCGATCACGGAACGCCGCACCATCAGCGCACAGCCATGGATGTAGTCGATGCGCCGGGGCGTGTTCCCGCACCGCCAGTGTCTGCCGCGGAGGATCGGCGGGAACCACATCAGGTCGGTGAAGATGCGGCCGCCCGCGGCCCAGACGATATCGCGCGGGTCGTCGTAGAAAATCAGCGGCCCGCAGGCCCCGGCGGACGGGGTTGCGTCCATGAAGGCGGCGAGCCGGTTCACGCAGTCAGGCTCGAGATCGATGTCGTTGTTCACGAACAGCACGTAGTCGATCGCGGGATCGTTCAGCAGAAGTTCCGCGCCCCGGTTGTTCGCGGCGCAGAACCCTTTGTTCTCGGGAAGACCGAGCACCTCGACCTCGGGAAACGCAGCCCTGACGGCCTCGCAGGTGCCGTCGACGCTTCCGTTGTCGACGAGAACGAGCCGGGGGGCCGGCCCGTCGAGGCGCCGCAGCGCGTCGAGCCCCTCGAACGTCATCTGCTTCTGGTTCCAGGTCAGCATGACGATGCCGACCCGAGAATGGTGCTTCATCGATGTGTTGGCGTTCATGACGTTTTTTCCCGAGAATATCGAGTGAATCGTGATTTCATCCACATATACTCCGCCGGCCCGCGCCGAAGCAAGCCATCTGAGAGATCTGCGGATTGGTTCTCAAAGAGAAAAGGGCCCTTTCGGGCCCTTTTCGGGGAGATTCGGTTACCCGAGAATCTTTTTGAGAGGCTTGTTGAAGGCGAACATCAGGCCGCCCGTTCCGAGGCCGAGGAAGGTGAGCAGCCAGAAGAAGGCCTCCTTGGAGAGCGTCTTGTTCTCGTAGAAGGTGCCGATGTAGCCGGACAGGTAGTTGCCGGCGAAGCTGGACAGGAACCACATGCCCATCATCATCGACACGACGCGGGCCGGGGCGACCTTGGTGACGAGCGACAGGCCGACCGGTGACAGATACAGCTCGCCGATCGTCAGCAGGAAGGTGCAGAACAGGGGCCAGAAGGGGCTTCCCTTCGTGTCGCCGACCATTCTCACGCCGACGACCATGACGATGAACGAGAGGCCGAGAATGACGCTGCCGATGGCCATCTTCGTGACGCTGCTCGGCTCCTTGCCGCGGCGGTTCTGCCAGGCCCAGAACATGTCGAGCAGGGGGGCGAGCAGGAAGATGACGCCGGGGTTGAACGACTGGAACCAGGTCGAGGGAATCTGGAAGCCGAAGATGATCGGCCACACCGTCTGTTCGTCGGCCCAGCTTTGCATCGTGTTGCCCTGCTGTTCGTACACCGACCAGAAGACGATGTTGAGAACGCACAGGCCGACGAGAGCCGCGATGCCCTGCCATTCGGCCTCGGTGAGGGCCGGCTTCGCTTTCCGCAGGCCGTTGATGAAGAAGGCGGCGGTGATGGTGAACAGGAAACCCATGATCATGTTGAGGGAGAACGAGGTCATGAAGCCCCAGATGGGAAGCGCAATGGCGATCAGAACGTCGATGCCGAGCAGACCGTTGACGATGGCAAGCGTCGTGCTGGTGCCGGCTTCCGGGGTTGCTTCGGCCGTCTGAACGACGTCCTCGGGCTTCTGTTCCTTGCTCTTCATCATGTTGTCGGGAGCGAGGTAGCCCTGGGAGAGCAGGTAGACCGTCACGCCGAGCAACATGCCGACGCCGGCGGCGCCGAAACCGTACTTCCAGCCGTAAAGAGCGGCCAACGTGCCGCAGACGAAGTTCGTCAGGAAGGCGCCGAGGTTGATGCCCATGTAGAAGTAGGTGAACGCGCCGTCTCTGCGCGGGTCGCCGGGTTGGTAGAGGTTGCCGACCTGGGTCGAAATGTTCGGCTTGAATGCGCCGTTCCCGATGATCAGGAGCAGGAGGGCGACGAAGAACAGGTTCGGCGACATCAGCATGAACTGGCCGATCGCCATCAGGATGCCGCCGATCGCGACGGTTTTTCGCTGGCCGAGATACTTGTCGGCGATCATGCCGCCGAAGACCGGCGTCAGGTAGACGAGGCCGGTGTACAGTCCGTAAATCATCGAAGCCTGTGCCCCGACTTCGCCCGGGATCAGTTTCTGGAGGGTCGGCCAGAACATGATGTCATCCGGCACGCCCGGGATCAGCATCTCCGTGTTGCCCTGATACTGCTGTCGAAGATTCACGAACAGGAAGTTCACCATATACAGCTTGAGCAGGCCTCTCATGCCGTAGTAGGAGAAGCGCTCCCACATTTCCGTGAAGAACAGGACGACGAGTCCTATGGGATGGCCCAGAAGTTCGCCTTTGCCGACCGTATCTTTGTATTCTGCCATGGATGCCTCACCTTGTATTGAATGTTTCTCGGATTCCGTGCTGTTGCGCGAAGAGATACAATACCCGTTCGACGCCCGATTGTCCAGCCGAATCCGGAATCCGGGAAACCAGCTTCACAGAGGGAGTCCGGTACGAATGTAGCAAGTGCAGATGTAGGGGCGGGTTTCAAACCCGCCCCTACATGCACTTATACGAATCAGGTGTGTCGACCGATGATGTGATATGGCTGAACGACGCCGTTCGGGTCGATGTAGTGTATTTTAGAATATAGATTCGCGGCGGCGCAGGAGTGGTTGGGGATGATCGAGAGGCGGTCACCGACGGCCGGCTTCGGGAATGACGGTTCGAGAGGGACGATGCCGTGCTCTTCTGAGAGGCGCGACAGGACCCACTCGCGCACGATCGATCCGTCGGACGTGCGGATGATGCCGTATCCTTTCAGCAATTCGATGCCGTGCGCCCCTTTGTCGAGACCCAGGGCCTTGCTGCCGGCGTCGATGACGAAACGGTCGTCGTAGACGCCGACAACGGTCGCCAGCACGGTGAACGCGCAGTCTTCCGGGGCGGCGACGCCGAGCCCGACCTGGATGGCGTCGTTGTACACGTAATTGCCCGGGCGCGCCTCGGTCACGCCGGGGACGGCTCCCGAAATGCGCCAGGTCGGCGTCGATCCGACGCTGACGTTCGGGCAGGGAATGCCCGCGTCCCGGATCATCATCGCCGCTTCGACGATGGAACGCCCTTCGGTCTCGGAAATCAGGCGGCGCTCTCCGGGGGTTGTCGCGCCGTAGACGTGGCCGGCGTGGGTGAAAACGCCGTCGAACAGCAGAGCCGGTGACGCCGAGATTCTCTGCGCAAGACGAACGACGCCGGTTCCCGGCGGGAGTCCGCACCGGTGATGGCCGCTGTCGATCTCGATTCTCACGCCCAGCCTCGCATCGGGAGAGACGGCTTCGAGAGGAGTGATGTGATCCTCGCGATCGACCGCGACGATGACCTCCGCGATGTTGCAGAGCTTCTTCAGCAGTGCGATTTTCGCCTCGCCTACGATGGGATACGCGATGAAGATATCGCGGATGCCGGCGTCGGCGAACGCCGCCGCCTCGCCGATCGTCGCGCAGGTGATGCCGGCGGCGCCCGCAGACAGCTGCATCCGGGCGATCTCGGCGCACTTGTGTGTCTTCACGTGCGGCCGGAGGGCTATCCCCTGCCGTTGGGCGAACCGTGAAGCCGCAGCGACGTTGCGCTCGAGGATGAATCCGTCGACGAGCGCAACGGGCGTGGCGAGGTCGGGAAAACGCATCGGCGATATCAGGCGAGCGCCAGAATATCTTTCACGATATGCTTGATTTCCTTTTCTTCTGGTGATCTGGCAAGGTAGGCCATGTTCCCCATGACCTGCGCGAGCACGGGCGATACCTCGGTGAACATGATGATGTGCTCGCCGTATTTGTCGATGACCTGTTCGTGCGAAAGGCGGTACTGCTTGCCGTATTTGCGGCCGATATGCGCGCAGTGATACTTGCGCTCGACGCACTCGGTGAAACGGCCCTGGACGACGACGTTCGCCCACTGCTGGTAGACGTCGATGTCCGAGGTGAAGTTCATCATGTCGGTCGTGAAGCCGCCGGGCGGCCGGCAGTTGAGTTCGAGCGGGATGAACTCGCCGTCGGACTTTCGCCGGAAGAACTCGAAATGGAAGAACTTCTCGCGGATGTCGAATGCCTTGACGCTTCTGAACCCGTATTCCCGCAGCTTCTCGGGAATATTTCGAAGCGAATAATACCATAGGTCGTCGTTGAACGCGACGGCTTCGTAACACCCGAAGTCGGAATAGTGAGACGTATAATAGACGATCTCGTTATCCTTGTTCGTGATGCCGTCGAACGTGAACAGCTCGCCGTCGATGAACTCCTCGAGGAAATAGTCGCAGTCGGGCTTCCCCTTGATGAACTCCTCGAGTTCGTGGGTGTTCGCGATCTTGTAGGTGGATGCCGCGCCGACGCCGATATCGGGCTTGGCGATCATCGGGAACCCGACTTTTTTCGCGAACTCACGGGCATGCTTCGGATCCTGGTAGACCTCGCCGCGCACGACCGGAATACCGGCCTTGCGGAACACGTCCTTCATCAGGGACTTCCGCTTGAGCGTCTGCGTCGCCTGGCGCTTGGGGCCGAAAATGTTGAAGTCCTCGCGCAACGCCCCTTCCAACAGCAGCCAGTGCTCGTTGTGCGACTCGATGCGGTCCATCAGGCCGTGATGATGGATGAAGTTTCCCATCGCCCGGACGACCTGGTCGTAATCGTTCATCGAGTTGACACGGTAGTATTCGGACATGGCCGTCTGAAGCTCGGGGCGGAGTTCCTCCCAGGGGGCCTCGCCGATGCCGAGCACGCGGGCTCCCGCTTTTGCCAGACCGACCGGGAACTGGTAGAAGTTGGGCGGAAAATGAGGTGACAGGAATACGAAATTCATGTTCGTCCTTTCTGCGACTTGACCGAGCAACCGCCGGAAGATGTATGCGCCATTCTACCCTTGAATCGGGAACGTGACAACTTCATTCCCTTCCCGGGCCCTGCTCGGGAAGATACGCATCGGGTCGGATAGCCTCGCAGGGGGCCTGGACGGCGGTGCGGATCGGGATGTCGGAGGATCTGAGCCGCTGCATCGTCTCTCGTTGAAATGATACGAGCCTCAAAAGCCTGCCGGTGTGCTCGAGACTCACCCAGGTCGCGATCATGGCAATGCCGATCACGACGAACAGGATGACGCCGCCACGGCGACCATTCTTCGCGAAGGCGCTCATTTCCTGCACCTCCAGAACATGGGGAATCGCGCTTCAGACATCTGCGCCAGGCACCATGACGTTTTGCCGTCGGCCGGCCGGAACGGCCCAAAGACGACTCCTCCGGCAAAATCGATCCGAATCTCGGCCCCCTGTTTCGTGATGACCAGGACGCGGCCTTCCTCCGCCCGTCTGATGCTCGTGCAGGGGCCGCCGACGAGAGAAAGCTCGTCATCCCCTTTGACGACGAGGCCGGACGAGGAAGCGAACGCTTTCTCGAGAAGGAGAAAGCCGGTCGTCAGGCTTTCCTGCCTCTGGATCTCCGTCCGGTTGGCTTTGATGTCGCGGATCAGCCCGTGGAGGGGAACGAAGAAGGATTCCAACGAGATACCGAGAACGGCGATGACGATCATCAGTTCGATCAGCGTGAATCCGATGCGTCTGGTCACGGCAGGATCACCTCCCGGATATAGGTCCGTTCCGGGTCGTTCATCCGCCGAGGAACGGTCATCCGGATCTCGAGCCTTTTCTGCGACGCGGATTCCGGAGCCCCGTCCGCGATTCTCAACTCGACGGGATACGGCAGGTCCAGATCCTTTGCATACTGCGCGACGCGATCGGCATCATACGAATAGTTCGTCATAATATCATATAATATTCTATTTCGAAGCCCCTCGAGCGCATACAGGGCGATATTGTTGTCCCGGGCGATGCGCAGGGCGCGCCGCTCCGCCGAAACGAGACGGTATCCGCCGGCGAAGAGCATGCCGGCGAGCGAGATCGTCAGGAGAATGTCGACGAGCGTGACGCCGCGTTTCATCAGATCGCACCTCGGACCATCGTGAAATACGGGTCGAAGAAAGCGATGGTCATGGCCAGCACGACCACGCCTGCAATCGCGAGACCGATGACGAGGCCGAATCGCTCGACGCGTCCGACAAGACGGCCCGCGTGGGAGATGTTGGTCGATGATGCCGTCTCGAGCAGATCGGCGACGTCGTCCGGATCGCTCTTCGATTGAATGCAACCGCAGATCGGCAGGAGAACCGCGTCATCGCCGAACGTGCAGGGGACGTCATCGCCGCGTTCGAGTCGTTCGGCTTTCTCGAGCAGTTTCTGTGCGAGGATTCCAGTGCCGAGCCCCGCGGTGAAGCGGATGGCGTCTGTCAGGCGGAACCCGGCCCGGATGAACAGGGCGAGCAGGAACTGGAACCGCCCGATTCGTTCAGATTGGGCAATCTGCGAGAGCAGCAGAAGTTTTCCGAACATCGTCGACGGTATTTCGTGCGCCGGGGCCGTGAGCCAGATTTTCATTCCGTTGATTGCGAGAAATGCCATGAACAGGGGGATTGCCAGGGCGAGCGGATACATCGTCGGATCGAGGAAATACAGGAACCGGATGACAACCGGGACAGCCTGTTTCTGTTCGAGAAACATGGGTTTCATCGCCGGGAACACATATACGTTCAGGACGACGACATTCAACAGGGCAATCCACAGGATGAGGAGAGGATAGAGCAGTGCCGTTCTGATCTGCTCGGCGAGCCTGGCGAACACGAGAAGATAGCGTGAATACGCCGTGAGAAGAGATTCGAACCCGAACCCGCCCGGAACGGAAAGCAGCGCCGCGAGCGTCTCGTCGATGCCTTCGAGGCTTCTGACCGACTCCGCGAGCGAATGGCCGCGCGCCATGCAGTCCGACAGGGTGTTCGCCCAGCGTTGCGCCTGTCCGTTCGGAAGCCTTGAAGCCAGTTCCCGAAGGGCTCTCGGGAAGCTCAACCGAGACGCCTCGGTAGCCTGCATCAGCCTGGTGAATGTCATCAGGTCTTCGGCGGCTGGATAGATTTTCTTCGTGTCGGCAGGCATCTATATGCGCTCCAGAAGAGTGACCATGGGGAGGAAGACGGAGATCGTGACGAACCCGACGAACGTTCCGACCAGGAGAGGAGCCAGGGCATCGATCAGAATGACGCTCCGGTTCAGGGTTCCGGCCACACGGGCCTCGATCAGATCAGCGGCAAGGCTGAAATTTTCGCGGGTCCCCTTTCCCTCGAGCCCGAGGCGGATCATCCAGGCGGCCTGGGGATCGAAATGATGCCGTGCAAGCATCTGGTCGACGGGTTGCCCGGACCCGAGCGCTTCCTTGAAATCTCGGATCATGTCTGAAGAAAACGGCATGACGACGGGCAGTGCGATCGTGCTGAGAACGCGTTCGACGTCATCCGGCGGAATTTCGGCCAGGATTCGGAGAATTTCGACGAAGTCGAGATGCTGAATTCCGATGAGACGCCGGAACGTGCGTTTTATCCCCAGTGTGCCCCTGAGAGCGAATCCGATGATGGCGATGAACAGGATTATCGGGATGATGAGGAAAAACCACATGATAATGAAGTCGGATGCGTCAAGCATGAGTTGCGTCAGATACGGGAGCTGAACGTGCAGCCCGAGAAAAATCTCCTTGAACTGCGGAAGAACGAACATGACGAGCGCCAGACAGGTCTGAACGGCAAACAGGAGTTCCACGACGGGGTATGCCAGCGAAGCAGCCAGAAACGGGATGTCGCTGTCGGCTTTCGCGTATCGGAGCCGGAGGAGGTTTCCCTTCTCGGTATCGGTCAGATCCGAGGCCAGGATGACGAGGACAAACATCGGAAGAGCCCTACACTCCAGCCTTTTGAGGGCTTCGATCAGTGGCTGGCCCTGGCTGAGGGCCAGATACAGCGCATTCATCGCCATGCGGTAGGGCTGCCAGGGCATCGACTGGCGGGAAATGTCCAGTGTTTGCAGAAGCGGTACCCCCGAAGCGAGATTGACGCCGAAGAGGCCCATCGATTCGTTCTGAAGCCGCTTCCGTCGTTTCGGGAGGAAGACGGCTGTAAATGCGGTGGAGATATCGACACCCATACGCATCGTCACCTGTCAGAAGAATGGTCCGGCCGCCAGACATTCGCGGACGGTTTCATGCCCTTGTCGAGGCGCACGGAGAGGATTCCCTTCAGGGAGGCGCCGACGAGGCCGGGTTCGAGGCCGAGTTTTTTCAGCCGTTCGAGGGCTCCGGCCGCATCGGCGGCATGGAACGTCGCCAGGACGAGATGTCCGGCCTGGCCGGCCTGAAGGGCTTCGCGAAGGCAGGCTGCATCTCTGATCTCACCCAGGGCCATCACGTCGGGATCCTGGCGGAGAAGGTGTTTGAACGCGGAATCGAGGCTTGCGCCGGTTTCGGATGAAAGCGCCGACTGGCAGATTCCGGGAACACGCCCTTCGATCGGGTCTTCGATGGTCGCCACCCGGCGCAACGCGGCAGCATCACTGTGGGCAAGTTCGGCGAGGGTCGCATACAACGCCGTGGTTTTTCCGCTGCCGATCGGCCCGGCAATGAGAGCGAGTCCCGGGCCATCCGCAAGCAGACGACGCCACGCCGCGACCGTTTCCGGCAACCAGCCCAGCGATGGAAGATCGGGAAAGGCGATCGGCCGGATGAACCTGAGCGCGACCCGCTCGCCGTCCGCGGCCGGATATACCGACAGACGCGCTTCGCCGACGCCGCCGGCCAGGCTGAAGGCACCTTCCTGTGTGATCCCCGTCCGGTGCGAATGACAGCCGGCGAGAAACTTCAGCCTCGAGCAGAGTCCCTCGTGAAAGGCCTGGCGATATGTTCCCGCCTCGATCAGATCCCGTGCGATCCGGACTGTGACGCGAACCTGGCCCGGAAGCGGTTCGAGATGGATGTCCGAAGCGTTCTTCCTCACGGCGTGGGCAAGCAGCATGTCTGCTGCGGAAACGAACGGGCTGCCGCGAAAACCGAGGCTTTCGTCGACCAGGCTTCCGAGGGCGGCTATGGGCAGGTCCGACCCAAGAATCTCGAAAAACCGCTTCGATTCTTCCGCAAGGCGGCGGATGAGGGCCGCGACTTTCCCGGCTTCCTGCGCGTTTCCCGTGCGAAGGCAGATTCTGGCCGTGCGGTCATTTCGCGCAACATCGAGCGCCACCGAGGCGCCAGAGGAAGAAACATCCCGTATCTCACGGTATGGAATCCGGTCGTCGCCCGACTCCGAATGAAGGGAGAGCTGCTCGGGCCCGACGGTGAATCCGGTTCGCCCAAGAAGCTTTTTCAACAAACCAGGCCGGAATTCGATCGGAAGGATTCCGTAATCGTCCTGAACCGTGGCGGCAGTTCGGGATTCAGCATTCGTATCCATGAAGGCAATGTAACACACTTGGTGCCTCTTCGCCGAAAATCAGGTTTCTGCCGCTCTGAATTGGATCAGCGCGGGATCCGTCACGAGATAGACCGGAAGATCGAACTCGGCGAAATAGTCGATTCCGGCCGTCTCGGCTTCGAGAACAAGTTTCCACCGGATCTGTGGATAGTCCCGAAGAAATCGCGGAGGGATGTGGCCGGGGATCTCGAAATGGACGGGAATGGCTGAACGGTCGTCGCGAGCGGCGCTCAAATCGGCGCGCACGATGACGCTTTTTTCATACAGGGTTTCCTCGTCGTATGACACTTTCTGACGCGTGCCTGTCGATCTCTTCCGCCGCACGACCGCGACGCACCGCAACGATGCCTTGCAGCCGTCCTCCGGTTTCAGGGGACGTTTCGTCACGACGACGGCGTCGAACGCACTCCCTGGCACGAGCGGCATCTGCGAGAGCAGAAGGATCGAGTCGCCGTATTTCAGTCGGCGCAATGTCATATATATGGCGTTATAAATCAATAACAACGCAACGATGATGAAGAAGCCGAGGAAGCCCTTCACCGGGAGGGGCGTCGACGGGTCCTTCATCATCAGAACGGCGAAGAAACTCTCGAACAGGGCGACGCAGATCGCGACCACCCAGGAGAGCAGGACATCGATCCAGTCGCCGCTCCTGACCTGGAATTCCTGCCAGGGGCCGTCGCCGACCCAGGGGCGCTGCGGATCGGCTGGAGCCCGTTTCTGAAGATAGCTCCAGATCCCTGCCGCAGCAAACACCGTGCCGAGGGTGAAAAAAATCGATCCGATGAACGAAAACAGGATCATTCCAAGTGTGATGTCGCGGTTGACGACCGCATTTCCGGGCGAATCGGGATCGACGTACACGGTGATCGGGGTTCCGCCGTCCCTGCTCGCCTTGAACGAATCATACAAGGGCTGCCAGGAAGATTTGCCGCTGGAACTCGCCGAACTGAAGGTTATCCTCTCGCTCCGATACGTCTTGCCGTCCCATTCGTACCGATAGGTGCCGGTGACGTGATAGGTCGTCCCGTCATCGGCGTCTTCCTCATGCCAGTCGACTTTTTCGACGACCGCCGAAACGGGCTTCCAGGTGCCGCTGCGGTGCTGTTCGTAGAGGCCGACACCCCCGACGATCAGCAGGGAAAACCCCACGAGAAGGAAAACGGTGCCCAGGATCATAAACACCATTCCCGAATCACGAATCGCGCCGGATAGGACGTCCCTGTTACTCATGCCCAACCTCTCACTGCACATGCTTGTTCTTTTGAGCCATTCGCCCCCGAGTGCCACATCGCCGAGGATGAAAACCCCGTGGCATTATACCAACCCTGAAGTTCCCCTGTCGCGCCTTCACCTGTTCTTCTTCCGGGAGGAACATCGAATATACCCTCTCAACTGTTCGCCAAACGCCGTCTTCCCGTTTGTGCTGAGCCTGTCAAAGCACGAATGCTCTCGCCCCCTTCGGCCGGTTCAGGACAGGCTTCGACAAGCCCAGGGCGAACGGGGTGCTTTCTCCATGCCTCATATAGACAAGATGGACATGTTTACATATATTTATAGGAAGAGAGGAAAATTGTATGGATGCGATGACGAATATTCTGCTTCAACGGTATCGTCAACAGGCATCGCTGCTGACCGGGCTCAAAGAGACGCTCGCGATCCAGAAAACCACGCTGAGCGCCGGCACGGCCATGCAGCAAAGCCGGCTTACGGCCAGTATCCAGTCTCTCACCCCGGAACAGCAGTCGCAGGCCGGGGCCCTGTACGGGGCTTCCTTCACGTCCGGCGGTGCGCTCGCTTCCCTTTCTGCCGCGGGAACCCAGGTAAGCCAGTTCGCGAACGGCCTCGGAGCGAACGGGGAAGCCCAGGCCGGTCTTCGCGCGTTCACGGCCGAACTCACGAAAAGCTGGTACAGCACCGACACCCCCACGATCATGAAAGGGCTCCGCGATATCCAGGAAACCGACACCAGCCTGTTCGCTTCGGCTTTTGTCACGGCCGGCCAGGTCGCGAACACAGGCGGCAACGCCACGTCGTTCATGAAAACGCTCACCTCCCTGAGCGCCCCCGAACAGCAGTCGGCCTTCGTGGCTTCCATCTCCGATATCATGAAAACCGAGGGAACCAATGCGAATCGCACGGAACTCACGGGAAGCGTCATGAACACGATTTCCGAAATCCAGCGCGCCACGCAGGGCGAAGAAGAAAAGAAAGCGGTGGACTCGTTTCTTGAAGAGCTTCGCACTGCCACCACGAACGATGAGCGCTCGCAGTTCGTCGAGGTCTATCACCGCAGAAATCCGTACATTTTCTATACCTGAACGAATCGCGTTCGATGAAAAAACCGCCCGGTCACCCGGGCGGTTTTTTTTCTGGCGGACCCGTTCCTGATCGCCTCACAAGGAACACGACAAGATACTCTCGTACTCGTTCCCGTTCGTGCTGAGCCTGTCGAAGCACGAGAGACCCTCGCCCCCTTCGGCAGGCTCAGGGCAAACGGATGATTTTCATTCTGCAGGACTCATTAGGAAGCGGAGTATTTGTCCCGGACGATGCCGGCGATTTCGAGGACCGTCGCGGCCGAGCGGGCCATCGCGTCGACGGCGACCCATTCTTCGCGGCTGTGGGCATTTTCAGCGCCGCAGAAGACGTTCGGGCACGGAAGTCCCTTGAAGGTCAGCCTCGCCCCGTCGGTTCCGCCTCGGATCGGCCGGTAGACGATCTCGATGCCGAGCTTCGTCATCGCCTCGCGGGCGATGTCGGCGACATGCGAATGTTCAACCAGCGCGACCTTCATGTTGCGGTAGCTGTCCTTGATCTCGACGTCGACCCGCACTTTCGGGAACGCCTTGCGCGTGGCCTCGGCCATCTCCTGGATGCGCTGCTTGCGGGCTTCGAGCGAATCGAGCTCGAAGTCGCGGATCAGGACCTTCACGACGGAGACTTCCTCGCTGCCGTTCGAATCATAGGGGTGCAGGTATCCCTCGCGGCCCGCGGTGATCTCGGGGCGGGGCTCCATCGCGAACAGGGAGATGAAATGCGCCATCGCATACTGCGCGTTGATCATCACGTTTTTCGCAAAGCCGGGGTGGACGTTCTTGCCGTGGAACGTGACGGTCGCCGATGCGGCGTTGAATGTCTCGTCGCTCAGCTCGCCCTCCTGCTCGCCGTCGATCGTGTAGGCGAACGCGGCGTCGAAGCCGGGAACGTCGAACCCGTCCGCCCCGCGGCCGACTTCCTCGTCGGGCGTGAAGCAGATCTTGATCGCGCCGTGCTTCACCTCGGGATGCGCCATCAGATATTCGGCGGCGGCCATGATGGCCGCGATGCCGGCCTTGTCGTCGGCTCCCAGCAGCGTCGTGCCGTCGGAGGTGATGAGATCGCGACCGATATACTGAGCCAGCCGCGGGTTCTTTTCGGCGCAGATCACGACGTTCGGGTCGCCGGGCAGCTTCAGGTCGCCGCCCTTGTATCCGGTGTGGACGACGGGCTTGACGACCATGCCGGGTACGGCGGGCGATGTGTCGACATGGGCGATGAACCCGACGGGGGGGATTTTCGCCGCGGAGGGCCCTTCTATATTAGACGGTATAGTTCCATACACGTAGCACTGGGCGTCGAGCCTGACGTCCTTCAGCCCGAGGGCGTTCAGTTCCTTTTCAAGCATCTTCGCGAGTTCCCACTGTTCGGGGGTGCTCGGAAGCGTCTCGACGTTCTCCTTCGACTGGGTGCCGAGGGCGGCGTAGCGGCAGAACCGCTCGAGAACGGATTTCTTCAGGATTTCACCGCAGGTGTTCGTCATCGCTCACTTCTCCTGGTTCGCAAGCTCGTCGAAACGGGCGGAAATCACGTCGCAAACGCCTTTCAGCAGGTTCGGATCATCGAGGCTGATGTCCAGAAAATCCTTGAGCAGGGCGGTCGCGGGGCGATCGAAACCGTTCGAGACCATGGCGACGTATTTCGGCGCGAAACCGGCCGCGTCTTCTTTATACATCGAGTAGTATTTGAGGGCCAGCATGTGGGCCACGACGTAGTTGACGTAGTAGCCGGGAACCGACCAGTAATGGTGCTTGCGCATCCAGTGGTAGTCGAGTTCGGGGTGCTTCGCGAAGAAGATGTCATACTGGTTGCCGACATCGGTGCAGGCCTTGTTGAAACCCTTCTCGTCGGTGATCTCGCCGGTCGCGATACGGTCGTAGGAGACCATCTCGAACTTGGCGCGGCGCGCGATTTCCCAGAGGTACATCATCTCGTTGACCATGTCCCAGCGGATGCCGGCCAGAACGGCCGGGTCCTTCACCGTCGCGAGCAGGTGGTCGCGAATCATCCATTCGTTGAACATGGCGAACGATTCGGTCATGAACGAGGGGCCTTCGCCGAACATCAGCGAGCCGTTCCGGTTCTTCACGAGCTGGTAGTGAATGACGTGGCCGGCCTCGTGAGCGAGCGTCGAAGCGTCGTTCAAAAAGCCCTGGAAGTTGTCCATGAAGTAGCCGAAGTTGCCGATGCAGAATGCGCCCTGGTCGCGGTTCGGGCCGCCGCAGACGTCGAGCTTGCCGTTCTTGGGGTCGAGCAGCTTCTTGATTTCCGTGGCGTATTCGGAGCCGAGGGGTTCGAGCGCCTTGCTCAGCGCGTCGCATGCCTCGTCGATCGTGAGGCGCAGGGGGGTGGCGTTGGAGGGGGTCATATCCATGTCCCAGATGTCGACATCGTCGACGCCCAAATCCTTCTTCAGGCTCTCGATGCGCCAGTTCTGGTATTTGTGGTAGAGAGGCAGGTTCTCTTCGAGCCGGCTGTAGAACGCGTCGATCTCAGGGCGGCTCATGTACATGCCAAACAGGGACTGGTGGTAATACGTCTCGAAGCCGCGCATCTTGGAAACGGCATTCAGGGCTTTCATCTCGCGGCGGAGCGCGAACGCGAGCAGGTCAGCATGGCGCCGGAAGAAGTCGTAGTACATCCGGAACGTCTGGGCTCGCACCTTCCGCTCGGGGGCCCGCATGAGGCCTTCGAAGCCGATGTGGATGTTCTGCTTCTTGCCTTCCGACTCGATCGAGGGGAAGGGATACCGGTCGAAGACGCGCTGGAACATGTCGCTCTGCCAGCTCGTCAGATCGGGCGCCAGTTCCGAGAGAACGCTTTCTTTTTCCTCAGAAAGCAGATGGGGCGCGAACCTGGCAATATCGTTGAGGAAATACGTGAATTTTTCGAGGCCGGGTTCGGCAGCGAGGAACTGTTTCAGCTTCTGCTCGGTGAGAGACTTCAGCTCCACCTTGAGGAAGCTGATCCGGGCGGCGATTTCGGCGTCGAGTTTCTCCTGCGCCTCGTAGACGGAACGATCGCTCGTGTTGATGGCGCGCTTGAAGCCGGCGTAGGCGCCGAGCCCGTCCTGGATGTCCTGGAGGGCGCGCTTGGCTTCCATCGTCTGGAAGAGGGTTTTCGCATCCGAAAGCACCTTTCCCTTGAATGTTTCGAGGGTGGCAGCCGCGGCGCGGGCTTTTCCCATCTCGGCCTTCCAGGCGGCTTCGTCGGCATAGAAGCGTTTGAGGTCGAACAGATACCGGCTGCGGGCATCGCCCGGCAGCGGCTCGAAGGTCGATTCGGCCGCGAACAGGGCGAACGGAGCGAGCATCAACGCGAGGGTCATCAAAATACGCATCATTCTTCTCCTTGTCTGAACTCTTTCTGATTTCGATATCAGGGCGGAACGCTTACAGCATGTTTGCAATCCAGACCATGGCGCCGGAAGCCGCGAGAAGCGCGACGATGATTCCCATGATGGATTCGCCGGCGATGATTCCCGATGCGACGGGGATGATGTATTTCTCGGCGAAAGCTGGAACGCGCTTTTCGAGGACCAGGGCGATCACGGCGCCGATAAACATGGAGAGCGAGTTGAAGAACGGGATGACCATCGCCAGCCCGACGCCCGTCGCCGAAGGAACGAACGGCTTGAGCTTCTTCGGGGCGTATTCGGTCAGCAGCACGAGGCCGACGCCGATCAGACATCCGATGAGCATGCCCCAGCGGGCGGTCTCATGCAGCGCACCGAGGCCGCTTCCGAGGAGGCGGGCGACGGCGGCCCAGACCTGGGCCGAGGGGGCCGGCCACTTGTCGGTGCCGAGGATGCTCGCGTCGGGCACGAGCAGGTAGAAGGCCGGGACGACCACGAGGGTGCCGGCGAAGATGCCGAGGAACTGGGCGATGAATTGGCGGCGCGGGTTGGCGCCGAGGAGGTAGCCGCTCTTGAGGTCGGTGAGCAGGTCGGCCGAGGAGCCGGCGGCGCCGGCGGTGACGCTGGCGGTCATCAGGTTCGTAACGAGGTTCGACGGCGCGAGCACGCCGAAGACGAGCTGGGTGATCTTGCCCATGGCGCCGACGGGGGTCATGTCGGATTCGCCCGTCGCGCGGCAGGCGACGATCGCGAGGAAGAAGGTGCACAGGACCGCGATGAAGCCCATCGACCAGGTGGTGTCGAAGGCAAAATGGAGCACGGTCATGCAGCCAAGCCCCGAAAGCAGCAGGCCGCTCAGGAACCAGGAGGAAGGCACCTCGATGGCGGCAAGAGGATCTTCGCCGGCCGATTTCTTCGGGGAGAACACATCGAACAGCCCGCTGAAGGCGCGAAGAACGGTCTTCCACTGCAGAGCGAACGCGAGAAGGCCCGAGGCGACCATGATCGAGGCGCCGGTCCAGGTGCTCCAGCTCACGATCGACCGGTATCCGAGCTTGAGCGCGGCATCGCCACCCTCGACCGAGGCGAGCAAGGGCACGAGGGTCTGGTTCGCCAGCGCCATGAAGCCGGCCTGCTTGAGCGAAAGAACGTCGTAGAGGTCCTGGAAGGGGGTCCAGAAGGCGGCGATGCCGCCGTTGATCGCGTCTCCGATCACGGGAAGGGCGGCGACGATCTGCCAGCCTTTTCCGAGGAGGGCGGGCATCAGGACGGGAAGGCTGGTGTTCACGGTTTCGATCGCGCCGGCGTTGACCATGGCGGGCGCAAGGATACCGTAGTTGATGACGGCGCTTCCCAGGAGCGACCAGGCGATCTTCCACCCCATGATCGAACCGGCGGCGATCATGATCGCACTCATCTCGAACCCGATCGTCCAACGCATGAGCGGCAGGCCGAGAATGGTGCCGGGAATATGGGCATGGCTCGGAATAGCCATCGATGCCGGAAGCGCGGCATCACGGAACCAGGCGATCACGCCACCGAACAGGCCGGCGATGCCGAGGGAGCGGGCCTTGTCGACCGCGTCCTGCCCGGCCGCATGAAGGCTTTTCAGGGTCTCGGCGGCTGCGATGCCGCTCGGGAATTTGAGCTGTTCGATGTTGATCATCTGGCGTTTCATCGGAATCGCCATGAACACGCCAAGCGCGGCGAGACAGAACGTCCAGGCGGCGAGAATCGGCCAGGACATGTGGGTGCCCGTCACGAGAAGATACGCGGCGATCGCCGAACACATCGTGCCGCCCGTCGAGTAGCCCGCGGAGCTGGCCGTCGATTGCATGCAGTTGTTCTCGAGAATCGACATGTCGGTCGGAAACCATCTCGGGAAAAACGTTCTGAGCGTCTTGTAGATCGCGAAGCTGAGGATGCATGCCGTGATCGCGACGCCGAGTCCCCAGCCGGTCTTGAGGCCCACATACAGGTTCGACAGCGACATGAACCCGCCCAGCAGCGAGCCCATGATGACGGCGCGCAGGGTCAGCTGGGGCATGTCGTCGCCCTGATACACGTTCTTGTACCAGTTCAGTTCGAGTTCTTCGGGGGTCAGTTTCTTCTCGTGGGTCGAATCCATCGATCGGTGCTTCCTTCTCTTGGAATGTGTCTCTGGAAACCGTCTGTGCAAGCCGTCACGATTGTATCATCCGAGGCAGGGCGGCCCACAGGTTCGCGGAAGTATACCACAGGTCTTCGGTGGGACGGCCCGATAATTTTCCGACAGGAACATGCCTTCATGAGCCTTCGCAGCCTGCCCCCCTTCGCTCTGAGCCTGTCGAAGGGCGAGAACACTCATGTTTCGACAGGCTCAGCACGAGCGGGAATGCAAATCGTGCTGAAACCTTGTCATTGCGCGGTATATATAATCGTGCTATCGTCATGCGCTTGAGGGAATTCTATCTGCCGGAGGGTTCGCATGCCGTTTCAAAGGCTGACAATCGCTCTGTTCTTCGCTGCGCTGAGCATCCTGCTCCCCATCGTGTCGTTCGCCCAGGCCCCGAGTCTCGCGCCGTCCGACACATGTTATATAACAGTGCATACGGAATTCGGCAACGAGACCTTCACGGTCATCCGGGACGGCAGGATCGAAGAGCAGTTTTACTTCGTTCCAGCCCGGCCGCACGTCGCGGTTGAAACGAGGAACGGCAAGACGGTTCCGGTGTTCCAGCTCCTCACCTACCAGAGAAAAGCGGAAGAATCGAAACTCGTGCAGGGTGGCGTCCTTCAATTCTCCGTCCAGATGGGCATTTCCGAGAAGACGGAAGCGGCCCTGCTCGACAAGATCCGGGGCAGATTTCCGCTTGCCGACAATGAGAAAAAGCATCGCCTTTCCCCTGTTCCGATGAAAAGCGCGGCGATCTCGATGTATGACCTGGGCGGAAAGATGATGGATGCGGCACCGATCAAGGAAGGGATCGCCCCGATCTTCGGCAATCAGCAGTATCCCTTCCAGCTGCATCTGACCGACCTCGGCGCCGACACGTTCGAGGCCCTGTGCACCGGTCGCGGTGGCGTGCCGGTCATCGTCACCTACACCTTCCTCGGCATGACCGAACCGGGCGGCTTCAAGGTCGACGTCAACTGGGATGCGTGTTTCAAACACTTCAGCGCCGACGCGAAGCTGCGGGCGAACGTCGGGTACAAGATGCTCGGCGCCAACCTCGGCGCCGACCTTTCGACGATTCGAGAGAAGATGGTATCCAACGGCATGATCAAGGTTTCATCCCTCTCCAACGAAGCCATGACCCCCGAACGTCTCGATGCCGCGATGACGCCGATCCTCCAGATGATCACCAAGGAACTGTTCGACGGCATCAAAGCGCCAGCCGCGATTCCCCCGGCCGCCGCGAAGGAAATCGCTCCGCCTGAAGGCGCAAAGGAAGCTTCTCCCGGCGTCGTCGACGGCGCATCGAAGACGTCCTCGGGGTCGTCCGGCGCAACCGCCGCCGCCGCCGGTGCTGCCGGGGAAGCCGCTTCGACCGCCGTCGCGGCCGCGGTTCCGGGTGTTGGCACCCTGATGAAGGTCGTTGACGTCATCCTGAGCACCGATTTCAAGGTCGGCGCGAGCTTCGCCCTCAAAGACGTGAAACTCGTCAGAAAAGGCACCATGACCTACACGTTCGACCGTCAGGCGATCGTCGAGCGCAAAACGTCATTCGGCGGCCCGATCGGCATCGGCTCGTTCGACAAGAAAATCCGGGACGCCTGCGTCACGGTTCTCCCCCCGGGGAACTGGGAAGCCGCCTATTTCATGCTGCCCCCGGTCGGCGACCCGGTACAACTGGGATTCAAGCAGCTCAATCTCTCGGTGCAGGCGTTTCTCGACAAAACCCCGATTTCCGGCATGAAGATCGAAACGGCGATTTTCAAAGCCACCGCGGGCTTCTGGCAGAACAGGAACGGGAACGAGTGTTCTGTTTTTCTGTTCCCGCTCAAGGCGATATACGATTCACCCGACTTTCAACAATCGCCCTCGAGATTCAAGTTCCGTATCCAGCTCGAAATGATCCCCGTCACCGGGCAGATGATCAAAGTCACGAGTGAGATGCCGATGTTCGACGGCGACCTCGCGATGGCGCCGCCCACGGAACTCCTGCACCCCGTCTCGATATCGGCCGAGTGTGTTCGTTTCGGGTCTCAGGATGATGAAATATTCTTCGTGAGAGGCACCTTGAAAGCGAGCCAGTATGCGTTTTCTTTCAAACTCACGGAAAACCTTCCGGCTCAGGGCTTCCTCATCCCCGGAGACGCCCGCGACGTGAAGCTCACGGGCATGCAGTTCGTTTCCAAAAAAGGGAAAAAATACGACTGGCGCTTCAACGGGAAAAATCTGTTCGACCTGTATCCCGATCTCGACATCATGCTGTTCGATTCAGACTGGCAGGAAAAGGAGGATCCCGATTCACTCGGCCCGAACCGGCATTGATTCCCCATCCCGGAAGCCAGTTTCTCGGTTCCATTTTCTTCATATTGCTATATAGTATTATAATATAATATATCATATTGAGGTGAAACGCGCATGATCATTCGCAGGCTGTTTGTCGGTTTTCTCCTTTTGATCGGCTCTTTCTCGTTCCTGCACCCCGCGGCCGGCCAGGTGCCCAGTCTGGCGGCTTCCGACCAGTATGTCGTGACCGTGCCGACCGAGGCCGGCGACGAAACGTTCACGATCATCCGCGACGGCCGGCTCGAGGAACAGTTCTACTACATTCCCGTGCGGCCCATCGTCGCCTGGCAGACGAGCGGCAGCAAGCGGATCCCCGTTTTCAGCCTCCTGAAATACCAGAGAAAAAACGACGATGACAAGCTCGTTCAGGGCGCGCTTCTCCAGATGTCCATGGTGATGGGCGTCACGGGCCAGACCGTCGACAGGCTCCTGGCCAAGATCAAAGACGCGGTCAAGCTGTCGGACCCTTCGAAGAAGATCAAACTCTCCCCGCTGCAGCTCAAGAGCGCTCTCGTCACCGTGTACGATCTCGGCGGCGAGATGCTCTGCCAGGCCCCGCCCAGGGAAGGCGTCGGCCCGATCTTCGGGACCCAGCAGTATCCCTTCATGCTCAAGCTGAAAACCCTCGGCGCCGACGCGATGGAAGCCCTCTGCCGCAAGCGCGGCGGCCTGCCCGTCCTGATCACCTACACGTTCCAGGGAATGACGCCCAAGGGCGGCTTCAAGGTCGAGGTGAACTGGGACTCCTGCTACAAGCATTTCAGCACCAACGCCCAGTTGAACGCGGAAGTCGGCAATATCGTCTGCAGCCGCGGCATCGGGGCCGATATTTCAAAGATTCGCGACGAGATGATCAGCAACGGCATGATCAAGATCACGTCGCTGGCGAACGAATCGATCACGCCCGAACAGATCGACGACATGATGGGCTCGATTCTGCCGCTCATCACCAAGGAGCTGTTCGAGCAACTCAAGCCGCCGGCAACGATCACGCCCGCCTCCGTGAAGGAAGTGACGGAAGAAAAACCATCGCCTGTCGTTTCCGCCCTGAAGGGAATCGGCGAAACCGCGTATCTCCTGCTCGGCGCCGCCAAGTTCAATTTCAAGAGTTCGTATGCCATGAAGGATGCGAAATACGTGAAAAAAGGCACCGTCACCTATACGTTCGACCGACAGGCGATCGTCGACAGAACGGCGGCATACGGCGGCCTGCTGGGCATCGGCGAGTATTCCAAAGACATCCAGGACGCCTGCATCACCACCCTCGCCCCTGGCAACTGGGAAAGCGCCTATTTCATGGTTCCCCCGATCGGCGATCCTGACGCGCTCGGCATCGACACCGTCGATATCTCCGTCGTTCCGGAGCAGCAGATCTCACGCGACAAGTGGGCGCAGGTGAAGGGCCTCACCGTCGAATACGCCGTCTTCAACAAGGGCGGCAACAAAATGTGGTCGGACAAGGGCGGCAGGGAGGTGACCCGGTTCCTGTTCCCGCTCAAGGCGCTGTATGAAACGAAGAATTTCCGCAACGAGGATTACCGGTTCAAAGTCACGGTGACCATCAAGCCCCAGACCGGCAAATCGATTTCTCTCACCCGCTACACGCAGATCTTCGACGGCGACCTGCAGATCGCCCCCCCGAGCGACCTGGTCGACGTCGTGACGGTCGACGGCTCCTGCCTCACCTACGGAGCCGATCAAGACCAGGTCTACAAGGTGCTCGGCCAGTTGAAAGCCGGTGGCCTGACCTGGGGAATCAACCTGACGGAAGAGCGGCCGACCCAGACGTTCCTCGTTCCCGCAAACGAGAAGAACATCACCATCCCGAGCCTGAAATTCGTGAACAGGAAAGGCGTGCTGGGAAACTGGACGGACAGCGGAAAGAACCTTCGCGACGTCGATCCGGGACTCTGGTTCATGCTGTTCGACAACTCCTGGAAACAGGGTGCCAAGCCCGAATCGCTGGAGAAGGACGCGCTCATGTCCAGCCCGTTCTGAGCGCACAGACCGTTTCTCCGGGCCTGGTTTCTCTTATTCGGAAGCCAGGCCCGGTTTTTTTCGGGAACGTTCGGGCCGTTTGCTTCTTGGCGGGGTTGTTGGTATAGTTTCCCCATGGTCAGACTCGATCATCTGAATCGGGAATGCGCGGCCCGGCCGGTGTCACAAGCCGTTCCCGCGCAGGTCGCCTGCCGCGTGCTCGGCAGCGAGACGGGGCCGTGCAGGCTCGATCCCGTATGCCGGCCTGCCGGGAAACACGGCGTGTGGCTCTTCTACACGAGCCTCGCGGGCGCCGCGGCCGGGGCGTTCATCTTCGCCTGGTGGCTGCTGCGTGTCACCCGGCTGTCGCGACTGCTCGGTTTTTTCGTCGGCCTGCTCTGGCCGCCCTTCCAATGGGTCTTCTCGGCGCTCTGGCGTCTGAAAACCGCCTGGGATGACATTTTCTTCTGACCGCGTGCGGCGGCGGTTCCGCACCAGATGAGCTCCTCCCCTCGCCTGTTCTTCCGTTGCGACGGCCGTGACGGTCCCGACTACGCGAAGACCTCGTTCAACTCGTTCGTCGTCGACGAGGGCGTGTTCGTCGAGATCGGCACCGGGCTGAACGCGAACCCGACATACGCCGGTCTCGAACGGGTCGATCTCGGCGGCGCGACGGTCCTGCCCGCGTTTGCCGATGCCCACGTGCACTTCATGCAGACCGGCCTGACACTGATGGGATGCTGTTTCGACGCGTGCAGGTCTCTCCAGGACGTTTTCGACGCTCTCGCAGCGTTCGTCAGAGTTGATGGTCACGACTGGATTTTCGGCTGGAACCTCGACGAAACGCAGTTAAAGGAGGGCCGGCTTCCCACGATCGCCGAACTCGACCGTGTCGTCGGCGCGCGCAGGCTCTGGTTGTCACGCATCGACCTGCATTCGGCCATCCCCAGTTCCGCCACGGTTGATTGGGCCCGAAAGATCGATGCCGACTACGTGCCGGAAAACGGCCGTTTCATCAAGGATGCCTACAACCGTCTCGCCACGCTGGTCGTCGGCGCTCTTCCCGACTCGATGAAACAGACGGCCCTGGAAATGGCGCGGCGGCACTGCCTCTCTGCCGGCGTCACCTCCGTTCATGCGCTCGAAGGCGGGTGGAGCGCATCGAACGAGGACGTGGCGATGATCGCCGACTTCCTTGCCAGGCCGGGGTTTCACGGCCACACGTATCACCAGTCGGAAGATCCCTCGCTCGCCCTCGAACGCGGCTGGCCGCGCCTCGGCGGCTGCCTGTTCATCGACGGCTCGTTCGGATCCCGAACGGCAGCTCTGACGGCTCCCTATGCCGACGGCCCCTCGACGAGCGGCGTCATCTACCGAGATGCCGCGAATATCGAATCGCTCATCGGAACCTGCGCGAAACATGGTCTTCAGCTCGCGATGCATGCGATCGGTGACCGTGCGATCGCCTCGCTCGTCGCCGCCCATCTTGCCTGGCGCGATCGGTTGTCACCGCCTCCCGTTCCCCACAGAATCGAGCATTTCGAACTGCCTGGCCGGGAAACGATCCGCCTTGCGAAGGAAGCCGGCCTGCTGATCTCGATGCAGCCGGCTTTCGAAGTGCTGTGGGGGGGCGAGGCCGGGATGTATGCCCTACGCCTCGGCGACCGGCACCGGATGACGAACCCATTCAGGTCCGTTCTCGATGCCGGGCTTCGAATCGCGGGAGGCTCCGACAGCCCTGTCACCCCCGTCGCCCCTTTTCTCGGCATCCACGGCTTTCTCAATCATCCCACAGCTGCAGAGCGTCTGACGCTGAATGAAGCCTTGCACGCCTTCATCGTCGAGCCCCATGCGTTCGCGGTTCCCCAGCCCGATCGCGGCCGGTTCCGTACGAGGTTCAGGGCCGATTTCGTCTGTCTGTCGTGTGACCCGTTCAAGATCGATCGGCGCGAACTGCGAACCGTTCGGGCCGCGCGAACATTCGTCGGAGGTATTGAAATATCATGAGATATATATGTTTGCTGATCGCGATCGCGGCGTTTTCCTCCGCATCCGTCGCTCATGCGCAGACGCCCCTCTCAACGGCGACGACCCCGGCCGTGAGCGAGGTGTGCGCCATCGCGAATGATTTTTTCTCGAAGTTCGAATCGCTCGACGTTCAGACCTCGATGAAAGGGCTTTTCACGATTTTCCCCCTCAACCAGCAGGCGCAGGACGCGTTCGTGATCGACGTGACGAACCTCAAGACGAAGCTCGGCACCCCAACCGGCCACGAGTTCATCGGCTACAGGCCGCTCGGCTCGACACAACGATACTTCATCGTATATTATTTCACCTTCCATCCCCGCATGCCCGTGGCCTGGGAGTTCACATTTTACAAGCCCGATCCGAAGACCCCCTGGCAGCTCAACTTCATCCGGTTCGACGCGGACGACATCCAGGAGTTTCTCGAGTTCCCGAAACTCCAGTTCGAGTCTCTCCGGCGACAGAATCCGTCCACTCCCCCGGCCCCAGCTCTGCTTCCAACGGAGCACCTGAGCGAGCCACCCTCCCCTGCTGTCGGCGAAATCATCCCGGCCTCGGGAACCGGCACGACAACCCCCTGAATTGAACGCTGACGGTTCAAAGGAACGAACGATGACGACGAAACTCAAACCGGCCAGACGCATTCTCGACCTGCCGCCATACGTTTTCAAAAGAATCGACGACAAGAAGCGCGAACTTGCCTCTGCCGGATACAGTCTCCTGAATTTCGGCATCGGCGATCCCGACCTGCGGACGCCCGACTTCGTCATCGAGGCGATGGATCGCGCCATGAGAGACACGGCGAACCAGAAATACCCCGCGTATGACGGCTGCGTGCAGTTCCGTGAGGCCGTTTCGCGGTATATGCTCGACCGTTTCGGGGTCGACCTCGACCCGAAATCCGAGGTGATGGCCCTGATCGGCTCGAAGGAAGGCCTGGCGCATTTCGCCTGGGCGTTCATCGATGAGAACGACGTGGCCCTCGTTCCCGATCCCTCATACCCGGTGTACAAAACCACGACCGAGTTCGCGGGCGGCGAAGCGTATGTCATGCCGCTTCTCGAAAGAAACGGCTTTCTCCCCGATCTGTCGAGAATCCCCGACGCGATTGCGAGGCGGGCCAAGACGTTGTATATCAATTACCCGAATAATCCCACCGGGGCGGTCGCATCCGAAAAGGAGCTCGCCGCCATCGTCGAGTGGGCTCGGAACCATGACGTCATCATCGTCTCGGATGCCGCATACGCCGAACTGACCTCCGATCCGGCAGACCGGCGCAGCATCCTTTCGATTCCCGGCGCAAAAGAGGTCGCCATCGAATTTCACTCGTTCAGCAAGATCTTCAACATGACCGGCTGGCGGGTCGGGTTCGCCGTGGGAAATTCCGCCCTGATTGCCGGCCTTCTCAAGCTCAAGACCAACGTCGACTCCGGCGTTTTCGACGCTATCCAGCTCGCCTGCGTTTCGGGGCTTGCGCACGTCGGCCCGCATCTCGACAACCTTCGGATGACATACAATGCGCGAAGGGATGCCATGGTTTCGATCCTCAGCGAGTTCGGCCTGAAGTTCCATCCGTCCCGTGGGGCATTTTATCTCTGGGCGAACTGTCCTCCGGGCACGACATCGGAAGGCTTCACGATGAAACTCATGGAGGAAACGGGCATCGTGACGACGCCCGGCACCGGCTTCGGCACGTATGGCGAAGGCTATGTACGGTTTGCCCTCACCCAATCCGTCGAAACGATCACCGGCCTCCGCACCCGGCTCGAGAAATTCCGAACTTTCCAGAACGCCTGATATATATATTGATATAACGGCAGAGGGGCGGGTTTGAAACCCGCCCCTCTCTACCTTTTACGAAATACTTCTCACGAATCGGCGGCCTTCCAGTGGTCGACGTCGTTCACGGTGCGCGACAGCAGGTCGTCGGCGCGTTTGTCCGACGCGGCCTCGACGGTGATATTGACGAAGGGTTTGTCGGGATCAGGGAGGATGAGAGCCCACTCGCCCTCGCCCAGGAGCACCTTGACGCCGTCGATCAGCTGGGTCTGGCGGTCTTTGGCGAACTCCATCGCGTGGCGCATGACCTTGCCCTTGGCTTCCCAGGGGCAGGGAATGTTCTTGCTGCGGGTGTGGAACTTCGGCAGGTCGTCGACGAGCTGCGAGAGAGGCTTGCCCGCCCGGGCCAGGATCTCGAGAAGTTTCGCGGTCGAGATCATGCCGTCGAACACGGGCTGGAATGCCGGGAAGATCGTGCAGCCGTCTCCGTTTCCGCAGAACGAGACGTTGTCCGAGACCGCGGCGGTCATCAGGGCGCGGCCGTTCGTCTTGGTGCGGATGATGGTTCCGCCGCTCTTCTTCGCGAGCAGATCGATGGCGTCCGTCGACGACACGGGAACAGCGATGCGGGCGTTCGGACTCATGTCGAGGATCAGTTTGACCCAGGCCATGAGCGCGACTTCGCCGACCAGGGGCCGTCCCTTGTCGTCGATGATCGTGATCTTTTCCGCATCCGAGTCGAGCAGCAGGCCCAGGTCGGCCCGGAGAGACTTGACGATCTCGGAGACATTTTCGAGCGACGTCTTCGGGTTGACGGTCGATTTGTGGACTTTCTCCTCGTCCTGGAAGGTGTTGAGCGAGATGACCTCGCAGCCGAGCTTGCCGATGAAGGCCGAGAAGATGCCGCTGGCGCCGCTGAAGGCGAAATCGACCACGATTTTCAGCGCCCGTTTGCGGACGATCTCGGTGTCGATGTTGTTGAGCAGTTCGTTGCTGTAGAACTCGGCGACGCGCGGCGGGAACACGATGTCGCCGACGTCCTGCATCGAGACGCGCCGGAAATCCTCACGGTTGAACAGGCGCTCGATCGACTTCTGGTTCGTCGGGGCGAGCTCGCGGCCCTCGGCGTCGAAGATGCGGATCTCGATCTGGTTCGGGTCGTTCGCGACCATGCCGACGTGGAGACCGCCGGCACGCCTGAACGCGGTCGGTTTGAACCGCGCGACCGGGCTCGGCATGACGCGCAGATCAGCGACGTTCACGCCGGCCGATGTGATGCCGCAGATCAGCGCTCGATTTATAATTCTGCATATTTTATGGCTGCTGCGCGAGCAGTTCACGCTCGCGCCCTTGGGCAGGGTGCTGCCGAACGCGGCGCCGACCTTCGCGGCCAGCTCCGGCGTGATCTCGAGGTTCCCGAGGCCGGAGATGCCGTAGTTCGAGAACAGGCTCTTCGTCCACTTGTCGCTCCAGACGATGCTGCTGAACACCGTCGAGCCGTCCTCGACGACCTTGCGGGGCCAGATCTTCACGTTGCTGCGCACGGTCGAGTGGTCGCCGATGCGGCACTCCTCGCTGATGACGACGCCCGACTCGAGCGTCGCGCCGTCGCGCACGTGCGTGTCGGCACCGACGATCCCCTCGGTGATGTGCGCCTTGTTGCCAACGTAGACACGCTCCCAGAGGATCGAATCGACGACCTTCGCGCCGCCCTTCACGACGCAGCCGTCGCCCAGGATGCAGTTCTCGAGTTCGACGCCGTCCTCGACCACGCAGTTGGCGCCGATGATGACGCCACCCTTCATGTTCACGCGCCGGCCCATCTTCGTGTTGGCCCCGACCCACGCGTCGCGGCCGATCACGTTCAGTCGCTCGCCCGGAATCTGGATCTGGACGTTTCCGTTCAGGACGTCCTTGTGGGCCAGTCTGTATTCGTTGATATCGCCGATGTCCTTCCAGTAGCCTTCGGCGATGTAGCCATACAGCGGCAGTTTTTCCTTCAGCATGTGCGGGAACAGGTTCTTGCTGAAATCGAACTCGGTCTTCGCCGGGATATGCTCGAGGATCTCGGGCTCGAGAATATAGATGCCGGTATTGATCGTGTCGGAGAACACCTCGCCCCAGCTCGGCTTCTCGAGGAACCGCTCGATCTTGCCGTCGGCAGTGGTGATGACGACACCATATTCGAGGGGGTTCGAGACGCGCGTCAGCACGATCGTCGCCATCGCCTTGCGTTCCTCGTGAAACTTGATGGCAGCCGAGAGGTCGAAATCGGTCAGCACGTCGCCGGAAATGATGATGAACCGCTTTCCCTTGAGATACTCTTCGGAATTCTTGATGCTGCCCGCGGTCCCGTAATCGGCCGTGGCCATCACGTAGTCCATTTTGATGCCGAAGTCGGACCCGTCGCCGAAATGCTTCGTGATGACTTCCGGCTGGAAGTAAAGAACCGACACGATCTGCTTCAGATCGTATTTTTTCAGAAGATTGACGATGTGCTCCATCATCGGCATGTTCGCCAGAGGGACCATCGGCTTGGGAACATTGCACGTGATCGGCCGGAGCCGCGTTCCAAACCCACCTGCCATGATTACAGCGTTCATCGTTCGAGTCTTCCTTTCCAGTCCATTCCTGTTCTGCAGCTTCTATAGCGCTGTGTCGATGTGATATTCTAGGCTACCCCATGACTTCCGTCAAACGGAAAGAGTCAGGGCAAACGCATCAGTTTCACAACCGATGAATCACGGAGCCCACAAAGGCCACAGAGGTTTCACAAAGGAAAGAAAGAATCTCTGTGAAACCTCTGTGCGCATTGTGTTCTCCGTGATTCACGTCCGAAGTTCACTGAGAAGAAGCATCGTCAGCCTTTCAGGGATGTTCCGTTCGTGAAGCGGAAGCGGCTCAGCGTCTGGAACGGCTTCAGGCCGGCTTTTTCGGCGAGGCGGAGGGATGGGCCATTGTCGGCGGAGACGACGTAGAGGAGCTTCAGCCCGTGCCGGCGCACGCTTCTGAGCATTTCCCCGAGCAGCCGGCCGGCGATTCCCCGGTTGCGCCAGCCCGGCGACGTTTCGATATAGACTTCTGCGGTATGCGGGGTGAGATGGATGCACTTCACGAGGCCGACGACGGACCCGTTTTCCCGGGCGTAGATCGCTTCGTACACCGTATCGCCGGCATCGGCGGCGAGCCCGTCGGCGTTTTCGGCACGGTGAAGGTATTCGAGACCGTCGACGGATGAACGAAGACCGGCTGAACCTGTCGTGACACCGGATGTTCCCGGATCGCGAAACCATGTCAGGTGTTCCAGGGCATCGGCCCCGAGAAATGCCGATACGGCGGGTGCATCCGTGAGCGGAACGAGCAGATGGAACTCGCCCTGCTCCGGGAACAGGCGGAGATGTTTCAGATACTCCGCCGGCGTACCAAATGCGTGCGCGAGGTTCCATTCGCCGGCCTGCGTGTCGGCCTGGACGAGAAACCATCCAGAGCCTTCCTGCACGGCATCAGGCGGGAGGCATTCGACGTGTTTCCTGCCGGTCGTCAGGAGATGGAGTTCTTCGTTGAACCTCTCCTCGTGCGTTGCAAGGAAGTCGAGCCATGCCCGGCGCCGGTCAGCGTTTTCGGCCACGCCGGTTCCCCGACTGGATTTCGCGTCGCCCTGTCCCGCGCTCTTCGACGCTCCGCGAAACGAGGACAGGCTTCCCGTCAGGCGTGAGGCCGGTTGCATACATCGCCGTGCCGATCGTCGCAGGGGTCGGCGTGAACTCCTGGATCTGCTCATGCACGAGACGAAGCCTGCGCACGGTTTCGGCGATTGCGCCGTCTTTCCCCGCCGAACCGGGAAACGCGGTCATAAAATAAGGAACCAGATACAATCTGAGTCCTGCGCCGGCCGCCTCGCGCATGAATCTGTCGGCGAACGCCGCGAAGTCGGCATCGGCCCCCTTCCTCATGAGGCGCAGGACGTCCCGGTCGACGTGCTCTGGGGCCACCTTGAGCTGGCCGGATATATGATGCCGTATAATCTCCTGAAAGGCGGGCCAGTCGTCATTCCGTATCAGGTCATATCTGAGACCGGAGCCGAGAAACACATGCTTGATCCCCGGGATTCCGCGGGCCTGCCTCAGCAGGTCGGCAAGGGCGGAGAGCCCGCCGCGAACGTTCCCGCACCGTTTCGGGTGGGTGCAGATCCCTGTCGCACAGCCGCCAACGCCGCATTCCCAGCCGTACATGTTCACGGATGGGCCGCCGACGTCGGGAACGGTGCCGCGGAAATCGGGATGCTTCGTGAACGACCGGATTTCCTTCAGAATTTCTTCGGGAGCGCGCGACCGGATGATGCGGCCCTGGTGCGCTGCCAGCGCGCAGAACGCGCAGGCGCCGAGACATCCGCGGTGCGATACGACGGAAAACTGGACCGGTTCGAGACCGGGGACCGGCTCCCCGTAGACCGGGTGCGTGCGCCGCAGGAACCGGAGATGGTCGAGCAGTCCCGGTTCGGCCGTCAGATCGTCGCCCGACGGCGGAAACGAGATGACATCGCCCTTCGGATGCGGCTGAACGAGAATCGGCGCGTCGGGACGAACCGACGTATCGAGAATGACCGACAGTTCCATGAACCGTGCCGGGTCGCTCCGGCACGCGTCGACGGTCGGCAGAAGCCTGACGTTTTCGGTCAGGCGCTCGCGCCACGAGTCGTGCGGAACACGGACGCAGGTCTGCGGGATCGTCGGCCAGGCGCCCCGCTCGCGGCTCGCCTGCGACCGATACCAGTCGACGACGGCGCCGAGAACGGATTCCGCCATTCCGTAGACGAGAAGGCTGGCAGGCGCATCGACGAGCATCGGATCACGGATTTTGTCTTCCCAGAAGTCGTAATGTGCGAAGCGTCTCAGCGATGCTTCGATGCCGCCGAGCACGATCGGCACGCCGGGAAAGGCCTCGCGGAGGCGCTGCGTGTAGACCTGGACGGCCCGCTTCGGCCGCAGCCCCGTGCGGCCGCCCGGCGAAAGGCGGTCCTCGCGGCGCGGCATCTTCATCGAGGTGTAGTTCGAAACCATGCTGTCCATGGCCCCGGCCGTCACGCCGAAAAACAGGTTCGGCCGGCCGAAGACCCGGAACGCGTCGGTCGATTTCCAGTCGGGCTGGGCGATCACCGCGACGCTCGCGCCGAGGGCTTCAAGACGCCTGGCGACAGCGGCTGCAGGGAATGCGGGGTGATCGACGTAGGCATCGCCGCTGACGATCACGACATCGAATGGCCCCGACCGGCCCTGCATGTCGATCATGCCGAGGGCTGCGACGGGCGGATACCCCGTTCCGTTCATTCGTTCGGTCCGGGAGTCCAGCCGGCCAGCCGCACGAACAGGGCTGTGTATCGGGCCTTGTCGACGAGATACAGGGGGGGGACGAGATACGCGCCGTTCGCGATCATCACCGACGAGGAGCCGCCGTCGAGAAAGATGGCGTCCGTCACATCTCGAAATTCCGGCCTGGTTCTGAGCATCTTCGCCACGGCAGCGAGGTTCGCCCCCGTTTCGAAAACGAGAAGGTACAGGTTGTCCTCGGAGTCCATCGCGATCACGGAATGCCGGGAGTCCTGGTCCTCTTTCCGAAAACGGAACTTCTGTCGCCCGTAGGCCTCCATGTGAACGTCTTTCCGGTCCCTGATGATCCAGCCGCCGCCCCCAAGCAGGTGTACGAGACGGTCGCAGTCCCTGATCGGCCGGTTGAAACGGCTTCTCGTGAAGAATTCGGGGAGGCAGAGGGCCGCCCCGTGAACCGCCGTTTCGCCGAGAACCCATCTCGGGAAATGCGGGCCCCGGAGGACGGCGATGAAACAGCGGGAAAAGGAAGCCGGCATCTGCCGGATGTTCGGCGGCCGCTGCCCGGAAACGACGAGTTGTCCGAGAACGCCCTGCGTCCCGAAAAACGAGCCGTTGATCGCGGCGACAAGCCCCCTGTCGGCTGCTGCGGCATGTCTGAACTGGTTCAGAAGGCCTGGCCCGTCGTTCCAGGCATGCAGGTCCAGTTCGACGATCCCCTGGGAGACGCGAAGCCCTTTCATTCCCGGAAGGTCGATCCTGTCGATGCCTGCAGGCAGGGAGCCGACCTCGCCGTCGCCGACCGCATGCGACAGTTCTCCCATCAGGCCTCTCACGGACTGCTTCCACGACTGCCCCTCGGCCGGCATGTGCGGCAACAGAAAGACAAGAACAGCCAGAAGGCGGAGGAGGTTCACTGGAGAAGCCCCGTCAGGGTCGTTACATCGACGGTGGCGTACGAATGTTTCTCTCCACCGTCGTGGGGCCAGCCGACGCCCGTCCGGAACGTGAGCGGAATGCGGCGCAGCAGCAGCACCCGGCCCCTGATCTCAACGCCGTGATCGAACAGGTATTGGTATCGGCGGCCCGTGTTTCTCACGTCGCCCATCTCCCAGAACGCTTCGGCGACGATGAGTTCCTTATGAACCCAGGACTGGATCCATGGAATGTCGACGGGGATCTCCCTCCCGAGATGGAACGCGGCAGCGCGAAGCGAGTCGCCATATCTGACGGAACCTTCATACCCGCGCAGGAAATCCGTGCCGCCGAGATTCAGATCGTCCGGACGTCTGATGCCGTTTTCCTTGTCGTCTTCAGCCGCCCAGCCCCGAAGCGTCGCAACCCATCCGGAAGCGCCGAGCGGGACATACTCGTTCCACCGGATTCCGAGCGAATCATACATCAGTTCGCCGCCCGCCATGTTCGTTCCGCGGCGCCACGAAGCGGTGACGACCCGCCCCCGTTTCGGAAATAGATCCCAGAAAGGCTCGGTCCGTATCGCGCGGTGGTAGAGCTCGGCATACAGGGAATGGTCGCGGCCGACGGTTGGAACCTCCCCTATCTCGGGATACTCGGCGATCCCGCGGTGCGTCATGTTCATGCCGGCGGTCAGGGACGTCGAGAGACTGAACGGGTAGCTGAGGCTGAGATTCTGCGACCGGATACGCTCGTAGTAGGAGTTCGAGAGGTAGCTCTTCCTGACGACGCGGTCTTCCGCCGCGAAGCCGACCTTGAACAGGTTGAAACGATGCTGGTAATCGCCCGAATATCCCCAGTTTTTGCTCTTGAAGCCATACGTCGGGGAAAACTCGAGCCTGTTGCGGTCGAGACGGTCGGCACGGTAACTGTAAACGCCGAACACGGCCCCCTGGTCGTCGCGGTTCATTTTCGGCAGCCAGAAGGAACTTCTATACTCTGGAGTATACATTGTGCTGTCGATTTTTTCAGGAAGAACGGCGGCATCGGACGCGACGATGGCGGATGCGACGACGGAGGCGAACATGCCGAGAGCGATATCGGGGGTGGCTGAACAGGTCGTGTCGAGGGGCGGCACGGGGCCTTCCGGGATGAGCGGCGCCAGGGAGGCCGACAGGTCGACGACGAGGGGCCGGAACCCGCCGTTTTGCAGGGTGATGACGAGCGGCGTCCCATCTTCCAAAAGATCGTAGTCCCAGACCCCGCCCGGAAGCCGCGTCAGGCGCAGTGCGGTCGATGATCCCGCGGGAATGCGGAACAACTGGAGGGTACGGTTCTGCGTCTCGGCACAGAACAGGATGTCGTCTCCGTGTACGCACGGATACCGCATGAGGCCACAGTTCGTGAACAGGACGGCCGGGGTTGCGCTGGTCCCCGATGCCGGCCGCACATCTGAATCATCGTCCGGAAGATCGATGCTCATCAACTGGCGCATCATGCCTTCCTGCTGGATGTAGAGAAGCCGGCCGCGACGGACATCGAGGGCGACATCGAGAGGCCTCAGCGAGGGGGTGAACTCGAACTCGATGCGGGGGTGCGGGCGTTTCCCCCCGGGGTGGTCTGAGGCTTCTTCCGGGACCGGGACGGACTTGACGCGGGTCATGCCGTTTTCGACGTTGAGGTACCAGAGCCTTCCCGCCGAAATGCGAAGCGGCCTGAAGCTTCCCGGTTCGTCGACGACCTGGAACGGCCTTCCCTTCGAAGGCACCGCCCAGAGTGAGAGTCGACGTTGTCGCATGTCGTTGACGATATATTTGCCAATATATGTCGTTCCCGACTCGGGGTTGACGAGAAGGGCGGGATGAACGTTTTCGAGGACGGTTCGGGCGTTGCCTTTCGCGGTCGTCTTTCCGGGTCCGAGCCGCCAGAGGTCGTAGACTTCCTCGCGGCGCTTCGCCGAGCTGACCCAGACCCAGCCGCCGTTTCCCGGAAGCCTGCGAAGTCCCTGGTAAAAGCCGCCTTCCCCGAACTCGCCCGGCGAGGTGCCCGCGGAACCGGGAAGATCGCGCTTCTTGCATTCGAGTCGTACGAACTCGGAGAACTCACGGAATGCGTCTTTCAGGGGCATCCCGAACGCCTCGCGGAACATCTCGTCGAACCTGGCCGGATTCCCGGCGATCCGCCTCAGGAGATGGTATCCGGCATCGGGTTTCGATCGGCTGTGAAGGAAATTCATCATCGCGTGCGCCTGAAAGCTCATTTCCTCGCGGACGAGGGATTCGCGGCTGTTGATGAGCGACAAATCGTTCATCGAATACATCCGCCCCGTCCGGGCCATGTCGTAGAGGCGGCTGACATGGAGGGAGTCCATGGGGAAAGCGTTGTACAGGGCCATGCCCTCGATGAACCACGGGGGCATCGAGAGAACGCCGAGGCGACGCCTGATCGCGGTCTTCGCCGGGCCGAGCGTGCGGAGAATCATGATATGCGCGAGGCGCAGGGCGAACCGGTCTTCGAACGAATACCCGCGCGTGCTCAGGGCACCGATCTCCTCGGTCAGGCCAAGGGTGATCGTGTCGAAATTCGGGTCTGCCGCGCTCGTCTCGCGGTCGTCATGATCGATCAGAATGACCGACACCTCGAACGTCGAGAGGTTCGGAAACTGAGCCGTCATGCGCTCCTTGACATGCCTGAGGGTCGACATGACCCGCGGCATCACGGCATCGCATCGCTCGGGGTAATACACCCGGATTCCCCCGCCCGTCGTCACCCGATACGCGCCGCTCATGCGGTAGACGTCGTTGAGCTCGACCGCGCCGGCAGACCGGGTGGCGAGAAGGGCCAGCAGGGCGAACAGAAGGGCGGGAACAAAGCCCCGCGTCAGTGTGCAAGAACGGTTCATGGCATTTCCTCGAGTGTCTCTCATCAGCCCGCTGCTTGTCTTTGCCGCCAGGCTCCATTTCTTCCGTTGTTCCGCCTGCCCTCGGCAAGTCCGAAAAACTCGGCAGTCACGCTGTTTCTTCCGCAGATGTCCTCCCATCCCTTGATCAGGGCCGGCGCGATCGATACCCGGAAGCCGGCCTTTGGCTGGATCGTGACGACGTCCTTCTCGGGCGTCGTCACCCTGATTTTGAAGCCGATCAACCCGGGACTCGCTCGGAGCAGCGTCAACAGCCGCTCGTAGGTTTCCTTCGTCGCGGCATGAGGCGGAATCGAGAAGGTGAGCAATGCCGCCCCGTCACGATTGAGATCGGCCAGGGTCAAGATCTGTTCGGCGTTCACCTTGATCTCGTCGTTCTTCAGTTCGCTTCTGACGACCATGAACAGAGGCTCTTCGATGATCAGGCTTTTCGACGACTCGGTGTACAGTTTCGGGAAGACGGTCACGTCGAGCGCGGCATTTTCCGCTTCCATCGACAGAAACGCCATGATATCGCCCTTCTGCGTGGTGATGCGCTTGACGTTCATCAGCATCGCCGAGATGCGGTGGACGGCCCCGTCGCCGGCCGTATCGAACTGGTCGAGGCGCCTGTTCGCGAACAATCTGCCGATCGGCGCCACCTCGGAGAACGGATCCCCGCTCAGGTAGAAGCCGAGCGCTTCCTTCTCGGCGGCCAACCGGTCCCGCTCGCCCAGCTCGGGGATGTCCGGCGGCACGGGTTCGGCCTCGAGAACCTCGGCGGCATCGCTCCCGAGAAGATCGAAGAAGGTGCCCTGCCCCGCCGACTTGTCCTTCTGCACCTTCTGGCCGCTCTTGAGCGAATCGCCGACCATCGCCAGCAGTTGGCTCCGGTGCAGGCCGAACGTGTCGAGCGCCCCGGCCTTCACGAGCGACTCGAGCACCCTGCTGTTCAGCAGCTTCGTGTCGACCCGCCGCGTCAAATCGCTCAGGCTCTTGATCGGACCGTCGGCACGGGCCGCGACGATCCCTTCGACCGCCGATGTCCCGACGCCCTTGATCGCCGCAAGGCCGTATCTGATCCCTTCCGGCTCGACCCCATACAGCACGTTGCTCTTGTTGATGTCGGGCGGCAGAATGCCGATCTCCATCTCCTCGCACTCTTCTATATATTCTGCTATTTTATCGGTGTCGTTGATTTCGGAGGAGAGCACGGCCGCCATGAACTCTCTCGGGTAATGCGCCTTCAGATAGGCGGTGTTATACGTGACGACGGCATACGCGGCCGAGTGCGACTTGTTGAATCCGTATTCGCCGAAGCTCGCCATCAGGTCGAACACATGCTGGGCGAGATTCCGGTCGATCTCTTTCTTGACCGCACCCTCCACGAACAGCTTGCCGAGGCGATCCATCTCGTCGGCGATCTTCTTCGCCATGGCTTTTCGCAGCTGGTCGGCCTGTCCCATGGTGAAGCCGCCCATCACGTTCGCCGTCATCATGCATTGTTCTTGGTATAGAAATACGCCGTACGTGTCTTTCAGAATGGGCTCGAGGCTCTGATGGGGGTATTCGATCTTCTTCCGGCCGTGTTTGCACTCGACGAAATCATCGACCATGCCCGAGCCGAGCGGTCCCGGTCGGTACATCGCCAGCAAGGCGACGATGTCCTCGAACACGCTCGGCTTCAACCGCATGATCAGCGAGCGCATCCCGTCAGATTCGAGCTGGAACACGCCCTTCGTGAGACCCTTGCACAGCAGGTCGTAAGTCGGCTGGTCGTCGAACGTCCGCCTGTTCAGGTCGACGTCGACCCCGTGGGTCTGCTTGATGAAATTGAGCGCGCGCTGGATGACCGACAGCGTCTTCAGGCCAAGGAAGTCCATCTTGAGGAGCCCGATCTTCTCGATCGCGTTCTTCTCATACTGCGTCACGATTTCGTTCGATTTGTCGCGGAACATCGGGACGATGTCGTCGAGCGGGTCGCGCGAGATGACGACGCCCGCCGCATGGATGCCCGTGTGGCTCACGACGCCGTCGACGGTTTTCGCGATCTTCAACAGCCGCTTCTGGTCTTCGGTGCCGTTCTCGACGATCGCCTTCAGCTCGGGAACCTCGTCGAGCACCTTCTTCAGATGTGTTCCCGGCTTTTCGGGGATCAGTTTCGCGATCTTGTCGACCTCGGGAAGCGGCATCTCGAACACCCTGCCAACGCCTCGGATCGCCTGCTTCGCGAGCATCTGGTTGAACGTGATGATCTGGGAAACCTTGTCGCGACCGTATTTCTGGACGACAAAATCGATGACGCTCTGGCGCCCTTCGTCCGAAAAGTCGATGTCGATATCGGGCATGCTGATGCGGTCGGGGTTCAGGAACCGCTCGAACAGCAGGGCATACCTGATCGGGTCGAGGTCCGTGATCCAGAGCAGGTAGGCGACGATCGAGCCGGCCGCCGAGCCGCGCCCCGGGCCGACGGGGACGCCCATGTCCCTTGCCTGTTTGATGAAATCCCAGACGATGAGGAAGTAGTCGCAGAAGCCCATCCGGCGAATGACGCTCAGTTCGAAATCGAGCCGCTTGTTCGCCGCTTCACGCTCCGGTTCGGGATACCGCACCGGAACCGCCGCGCGGCACAGTTCCTCGAGGTAACTTTCCGATGTCTTGCCCGCTGGAATCGGAAAGTTCGGCAGGATCGACTTGCCAAGGGTGAGCTGCACATTGCACCGCTCGGCTACACGGAGGGTGTTGGTGATCGCGTCGGGAAACTCCTTGAAAAGATCGGTCATCAACTGGGCGGATTTCAGGTAGAACTCGCGCGTGCCGAACCGCATCCGTTTGGGGTCCGACATCTGGGTCTGCGTCTGGAGGCAGAGAAGCACGTCGTGCGCTTCCCAGTCTTCGGCACCGACGTAGTGGCTGTCGTTCGTCGCGACGATCGGCACACCGCAGGCCCGCGCCATCGAGACGATCTTCGGAAGAACGTCGATCTGCTCGGCAAGGCCGTGGTTCTGGATCTCGAGGTAAAAATTGTCGCGGCCGAAAACGTCCTGATATCGGCGGACGGCTTTTCTCGCCCCCTCTTCATCGCCATGGTTCAGCTTCCAGGGCACCTCGCCCTGAAGGCAGGCGCCGAGCGCGATGACGCCGTCATGATACTTTTCGAGGAGTTCCCAGTCGATGCGAGGCTTGTAATAGAAGCCTTCGGTATACCCGAGGGATGAGAGCTTGACGAGGTTCTTGTACCCCGCGTGATTCTTCGCGAGAAGCACGAGATGATGCAGGGGCTTCTCTTTCGAACGCTCTTTTTCGAGCCTGCTGCCGCCGGTCAGGTAGGCCTCGAACCCGAGGATCGGCTTCACACCTTTCTTGATGGCGTTCTGGTAAAAGTCGATCGCCCCGAACATATTGCCGTGGTCGGTGATCGCAATAGCCGGCATGCGATTCCGGCGGGCCGTCTCGATGATCGATTTGACCGACGCCGCGCCATCGAGAATGCTGTAATGGCTGTGAACGTGAAGGTGTACAAAATTCGTGTGATACATGGCTCGAAAACCAATTATAACAAAGCCCCGAAACTTCTACTACAATTCTCAGGAGAGGGAATTTCTCACGGCTCAACCGGAGGGGCGGGTTTCAAACCCGCCCCTACAAAGCACTTTACGCGCGACATCACCCATACAAGCCATATGAAAGCCCATCAGCCGGCCCAAAGGGCCGGCTGATGGGATATTCGTGGTGTCTGGCGATCAGAAGTCGGCGATCTTGTCGACGAACTCCGGGTGATCGATGAAGGGATTGCGATTGTGCTGGATTTCATCGACCTTGTTGTTGCGCTGGAGCTCACGGGCATCGACCGGGTCGGCCTTGTGCCACTCTCTCAGCACCTTTTCGACCTGGCTCGGAATCTGTTTGTTGTAGCGAACCGCGAAGTAAAACTGCGCACGGGCGATATTTCCACAGTAGACCGGGCGGACCTGGAACTTGTCGCCGTCGCACTTGCTGCCGCCTTCTTCCCAGTTGGGGCTGTTCACGATGCCGAACGGAAGGCTTCCGCGGGTGCTGTTCGCCTTGCTGTCGGTCGGGAACAGGTGGTGAAGGTCGGATTTCGCGATCCCCGTGGCGCCGTGGCTCTGCGGCCAGCTATGCTCGATGTTCATGTCCCTGTCGTTCGGCATCTGGGTCACGTGCTCCGAACGGCCGGTATAGACGCACTCAACGAATCCGTCGAGATTGTCGAGGGTCAGGAACACGATGCGCCGCGACGCGGAATACTCGAACGGGGTGTTCACGGCGATGCGCTTGTTGAGTTCTTCGACGAGAGATACGTTCGACAACTGTTCGAGACCGGCGAACGGGTCTTCGCTGCGGCGGTTGAACCGTTTCCGCTTCCGCGCGGTGCGCTCGATCGCATCGAGGGACGGAACGACTTCCATCATCCGGTTGGATTCGCTCTGGGTGCATTTGTAGAGATAATCGAGACGCTCGCGGATTTTCACGATCTGGGCCGTGGCGTCGGGATGAGCAGCCTCGATCGATTCGAGCAGCCTTCCTGTTTCCTTGTGCACCCGCTCACAGGGATCAGCCTGCTGCGGCGTGATCGGCTCGCCTGCAACACAGATCGAAGCGGTCAGGAAGGTGGCGAATATGGCGGAGAATACCCATGAACGCTTATGCATGCTCATCTCCAAAATTGGATTCGATGTTCCAATTATACGGAAGAACCAAGGGTTTGGGGAGGGGGACGCCATCTTTTTTTCCTTTTGTGTTACTATCCTTCATACATCTTCGGTGAGAGGAGATCTGCGGCATGCTCGAGGAATTCGGTCGTGACCTGACCGTGCTGGCAGCCATGGGGGCCCTGGAGCCCCTGATCGGCAGAGCGGCGGAAATTCGGCGAATGGCCGACGCGCTGACGCTCGAGGGAAAAAGCAATCCCGTCCTGATCGGCCCGCCCGGCGTCGGCAAGACGTGCATCGTCGAGGGATTCGCCCAGGAAATCACCTCAGGCCGCGTTCCCGACAAACTCAAGGGAAAACGTGTTTTCCAGATCGATTTCGCCGCGATTTCCAGCGGCACGATCTATCGGGGGATGCTTGAAGAGAGAGTCCAGAAACTCGTCGAAGAGCTCCTCTCATCGAAGAATACCATCCTTTTCATCGACGAGTTGCACCTCCTGACCCGAACGCACTCCACCGGCGGTTTCGATTTCGCGAACTACCTCAAGCCGTTCCTGGCGCGGGGCGACATCCAGGTGATCGGCGCAACCACCGAGCCCGAGTTCAAACGCTGGATCGAGGAAGCGGACCCCGCCCTCGCCCGCAGGTTCATCCGCATCAACGTCGGAGAGCCGCCCCGCGACGAGCTGAAGCTCCTCCTTTCGCGCATGAGCAAGCGCATCGGCTCTCGGTATCGTATCGTCGTGCCCGACCATACGATCGATACCGTCATCTCGGTGGCCGATCAGTATATCCGCGACCGCTTCTTCCCTGACAAAGCAATCGACCTGATGAAGGAGGCCATCGCAGAAAAACGGTTCAGCGAGGGGCACGACCGGCTCCGCCGAGACCTCACCATTCTCGACAACGTGCTCGCCAGGGAAATCTCCTGCATCGAACACGACGAGATCGACCGGCTCGAGGAGGCGCTCCAGCGATGGGACGAGGAAAAAGCCACGTTTTTCGACACGGCCCTCACCCCTGAAGACGTTTCCAACACCCTCGCCCGCCGGACCGGCGCCGTCATCGGCGACCGCCAGCTCGACGAGGTCGCGCGGCGCATCGGTCTGCTGAAGGCAGCCTTCGAGACGAAGATCATCGGCCAGGCACGCACGAAAGAGGCGATCCTCTCCTCCTTCAAAATGCTGGGCGCCGGCATCAGAAAGCCGAACAAGCCGATCGGCAGTTTCCTGTTTCTCGGACCGTCCGGGACCGGCAAGACAGAAACCGCAAAGACGATCGCCGCCGAGTTTTTCGGCGACGAACGCCGTCTGATCCGGTTCGACATGTCCGAATTCTACGATGACCACACGATGGCACGCCTCGTCGGGTCACCACCCGGGTACATCGGCAGCGATGAGGACGGCCTGCTGGTGAAACTGATGAACAAAAACCCCTTCTCGGTCGTCCTGTTCGATGAGATCGAGAAGGCCGACCCCAAGCTGTTCGACATCTTCCTGCAGATGCTCGACGAGGGGTACGTCAAAGACATGAAGGGCAATACCGCGAGTTTCCGGGACGCCCTGATCATCATCACCAGCAACGTCGGCACCCAGTATTACGCCGGCCTCGAACAGCACGATTTCGAGAAAAAGTTCGATACCATCCAGGCGAAGGTGCTCGAGGAAATGAAGCGCCAGGTGCGACCCGAGATCATCAACCGCATCGAGAGCATCATTCCCTTCACCCCCTTCACGAAGGACGAACTGCAGCTCATCTTCAGGAAGCTCGCGGCGGAAAGCGCGTCGCGCATTCTCGAACAGAAGCAGATCGAGTACACCGTCTCCGATACCGCCGTGGCGCTCGCCGTCGATACCGGCTTCGACCCCCAGTTCGGCGCGCGCCCCATGCGCCGGATCGTCCAGAAATTCGAGGAACTGATCGCCGACGCGGTGCTCGAACGCACGCTCGCGGCGCACGACCGGGTCAAAGTGGAGGCTGAGGACAAACGCTACGTTCTCAGGAAAATCTATGAACGCCAGTAATCCCGCCGAACGATTTCAGGAACTCCTTCCACCGCTGAAACAGCTCGCCGAGAAGATGCTCGTCGAAATCGGGGATCACCATCTCGTCCTCAACCGCATCGGCGCGAGGCCGCACATTCTGATCGTTGGCGAGTTCAACACCGGGAAATCCTCGCTGATCAACTCGATGCTCGGCGAGGACATCCTCCCGACCGGGGTCACGCCGACGACCAGCCTGGTGACGATTCTCGAGCCCGGCCCGTTCAACGTCAGCGTGAAGCCGATCGGCAACAAAGACCCGATCAAGATCGAGCCCGGCAAGGCCGCGACGCCGGGGTACGGCATTCCCGGCGGTGATTTCGACTGGAACGCCTTCGCGAAACTGCTGACCGCGCCCGAGAACATCGATCGCATCGAACTGGTGCGTGTCTCCCATCCGAAGGTCCCGTCATCGATCACCATCGTCGACACCCCCGGCATCAACGACATCGCGAAATCACGCGCCGAGATCGTGTATGGGCTCATCCCGACGGCGGACATCGTCGTGTTCGTCATCTCGGCACTCAAACCGTTCTCCGAATCGGAACGCATCTTTCTCGAAGAGCGCCTCCTCGCCGACGACCTGAAGAAACTGCTCTTCGTCGTGAACCGCATCGACGAGGTCGACGCGGACGAACGTCCGGCGCTGATCGCGGACATCAGGCAGAGCATCGTCAAGGCATTGAATACTTCATACGATAAGATAAACGCCCGCCTTTGCCAGACGCTGTTCGTTCCCGTCATGGACGTCGAACTGTTCGCCGTCTGCGCGAAGGAGAAGGCGCCGCTCGACGGATCGGGCATGGCCCACGGCATCGGATTCGACGTGGGGAAAAAACATGCCGGCACCTTCTGCGAGGCGAACCGCGAGCTCTGGAAACGCATCATCGAGATCTCCGGCAGGAAGCGCGAGGTCGAGATCGAGGCGACGCTGCACCATTTCCTCCGGCGCGGCGTCCTCCGGATCGAACACGCCCTCGACCAGTGCATCGAGGCCGAAACGGTCGGAAAAGCCGCCGTGACGGGCCGCCTGAAAGAAAGCGCATCCCGCCTCGGGAAACTCCGCGCCACCCTGAAAACGGCCGAAACGAAGATCGCCGCCGCCGAGGCAGACCTGAAACAGACGTTCAGGGACCAGATCGAGAAGACCATCGGCGAACTCATTTCGGTCAACCGTCTCCAGCGCGACCCCGCGATCGTGAACACGCGATTGAAAGAATTGTATGAATATATAACTACAAGAATGAAATGCACCCTCGACCAACTGTATGGGGAGTTGGGCCGGTCGTTCGATGCGGTGCTCGACGACAAGCGGTTCGTCGAACAGCGCAGTCTCAGCATCCAGTATGATCTGAGCGATGTGCCGGGCAAGATCGTCTCATCGCTCAGTTTCGCCTACCTCGCCGCGATCTTCTTCGGCGTCTCGGTCGGCATGTTCGCCGGGGCCGCCTACTTCGCCTCCCAGGTGATCGCGAACAAGCGGTCGGTGAAGGAGTTCTTCATGAACGCAACCGTCAGCGAAGACACCCTGCTCGAGGTGAAGGCCGACCTTTCCGAAAAAGTCTGCCTCGAGGTCGAGTATGCCGTCGACTTCATCCGCCAGTCGCTCGTCCAGCGCATCGACATGGTCCAGGTCGAAATTCGGTCCCAGGTCAGAAACCTGACCTCCGGCCGCAGACTCGACCATGCCCAGCTCAAGTCCGAACTCGACGCCCTCCGGACAAACATCAACGCGTTCATGGCGACGCCCTCATGAAATGTCCGGAGTGCGGCCAGTCGGTCCCTGAGATCGCCACCAGGTGCCCGAACTGCCAGGCCCCGATCGAGGGGGGCTTCGGCGGCGTCCTGCCGCCGCGCGCTTCCCAGCGTGACGCCGCGACGAGCCTGTCGATCCTTCTTTCCCAGTTCGTCCGGGCCGTCACCCGCCTCTTCAGCGCCGGCCCAGCTGCAGATCTCACCCTCGCGAACAGGCTCGAGCGGCTGTTCGCATCGCCGGAACTCTGGCTGTCACTCATCGTTCCCGGTGCCGGCCATTACTACCTCGGGCGGATCCTCGCCGGCATCGCTTTTTTCTGCGTGACGGCGGTGTTCCTCGCCGGCCTGTTCATCCTGGCCATCGACGAATACGCCGATATCACCGTCCCCCTTGCCCTCGCCGGCGTTTTTCTCGGCATCGTCCACATGCACGCCTGGTCGACTGGAGCGCGCCAGAGGAACTGGACCGTCCGATGCATGGCGCAACCGACCGCGGTCCTCGTCATCCTGTTCGGACTCGGCTTCCAGTTCGCCCTTCTCGGCTGGCTTCTCCACGGCCCGATCGGCAGTCTTGGAAGTCACGTCTACATCCAGGGAAACAATCTCTGGGGCCCCGTTCTCGTGCCCGGCGATCGTCTCGTTGTCCACCCCGTTCCCGCCTCCGCCATCCGCCCCGGCGACCTCGTGATGATCAGCAACACACTCTGCGAGCGGGTTCTCGGTATTACGAGCGATACCCTGACCATCGAGGGAAACGGGGTTACCCGCAACGGAACGCCCGTCACCGGAACGTACAGCATGCCGCTTTCCCCCATTGGTACCAACAATGTCCCGGACCAGGTATGGAGAGGAACTCCCGAGATGCACTCGTCCGTCGTCGTTCCCATGGATAATCTTGCCTACCTGTGGTGGGGACGCACGCTGAAAACGGTTCCCGTATCGAACATCCGGGGTCGCATCGACGGTATCGCGGCCCCCGTGGACCGGCGGTGCCGGTTCGAAAACGGCGCCCCCGTTCCCCTCCCCCGCCGCCCCTTTCTTTCTTTATTCATCGGCTATTGAACCCCTCCGGCTCCCTCGAGTCACCAGTGAACCCCGTTCGTGCCGAGCCTGTCGAAACGCGAACGGGACGTATTCGATCTCAGGGGGGCAACACCACGGTGCTTTTGCAGACGAGACCGATGAGGAGTATCATGCGAGATGAGGTTCTCGTCCGAATTTCCGCATGAGAGGGAGAAGTAAATGAGAACGATTCTGGTGTTGGTGCTGGCTGGCGGACTTGTTTTGAGCGGTCCTGCGGTCTTTGCGAAGGGCGGCAGGGGCGGCACCGGGAAGGGAGCCAGGAACACCGAACAGCGCAAGGAAGAGCGAAAGGCCTTCAGGGAAAAGCAGAAGACCGAACGGAAGGAATTCAAAAAGAGCCTCGAAGAGAAGAGCCCGGAAGAGCGCAAGCAGGCCATGCAACAGTTCAACCAGCAGCAGATGGCCGAGAAGAAGGCCTTCTACACCGAGCGCCGCGCCGAAAACATGACCATGCTCGGGGAACGGCTGGCGCAGAACCCGAATCTGACGGACGAACAGAGAAACGAGATCGTCTCGCATTTCCAGGCCCAGCAGGATGAGACCGTTGCCTACAATGACGCGAGCCAGAAGAAGATCACGGAGTTCATGGGCAAGATCGGCGCTGACCAGACCATGACGCCCGAACAACGTAAAACGGCCATACAGGAGTTTTTCTCTGGTCTGAAAAAAGAGCGCCAGGCGTTCCAGCAGCAGCAGAAACAGGAAAACCAGGCGTTCAAAGAAACCGTGAAACCCGCGAACGAAACGGGCATGACCGACAAATCCGCGGAAACCCAGACGAAAACGCTGACTCCTGGCGAGTCCGGTATCCCCGGCACGACGACGCCCTGACGAACGAGCCGGTCGTTGCAGCAACTCTCGGGCGTGTACGGCGGTTCGACGCCCGCGCCCGGTTGTTGTCCGCAAGACATTCATTTGCCGGCGGGAACGACTCACGCTCCTCGTTTCTTGCGTATGATACTATATTATAATCATGAGTATGCATATGGGAGACCACCCCGATCCCCGGAAGGTCTGGGCCACGCCCCGGATATGCTTCAGGTATACTTTCATGGGAATCCCCAAAGGAGAAATGACATGAAAAAAGAGACGCCGTTCCGGCTCGCTCTCGCGTGCGCGATCCTCCTGATGCCGCTGCTCTGCAGCCCGGCATTCTCTCAGTCCCTCGACGACATCATCCAGAACCGGCCGGCCGGCGACCCGCCCGCCGCTCAGCAGGCTGGTTCTCAGCAGGCTCCGGCCGCCCCGGCCGCGGTTGTGGCGGGCGATCAGGCAACCGACGTCGAGTCATACCGCCGGAAAATCATCGAGATCGCCGAAACCATGCTCGGCAAGGTCCGCGTCAACGAAGCCGGCGAAGACGGGAACAAGGTCGGCTGGCAGCACCTCAAGAAGTTCTATGAAGTCGCCTACAGATACGACGACCTCGAAACGGCCCAACCCCAGTGGATGCCCCTGATCAAGGGCGTCGGCAAGAAGGTCAACGAGTGGTGCGGCATCTTCGGCACCTGGGCATGGCGCAGCGCCGGTATCCCGGTATACTGGCAGACCAAGATCATGGGCTGCAAATACCATGGCAAGAAAGATCGCCTCGCGCCCGGCGACATCGTCGTCATGCAGGACAAGCCGGCTCCCCCGCCCAAACCCGGCGAAAAGCCAAAACAGCCGCTTTATCACCACTGCATCGTCAAATCCGTCAACGGCAAAACCATGATGACCATCAACGGCAACGCCGGAATGGATTCCGTCAAGCTTGCCGAGCGGAACGTCAGCGACATCAGCATCATTTACTCCGTGGCCGATGCCCTCGGTGTCAAGCCGACACCCCCCGCCGCAACGCAGGGCCAGGGGCAGGCGTCCAAGCCGACCCCCGCCGCCGGCCAGGGAACGGGCTCGGCGACGAAGCCCCCCGCAACGACGAAACCCTCCGCCACCCCGGCAACGGGGAAGCCAGCACCGGCAACCGGCCAGGAGCCGAAGCAGGAACCCCTTTCCCAGAAGGAACTCGATGACCTCATCAACAAAGTCATGATGCTCATCAAGATCACGCTGGGCCAGTTCTTCTGATCCTCCCGGCCGGGACTGCCTCGCGTGGCGTCGCTCGAATCGCTCATCGGTGATCTTTCCGCAGAAGACCTGTCGATCAGGCTTTATGCGATCCTGACGCTGCACGACAAACGGGATGAGCCCGGCCTTGCCGCTCGGCTCAAAGCCGCGTCCGAAAAAGAAACCGACCCTTCTCTCAAGCTGTATCTGACCTGGTTGGCCGACTCGGGGGCTTCGGCCCCCGACGAATCCGGCCACTCGTGCGTTTCCCTGCTCGAACAGCCCGAACCGGACTGGGTGGCATTCTTCTACCATCTGCACCGGTCGGACAAAAAAAAGGCCGCGGAGATTCTTCCGTACATCAGAAGTCTCGATCCCGCCATGCTCCCCGCGGAGCTGCTTCCGCTCCTGGTCAGGTTTTACCAGAAACACGGCACGAAGGAAGACACGCCGCGGCTGGTCGAATGGTGTTCCGACGGGAACCCCATCGTCATGTCCCTCGCGATCGAGGCGCTGAGCCGCATCCAGCCCGACTGCCTCAAGGGGCTCCTCCTGCCGCTCCTGGCGAACCCGTCCCCGGGAATCCGCTCGCGGGCGATCCGCCTCCTGCATCGCTGGTATCCCGACGAGGCCCCGCACCATCTCGCGGAAATGCTCGACTCGGAGCTCGTCGACGACCGGCGGGCCGCCCTTGCCAACGCGTTCTTCCTGCCGTTCGACTCGATCAAGCTCGAAATCCTGCGTTTCATCATCCGCGAAGAATCGCCTCTCCTGCTGCTCCAGGCGGGAAACCTCCTGATCATCAATCCCGATCCCGAAGTCGCCCGCGTGACCGCGTCCGTCGCGATAAACGCCACGCCCGACAAAGCCCCCGTTCTCCGGCAGATTCTCGAACAACAGGTCGAATTTCTCGTCAAAGCAGGCCTTGTCAAAACGTCTCCGGCCGAAGAACTCGAACGCCTCCTCGCCGAAGCCGTCCAGCGCCGCCAGACCAGGCACGAACAGGTCGAAGACCCCGATCGACAGGCATCAGACCTCAGAAAACGGGTCGCTGAAAACCCCGCCGGGGCGGTCGAATACCTGAAACGGACGTTCCGCCCGGACCTCCCCGCTCCCCTGCTGGCTGCCACGACGGAACTTCTTGCCGTCCTCGAACCCGAATTCCTGAGACCGCACCTCCAGGAACTCCTCCGCTCTCCCAGCCTCGCCGTCCAGGTCGCCGGTCTGACGGCCCTGACGTGCCTTTCCCCCGTCCAGGCCGAAAAACTGCTCGAGCAGTACCTGTTTTCCGCCGTTGGGGAGAGACGGAAAACGGGATTCCACGTCCTCTCCCTTCTCGAGCGGGCCTTCGCGCTTCCGCTGATGGTCCGGTCCTTCGCCCGCGAGCAGGACCCGGATATGCTGGCCTGGTTTGCCGAACGTCTGCCCCAGCCCATTGGTGAGGCCGGCCTGGCTGCTCTTGTGAAGGAGTCCCTGCTGTTCCCGGAAACCCACACGGCGCGCCTGCCCCTTCTCGAAAACCTCTGCGGCCGTGAACGGGTGAGCCTGTCCGGGTTGGTCGTCAGATGCAGCCGGAATGCCGATTTCACGCTCGAAAACGTCATGGTGAACAGGGCCGAACGTGCCGCCAGGGCCCCCGCGCCCGCCACCCGACCGGCCCCCAGGGCTGCGGCACCGGAAAAACCGGTCAGCACGTGCGATGCCTGCGTTTCAGCCTTCCGCTCCGGTTCCGCTCTCGAGAAAATCGCCCTCCTGCTGAAAGCGGCCACGGCCGGAAACCCCCTGGAGGAGCACCTCGAGGAGCTCCTGGCGGCGGAAAAAAACGAGTTCGTCAGGTTTCTGATCGAAGCGCTCGCCCTGCGACGATCCCTTTCAGGTCAGCCGGGCTTCTCCCCCGTCGATCTCTTGCGAAAGAACCTCGCGAAGCTGCACCCCAGCTGGGTCGAAGTGGCAGCGGGGCTTTCATCGCTGCACGACCGGGCGGCGCGTCTCGCCGCGCCTCTCATCCAGGGCCGGAAATGGTCGACCTGGCGCCCCGAGCTCCTGCCCGTCGTTCTCGACTTCGCCGGCCGCTCCGGCCTGGCACTCTTCTCCGCACCCGCGACGGGACTTCTCGAGCACCCGCAGGCGGAAGTCCGGTACTGTGCCATCCGCTGTCTCGAGCGCATCAACCCGGAAGAACTCGGAGCCGCGCTTCCCAGGCTGATGAACGACAGGTCGGCAGAGATCGTCGCCCTGCTCACGTCTGCGAAAGCCGGCATCAATGCGAAACTCGCCGGGGTCATCTCACGGCCGGCCCCCTCGGCCGGATACGCGCTTCCCCGGACCCTCTCCGCGGCACCATGGTTCCCATACGCCGTTGCGGCGTGTATCTTCATCGTGGCAATCCTCGTCATCCCGCCGTCCGGTGAAGAGGCCGGGCAGCCTGTTCTCTCGCTTCCGCCGGAAACGGCGCCGGCGCAGGAAATCGCCCGGTTCGCCGCCGTTCGCAAGCCCCCGCAGGCCGGCGAGGAGCGCGTCGTTTTCGGAAGGGTCGAGAAGGTGTTTGAGGACGGCATCGTCATCCACAGCCCGGCGTTCCGGAAAAAGGTGCTCATCAGGTGTGGAAAACGCCCTGTGAAGCAGGTGAACGATCATTACAACGCGCGTGTCAGGATCACGAAAACATCGAACGATCTCGTTGAAAGCGATCTGGTAGACTCGAAACGGAAATGAGTCCGACGGAGGAATTCCATGATTCGAACATCATCCCGGAAACGTCCGGCGCCGTTCACGAATAATAATCGATATATACTATATATTGCTATAATATTCGTCCTGGTGTCCGGCGTCACGTCGCAGATCGCTGCGGAGGATCTCTCGACTCCCCGGAAAGGCCTGGTGCAGAACGTCCCCATCGGCTCGCCCTGGAACGGGTGCCTGCTGGTCCGCGACGGGCCGAACACGAGTTCGACGATTCTCGGCCATGTCATCAACGGAACCTTCGTCCAGGTCGTGGCCACCGAAGGGGCATGGTACAAGATTTCTTTGCCGATGACCGGGTATGTGTACGGAACGTACGTGAAGTTCGTCGATCAGGAAACGCCCGATTCAGGCCAGGGAAACCAGACGAAAACGGTGACGCTCGACGAGATCGTCATCAAGGCGGAACCCTGGACACGGGTGAAAATGCTCGAAGAAAGGCGCAGGCTTCTTGAACAGAACGACACGGCCCCATCCTCGCGGACGCCGTCCGGCCGGTAAGCCATCCGGCGACCGTTCCGGCTCGATCCTCCTGATCGCGGCCGGAACGCTCGTCTGCCTGTTCATTTTCGCTCTCGGCTATTCCCGCTTTCTCAGCAAGCAGAGCGCCATGGCCGACAAAATGATCAAGCGGCAGAAACTCGGCGAACTGGCATCGGCCATCGCGACTCTGACGGCCCACAAGCTCCAGTTCATGTCCCAGATCCTCCCCTCCGCCGCGGCCATGCCTTCCAGGCCGTCTCAGAGCCCGGCCCTGATGGGACTGTTCGAGTATCTCGCCAGGCCCCTGCACGAGTTCGAATCCCGGCGCGAGTTCGACCTGCCGCTCGACGAGGACGATACGGCCCATTTCAGCATGATGCTCGGCGGGCTCATGACGGCTGCCGGCTACTCGGAGGCCAGCAAGCCGGTCGAGAAGATCAGGGTCATCGTCTTCAGCAGCGATTTCCAGGCCATGGGGCCCGCGTGCGACTCATATACCCGCGAAAAAGCCGGCAACATCAGGATCAACATCAACCTCAAACTGATGAACGGCGAGCGTGTCGTTTCCTCCGTCGATTTCGACTACGCCTGCCCCCTCAGGATCTGCACGATTCACGCGCCCGTGCTTTCGAAGTTCAACCTGTATGTCGAGGATGCAACCCTCTCCCCCGGCGATACCGAAACCGACTACAACCAGGTCAGCGTCAACCGCATGGGAAACCACGATGAGTCGGGTGTGAAGCCCGTCCCGCTCGTTCTGAACAACGACGACAAGCAGAACCTTCCCATGAAGCGCGAACTGCGCAACTTCGTCGAGGACCCGCGCGGCCTCGTGTATCTCGGCGGATCCGGCAGGATCTTCCTGAACCTCGCCCGCTCCGACATTCACGCGCCCAACGCGAACTCGGGCGAAGGGTTCCAGTTCTTCCGCGTTCCGATCACCGGCGACGGGTTTTACACGCCGTATCCGGAAGGCCACACCTCTTCGGGCAAGCGGGTTCTCATCTCGCTCATGGACCAGGGCGTCTCCGACGATCCCGATCCGCGGAGCCGGTCGTTTCTGGCCCCCATCGTTTCTGGCCAACCCGGGAAAGCCATCGTCGATACGGGAAGGATGGAGCTCGCTTCGATCTTCCGCCTGTTCGGCGTTCAGCGCCGTCCCTCCGCCACTCTCGTCCTGGGAAACGTCTACAGCCGGTATCTTTCCCTCTCGATGCTCTCGGTCGAGACGGACGGCACGTTCGTTCCCCAGATTCTCCAGAACCTCACGTTCAAACCACCTCTCGAACCCCCGCCCTACTATGTCGATCTCATCGCCCAGCCCGCGTATGCGCCGCTCAGGGAAGGCTTCTCTCTCAACGACTCATACGAATCCTATTCGAAATATATACAACTATATTCTCCTCGCATACGGCATCGCCCGTATAACCAGGCTCTCGGATACATCGACAAGCAGGACGACCCGGACGCCCCCCTGTTGTTCGACGATGCCGATCCGCTCAGCATCTACGCGAAGCCCGGGAACAACCCCACGTCCGACATCCCCGCCTTCCACAAGGCCCCCGGCGTCTTCGCGGGCATCTATCCCGATGTCGCCGACCTGAAAGACCTGTCGGATCTCCTGAGCCCGTCTGTCGGCCTTCCGCGAATCTCGTACCGGTTCGACAACGCGGGAGACACCGACGCTGCGGCGTTCCTGAAGAAGCAGAATCTCCTCTTCAACGACGCGCTCGCGGTGAACGGCTGGGTGACATTCGCCTCGGACATCCGGATCGACCGGCCCCTCACATACAAGTCCGGCGCGGGACTGATCGTCGAGCATGGCGACATCGTCGTTTCCGCGAAGATTTCCCCTCACGCCGAGAAGGAGAACAGCCTGCTCTGCCTGGTTGCCCGCGACGGTGACATTATCTTCGACTGCAATCCCGGGGATACCGTCCAGGCGGCCGTCATCGCCGATTCCGACAGGGCCGGCAAGGGTCGGGTCGTCTTCCGGCGCCCGCCGAAAGAGATCAGGGGCGCCCTGGCCATGAAAAACCTGGTATCCAGCCGCGACGAGGCCGCAGGGTTCAAGGGAACGGAACTGACCTACTTTTCCCCGCTCGCCGCCCTGCCGGCCGGTAGCGACAAGCGCTCCGGCGACGAAGGCCTGCTGAGCTACTGTTTCGACCAGTATCCGCAGGAGCTGAAATGAAGAGGAACGCGCGCCGCCGAGAGGGCTTCTCCTTCACCGAGCTGATGGTGGCGGTGTTCGTGCTGTCAGCCGGCCTGCTTCCGATTCTCTGGTTTTTCTCCCGCACGAACGTGGGAACCATGAAAACCCGCGACGATGCCATGGCATGGCAGTATGCGTCGGAACTCGTCGATTATGCGATGGCCCGCGGCTACGAAGGCGTCGAGGATACCGGCGACGACGGGAAAGCGTATCCGTCGATCGACATCGGCGGCGTGCAGACCTCCATCGACTCGGCCAGGTTCACCCGGAAACTGGTCGTCAAACCGTTGGAGACGGGCAACTCGGAGTGGCCCTGCCGGTACCGCTCCGTCACCGCCGTCGTGACCTGGACCGCCGAAACGCGGACGAGAAGCCTGAAACTGACGGGACTCGTATATGCTCCGAAATAATACGATGCGTCATACGTCGGGCGGCCTCACCCTCGTCGAGACGGTCGCATCGGTCGCCATTTCCGCCCTGCTGATCCTCATGATCAGCCGGATGACGGTCGGCGCGATGCATACGTTTCGCTCCGGTACCGGCCACCTGACCAACCTGCTCGCGGCCGACATCGTGATGGGCCATCTCCTCGAGGACCTCGAGCAGGCGAAGAAGATCCTCTCGACCGACGAGGACCTGGCGAAGGGCGAACTGGTCCTCGAACGGCTGACGTGGGACGAAAACGGCGCGACCGCCGGTATAGATACGATATCATATAGAATGACCGAGAACCGGATGGGCGTCACGAGAACCGCCGGCGGCCGCGAGCATATCCTCTTCCCCGACCGGACGATCTCGCTCGAGTTCAAACGCCTGACCGTCCCTCCCCGCAACGCGATCGTCATGCTGACGGGGCTCAGGGTCGGCACGCCCCCAAACAACAAGGAAGAACAGGGCTTCCGGCGCTTCGTCTACCTCCAGAGCCTTCCGGAAAACCGCGCCGCCGTCAGCGCCTATCTCCCCGTTTCCCCGTAGCAACCCGTATATAAGCACGAATGCTTTCGCCCCCTTCGACAAGCTCAGGGCGAACGGAAGGGAGCGGCAGAACTCAAGAAGCCGTCGCGGCGTCGGTTCCCCGTTTCAGGACGATCATGGTCAGGTCGTCGTCAAGCTCGCTTCCCCCGACGGCGGTCACGTCCTCGAGAATCCGGGCGCGCATGACTGCCGGTTCGAGCGCGACATGCCTCTCGCAGATGGCCGCGAAGCCTTTCGTTCCGAGCGGCTTGCCCGTCCTGTCATGCAGCTCGATCAGGATATCCGTGAACAGAACCAGGCAGTCGCCGGGTTCGAGCCTGATCGTCGCGCGGGGAAACTCCTTCCGCCCCTGGCTGAACCCGAGAGGCGGACAGCCGATGTTCGGAAACGCCTCGGGCCGCCCCCCGCGGAAAAGGAGCGGAAGAGGATGCGCCGCGCCGGCACACTCGACGGTTCCGTTCCGCGTATCGAGCATCGCCGCGAAGAACGTCATGCACTTTTTCCGCTGGAACTGGCTGTAGAGCATGTCGTTCAGACACGCGAACATCTCGCCCAGTTCCAGCCGCTCTTTCCGAGCGTATTCCGCGACGATCGTCTTCGTCATCGCCGTCACGAGCGCCGAGCTGACGCCGTGGCCGGTGACGTCGCCGATCACCATCAGCCACCTGTCGGGCCCGACCGGGAGAATGTCGCAAAAATCGCCTCCGAGATCGGCGGCGGGAATGTTGATCAGATCGGCGGTATACCCCGTGATGTCCGGCGCATTCTCGGGAATCATCAGCGCCTGGATGTCCTTGGCGTAGATCACGTCGGCCAGCGTTTCGCTCGTGGCGTTGAACCGCGCCGACAGCTTTCCGAGTTCGTCGTTCTGGAGGATCTCGAGCCGGTGGGCGGTGTCGCGCCGGCGCAGGGCCTGGACGCCGCCCATCAGGTTGGCGACCGGCCTGATGAGCGTGTGCGAGAACAGCATGCCGATCAGAACGGCGATGACCACCGCGAAGAGGACGCCCCAGAACAGGTCCGACCTGATGGCCGCGATCTGCCGGTCGATCTCACCAACCGGGAACAGGCTCAGCAGGACGCTCTCGGGCAGCATCTTCCCCGGGGTGCCCACGACAAGCCATTCGGCGTTCTGCCAGCGGATGGCGTCATTCAGCGGAGCGTTCGCGCTCGAGACGCGGTCGACGAACCGCTTGATCGTCGCGTCTTCCGGCGGCTTCTCCTGCAGGAACGTCGACAGGGGAATCGACCAGGCCAGCATGCGGAGCGCGCCGTGGCCGCTCGAGACCCGCTTGTTGAGAGATTCGAGCAGATAGGACCGGACCGCATAGTGCATGTGCAGATCCACGACCAGGTAGGCGGGTTTGATGTTCGTTTCATGGAAGACGTCCCAGTAATACAGGATGTCCTGCCCGGCGAAACTGGCCCGGTGCAGCTCGTTGGGGCTTTCGAACACCCTGCCCCAGCCGCCGAGCGGGCTTTCGAAAAACTCCTGGATCAGCACCTCGGACGCATTGAGCCTCTGGGGCGGCATCATCGCGAGCCGATGGCCGAGGAACCTGGTGATGCCCAACCGGGCGATCGCCTTGCAGATGATGGAAAGTTTTTTCGAGTTGTCCGACTGGGTGGTCAGCAGGACGTTGGCATTCATGTCGCGCACTTCGATCCACGTCATCTGCTTGTTCCGCTCGAGCCCGCGGAATTTGCTGTACAGCGCTCCGGCGTCCGCATGCAGTTCGGGCATGTTCCGGTATGTCCTGAACCGGCGGAGCAGCCTGGCTTTTTCCTTTTCGAACCCGTTCTCAACGTCGTTGATGCCCGCCTGGCAGGCGATGTATGCCTCCTGGACGAGGAGTTCCCTGAACTCCGCGAGGTATTTCCAGCCGAAGAACACAAGCCCGGAGATCGGCAGGAAAACGGCGTACAGGAGCAGACCGACGAGTTTGTACCGGACGGAAACCATGCGGAACCGGCTTCCGAACTCGGTCTCCCTGACGACCATGACGAGAATGAGGCCGAGGAAAAGCACGAACGCGTTCACCGCGGCCTTCGCCTGCCGCGGGTCCAGGCGGCCGGCCGCATCTTCCGGCCCCGGCAGCGCTCCGGGAAGCCCGACCGACGCGGCTTTCTGATCGGCCAGTTTCTGAGCGACGACGGCGTTTCCGAACACCCATGCCGCCGCGATCGGGATGACGAGCAGCAGCAGAATGCCGGCCAGGCGGTTCATCAGGGAGCCTTTCGGACGCGGGGCAGGAGACGCGGGATCAGCGGCCATCGCTCCTCCCTTCGGGCACGGCGTCGTCGCGCCGGACCACCAGCATGGTCAGATCGTCCTGCTGGGCGCCGCCGGCCAGATACTGCCGCCACACGCTTTCCATGCGGGCGATCACCTTGTTCGGCCCGAGCCCCGCGAGTTTCGACAACTCCAGGTACATGGCTTCGTGGCCGAACTGTTCGCCTTTCGGGTCCTGGCATTCCGGGAGACCATCGGTGTAGGTGAACAGGACATCCCCCGGCTCGAGAGCAGCCCGCTGGACCTGGTCTTTCTTGGCGGATTCGCGAATGCCCAGCGGCAGGCCGACGATCTTGAACTCGTCGAGGCGGCCGTCGCGGCGCACGATGACGGGCCAGTTGTGGCCGGCGTTGATCATTTCGAGTGAGCCGGTGGCGGTGTCGAGAAGCACGAACAGCATGGTCATCATCTTCTTGCGCCGCAGGATCCGCAGCAGCAGCGACGAGATGGTCTTCGGGATCTCGGAAAACGCGAGACCCTCACGGCCGGCCTTGAACACCGCAGCCTTGGCCATCGCCATGCACAGCGCCGCCGGGGTGCCGTGGCCGCTGACGTCGCCGATCAGGAACAGGAACCTGTCGGGGCCGATCCGGACGTAGTCGCAGTAATCGCCCCCGAGGTCGGTGGCCGCGAGATTGAAAACGGCCGCGTCGTATCCGGGCATATCCGGCATCTTCTGCGGGAAGAGTGACTCCTGGATGGTCTTCGCGAGATTCATCTCCTTGAGGTCATCGACCATCCGGTTGAACGCGCCCCCAAGCTCGCCGAACTCGTCGCCGGCTTCGATCGACACCGCGGCATCCGCGCGGTGCTGCTGGAGCCGGAGCATGCCGCGGTCGAGCTCGAGCACAGGCACCAGGAACGCCTGCGTCAGCAGCCGTGCGATTGCGACCGCCACGGCGAAAATGGCGAGCATGGCGAGAGCGAGAGAGAGATACATGGCCCGGATCCGGTCGCTGATGATCCGTTCGTCGGTCAGCACGATCATGCTGAACGGCGACAGAACCGTTCCCGGGAAGGCCAGGGCGTGATACCGCCGGTTCTTTCCGGCAATCGTCTGCATGCGCGGCCTTCCCTCGAGAATCGCCGCCCGCATTGCAGCATCGACGTCGGCCTGGCGCAGGATCGCCGGATTCAGCCACTGCCGCCGGTTCTCGTCGTAGGCGCCGAGTAAGCCGAGGCGCGGATCGGCCGTTCGCACCACCCGGTGAAGAAACCTGGCCCGCGCGAGGTTTTTCGCCTGGAAGATGTTCAGCAGGGCGGCCGGGTGGCCGGGAACGTCGATCGGCGACCAGTACCAGAACATCTCGTTCGGTCCGACTTTATACGTGTGAACCATGTCGGGCGCCCCTGTGATGACTTCGAACCCGAAGCCTTCCGTGTCGAACGCATCCGACAGGAAGCCGTCGAGCGGCCGTTTCAGGGGAATCCCCTCGCGCTTTCTCCGGTCGGCGAGCCTCCTGTTGATCTGATGCCGGCTGTAGGCATCCTGCGTTTTCTCGAGACCGGCGAACCAGCCTCCTGTATCCCGTATGAACAGCGGCTCGCCGTCGAGGGCCCGCAACTCGATCCTGACCGATTCCCCCGCCTCCATCAGCTGTCCGCAATGGGTCGCGAACGATTCCGGCGACCAGGATGCGATGGTTTTTCCGAGCAGCGCCCGGCAGTTATCGGCGAAAACCCTCGCCTCGCTTCTGAAGTCATCCTCGATCGCCGAAAGCCGGACGACCTGGTCCTTCTTCAGGCGGGAAAGCAGAACGCGTTCGTGCGCGTCGATCGCGATGACGCCGACCAGCAGCAGACAGGCGGTCGGAAAGGCGATCGCGACCATCAGGATGGCAAGGAGCTTGTTGCCGATTTTCAGGTATATCCGCTTCAGATCGAACTCGGGCCTGAACAGAAACACCAGCAGAAGCCCCATGACGAGCGCCATGAGCATGTTCAGCATGCCGGTCCCGAAGCCCTTGCCGGCCTCGCCGAGGGGGAACGACGCGAGAAAGACCCCGGAGACCGTCGTCAGGTGGCTCCAGATGCGGCCGTTCTCGACAAGCGTCTCGACGGAGCTCTTTTCCATGCCGTCGCGGACGATGGAGAACCTCACCTCCGATCCTGAAATGAAAAGAGGCTTGCCCGAATCATGGCTCCAGTAGGCGAGTTGCAGCCCACCCGCGCCTGACGGACCGGATATGGCGGGCAGCCGAGCGAGAATCTGGTGGGTTTTCAGAATCGGAAACGCGACGATCGCGATACCAGCCTTGCCCGTCGGCGAGAATCGACGCCAGTAGAAATAGCCGTTGGTTCCGGATTTTTTCAGGCTGATCGTCTGTCCCTCGCTCTTCTTCATGCCGCCGGCGTTGGCTTCGGAGCCGAGGAGCGTCTGGATCTTTTTCTGCTGCCGCTGTTCATCACCCTCCCGGTATGCCGGCGTTTCCGCGAGAATGTCCCATATTTTGCCCACGATATATCGATTCGGCGGAGTGTATCCGCGAATCGGAAGATACTCCCCGTTTTCGCCGAACCGGAAGACGGAAACGTCTCCACCGCACAAATCGCGCACCTTCCCGATATCGGCGGCCAGCGACGCAGCGTCTTTTCCGGAGGTGGCACGCATGGTCGAATACAGGCGGTTGAAAACCGTGAAATAGAAACTCTCGTCCGAACTCGCGTCGGCGATCCGGATCAGCCGCTCCCGAAGCCGGTTCCCGTGTCGGTCGATCCGCGAGGCCGATCGGTGTTCGAGAAGCTTCCCGATGGCGAGATACCCCGAAACCGCCGGGAGAACCCCGAAAATGAAGATCACAAGCAGTTTTGATAAAAACGTTCTCATCCGCCCGTCCGGTCGCTTCTCACCCTCTCAGGGTAGAGAACTCCCCCTGACTTGTCAAAGTTTGACTTTCACATCTGCCGCGGCATATAGTCGAAGAATGACAGAGAACGCATTTCCTTCCGAAATATCCGGGAATATATTTGTCGTCAGGCCGGCCGGTTACCTCAATGGCGAGACCTGCGAGAAACTCAGGCTGTTTCTCCTCGAAGCCGTCGATCGAGGCTCCCGCAAACTTTTGATCGACCTCGCCGCGGTGACGGTCATCAACAGCCCGGGCATCACGAAACTGCTCGAGATCGCCGAAGACCTGACCGCCACCCACAAGGCCGCCCTCGGCTTCGTCGGCGTGTCCGACCTGTACCGCGACGTATTCCAGGTCACCGGCCTCTCGGGCCTCTCGACGATCTTCGACTCCGAAACCCAGGCTGCGGAAGGACTCTGACCCGAGAACCGCCGCTCCATGGTGGACGGTCGTTTTACGCGTCGCTGCGTCCGTGTAATGTCTGATATATATGCATCCACATGAGAGGAAGGCGATGTTTGTCATGAGTTCAGCGATTCGATCTGTGTTTATTGCAGGCGCTCTGGTGTTTCTCACGCTCCTTCCCGGTTCGTCTGCTGTCGGCGCCCCGGCTTCCGGCTCGCAATTCACCGGCTTGGTGCCCATGACGGACGAGCAGTTTCTGGCCATCCAGGAGGTTCGGATGGTGCGGAAATTCACGACGTTGTCGGGAAAGCCCGACGTGAACCTGCCGCCGGCCGTCGACCTCTCGCCTGATTTTCCTCCGGTGGGCAAGCAGTTCGACAACACCTGCCCCGGGTGGGCCGTGGCCTACGCGGTGAAGAGCTACCACGAGAAACTCGAACACGGCTGGAACTACGGGCCGAACCACATCTTCAGCCCGACGTTCATCACGAACCTGCTGTACAAGAGCCCCGCCGAGAACGGGTTCCGCGACCACAACGCCCTCTTCCTCTCGATCGACGTCGGCTGCGTTCCCCTCTCGCTCTTCCCCTATATTCCCGACGACGAGACGGTCCCTTCTGAAGAACTTCGCACCTTCGCGCGCGCGTTCCGCAACCTCACCTTCCGGCGTCTGCCGTATGGCGATATCCCAACGCTCAAGGCGATTCTCGCGGGCGGCGACCCCGTGGTCTGCACGATGGAAATATATTCTGAGTTTTATAAACTGAACAAAAAGAATCCGCTTCTGAAGAAGATCACCGACACGACAATCGATTCGACTCACTACCTCGTCATCGTCGGATATGACGACAAGCGCCACGCGATCAAACTGTACAACTCCTGGGGCACGGAATGGGGCGACAACGGAACGGCCTGGCTCGATTACGACCTCTATGGGAAGATCGTCACCCACCCTGTCGTCCTGTACGACCGGCCGACCCCGCAGGATGTCGTGAACTACCTCGCCGACCCCCGAAAAAAAGCGGAACCCCCGCTTCCAGCCTTCGAGATGCCCGAGATCGTCCTTCGCCGGGCCCTGCGTGCCGACGACAACCCGGAGGCTCTCCAGAAGTCCCTGAAAGACTACTCGTCCTACGTTCCGCCGGCCGACCCGTCACCGCCCGAGTGGAAAGCCGCTCC
>CAYMEN010000020.1:0-10618 GCA_964389325.1 uncultured bacterium | reverse complement strand
TGATCGTTCCCGAGGAAGCCGGCATCCTGGTCGGGGAAAACTGGCTCCGCCTCGGCGACCCGCTCCCGCGAGCCGAAAGTTTCTTCTCGACGGCCGTCTCACCGAAGTTTGGCGAATACCAGAAATACGGCGACGACGCGATCGTCACCCAGTCGTTCATGGATGCGACCGCCGTGGGCCGCATCGATCTGTTCGGTGCGAAGCGCACCCGCGTCATGACGAGTCGCGGCGTCGGCATCGGTACACCGAAATCCCGCGTCAGGCAGATCTATCGCAAGCCCGATATGTCCATCAATAACGGCATGTCCGAGACGTATTTTTACCGCTCCGCCGCGAAGGACTGGGGCGGGGTCAAGGCTGTGATGAGCATCGGCCTCGAGTTTCGATACGGCGGTGACAAGAAGGTGGAAGGCGTTTCCGTCTTCACCGCCTTCGCCCCGGCCTATACGAATACCGCATTGAAGCCTATCTCCGACGCAGAAGTCACGAAATCGAAGAACCCGACGAAAGGCGACCGGGTCGAGTCGAAGGAGGGCGGCATCGCGTTCACCGTTCCAGAATGCTTCTCGCGCGCCGACAAGGTCGTCTGGCCCGGCATCGGCGTCGGCTACTTCATCAAGGGCCACGTCATGCGCGACAGTTGGATGGTCACGGTGAAAGCCTTCGACGTGCCCGGCGCCAATCGCGAACGCCTGCTTGCTGAACGTATCCCGGCCGACATGAAAGTCTATGCCATGCTCGGCCTGAGCGCCCCGAACCCCGTGACGATGGGCGGAACCGAATGGTTCGTCGTCGAGGACGCGGCAGGTATTTTCACGAACTACTACGCCGTCACCCCCGGCCGCTACTACCAGGTCAACATCGCCACCGACCAACCCGCCCGCGACGAACCCTGGGTACAAGAGTTTTTCGAATCCATCACCTTCCCGAAGTGATCACCCATTTGCGGTTTTTTTCACCATCGGTATAATCGACAGAAGCGGGACTCGTACCCGCGGCTTTTCGTTTGAACGATGATGGAGGAAAACGCAGGTATGACGAAACGGCTTTCGGACGTGACCACGTTTGGAACGGGGATCAGGCTTCTTTGCACAGCCGGGCTGTTTGCTTTCGGCGTCCTGTTCGTTCCCGCCACTTCCGCCGCATCGGAAAACGAACTCGCCGCCGCCCATGCTCGGTATGTTGCGCTGTATGCAGAGTATTCCGAAGCGGTTCGGCAGCACGCGTCTCCGGATAAGATCGAAACCCTCGCCGCGGAACTCCGCTCGGCGCAGGCCGCGTATGAAAAAGCCGTCCGTGGTGGCTCGGTCACGACATCCGCATCGCCCCTTCCCTCGGAAATCGAACACGAACCCGCTCTCGACAACACCGGCATTGACGATTCTGACGTGCAGCAGGACACCGCCTCCGCAACAGCGCCGAGGCGGCTGACGGCCGAGCGGCAGGCGTTCGAGAACCTGCTGGTGAAGATGTACGGGCCCGAACGAAAAACGAATCCGGCCGGGCTCGTCGAACAGCTGAAAAAGTTCATTTCCGGGGTGTTCGAGCCCCAGGTGAAGGTCGACGCCACCTGGGAACTCGCCGAACTCCTGATGGAGAGCACCGGCTCCGCCGATGCCGCGAAAAAGCCCCTGGCCAACCTCGCCGCATCGACCGGCGATCCGGAGATCAGGCGCCAGGCCCTCGCCCGGATGAAGCAGTACACCCTCGAATCGAAGATCGACGCCCAGCGGAACGTCTTCGAAACGAAGCGGCTCGCCACGATCGCCGCCTGGCAGTCGACGGCGAAGACCTCCTGGCTCGCGTTTCCCGTGAAGGGCGCCCGCTGGACGAAATGGCTCGTCGCGAACGCCGGCCGGCGTGTCGAGGGCGTGCGGCTCCGAAAGCTGCTCGACGAGTATGAGACCGTCGTCGCCGACACGTTCGAGAAAGGCACGATTGACGAGAAGACCGCCTCCAGGCTGATTCCCGCGAACACCGTCACGATGCTTGTGAACGGCCGCTCCAGTTTCGCGAAGCGGTTCGAGATCGTCGCCGCCGCGAAGTCCGACATCTGCATCCAGACCCTGCTCTGGAACGACGACGAGATCGGGAACAAAATGGCCGACATGCTGATCGCACGCGTGAAGGATGGTGTCGACGTGCGCGTCATCGTCGACGATGCGTTCGCATTTCCCCGCCGCAAGGGCATCATCCGTCGCATGCAGAACGGCGGCGTCCAGGTGCTGATCAACAACCCGCTGCTGCGCAATACGCTCAAGGCGAATTACCGGTCGCACCAGAAGATGCTGATCGTCGACGAAGGCGTTGCGATCGTCGGCGGCATGAACATGGCCACCGAATACGCGAAAGGCGAGATCGAGGAGTTCGGCTGGCGCGACACCGACGTGATGGTCACCGGCCCCGTCGTTGACGATATCTTCGAACTGTTCGAGAACAACTGGGAGCGGCTGGTCATCGACGAGCGCGCCGAGACCGGAGCCCCGAAAATCGCCGAGGTCAAGGACAAGACCGAGAAGCTGCCTATCCTTCCGAACCGTGACAAGCTCATTCGCGGTCCGCTTCCGATCTACTTCGGCGAACCGCCTGTTTTCGAGAACGTGCGCGTGCGCTTCCTCGAGACGTTCCCGACGAGGTCCGACGACGACGACATTCTCGACCTGTTCATCGAGTACATGAACGGTTCGACACGTGAAGTCATCTTCGAGAGTGCGTATTTCATCCCGACCCCGGCGCTGAAGAACGCGATCGTCGCCGCGTGCCGGCGTGGCGTGAAAGTGAAGATCCTCACCAACTCCGTCGAGAGCAACAACCACCCGCAGGCCGGCATCGCGGGCCGGGCAAACTACGAAGACGTGATGAAGGCCGGCGCCGAGATCTACGAGTGGCGCGGCGCCCAGACGCTTCACTCGAAGGTCAGCTGGTTCGACGGCAAGGCCGCGACGGTCGGCGCCTACAACGTCAACTCGCGCAGCCACGCCTGCGACTCGGAAGACGTGCTCTCGCTCGAAGATCGCCGCGTCGCCCGCGCCTTCGAGATCGTCCTGCGCCGCGACCTCGCCCGTGCCCGCAAGGTCACCCCCGCCGACCTCGAAGCCTGGCGCGACACCTTCAAGGAACGCGCCGTCATGGATATCTACAACCTCTTCAAATGGATTTTCTAAGAGTGAAAACCGATCATAGGAATCCGCTGATTACGCAGATGACGCAGATAGGTTTCTTTCGTTCTCTCATCAGAAAAATATCTGCGTCATCTGCGACATCTGCGGATCGGCATCTTTCCATCTTCGGAGATGGTTTCACATGCGTCCCTGTACACGGCCTTCACAAGCAGATTGTGATACGATAATTCCGTGCAGAAAACGAGACACGGATACCAGGCTTTTTTCTTTCTCGCTGCGATCATTCTGACCGCGCGTAATCTGCTCGGGTACACCAAGGCGACGATCGAATCCTGGTGTCCCGGCGGCGGCATCGAAAGCCTCGCGTTCTATATCAAGAACAATGCCTTTCTCTGCGCCGTCTCGGGTCTGAACCTGATATTGTTTATTGCGGTCACGATAGGAACCCTCATCGCCGGTCGCGCCTTCTGTTCCTGGGTCTGCCCGATCGGCACCCTTCACGAACTTTTCGCCCGCGCCGGCAAGGCGCTCGGCATCCGGCGCGACACTGTCTGGCGGGGTGCCGGCCGGTATGTCGGGATGGTGAGGTATCCCGTCCTGCTGCTCATCCTCTGGGCGACGATGTCGTATGCCGACCTGATCCTGCGGCCGTTCTGCCCCTATTACGTCGTTCTGTCCGGCCAGGAGCACGAGGTCGCGTGGTGGTCGAAATGGCTCATGATCGCCCTCGGCGGCGCGGCCCTCGCCCTGCCGTTCTTCTGGTGCCGCCTGCTCTGCCCGCTTGGAACGACGCTCGGTCTGTTCCGGCTCGCTTCGCCCGTGGCCCCGACGATCGACCCCGGCCGGTGCACCAACTGCGGCGACTGCAGCCGCGCCTGCCCCCAGCAGATTCCCGTTCACGAGGTTCGGCGCGTCTGGTCGACCGAGTGCACCTCCTGCGCCGTCTGCATCGACACCTGCCCCCACCGGGCGATCGCCATGAAACTCGGGTATTCCGCGCCATCCCCCGCTCCCGAAGGCTCTGAACCTGCCGGCAGAAAGCGGTTTGGCCTGTCGCGCAAGTTCCTTCCGGCGATCGTCGCGCTGATGATGCTTGCCGGAATTCTCACGGCGTGGAACATCCCGATGCCGACCGTCAGCAAAACCTACGCGAACTACGGCAAAACCGCGAACACCGCTTCCGTCGAAATGATCGTGACCGGGCTCCGGTGCCGGGGCACCGCGCTGACATTCTCCTGGATCATCGAGCAGGATGCAGGGATTCTTTCATTCGAAGCATTCGTTGCCGAGCACCGCGCCCGGGTTCTCTACGATCCGGCGACGATCGATCCGAAGCGGATCAAAGCTCTTATCGAGGACGGTCGGACGCGAAAAGATAAAAAGACCGGCGTCGAAAAACTGGTCCGCCCCTTCGTCGTCGAACGCATCCTCGAAAACGATGAATAGTCTTCTTCCGCTCGTGCTGAGCCTGTCGAAGCACGATCCAGTTGAAATTGTCGAATACAGAGGTCTTGTCAATCAGGTGATTTATGGGCATAATTGATTCATGATGTCGTTGCGCAGACTCCATTTTGTCTTCCTCGCGATTGTAATGCTTATCGCGCCGGCGGTTTTTGCGCGCCCCTACAAGGCCGGGCCGCACATCGTTGAACTCTCGATCCGGAACGCCGCCATGCAGTTGATACCGAACGGGAAGGCCAAAGTGTCGTTCGATGGCGATTCCATCAGGGTTTGGGCATACGCGAAAGGGTACGTGGGCCAGAAGTTTTCGATCGCCGCGGGTACGGCCCCGTCGGTGTTCAGCCGCGACGTCATCCTGTCTGACCCTGACATCTGGCTCGAAGCGAGAAACATGATCAATGCGCCGATTTCGTCGGTGTATTTCAACCGCGACCAGTATGGCGCCCCGGCGAATCGCTATCGTATCTCCGCGTTCATCCCGAAGGACGAGTGGCGGAAGCCCACCGTCGAGAACCTCCTCGTGAGGGGCGGCCCCCTTGGAACCATCGTTCCCTTCGACTGCACCATCGAGCTGGTCGACGAGTTCTACCGGGTCGACTTCCTCATCGCCCGAACCGCCCTCGCCCCGATGGAATACTCCTTCACCGTCTTCTTCAAATCCGCCGGCCAGTTCTCCCTCCCCATGCGCAACCACCTCTGCCGCGACCTGGCCGATCTGTCGTCCTCCCCCGATCCCGCCGACGAATCCCTCGCCCTCTCCATCTGCCGCTTCATCGCCGCCTGCGATACCGAACACCCCTGCTTCGCCTCCGACGAAGACCCCATCATCCTGAAGCGCTTCAAGTCCGAACGCCTCCGCTTCGACACCCTCCACACCCCCGCACCCTGACAGCCTGGGAAACATACATGATTTCCGTTCGTGGTGAGGTATCGAACCACGAATAACCCATTTCATGATTTTCCGGTCACCCTTCGATACCTCCGAATAACCGGAACCGATTGTATCCACAGCCTCCTCATGACGGGTTTTCCCGGGCCTATCGTCACCCCCCTCATGTAGGGGCGGGTTTCAAACCCGCCCGTCCTCTCGACGGTCATGGTCCAGCTTTTTTTCGTTCCCCCTCTTGCACCCCGAAATAAAGTATGGTATCCTAGCGTCACATTCCCAGATAGCTCAGCCGGTAGAGCAGCTGGCTGTTAACCAGCGGGCCGGGGGTTCGAGTCCCTCTCTGGGAGCCGAAAAAAATCGCCATATCATTTTTGATACGGCGATTTTTTCTTACGAAGGTGTGTTATCGAGCCACCCAAGGCCAAGTCGTTCCCTTCGTGCTGAGCCTGTCGAAGCACGAGTGCTATCGCCCAAATCGGCCCCCTCGCAACAGGCTTCGACAGGCTCAGGGCGAGCGTTGGCATCAGGCCGGTCCGGATATTTCACGCAGGTTGTTAAATTGCATCTGAGTTTTTTCGAATGTATATGCAAGGCAATATGCGTCGTGTGACCGGGCGGCTCTGAAGAACGGTTCCCAGTTCCGGCACCCGGGATTCCTTTTCCGCTCAACCCTGGCCTTTCCTCTTCTCATCGGATTCAGGCAAACGCCATGACGACGAACGGAGGCACCATGGGACAGATGCTGATCAACGACGACGACACCCAGGTGGGAGTGCGGCTGCTGGCATACCGGTGCGTGCGCCACTGCGTTGCGACCTCCCATTCCCTGTTCGACAAGGAGACGGTCGAGAAGGTGTTCGCGTTCCTGCCGAAGCCCGACCTGCGCGACCTGCTGGCCCGCCTTCACCCGAAACTGCGGCGCGTCGGCAAACGCTGGCTCGAGCACCCCCTGTACCAGTATGCGTTCCTCCAGCCGCCGGTTCCGGAAGACGTCGCGCGGGCCGTCGCCGAGCTTCCCCCCGTCCACGACCTCTACATCCCTGAACTTCTCGCCTGCCTCGACCGCGTGATCGGGGAGCTCGCCCCCGACGGCGAACCGCCCGCCTCGCCGCCGTTTCCCCAGCTGGAAGAGATCGCGCGGGTGTTCCGGCTCTCCGACGACGAGTGCGCGATCCTCGCCTTCTGCCTGCTCAACGGCATCCACTCCCCGTTCAACGAGGTCATCCAGAAGATCGGGGGCTTCTTCTCGTTCGGCCTGAGCGGCAACCTCGTCTCCCTCTTCAACCCCATCCCGCGCGCGCGGGCGGATGCCCTCTGCTCGAGCGGCGGCCTCCTGCGCCGGCTCGGCTTCATCGACCAGAACCTCGTTCCCACCCCCGAAATCTGCGAGTTCCTCCAGGGGTTCCGCGACCGGCCGCTCAACGATATCTATTATACGATATATAACGAACGGACCATCCCGCCCGACCGTCTCATCATCCCCACCGACGATATAGAGACGATCGGCATGCTCGTGGCGAACCGCCGCCCCGGGGACGGTCTCAACATCCTGTTCGCGGGCCCCGCCGGAACGGGCAAGACCGAGTCGGCGCGCGCGCTCGCGGCCATGCTCGGCCTGCGGCTCTTCGAGGTGCGCGCCCGGTGCGACACGCAGGAAAACGTCGGCGAGCCGCTGTTCCGCCTCCGGGCCCTGCGCGCCTGCCGGAACGCCGTCGGCGGACGGGCCGGCGCCGCGATCCTCATCGACGACGCCGACGAACTCCTCACCCCCCGGCGGGAGCTGTTCGACCCTGCCCCGCACGGGGTCGGTAAGGCCTCGATCAACGAGTCGCTCGACACGGCCGCCGACGTCCAGATCTGGATCGTGAACGATGCCGACGGCCTCGATCCCTCGGTGCGCCGCCGTTTCGCCCACGCCGTGCGGTTCGAGCGCGCCACGGCCCGCATGCGCAGGATGATCTGGGAAACGGCCCGCGCCCGCCACGGGGTCGCCCACCTGCTCGAAGACGCCGTCACCGACGATCTCGCCGCCCGGTTCGAGACCGACGCGGCCGGCATCGACTCGGCGGTCCGCCACACCCGCAACCTCGACGCGGCCGGCGTTCCCCGCCACGAGATTCTCGCGCAGATCGAACGCCTGCTCGCGGGCCAGTTCCGGTTCACCGCCCGGGAAGCCGGGCCCGACGCGGTCCCCGCCGGCCGCGAGCCCCTCGTCGCCGTCGAGCTCCTGAACATCGCGCCGCGCGCCGATCTCGAAGCCCTTCTCCGCATCTCGGACCACGTTTCCGGCGATCCCCGCCTCCCGGCGCTCCGGATTCTTCTCCAGGGCCCGCCCGGCACCGGCAAGACGCGTTTCGCGGAGGAACTGGCCTGCCGTCTCGGCCGGCCGCTCCGGGTGAAAACCGCAGCCGCCATCCTCAGCCCCTTCGTCGGACTGGCCGAGCGCGCCGTGCACGACGCCTTCCGGGAAGCCGCGGCCGAAGGCGCCGTGCTGTTCTTCGACGAGATCGACAGCCTGCTGTTCACCCGCGACCGCGCAGCCGCGAGCTGGGACGTCTCCCGCGTGAACGAACTCCTGTCGGCGATGGACCGCCACCCCGGCATCTTCCTCGCCGCGACAAACCACCTCGCTGCCCTCGACACCGCCGCCCTCCGCCGGTTCGAGTTCCGCCTCGACTTCGGCCGCATCGAGGGCGCCGCCACCGTCGCCTTCTACGAGGAACTTCTCGCCCCCCTGGCCTCGACCCCGACTCCGCCAACCATCAGCGACGGTCTGCGAGCCCTGGGCCCCCTCACCCCCGCCGATTTCTCCCGCATCAGGCGCCGACACACCCTCTGCCCGTCACACCACCCCGCCCACGAAGCCATGCTCGCTGAACTCACCACCGCCGCGATCCAACAAACCATCGAAGCATTCGAGAAGAAATTTCCTGGCGTCCTCGAAGAACTGTTCGAAGCCGAACGAAAAAAATGATTCCTAAATGAACACAGCATAATAATCATGCTTCGCTTCGAGAAAGTGGTGTATTCCTTTCGGAATTATTGAAATGTCACAAGGAGGGCAGTATGCTGACCCCAGAAGAAATTCTGAACTTGAAGCCACTTCTTCTTTCATTCATTCCTGACGATGGATCAGTAATTGGGAATACGACTCTTAGAATACTGTTTATCGATAGAGTAAAAAGGGAAGACAATATCGATCTCCATGATGACGATTATTGGACACTTCGAAATGAGTTGTTACAGGAAGGTAAAATCAAAAAGGGCTTGGTCATGGGGGTTTCTGTCACAAAAATTCAAATTTCATCCAAGCCACCTGTCGTGCCTACAAAATTTTCAAAATAAGTTAACAGATCCTTCTGAAATATCCGCTTCTATATCTATTCAACTCATAAAACGAAAATCAAAATACATTGTCGAAACTTATTCGATAAGAAGAACATCCAGACAAACAGATTGAGCAGAAGCCCACTGATTCGGCATCGTCGCTGGAACGAAGCGCAAACCTGGAAGGGGACGAATTATCTCGGTCTGGGGGAGGAGGAACAATGATATATTTCGCCTGTCGGACGAATATAACGGAACTTCAACCCATGCCGGCGCTGTTCGAAACGCCCCCAGACGGCCGATGGCGATTCCCGTGACCCTCCAATACGACGCCGCATGGCGCTCGTTTTTTTGGAAGATGGTGAAGCCGATCGGCCTCTTCGACGAGGGCTGTCAAGGGCCACCGATTTTCACCCCCCGGGGCCACGATCTTGAAGGGCTATCGCTACCGGTCAGGGAAGAGCCTTGCCGCTGTGGGGCCGATCATTACCCGATACCACGAAGGGCGGCTGAAAGGGTAAGTCAGTCGAGCGGCTTGTCTTCCTTGTAGACGATCTTGTGGGGGCGAACGGTGAAGAAGACCACGGCCTTACCCGGCAGGTCAGGATCGCAGTAACGGCAGGGTTTTTCCTTGTCGGGGAAGAGTTCCTTGCACTCCTCGCAGATGGCAAAGATGATGCGGAAGTTCTTATCAACCCGTTTGCTCCGGAGGCCCCGGAGGTCGTGCCCGTCCTTCTTTTCCAGGGGTTCGGTGTTGTGGTAGGGGTCGGAGATGATGGATTCAACCTTCTTTTCAATCTGCTTCTTCAGGGAAGCATAGGTTTTAACGTCCTCTCCGAACTGCGGCTTGTAGAAAGGAGTGTATTTCATTTCTTGCCGAAGACTTCTTCATGGGACAGGAAACCCTTTTGGCCCCTGGCTTTCTTGATGCCCTCAAGCAGGAAGGCGCTTTTCAAGATGGCTTCCGTCTCGCTTTCAGCCCTCTTCGTGCCGACCTTCTCTTTCAAAAGCTCGATAGCAGAGCGGATTACCTCGGAGAGGGAAATCTTCTTGCCGTCGCGCTTGCTCCAAAGGAAGGCCAGGTTTTCCAGGAAGTCATGCTGGGCCGGGTCCAGGTAAATTTGAGTTCTCTTCATAAAACACCTCTATATACATTATAGCGCCATAATGTATATGAGTCAAAAGCAGGAATGGGAAAACTGATTTGGCCGTCTCGCAAAGGGTCAACGAATTCGAACCGTGTATTTTTGCTTGGCGACACAAACCCTATTTTGAACGATATAGCACTCAACCCAATGCTGGCCCCGATATTTCGTCGGCTCAGAGTGAGTTAGACCGGGGTATATTTCGCCACGAAAGCAACTTTCCGCTGCAGCTTCAGACCCGTTATTCTTTACCTTCCAGTAAACCTCATAGGGCCAAGGGGCCGTGCAGTTGCCCACAGAAAAGTTCAGGGTTCGGTTTGGTTCTACGGAACCGAGTTGGCGCAATTCACCGTGACGGAAGCCCTGCTTTTTTGCCACCTCGCAACGAACGGAAACAAAACATGGGTACACACCAGGGTCAGAAATGGTTCCAAAATTGGAATCAGTAATGAATTGCTCATTGGGGGCCCTGGATTGGATTGGCTGCAAAGCAGCCTCGCGAACCGAGCCAGAAGCAAAGGAATCACCAAAAATCTCACGCCATATTTTCAGGCTATCTTCGCGGGAGGGGTTGTTGTAAGCGGCGAAGATCTTATCAGCGTAATATCGGATTTGTTTTCGGTAAGCGATCAATGAACAGCATCTTCACCTCTGGTTCTGGATTTGGTTTCATT
>CAYMEN010000019.1:84119-88083 GCA_964389325.1 uncultured bacterium | reverse complement strand
ATGAAGGGCCAGGAAATGAACATCGACGTCATTTCCAACAACCTGGCCAACGTCACGACGACAGGCTTCAAGAAGGACCGCGTCGACTTCCAGGACCTGATCTACCAGACGCTCAAGGAGCCCGGGACGCCGATCTCGACGGGGAACAATTATCCCGTCGGCATCCAGCTCGGCCACGGCGTCCGGCCCGTCGCCATCACGAAGATCTTCACGCAGGGCGAGTTCCAGCAGAGCGACCAGCCGCTCGATGTCGTCATCGCAGGCGAGGGCTTCTTCCAGGTGCAGCTGCCCAACGGCGACATCGGCTACACCCGCGACGGCGCGTGGAAGCTCGACAGCAACGGCATGATCGTGACGAGCGACGGGTATTCGGTGCTGCCGAACATCACGATTCCACAGGATGCGCTCGGCATCAACATCACGCCGTCCGGCATCGTCGCGGCGAAGATGCCGAACCAGGCAGATCTCCAGGTGCTCGGCCAGATCGAGACGGCGGACTTCATCAATCCTGCCGGTCTCAAGTCGATCGGCAGGAACCTGTTCACGCCCACCGGCAGCTCCGGCGAAGCGATCGTCGGCATTCCCGGCACCCAGGAGCTCGGCGAGATCGAGCAGGGCTATGTCGAAATGTCGAACGTGAAGGTCGTCGAGGAGATGGTGAACATGATCGTGGCGCAGCGCGCCTACGAAGCGAACTCCAAGACGATCCAGACATCCGACTCGATGCTCCAGATCGCCAACAACCTGCGCCGCTGAGGAGCTGCTGACTGATGGCCCATCTTCGCCAGACCACTGATTCCGGCATCCTGAAGCCGGCTGCCCGCCTCGCGGGAACGGCCCTGCTGGCCCTGCTTCTCTCGGTCGGCCCCGTCGGTCTGCCGGCCCGGGCGGCGACATCGCCGATGCTGCCGGTGAAATCGACGGTCCTCGTGACCGACGGCCGCGTCGACGCATCGATGCTGGTCGGAAGCGATGCCGCGCCGTCGGTGAAGGCGGCGCTGGCGAAAATCCCGGTCGGGTTCATTTCGGAGCCGCTCGGCTCGATCACCCTCCACCGGAACGAGCTGAGCCGCAAGCTGGGAAGCTTCGCGACGATGTTCGAGCTGCCCCAGCGCGTGCAGGTGCTGCGCAAGGGGGCGATGCTCTCCGGCGAGGAGATCGCCGCGAAGGTGCGGGAACTCTGTTACGAACGCATCGAAAAGGACATCGCCGGCGACGTTCATGTCGATCTTTCGAATCTCCCCCGCCATATCGTTCTTCCAGATCCGCCCGAGAGTTGGGCGCTGACGCCGATGTCTTCCAACAGGCTCGGCATGAGAGTGTTCCAGTTCGAGGCCCGGTGCGGGGAAACGACGATCCGGCAGATCATCCAGGCCGACGTCTCGAGAACCATCCGGGTCGCGAAGCTCCGGCGCCTGGCGAAACGGGGCGAATGCCTGTCCGCGACCGACCTGATCGAGGAAACGATTCGCCTGCGCAACGACCAGCCCAACCCGGTCGTGGCGATCGGCAATGTGATCGGGAAACAGCTGGCGAACTTCAAATCCCCCGGCACCATCGTCCGGGCGGGAGATCTGGCCTCGGCGTGCATCCCCGAGCCGAAGCAAAATAAAATATCGAATAATACACATTTATCCATGACTGCCGTCCCCGACGATCACGTCGAGTCGCCGGCCCTCCCCGGCGAAACCGGGCCCGAGCCGGTCGCGATCGAAAATACGTCGGGCGGGTATCTGGTCAGGAACGGGGACCAGGTCGAGTTCACGGTCAAAAGCGGCAGTCTCTGTCTGGTCGTGCCCGCGAAAGCGCTTCAGAACGGCCGCGCCGGGGAATCCATCAGGCTGCTCAACCTCCAGAACAAGCGCCCGATCAAGGGCATCATCACCTCGGAAGGAAAAGTGGAACATGTCGCGAACTAACGTTTCCCGCCTGCTCGTCGTCGCTCTCTTCGCCTGGGCGGCGTCAACCGCCTCGGCGGCCTCCCTGTGGTTGAACGGCCGCGATCTGTATTCATCCCAGGGCGCACACGAGTTCAGGGCCGGCGACATCATCACCGTGGTGATCTCGGAAGAGGCGACGGCCCAGCAGGCGGCGACGACGAATGCGCAGGACGACGCGTCGGTCGAGGTCAAGTCCGAGCCGCAGATTCCCTTTTTCAAGAAAGTCGTCAGCGAGTTCATCGGGAAGAACGAGATCAAGAACGCCTGGAAAGGCAACGGCACGACGACCCGCTCCGGCAAGCTCGCAGGGACCGTCACGACGACGGTGATGGAAGTGCTGCCCAACGGGAACCTGCTTCTCGAGGGCAGCCGCTCGATCCGGGTCAACCGCGAAACACAGGTTCTGCGGGTGAAGGGCATCGCCCGGCCGCGGGACATCAACGCGAGCAACCAGGTCAAATCGAGCCTGCTCGCGAATGCAGAGATCAAGTATGACGGCAAGGGGTCGGTCGGCTCGACGCAGAAGCCGGGCCTGATGACCCAGATAACGCAGTTCGTTTTCTAACGCCTCCTCACTCGGTGAATCGGGCTTCCCTCCGGGCGGCCCGATTTTTTTCGGCCGGAAAACGGCGACGGGCTCTTCGGCAGGAGCGGCCGCGTGCCGATACATTTACTGGAGCAGAGTATTTCAGCCCCGGTTCGATCATCTTTTTTCCGAGGAACAGCCCGTGAAACGATTTTCTGCTGGAAGATGCGGTTCGGTTGTCGCGCTGGCCCTGGCCGGCGTGCTGACGTTCGGCGATGTGTGCCCGGTGTGGGCCGATGCCCAGGTGCGCATCAAGGACATCGCCCGCATCAACACCGCCCGCGAATACCAGGTTCTCGGATACGGTCTTGTGACGGGCCTCAACGGCACCGGCGACAAGACGGCCATGAGCACGGAAATGATGAAGGGCATGCTCCAGAACATGGGCATGGAGATCGACGCGTCGGCCATTCAGACGAAGAACTGCGCCGCCGTCATCGTGACGGGGATGCTTCCGGCGTTCGGCAGAACCGGGGAATCGTTCGACGTGACGATCAGCTCGATCGGCGACTGCAAGAGCCTCCAGGGCGGGGTTCTTCTCCCGACGCTTCTGAAGGGCGGCAACGGCCAGGTGTATGCGGTCGCGCAGGGCAACATCTCGATCGGCGGCTTCCAGGCCGGAACGGCCGGCGGGGGCGGTGCGGGCGGAAACGTTCCGCAGAAGAACCATCTCACGGTGGCGCAGATTCCGAACGGGGCCATCCAGGAGCAGGAAGTCGGGGACGTGTTCGGGCAGGACGGGATGTTCAGCCTGGTTCTCCAGCGCAAGGACACGGCGCTTTCGCGCAAGGTGAAGGAGACGATCGACCGGAAGTTCGGCGAGGGGTGGGCGAAGATTTCCAATCCCGGCACCCTGGACCTGACGATTCCGAGCAGCTTCAAGGATGATCCGGTCAGCTTTGCGGCCGCGATCGACGAACTGACGCTGACGATCGAAGAGCCGAACCGGGTCGTCATCAATGAGCGCACAGGCACCGTCATCGTCGGCAACAAGGTGCGCATCAACAAGGTCGCGATTTCCCAGAGCGGTCTGAAGATCGAGATCGGTGACAATGCACAGCGCACCCCGGCCGGCAGCGGCGCAAAACAGCAGCCCAAGAGCGGAAGCCTTGTGGCAATACAGGGTGAAACGACGGTCGACGATCTCGTCTCGGCCCTCAACAGCATCGGGGCATCCCCCAAGGATCTGATAGCCATCTTTCAGGCAATTGAAGCCGCTGGAGCCCTGAACGGCGAGCTCAAGATCATGTGACGCAGAAAAATCTTCCCGTGCCTTGATCTTTTCGGGAGGGTATGCTATGGTTTGTCGACTTTTGCTTCCCCCCTCTCCCCCAAAGATTTGTATCTTGGAAATTTTCCAGGAGATGAACGCATGATCAACATCGAGGATCGGGATCTCGCCAATCAACACTTCGACCGTGGCCTGTCGTTCGACATG
>CAYMEN010000019.1:69616-84109 GCA_964389325.1 uncultured bacterium | reverse complement strand
ATGCGCGGCAAACTAACCGACGCCATCACCGAAATGGAGAAGGCCGTCAAGCTCGACCCCCTGTTCGCCGAGGCATATAACAAGCTCGGCGACTTTTACATGAAGAAGGGGTTCATCTCGCAGGCGGTCGATATGTTCAAGAAGTCGAGCGAACTCAAGCCCGAGGTCGAGAACTCGCATTTCGATCTCGGCTGCGCCTACGCCCATCTCGGACGCCATTCCGAAGCGCTCTACGAGTTTCAGAAGGCGCTGAGCATCGACCCGAAGCATTTCGAGATCTACGGCCGCATGGGCCATGTGTATCTCGAGATGGCGATGTACGGTGAAGCGATCGAGAACCTCAAGCGCGCCCTCGTGAAAGATCCGGGCGACGTCATGGCCCGGTTCATGCTCGGCCAGGCGCTGATGCAGGTGAACCACCCGATCGAGGCGATCCAGCAGTTCGAGAAGGTGATCGAGCACTACTCGAATCTGGTCCGGTTCAAAAACCGGTATGCCGAGGGCCACTACTACATCGGCCGCAGCTACTTCTTTCTGCAGCAGCATGAGAAGGCCGTCGAATACCTGCTCAAGGCCGTCGAGTATGACACCGACGAGATCGATTTCCATTACAGCTTCGGCATGCTCTACAGCGATGCCGACGCGTTCTTCGCCCTCGCCGAGGCACAGCAGGCGACGGGCGATTACGCCGCCGCGCGCGAGAACCTGCGCAAGGCCGTCGAGCTCGAACCGAAAAACGAACGGTTCCGGGCCCTTCAGCAAAAACTGAGCTAGGAGCGTCGTTTGGATAGCATTCGCCGGTTGACGAACCCGTCGGGCGTTTCGGCAAAAGCCTCGGTGCCCGGCTACGACCGGCTGTCCGACGACAAGAAGAACGAGCTGAAGAAGCTTGAATCGGCCTGCAACGACTTCGAATCGATCTTCGTCATGCAGATGATGAAGGAAATGCGGAAGACGGTGCACAAGACCGGCCTCGTGAGCGGCGGCATGGCGGAAAATATATTCACCGATATGCTCGACCAGGAACGATCGAAGAACGCTCCGGTCGGCGTCGGGCAGATACTGTTCAAGGAGCTGGCACGTGCCATTGTCCCGCCGACGAGGAAACCCCGCTGAATCCGCGAAGGATACGAAGGATACATCGATGCAACAGGTCACCGCGCCCATTCACCCGACTGAACCCACGAAAGGGGAAACCGTAGTGGACGAGTCAGCCCTGACATATCTCAAACTCTGCGAAGAGCCGGTGAAGGGCCTTCGGCTGGTCGCCAAGGAGTTCAACATCCTCGGCGCAGAGAAAATGAAAAAGGATCAGATGATCCGGGCCATCCTCCGCGAACATCTGAACCGCCAGGGCCTCGCCCTCTCCGAAGGCACCCTCGAGATCCTGCCCGACGGCTACGGCTTCATCCGCACCCGCAGTTACATCCAGAACGACGACGACGTCTACGTCTCGCCGTCGCAGCTCAAGCGGTTCGGCCTGATGAACGGCGACCACGTCATCGCCCAGGTGCGCCTGCCGAAAGACGACGAGAGCTACCATTCGCTCCTGCGCATCGAAGCCGTGAACGGCCTCAGCCTCGAGCAGCTGTCGAAGCGCATGAACTTCGAAGACGGCGTTCCGGTCTTCCCGACGAACCGGTTCACCCTCGAAACCAGCGACGGCGACACGTCGATGCGGGTCTTCGACCTCATCTGCCCCATCGGAAAAGGCCAGCGCGGCCTGATCGTCGCTCCGCCGAAAGCCGGCAAGACGGTCCTGCTCAAGAAGCTCGCCAACGCGATCATCGCGAACCATCCCGAAGTCCTGATGCTGATCCTGCTGATCGACGAGCGGCCCGAGGAAGTCACCGACATGCGCCGCTCGGTCGACGCCGAAGTCGTCGCCTCGACGTTCGATGAACATATCAGCCACCATATAAAGGTTTCCGAACTGCTTCTGGAAAAGGCGAAACGGTATGTCGAGCTCGGCCGCGACGTCGTGATCCTGCTCGACTCGATCACGCGCCTGGCCCGCGCCTACAACATCTCGGTCCCGTCGGCCGGTCAGACCCTCACCGGCGGCGTGAACCCGTTCGCCCTCCACAAGCCCAAGCGGTTCCTGGGCGCGGCCCGCCAGATCGAAGGCGGCGGCAGCCTGACGGTCATCGCCACGGCGCTGATCGACACCGGTTCGAAGATGGACGAAGTGATCTTCGAAGAGTTCAAGGGCACCGGCAACATGGAACTGCATCTCGACCGCAAGCTGTTCAACAAACGCGTCTTCCCCTGCATCGACGTGAAGATGTCCGGCACGCGCAAGGAAGAGCTGCTGATGAACGCCGAAGACCTCAACAAGGTCATCATCCTGCGGCGCGCCTTCGAGGAGAAGGGGAACCAGGAAGTCATCGAAATGCTCGTGAAGAGCATCTCAGCCACGAAGAGCAACACCGAGTTTCTCTCGCTGATCAACCCGAACTACAAAGGCTCAGGGAAGAGCGGCAACTGATGCAGGAACCCGTCATCCGCCCCCTGCCCCTTCACGTGCGGTATGCGCTGGTCCTGGCCGCGTTCGTCGGCCTCCAGATCCTGCCGCCCGACCCGGCCGTTTCGTCGTTCGAGGTGAAGGGGACGTTTTCGGTGACGCCGCTCTGGAAAACCGTCGTTTCCGAGCTTTTCTGCATGGCGCGCCGACATGCCCCAACCCTGGAAGAGGCCCTCGTCACCCTCGCCGGCGATAACGATACCAAAAGCTATAAAATAGCGAGCGTTTCCAGTCGTCAGTGTTCGGTCTCCGACCTTTTCTGGCCGGTGAGCGGGGAGATCTCGTCCGGGTTCGGCATGCGCAAGCACCCGATCACCCGCCGTTCCTCCTTCCATACCGGCATCGACATCCGTTCGAGGAACGGCACGCCCATCACCTGTCCGATCGACGGAGTCGTCGTTTCGGCCCGCCGTGCGGGCGCCATGGGACGGGAAGTCCGCGTCCAGAGCGGCAACATGACGCTCGTGTTCGGCCACCTCTCCGCCTACCGGTGCAAGGTCGGCCAGCGGATCCGCGCGGGACAGCTCCTCGGTCTGGTCGGCAGCTCCGGCCGCACGACGGGGCCGCACCTGCATTTTGCCATCAAACGCGACGGCCGCTGGGTCAACCCGCTGCCGTATCTGATGGCGCGACGCCTTGCCAGCCGCTGAGAAGGCTGGTTCGGAGCGAACCGGCATGATCGGCTTTCGAATCCGGGCGGGCACGAGGAACCTCGCGTTCCTTTTCCTCTTCACCGTGAGTTGCAGCGCCAACGCCGCCGGGCCGGTCCATCCCGTCGAGCCGCGCGGACTCCATGACGCCCCGTCGATTTCCGAAAACGCCCTCACGGCGTATGAGGAAGGGTATCGGCAGTACCGGGCCGGAAGGTTCGACGACGCGATGCGGTCTTTCCAGGAGGCGCTCAAGCGCGAGCCGAACCTCATGAAGGCCCATTACTGGCTCGGCAAGCTCTACCGTGAAATGGGACGGCTCCGCGAGGCCGACTTTCACTGGGAGGAAGTGCTGAGACTTCAGAAGCTCGTCCGGGAACGGCGCGAGGCCCTGAGCGTCCAGACGAACGAGTATCCGGCGCTCAGCCAGCTGAAACAGACCCGCAGGCGCCAGGAAGAGGCCGAAGAATCGTTCCAGGAGGGCAAGCACCTCCTCAAGGAAGGCCACTGGGAAGGCGCGGTCGCCTGCATCAAGAAGGCGGTCGGGCTGTATCCGGCGAATCCCGATTACCAGAAGCTGCTCGCCCGCCTCCTGTGGGACCGCAACGACCGCCAGGCCAGCGCGAAAGCCTATATCGACATGCTCGATCTGCACCGAGACAGCGACCGGGAGCTCATCGACGAGGCAACCGACCGGCTCGTGAAGGCGGGCTGGCACAAGGAGGCCGCCCGCCTCCTGCGCGAAGCCGCGCGGCGGTTCTCCGGCGATGCCGTTCTTCAGCAGCGGCTTTCTTCGATCGAGGACCGCGGCGACGCGAAGCCGGTCTCGTCCGGCACCGTCATCGACCGGTCGCGCGGTCTGGTGATTCTCGACATCGGGCTTGAGTCCGGCCTGACACTTGCCGATGAGTATACATTGAAGCTGCATTCATTCCGGCCCGGCGAGTCGATTCTCGACCCGAAAACCGGCCGGGTCATCGGTCGGCACCCCGACACGGTGACGGCGGATCTGCTGGTGACCAAGGTGTTCGCACGGTCGTGCTGGGCACTGATCCGCCAGGACCACGGAAGCGGCGTGAAAGCGGGTGATTTGATTGAAGTCCAAAGCGGCGAGCGGTGACGGCACAAAGCTGATAGCGGCGAACAAGCGCGCGTTCCACGAGTATTTCATTCTCGACAAGCTCGAAGTGGGGATCGCCCTCGTCGGCTCGGAGCTCCGCCCGTGCCGGGAAGGCCGGGTCAACCTCAAGGACGGGTATGCCGAGGCCGAGAACGGCCAGTTGTGGCTGAACGAGGTCCATATCGGCTCGAATCCCTTCTCGAACAGGCTCGATCACGCTCCACTGCGACGCAGACGCCTGCTCGCGCACAAGCGGGAGATCCTGAAGCTTCAGCAGAAGCTGAAGGTCATGGGCCACACCCTCATTCCCCTCCGGATGTATTTCAAGAAAGGGAACGTCAAGGTCGAGCTGGGCCTGGCCAAAGGCAAAGCCCAGTATGACAAGCGGGAAACGATCGCGAAAAAGGACCTCAAGCGCGAGCTCGACCGCGAGATGAGCGAGAGAAGGCGATGATGTCGAACCGTTTCCGGCGCTCCTGGCGCCACACTCTTGCCGCCGGCGCGGCGGTCGTCCTGTTCATGGCCGGGCCCTCGTTCGCCCAGGAAGGCGAGCGCTCGAAGGGCTACATCAACGCCCGCGAGTTCGCCGAATCGCAGGGGATCGCGTACCAGTGGTTCCCCATGCAGAAAACCCTCGTGCTGACGCGGGGCGGCCGGACGATGCGCCTGACGGTCGGCAGGAACGATGCGCTGGTCAACGAGCAGCCGTTCGCCCTTCCCTCGCCGCCGCTTCTCGAGAACGGACAGGTGATCGTCCCGGCGAGGTCGATCATCAATGCGTTCGCGTCTCAGCAGGTGTCTCAAAAGCCTCTCCTGACGAAACCACCGCAGGTCAAGATCGAGAGCCCCGAAGAAACGACGGAGGAAGAAACCGAGGAACTCGGCCCAGACACCCCCGCCGACGAAGAGCCCGAACCCGCGCCCGCACCGGCGCAGCCGGCGGCACCGAAAGCCCCGGCCGTCCTGACGGAAGAGCCGACGGTCGAGGAGGAGAAGGTAGCCACTCTCGTCACGGTCCGTCACTCGATTCGTGAAGATCATACCCGCGTCGTGCTCGAGTTCGACGGCCCGATGAGCTTCACGACAGAAAATCTGGGTAAAGGCAAACTCAAGCTTCGCATCAACGGCTGCAGGAACATCATCCCCACCAAACGCTCGAATCCGGCAGGCCGCGACCTGAAGAGCGTCACGTTCCACGCCGGCCCCGACCGGAAAGGCCTCGTCGTGAATTTTGACGCCGTTGCCGGGGAAGCCCCCCCCGTCATTGAGACAGTGGCGAATCCGCACCGGATCGTGCTGTCCTTCAAGGCGTCCCCGGACGTGGTGGCGTCCGCGACCCTGAAGCTGGCAGCGGCAAGCGACACGGCCGAGGTGAAGCCGAAACCTGCGTCGGAAACGGCCGCGGTGCCGTCATCCGCCCCTGGCCAGGCTGCGGCAGCCCCTGCGAAGCCCCAGGAGCCCGCGAAAACTGAAAAACCCGAGGCTGAGCCTCCCGCCCGCGAACCGGCGAAGAACGTCAAGATCGATGTTCCCCTTGAACCGCTCACCAGAACGGTGTTCACGGGGAGGGCGATCATCATCGATCCGGGCCACGGCGGTTCGGACACGGGGGTCACCGCGAACGGGCTTTCCCCGGAGAAAGAGATCACTCTCTCCATCGCCGCGAAACTCCGGCAGGTGCTTCGCCAGGCAGGTTTCAATGCCTATGTCCTGCGCTCGCAGGACACGACGATGTCGCCGACCGACAGACTTGCCGCGGCGAACAAGGCCGGCGGCGACCTGGTCGTCTCGCTTCACGTCGGGGGCTCTTCGGACGAATCGATCGAAGGGGCTGCCTGTTTCAGCTACGACAGCGCCGGCATCACCTTCGAAGGCGAGTCCGGAGGAAGGATTTCTCCCCACAACGTCTACGGGGACTGGTCGAAATCGACGCGATTCGATCTCGCCCGCTTCCTGTCGGGAAAAATCCGCGACCGGCTCGTCCGGCATCTCTCGGCGCGCGACCGCGGCGTCAGACCTCTTCCGCTTCTTCCTCTCAGGTTCATGGTCTACCCCGCCGTGCTGGTCGAAGTGGGGATGCTTTCGAATCCGACGGAGGGGCCGAAACTCAGCACCAGTGCCTATCAGGAAGCTGCGGCTCGCTCCATTGCCAATGGAATCGTCGATTTTTTCAACAGCATCAAGCTGAATCCGTAAGCGGAGGCCGGGAATGCAGCCAGTCATCAAAAAGCGTCAGCGGCACCAGCCGGAGAATTTTCTCTTCATTCTGATGGGGTTGATTCTCATGGGGCTTCTGATCTCGGGGTATTTCCTGTTCGTCGACAAGGTTCTGCCCAGCCTGACGGGAACGTCCGGGGGTTCGGAACAATCGCAGACGGCATCCGGACCAGGAACCGGCGATTCCTCAGCCGGAAGCACCGAAACGGTCATTCCCGAAGGGGAAGGGATGGCCGTGACGCTGTATTTCGGGGCAAAAGGCGGGGAGCACCTCGTGCGGGAAGTTCGGAAAATCCCCGAACAGAAGATGCTTCTGAACCAGGCCACGGAGCTGGTCAAGGAACTCATCAAAGGGCCGTTTTCTCAGGGCTCGCGGGCGCTGATTCCGGGCGGAACCCAGCTACGATCGATCTTCTACAGCCAGGGCACATTTTTCGTCGATTTTTCGAAGGAATTTGCCGAGATGCATCCCGGTGGCGCGGCAGAAGAGGTATTAACGCTGTATTCCGTCGTAAACACACTCACGGAGCTCGACCGGAAGGCGCGAGTCAGATTCCTCGTCAACGGTCTGGAACAGGAAACCCTCAAAGGCCACGCAGGCCTGAAAAATGCGTTTTCAAGATACGAGCAGCTCCTGCTCTCCACCGGAACATGAGCCCCCATGAACGAAACAGCCCCGGCTTAAAAAAAGCCGGGGCCTCTGTGAGCGGCAGTTTGGGAATCACCCGCCATAGGTGGCACTTGCACATTTGTGATATGGGTAACATTGGACGATATTATGATTTCCGTCAAGCCATTGATATTGCCCCCCCCGAGGACAGACAGGGAGAGATTGCCCGACAAGATAGGGTGCCAAGTCCTTGACTGCGCCAGGATACTCCCCATGTTCGGTGTTATACAGTTCAGCCGTGCGCGTGAGGAGGGATGAGTTTTCCCAGCATTTGTTCTGTTGGGCCCGCGCACGAACCGTGCTGAAGTGGGGCAGCGCGATAGCTGCAAGAACACCGATGATCGCAATGACAATCATAAGTTCGATGAGCGTGAAACCTTTTCTTTTCATAGAAAATTTCTCCTAACCCAAGTATACTTCGCCCAGAGAGATTTGCAAGGAACATTCATCGGGGACCTTTGTTGCATTTACCCCAGAGGATACATATAATGAAACTCATGAACCGCCTAACTCCGCTCGTCGTATCACTTCTCGCTCTGGGTTTGATGACCGGATGCGTGCCCAACAAATACGAATTCTCTGAAGAATTTGGGAAACCCGGATCCGGAAGAGGCGAATTTCTCAGCCCCACCGACATGGATATCAACCCTGACGGCGACCTGGTCATTTCCGATTCCGGAAACAACAGGATCCAGGTCGTATCCCCGAAAAGCGGTGCTTACAAGCTGGCGTTCGGCGAATACGGCACGAGCGGGTACAAAATGTCCGGCACTGCTGGCTGCGGGGTGAATTCCCTCACCGGTGACGTCTGGGTTACCGACATGCGAGGGAACAAGGTGGTGAAGTTTTCGAAAACCGGCACCCCTCTCCTGAAGGTCGACAAGAACATGAAACTGCCGATCGATGTGGCCGTTGACAGGCAGGGGAATATATACGTCCTGATGTCGAAACAGGCAGATATCGTAAAGTTCGACGGGTTTGGCCGATACATCGGGAATATCGGCGGCACCGGCAAGACGGCTCTCGTATTCCCGACATCCATCACGGCCAGGGAAGACGCGCTGTATGTGACCGATTACGGCGGCAAGCGCGTTCTCAAGATGAACTTCAAAGGCGAACTCATCAAGGAATACGTGAAAAAGGGTGAGTATGAAGAGTTGAAGGGTCCCTCCAACATTTTCATCGACTCCAAGGGAAATCTCCTCGTTCTCGACATGGGGGAGGTGCCGATCGCCATCCTTGCTCCCGACGGGCAGCTTCTTTCGAAGATCGGTGAGTTCGGGAACGAGAAGGGGCAGTTTTTATATCCCCGCGGAATCGTCTCGACGTCGAATGGCAATATTCTTGTGCTCGACAATAGCCGAAACTGCATTCTCTCCTTCAAAAATGCAGCCAAATAATCGAACGGTCCGGCGCAGCATATGTCCCTTTTCCGTTCGCTCCTGACATTCGGTCTTCTTTTCGGAATCGCTGCGATAGGTTTTCTGGCCGGAGGGCTCCTCTGGTTCCACGAGCAGAGCCTATCCCCCGAGACTTCGCCCCGAAGATCGCCCCAGGCCGAAATCGAGATCAAACCCGGCAATTCTCCCAAGGAAATCGCTTCCCGCCTGAAAGCTTGCGGCATCATCCGAAGTGCTTTTGTATTCCGTCTGCTATCCTCTCTCTACGGTGTTGATACGCGCCTGAAGCCGGGAAAATACAGATTCGACAGCACGGAATCCATCGAAGAAATCCTGAAAGCATTGATCGAAGGCCGGGAAGAGCTGGTACGCGTCACCATTCCCGAGGGCCTGACCCTGGCAGCGATATCCCGGCTCATCGAAAAAGCCGGAATTGCATCATCGGCGGTGTTTCTCGAACTGGCGCAGTCCAGGCGCATCGCACGGACCTTTTTCCATGAATGGGGAGACCTCCCCTCTCTCGAAGGGCTGGCATTTCCAGAAACCTACGCCTTTTCCAAGGGTGCCGACGTCGAGGAGGTGCTCTCGACGATGCTTCGCATGACACGAGACAGGGTCGACCGTCTCATCGACGGCCCCAAAACACCATCGGGCCTGACGAAATATGAAGCCTGCGTTCTCGCCTCGATCGTCGAGCGCGAGGCAAAACTCGCTTCCGAGAGGCCGCTCGTGGCCTCTGTTTTTCTGAACCGGCTTCGCAGCGGCATGCGTCTGGAATCCTGCGCAACGGTTCAGTTCGCCCTCCCCGAACACAAGGAGCGGCTCACCTTCGATGACCTGAAAATCGCGTCCCCCTTCAACACGTATCAGAACAACGGCCTGCCCCCCACGCCGATAGCAAATTTCGGCGCATCCGCGCTGGCGGCCGTCGCGTCGCCGGCAGTCACGGATTACCTCTTTTTCGTCTCGGATGCCGCGGAAGGCCACCGATTCTCCACGACGCTCGCCGAGCACGAACGATCGCGGAAAGACTTTTTCCAGACCAGAAGGAAGAAGAATCGGCAATGAGTCCTCGTCATTCCGTGAAAAGGCTTCTCTGCCTCCTCATGCTGGGTCACTTTCTCGTTGTCCCCGGATTCGCCGGAGAACCAAGAATCATCTCCCTCGTCCCGGAAATAACGGATTTTCTTTTGGGGCTGAATGGGGAAAACGCCATCGTCGGCGTCTCCGATTCATGCACCGTTCCCGCCGATACCTCTCTCATTCCCCGCGTCGGATCTATAGAGCTCAATATGGAAAGAATCGTCACGCTGAAGCCGACGGTCATTCTCGATCTGAACGGTGCGCACAGGCGGTATGAACTCCTTTTTCGCCAGCTTTCCCTGAAATACGAGAATATCGAGATGGAGCAGCTGTCCGATATTCCCTCCACTGCCATGCGCCTTGCGAACGAACTCGGTACTCCCGACCGTGGAGCGGCATTCACGGCCTCCTGGAATCGTGAATTATCGAGCCTTTCGTCCAGACACGGCCATCCGAAACCCCGGGTCTACATCGAAACGTGGGATGCTCCCCTTCAATCCGCCACGGAACAAAGTTTCATCGGGCAACTCGTCCAGTCTGCCGGCGGCGAGAATGTCTTCACCGATTCCTCGAACAGATACCCCGTCGTCACGGATCTCCAGGTTATTACAAGCAATCCGGAAGTCATTTTCATCGCCTACCCGATCGGCGATATTTCCAGAATCAGTTCCCGGGCGGGGTGGGGAGACATCGATGCCGTCAGGAAGAAGCGCGTGTATCGGCTCGACAATGCCCAGATACGCCCTGGGTCAGGTGTTCTGAAAACGCTCTCGCACCTTTCCAAATTAATCAACAGCAGATGACGTTATCTCTTTATTGATAATGTCATCTGTTTTCCGAAATATTGTTCTGAGCGCATTTTCCTGCGGAGAAGCCTCTTCATCACCCTTCGACGCAGAATACAACCGAGGCACGTGATATGAACAAAGCCATGGAAAACCGGATGAATACTGCAACATCGCTCCGGTCATGCCTTCTGTGGGCAGGCATTCTTTTCATGATCGTCAACGACCCAGCACCGGCTTTTTCGGCAGAGCACCCGACAAAACCAGGCAAGGCGGCGACGACAACGGCAGTCCTGCCCGGCACGATCCGGCAGGAAGACGGCTCCCGGCAAGAACTCTCGTTAACCATCGACGCAGCGACGGCCACAACGAGATTTACCTTTCATATTCCCAAGTCAGGCTGCGTTTCGATTCAAAGCCGTTCAAAGACGAAGAGGCAGAACGACAGGCTTTGGGGTCCCTTCTGGTGCGAACCGGGAAGCCATGTCGCAACCCTCCCCACGTCTCTCGTATCAGGCCGCAAGGGGATCCTCGAAGTTTTTTCGGTTTCCCTCGCTCCGAACTTCGTCATCGGGCGGTCAGGGAAGGGGGAACGCCAGTTCATCAGGCCGATGGGCCTTGGCTGGGATGCCACATCGAGGGAATTGTATGTCGCGGATACCGGAAATGACCGCATCGTCCGGCTCAGTTCCGACGGGAGGTTCGTTTCCCAGTATGGCGGGTTCGGGGTTGCGTTCGGCGATGCTTCGGAAGAACGCGAAGACAGCCTGGACGAACCCTGGGACGTCGCGCCAGGCGGCTTTTCGAATTTTTACGTCAGCGATCAGAACAATGACCGGGTCTGCGAATTCGATGCCTACAAGAACTATCGGGGAACGACCTTTCCGCGAGAAGGGGACCGCGCTTCCCGCCTGAACAAGCCACGGGGCATCATGGTCGATGGGGAGAACAACATCTGGCTCGTCGACAGCAGAGAAGATCGCGTGCTGAAGCTCACTCCTTCCGGCAACAAGCTTTTTGAGCTGGGGGGCTTCGGCTGGAGTTCCCAGAAGTTCAAGGAACCGACCCAGGTCGCCGTCGATGACTCCGGCCGGATCTTCGTCTGCGACCGTGGGAACGGCCGCATCGGCGTATTCGATCGTCTCGGGGCTTACCTGAACGACATCAGGACCGGCCTCGAGAGCCCGACGGGCGTTGCCGTCGACACGGACGGTCTCGTCCATGTCTGCGACGAGCGGACGAACGAGGTGCGCGTGTTTCTTCCCGACGGAAAGCTGGTGAGCATTCTGCCTGGGGTATCGGAAACCGATCGTTTCCGGTATCCGGCAGACCTGGTCGCGATCTCCGATCTCGTTTACGTTCTCGACTCCGGAAACAATCGCATCGTCGTCCTGGAGCGGCGCAAAGTCAGGCAGGAAACGCCTTGGCAGGTCGGCATCCCCATGATACAATGAATCTTCCGCCCAACCCGGGTGGAAGAGGTTCTACACTCATAGTTCAGGGGGCACACGTTGATTCGTTCTATATTCCGGCTCGGGTTGAGCGTCGCTCTGGCCGTCGGTCTCACCTTCTCCCTCAGCGGCTGCAAAAAAGGCAACCGGCAGGAGAAGCAGCGCTTCAAGCTGCACATGACCGACGAAGTCAGGAACACTCCATTGTCGCAGCTTCTTCCGAAGACCTCCGCCAAGACCGGCAAGCGCATCGCGGAAGTCGACGATAAGATCAAAAACGATTACATGTACGGCACCCTCGCCGGCCAGTATGGAAAGTATCCGACGGCCGTCAAGCATCTCAAGGCAGCCCTGGCCCGCGAACCGAAGCTCGTCGATGCGCATCACAACCTGGGCCTCGCGTATTACAAGATGGGCCGGGTCGACGATGCGGTCAGGGAATGGGCCCGCACCCTGCATCTCGACCCCACCTACGACGAGACCTACTACAACATCGCGATCTTCCTGCTCGACAACGGCCGCAAAGCCGATGCACAAACGGCCCTCAACCGGTGCATCCAGGCCAACCAGTTTCATCTGAAAGCCCGGTTCGCCCTCGGCAAGCTTTCCCAGCAGGAAGGCAAGAACCAGGAAGCGATCAGGCATTTCCGCGCCTACCAGATGCGCGACCGCGGCGATCTCAAGGTTCATCTGGCTCTCGGCGAGCTGTATCTGCTCGAAAACCAGGTCGACGCCTCGTTGCGGGAGTTCGAATCCGCTGCCCGTATCGACGACAAGAATCCCACCGTGCACTACCAGCTCGGCGTCGCCTACCACCGGCGTGGCCAGCTCGACCAGGCCATCTTCCAATACAAGCGCACGACCGAGCTCGCCCCCGACCACGTTCACGCCTACGTCAACCTGGGCGACGTCTACAGCTACCGCAAGGAGTATGCGTCGGCCCTGGCAGCCTACAATGCGGCGCTCGGCATCGACTCGACCAACGTGTATGCCCAGAAGAAGGCAGCCCAGGCGGAAAAGAAGCTCCTGGAAAAGGACCAGTGATCCACGCCAGAGCCCGAACGGGCATGAGCGGGCCGCGCCCCTCCGGGGGAGAGCCCGATGTCGTCGACGCCGTGAAGCGGGAGATCCTCAAGGATCGCCTCGCCCTGTCGGATGTCGAGGCGATCGAGCTGTTGAACCGTCTCAAGGCCGACGCCGCGAAGCAGCTGGGCGTTCCCCCTTCCACCCTCGAGATCGATTTCGAGTTTTCCGGACGCGAACTCGATTTCACCATCACCGCAAACATGCAGAATCTTCCACCGACCAGGAGCACCAGATCATGACTACCGGCATTCCCGGCATCACCCATTGGGACCTCCTGAGCGTCGAGAAGCCGTCGCGCTACATCGGCGGCGAGATGAACCAGGCGCCTGACAAGCCCGGCGCGGCACTGCGGGCATGTCTCGCGTTCCCGGACGTCTACGAGCTCGGAATGTCGAATATTGCGCTTAAAATATTATATGAAATATTGAATCAGGCTCCCGACATCGCCTGCGAACGTGTATTTTCGCCCTGGGTCGATTTCGAAGACCTCCTGCGGCGGAAGGGGCTTCCGCTGTATTCGCTCGAGACGAAGCGGCCCCTTTCCGAGTTCGATGTTTTGGGAATCACCCTTCCGTACGAAATGACGTTCACGAACGTCGTCAACCTGCTCGAACTCGGGGGCATCCCGGTCGACCGGCGCGACCGCACCAACGGCACCTTCGTCATCTCGGGCGGCCCCTCGGCGTCGAACCCGCTGCCGGTCGCCGACTTCTTCGACGCGATCCTCATCGGCGACGGCGAGGAGGCGCTCCCGGAGTTCTGCGAGCTGATCAAACAGGCAAAGAGGCAGAACGTGGTCCGGCCGAAGGTGCTCGCGGCCATCGCCGAGCTCGAGGGGTTCTGGGTGCCAGCGTTCCCGAAACCGGTGAAGCGCCGGGTCTTCAAGGGGTTCGGCGCGTCACGGCCGCCGCTGACGCCGGTCGTTCCGCACATCGAGGCGATCCACAGCCGTGCGCCGCTCGAGATCTTTCGGGGCTGCATCCAGGGCTGCCGGTTCTGCAACGCCGGCTTCTTCTACCGGCCGAAGCGGGAACGACCGGCTTCAGCCCTGATCGAATGCGGCCGGAGCCTGCTGGCCAACACCGGCAACGAGTCGCTGGGCCTCGTGTCGCTCTCGACGTCCGATTACACGGCGCTGCCGGAGTTGATCACGGGGCTGGACAAACAGCGCATGTTCCCCGATCAGACGCTCTCGGTGCCCTCCCTGCGGATGAACGACAAGACGCTCGCCCTGCTCGAGACCGTCCCCGAGCTGAAGAAGGGCGGCCTCACCTTCGCCCCCGAGGCAGGAAGCCAGCGTCTGCGCGATATCATCAACAAGAACATCACGGAAGAAGATATTCTCAAGGTCGTCGCCGCCACCCGCGAGTCCTGCTACCGCGTGATGAAGCTGTATTTCATGATGGGGCTCCCGTTCGAAACCGATGATGACCTCACCGCGATCGCCGAGCTGGTCGAGAAAATCGAGCAGACGGCGCGCCGCGAGAAAATCAAGAAAGACATCAAC
>CAYMEN010000019.1:0-69606 GCA_964389325.1 uncultured bacterium | reverse complement strand
TCCGGCTTCATTCCGAAGCCGTTCACGCCGTTCCAGTGGGCAGCCCAGGACGACATGGAGAAGCTGGATGCAAAGCGCCGGCTCATCTGCACCACGATGAAGAAGAGCCGGGCGCGCATCTCGTGGCGCGACTCGTATCTCTGCCAGCTCGAGGGCGTTCTCTCGCGCGGCGACGAGCGGATCGGCGCGCTCCTGAAAGCCGCCCGGAAGCGCGGCTGCCGGTTCGACGGCTGGAGCGAGCATTTCCGAGCCGATGCCTGGCGCGAGGCGTTTGCCGAGACCGGCATCGACCCCTCGGCGTATACCCGCGAACGGCCGCTCTCGGAGATGCTGCCGTGGGAGTTCATCGACTTCCGCACCCCGCGCGAGTATTTCGTGCGCGAATACCGCGAGGCGGCCGGCCTCGCCGGAGTGCAACTGCCATGACCCAGAACAAACCGCTTCCGGAATATCGGTATCGCATCCATTACAGCCGCCACGGCAACTCGATCTACCTCGCCCATCTCGACGTCATGGAGTCACTGCTGCGCGCGCTGCGCAGGTCCGGGCTGCCGTATGCCCTCTCCCAAGGCTGTCATGCGCGCCCCAAAAGCAGTTTCGGACCGCCCCTCCCCCTCGGCCACGCCAGCAGGTGCGAGTTCTTCGACATGTATCTGCGCGAGGCGGTCGACCCCCAGGCGGTCGCGGCCGCCTTCGCGGGCCTGTTGCCGGACGGCATTGCGGTCGTCCGGGCCGAGTCCGTGGCATTGAGCGCACCGATGCTGTCGGGGGACCACAAAGTCCGCTACCGTTTCCCGTTCGCCGCCGACGGAGCCGAAGTCATGGCACGTGTCCGCGGGTTTCTTTCCGACCCCGCCACGCCGATCGTCATCAGGCGCGGCAGGGAGGAACAGCGCTACGTCATCGGCACGGCGCTTCTGGCCATTTGCGAGGAGTCGGAACGGGGCGTTCCCGCCCTCGTCGCGGAATTTTCCCAGGGCGGCAAGGGCCAGCCGTCCGTCTCGAAGATCGTCACCGCGCTCGCCGAACATCTCGGCGATGCGCGTGAAGCGCTGCTCGGGGTGGAACGCATCCGTTTCATCGAATAGCCGGGCGGCAGCAACCATTTTTTCCATTTCAAGGAGTATTGATTGGCCAAGCGAATTCTTATAAATAGCGGTCCGTATGAAACGAGGGCTGCACTGCTCGAAGACGGTCACGTCGTCGAGGTTTTTCACGAGATCCCCGATTCCGAAAAGATCGTGGGGTGCATTTTCAAGGGGCGGGTTTCGAACATCCTTCCCGGCACCCAGTCCGCGTTCGTCGACATCGGCATCCAGAAGGATGCCTATCTTGCCCTCTCTGGCGTCGACACGGGCGACGACGACGATCTGCAGGATGTCTTCCGCGCCCCGATCCAGCAGCTTCTCAAGGTGGGCCAGGAAGTCGTCCTCCAGATCCTGAAGGAGCCCACCGGGGCGAAGGGGCCGCGCTCAACGATGAGCCTCTCGTTCCCCGGCCGGTATCTGGTGCTGACCCCGACCGTCGACCACATCGGCATTTCGCGGCGCATCGGCCCGGACAGCGAACGTGAGCGTATCCGTGCGATCGCGAAGAAGATCTGTCCCAAGGGCATGGGCATCATTTTCCGCACGGCGGCCGAAGGCCTCGAAGAGCGGGAGCTCGCCGCCGACCTGAAACTCCTGCTCCGCCTCTGGGAGCAGGTCGACCGGAAGATCAAGTCGTCTCCCCCGAAGACGCTGCTCCATCGCGACATTCCCCTGCCGCTCAAGATCGTGCGCGAGTATTTCAACGACGACGTCGACCGGTGCATCATCGACTCCGAGGACGCCTACCGGAACATCCTCGACATGTGCGACTTCCTGTCTCCGCTCCAGCGGGCGGGACTCGAGATGTACAAAGGCCCTGCCCCGATCTTCGAGGCATACGGTATCGACCGCGAGATCGAGAATGCGCTCCAGCAGAAGATCGTGCTGGAATCGGGCGCCTCGCTGATCATCGAGCGCACCGAGGCGCTTTCCACGATCGACGTCAACTCGGGGCGTTTCGCGGGGGGCATCGATATCGAGGAAACGGCGTTCAAGGTGAATCTCGAGGCGGCGAAGGAAATCGCGCGGCAGATCCGGCTCCGCAACCTGGCCGGGATGATCGTGATCGATTTCATCGATATGAGCGATACGAAGCACCGCGCGAAGGTTCTCAAGGCGTTCCGAGAGGCCATGCGCAACGACCGTAACCGCCCGCACATCCTCGACTTCTCCGAGCTGGGCCTCGTGCAGATGACCCGACGGCGCACCTCCCATACGCTCGAAGAGATTCTGAAAAGCCCCTGCCCCTGCTGCGGCGGACGGCGAATGACCCTGTCGCTGACGACCCTGGTGAACCGTATCCGCACGAAAGTGCTGGAGGAGGCGGCCCGGTTCGAAACCCCGACGATCACCGTCAGGGCGCATCAACAGGTGATCGACGCCCTGCGCGGCCCGGGCGAGTCGCGTCTGAAGGAGCTCGAACAGCGGTGCGGCCGCACGCTCGTTCTTCAGGCGACCTACGGGCTCGACCTCGAGACCTTCACCGTCGATACCGGCGCCGGCCGTGGCAGTGCCGACGAGAAACGAGACAGGCCGGCCGAGAAGGCGTCGGATGCCCGCCAGCCCGAACCGGGAAAGTCGCGCCCCCACCGGGACCAGAAACCCGCCGCCGACGGCGGCACGGAGGCCGCCCGGAGAGGCAGGCGCCAGCGCGGAAGCCGTGGAGGAAGGCGGAAAGCCACCCCGGCGCAAGGTTGAGGAAACGAGGTTGACGTCGTGATGAAACGGATCTGTGCCGTCTTAGGGCTTCTCTGCATGTTCGCCGGGCCGGCAACGGCCGTTCCGATCGAATACCGGCTGAAAACGGGGTCGACCTACACCTACGAGGTCGTCCAGCGGTCCGTGGGCGAAGCCAGATCCAACGATATCCGGACCTCGCATCCCACGGAGCGGACGTCGAAGCTGGAAATCACGGTCCTGGCCTTCCGCGACGGCGTCTACGTTCTCGAAATTTCCTGCGGCGACCGACGGTTACGCCGCTACATGCGGCCGAACGGGGCGATCATCGCCTCACCGGGAGAAACCGGCCTGATGCTGCCGCTGTTCGCGACATTCGCCGACGGCGACTGGCAGACCGGCAACCCCCAGACCGCGACCGCGATGCTTCCGGTCGGCAGGGAGAACGTTCCCGCTCGCTGGACGACGACGCTGAGCGGGCTTGACGGGTCGAAGAAGAAGGCGACGATCGGCATCGCCGGCGACGTGACCCTCCCGGCAGACCGTGTGACGAGGCGGGCGCTGTCCGTCAAGGGGTCGATGGTCATGAATCTCGAAGCAGGATGCCCGGAGAAAGCCGACTGGACCGTCTCCTACGAACTGGCATTCGCCAACAAGGAGATCGCGGTGACGCGGGAGTTGTGGACGATCCGTGAATCCACCTCGACATCCTGCAGGCTGACGGGGGTGAAACCGTGAAACGGACGTTTCTCGGAATATATATATCTTTAACAATATTTATTGGCATATCCGCCGTCGGTCCCGCCGGGGCGCAGCAGACGTCATCGTCTCCCGAGGCGCCGTTCACCGCCTGGCTGATGAACAACGAGGCTCGCACCATGGCGATCCTGGCCGGCGACCGTCTCGTGGCGGAACGCCTGTCGCACCCGCTGGGATTTCTCGGCGCCCAGTCGCTGCCTCCGTTCAGGGCCGAACTCGACCTCTGGAACATCCATCTGCAGTATTACCGGTTCCTTCCCGAGGCGGTCGAGATCGCACGGCTCGCGCGGCGGTTCGGGAGCGGCGAGTTCGCGAAAGTGTTCGAGCGGGCGTTTCCCGGGAACTGGGTCACGATGCCGATGATCGGCGCTCCCACCTTTCACGCGCGCGAAGTGTCGCATCCGTTGAACACGAGCTTCCGGGAAAACGTGCTCGCGTGCATGGGCATCGACAAAAATCGCGACGCCGACCTCACGGAGCGGCTCAAGCGGTGCCAGAGCGGCATCAGCCCGGACGATAGGCGACTGCTCGGCCAGTATCTCGAGACGTTTCTGGCGCTGTATCCGAACAACCGTTCCGTCCGGGCCATCGACGGCTTCCTGAAGCATGGCATGAAGAAGAGCACCGCCCGGAGCGTCGCGTCCGCCCTGGGCCTCAACACCGCCTCCACGGCGGCGTCGCTCCTCGAGCTCGAGGAACCGGCCGGGGAGACACCCGAGACGGGCCTCGCCTCGGACACGGAAACCGGAACGTTGCCCGACGACGTCTTCGACATCCTGAAGTAAGGGCGGAAAATGCCTCACCGACGGGCGTCGCCGGAACCGGCGCCTGTTTTATATCAGCGGTTATAATAATCCCGGAGATGAGCACCGGCGGTCCTGAGTTTTTTCAGGGCCTTCTCCTCGATCTGGCGTACGCGCTCGCGCGTGATGTCCATGATGCGGCCGATCTCTTCCAGCGACCGCGGGACGCCCGTATCGATGCCGAACCGCAACTGGACGACCCGGCGCTCGCGGTCCGAGAGGGCACTGAGCACGCTTTCGATCTGTTCCTTGAGGAGCGTGTCGACGACGGCTTCCTCGGGACTCGCAGCGTCGGTGTCGGGGATGAAGTTCTCGAGGGTGCTGTCTTCCTTGTTGCTGACCGTCAGGCCGAGCGAAACGGGCTCCTGGGTCTGCCTGATGACTTCCTCGATTTTCTCGATCAGAAGGCCGCTGGCCTTCGAAATCTCCTCGATGGTCGGCTCCCGGCCGTGTTCCTGGGAAAACGTACGGGCGGTCTTGCGGACCTTGTTCACGATCTCCATGATGTGGACGGGAATCCTGATGACGCGCGACTGTTCGGCGAGGGCGCGGGTGATGGCCTGGCGGATCCACCAGGTGGAGTAGGTCGAGAATTTGTAGCCGAGCTCGTAGTTGAACTTTTCGACGGACCGCAGCAGGCCGAGGTTCCCTTCCTGAATCAGGTCGAGGAACAGCAGGCCGCGGTTCGTGTATTTCTTGGCGATGCTGACGACGAGCCGCAGATTGGCCTCGACGAGCGCCTGTTTTGCCTCGGGATCGCCGGCCTTCGCGCGTGCGGCGAAGTCGAGCTCTTCCTCGCGTGTCGCGAGCGAGAGTTTGCTGAGACGCTGGAGATACAGTTTGACCGAGTCGTCGAAAATGGACTGGCGTTCTTCCTCTTCGTCGACATCGGGTTCGTTGATGTCTTCTGGCGGCGGTGGCAGCTCCTCGGCGTCATCCTCATCGGCTGCGGGAGGAACGGCGGTTTCGATCGGCTTGTCCTGAGCGGCACCGCGCCGACCGCGCTTCTTCGGTTCGGCGTCGGTCCTGTCGGGGATCCCGGCGGGCTGTTTAATCTTTTTCTCAGGCATCGATGGCGTCCTGTGCGACACGGAATTGTCCCATGGCCCTAAACTTGGCGTACCGTTTCTCGACCAGTTCGGCGGGCGACATCTTCGAGAGCTGCGGAAGATGCTCGCCAACCGCCCGCCGGATGGCATCCGCCGTGACCTGCGGATCGCGGTGCGCTCCTCCCAGGGGTTCGGGGAGAACGCCGTCTATTATACCCAATTCGAGAAGATTTTCAGACCGAATTTTCAGGGCGGCGGCGGCCTCTTTTGCCTTCGCCGCATCCTTCCAGAGAATTGCGGCGCATCCTTCGGCCGAGATGACCGAGTAGATCGCGTATTCGAGCATGAACACGCGGTCTCCGACTCCCAGCGCGAGCGCACCGCCGCTTCCGCCCTCGCCGATGACGAAGCAGAGAATGGGCACCGAAACCTGGGACATTTCGGCGAGATTCCGGGCGATCGCCTCGCTCTGGCCGCGCTCTTCGGCACCGATGCCGGGGAACGCGCCGGGCGTGTCGATGAGGATGACGATAGGCAGGCTGAACCGCTGGGCGAACTTCATCAGCCGCAGGGCCTTGCGGTATCCCTCGGGATGCGGCATGCCGAAGTTGCGATACAGGTTCTCGTCGGTGTCGTGGCCTTTCTGGTGGCCGATCAGCATGACGCGATGGCCTCCGATGAGGGCCGGGCCTCCGACGATCGCAGGATCATCGCCGAACAGGCGGTCGCCATGCATCTCGACGAACTCGTCCCCGCAGAGCAGCTTCGCGTAATCGAGCGTCGAGGGCCTGTCGATGTGACGGGCGACCTGGGTCACCTGCCACGGTTCGAGGCTCTTGAAAATTTCGGCCCGCACGGAGCGGATCTTATCCGCAATCGCGTTGATTTCCTTCGAAAGGTCGATATGCCCGCCGACGGAGGTTTCCTGCAGTTCGATGAGCTGCTTTTCGAGCTCGAGAATCGGCCGTTCGAATTCCAGATCACGTGCCATGCTGCACCTCCGCGGGGCCGAGAACGATGTTGAGGAAGCGGGAAATCGTCTGTTTCATGGCCCGTCTGTGGACGACCATGTCGATCATGCCGTGGCTGAGCAGGAATTCAGAGCGCTGGAACCCGTCGGGCAGCTTCTGGCGGATCGTCTGTTCGATGACGCGCGGGCCGGCAAAGCCAATCAGGGCGCCCGGCTCGGCGATGTTGATGTCGCCGAGGCTCGCGAAACTCGCGGAAACGCCGCCCGTCGTCGGGTCGGTGAGAATCGAGATGCAGGGAACGTTCGCCGCGTTCATCCGGGCGACGGCCGCGGAGGTTTTCGCCATCTGCATCAGCGAGAAGATTCCTTCCTGCATGCGCGCTCCGCCAGAAGCCGAGACGACGATCGCGGGAATACGCGTCTGCACGGCCTTTTCGAGAAGCCTCGTGATCTTCTCGCCGACCACCGAGCCCATGCTTCCGCCCATGAACTCGAAATCCATGACGCCGAGCAGGACGGGGCGGCCGTCGAGGCGGCCGTCGCCGATCGTGACGGCGTCGAACGAATCGGTTTTCTTGAAGGCTTTTTTCAGGCGGTCCGGGTAGGGGGCGGTATCGACGAACGACAGAGGGTCGACGGATTCGATCTCGTGATCGGTCTCGACGAACGAGGAGCCGTCCGTCAGGAGGGCGATGCGGTCCCAGATCGGCATGCGCAGGTGATGGTCACACTTCGAGCAGATGTACAGGGCGCGCGCGAGATCTTTGGTGATGAGAACTGCGCCGCATGAAGGGCATTTTTCCCACAGTTCGGAGGGAACCTCCGACGTTCGCGGGCCAATCAGCCTCTCGAGGAAGTTCATCCTCTGCTCTTTCGTTCTGACGTGCGTTCAGGCGCCATGAGCAGAGGTTATAACAGATTTTCCCGGCCATTTCAACCTGCGGGCGGGAGGAACGAGGAACGGCCGGCAGAACCGTCTCTGCCGGCCGTCACGGATCTCTTGCGGATCAGGGTTTCTCGAGGGTGAACGTCACTTCCTTGGACGTATACTCCACGTTTTCCGCATCCTTGGCGATGACATAGACCGTGTAATCCATGTTCGTATACGAGAAGTTCGGTTCAACCGAGAAGGTCGTGGCAGGGGTCGAGAACTTGATGGGCGTCTCCTGCGACGTGATATTTCCCATGGTATATTTTCTGTAAAGCGTGCAGGTGGAAGGCGTTTTGGTCGTCCAGCTGATCTTGGCGGAGAACTCCTTGATGTCCTCGACCTTGATCTCGCCGAAGAATTCCTGGGAGGGCGAGCCGGTGGTCGTGCCCGTCGGCGTGGTCGTGGTCGTCGTGGCCGCCAGCGTCGTAAAGCTCAGACTTGCCAGAGAGGCGGTGCTGGTCACGTTCCGGTTCTTGTCCGTCGCGATGATCTCGTAGGTGTAGGTCGTATTGGCGAGAAGGCCGTTCACCGTATATTTGTGCGAGGTCACGTACTCCGTGCTGACGGGAAACTCGAGGCGGTCTCCCTCCTTGGTCCGGATGATCAGGCGACTGATGCAGAGCTCGTCGGTGGTCCAGCGGATGGTGACGGAGTTCGGGGTCGAGTTCGCGACGATGTTTTTCACGATGGGAGGCGTCGCATCATCGAAGCCGGGAAGCCCGTTCGTGCCGTGGCACAGGTAACAGAGGCTGGTGTCGGCATAACTGTGGTCGGGAATACGGCTCTGGTCGGTATGGCAGCCGAAGCAGTCCCCCTGCTGCCATCCGGGGTGGTAGTTGTCCAGGAGGGGGGCGTTCGTGTGGTCCGTGTTTTCCCCGTCGGCCGGAACGCTGACGATCGGCGAGTCGATCTCCCCCACCCCGGTAGTCTGGCCGTTGGTCGGCAGCGAGGTGGAGGTTCCGGACTGCTGGTAGGCGCCGAGGGGATTGCCGGTGGAACTGCTCTCGTTCGTACTGTCGGAGCATCCCAGAGACGTCAACGCGGCCGCCAGGACGAGCGCGAAGAACGCGACGGAGCGTGTAGGCAGCGTCTTGAATAGCTTCATGCGGGGCAGGACCTCCCATGCAGAGATCTGAAATAGTTCGTCCTTCGGTGTATCGGCACGTCATGGCGAGTTCCTGAGAAGGGAATTTCGCTTTGCCCCGACAGGCGTCCCCGCTCCCGATCTGTCGGCCTTCCCTCTGAAGTATTCGATATCATACGCCGTTGCAGGCCGTTTTCCACATCTCCTGCCGGCCGGTCTCGGAGCGATCGGGAATAGTTTCTGGAAAAAAGGTATTCGGGATTCGACGCCGCGTGCCGAAAGCAGAAATGGCATCATACTACCTTCACGCCGGGGATGACCGAGCCATGAAGAAAATCACCGATTTCGCCCTGTGGAGCCTGGCAACGGCAGGCACCGCCCTGTTCGTTGCCGTCATGTATCCGCTGTTCCTCCTAAAAAATATCGGATACTATCTCAAAGCCCCATCCGTCCTCCTGTACGCAGCCATATTCTTCGTTCTCGACCGCGTCTCGAAGCTCGCCATCCTTGCCAATACCGGCGAACTTCCGATCCCGGTGGTCAAGCAGTTCTTCACCCTCACCTTCGTGAAGAATCCCGGCGTCGCGTTCGGCTGGTTTCCCGACTGGAAACTGCCGCCGATCATGATGGCCCTCGTGATGGTCATCATCATCACCTACTACAGCTTCCAGCTGCCGGCAAAGGAGCGCCTCACGAGATGGTCGCTCGCCCTCCTGGTCGGCGGGGCGCTGGGAAACCTCTACGACAGGGTGGTGTACGGTTACGTCGTGGACTTTTTCCTGTTCCATATCTGGAAATATGATTTCCCGGTCTTCAACGTGGCCGACATCGCGATCGACCTGGGGGTCTTCCTCCTGTTCGTGGATATTTTCATGCTGAGCCAGGACGAGCAGCAGAACGAGGTGGAAGAGGCGGATCCGGCGCCGCTCATGGCCTGAGCGACATGAAACCGATCCTCCTCTCCACCCCCTGGTTCAACGTCTACAGCTACGGCCTGTTTCTCGCGGTCGGTTACACGATCGCCACCCTCTGGATCATCCGCGAAGCGGTCCGGAACGGCATGCCCGGGGAAGCCATCTTCGACATGCTCCTGCTCCAGCTCGTCGTCGGCGTCTTCGGCGCACGCCTGCTCTACGTTTCCGAATACGGTGTCGGAACCGGCCCCGGGGCCGGCTTTTTTGCGTTCGAGCGGGGCGGGCTGACCTTTTACGGAGCGGTCATCAGCAGTTTCGCGTTCGATATCCTGTACCTGAAATGGCTCCGTCTGCCGTTCTGGCGGGTGATGGACGCCGTCGGGTTCGGTCTGCCCCTCGGCATCGCGATCGCGCGCCTCGGCTGTTTCTTCAACGGCTGCTGTCACGGGATCGAGTGCAGCCTGCCCTGGGGCGTCGTCTTTCCGCGCGTCGGCTATACGCCGGTTCACCCCACTCAACTCTACGAATCCATTGCCTGCCTCGGGCTGTTCATCACCCTTCAGCTGCTGCGGCGCAGGCGCCGGGTCTATGGCGAAGTCATTCTCGCCGCGCTGGGAGGATACGGCATCCTCCGGTTCTTCATCGAGTTCTGGCGGGGCGACAACCCGATCGTCGCATTTCACATGACGCTGTCGCAGGTGCTCGGCATCGTCATCGCCCTCAGCGCGGCGGCCGGGATCGCGCTTCTGCGGCAAAGAACGGACATGTTCATCATCCCGTCGGGCGCGGCCGTCGAGATCAAGCCGAAGACCTCCCCCACCGGCGAGGTCGATCCGAAACGACCGGACTCCCCCGGGAACGAGCCCAGAGAGTGAATTCGTGAGCATGTTCGGCTTCCAGATCCATCCCTACGGCATTCTCCTTGCGCTGGCGTTCGCCGGGGGCATAGGGCTGGCGCTCTTCCATGGGAAAAGGCTCGGCTTCACGTCGGAACGCATCATCGACCTCGCCCTCGTGTTCATGTTCTCCGCAATGTTCGGATCGAGAGCTTTGTATATCATCCTCTATCCACATCAGTTCGAAAGCATCTGGTCATGGTTCGCGCTCAACCGGGGGGGCCTCGTCTTCTACGGTGGTTTTCTCGCGACCGCGCCGGCGATTGTTCTGTTTGGTCTCTATCACCGCATCAGCCTGAGAATTCTCGGCGACCTCATTGCCCCATGTCTGGCCATCGGCCACACCGTCGGCCGGATCGGCTGTTTCGTCAACGGGTGCTGCTACGGAGCGCCGACGAGCCTTCCCTGGGGGTGCACGTTTGCGACCGCCGGCGACTCGCTGGCCAGGCATCCGACCCAACTGTACGAGGCTGCGTTTCTCTTTGCGGCGCTGGTCACGACGCATATCCTGCTGACGAAGCGGACGTCAACCGGGAAGCCGGTCGCAGGCTTCATCTGGGGCGGATACATGACCTCGTACGGCCTGTTCCGTTTCATGGTAGAATTCCTTCGCGACGATGATCGGGGCGGTTTCTTCACCCCGCTGCACCTGTCGATATCCCAACTGGTCGGCCTCAGCGCCGTGGCGGCAGGGTTCATCTGGCTCTTCATCTGCGCCCGCCGGGCACCGCCGACCGCACCAGCCGGCCTTTCCGGCACGAATGGAGCGATCACGACATGACCCCGATTCTCGAATTCACCCTCGCCCCCGAAGCGAAAGGCGAACGGCTCGACGCGGCGCTGGCCGGCAGGGCGGGCGACCTTTCCCGCACGACCCTCCAGGATCTGATCAAGAGTGGGGCCGTCACGGTCGACGGCAGGCCGGCCAAGCCCAGCCAGAAAATGAAAGGCGGCGAATCCATCCGCGTGGATCTGCCCGAAGAGGCGGCGCCCGAGACGATCGCGGCCACGCCGTTGCAATTCCCGATCGTGTTCGAGGACGACCACCTCGTCGTCGTCGACAAACCGGCCGGCCTCGTCGTCCACCCCGGCGCGGGCCACGAGTCGGAAAGCGTCGTTTCCGGACTGTTGAGCCGCATGTCGCTGAGCCCCGTCGGCGCTCCGCTGCGCCCCGGCGTCGTCCATCGCCTCGACAAGGCCACGAGCGGGCTGATGGTGCTCGCGAAAAACGAAAAGACGCACCGCAAGCTCACGAAAGCGTTCGCCGGCAGGACCGTGACCAAGGAGTATCTGGCGCTGGTCCAGGGCCGCATCAAGAACGAGCGCGGCAGGATCGAGGTCGCCATCGAGCGCGACAGGCTCCATCGCAAGCGGATGAAAGCCACGTATGGCGAGCGCGGCCGGATGGCTGTCAGCGTGTTCGATGTCGTCGAGCGGATGCGCGGGGCCACCCTCGTGCGCGTCCGCATCGAAACGGGACGCACCCACCAGATCCGCGTCCACATGGCATTCCTCGGACACCCCCTCCTCGGCGACGTTCTGTACGGCGGCCGGCGGTTCGAGGGAAAGGCCATCCATTACCTTCACAGTGCGAAACTTTCGCTGTCACACCCCGTCACGGGTAAACAGCTGACGTGGGAACAGCCGGTTCCGCCTGCGTTCACGGCGATCATCTCGCAACTCCGCAGCAGCCCGGAAGCCTGAATACTGCGTTGACAGGGGACGGCCGCCGTGGTACGTTTGCACATTCCCGCACACTCGGGATGAGGAGGACACCAGCATTGCATCTGACGAATGGCGGCACCCCCCCGCGGGATCCGCGCCAGGGCAGCCTCGGGCTGTATGCCATGGCCATGGCGCTCGTCACGCTGTTTCTCGTGCTCGCCTTTTTCTTTCCCCAGTTTTTCCGCATGAAGTCGGGCATCTACAGGATTTCGTGCAAGGAGATCCGCCGCAAGATCGAAGTGGCGGTCGCCAACTACGATTCCAACAACACCCGGAGCATCGTCCAGGCCGGAAAGGCGATCGACATCGACCACCTGAAGGCAACCGGCTTCCTGAGCGAGGTCCAGAGCTGCCCCGAAAAGGGAAAGTTCTTTTTCGGCCCCCAGGGCGAAGTGCTCTGCACGATTCACCGGCCGACGGCGAAACAGCCGGCCGACATCGACACGGGCTCCTGACCGGACCCGGCCGCACACGACGGAGGATCTATGAGCAAGCATCGAAGGCGCACATACCTGATCAAGTCCGGCCTGCAGCTCCGCTACATGGGAATCATCGTTTCGACGATGCTGCTGGTGGCCTTCGGCGTCGGCTGGATCATCTATTACACCTCGTGGAACCGCATCATCACGACGCCCGATCTGACGATCGACAGGCTGGCCGAGATCTTCGACGGCGTGAACCGGACCCTGCTCCAATGGGTGGCCGTGTTCGGCGTCGCGATCGCGACGCTTTCGGTGTTCGTCTCGCACAAGATCGCCGGGCCGGTCTACCGGCTCGAACGCTCGGCCAAGGCCATCGCTTCGGGCGATTTGACGCAGAGCGTCAAGCTTCGGCACGGCGACGAACTGGCCGACCTGCAGGACGCGTTCAACACGATGAGCGAGTCGCTGCGGAAGATGGTCGCGAAGGACCGGGAAGTGATTTCGCGGCTCGTGACGGCCGGCAACCGGCTCAACGAACAGCTGCAGAAGAAAAAGCACGACGCCGAGTCGATCGAAGCCGTCGCCCGCGACCTGTACGGCGTCATCGAGGAGCTTCGCCAGGTGACCGCCGGTTTCAAGATCGATCGAGACCTCCCGATCGAGGGCGGCTCGAACGACGCAGCCAGGCCGAACGGCACGGCCTGACCCGGGCCGAGGCTCAGGGCCTCAGGGTTTCGGCGATTCCTGCCGATACATCGGCTGGAATGAGCCTATGACGTCACATCGCACTTCATATATCACGCGCTTTTTCATCGCCGTCTGTTCCGTCTGCGTCGTCATCATGCTGATGGGGGCGACCACGAAAGCGCCGTCGCCGTCCGCGAAAAAGAAGGCGAAGACGGCGACGGCGCGCGTCGTGAAGAAAAAGAAAGCTGCGTCGCGCGACGAGCACGCACCGGCAAAAGATCCGCCTCGACGGCATCAGCACACGGTCTTTCCCGGCCGGCCCTGGTATGAGAGCATGTTCGGAGACAACATTCTCCGCATCGCCGTCTTCTGGGGCTGGGACCACCCCCGGGAAGCGGTCGAAGCGACGTTTCCGGCGTTCGAGACGCTCAACGGCAAACACGTGTATTACCGCGGCCACAAGGCCCGCATTGAGATCGGCGTCATCACCCAGGTGTCGCCGAACCCGAAGGCCCTCTTCAGGTCCGCGCTCGAAGACCCCAGCGTCGACGTGATCATCTACAGCGGCCACGCGCGATACGGCGGCGGCATGGCCTTTTCCGAACGGGACGACATCTTCCGGAGCGGCAACGGGGAGATGATCGAGGACAGACATACCAAGCCATATAAATATTTCAAGGCGTCGAGCGAGGACTTGGACGACACCCTGTTTCCGAACTCGTACCGGATCATCATGCTCAACTGCTGCGACTCCGAAGCGCATTTCCGGGACAGCTGGACGCGCAGGCTGCGGGAGACGGGCGGGGTTGTCGATCTCGTTCTCGTCGAATACCCGGTTTTCAACCTGTACGACAACCGGCGCGTCCTCAACCTGGTCCAGGACCTGCTGTCGTTCGCCGACTGGAAGACGATCAAGCAGCATTACGATTCGGAGATTCACAAACGGCGCAACTCTCTCGTCGTGGAACCGGTCTTCGTGCCGGAGGAAGAGGACGAAGCGGAATCGCCGGTCGAGACGGCCGCTCCCGTCGCCATTCAGGAAGCGAACACGCCGTGCGATGTTCAGGATGCGGAACCCATTTCAGAGGTTGCCGCCCGACCCTGACGCCACGCCGGCCACAGCCGCTTCAAGCGAAGGCGGCCTCCCACCATGTCACCGGGGGTTCCGGGGCGGAGCATGATCCGCCCTGCACCTGCTTTTCCGTGGCTGCCTCGGAACGGGGAAGTTGCATGTGTACCGTTTGAGCGGTACACTGGCGATGTTTCCCCGATGTCCGGATGGACCAGGACCGGTCTCCGGCACGGAGTGAAAATCCGCAAATCAGCGGACCGGGGATGCCCCCGTCGTTCGCACAGGAGGACTGGATGATGAGGAACCCGGAACCCGGCGTCCGTCGTTCGCATGCCAATCGATCAATTGCTTTCGCCATTTTATTTGCCGCCATCCTCGCGCTTCTCGTTTCGTCGGTTCACGCGCAGCACGACGCCGCCCCCGGGCAGGCGTTGCGGACCGTACGGACGCTGATGCCGTACAAGGATCTCGGGGAAATGCTCGAGAACCGGGCCGCGAAGTATCTGATCGTGCCGGTGACGGAGTATGAGAAGATGCGCGTCGCCAAGGAAGCGTGGCTCGCGTCGGCGGTCACGCCCATCACGGAAACGCCTCCCCGGCTGATGCGGTTCGCCTCGGCGCGGATCGAGGGGAGGCTCGAGGGCTCGTTCGCCGATCTGAACATCGAGTTCGTGCTCGAAAGCTTTTCCGACGAGTGGCACGATGTGCAGCTTCTGCGCGGGCCGCTGGCCATCGCCTCGGTGACGATCGACGGGAAGCCGGTCAGCCTGACCCCGAAATGGGAAACGGCGGACGAGCGGATCCTGCGGTTCGGCCGGAACACGAAGGGGTTGGTCGACATCGGCTTCAGGCATTCGCCGCTCGCCGGCGAGGTCCTGAAACAGGAGCACTGGACCACGACGACGTATTCGCTTCCCATCAGGGGCGCCGGCCGGCACCGATGCGCGCTGCAGGTGCGGGTTCCGATCGAAAAGGTCGACGACCTGTCTCGCCTCGAGTTCTCGATGCCGCGGATTCCGTTGACCTTCGTCCGGGTCGCCGTTCCCGACACGATCGTCGCGGTCGAAGAGTCGAGCATGCGCGATTACGCGGTCGAAGCCGACCTGTCGCACCCGGAGCGAGGCTGTTACGTCACGGGCTGGCTTGGTGCGGAAGCCGACGTCAGGCTCCAGTGGCGCAGCAGGCTGGCACGACAGGCCGATGAGGTGATCCCCGATGTCATTCCGGTCCAGGAACCGACGCCCGGGCCTGCATCGGCTCCGCTCGCGGTCGAGCCGAAGAAGCCGGTGAAGCAGCCTGCGCGGCCTCTCATCTACGCGCGCACCGAAACGCTGATCACCCTCGGCGAAACCGCGCTGCAAGGCCGGATCGACGTCGAATACTCGATCACCAAGGCCCCCGCCTCGAGCTTCACGCTGATCCTGCCCGAAACGGTCAACGTGCTGGGCGTGACGGCGGACCGGCCTCAGAACTACCAGATTCTTCGCGACGGTGGCCAGAAGCGCCTCGTCATCGACTTCATGACGGGCCGCGAAGACTCGTGCACGCTGAGCGTCGCGTTCGAGTCGCGGATCGACGAGACCACCGGCGAGATCGAGATTCCCGAGGTATACCCTGCCGGCGTCGAGCGTGAGATGGGCTCGCTCGCCGTCCAGGCGCTCACCTCGGTCGAAGTCCAGCCCGCCGGGGTCACGGGAAGCCAGGTCTACCCCCTCTCCCCGCAACAGCTTCCCGAGACCCTGCGCCTGAAGACCAGCCGGCCGATCCTCCTCGCCTACCGGCTCGCCGCGCGGCCCGCCGGACTCACCATGTCCGTTAAGCGGTTCGCCGACACGCCCCAGCAGACCGTCGTCGCCGACACGATGGACGTGAAGACGACGTTCACCACGAACAAGAGCAGCCAAACCCTGCTCACGCTCCGCATTCGAAACAATAACAAGCAATATATGACCCTCCAGCTTGCCAGCGGGGCGAAGGTGCTGAGCACCTTCCGCAACTCCGAGGCGATCGAGATCGTCGAGGGGCGCAGCACCAGCAAGGTGCAGGTGCCGCTGGTGATGAGCCGGACGCTCGGGCGGCCCGAGCAGATCGATCTGCGGCTGCTGATCCAGGACTCGGTGCCCGCGATGTCCACGATGGGCCGGCTCTCCTTCGAGCCGCCCCTCGTCGACATCCCCGTGTCGCATTTTTCCTGGACGCTTCACGCGCCCGTCCAGTATGCCCTGTATGGTTTCAAGGGCACGGTCCAGCCCACCGTCAGCGTGCGCGAGCCGTTCCTGTTCCGCGGCTTCCTGCGGATCTTCGACCTGGGCTGGATGGTTCTCACCGATCCGGCCGCGGCCTTCCTCGGCGGCTTCGCGCTGCTCATCCTCCTGGCGTTCATCTCGCGGGAGCTTCTGTTCCGGCTCGCCGGCGGACTCTGGCACATCGTCTGTACCATCTTCGGCTGGATTTTCGGGGGTTCCGGCTTCAGGCTCGTCGAGTTGATGATCGTCATCATGATCATCGGCATCCTGGCAGCCCTGGCCATTCCGAACTTCCGCAAGGCCCGCGAACAGGCCCGCGACAAGGCATGCTACGCCAACCAGCGCGTTCTTCTGGGAGCGGTCGAGATGTATAATATGGACAATAAAACGCTCATGACCTCGCTCGACATCCCGCTGCTCACGAAGGGAAGTTATCTCAAGGGCGGGATCAGCAAGCCCGACTCCCGCTGTTCGTATGACAGCGCCGGCGATTTGACGGCAGGCGGCAAGATCTACTGCCGGCTCCACGGCCCCGTCGAGGGCGACATGGGCGATCTCGAAGGCCTCGGCAGGCAAAACGAGTATGCACGCGGCATATCGTTATCGCACGGGGCGGAAGCGAAGAAAAAATCCCGCACGACCGCCTCCGAAATCGCGCGCGATGAATACGAAAGCATGAAGACCGCAGGCCCCGGCGTGAGCGCGCCGTTCGCCGGAGCGAAGGGCACCGCGAACCTGCCGATCGACACCAAGTTCGTCATCACGCCGAACTTCTACCTGCTCGAGCGCGATCTCGTCCTTGCCGAGGCGTCCGGCCCGACGCTCGTGGCCGATGCGACCTGCCCGCGTGTCACGACCTCCTACATGCGCTGGGAAATCCTGCTCGCCATGAAGATCGCCGGCTTCGTTCTCGGCCTGTTCGCCGGCCTGTATTTCATCGCGGGCGCCTGGAACGCTTCATGGCACAAACTGGTTGCCGCGGCGGCCCTGCTCGCCTTGGTATCCCTCTGGGACACGATGTTCCAGGTCGTCGGCGACTGGGCGAACCTCGGCCTGTGGCTGACCCTCGCCGGCGGCGTCTTCTGGAAGCTCGGCATGGCGGCAAGCCGGAGAATGACCCTGTCCGAAGAACCTCCGACCGGCGGGCTGAGCTCGTCGGGAACGGCGATCGCGATCCTGGCGCTCACGATTGGCCTTTCCGGCGTCTTCACGCCCGACGTCGCGCAGGCGGAGCAGATCGCTCGGCCTGAGCCGCACGAAGTGCGCGTCCTGGTTCCCTTCGCCGACCTGTCGAAAGTCGTCGAGACGTCGGACCAGGTGGTCATTCTCCCCGAAAGCGACTACCGGTATCTCCTCGATCTCGGCATGCCGTCGGCGACGGCTCCGATTCGGGCGCCGTTCGACCATCTCCTGCGCTCGGCGCTGTATCGTGGAAAGATCGAGGAAAAGGGCGTCCGGTTCACCGGGGTCTTCGACCTGGATATCTTCAATCCCGGCTGGAAGACGATTCCTCTGCTGTCGAAGCAGGTCGTTCCCTCCAGAGCGGTGATCGACGGGGAACCCACGGCCCTGGACCTGATGGAATCGACGGCTGACGGGCATGCCGGCTACGGCATCACGACGAATGCGACCGGGCCGCACCGGGTCGAGATCGACTTTTTCGTGACCGTCAAATCCAGCGAGTTCGGCGCGCGGGCATTCGAGCTTCCGATGATGCCCAGCGCGATCACGAGCCTCGAGGTCCAGACGCCCGACACCGACGCCGAGGCCTGGATCGACCCGGGCGTCCTGCTTCCCGCAGCCTCCGGAACGAGCGGCACCCTGTTCCGGGCCCAGGTGCCTCCGGCGCGCCAGGTGAAGTTCGAGATCTACCGGCGGCTTGGCACGCCTGCACGCGAAGAGCAACTCCCGATCCCGCAGCCGGAGCCCGAACTGACGGCGTCGGCCCCCGTCGCAGAGCCGGCCACGGCACCGCAGGCAATCGTCGAGGAGACACGCATCACGGTTCGCGAGCATGACCTGCTGTTCTTCGAAGAGGGCTTCGTCAAAGGCCGCAACGTCTACACGCTCGACGTGACGGGCCAGAACGGCATCGGCACGTTCACGTTCCTCGTTCCGCCCCAGGTCAGGATTCTGAAGGTCGAGGACCGAAGCATCGAAGACTGGAAGGTCGAAGAAGCATCGGGAGACACGACGATGAACCGGCTCAACGTTGCCTTCACCTCGCAGATGCGGGGCAGGTTCGGCTTCGCCGTCGAGTTCGAGGAAGTCGCTCAGAACCTCCAGGATAAGCCATACAAGGTTCCCGAGCTGGTTCCGATGGGCATCGACAGGCTGTTCGGCCTTCTCGGCATCGCCTGTCTGCCCACCCTCGCGCTGTCGGTCGAGGAGACGCCGAAGGGCTACGGAACCATCGACGTCTCGGCGTTCATGGCCGAACACGCGGGCCAGGCTCCCGAAAAAATGCCGTTCGCGTTCAACTTCACGAACCACGTGCAGAACTCCCTGACGCTGACGGTGAGCCGGCCCCGGAGTATCGAGCAGCGGTCGGCCACGATCGACACCGCCGAGGCGATGTCGGTGCTGAACGAAGAGGGATGGCTGCTCACGCGGGTGATCTACGAGGTGAAGAACAACTCGGAACAGTTCCTGAAAGTCCAGCTGCCCTCGATCTCGAGCCGCACGGCGGAACTGTGGAGCAGCGAAGTCGCCGGGATGGCCGTGAAGGCCGGGTTCGACAAGGAGCACGGGGTGTTCACGATTCCGATCATCCGGTCGGCGATGGCGGACAGGCAGGCCCAGTCCTTCCCCGTCGAGCTGATCTACGCGACCAAGCTCGATGCCGCCCTCGCGCCGGTCACGAAGGTGAAGCTGGAGCTGCCGAGAGTCCATCTCGCGGTCAGCGAGCTGAGCTGGACGCTGTATATGCCCGAGGGGTATGAACTGATGCGGGGCGAGGGCAACGTCGACCGGCTGCTGGAAAAGCCGAATCAGCCGATGCTCAGCGGGGACAAGGCTTTTCCCGGCCTCAATGCGAACGCTCTCACCGCCCACCGGCCTTCCGGGACGACCGGTGGCGAGGAGCGGGTGTTCGGCATCATGGGCCTGCTTCCGGTGAAGTTCCGGATTCCGACAACCAACTGGTCGATCGGGTTCATCATGCAGCAGATCGAGCCGACCCGCGATCCGCCATACGTCAGCGGAACGCTTGTGACGCCGCGCCGCGGCGCAGGGCGGCTGCTCGGCTGGACGATGATGCTGCTGGGCGGCATTGCAGGCGTGATGCTGCTGATGCTGCTGAGCGGGAAACGGCCGATGATGGCGATCGTCGTGCTGGCTGCCTTCGCCGCGCTCGTGGCGGCGGCCGTGATGCTGAAACTGTATCAGGCCGACCACGCGTTCAAGATCGGGTTTCTGATCACATTCGTCACGGGCGGCCTGTATGCCGTCTTCCAGTGGCGCCCGGAGGAAACGAAGCAATGAACGGGCCCGGCCTCGACCTGACGCAGGCGCCGCTCTCCGCCGGATCGGATCCGGCGGGGCGGCTGCCCCTGGCGGGCATGGGAATCCCCGTAATCCTGTTCGTCCTCTCGCTGGCGTTCTGGGACAGCATCTTGGTGTTCCCGTTCAAGATCCTGACGGTGTTCTTCCATGAGCTTTCCCACGGTCTTGCGGCCGTCGTGACTGGCGGTTCGATCGAAGGCATCTCGCTCTCGACGGACCAGAGCGGCTTCTGCATCACGCGCGGCGGCAGCCGGTGGCTGATCCTGTCGGCCGGCTACCTGGGGAGCCTGGCCTGGGGCTCGGCCCTCCTCCTGGCGGCGGCCCGTACCCGTCACGACCGGGCAATCACGCAGGTTCTCGGTGCGGGAATGCTGATCATTACGGTGCTCTACGTGCGGAGCCTGTTCGGTTTCATCTTCTGCGCTGCGTTCGGAGCCGCACTGCTCTATCTCGGGCAGAAGGGCAGCGAACTTGTCTGCGACCAGTTTCTCCGATACATGGGGCTGACCTCATGCTATTATGTGCTCATAGATATTAAATCAGACCTCATAGACAGGACGATCCCCGCCTCGGACGCATACAGACTGGCCGAGATGTGGCACCTCCCCGCCACGCTCGTCGGGATCGGCTGGCTGGGGCTGGCGCTGTTCATCTCGTGGAAAACGATCAAGGCGGCCCGGACGGTTTGACAGGCGCGTCGGAGAGCATTAAGATGCGGACCTGCACGGGATTCGTGCACGAGGAGGAGTTATGATCCGGAACGGAAACATTTGCGCCTGGCTCGTCGCCGGTGCGTTCATCTGCGGAACCGCCCATGCCGCGGTCGATCTCACGACGTCGGAGTTGCTCAAGGTTTCGGGCAAGGTCGAAGTGAAGAAAGGGCAGGAAACGCCGTTCAAGCCCGTTCCGGCCAATCTCAAGCTGGCGGGTGCCCTCAAGCGGCTCGACGGCGGCGACAAGGTCAAGACGGGCTCCGAAAGCAGCGCCGAGCTTTCCCTGAAGAACACCTGCGTTCTCGCGGTGAAGGAAGGCAGCCTGTTCGAGGTGCCGATGACGCTGGACCAGGCGGCCCTGACGAAGCTGAATGCACAGCAGGGCTCGTTCCTCTTCAAGGTCGTCTCGGGAAGCGATTTCAAGGTGCAGACGGCCGACGTGATCGCGGGCGTCAAGGGCACGCTGTTCGAGGTGGAGATTCACGACAACATCGCGCCGCTGCTGATGACGCCGGGTCTGGAGATCGGCGTGGAGGGCGCGGGCGGGACGGTCGTGAACGTCTTCGAGGGCGACGTCGAACTGACGCACGCGGTCACCGGCAAGACCCGCAGAGTGAAGGCAGGAAGTCGCCTCGCCGCGTTCGGCAGGAGCATCATGGGGCTCGACGGTTCGCTGGCCGAAGGGTTCGGCCAGGTGACCGAATTCAAGCCCCTTCAGCGGCTGCAGCAACGGTTCGGGGCGCTGGGCATGCGGCTTGGGGCCGTCCCGTCGACGCTCCAGGGCATCGCCAGCGTCAACACCGAAGGGGCCGTGATGCCCGTCAGGCTCGGCCGCGCGCGTGACCGGATGAACTCGCTGACGGAGGGCATCGCCGCGCCGGTCCTGCAGAAACTCGGCCGTTTTCGCGGCATGCGCCAGGCGTTCGCGAACCGCATGAGCCATGCCCAGGAAATCAGGGAGGCCGTGAAGGACCTCAAGGGTGCGGCGTTCGAGCCAAAGATCGACGAAGGGAAATACCCCGTGCCGTCGGATCCGCTCATCGTGCCCGAAAACGGTTTGTCCGAAGCTCATCTGGGCGAAGGCCAGTTCATCGCGGCCAGCCCGGCGGAGGGCTGCCAGGTGGTGAAACTGCGGCCTGAACGCGGCGGAATGATGCTCGAGGAGGGGATCGGCACGTTCAGGCTGAAAAACCCCATCGAGAATCTCGACGCGCTGGTTGCGGTGAAAGCCGAGGGCGACCGTCTTCAGCACTTCATTCAGGTGAACAGCGGGACGCTGCTCGCCAGGCTCCCGGGCGAATCCGACCCCGTCTCGGTCACGTCGTCGGCACCTCTCGCGGCCGAGTTCGATCCGGTCGCCGGGACCGCGCGCAGAATCGAATGGCAGGACCCGGGCTTCGCGCAGAACGTCGCCGAGTACCGTCTCGAGGTTGAAACCGACATCGAAGCGCAACGGGCGGAACACGAGTCGAAGGTGAACGAGAAACGCGGAGACGCGTTGCAGAAGCTCATCGAAAAAGCGCCGAAGAAGATAAAACTGCCGAAGTTCCGCTTCAAGTGATGCGCCCGTCATGACATCCCCCGGGGGAACGGGGCCCGGACGCCCCTGGGTGCTGGCCGCGACGGTTCTGCTGGCGCTCGCTGCCCTGGCACCGGGGCCGCGGCACCTGGCGACCGTTCTCGAGAACCGGGTTGGCGACCTGCTGTTCGTCTTCTTCCGGCCGCCCGTCGCCGCCCCGCCCGTTGCCGTCGTCGCCAAGGACCAGCTGTTCGTCAGCCAGTTCGGCCGTGAGCCGGACCGCACCGACATGGCTCGGACCCTCGGGGAGATCGCCCGCGCGGGGGGGCGGGTCGCGGCACTGGACTACATCTACGACCTGCCCCGGGGCGCGGAGGAGGATGCCCGGCTCGCGGCCGCCATCGCCAGCTTTCCCGCCGCCGTCACGGCGCGACACTTCGTCAGCCGCCAGGGCTACAGCGGCGCCGAAGCGGTTCAGATTTCAGATGCGGCGGCGGAGCGACCGCCGGAGCCCCTGCCCCTGTGCAAGGCGGTCACCGGCGGCGCCGCGGATGAAGGGCTGATCAACCAGCGCCCCGACCCGGACGGGGTCGTCCGCGTCATGCCTCTCGCCTTCCTTCCCGCCGAAGCGCGAGCGTTCGTCCCGACGCTCGGCTTCGCGGCATGGATCCAATCCGAACTGCAATCGGCCTCGATCGCCGTGACTCTTCCGGAGACGCTTCCCGATCCTCTGACGGCATCGGAAGCGGCCCGTGGAATTTTCCGGAGCGCCTGGACCACGGCGCCTCACCCCTGGCCGGGATTCGGGCACACGGGGCTCGACGAGATCGTCCGGCGTCGCGAGGCACGCCTCGTCGGGAAATATATATATAATTATATAATCAGCAACGATATATCCGGGGCTTCATCCGCCTTTCGTTCCGCCTGGAAGCGCCTTGCTGAAACGATCGACGTTGTCGGATTACCGCCCCGCACCTGGCTGCGCTTTCCGGGAGGCAGGCCGCCGCTGGTGGGATCCGACGTCGTGCCAAGCCTGCGAATCCCGTTTTCCAAGGCCGGGGGCGGCCTCAAGGGAGACGGTGTTCCCAAGCTTTCGATGGGCGTCATGCTTTCGAAGGCATCCGCCGACACGCTCGGGAAGGTCGAGATCGCGCCGGACATGCCGCCGTTCGAGGTGACCTGGTCTGAGAACGGTTCGTCGGCCATTTCGGGCTCGGCCATCGACGCGGACGGTTCGCCCCTGGCCGGCATCGCCGTGCTGGCCCGCCAGACGGACGGAGCCGCCTGGGCTTCTGCGACAACCGGGCTCGACGGCGGGTTTTCCCTCGACCGGCTTCCGCACGGCAGGTATTTTCTCACGCTGTCGAGGCGCATGGAAAGCGTGTCGACGGTTCTGTCGCCGGCCGAGGCGATCGAGTTGTCGACCCCAAGAATCGACCTGCCGGCCGCACGTTTTCCTCCATCGGACAGCCGCGCGGTCGGCATGCTCGTTCCCGCGTCCCACCCCCTGACGCTCGTCATCGACGGCGACCCGGTCTGGGTGGGCATCACCGACGAAGCCGGCAGGCTGCCGCTCGACACGGTTCCCTCGGGTATGCAGCCCGTTCCCGTCGAGGGAGACAGCCAGCTTGCCTGGGCAGGAGCCACAGAGCCTGTCGTGCTGGCGGCCGACGGCCCCTGCGCCGGCCAGAAGATCGCCGTGTTCGAGTCGGTCCCCTTCTGGAACGCGCGATTCACGGCCTTCTTCGACCTGCCGGCCGGCGCGACCTCGTTCACGGCGTCGCACCTTCCGCCGGCTCTCGGGGCACGGCTGATGGTGATGGGCGAGTCCGATCAGGAGGAGCGGCCGAAGAGCGTCGACGTCGACCTGTTCCTCGATTCGTCGGCCGTGATCGCCAGCGTGCCCCCGCTCACGAAGACGCTGCGCCAGGCCGGCGTCATCGATGTTTCAGGAGCGGCAGGGAGGATCAGGGGCGAGTTCTGGCTCGTCGGGAGCGACGGCGTCTGGCACTCCTCCCGCGACGGGAAGAACGCGCTCAGGCTTCCTGCGGGCGAGTATCTGCTGCTCGCCCGCGACGAGGCCGGGCGGCCGGGGCGGGCGGACAGGCTGGCGACGACGGTTTCCGGCCGGACCCTGTTTCTGGGGACATCCCTCCGCGAAGACCAGGACTTCGTCACGACACCGATCAACTTCCTCGATACCGAGTTCAGGCAACTGCCGGGCGTCCATCTGCACGCAAACCTCTGCTCGGCCCTCTCCCGCGGGGAGTTTCTGCGCCCCACCCCCTTCCATCACGACGCCCACCCGCACGCATGGCCCCTGCTGACGCTGCTGCTGCTCGCCCCCGTTCTTGCCGTCGTCGATCTGCTGTTCGCGCGGGGCCGGGGAGGCACGGCGGTCGGCGTTCTCTCGCTCCTCGTCCTCTGCTGGATCGCCGCATCGATACGCCTGTTCCAGGCGGACATTCTTCTGCCGATCGCCTTTCCCGTCTCGCTTTCGATCGTCTTCGGGGTGGTGCGCGGGGCCCAGGCCTACCTGGTCGCGCGAAGCCGCGAGCGCGAGACGCGGGCCACGTTCGGCCGTTTCATCGCCGCGCCGATGGTGGAGGAGATCCTGCGGCATCCTGACGCCGTCAGGCCCGGCGGCGTCAAGAAGGAACTGACGATCATGTTCACCGACCTGGCCGGGTTCACCTCGATCTCGGAGGTGATGACGCCGGAAGAGCTGACGAAGCTGATGAACGAATACCTGGGCGAGATGACGCGCGTATTGTTCGAGCACGGCGGCACGCTCGACAAGTATATCGGCGACGCGATCATGGGATTCTGGAACCACCCCGCCGAGCAGCCGGACCACGCGCTCCGGGCCGCCCGCTGCGCCATCGAGATGCAGCGGAGGCTCGCCATGCTCCGTGCCCAGTGGCTCGAGCGGGGCCTTCCACGGGTCGAGATGCGCGCCGGGATCAACACGTCGGAGTGCATGGTCGGTTTTATAGGTAGCAATATTCAGATGAACTTCACCTGTCTCGGCGACGGCGTCAACCTCGCTTCCCGGCTGGAAGGGGCGAACAAGGCGTATCGCACCCTGATGATGGTCTCTGAAACCACGCATTCCAGGCTCTCCGGCAGCGGCGTCCGGATGCGGCTTCTCGATTTCCTGGCCGTCAAGGGCAAGGCCCAGCCGGTCAAGACTTACGAACTGATCGGCCTCTCCGGAGAGAACGATGCGTTGTGGGACGAACTCCTGCCCGTTTACGAGGACGGCATGCGGCTGTACCTCGCGCAGAACTGGGACGCCGCCGGGGCCGCGTTCCGGCGGGTGCTCGATCTCAGGCCCGACGACGGCCCCGCCTCGGTGTATCTCGAGCGATGCGCCCATTTCCGCGAAGAGCCGCCTCCTGCCGGCTGGGACGGCAGATACATTCTCAAAACGAAGTAGGCAAACCGACTCAGATGCCGGACAGCAGGAGGAAGGGGCTGAAGCCCGCATTGATCGCCGCAATGAGCAGGCCGATCTGCACCACCACGATGCCGACCGTGAAGAGCGTGCCCGCCGTCGAACTCTCGAACCCGACCTGCGCTTCGTAGGTTCCGGCAAGCCAGGCGACCGTTTCCGGAAGCGTTCCGAGGTCTTCCGCCGCGGCGATGGTTCCGATCGCGCGTTCCGGAAGCAGTCCGCTGACCGCGAATGCCTGAGAGAGCGGGCCGCCGTTCCGCAGGATCTCGCGGGAGGAGCGAAACACGTGCTGCACGTCCGACCTGTCGGCGAACTCGGCGATCATCGCCACGGCTGTGAGAGGCGGCTTCCCGGTTTCGAGGATGAAGGCGAGAAGGCGCAGACATCTTGCCGTGAGGCGATTTTGAAGCATGCCCCCGATCCACGGAAGCCGGCGGAGGGCTTCCCGGGCAAGCCTGACGAAGCCGACGCCGCCGCGGTTCCGCCAGACGGCATACCAGGCGACGAGAAGGCCGACGAGCGGATAGAAGAGCGGTTCGCAGAACCAGGCGGTGATGCTTTCACACACACTCTGGATGAGCGTCGTTTCGGACGGTTCATACCACACATGGGACTGTGTCTGCGAAAAATGCCAGGCAAGCAGGAACAGGAAGCCCCAGAAGGCCGTGAAAAGCCGTGGGGAGGTGACGGCCCAGCTGTCGAAGGACGAGCGCCAGTTTTCCTGGAGCCGATACATGCGAAGCAGGAGGGCAACCGCGAGGTCGAGGCGGCCCGTCGCCTCTCCGATCGAGACGGCGGCGTAGACGAGCCCCGGACAGCCGCGAAGGCTTTTGCCGAGCGCGATCGAGAGTGGGATACCGAATGATATATATTGAGACAGTCGTGTGACCAGATCTCTCCTGGCGCCACTTTCGAGATGCAGTGAGGCGATTTCGAGGGCCCTTCGCAGGGGGACCCCCGATTCGACAGACAGGTTGATCTGCCACAGCACGTCGAGCAGCTCGTCATCGTCGACGTGAACCGGAACGGAGAGCCCCTGACGGACAAGGCGGTGCGAACCATCCGCCGACACATCGTCTGCGTGCATATGCGCCTCCCTGCGACGGGAGTTTGCATCTTTCATGCCGCACACCGGCAGGTCGGCGGAAACCGGCTTTCGAGCGCATTCCGGGCGGCCCGACCGGGGCATGCCCGCGGCAGTTCGTGTGCGGGAACCCGCTCATGCGGGCGGAACACCCGCCGGCTCAGCGAATCAGTCCTTGCCTCCGAGGGCGTTGAAGACGCCGCTGAGGACGGAGCCTTCCTCCTTGCCGCCGCCGCCCGTCTGTTTGGCAGCGGCGTAGATTCTCGAGGCGAAGCGCGAGAACGGCAGAGACTGAAGCCAGATGCGGCCGGGGCCGGTCAGGGTGGCCAGGAACAGCCCTTCCCCGCCAAAGAGCGCGCTCTTGATGCCGCCCACCATCTCGACGTCGAAACTGACCGACGGCTGGTATCCGACCACGCAGCCGGTGTCGATCTTCAGCTTCTCGCCGGGCTTCAGGTCACGCGAAATGATCGTGCCGCCGGCGTGGCAGAAGACGAGCCCGTCGCCTTCGAGCTTCTGCATGATGAAGCCCTCGCCGCCGAACAGGCCGACGCCGAACTTTTTCTGGAGGCCGATGCCCACCGCAACGCCCTTGGCGCCGCACAGGAACGATTCCTTCTGCACGAGCAGGGTGCCGCCGACCTCCTTGAGATCGACCACGACGACTTTGCCGGGATATGGCGCGGCGAAGGCGACCTTCGCCTTTCCCGTCGCGCCCTTGTGCGAAAACACGGTCATGAACAGGCTTTCACCGGTCAGCAGGCGCTTGCCGGCGCTGGCGAGCATGTCGAACCAGCCCCCCTGCTCGGATTTGGACGATCCGTCGCCGAAAATGGTTTCCATCCGGATCGGCTCGTCCATGTACATCATGGCGCCGGCTTCCGAGACGACGGACTCGCCCGGGTCCAGCTCGATCTCGACGAACTGGAGATCGTCGCCGAAGATGTTGTAATCGATGACGTCGGCGACCTGCTGTCGGGAACCTCCGATCGGAACCGGCGGAAGGAATTCCTCGCTCTGGAGAGCGTTCGCAAACTGCTGGATCTCGGTCAGCGGCGTCCAGGTCTTCGTGACGCCGTCGGCGTGGGCCATCGTCATCGGCTTGACCGCGCCGCTGCGCAGCTTCGCGATGATGTCCTCGGCCCCCATCGGGCCCTGGATCTGCCCGCCCACGATGATGTACCACATCCTTGCATCCGGCATGAGGAACCTCCCGTCGTCTATGGATATCATGCACTTTCATCACAGTGGTATCAGAATCCACCCAGAAGGTGCAACCTCGCCGTCGGGCGGTTTTCTGCCATAGCAGTCTGTGGATACAATCACGATTTCCGTTCGTGGTGAGGGATCGAACCACGAACAAGCCTGTTCATGAGTTTCCGGTCACCCTTCGATACCTCAGGATGACCGGAAACGATAGTATCCACAGCCTGACAGGCTCATTCGACTCATTTTATATATATTATTATACTTCATCATCCTCTTTCACCCTGACGCCGTTTCGAAACGAGACATCTTGAGAAACCGTCGGGATTCGGGTAAGGTGGAGAAAATTTTCGGAGAGAGGGGTACACCGATGGTTCAGACACTTCATGCCGCCGACCAGTCCGCGATGGAAGCGGAACTCCGCCGACTCAGGCTCAGGGTGAAACTCTCGGGCGAGATCGACGCCGTCATCGAAATGTGCCTGCGGGAGAAGAAGAACCTCGAGACGACGATGAAGCAGGTTTTTGCCTATCTCGAGAAGGTCCTGAAGCCTGCGGCGATGTTTCTCCAGACCCAGAACGAAGAGCTGATTTATACCATCTATGCCCACGGCATATCGTCCGCGGAGCTGGAGGGCTCGTTTTCAGACCTGCTGAGCATCGGCGCGAAAACGACGCAGCGCCGCGGATCCAACGACTGGTTCGTGCTGCCTCTCGACATGGCCGGTGAAAAGATCGGCACGTTCGGATTCGCCTTCCCCACCGACCGGTGCCTCGTCGTTGACGAGGTGTTCGAATGGCTCGAGGCCGCGGCGGAAGAACTCGACAACTACTTTTTCGGCATCCAGGAAAGCCGGTACAAGCACATGACGATCATGGAGATCCAGCGATGCATGAAGTCCCGGCGCCTGAACGAGGCCCTCGACATGGCCGTCAACATCCTCAGCGACATGGTTCCGATCGAGGAGCTCGTTCTGTTATATATCGACGAGGATCTTGACGGACGGAAGATCGTTCAGTACTCAATATATCGCAATTACAATAAAATATTCGACTCGGCCGAAAAGCCGATGTCCGAGCTCGAGGAACTGATCAAGGCGGGCGTCGACGTCGTCGTTCCCGGCAACAGGGCAATCGAAACGATTTTCCCGTCGGCCGGCAGCAGTGAAACGGTGCTTCTCGACGGCCTGATCGTCGAGACGCTCGTCGGGAAGATGATCATCAGGCCGCCGGCGGGGTGCGGTCTCTCCGTCAGCAGCCGGGAGATCGTCCAGGTGTTCGCGGAGACGCTGCGCCAGCGGCTGGTCGATTTCAATCGCGAAAAGAACATGCTCCGCCAGTTCTTTTCCCCGGACGTCACCCGGCGGCTTCTCCGGCTCGAGGATTACAAGGAGAAATACCTTTCCCCGCGCAAGGCCGATATCGGCATTCTGTTCGCCGACATCAGCGGCTTCACGAAGATGAGCGAGCAGGTGCTCAGGGATCCCCAGCGCATTGCGAAGTTCATCGACACCTGGTCGAAAGCCGTCGTCGAGCGAGTGTTTCCTCTCAACGGCGTTCTCGACAAGATCGTCGGTGACTGCGTCATCATCCTGTTCGGGCCGCCGTTTTACGATGCCCCGGCCGCCACGGTCTCAAAAAACGTCGTCGAGGCGGCAATCAAGATCAGGACATTCACCGACGAGTTCCTCGCCGCACCGGAGAATCAGGACATCCAGCAGTCGCCTTTCTATAAGGATTTCGGCGTCGCGATCGGCATCAACTACTGCTCGGCCGACGTCGGCCTGATCGGCCCGAACCAGGACCTGACAGCTTTCAGCAGCGGCATGAACAACACCGCCCGCCTGCAGGGACTCGCAAAGCACGGCGAGATCCTGCTGACCCCGTCGGTGAAAGAGCAGATCGAAGCGAGCGGGACCTGCCCCTGGAGTTTCAGCGGCCCGAGTTCGGCACCAGTCAAGAACGTGAAGGAGCCGCTCGTCTACTTCAAGCTTGAAAACGGAAACATCTGACCCGACCTGGCACGTGTATATGCTCGTCTGCAAGGACGGCAGCATCTACACGGGTGTCACGACCGACGTCGACCGGCGCGTGCGCCAGCACAACGAGGGCACCGGGGCCCGCTACACGCGCTCGCGCCGGCCGGTGCGTCTCGCCTTCACCGAACCGTGCGGCGGCCGGGGAGACGCCCTTCGGCGGGAACTGGCGCTGAAAGCCCTGACCCACGACGAAAAACGGCTGATGATTGTGGTTGCGGGGGTAAAACCGCAGGCACGCCGGAAAACGGCTGCCCCCACGGACGCTCAAGGCTCGAGGCGGACGACCAGACAGGTGAAATCGTCTTCCAGCCCCCGCGTTCCCACGAAGCGCTGAACCGCGTCGCGAATCGCGGCGACGAGTTCCCCGGCCGGCAGGGGGGCGCCCAGGCGGACCACGTCCTTGATCCGCTCGAGGCCGAACATCTCGCCGTCAGGGTTCCGGGCTTCGGTCACGCCGTCCGACAGGAAAACGATGATATCGCCCCTGCGCATCGGGACGGTGGTGCATGAATAGTCGAGAACATCGCCGATCCCCAGGGGGGGCCTGGTGGAATCGATCGTGAAGAACCGGCTTTCCTCCTGCCTGTACACCAATACGGGAGGATGGCCGCAGTTCACGATCTGGAGGGTCTTCTGGTGCATGTTCAGCCGCGCGAACACGAGGGTGACGAACGCGTAGAGATTCGCGAGCCGGGCCGCCAGTTCCCCGTGCACCATGCCCAGAAGGGCCTCGGGCTCGGGCAGGCGCCGGCCCTCGCGCGCAAGAAGCCTGGAGAGCGAGCGCAGGAAGGCGATGCGCGCGGCGGCACCGATCAGGGCGGCGGGGGTTCCCTTGCCCATGACGTCGCCGATGACGAGATCGTAAATGTGCTCGCGAATCGGGAAAAAGTCGTAAAAATCGCCGTCGACCTCCATCGAAGGGATCGAGACGGCGTCCATGCTGATTGCCGGAGGGCAGACAGGCAGCCTGCCGAACAGCAGGTTCTGCTGGATCTCGGCGGCGACGGCGGCCTCCTGGGCCCGGGCCTTTTCGAGCGCCTCGCGGGCCTGGCGGAGAGAGGCTTCAGCCTCCTTGCGTTCTGTGATGATCTGCGCGACGAGCATGCCGGCCATGACGGCGGAGTTGCCGGTTCGGACCGGCACGAGCCGCATCTCGATCACCTCGCCGGCATACGCCATCTCCTCGACGACCGTTTCGCCCGCCAGCGTGCGCCTGCAGAACCCTTCGATGGTTTCCGAGACGTCGCCGGGGAAGACCTCTTTCACGGTTCTTCCCTCGAGGCGCTCGGGAGTCAGGCCCCAGCGCGCGCCCGCCTCGCCCTCGGCGACGAGGAACCGCGTTTCACGGTCGAACAGCAGGACCATGCCGTTCGGGTAATGGCTCGCCAGCAGGCGGTACCGAAGCTCGCTTCTGCGGCGGATCTGCTCGTTGCGCTGTCTGACGATCTCCTGCCGGAACACCGTGCCCCCGATTTCGAGAAGCTGGCGCTCCCAGACGGTCCAGCGTTTGAGGGCATTGCGTTCGGAAAAGCCGAGAACGGCCCTCATCCGGCCATCGAGGCGGAGGGGCCACAGGAGATAGCCGCGCAGCACCTTCGGCGGCCCTTCGAGGACGGCCGCCACGGCTTCCGAGTTTCGCTCGAGCCGCTCGAGAAGCGCAGGATGCTTCTGAAGCGCCGGCAGGTGGTTCCATTCGGGGAAGGAGCCGACATCCTGCGAACTCACGAGGACATCGTGGAACTCGGTCAAATGCTCATCCATGAGCCAGAGGAAGGCGGAATCGACGCCGATGAAGCTGGCGATGCGCCTGAGCGCGGCCCTGATGCGGGCCCGGAAATTGAGCATCCGGGAGGCAAGGAGTTCGTCCGAAAGCTGGTCGAGCAGGCCGACGAGGGATTCGAGATACTCGAACGAGACGTCTTCGGGAATGGGCATGTACACAGGATCGACTGACTTCCGTTTAACCTGGGAATTCAGCTCCTGTTCATCCAGAACATGGATTCTGTTCCTGGTTTCCATGCCTCCTCACCTCTGCCTGACCATTACGCAGCAAGTTTCGTACGAGAACCCATGCTGAGGCGTACCCTCGGGCTTCAGCCGTGGAAAGCGGGTGGTGAGGCGGAGAAAAAGAAGATGCTCTATTCCGGGTGATGGAATTCCACGAGACAAAGAGCGACATCACGTCATCGAGGGAGGGAATTTTTGGATAACACAGAGGATATTTTCCCCTGTTTCAGGCGGTCGTTCAGGCGGACTGCCAGCGTTTCAGGAACAGGTCGCGGGCCAGCGTGATGTAGGCGCGTTCCGGAACGAATATTTCGAGGGTGATCGTTCCGTCGTAGATTTTTTTCAGGCCGGGAACGAAGGCATCCCAGTCGATTCGGCCGGTTCCTGGAGGCAAGTGCTGATCTTTGGAGCCGTCGTTGTCGTGGAGGTGCACATGGACGAGGCGACCGGCGAAGGCCTGGGCGAACTCGAGGGGGTTGCGCCGGTTCAGATTGAAATGGCCGACATCGAGATGGAACCCGAGGTTGGGATGGTCGTTCAGGAGTTTTTCGAGGTTTTCCCGGGTCTCGTGCGGAGAGCCGACCGGCTCGTACATCAACCCCACGCCGCGCTCCCGTGCCGCCGCCTCGATCTCGTGCAGTGACTCGCTCTGCCAGGCGAGCCCCTCTTCCGCCGTGAACATCGATGTCGGCCAGCTCGCATGGATCGTCACCCAGGGCATGCCGATCCGGCCAAACACGTCGAGGTAGGTCCTGGCGGCGTCGACGGCGGCTTTCCGCATCTCGCGCATGGCCGAGCCGATCGGCAGATACCAGGCGAGGTGACCAACACACCCGAGCCCGTGTGCATTCAGGGCCGAACGAACGGCGGCCGCGTCGACGCATTCTGCGGCGCCTTTGTCCGGCTCGAGAAAGAGGTCGACGAAGTCGAAGCCGGCCGACGCGATCCATTCTATTTCTTCGACGATATCACGCCTCGGATGCGTGGGATACCCGAGTTTCATGTCAGTCCGCTCCCGTTCCCAAAAGTCTGTCGACCCACGCCGGAACGACCTCGGTCGCGAGGCCGTATGCGACATCGGCGAACCGCGAGGCGCCGACCGACGGCTCGAGATTCAGTTCGATCGTGTGCGTTCCGCCGTTCGAGCGGGCGCGTTCGACGAAGCCGGCCGCAGGGTAGACGTTTCCCGACGTGCCGATCGCCGCGAACAACGTGCAGCGATCGATAGCATTAAATATTTCATCCATCTGCAAGGGGATCTCACCGAACCAGACGATGTGCGGCCGCACCCCGCCGGCTTTGCCGCAGTGCGGGCAGGCCGTTTCCGTCGAGATCTCACCGGTCTCTTTCCAGACGCGCTCGCAGTGTTCGCACCGCACTTTGAGCAGTTCGCCGTGCATGTGGATCAGCCGGGTCGAGCCGGCCCGCTCGTGCAGGTCGTCGATGTTCTGGGTCACGACGAGCAGCCGGTCGCCCAGTTCCCGCTCGAGCCTGGCAAGGGCGTGGTGAGCGGCGTTCGGCTGCACGGCGCTCAACTGCATGCGCTGTTCGTTGTAGAAGCGGTGAACCTTGGCAGGGTTGCGCAGGTAGCCTTCGGGCGTCGCCACGTCTTCGATCCGATACCGCTCCCAGACGCCGCCGGCGTCGCGAAAGGTGTCGAGGCCCGACTCTTTCGAGATGCCGGCCCCGGTGAGAACGACGATCTGGTGCGAATTTTTCATCACAAAGACACGAAGGCACGAAGGTTGAACCGCAGAGGCACAGAGGCGCAGAGAATGAAACGAGTCATAATATATGAATAATTATCATTCTCTCAGAGCCTCGGCGCCTCCGCGGTGAATGTACGTTTTTCAACATACCGAGTTCACATTGGGCACGTTTCAAACGCGCCCCTACAGCAGCATTTTCCGGTCCCATTTCAAACTTCAAACTTCACTTTTCAAACTTCAATTGTGGCGTTCGTCGATGACGGTTTTGATCTTGCCGGTGCGGATGCTTCGCGGCAGGCCGCCCGGCGCCAGCCACTCGATCTCGACGTTCAGCCAGCCGTCTTTGATGGCCTTGGCGAGCTTGTAGGAGCCCTGCCCGAGGCCGTCGAGAACCTGGGCGTCGGGAAGCGGCCGCTCGGCCTCCAGGCGCAGCACCAGCAGATCGCGGCTGTTCTTCGTGCGCGCGACGATCTGGAAGTTCTGGCTCACCGGGAGCAGCGCGAGGCCGGATGCAACATCCGTGGGCAGCAGGTTGATGCCGCCGATCACCAGCAGGTCGTCGCACCGCCCCAGCAGTTCGAACGTCCTGCCGGAGAAACCACAGGCGCACTCGTCCATCTCGACCCACCGGCCGAGATCGCCCGTCTTGTATCGGACGACCGGCATCAGGAGCCGGGTCAGGTTGGTCGAGACGATCTCGCCCGGCTCGCCGTCGTTTCGCACGACACCGGTCTCGGGATTGATGATCTCGACGAACTGGTATCCCTCCAGAACGTGATGCAGCGAGCCGCCGAGATGGGTGCACTGGTAGCCGATCGGGCCGGTGTCCACGCATGCGTATCCCGCCGAACGGACGAACTCGCAGCCGAGCGTGCGACGCAGAAACTCGACCGTCGGCGCGCGCAGATGCTCGCCGCCGTAGAGAATCTTCCTGATCCGCACGTTCGATCCGCTCCGCCCGACCTCCTCGGCCAGCTTGATGATGACGGACGGCAGGCCGACGAGCGCGTTCGCGTTGAACGCCTGCAGGAATTTGATCATCATGTCGAAGCTTGTCGCGCCGCCGATCGGCATGTTCAGGCAGCCGATGTTCTCGAGCGCCCGGCCCGCGACGTTGAAACTGGTCCAGAGATTGCCGGCGAGGAAGATGTTCCCGACGACGTCCTCCGGCTCGAGACCCGCGGTGGAGTATATGAAACCCAATACATCTGTCGCTATTTTATATTCCTCGTTGGAATACAGCGCGAATTTCGGCTGACCGGTCGTTCCGCCGGACGCGTAGACGTAGGCGTCGGCCATCGGCCCGGTCAGGATATCGTTCGAGAGCGGGGGCGAGTGCCGGTAGAACGTGTCACGATCGAGCAGGGGAAGCGCGCAGAGCCGTTCCGTCGGCGACCGATGCGCTTTTTCCGCCGCGGCGACGAGGGGCCCGTAATAGGGCGAGCGGCGCAGCGCGTCGAGCAGGGTGCCGATGATGCGCCCGGGCTCGTCCCGATGTTCCCGGTCGATCCACTCGACGAGCTGGGAAAGCAGGAACGAGCCTTCGTGAGGGGCGCCCGTCTTTCCCTCGCTCATGCCGCCGAACTCGGTGATGCGCCTGGCGCCGGCAGCCGGCAGCAGCTCTTCGAGCGCGGCGCGGCACTCGGGGCCGACCGCGAGGCCGACGGTCTGGAGATACGCGCCGATCGGGTGGATCTCCTCCATGAGCCGCTCGACCGAGGGAACGAGCTTGAAGAACAGCGTCCGGTTGAGGCAGGAGACCTTGAACGCGGGGTCCTGCTCGTAGACGAGCGTCCAGTCGAACGCGTCGGGGCAGACCAGCTTCGCCCGCCCTTTCACCTCGGCCATCAGGGCCAGTTCGCGCACCTTGCGGATCTCGACCTTCTCGTCGAAGCCGATCGGCCCGATCGGCAGTTCTTTTGAAAGCCCGTTCAGTTCGACGCTCAGCCGCTCCATCAGGTCGATCACGGGCTTCGGCGACTCCCCGATCGCGTAGACAAGGTGTGGCGATGAGCAGGCCTGCTGGTCCCAGGCGCAGAGGTCGAGCGCGAGGCCGCGCACGGCGTTGTCCGGCAGGCCGGTTTCGAGCGTTTCGGCGTCGGCGACGGCGAACGAGTAGCGGGGCCCGTTTTCAATCAGTTTCGTTCCGCTGCCGATGCGCTTTCGAATGGAAGCGAGGGCGTCGCGCCCGCCCCAGAAGACGACCGTCAGATCGGCCGACAGAAGCGGTCCCTCGACCGTTTCGTCGCCGCCCTTCCACGACACGATCGCCTGGTTCGGCCAGACGAGACCGTCGGGGTCGCTTTCGCGAAGGCTCTGCATGAACAGGCGCGGAAACACGGGATCGACACGCGACATCTTCAGGATGTTCGCGTTCTTCGTGAGAATGCCGGCCAGCAGGCTGTCGACGGCGCCCACGAAGACGTTGCCGGCGGCGAGGTGGACCACGACTCCGCGCGGGATGGCCCGCAGATCATAGCCGAGGTCACTCCGGGCAACCCAGCCGTCCATGACGGCCAGCTCGCCGATCTCGCCGAACAGGCGCGCCTCGGTCGCGTCGTGACGGCACAGTTCGGCGACGACATCGAGCCCTTTTTCGACCATCTCGGGACTGAAACGGATCAGGCCGGGAAGTTCCCGCTGAGCGGTCTTGCGAAGCGGGTGTTCCGGGTCTGCCCAGACGGCGGCCACCCGGTCGAGAACCTCGATGATCTCATGGATCGGAACCGTCGCGGCGGCGGCGGCCCGCTCCCGGGCCGTGGCGAGAAGGCCGGAAACTCCTTCACCGTTCAGGGAAACACCGGAAACCTCGGCACCAAATATTGTTGTAGATATCATATTCACCGATTCACTGTTTCAAAAGATCGAGGGCTGTGATGGCGCACCCTTTGTGCTTCGCCACGCCCGCGCGGCCGAGGATCTCCAGCGTCTTTCCGGACCGGCCGCAGGGGCAGTCGCCGGCGAGGCGGGCCCGGTCCGTCGTCAGGAGCGAGATCGAGGGGTAGCTCGAAAGATACGGCGTCATCAGGTGCAGAAGGCCCGGCTCTCCGTCGGGAAGCGGCTTCAGCGTTTCCGGGTCGACGACCTGCGCCCGGGCGAACACCGGCACGTGCAGGCGGCCGTGCTCGCAGTCGACGTAGGGGATGCCGTGCTCGACCATCCCGAAGCTGTCGCGGATGTTCTGCTCGGGAAGGCCCAGAATCGCCGACACGCGCTTCTTGAACAGGTCTTTCGTCACCTCGCGGTCTTTATGGATCTTCCAGCCGCCGCCCGTGATGACGAACGAGCGCTCGCCGAGCGCCAGCCGTTTGCCGCGCGCCTCGAGTTCGTCGCAGACCTGCCAGAGATAGGCGGGAAAACCGAGAATGCGAACCGGCCGGCCGCGCCCGGCGAACGTCAGAAGACGGCGCACCGTCATGCCGAGATCGAACTCGAACGTTCCGGTCGCCTCGTTCCAGCGGATCGCGTAAAACACCGTTCCGCGCCGCGTGAGGCCGGTCAGAATCTTGTCGGAAAACGCCGTCCCGACGTTCTTCGCGACGCGCGGGTCATAGGTGAAGCAGAGGTAATCCGCGGTTTCCTCCCGGTTCACGAGACCGAGAGAGCCGAAAATGGCGTCAACGACGCGCAGGATCCGGTCGTAGGAACGCTTGTCGAGCACGATCGCGCTGCGCTGGCCGCCGGTTCCCGAGGAGGTCAGCTCGATCTTGATTTTCGAATCGGGGATCGAGATCAGCCGGTGCTCCTTGAAGATCGTCACGAGCAGCGGCGGAATCTCTTCGGGGGCGGCCGGCGAATCGGCATTCAGCCCCTTCGCCTCGAGAAATCCGGCGAATTCAGGGCACTTGGCGCGATGCCAGGCGAGCGCCTCGCGCATGGCGTCGGCGAACAGCGCATCGGTTGCACGACAGTGGGCAAATGCATCGGAAAGATCGAACAGCCTGCCGCAGGCCTCAAACGGAGGTTTCTCAGCCAAGTCGCCACTCCTCGTCGAAATCGGGCTGGCAGCGCACCAACATCTCATACCAGCATTTCATGAACGCGTCGAGAAACCGCCGGTTCGTGTCGACCAGGTGGAGGTCCATGAAGTCGAGGCTCTCGAACGATCGCGAAAAGACGATGTAATCCTCGCGGAAGCCGTCGTCGGCCATGCGCATCGCCGGGAAATACGCGCAGGGCAGGAACTTGGCGTCGATCGCGTTGCGCTGATACGCAGGGTTGAACGCGCTGACGAGCATCTCGATGTAGCGCATGCCGAACTGGGCCGCCGCCTCGCAGAACCACATGATGACGCGGCGCCGATCCTCGTTTCGGATACGGTAGGCCACGATCGTGCCATTCCCGTCGGTTTCGTTGAAATCGACGAAGATTTCCGCGTGCTTGTCTTCGGATACGAACAGCAGGTTCGGCGTGATGAACGGAAAAAAGACTTTGTCCATCATGTCGTGGTCCTGGTAGAGGTCGAAAAGCTGGAGGATGCGCTTCTCGTCGCGCTCGATGCAGAAACGGATCTGGTCGCCCATGCGCCTCGGGTCGGCCTTGTCCAGTTCGATGATCTCAGGTTCTTCCGTGAGTTCGAGCACGTCCATCGCGATCCGGTAGAAGTCCACGACCTCCGGAATCAGCTTCGGACGCGGGCGGCGCAGGCCAAGCGAGTTTTTCCGGAAGAAAACCTCGAGGCCGTGCGTCTCGAACGACTCGACTTTCCTGACGTTCGGGAAAATGCCCATCGGATTGAAATCGAGGTGTTCGAGAACGACCTGCGGGGCCACGCTGACCGTGCGGGTCGTCGCGTAGATCACGTCGCAGGTTCGGGTGCGGACCGTCAGTCTTGCGATGCCCTGCTGGACCATGAATCGCATGACGTCCTGACCCCTGAACTCGCCGAGAACGACGGCGGCATAACACTTGCCGAACTTGTTGACGGGATCGATCGCGAAGATGACCGAACCGATGATCTTTCCGTCACATTTGGCGAGCGTCCAGAAATAGTTCGGATCGTCGGCCTTCTTGGCGATCAGGTCGGGATCCTGGACTTCCCGTAACGTATACTTGCCTTTGTATACTTTATGGTATAACTGAATGATCCCGTCGGCATCCGCCGGGGTGGCCGACTTGAACTCGACGATCCTGCCATCCTGCAATGTTATCTTCTGCATTCGCTGTTGGAGGCCCTCGCTTTGCGTAACGGCGTATGATCGCTGCACATCTTCTCTTCAGTATAAATCTCCGGTCTCAATCAGTCAATTTTCTCCCACAGAGGACCTCGTGCCCCCACTGCGATCGCGCATGAACGACACGGGCGGCACAAGCCTCTCCGCCATTTTTCATCTGCCCTCAATCTGCGTCATCTGCGGATTTCCTCGGTGTTTTTTTCTCGCATTGCATGCACGGAAAAATATTTTTACGGTGCCCCTTGTGGAACCCCCGTCGTGTTTGTTATGCTTTTCCATCCCCGGTTCATACCCTCGCGAAAGAGGCGGAAACGTTCTTGCAGAGCCTGATTGATATCTTTCTGGCCCACTGTGAAAAGGAGCGGTCGATGTCAGCGCACACGGTGCGCGCATATGCTGCCGATCTTCACCTCTTCCTCGACTGGATGCGCCGGATGGCGCCGCCGGCAGACCCGGCCCGTGCCGAAAAACTCACCGCATCCGAGATCCGCTCGTTCTGGGCGCAGCGCCGCCAGGCCGGTGTGTGCGGCAACAGCGTGAGACGTGCACAATCGGCGATTCGCGGTCTTTTCGCGTATGCCATCCGCCGCGGGATCATCCGCGAGAACCCCATGGACACCGTTGATCCGGCCCGCGGCGGCAGGCCGCTGCCACGCATCCTGTCCGAGGAAGAAGCCGAGCGGCTGATGACCTCGAACGACTCGTCGCTGTCGGGGCTTCGAGACAGGGCGCTCCTCGAACTGCTCTACGGGAGCGGTCTTCGCGCCTCGGAAGCGGTTTCGCTCACGAAGCAGTCACTCGATTCCTCGTCCGGGTTTCTCCGGGTGACGGGCAAAGGCTCGAAGGAACGCATCGTTCCGCTCACACCGGCCGCCATAAACGCCGTCGGCGAGTATCTCCGACGCCGGGATGCCGAACAGCCTGGTGCACGGAACGAACCGGCCCTGTTCCTGAACCTCCAGGGCACTCCCCTCCAGGTGCGCAGCGTTGCGCGTATCCTCGAAAAGCATATCCGGGCCATCGCCCTCGCGAGGCACATCAGCCCTCACGATCTCCGCCACTCGTTCGCCACGCACCTGCTCAACGGCGGCGCCGACCTTCGCGCCGTGCAGGACATGCTCGGCCACGCAAGCCTTTCCACCACGCAGATTTACACGCACCTGAGCCGGGACCGCCTCCAGAAGATCTACACCGCCACCCACCCCCGCTCCGGAGGAGAAACGTCATGACTCGAACCGACGGATTCAAGGCGACCACCATCCTGGCCGTCATCCGCGACGGACGTCTCGCCATGGGCGCGGACGGCCAGGTCACGCACGGCGACCAGATCGTCAAACACGGCGCCCGCAAGCTTCGCAGACTTTCCAACGATCGTGCCCTCGGCGGCTTCGCGGGGCACACGGCCGACGCGCTGACGCTGTTCGAGCGCTTCGAGTCGAAGCTCGAGGCCGTTCCCGGCAGTCTCAAGCGTGCCGCGGTCGACCTCGCGAAGGAGTGGCGGACAGACCGTGCCCTGCGCCGGCTCGATGCGATGCTCCTGGTGGGTGATGCCGCGCAGATTCTCCTGCTTTCCGGTCAGGGCGATGTCGTGGAACCCGACGAACCGGTCGCGGCGATCGGGTCCGGTGCCCCGGCGGCGCTCGCGGCTGCCCGTGCCCTGCTCCGGCACACGACGTTCGGCGCCGCCGAGATCGTGAAACACGCGATGCAGATCGCATCCGAACAGTGTATTTACACGAACGACAGGATCACCGTGGAGCTGCTCGAACGATGACGGAGAAAGCCATGCACCGATCCACGGCGCCCGCCCGGGAACTCCTTCCCCAGGATATCGTCGCCGAGCTCGACCGGTATATCGTCGGCCAGCAGAAAGCCAAGCGGGCCGTCGCGATCGCCTGGCGGAACCGCTTCCGCCGCAGCCTCGTCAAGGGGCCGCTGTATGACGATATCCGCCCGAAGAACATTCTCATGATCGGGCCCACAGGCGTCGGCAAGACCGAGATCGCCCGCAGGCTCACCCAGATCGCGAACGTCCCGTTCCTCAAGGTCGAAGCCACCAAGTTCACCGAGGTGGGCTACGTCGGCCGCGACGTCGACTCGATCATCCGCGATCTCGTCGAGACCGGGCTTCGCATCGTCCGCGCGCGGCGCATGGCCGAACTTGCCCCCCAGGTCCAGGCGCGGGTGCGCGAGCGGCTGCTCGACCTGCTTCTGCCGAGAAAGCACCCGCTGAGCGGTTTCGAACGAGGCTCAACAAAACACCACGAAATGCCGATGGACCGTATAGAGCCTGATTCCCATGACACGATCCGCGACCACCTGGCCGCCAAGCTCGACGCGGGGCAGCTCAATGAACAGACCGTCGAAATCGAGGTGACCGAGAACGTGACGCCGACCGTTGAAGTGATTTCCCACAGCGGGGTCGAAGAAATGGGCTTCAACCTGCAGGGAATCCAGTCCATGCTCGGGAACATCCTCCCCGGCCGCCGTGGTCGTCGGCGCGTCACGGTCAGCGAGGCGCGCGATCAGCTGACGAACGAGGAGACGGCCCGACTGGTCGATTCCGAAGAGAGTCAGCGCGAGGCCGTGAAGCTCGTGGAGTCGCACGGCGTCGTCTTCCTCGACGAGATCGACAAGATCGCCGCGTCCTACGTCAGCAAGAGCGGCCCCGACGTCTCCCGCGAAGGCGTGCAGCGCGATCTGCTGCCACTCGTCGAGGGCACGACCGTCATGACCAAATACGGCCCCGTGAACACCGACCACATTCTGTTCATCGCGGCCGGCGCGTTCACGGTCACGAAGCCGTCCGACCTGATTCCCGAGCTCCAGGGGAGGTTCCCGGTGCGCGTCGAGCTCGACAAGCTCACCGCCGCCGACTTCGAGCGCATCCTCACCGAGCCGAAAAACGCCCTGACCCGCCAGTATGCGGCGCTTCTCGCCGCCGACGGCGTCGACCTGGCCTTCACCCCCGAAGCCATCGAGCGCATCGCCTCGTTTGCCGTCATGGTGAACACGATGCAGGAAAACATCGGCGCGCGCCGTCTGCACACGGTGATCGAGCGGCTTCTCGACGAAGTCAGTTTCGACGCCCCCCGGGCCGCGCAGGGGCGGTATGAAGTCACCCCCGAGCTGGTCGACCGCGTTCTGGGCCCGTTCCTCAAGGACCAGGACCTCGCCCGGTTCATTCTCTGACAGGAGGCACCACTACATGTTCCGCGATCTGACCGAAACCTCCACCCTCAACCTTCTCGCGAAGGGCCTCGGAACGTCCGCCCTGCGCCACAAGGTCATTTCAAACAACATCGCGAACGTGAACACGCCCGGCTTCAAGCGCCAGGTCGTCAGCTTCGAGGACGAGATGGCGAAAGTGTTCGACGGACGCCCCGAGCTCGCCGGGAAGCGCACCGACGACAGGCATATTCCCATAGATAACATTAACTATATGGATGTGACGCCGTCCGTCACGACCGATCGCGTGCACGTCATGCGCAACGACCGGAACAACGTCGATATCGACGTCGAGATGGCTGATCTTTCCAAGAACACGATGCTGTATCAGATCGAATCGACGCGGCTCGCGGCGATGTTCTCGGATCTGAACGACATCATCACGAGAGGAGGTAGAGCCTGATGGGTCTCTTCGGCGCCATCGACGCGTCCGCTTCCGGCCTGACCGCGGAGCGGCTCCGCATGGACGTGATCTCGAACAACATCGCGAACGTGAACACGACGCGCACCGAGGACGGCGGGCCGTTCCGGCGGCAACTGTGCATCTTCCAGTCGCGCAGCCACGAGCACCGGTGGCCGTTCACGGCCGCCACCGAGCGCGGCAAGACGCCGGTCGGTACGGGCGTCAGGGTCGCGGGCGTGATGTCCGACCAGTCGCCTTTCAAGCTCGTCTTCGACCCGAACCACCCCGACGCCGACAAGGACGGCTACGTCCGGTTCCCCAACATCAACATCGTGCACGAGATGGTCGACATGATCACCTGCACGCGCGCCTACGAAGCCAACGTCACGAGCATCAACGCGGCGAAGGACATCGTGAACTCGGCGCTCGGCATCGGAAGACGATGAGGTAGATGACGAACATGCGCATCGAATCGCTCAACCCGTTCGAAACAGGCTCGCCCCGCGCCGCGCCGCGCGTCGACGCGAAGGAACAGTGGCAGATGTTCGCCGACAAGCTCCAGACGGCGATCACCGAGGTCGACGACCTCGAGAAGGCCTCGCAGAAACTCACGCAGGACGCCGTCCTGGGCCGCGTCGAGAACCTGCACGACGTCATGATCGCGGCGGAAAAGGCCCGCACCGCCATGAACCTGACGCTCGAGGTCCGCAACAAGGCGCTGGAAGCCTACAAGGAAATCATGCGCATGCAGTTCTGATGAGGCATGAGCGCCCGTTCTGAATTCACGGTCTTTTCACAATCGAGATTGAAACCCCGGCCTTTCATGACCTGAAACATCAGGCAGGATGCGCCGGGCGCCCGCGGAAGGCGGGCAACACGGAGTAGGGAGTAAGGCAGACATGACCGAGTTTTTGCGGCAACTCTGGGAGCCCATCGCGAAGCTTCCCCGGACCCAGCAGATCATGCTGGCCGGCATTGTCATTCTTGTATTCGCCGGTATTATAACGGCAACAATGTGGGGCTCCCAGAAGGACTTCACGCCGCTCTTTGAAGAACAGCTGAAAATCGAGGACGCCGGCAAGGTCGTCGCGAAGCTGAAAGAGCTGAACATCGAATACAAGCTTGGCGCCACGAGCTCGGACATCCAGGTCCCGCTCTCCGACAAGAGCTACATCCTCCTCCAGCTCGCCCAGGAAAAGACCCTGCCCCAGGCCCGCGCGGGCTGGTCGAAGCTGATCGACGACCGGTCGATGTTCTCCGGCACGACGAAGGACGAGTTCGAGCTCAACTTCGTCCGCGGCCTCCAGGACGAGCTCGAAGGCTCGCTGATGCGCTACGATGCCGTCGAAAATGCGAAAGTCTACATCACCAAGCCGAAGAAGGAAGTCTTCAAGGAAGACCAGAAAGAGCCCACCGCAAGCGTTGTCCTGAAGCTTCGGCCCAACAAGGACCTCGACCGCGACAAGATCCGCGCCATCCGCGAATGGCTCTCCTCGGCCGTCGAAGGCCTCAAGCCCGAAAAGATCCGCATCACCGACACCCAGGCGCGCGATCTGACCCGCCTCCTCGACGAGGACGAAGACATGACCCTCGACAAGGTCAAGTCCGCCCAGCTCAAGCACACGATCGACGTCGAGAAGCGACTCGAGAAGAAGCTTCGCAGCCAGCTCGAAGAGGCGTTCGGCAGCGGCAAGGCGTCCGTGCGCGTCACCGCCACGATGGACTTCGACCAGAAGGAAGCGCTCGCGGAAGTGCTGATTCCCCCCGTCGAAGGCGCGACGATGGGCGTCATCGTTTCCCAGAGAATCGAAAATGAAGCCTACGAAGGCAAGGACCTCACGAAAGACGGCGAGCCCGGCGTGAACTCGAACCTGCCGCCCGGCGCGCCCGCCTACCCCTCGACCGAGGGCACCACCGCCAACAAATACCAGCGGAACGCGGCGATACAGAATGTCGATTACACGAGATCGAAAGAAAAGTTCGTCAAGGAACAGGGCACCATCAAGCGGCTCTCCGTCTCGATCATTCTCGACGGCGACTCGACGAGGGTGCCTCAAAGCCTCGAGGAGCAGATCCGAAGCGTCGCCCAGGCCTCGGTCGGCTTCGACAAGAAGCGCGGGGACGTGCTCACCCTCATGGTTTACCCGTTCAACAACGACATGGCTGCCAAGGCCGGGATCGAGATGGCCGAGCGGCAGCATCAGGAGCGAACGATGTTCATGATTGTCATTGGACTGTTGATGGCCATTCCCGTCATGCTCGGAATGGTGTATATTTTCGTCCGGATGTCGCGGGCTCGGGCGATGGTCAAGGAACAGGAAGCGCTCGTGGAAGCGACTCGCGCGAAGGAGCAGCTGCGGCAGGCCGAAGAGATGCGCAAGCAGAAGATTCGGGAGCAGCAGGAGATGGAGTGGGAGCGCCGCTTCCAGGACATCAACAACTTCTTCCCGGAGATCAAGGAGCTCGAGGAAAAGCGGCGCAAGGTCCAGGATCTGCGGCAGAAGGCCTACTCCTATGCGCGCGAACAGGATGTCATGCCGCCCGACTTCGACGAGATGACGCCTGAAGAGCAGTATCTGTTCCGCGAGGCGTTCAAGCGCAAGTCGGACGGCACGCTCGACGACGGTCTCGCCCGCATCGAGGCCCTCATCGGCGAGCGGGAACGGGCCCACCAGGCCGAGATGGACAAGCTCGCCCAGGAGGCCAACGTGCGCGCCAAGCTCGAAGACCGCGTGCGGCAGCTCGTGGAAAGCAAACCGGAGGATGCGGTGCAGGTTCTCCGCATCTGGCTCGAGGAGGAATAACACTCCGTGGCAAAGGGTCTCGAAAAACTTCTTGCAGGCTCGAGGGAAGTCGACGGCGACGAACTCGGGCCGCAGCTTTCGGGAAAAGCGAAAGCTGCGATTCTGCTCATATTCCTCGGGCCCGAGGCCAGCGGAAAGATGTTCCAGTCCCTGACGGACCCCGAGATCGAGGCGCTGACGATCGAGATCGCCAAGCAGCGCAAGATCTCGACCGAAGCGAAGCTGCTGGTGCTCGGCGAGTTCGAGCACCTGATGATGGCGCGCGAGTTCTACGCCGAGGGCGGCCTCGACTACGCGAAGCAGCTGCTCGAGAAGGCCGTCGGCCCGAGCAAGGCGCTCGAGGTGCTTTCGCGCATGGGCACGTCGCTCCAGGTGCGGCCGTTCGAAGCCGCGCGCAGCGCCGACCCGACCCAGCTGGCGACGCTGATCCAGACCGAGCACCCGCAGCTGATCGCCCTCATCATGTCGTATCTCCAGCCGGAAAAGGCGGCGATGATTCTCCAGTCGCTGCCGGCCGACATCCAGACCGAGATCGTGAAGCGGCTCGCCCTGATGGACCGCACCAGCCCCGACATCACGCGCGAGGTCGAGAACTTTCTCGAGAAGAAGCTGTCGTCGCTCATCGGCCAGGACTTCGCGAGCGCGGGCGGCCTCGATTCGCTGGTCAACGTGCTCAACCAGGTCGACCGCGCCACCGAGAAGACGATCATCGAGACGATGGAAGTGCAGGAGCCGAGCCTCGCCGAAGAGATCAAGAAGCGCCTGTTCGTGTTCGAGGACGTGGTGCTGATCGACGACCGCGGCATCCAGCGCCTCATGAAGGAAGTCGACCCGAAGGATCTCTCGGTCGCCCTCAAGGGCGTCACCGACGAGGTCAAGGAGAAGTTCTACAAGAACATGTCGAAGCGCGCCGCCGAAATGCTCAAGGAAGAAATGGCCTACATGGGGCCGGTGCGCATCCGCGACGTCGACCAGGCGCAGCAGCGCATCGTCGGCGTCGTCAAGACACTCGAAGGCAAGGGCGAAATCGTCATATCGCGCCCGGGCGAGGAGGAACTGATTGGCTGAGCGATTCACGGACCCCTGGGCCCAGGGCCGGAAGGGCATAGATATACTTGCCGATATTCTTCAGCACACCGATCCGGCGACCGTCGCGAACATCATGAAGAACCTGCAGCCGGAGCTGCCGCAGGTCGTGAGCGAGCTGCGCCGGCGCCTGCTCGTGTTCGAGGATATCGCGCACGTCGACCCGCGCGGCGTGCAGAAGCTGCTCAAGCGCATCACGATGCGCGATTTGGCCCTCGCGCTGAAGGGCGCGCCCGACAGCGTGCTGCAGAACCTGGGCACCAACATGTCGCAGCATCTCATCCAGGACCTTCGCGACGAGATCACCGCGATCGGCCCCCGGCCGGCCGCCGAGATCGAGGCGGCGCGGGCACGCATTCTCGGCATCGTCCGCGACCTGATCAACCAGCGTGAACTGTATATCGAGCGGCCGGGCCAGCCGTCACGGACGGTCCTCTGATGGCGAAGATCTTCAAGTCGTTCCAGGTCAAAATCGACCCGTCGACCAAAACCGCGGTCCCGACGGTGTGGCCGCCGCGCCCGCCCGGACCGCCACCCGGCATCGACGAGGAAGAGGAAGACACGACGTTCCACGCCATTCCGCCCGAGTCGCTCGGGAAAACCGCGAAGCCCATCATTCCGCAGGAGCCTGGCGAGCATCCGGCAGAAAACCACGAAGGCGCCAAAAGCGTCAAGCACCCCGTTTCCCCCGAAGCGGCAGGCTCCGAAGGCCTGTCGGCAGAGGCGGCGGCGGCGCGTGCCGGGTCGGCGAAATCGGCCGTTTCCCGCAAGTCGCTCGAACTCGCGGCGCTCGAACAGCGGCTGCGCGACTGGGAGCAGCAGCTCACCCAGCGCGAAAGCCTTCTGCGCCAGGAGGAAGAGGCCCTGCACCGCGAATCGCTCGCCCGCCGCCAGGCGCTCGAGCAGGAGTCGGCGCGCATTCTCGAGATGGCGAAGAAGACCTCCGAATCGAACCTTGCCGCGGCTCGCGCCGAGGCCGAGTCGATCCGCAAAGGCGCGGCCGTCGAGATCGAGACGGTGAAACAGAAAGCGTATAAGGAAGGCTACGCGCTCGGCGAGGAGAAGGGCATATCGGCCGGCGAAAAGGCCGGGCGCGAGGAGATTTGCCTCGACTGGCAGAACCTGATGCAGGAAACCGAGATGCTGATCTCCGAGCTGAAGACGAGCCGCATGGCGATGCTCAAGTCTTCCGAAGAGGAGATGGTGCGGCTCGTGATCGCGTTCGCCCGGAAAGTCTGCAAGGTCGAGCCGGTCGTGCAGCCCGAGATCATTCTTTCGAACCTCGACGCGGCCATCAACAAGCTCGCCGATGCCGACAAGCTCGTGCTGCGCATCAACATGAAGGACAAGACGATGACCGAGGCGCACAAGGTCGAACTGATGCGGCGCCTTTCCACCGTCAACGACCTGCGTATCGTCGAGGACGGCTCGCTGCAGCCGGGCGGGGTGAAGATCGAGACGAACAGCGGCACGATCGACGCCACGATCGAAAGCCAGGCGCAGGAACTCGAAAACGCGCTGATGCGTTTCCTCAAACAGGAGTAGCGCCGCGTGAGCTTCCGGTTCGAAGAATACGAGCGGATCATCGCTTCGGCTGACACGGTGCGCGTCAACGGCCGCGTCAACCAGGTCGTCGGCCTGCTCATCGAGGCGTCGGGGCCCCAGGCGGCCGTCGGCGACCTCGTGCACGTGCTCACCGGCCTCGGACCGATGCCGTGCGAAGTCGTCGGATTCAGGCGCGGGGCGGTGCTTCTGATGCCGCTCATCAGCACCACGGGCATCAGACAGGGAAGCGAAGTCGTTCCCGCGGGGCTGCCGTTGTCGGCGCCGGCGGGCCAGGGGCTGCTGGGCCGTCTCGTCGACGGCCTCGGCGAGCCGCTCGACGACAAGCCGCTGCCGGCGGGACTGGTGAAGGTCCCCATCGTCCGCGACCCCCCCAGCCCCTTCTCGCGGCGGCGCATTCTCGAGCCGCTCGAAACCGGCGTGCGGGTGCTCGACGGCCTGTTCACGATCGGCAAGGGCCAGCGTCTCGGCATTTTTTCGGGTTCAGGCGTCGGCAAGAGCACGCTGATGGGCATGATCGCCCGCAACTCGAAAGCCGATGTCAACGTCATCGGCCTGGTCGGGGAACGAGGCCGCGAGGTGCGCGAGTTCATCGAAAAGGACCTCGGCGAGGACGGTCTGCGCCGCTCGGTCGTCGTCGTCGCCACATCAGATCGGCCGGCCCTGGTGCGCGTCAAGGCGGCCTTCACGGCCACCGCCATCGCCGAGTATTTCAGGGACCAGGGCATGGACGTCATGCTGATGATGGACTCGGTCACCCGCTTCGCCCTCGCCCAGCGCGAGATCGGCCTCGCCGTCGGCGAACCGCCGACGACGCGCGGCTACACGCCGTCGGTTTTCTCGCTGCTTCCCAAGCTGATGGAGCGCGCGGGCACGGCCCGGACCGGCTCGATCACGGCAATCTACACGGTGCTGGTCGAAGGCGGCGACATGGACGAGCCGGTTGCCGACGCGGTGCGCGGTATTCTCGACGGGCATCTCGTGCTGAGCCGCGACCTGGCCCAGCAGAATATTTTCCCGGCCGTTGATATATTGGCTAGCATATCTCGTCTGATGCCGGACATCGCACCGAAGCGCCAGTTCGAGGCCGCGGGAAAGGCGAAAGACACCTACTCGACCTACATGCAGTCGGCAGACCTGATCGGCATTGGTGCCTACAAGGCCGGATCGAATCCGAAGATCGACACGGCGATCGCGAAGCTGCCGAAGATCCAGGAGTTCATCAAGCAGGGCATCCGGGAGCAGACCACCTACGACGAGGCGGTCAAATCGCTCGAAGCGTTGATGGCCTGATGATGCGGCGGACGGGCGGCTGAGATGGCGTTCAGATTCAGATTTCAGCAACTGCTGAACATCGCGATCCACGACGAGGACGCGGTGAAAGCCCGGCTGGCCGTCAAAGACGGCCAGATCGCCGAGGCCGAGGGGCAGATTCAGAAGTATATTGATGAATATAATATCGGTCTCGAGGCGAAGGCGGTCGACCTGCTTGCCGGCCGGATGGACCAGGTCAGGATGTACCCGCTGTTTCTCGCGCGACTCGCGAACGCCCGGTCGTTTTACGAGGAGGAGCGTGACCGCCTTCTGGAACAGCGGGCGAAGATCGTTGTCGAACTGAACGAGAAGCGCAGGGTCCGAAAAACCTACGAGCGGATTCTCGAGCGCGACCGCAAGCGGCATGTCACGCGCGAGCAGAAACTCGAGCAGAAGCGGCTCGACGATTTCGCCTCGCGGCTTGGCCGGTTGAAACCAGGCGAAGACGTGAGTGAACCTGCCGCACCGGGCGGCCCGGGACAGGAGGGATAAGATGCTCGAAAACATGCGAAAGGTGCTCGAACGCATCGACGATCTGAACGGCTCGTTCCGCGGGATGTCCCGCCGCTCGGCGCGTCGCGAGTCCGGTGATTTCGCCGCGGCGTTGAACGATGCGAAGCAGACGGGCCTCGCGTCGAAGCCTCCCGCGCCGGCGAAAGCCCCCGCGTCCCTGGCGACCGTTCCGCTGCCGGCGCCGGCGAAAAACACGCGGGCGGTCGACCCCGAGCAGTATCTCGGCCTGGTCGACAAATATGCAGCCAGATATGAAATCGACCCGGCGCTCGTCAGGCAGGTGATCGCCGTCGAATCAGGCTACGACGAGCGAAGCGTCAGCGACAAAGGCGCGATCGGCCTGATGCAGCTCATGCCCGAAACCGCCCGCGAGCTGGGCGTCACCAACCCGTTCGACCCCGAAGAGAATATTTCCGGCGGCACCAGGTATCTGGCCCAGCTGCTGAAACAGAACGGCGGCAACCTGCGGCTGGCGCTCGCCTCCTACAATGCCGGCCCGGGCGCCGTGCGCCAGTTCGGCGGCGTTCCGCCGTTCCCCGAGACCAGGTCGTTCGTCCGCAAGGTGCTGTCTGGCTACGAAAAGGCCGGCGGGACCGGCGAAGACACGATAACGGAGTAACGCACGCATGGCAGATCCGAAAGCTCCCGCCCAGCCGGCCCGTCAGCAGCCCCCTGCCGCCCCCGGGCAGCGCCCTCAGAAGCAGGAAAAGCCCGCATCCGACGGCGAGACGATCGCGGCCGCCGATGCCCCGGAGAACGATCCCCAGCCGGGCCCCGTTTCCAGGCTGTATCGCGTGATATCGAATCTCGCGTTTCTCGTCCTTCTCGGGCTGTTTCTCGGCATGGTCGGCATGACGGCCCTGGCGCTCGACTTTCTCGACCTGCTCCAGTGGCGGTACCGCGTTCCCGAAGAGTGGCGCGCGAAATGGCCGGTTTCGGCCTATTACGACTTCGTCAGGCTTCATCAGCTCCCCGAGGAGCAGCGGTATCAGGAGCTCCTGCAGCGCGAGAAACAGCGCTACGACGAGATCATCGGGTCGGGCAGCGTCGACCTCAAGCGTCGCTCCGAGTCGCTCGAAGCCTCGTATCGCGACCTTGTGCGCGCTCAGGAGGAACTTTTCCGGAAGCGCCAGGAAGAACTCCGCACGCAGCAGGAAGATCTTCTGAAAGAGCGCAGGAAACTCGACGACCAGAAAGCCGACCTCGCCACCCGCAAGGAGTCGGTCGATCTCATATCGCGCCAGCTCGCCTCCGAAGCGGCGAGTCTCGAAGCCAGCATGATCAGGTTCATGGAGGACGAAAACCGTCTCAGGCCCGTCCAGGACATCGCCGCGGCGATGGAACCCGCCGCCATGGCCCGCATCCTCGACGAAGTCTCCGACAACGCCCTTGTCTTCCAGATTCTCAAGGGCGTGACACCCGCCCAGTCGGCCGCCATCCTGGCCGCCATGGACCCCGAAAAAGTCGGCAAGATCATGAAAATCTCGCAGAACCCCCCGGCCCTGCCCACCGGCAACGACCGCAGCTACATTCCCCAAAGCCTCCAGAACCTCGTCGCCACCTCCCAGGCCAACCTCCGCTGACAATCGCCGTTTGTCGTTTGTCGTTTGCCAAATTGCCAAATTTCCTGTAGGGGCGGGTTTCAAACCCGCCCCTACAACATATCTGGATGCAAAATAATAGGAAATGCCATGGTTTTGCGCGTGTGGTGCCGCGCCTCATCGTCTGCTATAGTGATGATAGAAATACGGAGGATGGTATGAGTGATCCGAAAATCATCCCGACAAAGTCATATACGTATGCCGACTACTGCACCTGGCCCGAAGATCAGCGCTGGGAACTCATCGACGGAGTTCCCTATGACATGTCACCCGCCCCAGGCGCCCTTCATCAGACATTGGTTATCAAGTTCGGCAGATTCCTTGATGAATTCTTCGAGGGAAAGACCTGCAACGTTTTTGTTGCCCCGTTCGACGTTCGTCTGCCGAAGCGTGATGAGCCGGATAACGAGGTCAACACCGTTGTCCAGCCCGATGTCATGGTCATCTGCGACGAGTCGAAAATCGATGCAAAGGGCTGCCGCAAAGCACCGGACCTGGTGATCGAAGTCGTTTCCCTCTCATCATCGTCGCGTGACCAGATCAAAAAACGGGCCCTCTACGAGCGCCATGGCGTGAAAGAGTATTGGGTGGTCCACCCCGATGACCGCCTTGTATTCATGTATCGGCGCCTTCCGGATGGCCGGTTCGGCCCCGCCGAAATCATTGCGGCCGAAACGGAAGACGGAAATCCTGCAACGCTTACGACGCCACTGTTTCCAGGCCTCGCCATCGACTTGGGAAGGGTATTCCCGCCAAAACCGCCCCGCATCGTCAGCGAAGGGCCGGCACGTTATCTCTGATTCGGGGCTTGCCCGAGAAACGCCTGAAAGGAATGCTCCACATGTCTGATGCCCGCAGAGCAGTGAAGAAGGCGCCCACCACCTATGGTGATTATCTTGCCTGGCCCGAAGAAGAACGTTGGGAGATCATCGATGGCGAAGCTTTTGATATGTCGCCTGCTCCAACGCCGCTCCATCAGGAGGTCTTGAGCAATTTACACGGCCTCTTCTGGAATTTTCTTCGCGATAAGCCCTGCAAAGTGTATCCGGCCCCGCTGGATGTTCGTCTGCCGGACGGGAAAGAGGCGGACGAAGAAATCAGAACGGTGATCCAGCCCGATATGATCATTGTTTGTGATGAGAAAAAAATCGATTCACGGGGGTTACGGGGCGCGCCTGATATAGCCATAGAGATATTATCTTCCTCAAGCGCCTCACGCGACCATATTCTCAAACGGCGACTATATGAGCGGCATGGCACGAAGGAATACTGGATCATCGATCCGGGCAACAGGATCGTGTTCGTGTATCGCCTCACGTCGAAGCGTGTCTTTGGCAATGTCGAAACGCTTAACGACCAGGGCAAGATCACAACGCCCATTCTTCCAGGTTTGACTATCGACCTGTCGGAAGTTTTTCCAAAACAACCGACGCGAATCGTCAAAGAAAGCCCAAAAAAACATAAGGCATGAACCACATGAAACGCCTGCCGTTCGATTCTCTCTACGCGCACGGGTTCATTCGCGGCGGCGTGGCTGTGCCGACGGTACACCTTGCCGACCCGGCGGCGAATCTCGCCGAGACGATCGGGCTGGCTCGTCGCGCCCACGATGAGGGCGCGGCGATCGTCACGTTTCCCGAGCTCGGACTGACCGGATACAGTTGTGAAGATTTGTTTCACCAGGCCGCGCTGCTCGATGCGGCGGAAGATGCCGTTGCCGGCGTGAGAATCGCCTCCCGCGGGCTGATGCCGGTGCTGGTCGTCGGGGCGCCCGTGCGCGCCGACGGGCGCCTGTTCAACGCTGCGATCGTCATTCACGACGGCCGGATTCTGGGAGTCGTTCCGAAAAGCTACCTGCCGAATTATATAGAGTTCTATGAAAAGCGCCAGTTCAGCGCCGCCCGGCACGCCATTCGCGATGAGATCGACCTGTGCGGCGATCGTGTGCCGTTCGGCACCGGCCTGTTGTTCGAGGCTCGCGCGGCGGGTGACGGCCATGCAACCGGCACGGTGTTCATCCTCGCGGTGGAAATCTGCGAAGACCTCTGGTCTCCCGTTCCGCCCGGCACGTTTGCAGCTCTCGCGGGTGCGACCGTCATCGCTAACCTTTCGGCCAGCAACGCGACGATCGGCAAGGGAGAATACCGCAAGCTTCTCGCAGCCTCCCAGACCGGCCGCTGCTTGTCGGCGTATCTCTACGCGGCCGCAGGCCCTGGCGAATCGACAACCGACCTCGCCTGGGACGGCCACGGCATGATCTGGGAAAACGGCCGGCTTCTCGCCGAAACCCGGCGGTTTTCCCGGGGCGGCGATCTCGTCCTGGCAGATATCGATATCGAACGTCTGCTGCTCGAGCGCCAACGCGTGACGACGTTCGCCGACACGGCATCCGATCACAAAGACCGCCTCCAGATGCGCCGCATCGACTTCCCGTTATCCGTGCCTCAGCAACCGGTTTCTTTGCGGCGCGATATCGAGCGTTTCCCGTTCGTGCCCGGCAACCCCGCCGATCGCGACCGCCGCTGTGAAGAGGCCTATGCCATCCAGGTGCAGGGTCTCGAACAGCGGCTCCGCAGTTCCGGCATCGGGAAGCTCGTCATCGGCATATCGGGCGGCCTCGACTCGACCCAGGCTCTGATCGTCGCTGCCCGAACCATGGACAGGCTCGGCCAGCCGCGAAAAAATATTTTAGCCTATACCATGCCCGGCTACGCCACGAGCGACCGAACCCTCGCGAACGCCCGCGGCCTGATGCAGGCGATGGGCGTATCTGCCGGCGAAATCGATATCCGGCCCTCCTGCGAGCAGATGCTGCGCGACCTGGGCCACCCCGCTGCCGACGGAAAGCCGGCGTATGACGTCACCTTCGAAAATGTCCAGGCGGGCGAGCGCACATCGCACCTGTTCAGGCTCGCGAACATGCACGGGGCCCTGGTCCTCGGCACGGGCGATTTGAGCGAACTGGCGCTGGGCTGGTGCACCTACGGCGTCGGCGATCACATGTCGCACTACAACGTGAACGCCTCGGTGCCCAAGACTCTCATTCGGCACCTGATCGGCTGGGTCGCCTCGTCGGGCGAGTTCGGTCTGGATGCGAGCCGTCTCCTGAACGACATCCTCTCGACCGAGATCTCCCCCGAACTCGTCCCTCCCCCGGCCGGCGCCGAGCCGACCGACAAGCCCCACCAGCGCACCGAAGAGATCATCGGCCCCTACGAACTCCAGGATTTCAATCTTTACTACGTCTCCCGCTTCGGCTTCCCCCCCGCCAAGATCGCCTGGCTCGCCTGGAACGCCTGGCGCGACGCCGCCCAGGGCCTCTGGCCCCCCGGCATCCCCGAAAACGAGCGCCACGCCTATTCCCTCGAAGACATCCGCCACTGGCTCGCCATCTTCCTCCGCCGCTTCTTCGGCACCTCCCAGTTCAAGCGCAGCTGCGTCCCCAACGGCCCCAAGGTCGGCTCCGGCGGCTCCCTCTCCCCCCGAGGCGACTGGCGAGCCCCCAGCGACTCTTCACCCGCCACCTGGCTCGCCCGTTTGCTTCACGATCTCCCGGAAATTGAATGATGCTTCATCTCCCTGTTGGCTCTTCAAATCCAGTGTGTAATGAGACAATACTGACAACCGTTCGTGGTGAGCCTGTCAATGCACGAATGGCTTCACGCCCTTCGACAAGTTCAGGGCGCACGGTTGTCTTTCATCATGCATGTTTCAACGTGCAATTGGTGAAACCCGAAGATAGAGGCTGAAAACATGGCACATCCGCTTACATCCCCTGACGCGAAATATACATATGCGGATTTATCTTCATGGCCTGATGATGAGCGCTGGGAACTGATTGACGGTCAGGCGTATGCAATGACACCGCCGAACAGGTGGCATTCCCTCGTTTCAACCAACCTTGCAGGTTTCCTCATCAATCACTTTCGCGGCAGCCCATGCGAGGTACATATCGGTAATTTTGGAATCAGGCTTCCAAACGGTGAGGAGGCAGATGAAGAAGTCGACACACTCGTTATCCCGGATCTTGTCGTTGTCTGCGATCAATCGAAACTCGACGAGCGCGGATGCCGCGGGGCCCCGGAGTTGATCGTCGAAATTCTGTCCCCTTCGACCGCTGTTCATGACCGGCTCCGAAAACTGAACCTGTATGAAAAACACGGCGTGAAGGAATACTGGATTATCTCTCCCGATGGCATCCTGATGTCGTTCACCCTGAAATCAGGAAAGCGCTATGGCCGCCCCGACATCCTCGATCGCACGATGAAACTGAAAAGCCGGCAATTTCCCGGCCTCGAACTCGACCTCGACCAGGTCTTCCCCCCCGAGCCGCCAAAAGTCGTGCGGCAAAGTCCGGCGGCGTATGGCGCAACGGCGGCCGAGCAGAAACCCCGCCGAAAACGCACATGAAGATATGGATCACCGGTTGTAATGGAATGCTGGGCAAGGAACTCGGAGAGGCAGCTTCGCGCGCCACTCTTCCCTGGATAGGCTCGGATCGCGAAGTCGACATCACGAATCCCGAAGCCATCGATCGTTTCGCAGCAGAACACCATCCGACGTGGCTGGTGAACTGTGCGGCGTATACGGCCGTCGACAAAGCCGAATCCGAACCCGAGACGGCACGAAAACTGAACGCCGACGGTCCGGGCAATCTCGCCCGACTTGCGAACCGTCTCGGAATTCCCCTGGTCCACTTCTCGACGGATTATGTTTTCGACGGCTCCGGCAACCGCCCATGGAACGAGGAGGATCGCCCCTCCCCGCTCTCCGTCTACGGTCAGACCAAGCTTGAAGGCGAGAAACGCATTGCCGAATCGACGAGCAGGTTCTTTCTGTTCCGCATCAGCTGGCTCTACGGCCGGCACGGGCCGAACTTCGCCCGCACCATCCTTCGCCTGCTTCGTGAAAAAGAAAGCCTTCGCGTCATTTCCGATCAGACCGGCTCGCCGACCTGGACGCTGACCCTGGCCGAAAACCTCATCCGCCTCATCGCAAGAAACGATGACCGATACGGCATCTACCACTACGCCGACGACGGCATCATCTCCTGGCACGAGTTCGCCACGGCCATCCGCGACGAGGCCCTGCGGCTGGGCATGCTCACGAAGTCCACCCCGATCGAACCCATTCCGACCGAAGCCTACCCGCTCCCGGCCCCCCGTCCCAGAAATTCGGCGTTCGACAAATCGAAAGTGCGGAACCTTCTCGGTTTCACCGTCCATTCCTGGCGGCACAACCTCGAACGATTTCTGGAGACGGAACGAACGCCCTCGTAATGGCTTCACGCCGGTGATTCGTCGCTGACGGTTTTGCTTACGGCGTTCCGAGGTGCTACCATCCTTCCGGGAATCAAATACACTATTCGGGAACAAAGCGATGCGAACATTCAAAAACATTCTCGTCACCGGCGGCAGCGGCTTCATCGGATCTAATTTTATTCGATATATATTTGATAGTACAGATTACGCCGGCCGGATCGTCAACCTCGACAAACTTACCTATGCGGGCAATGCGGAAAGTCTCGACGACATCGCCGCCCGCGTCGGCGATCGTTACGGGTTCGTCAGGGGTGACATCTGCAACAAAGCTCTCGTCAGCGACCTGCTGGAGCGATTCGATATCGACGCCATCGTTCATTTTGCGGCCGAGTCGCATGTCGACCGTTCGATTCTCGGGCCGGGCGAGTTCATCCAGACCAACATCATGGGCACTTTCGTCCTGCTGGAAGCAGCCCGCAAGCGCCAGGCGGAAGGCAAGCCCATCCACTTCCATCACATCAGCACCGACGAAGTGTTCGGCTCGCTGGGGAGTGAGGGTTTCTTCTTCGAAACGACGCCCTATGCGCCGCGCAGTCCCTACTCGGCATCGAAAGCCTCTTCCGACCATCTGGTGATGGCCTATCATCACACATACGGCTTGTCCGTCACCCTGTCGAACTGCTCGAACAATTACGGCCCGTACCAGTTCCCGGAGAAACTGGTTCCCCTCATGATCCTGAACATGCTCGAAAACAAACCGCTGCCTATCTACGGAGACGGTCTCTACATCAGGGACTGGCTGTATGTGACCGACCACTGCGAAGGCATCTGGACCATTGCACGCAACGGCCGGATCGGTGAAACCTACAATATCGGCGGCGAGAACGAACGGACGAACCTCGCCGTTCTCGACGCCCTGATACGGGAAGTGGCCGCGCAGGCAGGCAAGTCTGCAGATGCTCTCGATGCGCTGAAGAAGACTGTTCCCGACCGCCCGGGCCACGACCGCCGGTATGCGATCAACTGCGACAAAATCGCGAAAGAACTGGGCTGGAAGCCCCGCACCGGCTTTGAAGACGGTATCCGCAAAACGGTCCGATGGTATTTCGAGAATCCGACATGGGTTCAGCATGTGAGGTCGGGCGAATATCAGCACTGGGTCGACAGAAACTACGGCGACCGAAAGACGCTCGTCTCGGGAAAGGCACAGGAACGATGAAAGGCATCATTCTCGCCGGCGGCTCCGGAACCCGTCTGTACCCGATCACCCGCTGCGTCAGCAAACAATTGTTACCGGTATTCGACAAACCGATGATCTACTACCCGCTCTCGACCCTCATGCTGGCGGGCATCCGCGAAGTTCTGATCATCTCGACCCCCGAAGATCTTCCGTTGTTCAGGCGCCTCCTGGGGACGGGGGAAGAGCTCGGCATGGCCTTCTCGTATGCCGAACAACCGAAACCGGAGGGGCTCGCGCAGGCCTTCATCATCGGCCGGGAGTTCATCGCCGGCGAACCGTCATGTCTGATCCTTGGTGACAATATTTTCCACGGTGCCGGTTTGACCGGCCTGCTCCATGAGGCAGCCCATCTCACGCAGGGCGCGGCCATTTTCGCCTACCCAGTCAAAGACCCCGAACGATACGGCGTCGTGGCTTTCGATCAGCATGGCAAGGCAACGAGCCTCGAAGAAAAGCCGAAACACCCGAAATCGCCCTACGCCGTCCCCGGTCTGTATTTTTATGACGGCACCGTCGTCGAGCACGCCTCTTCGCTCAAACCGTCGGCACGCGGCGAACTCGAAATCACCGACCTCAACCGCATCTATCTGGACCAGGGCACCCTCCAGGTGCTGAAGCTCCCCCGCGGCCTGGCCTGGCTCGACACCGGCACGCATGAATCCTTCATGGCCGCCTCGACGTATGTCCAGACCGTCGAAGCCCGCCAGGGCCTCAAAATCGGCTGTCTCGAGGAAATCGCATTCCGTCAGGGGTTCATCGATGCCGATCGACTGCTCCGCCTCGCCGAGCCGTTGCTCAAAAACGAGTATGGGCAGTATCTTCAGCGCATCGCACAAGGTCTGCTATGAACTTTCTCGAAACGCCTTTCGCTGGCCTCTGGATCATCGAACCGAAGGTATTCGAGGACGAGCGCGGGCTCTTCATGGAAACCTATCACCAGGAGCGGTTCAAGGCCCATGGTATCGCCGACGTTTTCGTCCAGCAAAATTATTCCCGCTCGAAGCGAGGGGTTCTGCGCGGCCTGCATTACCAACGAGAGCCGTTTTCGCAGGGCAAACTGATCCGCGTCGTCCGCGGCGAGGCCTTCGACGTCGCCGTCGATCTCCGCCCCGGCTCGCCGACTTTCGGCAAATGGTTCGGCACGAACCTCTCGTCCGAAAACAGGAAACTCATCTACATTCCCCCCGGCTTCGCCCACGGCTTCTGCGCCCTCACGGACGACGTCGACTTCACCTACTCCTGCACCAACGTCTACTCCGCCGCCCACGAAACCGGCATCACCTGGAACGACCCCGACCTTGCCATCTCCTGGCCGATCACCGTCCCGCTCGTCTCGTCAAAGGATCGCCAGCTCCCCGCACTCAAGATGACGGCGGAGCATAAAAAACATATTGATATCATATCTTTAAGTATATGAACGATGATATTCTCCGTGTCATCTTCGTGTCCTCCGTGGCCTCTGTGATAGCTTTTGTGAACCCTGCTGGGCTTGTTCTCGTCTCTCGGTTATTTCAAATTTGACGCATACATCCTATACTTCAAAGAGATTTCGTTTGATGCAGGAGAGAACGATGGCACATCCTTTATCGCAGCCGAACGGCGGGTTCACCTATGCCGACTATCTGACTTGGCCCGACGATGAACGCTGGGAGATCATTGATGGTGTCGCTTACAATATGTCCCCCTCGCCGTCAGTGAACCACCAGGAAGCGTTCACCGACCTCTTGACACAACTTCGCATGTTTCTTCGGGGGAAGCCCTGTCGGGTGATCCCTGATTGTGACGTTCTGCTTCCGAAAAGCGCCGAAGCAGAAGCCGAGATCCGCACCGTCGTCCAGCCCGACATTTCCGTGGTCTGTTCCCCCGAAAAGATCGAGGGCAAGCGCATCCGCGGCGCACCCGACATGGTCATCGAGGTCATTTCCCCAGGTTCAGCCTCTTACGATCATGTGAAAAAGAAATACATGTATGAACGAGCCGGGGTGAAGGAATACTGGCTCGTCGACCCGGAAAGCCGCGCCGTCGCTGTCTACACCCTCGACCCGGCCACCGGCCGTTTTGCCGAGGGCTGCCTGATCGAAAACGCCGAGAAAATCCCCGTCGCCACCCTCCCCGGCCTCGAAATCGATTTCTCCACCGTATTCCCGCCCCGCCCCCGCGTCCTCCGCGAGCCGCCCCGAGGCTATCGCACCCCATCCGACTGATCCATCTTCCTTTTCGGATACCGGCGATACGGAGAAACCCATGGCACACCCAAAAACACATCCCGATACATCGTTCACATATGCCGACTACCTGACTTGGCCCGGCGACGAGTGCTGGGAGCTCATCGACGGCGTTCCCTATGACATGACGCCCTCGCCGTTGCGCGTTCATCAGCGCATTCTCCTCCGCCTGGCTGTTTTTCTGGAGAGGTTTTTCGAGGAGAAACCGTGTGAAGTCAACATCAGCCCCTTCGATGTTCTGCTCCCCGAGAAAGATGAAGCCGATGAAGCAGTCAGAACCGTCGTTCAGCCCGACATCTCCGTGGTCTGCAACTCGGAAAAGCTTGACGACCGCGGGTGCCGGGGCGCCCCCGATCTGGTCATCGAAATCCTCTCCCCATCGACCGCCTCGTATGACGCGATCGTGAAACGCCGCCGCTACGAACGGGCCGGCGTCAGGGAATACTGGCTCGTCGACCCGGCAAACCGCATCGTGACCATCCAGACGCGCCAGGCCGACGGCACCTTCGGCCGAACCACCTATTTCGGCGCCGACGACCACCTCTCGACCGACCTGTTCCCCGGCCTCGACATCGACCTCTCCCGCGTCTTCCCGCCCCTCCCCCCGCGCATCGTCCGCGAGTCTCCCCGAGGCTATCGCGCATAAATACTCTTCTCGTCGTTATTTTCTCAGCATTCCCAATCCACGACTTCTTTCCATGACGAATCAGCATATATCCACCGTTATACTCGAAGCGGCGAATCATCTCGCGATATCCCCGGACGGCCGGCTTGTTCTGGTGCACGCTCCCGAGGAGCCGTCGCCGGCCGACCCTGGGCTGATCGGGCGCGTGTCAGAACAGGCGACGAAGGGCAACGGCGCCCTCGTTCTGCACCTGGGGCTCGCCGAGACGCAGACGGCCCTGCCGCCGTCGATCGCCTTCTGGCGCGACATCGGCGCCTCGTTCGTCACCCGGCTGACGCGGCTCGAGAACCTCGAAGAAGCCGGGAAAAAACCGGCGATCCCCTTCCCAGCCGACGAAGCGCGCGATCGCATCGACAATGCCCCGCCGTTCCGCGGGGCCGAGTATCTCTCGGAGTATCTGGTCGCCGGCGTCTGGCAGCAGATGCAACACGCATTCGCCGCCGCCATCGAAGCCTGGGACGGCACCGTCCGCGACTTCATCCACTCGAAAAATCCGCTCTGGAACCTGCTCGGTAAAGTCTGCTTCCACCTCGCCGAGCGGCGGGACGACCCGGCGCGCCCGTTCGCGTTTCTCGCGACCTACACGACCGGCCTGTCGTCGCACGGCCGGCCGCGTCACGCCCCGCTTGCCGAGGCGCTTCGCGAGTTCGCCGGCGCCGGCAGACAGGCTGAACTGCGCAGCCTGCTCGAACCCGTCGTCATGGCCGCGCGCAAGAGTCCCCTGGTCGCCTCCCTCCAGGATACGAAAAAACTCTTCCACCCCCTCGCCTGGAGCCCGACTCAAGCGCTGGCGTTCCTGCGCGATATTCCGATCTTCGAAGAAGCCGGGATCTTCTGCCGCATCCCTGACTGGTGGCGAGCGTTGCGGCCGTCGGTGAAAGCCGAGGTGACGATCGGCGAGAACGCGCCGGCCGGCGTCGGCATCGAAAGCCTGCTGTCGTTTTCCGTCGAGATGTCGCTCGACGGCGAACGCATCACCGAAGAGGAGTGGAAGGCCATCAGCGCCAACCAGGCGGCACTGGTCCTGTTGCGCGGCAAATGGGTCGAGATCGACGCCGAGAAGCTGCGACGGGTTCTCGACTACTGGGAGGGCATCCGGGCCGCCGCGGGCGGGCGCAGAATCAGCCTCCGCGAAGGGTTCCGCCTCATGGCCGGCGCCGACCGCGACCTCTCGAACCATCTCGACGTCGAGGTCACCGACTGGTCGCGCGTCATTTCGGGCTCCTGGCTGAAGCGCACGCTCGAAGGGCTGCAGAAACCCGAGACGCTCGCCGCCATCGTTCCGGGGCCGGAGTTTCGCGGCACGCTTCGCCCCTACCAGGAGTTCGGCCTGCGCTGGCTCTGGTTCATGCTCCGCCTGGGCCTGGGGCCGTGCCTCGCCGACGACATGGGCCTCGGGAAAACCGTTCAGATCATCGCCCTGCTCACGGTGCTGAAGCGCGACGCCCCGGGAAAACCCGTGCTGCTGGTCATTCCGACCTCGCTTCTCGCGAACTGGGAAGCCGAGTTCCGGCGGTTCCGGCCGGCCGGCTCGCTGCTCGTCGCGCATCCGTCCGCCATGACGGCGAAACGGCTGTCGGGGCTCACGTCGGCCGATCTCACGCACACGGATCTCGTGGTGACGACCTACGGAACGCTGATTCGGCAACCGTCCCTGCGGGCCATCGCCTGGGGACTCGTGATTCTCGACGAGGCGCAGGCGATCAAGAACCCCGCGACGCGCCAGGCCAAGGCCGTGAAGGAGCTGACCGCCGACGGCCGCATCGTGCTGACCGGAACCCCCGTCGAGAACCGGCTCTCCGACCTCTGGTCGATCTTCGACTTCCTGAATCGCGGCCTGCTCGGCTCTCCCAAGGAGTTCGAGCGGTTCATCAAGGCCCTCGGCACGGCGTCGGGCACCGAGTTCGGCCCGCTGCGCCGCCTGGTGCGGCCCTACATCCTGCGGCGCCTGAAGACCGACCCCGGCGTGGCCCCGGACCTTCCGAAAAAGACAGAGATCGTTACATATTGTTCACTATCCAAAGAGCAGGTCGTGCTGTATCGCGAGAGCGTGAACGAGCTCGCGCGCAAAATCGAGACCCTTGATCCGATGGAGCGGCGCGGCGTGATCCTCGCCTTCCTGACCCGGTTCAAGCAGATCTGCAACCACCCGTCGCACTGGCTCGGCGATGGCGGGTATGAGCCGGCGCACAGCGGCAAGTTCCAGCGGCTCGCCGAGATCTGCGAGGAAATCGCGTCGCGCGGCGAGAAAGCGCTGATCTTCACCCAGTTCCGGGAGTTCACCGACCCGCTGGCTGCCTTTCTTTCGGGGGTTTTCGGCGCCCCCGGCCTCGTGCTTCACGGGGAGACGAAGATTCGCGACCGGGGCGAGATCGTCCGCAGGTTCCAGGACGATCCGGGCATCGGGTTTCTCGTCCTGTCGCTGAAAGTGGGCGGGGTCGGCCTGAACCTGACGGCAGCCTCGCACGTGATCCACGTCGATCGCTGGTGGAACCCGGCGGTCGAGGCGCAGGCCACCGATCGGGCCTTCCGCATCGGCCAGCAGAAGCCCGTCATGGTCCACCCCTTCGTCTGCCGCGGCACGCTCGAGGAGCGCATCGCCGCCCTGATCGAACGCAAGAAGTCGCTTGCGCAGGGTCTTCTCGACGGCGACGCCGGGCCGGCGCTGACCGAACTCTCGAACGAGGAGCTTCTGTCGCTCGTCCGCCTCGACGTTCACAGCGCCGCTTCCGAGCAGTCGCACTGAAATTCACCGTCGCGATTTCGAGCCGGATCGTGATAAAATGGCACATCTGCACGCGTGAGGGAGTGGGTTCATGGGAAGGTTTCATGGCTATTACGGGTTCGCGCCGTATGTTCCCGTCGCACAGCGCCAGGCAAAGGCTGAAAAGGAGCGGAAAAAGCTCGAGAAGCAGGGAAAGCGGCTCGCGCCTGTGCGCCTGCTTCATGCCGGCCGAACCCTGTGCGCCAGTTGGTGGGGGAACGCCTGGTGCGACAACCTCTTCCGGTTCGGCGATTACGAGAACCGCCTGCCGCGCGGCCGTTCGTATCTTCGCAACGGCGCCGTCATCGACCTGCAGATCGAGAAGGGGCACGTCACGGCTCTGGTCCAGGGCACGCATCTTTATACGATAGAAGTGAATATTAAACCACTCCCCGCGGCCGTCTGGAACTCTCTGGTGGCGGACTGTTCGGCGAACATCACGTCCCTGGTCGATCTCATGGCGGGCCGGTTCGGCGATACCGTCATGCGGCGGCTGATCCGCTCGGGCGACGGCCTGTTTCCCGAAAAGCGGGAGATCTCGTTCGACTGCTCCTGCCCCGACTACGCCGACGTGTGCAAGCATGTCGCGGCCGTTCTGATGGGCATCGGCGTCCGGTTCGACGAAGACCCGACCCTGTTCTTCACCCTGCGTGGCGTCGATCCCAACGCCCTCGTCGCCGCCGTCGCCGGCTCGCTCACTTCCCTCGACACTTCCGCCGTCGCCGACGACGACCTGCTGACGGCCGACGCATCCGATCTCACCGACCTGTTCGACATCGATGTCGAGCCGGCTGCGCGGCCGCAACCCGCGAACCGGCCCGCGGCGAAACCCGCAACGCGCGCTGTTGCGGCCGCCACCGCCCCGGCGAACGATTCGAAGCCGCAACCGAAACCGAAAACGGTCGCCGCCTCACGGGCAAAAAAGCCCTCGCGGCAGGGAAAACCGCGCACGGCCGTCAAGCCGGCCGCCCCTTCCCGACCAACGTTGTCGACACGCCGCAAAGCCGCAACGCCGCCAGAGAACGCAAAACGGCCGCCGAAGGTCAGCCGAAAACCAGCAGCGACTCCGAAACCCGCCATTTCCCCCGGCCTCAAATCCGGCGTTCTCATGAAAGCGGCCGAACTGCGGGCGATGGGGCTGACCCAGGCCGAGATCCGCCGGGCTTTCTTCGACGGAAATCTCGAAGCCGGCCCCGCGCGCGGCGAGTATGTCACCAACCGGAAAACCCCCGCCTGGCTCCAGGCGGCCTGCAAACGCTGACCCCGCCCCTGAAGCGGCGGAGAAGAGGTGTGCTTGATGTATTTTAGTATATATATCAATCAGCTTACTGATTACCGATTCAAACACCTGCTCGGCGAAGAGCATAACGAAGATCTGCTGATCGATTTTCCCAACGGACTCCTAAAGGGCCAGCAAGCCCCGATCGCCAGCCTCCCCTCCATAAGATGAAAGGAACCGGGTGGTTCTCCGGGCCGACCGAAATCAGTCGTGCCGTGTTTCCTTGCCGTTCTCTTGCACGCCCTGCCGCTCGGCAAGGTATCGAGCGGGGGATTCGCGGGTGAGGTTCGGGCGGGGCGGGAAAACGGCCGTGAAGTCGATCGTCAGGCCAGGGAAGGCGGCAACCTCGAGGCGCAGGTCTTCGCCGGCGAAAATGTCGGCTTTGCCGTAGGTGCCTTCGGGAGAAAGGTGATACACCGTGACGATGCGCTCGTCGGGGTGAACCAGCCAGTATTCCTTCACGCCGTGGCACTCGTACAGGCGCCGTTTCACGATGTGGTCCTTGCTAGCGGTCGATGGGGAAAGAATCTCGATGACGAAATCCGGCGCCTTGCGGCCGCCCTTCTCGTCGACGCCGTCCGGGGCGCACACCACGGCGATGTCCGGCTGAACGACGTCGCGGATACGGTCTTCAGACTCCCCATCCCGCGCCAGCCTGAAATCGTAGGGGGCCGAAAAGAGCTTGCATTGCCGATTTCTGAACCAATTGCCAAGCTGCACGAACAATTCACGAAACACCGTCTGATGGGCTGTCGACGGCGCCGGCGTCATGTCATAAGGCTCACCGTCGATCAACTCCCAGCGCTCGCCTTCAGGCCAGGTCAGATAATCGGCATACGTATACGTCTGCTCAGGAGATCTCAAAGGATGTGCCACGGGAACCACCTCCGACAAAACATCACAACAATCGTATCATGAATCGGCCGCCCGGGGATCACCAACGATTCCTGCGTTCTGCCCCGAACGATCGACGGCATCAGAATAAGGCCGTACGGTGACTTCCTCGCCCACCCGTGGGCGGGAACCATCTGGAATATCAACTGACGTTCCGAATACCCGATGTCATATTTTTTGTTTACAATATTATACATATTTGATATCTTTTGTGTATGAATTTCGAAGCCCTGGTTCGGCTCGTTCGGCCCCTGCCCTGTTTCGACCTCCATTTGCTGGCCCAAGCGGCAGATGACACCCGAAGCAATCTTAGAGCCCAGCTTGGCCGCTGGCAGAAAGCCGGCAAGATCATCAGCCTCCGCCGCGGCATGTATGCGCTTGCCGATATCTACCGGGCGGCCCCCGCCACACCTGCCGGCCTGGCGCATCTGCTCTATTCCCCGTCGTATCTCAGTGGCCTGTGGGCATTGGCGTTCTATGACCTGATTCCCGAGCGGGCGGTCAGGCTCACCAGCGTGACTCCTCGTGCTCCCCGGCTCTTCGAAAACCCCATCGGGGTCTTCGAATATCGCAACATCAAGCAGGAAGCCTTCTTCGGGTATCGCGAAGAACTGTTCGGCCCTTCCAAGATCGTCGTTGCCGAACCGGAAAAAGCTCTCCTGGACCATTGGCACCTCACTCCGGGGGAATGGACAACGAAACGGCTCGAGGAAATGCGCTATCAAAATACTGACGTGGTGAATGAAGAGCGTCTTCGCGCGTTTGCCGGAAGATTCGCCCGTCCGCGCCTGGCCCGTGCGGTCGACCGCTGGCTCGACCTGCGCGCCAGGGCCGACGAAGGGACGGTTCTTCTCTGATGGAAAAAGCCTTGTCGCTCATTCAGGGAATCACCGATCCTGGCCTGGCGCTCAATCGGCTCCGGGAGTATCTTCAGGCGTTCATCCTGCGCTCGTTTCACGAGTCGGAAGCATTCCGCCCCCTGGTGTTCGTCGGCGGAACGGCTCTTCGGTTCCTTCACGACCTTCCCAGGTTCTCGGAAGACCTCGATTTTTCAGTATCCACCGCCGACGGGTACACCCCAACTCTCTGGTTGGGACGGCTGAAGCGCGATCTGACCCTTTCCGGCTTCCATCCCGAAGTGACCTGGAATGATCGAAGAACCGTGAACACAGCCTGGATCCGCATCCCAGGCCTGCTGAAGACAGCCGGTTTGTCCGGGAGACCTGAGCAGAAACTATCGATCAAACTCGAAATCGACACCCGTCCCCCGCCTGGCGGCCACTGCGAACGCCGTATCATCACGCGTCATCTGACGTTTTTCGTCCAGCATCATGATCTGCCGTCATTGATGTCCGGCAAGCTCCACGCCATTCTATGCCGTCCACACCCCAAAGGCCGCGACTGGTATGACCTCGTCTGGTACCTTTCACGGCGTCCCCCGCTCACACCCAACGTCGAATTCCTTCAGGCCGCTCTCGATCAGACCCAGGGAACCAGCCTCGTCGATGCCTCCTCCTGGCGTGATCTGGTTCGAGACCGCCTGGATTCGTTGGACGTCAGCAAGCTCGCCCAGGACGTGGCTCCCTTCCTGGAACGCCAATCCGAGGCCGCCCTCCTGACCCTGGCAAACCTCGCAACCTTGCTGTGAAAGCCATCATGAGAGATTCGTCAAACCATGCTAGAATGAAGGCATCCGCAATGCCGACCCGGCCTTGATGACAAGGAGAGCCATCCATGCCCGAGCCCAAGAAAATGACTGGCATCCCTTACACATACGGTGATTATTGCACCTGGTCCGACGAGATCCGCTGCGAACTCATCGAGGGCGAGGTTTTCGACATGACGCCGGGGCCCGGGCGGCTGCACCAGGAAATCTCCGGGGAACTGTTCGCACAGTTCCATTCCTTCTTCAAGGGAAAGCCCTGCCGGGTCTATGCCGCCCCCTTCGATGTTCGTCTGCCCAAGCGGAAAGAAGCCGATGAAGAGATCAAAACCGTCGTCCAGCCCGACATCGTCGTCGTTTGCGATGAATCGAAGCTCGACGACAAAGGATGCCGCGGAGCCCCAGACCTGATCGTCGAGATCCTTTCCCCGTCGACGTCGTCGAAGGACCGTGTCCGCAAGCTGAATCTCTACGAGCATCACGGGGTGCGCGAATTCTGGATCGTCGATCCCAACGGCGACGTCATGCGCTTCAACCTCGGCCCCGACAGCCGCTACGGTCGCCCACTGACCTTCGATCGCACGATGACGTTGTCTTCAGAAATCTTTCCCGGTTTGTCGATCATCCTCGACGATATCTTCCCCAAGCCGCCGAAGAGCGTGAGACAACCCCCGCCGATCTTCGGATCAGCCTGAACCGTGGATCTCCTTTTCATCCAATCGAGACGAACCCGGGATCACGTCCCCCGAGTTGAGCCGATGGAAGTTTGCCCCGGATTTGCTCCGGAAGCCCAGCCCAGGGTATGATCAAAGCTGACGTTCAACCGTACAGGCAGGGAGATGACAGCGATGAACTTGCGTAGGATCGAGAAAGCGTGATGGGTCTTCCTGACGGTTTTCCCCGGGAATTGTTCTGGGATGTCGATCCCGCGACGGTCGATCCGGTGAGACACCGGCAGTTCGTCATCGAGCGGGTGCTCACCCTGGGCCGGCCAGGAGAGATTCGATGGCTTCTTTCGATCTATTCCGAAGCCGAGATTCGGGAAGTCGTGTGTCTGTCTCGTCGCCTGGACAGCAGAACCGCGAATTTCTGGGCCATTCATTTGGAAATTCCTCACGAGGAGGTCAGATGTTTCCAGAATCCGCCCCCCCTGCCGTTCACCGGGCAATAGAACTGCTTCGACCGGTCGTCGCGGGCAAAGACTTCTATCTCGCCGGCGGCACCGCTCTGGCCTTTCACCTCGGCCATCGCCGGAGTGTCGATCTGGATTTCTTCACTGCCTCTGATTTTGACGAATCTTTCCTGGGTGATGCACTGGTCGCCCGGAATGGCGAAATACGTTCAATGGAAACAGGGACGCTCCATGGATCCCTGGACGGGGTGAAGTGTTCGTTTTTCACGTATTCCTACCCCTTATTGGAATCGCCGGTGGAATTCGAAGGCATTCGCCTTGCTGTACTGCCTGATATTGCGGCGATGAAGGTGATCGCCATCGGCCAGCGTGGAACGAAGAAGGATTTCTTCGATCTGTATGAAATCCTTCAGCATGCTTCTTCCGAGAAGGTCAAACAGTGGGTCCTCGAAAAATTCGGCGAACGCCGTGTGAACTGTTATCACCTCCTGCGATCCCTCGTCTATTTCGCCGACGCCGAAGCTGACCCAGACCCAATCTCCTTGCGTGACCTGACCTGGCCACAGGTGAAAACCTTCATGCTCCGCCAGGAGAAACATCTCGCCGAGCGCTTCCTCTGCTGAATGCCGTAGCAGGCTGTGGATTAAACAGGTTCCGGTCATCCTGAGGTATCGAAGGGTGACCGAAAACTCATGAACAAGGATGTTCGTGGTTCGATACCTCACCACGAACGAAAATTGGGATTTTTATCCACAGGCCGGCAAAGGCGGTTCGCGAACCGCCCCTACTACTTATCTCGCAAGGAGCACGACAATCACCTGCATACTCGGTACCGTTCGTGCTGAGCCTGTCGAAGCACGAGAGCCTCTCGCCCCCCCTTCGACAGGCTCAGGACATGCTTCAAATTGGTATTTGTGTTGAATTCGATAGGTGGAAGTGCTATCCTCGACGCGCCCCGATGCGGGCCGGAACGATACCGTTACGATACGTGAATCAGAGGATTGAATCGATGAAGACCCTTTGGAACGAGTTGCAGAAGAAGAAAACCGCCCTCGCCGTTGTGGGACTTGGGTATGTCGGTCTGCCGCTCGCTCATGCGTTTGCGAAGAAGTTCCGGGTTGTGGGGTTCGACTGCAATGCGGCGAAAGTCGCTCTGCTGAAGAAGGGCATCGACCCGACGGGCGAGGTTCCTGAAGGCGGCCTGAAGCAGGTGAAGA
>CAYMEN010000018.1:63962-89243 GCA_964389325.1 uncultured bacterium | reverse complement strand
GCCGAGCAGGCCCGTCTGCCTGATCCTGAGCTGTTCGACGGCTGCCTTCTGCGCATCCGTCCAGATGTCGGCCTTGATTGGCTTCGGCTTTTCCGGCTTGCCGGCCGTTACGGCAGGAACGAAGTCGGCCGCGTCATACGGCTTGCCGAGATGCTTCTCGATCTGGGGCGAGAGCATGCGGGCGAGCCGCCTGAAGAACTCGAGCGGCTCCTTGTCGGGGGATTTCAGGAAGGTGCCGAACCTGGTGACGGTGACCAGAAACCGCGCATCGCCGGCTTTTTCTGCCGTGCGCGACGTGCCGGTGACGGCGGAAGCAGGCTCCTGGGCGGCGGAGGCGATTCCGCAGAACAGCAGGGCGGTCAGCACGGCCGCAAGGGCGGAGCGCACGAGGTGGAAGCGCCGGGATGTCGGTTGGAACGATTTCATCGGGTACAATCCTCCTGAGGGGTCTCTGGCTCTTAACTATACCACACCCCCGCCGAATCGAAAAATGCATGGCCACATCAGAACAGGCACATCAGTTTTCGCAACGGCTGAACATCACGGAAATTCAACGTTTGCTTTTCCGTTCGTGCTGAGCCTGTCGAAGCACGAGAGACTCTCGCCCTTCGACAAGCTCAGGGCGAACGGGTGGCCTTCAATCTCCTGGGGCAATAGAACAACCTGTTTGTGGAAAGACGGGGAAAATTCCGGTAAAATACATATAGGCCATGAAAAAAAAACAGACGGAAACCCTCATGTACGTCGGAGAATGCAACCGATGCGAGTCTCGCCGCGCCGGCGTCGTGTTTTTCGTCGTGCTTGCGGTCTTCCTCGTCATGGCCGTCATGGCGTTCTCGCTGAGCACGTTCAAGGGCGGCGCCATCGAGCAGCTCTCGAAATCGATCGACCAGAACCGCCTTGCCATGCTCGCCCAGGCGGCAAACAACGAGATCGTCGCCATTCTCCGGAGCCAGGCTAACGCCCATGTCCAGGGCGGATCCGAAAACGAGTTCTATACCGTGTTCCGCAAGGCGATCAATCTCGAAGTCAAAAACACCCCGCCGACGCTGCCGTGGTCGGCGAGCATTTTCCGTGACGATTACACGCCCGTCCTCACGCAGGACATGGTCACGCGCGCGGGGTACAACATCGCCCTCAAAAGCCAGGCGAAACTGGTGCTCGAGAAACGGACGACCGTATCCGGAACCGCGGGATTCAGCGGGTATCTCGAGATCGTTTCCAGAGCGTCGCATCTCGCTGGCGACCAGACGAAGATCGAGGTGAAGGAACGCCGCGACGTCAAGATCGTCGACATGCGCCACTTTTTCGACCGGTACGCGCTTTTCGTGAAAAACTACTGCCCCGACTGGAACAACCCCCGGCGTCGCATCGTCGTCAAAGGCATTCCGCCCGTTTTTTCGGCGGGCGTCTACTCCACCGTTTATGTGGGAAACCATTTCTATCCGAAATCACGGGAATACGAGTCGCCGACAGCTTCACCCCGGCTGTGGTTCGACGTCTGCTTCGGCGAGCAGTGGAATCTCATCGCCCCCCTGCTCGGAATCGCGGTCACCGCCGCGCGCACCGCCTTTCCCGGCATCGATTCCGATCCGTTCAAGGTGTTTTTCGCCGTGAACAACGACAAATACCTCGATGTGGCGCCGTTCGGCGTTTCTGACTTCTATAAAGTCAGGCAGATCAAAGACCAGTTCCGCGACATGATCAACCGCGCCGCGAACGCGTTTCTCGGTACAAACACCTACGTGGGGGGGGCTGAACTGAAGCAGAAATGCGCCGATGCTCTCGACGCGGCCGGAGGGAACGACAACTCCGCCGCATGGGTTCTCTGTGACGATTACAAAGCGAAGGTCGCTGCGGCAGGAACGGATTTCTCGGCGAGCAAAGCCTTCAACCTGATCGTCCAGACCTGCATCGACAACTGGGTCTACCGATGGGGATACACCGACACCTCCACCGCATGGGACCTCACCGGTTCGACCCGCCTGCCGGTGCCTTCGACGCTCATGGGCGACGCCCGGCTCGTCGGCCTCGCGACGCAGTCCGAGGAGACGAACAAGGTCGGCCCCTGGATGTATCAGAACATCCGGCCGGAGGACGACTCGTCGCACGCTCCCTGGAACCGCGAGCGGGCTTTCGTGGGAAAGATGGCGAAGCTGTGCGGGCCGTCCGCGAACGTTCCGCTTCTCGTCGAGGGAAACGCGTTTCTGCGCTTTTTCAAGATCGCCTACTTCGACGAGGTGAACGCGACCTTCACTCTTCTGAACACCCAGGTCCCCTGCGTCCTGGCGCCTGTTCCGCTCGACTACTACAGAACCGACGACGTTCTCGGCCAGGACGACACCTTCCTCAATAAACCCTCGACAAGCCTCGCGAACGACCGGCTGTTTTCCAAGTGCCTGCCCTCGTCGCCCGCGAAGGGGTATCTCGCGGACCGGTCGCTGATGAGCCGGGCGATCGACACGATCCCGCTCAACACGATGTTCGCGACGGGGACCGTGAGGATCACGAAGACCGACGGCAGCGACGGCACGTACGATCCGAAGACCGACGGGGTGATCGCCGACCCGCAGCAGGTCGTCAAACCGGGAAAGACGGTGAAACCAGGTCACAAGATGTTCCGCATCGTCGACGAGGTGATGTGCAGCCGCAACTACTACGATCCGCCGGCCTTCCTTCGCGAACGCGTCGTCCGTGAAGATGGGAAAAATACGCTATATATCGATGGATATATGTATATCACCGAGGGCGACCTCGACCTGTCCCGGGTCGATCAATTCGCCGGCCGCGGCCTGATATTCCTTGGCAAGGGAAACTGCAGGATCGGGAACTTCCTGAAGAAGGACGGCCGCGATTCCGACCAGACCCTCCGGATCCTCCTGCTGGACGGCGATTTCATCGTGGATGCGCCCGGAAGCGATGTGGAGATCGAAGCCTCGCTCATCGCGACGACCTACCTCGCCCCGAGTTCCGCCCGGGATCCCTCGAATCTCACCGCCCAGGGCAGCTTTAACCCCAACAACAAGCGGGTTAAAATTTTCGGCAACCTGGTGGTCGATTATCTCTTCACCGAGTCCGGCAATACCGGCCTCCCCCTCGACGGGACCCTGACGATCGAGCACGATCCGATGATCTACCACCCCAAACCGCCCGTGAACGACCCGTTCCGGGCGAGCATCGGCGCGGTCCGGACGATGTTCAGCATGAACGCCGAGGGGAGGGAGTCCTTCTGATGGACCGGAACAGATGGCTCATCGTTCTCACGGTCTTCTGCATGATGATCATCACGCTCACCCTCCTCCGGAAACACTACGGAACCCCCCTGGAAACACCGGACCAGGTCATCGCCGACAGCGGGACGGCAAATGTTTCTGATGTTTCTGGGCCGGATGAGCCGCCCGCCGGCGCGCGAACATCGAACCACCGCAGGCAACCGGCGGCCCCGGTCGATCTGTCGCCTCCGCCGAGATTTTTCCTCGCCGTGGCGACGCCCGAAGAGGACGGGAAAGAGATGCAGGAGCTGGCCGAACGCGGGAAAGCCGTCAAGCCCGACGCATACACCGCTTCCGGCACGGGCAACGCGGGCAGGCCAGGCCGGACGGAGGGCGGAAAATGAGGGCGAACTTCGGCTTCGGCTTCATCGAGATCATCGTCGCGACCCTGATCGCGGCAGTGTGCTCGATTCCGATCATGATGATGGTTTCCTCCTCCCGGTCCGAGACCTCGAAGGCCATCAACTACCTTCGCGCGATGGAACTGGCCAACGAGGCGCTCGAGTGGGCGATGATCGCGACCGACACGGCGAATCTCGACACGAACCTGAGCGGCTGCGGCGGCTCCCTCATCGTGGATGTCGGCGGAGGCACGACCGGGCCTGCGGATGTCGACACGGCCGATCCGCTGAACCCGAAATGGGATGCCGACGGCATCATCTCCAGGGATATCGGGTATTCCGATCAATATAATACGGCGTTTTTCATCCGGAGCATCAGCGTCGTCCCGGTCACGTCGGGCGTCGGGGCCGGATACCTCAGCGAGGTCAGGGTCGAGGTCCGGTGGAACGAGGGGCGGGCGCCGACCAACCTGATGGATCCCGCCGGGGAACGCATGCGCAAGATCACTCTCACGACGCTGGTGACACATGACAATCGCATCGATTACTGACATGAAACGGCGTTTCAGGGATCGCTCGGCGTTCACCATGGTCGAGATGATCGCCAGCGTCGCCGTCGCCTTGGTTGTATTTCTTATGATATATAAGCTCCTCTCCAGCGTCCGGAACCATTACCTGTACGGGACGGTGAACCTCCAGAACCTCCAGGATGCGCGTCTCGCCGTCAACCATCTCCGCCGCGACTTCTCCTCGGCATGTCCGCGGTTCAAGGACGGCGGGTCCCCGGCGACCGCCTACATCTACGTGAACAGGCTCAGAAAATTCCTTTTCAAGGATCCGCCCGGCTGGGCCTCTCCCTTCGGCGATCCCATCCAGGTCACGCAGGACGGTCTCTCGTTCTACCGTTTCGAGTTCGATGCCGGCTCGAAACCCCGCGTGGAGCACGTCCAATACACGTTCGATGCCGCGACGAAGACCCTGAAACGGAAATACAAGGGATCCGAGCGGAGTTTCAAGGGCTTCGAGACCGTCGAATTCCGGCTGTACACGCACATGGTGAATCCCGCCGTTCCGCTGCTGTGGGTGCGCCTCTTGATCCACGAGGGGAAAGAGATGTACGGTTCCACGAGTATCGGGAAACCGCTCGAGCTGACGACGACGATCTCGAGCAACTTCATCTCGAGCAGCCTGAATCATTTGACTTGGAATTACGAAACCTATCATAATTAATGTGGATTTTTTCATGAACCTCGATCGGTTCGTTCGCGTCTGGTTTGTGAAATCCCTTCGAAATTCGAAAAATCATTCAGGAGGAAACGCAATGAAACGAGCGCGCTTTTTTGTGACCTGGGTCCTTGTGGCACTGATGGTGATCGAGCCCTTTGCCATCAACATGGCCGTTCTCGCCGCCGATGCGGAAACCGCGGGTGCGACGACGGAGCAAGCCCAGCCTGCGTCCTCCGAGGAAGCGGTCACGCCGACCTCTGAGCAGCAGCGCGATGCGACCGGAGCCGCCAATAAAGAATCCCAGGCCGGCAGCGAGCAGGTGGATGGTGCGAGCAACATTCTGAACAACACCAAGGCCGCCAAGACCAACAAATGGATGGGCAGCGGCACCAAGCGGAAGATCCGCGATGCGAACAAGCAGCTGAGCGAGTCGAAGACCCAGGTCAATGACGTGAAGGGCACCGCCAAGGAAGCCGCCGGAAGCGTCAAGGATATCGGCGCCGCCGCCAAGGGCGGCGGAGACACCTTCGAAAAGCTGACCAAGATCAAGGCCGCCGCCCAGAAGGCACTGATCAAGATCGGCCAGTTGCTCCAGAAGATCGGCCAGCTCCTCAAGACCGTCGGAACCGCCCTCGTTTCCATCGGTACCGCCCTCAAGGCGATTCCGTGGACGTCCGCCATCGGCGCCGCCCTTGTCACGGTGGGCAAGATCCTGATCAAGGTCGGAACCGCCCTCGATTACGCCGGTAAGGCCATCGAGAAGGTTGGCCAGACCGCCGCCGACACCGACCAGAAATTCTCCGACATCATCAAGGGCATCACCGGCGCCGCCAAGACCGGCTGGGAAGAAGGCGGCAAGGTCGCCGACAAGACCGCGACCGACGCCCAGGCCGCCGTCGATGCCGGCAACAAGGCCGACACCACCAAGGACGCCGAGCAGGGCACGACCGAAACCACGACCGACACCGAAGGCGAGGCCACGCGCGTCGAGCAGCCCTCCGAAGAATAATTCAATACCATCCGCTCTACAACAACACCCCGGGGATCTCCCCGGGGTGTTGTGCTGAGTGCGTCATTGGATTCATGCATAATAACGATACATTTCGCATTCCCGTTCGTGCTGAGCCTGTCGAAGCACGAAAAGCTCTCGCCCTTCGACACGCTCAGGGCGAACGGCGGGCATTCAACGGAACTCTTGAATCATGATCGCTGTAATTCAAGTCGGGAGCCGGTTGCCGACGACGTCGCTGAAATTCCTCGCGCTACACGACTTGCTGGGACGGGTTTCAAAGCCGCCCATCCCGGAAATGATGCGAAAATGACGCCCCGACATGCCCGCCGCGAAGGGAAAAACGTTCAGGCGGACTGCGCCTGCATCACCCGGTGATTGTTGCGTTCCATCTGCTCCCGGAGGACGTTGCGGGCCTTGAACAGCCTCGATTTCGCCGTTCCCTCGGGGATGTTCAGCATCTCGGCGACCTGCTGAAGGGGGATGTCCATGAGATAGCGCATGATGAGGACTTCCCTGATCTCTTCAGGAAGTCGCTGGAGCGCCGCGTGGACCTCTTCGCCGGCTTCCTTCGCGAGAAGCTCGGATTCGGGGGTGGGGGTGACGCCCTTGATCGCGGCGGCGAGCAGCGCCGGATCGAGGGGGGACGGCGTCCGGCGCCGGTGATGCGAGATCGCGAGGTTCCGCGCGATCGTGATCATCCAGGCAGTGAACGACTGGGCCGGGTTGTGGCTCTTCAGTTTGCGGTGAATGTTCAGAAACGTTTCCTGGGTGATGTCCTCGGCGTCAGCCGCGTTCCCCATGAAATGATACAGGAAGCGGTAGACGCTCTGGTGGTGTCGGCTGACGAGCGTTTCGAACGCATGCGCGTTGCCCCGAAGGGCTTCTCGGACGAGATCGCCGTCGGGCGGACCGGAATGGTTCGGAGCGATGGTCATTCGTCGGGCGGCTGTATTCTTCGGAAATCCGGGGCAACCGGGACCGTGGCCGGATCTTTGGATACAGGCGATCTTGGATGGACGAAGCCGCCGGAGCCGATCGTCAGCTCCTCGGACGGTTTCAATTCCCGCGACTCGTGCGTGGCGGCGGATGTGATCCGGACCTCGCCCGAGTGGAGACGGACCGTCGTCGAACCGTTCAGAACGGTCACGGTGAACACCGTGCCGATGTCCGTGACGTCGGCATGAGGCGTTTTGATCAGGAAAGGAACGACGTTCGGGATATGAACAATATCTGCATCTATACTTCCAGACTCGAGATCGACCTGGCCGGAGGCCAGGACGGCTTTCGCTCCGTTCAGGGTAAGCCGGAACCGGTCGCCGAGCTCGACCCGTGCGGTCGCGCCGGCTTCGCAGGCGAGCCGCGTGCCGAAAGCGACGCCTTTCGTCTTCGCGTCGGGAGACACCCCCGAGATGCTGCCTTCGGCCGATACCATGCGCCAGGCGTGGTGCCGTCGCAGATCCTGGAGCTCCGATCCGCGGTCGATGACCGCGTGGCACAGGGCGACGATGACGACGCCGGCTGCGACGTAGAAGACGGAAGATGCGAACGGCGTCTTCGGCGCCACCAGCGCGATCAGACGTTCGATCAAGCTGGGGGAATCGGATGCCGACGGCTTTTCCTGCGAGACCCGCTGCATGATGTGCGCCGTGAGATCCGGGGCGCGAACGGCCCGGCGGTTGATCTCGAGGCCGAGCGCCATCCGCTCCTGGGCTTCCAGGAGCCTGGCGCACGACGGGCAGCTTTTGCCGTGCTCTTTCAGTTCAGCCGGAACGCCGAGCGTGTCGGCCGATTCCAGGATGCTTTTGAATTGCTTGCAGTCCATGTCAGGCCCTCCGTCTATCAGACGCCGGAGGGGCGATTCGGGTTCATCATGAATGATATGGTATCAGAAAAAAGACCGAACCACCCAACATCAAAAGTAACCCAGGAAACGACGTGAATCACAGAGACCTGAAATCTCACCCCGGCACTCGCCTTGCGATGAAGGGGTGGTTCGCGAACCGCCCTACGGATAGAGAACGGTTGTTTTGTGGTGAAACAATCTTTGTATCACCATGATTCAGCGGTTGTGAAAACGGAGCTTCACCGGATGTAATATGGTGTATTACGGATGTCGATAATCGGGTATAATGGACTGCACCGAGCCGGAGGAAACAGGCCGGGGACGACGCGTGGGGAAAACCGCGGGCGGTCGATCGTGAGGAGCGTCTGATGCTACGGCAGATCATCTGCCAATACTGCGGGCTCGATTTCGAGGTTCTCGATTCGCCTGATGCGGGCAAGATCTTCTGCCCGAACTGCGCGAACGAGATCGATTCGAAGCAGGCCCAGGCCATCGAGACCCTCGGCAACTACCGTCTGGTCAAACTTCTGGGCCAGGGGGGGATGGGCCAGGTCTACTCGGCGGTCGATCCGGCGAACAACGTCTACGCGCTGAAGGTCATGACCCACGAGAGCCTCGAATCGCCCGACCTGATCGAGCGGTTCGAGCGCGAAATGGCCCTGATGGCCGGCCTGAACCACCCGAACATCGTGCGCGTCATCGACCAGGGCTCCGCCGCGTCCTTCAAGTATTTCGTGATGGAACTGGTCGAAGGCGGAACGCTCCGGCAGGTGATCCGTGACGGCGGCCTGACCGAGGGACGCATCATCGACATCGCTCTTGGCATTCTTCGTGCCCTGAACCATGCGCATGCCCATGGTATTATTCATAGGGATATAAAACCCGAAAATATCATGTTCGACCGGCAGTCGAACGTGAAAGTCACGGATTTCGGCCTCGCGCGCAAGTTCGGAACGACGAGCGACCAGCAGTCGCTGACGAAAACCAACGCGTTCATGGGCACCGAAAACTACATGTCGCCCGAACAGCGCATCAACCCCAAGGCCGTGACGCACAAGACCGACATCTACGCCGTCGGAGTCGTGTTATACGAAATGCTCACCGGCGGCCTGCTTCCGTTGGGAATCTTCCAGCCGCCGTCCTGCTACAAACCCATCCACCAATACTGGGACACCCTGACCTTCCGCATGCTCGACCTGAATCCCGACATGCGGCCTGACAACTGCGCCGTCATCATCGAGGAGTTGGAACGGTTTCAGACACACAGAGGCGAACCGCCTTCAGACAACGGTCGAAACCACGAACAGCCCGCCGCCGTCGCCGGCACCGCCCCCGCGGCCGCGCCGCCGTCCCTCACGCATTTTGTCCAGGCCGAAAATGAGCGGGCGAGAGAGCGTCTGAAAACGTTCATCGACGAAGCGGGCGAGCAGTTCCAGGCAGGGAACTACGCGGCCGCGCTTCCCCTCTTCGAGGCGTCTCTGGCCGTCGTCATCAGCCCGGAAGACCGGAACAACGTCCTCGAATGGATGCGCCTCTGCCGCGAAAAAATCCAGGAGGCGAAAGACCGCCAGAAGCCGACCTACATGTGCCCCAACTGCCTGAAACCGTTCCTCTGGAGCGAGCCGGGCGCCATGCCCGAGTCGCTTGCGTGCCCCCTGTGTCACTGCCTGCTGCGGTTCGACCCGCTTCGAAAAGTCCTGCGAAAGCAGACGACGATTGTAAACAAAACGCCCCCTTCGACCGACAACCCGGAACAGACTCCCGAAAAGAAGGGCAAGCCGGGAAACCTCGGGTATCAGGTCGCCTTTCTCGCTTTGGTGGGTCTGTCGCTTCTCGACTGGTTTTACCCCGATGTTTTCGAGGAAGGAATCGGATGGCTGTACAGGAACACGGTAAGCTCGGTCTTCGGCGTCAGCGCGGGGAAGGTGGTTCTCATGCTGCGCTTCGCGATGCATCTCGCGGTGCTGCTCACCGTGGTCAGGCTGGCCTACATCCTCTCGGGATTCTGACCCCCGGCATCAACCCGAAAGCCGGGAGTGCGGCGCGGCTGGTGTTGCTGCTGACGGCCCTCGCGTTTCTCGTGTCGGCGTTCTCCGTGATTCTGGCCGGTGATCCGGGCATCACGGGCGAGGTGAACGAGGATCGTGAGCGATATCTCCAGCGGCTCAAGTTCATGCGGATGAAACGACCGGACAATCCCGAATACAGCTACCAGATCGGAAACCTGTATTCCAGCCTCCAGATGGAAGATGAAGCGATCAAGGAGTATCGCCGAACCCTCCGGGTCGATCCCTACCACCCAGGCGCGAAATGGTTTTTGAGTCGTGTGCTCTCGAGCAAGGGCTATCATGAGGAGGCGTTTCGTCTCGTTCGCGAACTGATGGACCAGCGGCCGGAAGACCCCGAGCTCTACTATCGGGCCGGCGAGATCCTGATGGAACTCGAGCAGCCGGACCTCGCCAAGGAATACTTCGCCCGCGTCGACGAGCTGAACTTCCCCGACCGCAGACCGCCCGTCTCGATCAAACCCGTCATCCGCTGACCCGCCCCGGAAAACAGCGTCATCACAGAGGGCGTGAAGACCACAAAGGCTTCACAGAGAAAAAGAAAATCTCTGTGAAACCTCTGTGCCCAACATGTTCTTGGTGGTGAGTTCGCGGGCGGTTATTTTTTCATTTTTTCCTTGAGGGCCTTGAGGTCATCGTCGATCGACCGATCGCGCTCGAGCTGCTCGAACTTCTGCTCGATCGTCGCCTTGTCGAGCTCGGCGAGGGCGCCGGCCATGGCTTCGGTCTTCGCAACCTTGTCGGCCATGCGGTCGAAGGCGTCGAACAGATCGGCCTGCTCGTTGATGCTGCTGACCGTGTCGGTGAGATCGATCCGGGTTTCGGCGCGCTTCTGGCGGCTCAGCAGGACCTGGCGCTTGTTCTTCGCTTCCTCGATCTTGAGCTCGAGGGCCTTGTAGCTGGTCTTGAGCAGTTCGACGGCCTTGCGCTGCTCGTCGAGCTCGGTCTCGAGCGACGTCGTGATGTCGGCATACGACTTCTTGCGCTTCAACGCCTCGCGGGCGAGGTCTTCGCTGTTCTTCTCGAGCGCCAGCAGGGCCTTGCTCTCATACTCGCCGGCCAGCTTCCGGTTTTCGTCGACCTTGTGTTCGAGCAGTTTCTCGTCCTTCATCGAACGGGCGATCTGCAGCTTGATCTCGCGCATGTTCTCGTTCATGTCGGCGATGATCTGGTCGAGCATCTTTTCGGGGTCTTCCGCTTTCTCGATCAGTGCGTTGATGTTCGACCGGATGATCAGTGAAATCCGCTTGAAAATACCCATATCCCATCCTCCTTGGTGATATTGAATCACGCCATCAAACAAGCAAATCGAATGCCATGTGCCGAAATCCTCGATCGGAAGCGAGTTCCTGCCGCTGGGGTGAAAATCGGCCCTCTCGCGGTGCGACAAACGTGTCGCGGGTCGAGAGGAACGGGAAAAGCCGGAAATCCTTTCTCTGAGGGGCTCGCCCCGGTTCGATCGGAAAAAGGCGTGTCACGAATGTCACGCCCGGTTTCGGCCGAAGGCCTTGTCGAGTTCGCGCCCGAGCTCGACGCGCCAGGCATCGCCGAGATACTCTCCCAGGAGTTTCGCGCCCCAATCGAGCATGAGCGGCGCGTTGGCGACCGACCGGCAGTGGGGGGCGATATACTGGTTCAACATCCACTGGTCGCCTGACTTCTGGAGGACGAACGGAAAAAGGCTGCACCAGGAGGGCTTCCATGCCGTGACGGGGAGCCCTTCGTCGAGGCAGTGGGAATGGATCGAACAGTACAGCACGTTTTCCCGGCCATGATAGGCGAACGGGCAGGGGGCATTGCGGCTGACTTCCCGGATATACAGGCGCCCCTTGTGCGTCTCCGTGATCCCGTTCCTGAGAAACTGGATCGAGGCTTTCGAAAGGCGTCCCTGAACGATGGGGAACAGGGTCGCCAGCTTGTCCGCTTCATCCTGGTCGATCGGCGTGCCGCGGTCGCCGATCGCACAGCAGCATCCCTTGCACGACGAAAGATCGCAGGCGAAACGCGTTTCCCACACGTCGTCCGCGATGATGACCTGTCCGATCTGGTGCATGCTCCAGTACTACACCCTTCGCCGATCGACCGCAACGGGCGTCGATTAAGAAAAATGCCCGAATGGACCGATACATGAAGATGATGCCTGCAATAGACATGATCATCATTTCCATGCTGGTCGTCCTCGTGGCGATCGCTGGAATACGATTCTACCTGCGCCGCAGAGCGTCATTGCGGCAGGAAACGGCGCCTCCCCAGCAGGAATCGCGTGCCGAGACAAAACGGCAGGAAGAGCCGCGAAAATCCTTTTTCGAACCACCGTCTCAGGCGAGGGGAAGCGCGCCTCCAGAATCCGGTTCGGCTCCGGAACCCCAGCAGCCATCCAAACAGGCATCCGAGCCAGCTCCCGTCATTTCAACGCCGCTCCAGGAAACAGCGGGCTTCGCACCGGGAGGGGCACCCCAGGCAAAACCCGGCCCGCAGATTCCTCCCGCGCGGGTTGCAGGCCCCGAAGAGCTTCCGATCATCATCGGAAGCTTTTCGATGCCGATGCAGGAACGGCTTCTGGCAATCAGGAGGGCCGCTGAACTGACGCTCGTCGAAGCTGTGCCGACCCTGATCGAGGTTCTCTACGAACCGGACCCGGGAATCTCCGCCGCGGCCGCCGATGCCCTGGGTAGAATCGGCGACCCGCGCGGTATCGAACCGCTCCTCGAGATCACGCACAGGAACGACATCCGCATGCTCCAGGAGATCGAGGCTTCGGGATTCGCCAGCGAAGGGGCATCCTCCAAGGGAGCGCGCAAGGACGCGGAACAGGGAGAGGGCGGAGAATCGAGAGATCTGGCCGTCATTCCGGAAGTGAATCCCTTCAAATACCGCGAACTGACGGTTTTCAAGATCGATCTTCTGCCGAAAGAGTATTTCCAGTCCGACGGCACCCCGATCCCGAGGCGCGACCTGGTCATGAAGGGACTCAAGGACAACGATCAGCAGCTCCGGAAAATGGCCGCGAAAGCGGCGATCGGGATTCACGATCCCGAGGTCGTTCCGACCCTCGTCGAGGCGCTCCAGAACCCGTATGAGGTCGAGTCGGTCAGATATCTCGCCGCCGAAGCCCTCGGCGACTCGGGCGACGAGCGCGCCGGCATGCCGCTTCTGAAGGCTCTGAAGGACGAGAACGTCGCCGTCAGATACTCGGCTGCCGCCGCATTGAGCAACATGCGCGATGAGAACACCGTCGCCGCCCTGATCGACGCGTTGAACGACGACAACGAGTTCGTGCGCTCCTCGGTCGCCTACGCCCTTGGAACGATCGGTGACAAACGGGCCATGGAGGCCCTTCTCGGCAAGATCGACGACGGCAGCGAAGTGGTTCGTTTCTCGGTCGGCAAAGCCCTCGGCGGGCTCGGCGGAGAAGATATCATCGGCGAGCTCGACAAGCGGCTCGACACGGCAAACGCCCGGTTCAAGCGGGCTCTCATCGACGTGGTGTCCCAGATCAAGAACGAGAGCGCCGTCGAACTGCTCAGGAAAGCCCTCCGGGATCCCGACTCGGAAACGAGTTACAAGGCCTCGCTGGCTCTCATGACCGTCGACGACGTCGACGTGCTGGACGATCTGATCGAAGCCTCTCGCCGGCTCGACCAGGAACTGATCGAATGGTTCCAGACGCAGGACAAGCTCGGAAACATTCCCCCCCTCGAGCCGGCCCCCGGCCCGGCCAAACCGAAAGAACGCCAGGGCGGGGATGCGTCGAGCAAATTCAGCAGCCTCCAGTCTGACCTCGGGGGCGGCGACTCGATCGAGAAACTCGAAGCGGCTCTCAAGCATGACAGCCCGAACGTCCGCGGCTGCGCGGCGAACGCCCTTGGCGATTTCGTCGGAATGGAGGCCGGCGTCCTCCTGCTCGAGGCGTTGAACGACAAGCACGAATACGTCCGTTCCTGCGCCGTCGCGGCGCTGGGCAAACGGCGCGATCCTGATACGCTCGACAATCTTCTGAAACTCCAGGATCCGTCCGAGGATGTGCGATACTCGATCGCGAAAGCACTGCCGGGGTTCGGCAGCAAGGCGGAAATCTTTTTCGCGTTGAACAAGATGATGGAAAGCGATCCTTCCCGCGATGTCCGCCGGGCGGCGAGAATGTCGCTGGACCAGATGAAAAAGGAAAGTGAGGCCGAGGAAGCACGGAATGACGACAGAAACGTTTGAACAGGCTGTTGAGCGGGTATACGCGTTTCACACGAAACGGGCACCGGGGATTCATATTGGTGTCGCTATGGTTCGCTATGCTCTCGAGGCGCTCGGCCCCGAGAACTCGGATAAGCTGAACGCGGTCTGCGAAACCGCGACCTGCCTGCCCGACTGCCTCCAGGTTCTCGCCGGCTGCACCTTCGGCGTTCGATACCTCAAGGTGCGCGAAGAGATCGGCAGATATGCCTTTGCGTTGTACAACCGGAAAACCGGGGAGGGGGTTCGGGTGTTCATCGATCTTGACAGGATCGATCCGGAGAAGACGCCTGAATTATATCGATTTTTCTATAGAACGAGAAACCTTCCGGACAATCGTTCCCGGGAGGCTTCGGCGAAGAAGGTGGTCGAGGAGTTCGCGCGCGTCGAACGGGAGGTTCTCGGCATCCAGCGGGTCCAGCTGCTCAAATACGGCAAGGACGAGATCCTGCCGGCGAAACGCTGCCCGAGTTGCCGCGAGTCCTTCATCGCGCGCAGGGAAACGCAGGAAACCTGCGATGTCTGCTCCGGCGCGTCGGTGTACTACACGGTGAAAACCTGACCATGGTTCGGTCTTGGCGCTCCCCTCCCGTTTCATTTCAGTGCTAGATCATAAATAGGCGACTCGTCAGTCGTCTTCGACCTTGAGGACGGCCATGAAGGCTTCCTGCGGAATCTCGACGTTGCCGACCATCTTGAGGCGGCGCTTGCCTTCCTTCTGCTTCTCGAGCAGCTTGCGCTTTCTCGTGATGTCGCCGCCGTAGCATTTCGAGATGACGTCTTTTCTATACGGTGCGATATTCTCGCGGGCGATGATCTTCGCTCCGATCGCCGCCTGGAGGGGAATCTGGAACTGGTGCCGGGGAATCAGCTTGCGGAGCTTCTCGATCATCGACCGGCCGCGGCGCTCGGCCCGCTCTCGGTGCGTCAGGAAGGAGAGGGCGTCGACGGGTTCGGAGTTGACGAGGATGTCGACGCGGATGATCTCGGCCGTCCTGAACCCGATCTGCTCGTAGTCCATCGAGGCGTAGCCCCGGGTGCGGCTCTTGAGCTTGTCGTAGAAGTCGACGAGGATCTCGGCCATCGGCAGATCGAACGAGATCGAGACGCGGTTTTCCGAGATGTATTCCATGTGCTTCATCGCGCCGCGGCGCTCGGTGCAGAGTTCCATGACCGTGCCTATATAATCCTTGGGCATGAACATCGTCGCGTGGACGAACGGCTCGCGGACCTCCGCGACCTTCGTGATATCGGGCAGTTTCGCCGGCGACTCGATCTCGGACTCGACGCCGTCCACGGTGCGCACCTGGTAGATGACGTTGGGGGCCGTCGTCACGAGCTCGAGGTTGTATTCGCGCTCGAGCCGCTCCTGGACGATCTCCATGTGGAGAAGACCGAGGAACCCGCATCGGAAGCCGAATCCGAGGGCGACGGAGTTTTCGGGGACGAACGAAAGGCTCGAATCGTTCAGGGTCAGCTTCTCGAGCGCGTTGCGCAGTTCGTCGAAGTCGCTCGCCTCGACGGGATACAGGCCGCAGAACACCATCGGCTTCGCTTCCTTGAAGCCGGGAATCGGCTCCACCTTGATGTTCTTGCCCGCGTTCGTGATCGTGTCGCCGATCCGGACGTGGCCCATCTCCTTGATCGTGGCGCAGAAATACCCGACGTTGCCGGCAGAGATCTCGGCAACCTGGAGCGGCTTGGGAGTGAACACGCCGGTCTCGATGACTTCGAACTCGGAGCCGGTGGAAAGGAACTTGATGCGGTCGCCGGTCCTGAACGAGCCGTCCACGACGCGGCAGTAGACGACGACACCCTTGTACGAATCATATTTTGCATCGAATATGAGGGCCCGCAGGGGCGCATTCGGATCGCCGACGGGGGGCGGGAACTTCTTCGCGATCGCTTCGAGAAGCTCGGGAACGCCTTTTCCCTCTTTCGCCGAGACCAGCAGCGCGTCGGAACAGTCGATGCCGACGAGGTTCTCGATCTCCTTGCGCACCTTTTCAGGATCGGCGGCGGGCAGGTCGATCTTGTTGATGACCGGCAGGATCTCGAGATTCCCGGCGAGGGCGAGCGTCACGTTCGCCATCGTCTGGGCCTCGACCCCCTGGCTCGCGTCGACGACCAGGACGGCGCCCTCGCAGGCAGCGATCGAGCGGGAGACTTCGTAGGAAAAATCGACGTGGCCGGGGGTGTCGATGAGGTTGTACATGTACTCCTGGCCGTCTGCCGCGTGGTAGACCATCCGGACCGCCTGCGCCTTGATGGTGATGCCGCGTTCGCGCTCCAGGTCCATTGAGTCGAGGATCTGGTCCTTCATTTCACGCTTGCTGACCGTGGCGGTATGCTCGATCAGCCGGTCGGCCAGCGTCGATTTGCCGTGGTCGATATGAGCGATGATGCAGAAATTACGGATGTGCTTCTGGGGGTATGACAAAGGGGCGCTCCTACGGGTGGCCGAAGATCAGCCGGCTCAGGGTGGTTTTGACGATCCAGAAAAGGATGAGAATGGCGATGACGGCTATGATGCCAAAAACAAAGTTTCCGATCAAGTCCTTGTTCGAGGCCCAGAAGAGCGTATCGAGCTTTTTCTGCACGTTCGGATCGTTCGGATTGTAGATGAGAATGCGCCGCAGATACTCCTCGGCGTGCTCATAATCGGCCTTGTTCATGGCGCGGTCGCCAAAATAATGCAGGGCGTTCACCATCAGCGCGCGGGCGTCCTGGTCGTTCGGCTGGAGGTTGAGGACCTGCTCGATGCGAAGATACGCGTCGTCCCACTTGTCCTCGTTCGCGAGCAGTTTCGCCTCGCGAAGAAGCAGGGCGGCCTTGCTCGGCTGGAGAAAATGGATCCGGTTGTTGCCCTGGTCGCTCACGAGCAGCGTATCCTGGTCGGTGAGGGCCATGCCGCGCGGCCACAGGAGACGGCCAGGGCCGGTACCGCGCCCGATGGGGAAGTTCTTGGCGAACAGGCCGTTGGAGGTGATCTCGACGATGCGGTGATTTCCGCTGTCGGCGATCAGCAGATGCCCTGAAGGGCCGGGGATCATGTAGGAGGGCTCGTTCAACTCGCCTTTGCGGTTCCCTTTCACGCCGTAGCGCCAGACGACGTTGCCGGCGGGATTCCAGCTCACGACCTGGTGGAACGTCGGGTAGGAAACGGCGAGATCGCCCGTCGGAAGCCAGCAGACGCCGCGCGGGGAAAGGGAGCGGAGCTCCTTTTTCTTCGTCTCTTCCTTGTAATGAATTTCGCGGATGAACGTCCGGTCTGCAGCGAAGATCTGGACGCGCTTGTTTCCAGAATCGACGACCGCGAGCTTTCCGTCGGGGCTGATGTCGATGTCGAGCGGGGTGTCGAACTGGCCCTGCTGGCGGCCGAACCGGCCGATCACCTCGACGAGCGCGCCGTCGGACAGGCGCAGGACCCAGATGTGGCCCGTTCCCGACCCGGCGACGAACAGATGGCCTTTCCCGTCGAACGCCAGGCCCACCGGCTTGTCGAGCCGCGGGCCGGCGGCGGGTTTCACCTCGACGGGTTTCGGCGTTTTCGCCGAGCCGGATTCGCGCTTCTTCTCGGGCGGGAACAGTGCCATGATCTCCGTTTCGGTGAGACTCGCGACCTGTGACGCCACGCCGGGGGTCTGCGCGGTGATGGTGAAAAATTTCTTGAAATTTCCCTCGGACGTCAGGACCTGGATGCGGTTGTTCTTCTGGTCGGCGACGATGATGTCTCCGGACGGGGCGCGCAGGAGGTCTTCCGGCATGATGAACTCGAGCTCGCCCTTTCCTTCGTAGCCGCGGGTCACGTAGTTGGCGAACTCGAGCGCCGTCGACGTCGTGCCGGCATACGCGAGAAAAAGAAGAACGGCCGCGGCGAGCCACGGCCTGAAAGAAACCGTCGGATTCCGGGGGCGCATCAGTTGCTGCTCTCCTCGACCTGTGGGAACATGAGGTAGTTGTCGGAGGACAGCTTCTCTTCCCGGCTCATCCCGCCGCTGGTCACGATGCGGTAGGCGTCGATCGTATAGCCCGTCACGCCGGGCCGCACGATGCGCTTTTCACCGGATTTGAGACGGGCGTTCTTTTTCTTCTGGACGGGGAAGCGGATCGCCTTCTCGTTGCGGGTCGCGACCACGACCTGGTCGAACGGCTTGCTCGGCGCATGGAACGCGACGTGGACCCGGCCGTTCCCGCCGCGGCAGGAGATCAGGAGAGGCACGCCGAGGGTGTTCACGAAGCGGAAGTTCTTCGAACCCCAGGCGATGGCCGCGTCGAGACCGCGATCGGCGTAGGGAATGCCTTCGTAGATCGAGTGATTGTGCCGCTCGGTGATTTTCACGTTGGAAAGCAGGGCCGCGCGGTACAGGGTCGTGCTGACCTGGCAGACGCCGCCGCCCATGCCGGGAATGACGCGGCCGTTCGAAATGACGCCCGCCATCTTGAACCCGTTCTTCGAAACGCGGGGGCCGACGGCCTTGTCGAAGTTGAACTCGGCGCCGGGGGCGAGAATGAGCCCGTCACACTTCCCGGCGGCGATGCGGAGATTCTCGTTCCGCGCCTCGTCGTCGGCATGATCGGCATGAAGCGTCTCGAACCGGCCGAGGCAGATGCCGAACCCGAGCTTCTGGCGCTGGGCTTCGAAGCCCTCGAACCCCTCGTCGATTTTCACGACGATCGGAACGTTGAGCGATGAGGCGTCGGCCGCCTGGGAGGCCATGTCCTTGAGCGTCAGCAGGGTGAGCTCGCGGTCGATCACCCGCTTGCCGGAGCCGCGGATGAGGCGCAGGGGGGTTCCCTGCTTGTCGGTCGAGATCCGGGCCGGCTCGATGGCGGTGTGAACGTCGAGCTCCTGGAGGCCCGAGATGAGAGAGTGGGCGAGCTGAACGTCGACTTCGACGAGGGGAGGCTCATGGGCGCTGCGCTTCGAGACGCGGATCAGCTTCTGAGGCCCGAGATTCATCGTCTTCGAGTCGATCGTGAACGAAACGTCGATGTCACGCAGGGTCGCCTGAGCGGTTTCCGTGGAACTCATCGGTGCCTCCGAGCCAGGGATCTGCGTTTGCGCAGGCGTGCCGACCGTGCTCGGGCTGCCCGGCCGGCCGCTTTTTCCCTGGAAGTAGAAAATCCCCCAGAAGAAGACGCCGAGAAAGAGGGCGATGCCAAAAATCGAGGCGGCGATGATGAGATTCCGGCGCATGAACACAGCTCCCGCGAGTAATTTAGGCCTCTTCGTCCTTCAACGAACGGGTCATGAGGTTTTTTGCCGCCTCCCGAGGGGGCAGCGCTTCGAAGAGAACCCTGCATATTTCTTCGGTAATGGGAAGGGGAATCGTTAGTTTTTTCCCCCACGCGGCTGCCATTCGAGCCGTTTCAACGCCTTCGATGACCATCCGGCTGCCGTGCGTCAGTTCATCGAGCGTCTGGCCGCGGGCGAGGGCCTGGCCGAGCTGGTGGTTGCGCGAGAGCGGCGATGAGCAGGTCGCCATGAGGTCGCCGAGGCCCGAAAGGCCGTAAAAGGTCGTCTGCCGGCCTCCGAGGCACGTTCCAAGCCTGACCAGTTCGTGAAGGGCGCGCGTCAGGTAGGCGGCCTTCGCGTTGTCGCCGAGTCCGAGCCCGTCGACGATGCCGGCACCGATGGCGAACACGTTTTTCAGGGTGCCGCCGAGCTCGACACCGGTGCGGTCGGTATGCCGGTAGACCCGGAAATGATCGTTCGAGAGGAGCTCCTGCGCCGTCGTGGACCAGGATTCGTCGGGGCAGGCGATGACCGATGCGCCGATCTTGCCCTGGGCAAGCTCGCCGGCGAGATTCGGCCCCGAGAGGATGGCGACGTGATCGGACGCGCTTCCCGGCTCGACGCCCGACTCTTCGACGAGAATTTCGCTGAGACGCTTGCCGGTGGCGGGCTCGAATCCCTTGGCGGCGTTGATGACGCCGGAAACCCGCGCCAGGTGCTCACGAAGTCCGTGCGCCACGCCGCGCAGATGGGTCGAGGGAACGGCAAACAGAAGGGCGTCCGCGCCTGCCGCGACTTCCGCGGCGTCGTTCGAGACGCCCAGTTCGGGCGGAAGCTCGAGATCGCTCATGAAAAAAGGGTTGCGCCGCCTGTTCCTGATGCCGGAAACGACCTCAGGCTCGCGCGCCCAGAGAGTGACCTGGTTACCCTTCTTCGAGAGCAGCGTCGCGAGGACGGTCCCCCACGAACCCGCACCGATGACTCCGATCTTCATGTGTTCCAGACGCTCCGTTTCGAGGAAATTGTCACGCCGCGGGGGTCGCCCCGGGCGGTTCCGGTTCGTGTTTCCGGCTGCCGAGCGCGTTCTCCTCACCGTTCCAGAGCCTGACGATATTCGCCTTGTGCCTGTACACGATGAACAGGGCTGCGACCGCGGAGAAGCCGACGAACGGCGACAGCCAGGTCTCGCCGCACTCCCGGAACTCGAGAATCAGAAAGGGAAGGGCGGAAGCGGCGGCGATCGAGCCGAGCGAAACGAAGCCGCTCGAGACCAGCACGAGCAGAAAGATCCCCATGGCCGTGACCGAGGCTTTCGGCGCGAGGGCGAGAAACACGCCCAGCCCCGTCGCGACGCCTTTTCCGCCCCGGAATTTCACCCAGACGGAAAGCGAGTGGCCGGCGATCGCGGTGGCCCCGGCGGCAAGACCGGTGGGGACCGCTGTTTCCGGAACCGAAAAGAAAGAGATCGAAAGAAGAACGGCGGCGAAGCCTTTCAGGATGTCGAGGATCAGGGTGATCGCGAAGGGCTTCGTGCCGAGGACGCGATGGACATTGGTCGCGCCCATGTTCCGGCTGCCGTGCTCGAAGATGTCGATGCCGTAGAAGATGCGGCATAACAGCCATGCCGATGGTATAGAACCAAGAATATAACCAACGGCGAGCGGGTGCCAGGTGATTCCGGTCATCTTGTCAGCGTCCAACGGCGAGCCGCATCGGCCAGCCTTCGAATGGGAACTCCTGGCGGATGTGGTTCAAAAGATACCGCTGGTAGGAAAAGTGGACGTTCTTCGGGTCGGACGCCGCGAGTCGGAAGACGATCGGCGGCCCGTTGAGCTGGCGCAGGTTCTTGAGATGCAGAGCCCGGCCCGCGACGGTCGGGGGCGGCTGGATCGTGACGGCCTCGTACAGGATCTGCTTGAGCCGTTCATCGGTGATGCGGTGCCGGCCGGTTTCCTGCACCGTGTCGACCATGTCGAACAGCCGGTCGACCCGCTGGCCGGTGCGCGCCGAGATCGAGGTCACGGGAGCGAAATTCAGCAGGGGGAAGGCTTCGCGCGTCTCGACAAGCAGGTCGTCCCAGGGGCGGGCCGTCCGGTCGGCGATGTCCCACTTGTTCCAGACGATGATGCAGCCCGAGCCGGCGTCGACGACCCGGCCGGCGATCCGTTTGTCCTGCTCGGTGATCTTGCCCTCCGAGGCGTCGAGAACCAGGACGGCGAGATCGGATTTCTGGATCGCGTCGAGGGTCCGGAAGACGGAAAAATACTCGACGCTATCTTTCTGACGCGCGGGGCGGCGCAGACCGGCCGTGTCGATGAACCGGTAGGTGCGGCCGTTCCGGTCGACGGAAACGGTGATCGCGTCGCGCGTCGTGCCCGGAACGTCGTCGACGATCGAGCGGTCGTGACCGAGGAGCCGGTTGAACAGGGACGACTTGCCCACGTTGGGCTTGCCGACGATCGCGATGCGCTCCATGGGCGGGGAGGCAACGGAGTCGTCGGGTTCGCTTTCCCGCTCGAACGGCTCGACGACGACGTCGAGAAGATCGGCGACGCCGATGCCGTGGACCGCCGAGATCGGGAACAGTCGATCGACGCCCAGACTGTAGAACTCCGCCGTGAGAACGTCGGTTTCTTTCGGGTTGTCGATCTTGTTGACGGCCACATAGAACGGCTTGTCGGTGCATCTTTTCCGGAGAAGGTTGAGAATCGACTGGTCGTCGCCGTGAAGGCCGTCGCGGGCATCGCCGAGAAAGACGATCGCGGCCGCTTCCCGGAGGGCGAAATCGACCTGTGACTTGATCGACATCATGATCGGCTGCTCGTCGTCGGGGTCGAGGCCGCCCGTGTCGACGACGTAGAAGCGCCGGCCGTTCCAGACGGCTTCGGCGTAGTTGCGGTCGCGGGTGACGCCGGGGGTGGGGTCGACGATGGCGTGCCGGTATCCGACGATCCGGTTCATGAGCGACGACTTGCCGACGTTCGGCCTGCCGACGATAGCGATGACGGGGAGGAGAGACATCTGGGAATACCTCCAAGAATGGAAAAAACGATGATACCACGCATCAGCACAGGCGTCAATAGAACGCGGCGGCAGGTTGACAGCGTCGGAATCATCTGTTAGGCTACCCCAGCGCTGCGAACCAACGCCGAATCGAGAGGAGGGCCGCCGTGCAGGACTGCACCGCGATACTGGCAATACAGGCTTTCGACCTTGCCGTCGATGACCTCGAGTCACGAATACGGCAACTCAAGGACAAAGGCCTCAAGATGGAACGCGAGGTCGGCGAGGAAGAAACGCTGCTCCGGCGCAAGGAAGCCCTCCAGAAAAAGATCGTCCTCCGCCGCAGGGAAGCCGAGTCCGAAGCCGCGTCGCTGACCGAGAAGATCGGCGGCAACGAGCTTCGCCTCAAGACCGCCGGCATGACACCGAATGCCTACATGGCGACCCAGCGCGAACTCGACCGAAACAAGGAGCTTCTCGGCTCCGTCGAGGAGCGCGTTCTCGAAGACATGGAAAAGCTCGAGGTCCTCGAAAAGGACATCGGAAAAGCCGCGAAACTGCTTGCCGGCCGCAAACAGCATCTCGACGACGTGAAAAAACGCCTTGCCGGCGAGATCGCCGAACTCGAGCGCGAGGCCGACCTGCAGCTTACCCAGCGCCGCCAGGCGTCCCTGAAGCTCCCCGCCGTCGATCTCGAGCTCTACGAGGAGATCCGGCGCAAGACGAAAGGCCGCGCGATCTGGGATGCCGACAAGTCCGGCTGCCCTTCCTGCGGCATGAGCCTCTCCCCGGGGTTCATCAACGCGATGGCGGGAACGAATCGGGCCGAGCCCTGCCCGCACTGCAATGTGCTCATCCGCTGGGTGGGCATCATCGACGGCGTCCGTTGAGCTGTTCCCTGTCATGCACGTGATCAGACAGAGGATCGAAGCGATGTGCGGCGTCCGGCTGCATGCTCTTGCAGGAATGCTGTGCGCCGTCGCGCTCGTCATCCTGGCGCAGATCGCTGCGTTCGCCCAGCAGGCCAGCGAGCCGGCAGCGCCTCAGCCGCAGGCCGAACGGTATGTATCCGACCAGGCGCTCCTGCTGAAGGAGTCCGTGAAACTCCAGATCGTCGACGCGTGCAGCGAGATCGAAAAGACGCTGCGTATCCGCGTCCTGGTCAAGACCGAGATGCTCGAGAATATCGACAGCTATTCAAAGCGCATCGACTCCTTCTTCACGGAATGGATCCGCTCGATCGGGAACGACAAACGCGGCATCCTGCTCTATGCGGCGCTTCCCCGCGACTCCCTGAACGGGAAGTTCAGCCTCAAAGTCGGCATCGGCCTGAAATACCTGATCACGCGCGAGATGGGCGAGAAGATTCTCAACCAGGTGATCCTGCCCAGCAACGCCGAGAACGACGACGGGCGCGGCTTCCTCGAGGGCATCCTGACGATCAAGAAGATGCTGGTCGACGAGCTGAAGCGAGAAAACCAGAACCTGCCGGCCCAGACCGGCTCGTTCGACCTGCTCGGCTTCCTCTGGACCTCCAAGGAAATCCTGCTGGCCGTCTTCGTGGGCGCGTTCCTGTGCTACATGGTCTTCTTCGTCGAACGCTGCCCCCGCTGCAACGGCTCGCTGAACACCGCCTTCGAAATCCTGAAGGAGCCCGGCCACAACACGCTCGGCCTGCGCCGCCGCCTCTACTCGTGCGAGCGGTGCGGTTTCACCCGCCGCAAGAAAGAGCCGATCTACCCCGCCGGCAGCGCCGGGTTCTGGCTGTGGCTCCTGGGCACCCGCCGGAACATCCGCATCAACAGCGGATCTTCGAAGCTTCCCGGCGATCTTTCCTCGGATGATAGACATACCCCTGCCGAATGAGGTATGATCGGAACCGGCAGGACGACCGGTCGATCGCGTCCCGTCTCCGACGGGATGAGGAAAGTCCGGGCTCCGCAGGGCAGGACGCTGGGTAACGCCCAGGCTTCCCGCGAGGAATCGCGGGGGGACGGAAAGTGCAACAGAAAACATACCGCCGATGGCCCGGCAACGGGATCAGGCAAGGTTGAAATGGTGCGGTAAGAGCGCACCGGGTCGCCGGTGACGGCGATGCCTGGAAAACCCCGTCCGGAGCAAGGCCTAACAGGGGAAGGGGTTGCCTGCCCCGTCTGACCCCGGGTTGGCCGCTTGAGGTGGCGGGTAACCGTCATCCCAGATAGATGATCGACGCCCGCAAGGGCACAGAACCCGGCTTACAGGTCGCCCTGCCTTTATCCCCCTTTCATAACGATACTGGCATATATATTATGCCGCTATCCGCCGTTTCACGCGGCTGGAAACGTGATGCCGAATTCCGATATGGGCGGGACAGCTTGAAAATCAACAGTGGGAATGTTGATTTTCAAGGACGCGTATAGAACGAACGTTATCAAGCCGATGCCGGAAGCTGCTTCGCCTGTTTCCGTAGAGAATGACGGTGTCTATGACAACGAGGCGAGGGCGCGGCGGAGCATCACGAGGCGCATGACGCTTCTGAGGCCCATCAGGGCGACGAAGATAGCGAGTGTTATATGCAGACTGCCGGTGGTGGCCCCCTTGGGAGGCGTCCAGTCGGCGAGCGAGGGACCGCCGGCGTTTTCGACGCCTTTCAGATACATGACGCGGGGGAAGAGGAGGGGGTCGGCGGTGCGCTTGATCTCGTCGCCGTCGATGGTGAAGCCGAATTTCAGGCCGGCGGAGGCGATGGCGTTTCGCGAAGCGTCATCGTATTCGCCGAAGGGATAGGCATACCAATAAACGTCTGCTCCCAAGCATGCTTCGAGCTCCCGCTTCGCTTTCAGGGTCTCGGCGAGGAGATCGCCGCCTTCCTTGAGCAGCTTCGGCGGCTCGATGTGCCGGAGTCCGTGATGACCGATCAGGCAGCCCGTTTCCGAAGCGAGGGACTTCAGCGCATCCCACGTGAGATAGCCCGGCTGTCCGATGAACTCCGTGGTGACGAACAGCACGGAACGGATGCCGCGTTCCCTGTGCAGCCGGCGGATCGCGTCGGCCGACGTGACGAGGCCG
>CAYMEN010000018.1:44552-63952 GCA_964389325.1 uncultured bacterium | reverse complement strand
CGTAGCCGTCGTCGAAGGTGAGGAGATACCGTCTGCCGCCGCCGATCGCACCGCTCAGCCAGGCCGGGAAACTGGCCGGATCGAGGGGCGTGTAACCGTGGTGTGAAAGTCTGGAAAGCCAGTCGGAAAGACCGTCCCAGGTGATTTCCCACGGCCGGGTGGGGGAGTCGGTCACGCCGTGGAAGGTCGGGGCGATCAGGATTTCGGCTCTCGAGGAGTTCCAGCCGTTCAGGAAGCCGAAAATGGCGCCCGCGAACAGGAACAGCGCCAGCAGGACGTGATACAGGATCGCCTTCTTGAGATGCGCGCGGCGGGGCTGCAGGGTGTCGGCGGCGGGTTCCATGGTCAGGCCTCGAGAATGGATTTTTTCAGATACTCCAGAAATCCGGGGGCCCGCACGAGAACGGGATCGAGCGTGAACCGCCGGCCGGGATGCGCCACTTCGGCGTCGCGAATGATTTCAGGTATATCGATGGCTACATGATTTCCAGTCAGGGCGAAAATGGGGACCAGCCTGATCTCTGATGCCCCTGCCTGCACGGCTCCGGCGATCGAGTCGCGGATGCCCGGGGCGCACTCGCGGAGAAACCCGTGCGACACGTGACGGCCGGGAAGCGACGAGCGGAGAGCCTCGACGAACGCCGCGGCTTCGGCCTGCGACTGAGGGTTGCGGGAACCGTGAAATACGAGAATGACGGCGGCGTTGTGCATGCGGGGAAGTCTACTGTAGAATATCCACCGACGCAATATTGAGTCCTGCGGAATGAAACCCCGCCGTTCGCCCTGAGCTTGTCGATGGGCGAGAGGCTGTTTGTGCTTCGACAAGCTCAGCACGAACGGAATACGCGAACGGAGTATGCGAACGGAATACGCGAACGGAAACAAACAGCTGGTTTTGTTTTGCAGAAATCGGCAACTCCCGAAGCCCCGGAGCCCTTCATGATCCTTACGGTCACCCCGAACCCGCTTCTCGACTACATCATTCATTCACCGGTCCCCCCGGCGCAGGGCGGCCACCGGACCCGCTTCATCGACTGGACGGTCGGCGGAAAGGGGATCAACGTCGCCCGGATGCTCAAGACCCTCGGCCGACCGGCCCTTGCCATGGGCTTCGCCGGAGGCCCGAACGGCGAGAAGATCCGCCAGAGACTGAAAGACCAGGGCGTGTCGGCCCTGTTCATCCCGACGGAAGCCGAGACCCGCGTGGGCATCAACATGGTCGTCGAAAACCCGCCTGACCAGACTTGGTGGATCGAAGACGGCGAGGAGTTGCTCGAATCCGAGGTCGTCGAGTTTCTCGAGATGCTCGAACGGGAGCTTCCGCGAACCAGGTTCGTCGCCATGTCCGGCACGATTCCCGGAAGGAACAACCGGGACTTGTACCGCCGCGTGATCGAACGGTGCCGCGCACACCGTTGCGACATCTTCCTCGACGCGCGCGGCGAGCCGCTCCAGGCGGCACTCGAGGTCGGCGGTTTCTTCCTGAAACACAATCGCGACGAGGTCCGCGAAACGTTCGGGCTCGACCCGTTCGAAGAATCCGGGGCCGGCAAATTATTCAACCGTCTTGGCGACGCCGGAATCTGGGGTGCCCTGATCACGGACGGCCCCCGAGACGCTCTCATGTGGGAACCTCCGCACCTCTGGAGGCTGAGACCCCCGGTTATCAGGGAAGTGAGCGCCATCGGCTCGGGAGACGCGGCGATGGCCGGCCTCCTCTGGGCTCATGCCAATGGCCTCGACCGGCTCGATGCAGCCCGGTGGGCCATGGCTGCGGGCGCTGCCGATGCATTGCACCCGGGCCCCTGCGAGGCTGGATACCAGGAGATCGAACAGCGGGTATCAGAAATTCAGATGGTCGGGTGATCATGTGGGGAACAGCCGGAAAACATCCTGAATTCTGAATGAACGCCAGTTGCGGAAGGCTCGTCTTTTTTCCGGAAGATATTCTGGGCTCCTTCATGCACTGAGAGTCACGTTCTCGATTCGTTTCTCAGTTAATTCTTTATTCTCTCCCTCATGGACCCTTTGGGGGGGAATTTGGTAGAATTCTAGTAGAGGTCCGGAAGAACGGGAGAAAACTCATGTGCCGACGAGGGAAAAGTGGTTTTACAGTGCTGGAAATCCTCATCGGCGCAACCGTTCTGGCGATTTTTCTCGGCGGCGTATACCAGGTATACCGAGGCGTGACGCGGTCCTTCCGCCAGTCGAACTGGTCGCTCACCATGCAGACCCACGCCCGCAACGGCCTTACCTTCCTTCGGGAAGAGATGCAGCGGGCTTCGTACAAAACGACCATCAATATCGGCTCCGTCATCGTCGAGGATGACAAAACGATGAAAGTGCGCGAAGGCCAGACCACTTCCGACAAGGTTCTCGCCGAATGGTATATCGGAATCCCCATCCGGACGGATATCCCGAATTCCGGCGCCTGTTTCAAAAGCAGTGTCGAGTTTTCCGGGGGGAAGCTCATCTACAAAAAGGCACTCGATCCCGGTTCGCCACCGAATACCCTTGGCGAACCCCTCTACACCGGAAAAGTGCTCATGGAAAACGTCCATTCCATCGATTTGTCGGTGAGCGCCTTCGATGTCGACGCTGCAACGGCGAGTCAGTTGGTCACCATCGCCGTCGAACTTCGACACCCCGAGAAAACGCAGTTCCCGAACACGAAAGTCATCGAGTCGACCGCCGCAAAGGTCGATGTCAAGGTCGAGCACCTATGAGAAAGAATGGTACAACCCTGCTCGAGGTCCTGATCGCCGTTGCAATGCTTGCATTTGCGATGATCCCGATGTTCGGCCTGATGAGTTCCTCCAACACCGCTACCAGGGTACAGAAAATCGAGGGAGTGGCCGCCAACCTCGCCAAGGAAGAGATGAACAAGTGGATGTACATCATCGATCCGACGAATTTCCCGAACGACGGCGTCGAGGAGTTCGTGAACGGCGGTCCGTTCATCGTCGAGGGGAACGAGGTTGAAATAAAGGTGCGAGTATATAGACATCAGAATACATCCACGAACGTGAAATATCCCGATTTCGTCTGGCACGATTTCCGCACCTCCTGCGCGGGCGGCACGGAGGGAAATGATCTGGATTCGAAGACGAACGAGCTGACCCGGACGATCGAGGAAGTGACCAAGGATTCCTCCAAGCCCAGGCTGATCGACATCGCGATGCAGGTCCGGTGGCGGACGCCGAACACGGCCTGGTCCGACGTCAACAGATTCTTTCTCCTGTGCCGAAGGGGGTGGATGTGAACGACATGAACCGGTCGAAACGCCGCGGCGTGGCTATCATCATCGTTCTCACGTTCATCACCGGAACGCTCGCGTTCGCGACGGCGATGTTCTTCTTCCGCAAGGAAGTGAAACAGCAGAACGTCGTCAACGTGAACTTCCTGCAGGCGAACTTCCTGTCGCAGTCGGCCGTTCAGCATGCCCTGGTCAAATGCCGGATTCTTCCCCAGGAAGCCTACGATTCGGGAATGGCGCTCCAGGGGTTCTGCCCGCTTCAGGCCGTCATCGCCGGGCAGACGCCCGCGAGGGGGACCTCCAGCGACCGGGCCATGGAGATTTTCATCGGCGACTGCAACACGACGGCTATTCCGTGGGATTCCCGCATCCAGTCAGACTTCGGCATCGACCCGAACGACTGGAAATACGAGGTGGCGAGCATGTCTGTCATCGCGGCGTTCACGAACGTGGTGGATAAAGAGTTCGTTCTGACCTCGCAGATCATCGCGAGCGGCACCGTCATCGAGCGCAGAGGAGGCCGAGGGGCCCGGTCTGAACTCATGACGAAAACCATCGAACTGACGAGAAAAATCAACTGACCGTAACGGGGACGAAGGAGGGATATTATGAAGCGGACATGGATATGTCCTTGGCTTGGGGTTTACATGCTGTTGATGATCGGAGGAGGGGCGGTTGTCGCCTGCGAGCTCCCGGCCGAACCCACGGCTGCCGTTATTCCGTCGACGGCCGAAATGGAGGATAAAGGCATCGGCATCGTGACCAAGCCTGACGGCTCGTATTATTTTCTCGTTCCGGACAACCAGGAAATATCGATGAATATTTTATGGGACCCCTTCGATCATAACGGTTCGAAGAACAGGTCGAAATATGATTACGTCTGGAAGCCGGACTATGGGAACATCCCCGTTGACAACAGCTTTCCGAGTCAGGATGACGCGGGGTTTTTTCCCCTGTCCGCGATGACGAGCTTTTTCACCGTCCAGGGGAACCGCAGGGATATCAATGAGGCTTTTGGCCGCTCAACCGGCGAAACCGCACCGGAAAACACATTTCTTCCCGATAACGGCTTGAAACCTTCGGAACTGCTGATTCAGGGTTTCGTGAAAGGCGACAACCAGGCTACCGTCGATATCGTCGATGAGCAATGTTCGGTCTATCCCAACGTTTCCAATGTCTCTCCCCCCTCCGGGAGCAGCCTGAACGTCCTGGATGGTGATACCGACAGCATTCTCCCTAACGACTGGGATGTATACACGCCCAAAACCTTCACTTCCCCCATCTACGAAAAAGGCAGCAGGAGTTACCGGAAAATCGCCACCTTCAAACGGGGATCTGCCGGGTTGTTTGTCGGGGATCTCCACATTGGCATGACCACCCTGAAAAATGAGGATTACAAAGCCTATATCGTTGACGAAGCCGATCGACCGAAGGTCTGGCTGGGTGATGACGCTCTCCCGCTCCTGCCGGACGGGGCAACGGAAGGCGGCGTCGGCAACCAGACAGGTGAGATCACCGTTAAATTCCCCACGCCGACCCTGGGCGCCACGAACCCGATCAAGGTCAAGGTCATCTGTCCCCCGGCCGGCTTCGAGATCACAAATCTCTTCTGGGCCTGGGAAGAGGACCTGAAGGTGGAAGTCGCGTCTGATACGGACGGCGACGGCGCATTCGACTTGTTCTACATCGACTCGGCCGATTCGGAATCCGGAGAACGGACGATCAAATGCAGCGTCGGGCTCAAGGTTGTTGTGAACAAGATCAGCAACTCGGCTGGTTTCACCGCGTTCCATGTCTACAACACCCGGCCTCCGATCGCCTCCAAGCTCGAGGTCACTTCCACGACGCCGTATAACACCGGCGGCTCCAGCGTGTCCGTTCCCTTCAGCATGAAGATCTACGGTTCCGACCCCTTCGCCGACAAGACTGTTCCACCCGAGTTGGCCGTTAAACGAGGGGAAGAGAGCATATCAATTACTCATGATGCAGGCGAATTGAAAAATTCCATCAAACTGTTCATGTCCTACCCCGTCTATACCTTCTTCAAGCCGTCGGCCGTTCTCGGCGTGAACGATCTCGACCAGATGGACAAGATGAACCTCGGCCTGATCGGCTATGATTCGACATCCACGGTGGCGGAACCGAAATGGAAAGGCATGTATTACGAACAAAAGTGGGTCTGGCTGCCAGGTACCGTTACAGCCAACGCACCCACCTTCGCGACGCTGAACGCCGACGGGGAGGATACGCTTGGCGGCGGCGTCTGGACCATCACCGGAACCGCTCAGTTCAATGTGCCGGTTCCCCAGCATTTTGCCAATTCCGGTTCCGGAAAATCCAACAGTTATACCGCCCACGAACTGTCCTACCCCGCCCCGGATTCGCCCGACGTGGAGAAACTCTGGAAGCTGTTCGCCGTCGCCAAGGATGCATCGGGCTTCAAATCCACATCCTATGATGACGTCGTGTCCGCCGTCGATCCGGCGACAGCCAGGGATTCCGCAGGCCAGGTTCTCGATACCGGTGTGGTGCTGCCCTCAGACCCGGCCACGATCATCAAAACGGCTTACGATCACAGCCCGCCGCTCGAGACGAGAATTCCGGACGATATTCCCGTCACCGGAGATGAATATACCTGGCAGAAGTATGAATACCTGAAGTGCGCCGATACCACTCCACCGGAGATCGAACTGATCGTGTTCGATACCCGCAACAACCTGTACCATATCTTCGGCACAAACGCTGGCGGCGACGGCAAAATTGCCGATTCCAACCCGAGTTTCAGCGCGTATCAGGCCGCCAACCCCTATAGCGCGACCGACAATACGGCGATCACGAATGGACTGAAGTTCGAAACCTTCGACGGAACGCTCTACGACAGGTTCATCGACAAGGAAAAAAAGGGCGGGGCCAGCGCCCTCAATTCGGCCGACGGCATCGCGGGAAAAGGCTTCGTGTGCCAGGCGAATACCCGTCTCGTGTTCTACATCCGGGCATGGGACAACATCAACACCTTCTCGGAAACGGACCGGTTCGGCGTCGACAAGATTTCCTATACCGTTCGAGACGACAACAAGGCCTCCGCCGACACCCCCCCGGACAAAACGAACATCACCTATGATCCGCAGGACCTCATGCAGAATCCGCCCTTCTGGCAATTCCGGGCTCCCAACGTCAGCGGCGGCTCCCCGGACGGCAAGGAATACAGCCTGACGGTCAAGGCGACGGATTTCGCCGGGAAGCAGCGCGAGCTCATCCTGAAAATCTATGCCGTCGGCAGCGACCTGAATATCCGCTCGCTCGAAGAGAAAAGACAAAGGAATTGATATATATCTGATCATAAAAGAAAAACCCCTGCTGGAAGGCAGGGGTTTTTCTTTTGGGGCGGAGGGTTCGTTACTTCCCGCCCTTGATCGTCATGACGATTTCCTCGATATCTTTCTTGGAGGGGGAGTCGGCGTTGGACAGGATCTCTTCGAGAATGGGGAGAGCCGCATGCCCGTATTGAAGCAGAAGCCGGCGGGCGGTCAGCTTGACATTCCTGTTCGGATTGCCCAGGAACTTGCTGATGACTGGAACCGTGACCTCGGGCCGGGTCAGCACTTTGCCGATACAGGCCATTCCCTGGACCTTCATCCAGGGATCTCCGCCATCCATCCAGGAGACGATCCTTGGAAGAGCTGGGTCGGAGGCTGGTCCGATTTTGCGCAAAGCCTCGATTGCCATGAGTTTTACACGAGTGTCCGTTGCATGAAGGGCGGAGGTGAGAGCGTCGAGAGATTCCGGGGTGGCTTTTCGAAACGTTCCCAGGTCGTACGCCGCTCTCATCGCAACAAGCGGATCGGGATTCTCGATGGAGGCGAGGGCGCGGACGAACCGAGGGTCCTTGCTGAATTCGTCAGACGGTGTGGCCGGCCCGGGGAGGCGAACATTTCTGGTCGCGGAAAACGTGACGGAAGGCTCCTTCGCGACGTTCGAAGGGGGGGCGCTGACCCGGGAGGTGTCGGAAGCGGCTGGCGTCTGCGTCGCCTGGACCGGCTTTTTGACTTTCTGGTCCTCCTGTTCGACGAGTTTACGCTTCTTCTCAGCGAGGTATGAGATGATCAGGTCCTTTTCCGTGGACTGCTGGTTGCGGATGATTCCAAGCCACTTTTCGGCGACCGCTGCGAGCTCGGGGGCGGGCTTCGACGCGAGGAACGCGCTCAGCTCCTTCTCGGCGATGTCTCGATCGCCGCGGAAAAACCGGTAGATGTGGTAATGAACGGTCGCCGAAGGATCTTTCCCTGCTTCCAGCTTCGACTCGTAATGGTTCAGCGCCGTGACGATGATGCCTTCGTCGTTTCCTCCGAGATACCCGATGTCGAGCTCGACGCAGTCGACGAACAGGGCGAACGCCTTCTCGAAATTCCCGAGGCCCTTTTCCTTCAGGGCTTCGCGGAACAGGCTCCGCGCCTTCTTCTGCTCTTCCGTGAGCGTGCTTTCATCGACCGCAGGCGCCTGGGCGGATTCGAGCGATGCCTCGAGGTTGCGGATGCGGACGGAAAGCCCGGGGAATTCCGGGTTCAGCCGGTAGGCCTGTTTGAACGCCTCGAGAGCCTTTTGCGGCTCCCGGTTGATTTCATAGGTGTACCCCAGGGCATACAGATACTGGGCGTTGCCGGGCTGTTTCTTCAGTTCTTCCTGGAGCAGGGCGACGGCCTTGTCGGCCTGTTTTGCCCGGAGATACTCCTTCACCTTCACGAGCGTCGGGCTGATTTTTCCGCTTTCCGACGTCTGGGCGCCGGCCTGGTACGATGAAAAGGCGAGAAACACGCACAATCCGAGAGTCAGTCCTTTTCGCATACCCTCAGAGACCCTTCTCCTTCATGTAATCCTCCATTGTCTTGCCTTCTTTCTTGAGCTTTTCCTCGAGCTTGCCCTGGCCGGGCAGCTCGCCCTTCTTCCGCTTCTCGATGATGCTCGCCTTGATCTCTTCGAGAACCTGTTCGCGTTCCTCGTCGGAGGTGGCGTTTTGGAGCTTCGCACGGGCCTCGGCGATCATATCCTCGACCTTCTGCTTCTCTTCCTGGGTTATTTTCTCGGAACTGCTGCCCATCAGTTCCTCGAGGTCCTTCTGGGAAAAGTCACCGGCTTCGATCGTGTCGAGGAGCTTCTCCTTGTTCGACCGGTTCAGGTAATCGAACTTGTGCGTGATGACGTACTCTTCGTTTGGGTCGCCCACATAATCGAGGGCACGCATGTAGACTTCGGCGGCCTTGTCCTTCTTGTTCGCGATCTCATACAGGAATGCGAGCTGGAGCATCGGGGCCTTCTGCCACTCCTGGCCCGAAAACGACTTCTGAAGCGCCTGTTCGTAGATATCCGTGGCCTTCTTCAGCTCGTCGTAATTCTTGTATCGGAGCGGAGGATCGAGCCTGAATGCCTGGTAGAGGGTGACGGCGAGCTTGACCCTTTCGGGGCTGTCCTGGTTCTTCAGGTAGACGGAAAACTTGTTCTCGCCTTCCTTGCTGAACTCTTCCTGAAGATCCTTGATCTTCTTTTTGAAGTTCTTCAGCTTCTCGTTGTAATCGCCTTCCTTCTCTTTCGAAGGCCGCGAGCGGGCGACGATGTCGAGATTCTCCTTCGACGTCAGGTAATCTTTCTTCTGAAGGAGCATTTTTGCATAGATATATCTATATACCGCATTGTCCGGCTCCTTTTTCAGAGCCTCGAACATCAGGTTGCTGGCGTTCTCGACATCCTTGTTCTTGAAGGCTTCTTCTGCCTGCTGATACAGCTGGAGTGCCTCGGGGTTCGAAGCAGCCCCGAATGCGAAACTGCAGCAGCCGAGAAACAAAACGGCGAAGAGAAGATTCTGCCATCCTCTGTTTTCCATCGCTTACTCCTCATCGACAAACGAGTATAGGACAAATCCATCCTATCATATCACCAGAACGGAGTTCTACAATCCGGGATTGCCTCTTCTGACGGACGGCGCCGGTAGGTTTCGACTCCCTTCAGATACCCGTAGCTGCGACGGCTGGGCGGTTCGCGAACCGCCCCCCAGGTGGCGAAAGGGGGGGATTTGCGACTTCTTGGTGACTTTTCCTCTGGGGGCCTGCGAATCCGGGGTGACGCGATCTTTGTGACCTGGTATCTGGATCGGCCGGTTCGTGTTTTCGGGGGCGAGGTCTGGTATAATTTTTCGTATGGAGAATGGTTCCGGAGTGGCGACGAAGAGCGGAAGCTGGCTTGCCTTTTTCCTCGCCGTTCTTTTTTTCGCGGGGCTGCCGATCGGACTGATCAGGCTCGGAGAGGCGTTCGTCGCCGCCCAGGAAAAAAACCGACTTGGCAGATCGCATCTCGAGCGCCTCGAGCAGAACCTGTTCCGGCTCAAGCGCGAAGGTGGCGATCTCTACTACATCCAGCGTCAGCTCAACGAAGTGTACGGCCTGCTTCTCGAACATGACTTTTCACCGGGGGCCGCCGGAACATCCCTTTCCACGCTGGCTCGCGCGAACCTTGCCTTCGTGACGGTGCACTTCTTCGACGCACGCGGCGAGATCATCCCCGTCCCCGGTCGGAAGGTCGAGATGCGGAGCGCGATGAAGCGTATCTTTGCCGGGCTCGTCGAGCCGGAGCTCAACGGAAAGAGCGATCTGATCGTAAAAAACAGGTCGCTTTTCCAGACGATGCTCGGAAACATCGACCCGTCGGATGTCGTTTACCAGAAAGGAACGCTTCTCTCGGTCCAGCTCAGGGGCCAGGCCGGGTATTTCTACTGGAACACGTTTTACTCCCAGGCGCCGGCGAACCAGGACCACGGCGGGATACGGCGGCGCCCCGAGGAGAGTCTCGATGAATACAAAGGCGGCATCATCGCCTTTTTCGATGAGAAGGACATTCCCCGGGATTTCGCCCTGAAGCAGCTGATCCGGACATTCAACCAGGGGGCGGGCCCCGAAGAGGGATACGCTCTCATCGACCTCGAACGCCCCGAGGGAAGTCACGGCATCCGGACCCTCTCGCAACGCATCGGGTTTCCCGGCCGGCGCATTCTGAGACGGGCCGTCGATCTCCGGAACGCCTACCAGCGCCTGGAGCAGGATGCCGGGCATCTCACCGCGATCGTCTCGATCGATGCCGGCCGTGTCGTGATGGGAATGAAGCGGTTCATGCACGGCCTCGAACACCGGGTCGGCATCATGATCGACCTGTTGTCCGTACTCCTGCTGATGCTTGCGACCTACTGGTCCTGGAGGGTGCATGTTGCCGGAGACATGGTTTCGATCCCGATCAGGCACAAGCTCGTCGGCCTGTTCCTCTACGCGACCGCCATTCCCGTGACGGCGCTTCTGCTGCTGGGATACCAGTATATGCTCGACCGCAACCAGGTCATGGTCCAGGAGCGGATGTCCCAGTTGTCCGAGCTCACGGAGAATATCGACGAAAGCTTCATGGCAGCCGTGCGTTCGCTGGAAAGGCTGTACAGACGCATTTCACGCCTCTCCATCGTCAGGAAAGGCGATACGAAGCGCATTCGTGAACTCATCAGGCGCCTGAATGAAGCAAAGCTGCTTTCCCAGATGTTCATGGTCGACTCGCGGGGGCGCATGCAGCTCATCGAAGAAGTGCATCCGCAGGGACGGGATCTGGTCGGCAAACTGGTTCCCACGCTGGCCCGGAAAATTTTCTCCGTGAGGCTGGGTCAGAATGACGATGATCTCCGCGCCAACATGTCGGACGTGATGGTGGAAAGTTTCACGGACAGCATCGCCGAATTCATGTCGGGAAAGGGCTCGCAGAAGCTGTTCGGAAGCATCATCGAGACGAACGACCGGATCATCGAGTTCATGCTGGGGAGTGTCGGCAACCTCATGTATTCGACCTTCATCTGGGGCGAAGGCGAGAAACGCCCGGCGAATCTCTTGCTGATCGTTCACCGGACGCGGGACTACGCGCGCAGATATCTCAGGGGCATCATTCGCCAGAATCAGCTCCGGGCAGAGAAGACGACCCCTGTCAGGCTGGCCGTCGTTTCGCGTGGTGACGACAACTCCGTCTATCCTCGCGATTACACCAAATACCCGTTCGTGAAGGAACTGGCGGAAAAAGTTCAGTCGACCGAAACCCAGCATGCGTCCGTCGAGAACATCGGCGGCCAGCCGTATCTCATCGTTGCGTCGCCCCTGAAGAAAATGCCTGAATATATACTTATTACGATGTATCCGAGACGGCTGATCGATGCGGTCATCAGGGAAAACAGCGTGAAAATCGGGCTGGTCGCCCTGGTGAGCGGCTGTTTCGCGTTTTTCATCGGCCTTCTCCTCTCGCGGCACTTCCTGTGGCCCATCAATCAGCTTGCAGCGGGAGTCTCGGCGATCGAGCGACGCGAGTTTGCGCACCAGGTTCCGCCTCTCGGCAACGACGAGTTCGGCGATCTCGGCGTGACGTTCAACCGCGTCATCTCGAATCTCGAGGAGATGCACGTCGGAAAGATCGTTCAGGAAACCCTGTTCCCGATGATGCCGATCAGCCAGGGGGAATACGAGCTGTACGGCGCGACCGACTCGATGACCGATCTGGGCGGCGATTACTTCGACAGTTTTACCGTTGATAATCGCCATGTCGTCACCATCATCGGCGATGTCACGGGGCACGGGGTGCCTGCCGCCCTGCTGATGGCCATGGCGAAGAGCGGCGTTGCCATGCTTGGACCGGCGGAATCCGTCCGTGCCCTCGAGGCCATGAATCGCCTGAACCGCATGGTATTCGACACGGTCAAGAAAAAAAGGCTGATGAGCCTGATCTACACCGTGCTCGATACACGGACGAACAAAATCGACGTCGTCAATGCAGGCCATTGTTTCCCCTTCCTCCATCAGTGTGCGAGCGGCGAAACGGCAGAAATCCAAAACCCGGCGTTTCCCTTGGGGGCGAGAAAAAATGGGGCCTTCGAAAGTGCGGCCATCACGTTGAATCCCGGCGACAGCCTCATTCTCTACACGGACGGGATCGTCGAAGCGAAAGACACGGAGAACAGGGTCATCGGATACGCTCGCCTGCAACGAATCGTCGGGGAAGCCTGCGCATTTGCACGAACGGCCGAGGCCGTCCATGCCGATATCCTCCGTCGTGTGAAAAGCCTTATCGGCAGCAGGGTGATAGAGGACGACGTCACGCTGCTCGTGATCCGGCGAAGAAACGGTTGACACCATCCCGAACCGCTGGTATCATGAACAATTCCGGTCAAGTTTTACAGGGGCGGATCGCGGCCCCTTGAAAGGCAGGGATTGCTCGCGGCGTGGCATTGATCAATGACGCAGTCATCGCCGAGGTACGTGGACGGATCGACATCGTCCAGTTCGTCAGCGAGTATGTACGCCTTACCCACACCGGACGGACGTACAAAGGGCTGTGTCCGTTCCACCAGGAAAAGACACCAAGCTTTTACGTCGTTCCTGACAAGCAGATCTTTCACTGTTTCGGATGTTCGAAAGGCGGTGACGTGTTCCGGTTCCTGATGGAGGCCGAGCACCTGACGTTCCCCGAGGCGATCCGCCAGCTTGCGCGGCGCGCCGGCGTCGCCATCCCGATCGAAAAAGACCCCGAATACGAGAAGAAAGCCCGTGTGTACCAGATCCTCGACGATGCGGCGAAATTTTACACCGCCCAGCTTCAACAGGCTGGCGGAAAGCTCGCGCGCGAGTATCTGAAGCAGCGCGGCATCACACCCGAGACGGCGGTCAGGTTCCGACTCGGCTATGCCCCCGATACCTGGGATGCCCTTGCCGTTGCACTGGGAAAAAGTGCCGAGCGCGTTCAGCTCCTCGACCGGGCCGGCCTGGTCAAACAGCGCTCCACGGGAACGGGCCACTACGATACGTTCAGGCATCGCCTGATCATCCCGATTGCCGATACACATGGCAGAATCGTCGGGTTTGGCGGCCGCGTGATGGTGAAGGGCGAAGAGCCGAAATACCTCAACAGCCCGGAAACCGACCTGTTCAACAAACGGAAGATGCTGTTCAACTTCCGCGACGCGCTCCAGCCGATCCGGCGCAGCAACTCCACCATCGTGGTCGAGGGCTACCTCGACGTGATCAGTCTCGTGCAGGCAGGCATCACGAATGTGGTCGCCACCCTCGGCACGGCCATCACCGCCGACCAGGTCGCCCTGCTGGCCCGCAACTGCGAAAACGTCTACTTCTGCTACGATGCCGACGAGGCCGGCCAGCGGGCGACGGTACGCGCGATCTCCCTGCAGCGCGACACGCCCCTGACGGCGAAAGTCATCACCTTCGAAGACCCGAAAGACGATCCCGACAGTTTCGTTCGCCGCGAGGGCGCCGAGCGGTTCGTCGATCGCATCACTGCCGCGAGGGACATCTACACGTTCCTCGTGGAGACCAAGACCCGTGGAATGAAGCCGCCGCTCGAGATCGCGGTCAAGGAGCGGCTGGTTCGCGAATTCAAGGATCTCATCCCGGCGATTCACAGCCCTGTTGCGCGCAGCGAAGTCATCAAGACAATTGCACGGCTGATCGACACCGACCCGGGAGCGCTCGAAATCCAGTTCGCGAACCGCACGTTCGTCAAGCCGGAAGGGGGAGCGGGAACGCCCGTTCGCGCCCGGCCGGTGACTGACGGGATGGTGCGGCGGCAGGAGTGGGTGCTCAAGCACCTGATAGAACATCCCGAAGAGCTGGAGCGCACGCGAGCCATGCTTGCCCCGGCCGACTTCACCGATACCCGGCTTCAACAGATATTTACGGCAGTATGCCGTTTACAGGAAGCCTCGGGCGGGAAGGCACGGCCGGCGGACATCATTGCCGCGATCGACGATTCCGAGCTCGCCTCTCGTTTCAGCGAGCTTCTCATCGAACTCGAGGAGAAGCCCGCGGAGCCGTTTCTCGAATGCGTGTACGGACTCGTGAAAAGCCGGTTGAAGCGTGAAATCGAAGAGCTTCTGGCGCGAATCCGCACCGCAGAGCGGGACGGGCGCGAGAGCGAAGTTGCCGAGCTGACCATGCAGCAACTCGAGCTCCGTCGCAAGATGGAGGCACTCAACCAGCGGAACGCTGGATTGTAAGGAAACAGACATGAAGACTTCGTCCACCACACAGGCCACCGCCAAGGCCTCGCCGAAACAGACAAAGAAAGCGGCCGCACAGGCGGCCGTCGAAGCCGCCGCGCCTGCGCCTGCACCGGCGCCGGCCCCGACCACGGGACCGGCGGGTAAATCGCTCGAGGCGATCCGCGTCGAGCTTATCGAAAAAGGCAAGAAGCAGGGCTACCTGAGCTACCAGGAGATCAACAACGCACTGCCCGACGGTCTCGACACCGAGGCCTTCGAGACCGTCGTCACCGAACTGATGGACGCCAACGTCGAGCTGGTCGACGACGACGAGATCCAGCTCAAGGAAAAACTCCGGATGCCGGAGGAAAAGAAGGACGAGAACTATGTCGAAGCCCAGGAAGACTTCGACGATATCGACGACTCGGTCCGCGTCTACCTCCGCGAAATCGGCAAGATCAAGCTCCTCACGATGCAGGAGGAAGTCACCCTCGCCAAGCGCATCGAGCACGGCGACCAGGAAGCCCAGCGCAAGCTGATCGAGGCGAACCTGCGCCTCGTCGTTTCGGTCGCGAAGAAGTACACCAAGCGCGGCCTTCTCTTCCTCGACCTCATCCAGGAAGGCAACCAGGGCCTGATCCGCGCGGTCGAGAAGTTCAAATATCGCAAGGGCTATAAATTCTCCACCTACGCCATCTGGTGGATCCGCCAGGCGATCACCCGCGCAATCGCCGACCAGGCGCGCACGATCCGCATCCCGGTCCACATGGTCGAGACGATCAACAAACTCCGCAAGGCGAGCCGCAAGCTGGTCCAGAAACTCGGCCGCGACCCGGCCGTCGAAGAACTCGCCCTCGAGGTCGGTTTGCCGGTCGAGAAGGTCAAGAACATCATGAAGACGGCGATGGATCCGATCTCGCTCGAGACGCCGATCAACGGCGAGGAAGACTCGCACCTCGGCGATTTCGTCGAGGACAAGTCGGCCCTGCCGCCGGCCGAAACCGCCTTCAACAACATCCTCAAGGAGCAGATCAACCGCGTTCTCTCGACCCTGACCGAGCGCGAGTCGAAGGTCATCAAATACCGGTTCGGCCTCGAAGACGGCTGGCAGCGGACCCTCGAGGAAGTCGGCCAGAAGTTCGGCGTCACCCGCGAACGCATTCGCCAGATCGAGGCGAAAGCCCTCCGGAAACTCCGCCATCCGAGCCGCTCGAAAAAACTCAAGGAATTTTACATGGAATGACGCTTGCACGGAGCGAAAGGATATGGTATACTCCTTTTGCTTCACGGGCCTATAGCTCAGTGGTTAGAGCTGCCGGCTCATAACCGGCTGGTCGCAGGTTCGACTCCTGCTGGGCCCACACCTGCCGAATGATGTCCTAAGCCCCCATCGTCTAGCGGCCCAGGACACAGCCCTTTCAAGGCTGCGGCGAGGGTTCGAATCCCTCTGGGGGCGCCCTTATAGAAACCGCCATCGATCGTCCATCGATGGCGGTTTTCCTTTGTTGGAAAATTGGACGTATCGCGTGCGCCCCGATTATTTCATCGTCATTGGTATCGTAGGGACGGGTTTGAAACCCGCTCCTACAGAGACATTGCGATACAATACTCTGTTTTTGGGGGAACTTGCGGGTTTTGTACCCTCGTGTTACGATTGATTATCTTCGTCCGAATTTGAGAAAAGGGGAGTATTGATGAAGAGGTTAACAGCCTGTTTCGCCCTGTCGTTCTTTTGTGCCGCTTCGGCGTTCGCTTTTGACGTGTCGCCGACGCAGACGAATGTGAAACCGACCCGCCGCGGCCCGGTATCCATTTCCGAGAACCTGATCCGTGCGGTCACCTCCCGCAACGCCGATATCCGCAACGTCGACCTGCTGGTTGCCACCGAAGACGGTCAGCGCCTCGGCAGCCTCCGCGGCGACCTTTCCGAAAAGCTCTCTGGCGACAAGGCCCTGGCAGCCCGCAGATATATTCAGCGCAATGCCAGGCTGTTCAACCTTCCGGTCGTGAAAGACGACAGCATGCTGAAGATGATCCGCAACGAGGAAGCCGCCGGCGCCACGCACGTCGCTTTCCAGATGAACCTCGACGGCGTTCCGGTTCACGAAGCGGAAATCTCCCTCCATATCGGCAAGGATGAACGCGTCCAGCTCGCGAACGGCTCCTTCCCGACCATCAACGAGATCACCAACCAGATCACCATCGGCCGCCAGGACGCCCTGGCCGCCGCCAAGCGCGCGCTGGGCATCAAGAAGCTCCGCGGCGTCGCCAAAGCCGAGATGGTCGTGCATCCCGAGAAGAACACCGGCCGCATGGCGTTCCTCGTGAAGATGGGTGCCCTCGAACCCCTCGGTGACTGGGAAATCCTCATCGATGCCGACTCCGGCAAAGAAATCAGCCGCATCAACCAGATGGTGTTCGCTCAACCTGTCTCCGGCAAGGGGAACGTGTTCAAGAACAACCCCATCATCGCCCCGGCAAACGTCGAGGAGCTTCCTCACCTCACGAGCCACGGCATCGAGGGACTGTACTGCAAGGCCGTGAACGAAGATACCGCTGGCTCGGTGAACGAGCAGAACGAGCATATTTACGATCCCGACAACACCCACTTCGACGAAGCCAATATCTATTACTATGTTAATGTCGTCCACGACTTCTTCAAGAACATGGGCTTCGACAAACTTGACCAGCCCATCAAGGCAACCGTCCATCTCGGCGACAAATACGATAACGCCTACTTCTCGCCGATGGAAAATGCCCTGGCTTTCGGTGACGGCAACCGCCTGAATGACCTCGCCAAAGAAGAAGGCATCGCCTGGCATGAATATTCCCACGCCCACATCGCTCAGATCGTGCGCCTGAACTACAGCGCCGAATCCGGCGCCATGAACGAAGGTCAGGCCGACTACTTCGCCTGCTCGATGTCCAACGATCCCAAGCTTGGCGAATGGGCCATGGCCAAGATGAACAAGCCCTACCTTCGCATTCTGACCAACGACCTGCATTATCCCGAGGCGATCGAAGGTGAAGTGCATGCTGACGGCCGCATCTGGGGCGCCGTCCTGTGGGATCTTCGCGTCGCCCTCGGCGCCGAAGTCTCCGACCTGCTCATCCACAAGAGCTTCTACTATCTGAAGGCCGGCAGCCCGAAGTTCATCGACGGCGCCAACGCCATCTTCACCGCCGACAAGAATGTCTTCGGCGGCAAGTATGCCGACAAGGTCCGCGACGTCTTCAACAAGCGCGGCGTCACCAAGGCCGGCGATCCGACCGTCCTCACCGGCGACCAGATCAGGAACGCCCGCCTCTTCAACGAGGTCCACGGCGAATAATCGTCCCTGAAAACAAAACACCGGGAGGCAACCGCCTTCCGGTGTTTTGTTTCCCGGCAACATCCGCAGATGAAATTCTGAAAACCTTCTTCCCCTGGAGTTTCCGGTTCCTCGCGAAAAAAAGCTCGTTTCAGACGTTCGTTCTTATCTGCTCTTCATCAGGGTTCATCTGCCCTTCATCTGCGGATTCTGTCCTGAATACCGAGATTTTTTCAACGGAGTATCTCCGTGGTGAGGCTTTTGGGCCTACATGCGGGCGTAGGCGGAAGTGATGCGGCGGCTCAGGGATTTGAGGAGGTTGACGGACCAGCTGGGGCGGAGCTGGTAGAGCACGTTGAAATTCTTCGGCTCGAGCTTCAGCGTCTTCGACGGAATTTGTGCTTTGATGGTGGCCGCCCGCGGTTTTTTCTCGAAATGCGACATCTCGCCGAAGATTTCACCCGCTTCCATCGTGCAGATGGCCTTGCCTCCTTTCGAGACCTCGACGCGTCCGTCATACAGGATATAGATCTCGTCGGTGAGGTCGTTCTCGGCGATGATCGTTTCGCCGGCCTCGAACGTCTTGCCGAACATCGCGACGATCTCGTCGGGGATGGCCTCGTTCTCCTTTTGGAACGCGAGCCCATACAGGGCACCGACGGTCGACATGTCTTCCGACACCTCGAATTTTCCCTCGGTTTCGCCTGCGGCTCCCGCGAACGAGCGCTCGCGCTTCTCGTTCAGAAACCGGAGTTCACGGCAAAGGGAAAATGTCGCAGCGCGTGCAAGCAATATGTCTACTGATATATTCTTAAAGAAATCTTTTGGCTTCCAGGAGTAGATCTCGGAATCTTCGAGAGTGATCGCGCTCGTGACCCTGGCTGGGGTTTCGGAAGCGTCCTGCAGCCCGATGAGCATGTTTTCCGTCATACCCATCCGGAAATACGAGGCGGTCGTCCGCCGTGCGACCATCGCCTTGCCCTGGATGATGAAATACACGGTTTCATCATGCGGGGAAACAGGAGTGTTCTCCGCGTAAATGACCGTCTTTGCCTTGAGAGAGAGTTTTTTCCCGTAATTGAAGGTGAACATTCAAGATCGCCTGCGCGTGCGGATTGTCATGAAATGTGTGAAATGCGTTGCCCTGAATGTGTGATTGGGAGGGATGACGAATAAGGGTAACATGCCCATATTCGCCGAAGGGAAAAAAATCACAGAAGCGGGAGATTTTCACGCGATCATCGAGGGAACACGGTTCGGCCGCCCCTTTAAGGAGAGGGGAAAATGTGCTATCATGCAGTTGGGACAGGGCCGGAAAAGGCCTTGATGAAGGAAGTGCAACGCCTATGAGTTATTGTGTGTTTTGCGGAAAAGATCTCCGTCGCGGCGGGGAGTTCGTTCAGAACCGCGATGGGATGCTCTTGTGCAAGACCTGCGTCGAAACGGCGGAAGATATTTTCAAACGGAAGAACGCCAGCGACCGCGACCCCGTCAAAAAGGGCGCGACGGCCGGCAAGGTCGATCTGAAGGCGATCCTCAAGGAATATACCCCCCGGAAAATTTACGATGGTCTTTCGGAATACGTCATCGGCCAGGATGCGGCGAAGAAGGTGCTGTCGCTGGCCGTCTACAACCATTACAAGATCCTCTCGATGATCGACTCGACCGACGTCGAGTTCGAAAAATCCAACATCCTCCTCGTCGGCCCCACCGGCAGCGGCAAGACACTGCTCGCGAGAACGCTTTCCAAGCTCCTGAAGGTGCCCTTCGCGATCGG
>CAYMEN010000018.1:0-44542 GCA_964389325.1 uncultured bacterium | reverse complement strand
GTACGAGCTACACCGAGGCGGGATACGTCGGTGACGACGTCGAGAACGTCCTGCTCTCGCTGCTCATCGACGCAAACTACGAAGTCGACGACGCCCAGCGCGGCATCGTGTATCTCGACGAGATCGACAAGAAGGCCAAGACCTCGAACAACGTCTCGATCTCGCGCGACGTGTCCGGGGAAGGCGTCCAGCAGGCGTTCCTCAAACTCATCGAGGGGACCGTCGCGAACGTGCCCCTGACGGCCGGCCGCAAGAACCCGATGTCCCAGCAGGTCGTGAAAATGGACACCCGCCATATCCTGTTCATCTGCGGCGGCGCGTTCAACGGTCTCGAGAAGATCATCGGCAAGCGTCTGCATCACGATTCGTCCATCGGCTTCAACGCCGATCCGCGCCCGAAAGATCTCGCCGATCATAAGCTGTTCCATGCGCTCGACACGGAAGACCTCCTCCAGTTCGGGTTCATTCCCGAGTTCATCGGCCGCCTGCCCGTGCGCGTGGCGCTCGACGGCCTCGGAAGGCCCGATTTCATGCGCATTCTCCGCGAACCGAAGAATGCCATCGTGCGGCAGTTCACCAAGCTGTGCGAGATGGACGGCTGCAGGCTCGAATTCACCGACGACGGCCTCGAACGCATCGTCGACGAGGCGCTGGCCCGCAAGACCGGTGCCCGCGGCCTTCGGGCCGTCTTCGAGAAGGTGCTCCGGAACGACATGTTTGCCCTCCGCGAGAACGGCAGGTCGAAGCTGATCATCGACAAGGCCTACGTCGAGCGCCAGATCGGCACGCTGATCGAAGAGCAGAAAAAGCTGGCGGCCGATCAGGCCGCAGAGGCTGATGCCGCCCAACCGCCGGCCGTCAGGCCGGAAGGGGCCGAGGCCGTCCCGGCCTGACCGGAACGGCGCACCCGCTGAGCGATACGAGAATCCCCCCGGACGATTGTCCGGGGGGATTCCATACTCGCATGAATTATATTTATCTGTTTGCCTCGGCTGCTTTCCTGACGACCGGGCCGGCCTTGACGACTTCGGGAGAGGCGCGGTCTTCGAAGGACCGGAAGTTCTCGGCGAAACGGCGGGCGAGATCCTCGGCGGTGCGGTCGTAGGCCGCCTTGTCGGCCCAGGCGTTCTTCGGCGTGAGAATCTCGGTCGGAACGCCGGGACACTCCTGCGGAACCTGGATCCCGAAGACCGGATCGGCCGCGAAGGCGACCTTGTCGAGTGATCCGTCAAGGGCGGCGGTGAGAAGGGCACGGGTGTAGGCGATCTTCATCCTCTTGCCGACACCGTAGGCGCCGCCGGACCAGCCGGTGTTCACGAGCCAGAGCCGGGTGCCGTGCTTCTTCATCGCTTCTCCGAGCATCTGGGCGTAGGTGAACGGATGATGGACGAGGAACGGCGCCCCGAAACAGGCCGAGAAGGTTGTCGTGGGCTCGGTGATGCCGGCTTCGGTTCCGGCGAGCTTCGAGGTGTAGCCGGAGAGGAAGTGATACATCGCCTGCTCGGGCGAGAGGCGCGCAATCGGGGGGAGGATGCCGAACGCGTCGGCAGCGAGGAAGAACACGTTGCGCGGATGGCCGCCCACGCCCTCGAGAACGCAGTTGTCGATGTGGGTGACGGGGTAGGTCGCCCGGGTGTTTTCCGTGACCGAGCCGTTGTCGTAGTCGGGACGGCGCTGCCCGTCGATCACGACGTTTTCGAGCACCGAGCCGAACCGGATGGCGTTGTAGATCTGGGGCTCGTTCTCTTTCGAGAGCTTGATGCACTTGGCGTAGCAGCCGCCCTCGAAATTGAAGATGCCGTTGTCGCTCCAGCCGTGCTCGTCGTCACCGATGAGCTGGCGGGCCGGATCGGCAGAAAGCGTCGTTTTGCCGGTTCCCGACAGGCCGAAAAACAGGGCCGTGTCTCCCTTGCTTCCGACGTTTGCCGAACAATGCATCGGGAATACCCCCTGCTTCGGGAGGAGGTAGTTCATGACGGAAAAGATGCTTTTCTTGATTTCGCCGGCATACGCGCTGCCGCCGATCAGGATGATCCTCTCGGCGAAGTTGAGGACGATGAAGATGCCCGAATTCAGGCCCATCGACTTGAAATCAGGGGCATGCATGCCGCAGACGTTCAGAACGGTGAAGTCGGGCACGTCGTTGATTTTGTCCTGGGCCTTGGGCCGGATGAACAGGGTGTGGGAAAAGAGGCCGTGCCATGCATGCTCGGCGACGACGCGAACCTGGAGACGATACCGCGGGTCGGCGCCGGCGAAACCATCGAACACGAACGCGTCGCGGTTCTGGAGATAGCTGCGGGCGATGGTCATGAGGCGGTTCCAGTTGTCCGTCGACAGCTGCTTGTTGACGGGACCCCACCAGACATCCTTGTGTTCGGGCGTCTCCACGACAAACCGATTGTTGGGGGACCGACCGGAGGGGTTTCCGGTGCGGACGACGAGAGCCCCGTTCGAGGCGAGCTCGCCCTCGCCGCGGTTGAGGGCCTCTTCGATCAGGGCCGCCGGGGGGAGGTTCCGGTACACACGCTTGAGGCCGTTCAGGCCGAGATACGTAACGCATTCTGACGCTGACATCGTCTTCATGCTCCTTTCCTCGTGGCGTCCGCGCGGGACGCTCATTTTCAACCATTCTACCTCACAAGCTCGCGGGGGGCAACCCCAGTGCACGTGCATCAGTTTTCACAACCGCTGAATCACAGATCACAAAGACTCCCTCACCTCTGAGTTCCAGAGAAACAGAGAAAATTTCACCACGAAAACACGAAGGCAAAAAATATTAAACACTATATATTGCAGGGCGGTTCGCGAACTGCCCAAAACGACGAACCAGGATACCAAGACGTTCTCATTGCAGAGATACTCCGGTGAAAAATTCTCGGCTTTCAGGAATGCCTCCGCAGATGAAGAACAGATAGGAACGAACTCCTGGAACCACCTGATTTTCTGTATGCGCCGAAAGCTCCATGAAAAGGATATTTTCAGGGTTTCATCTGCGCCATCTGCGGATCGGTTCTTTCGACAAAAACCACATATCAGGCGCCGAGAATACTACGTGTCGCATGGGGTAGACGACACGTATCAAGAGCAAAATATATTGTGTCCGGCTCGGCAGGACACAACCGTTCGCCCTGGACTTGCCGAAGGGCGAGAGCACTCGTGTTTCGACAGGCCCCGCACGAACGGAAACGCGAAACAGACTTTTGAGTTACAGAAATACATAGATATATAAATACAAAAATAAACAAACCGGCCCGCGGCGGTTGCCGGGGCCGGAATGATGGGTGCCAGATTGCAGGTGGTTACACCTGCGGCATCGAAGGCTGCTGGGGAGGTTGGACGGTCTGGGATGTCGGGGCTTCCTTTGGTTTCGATGTTTCTTCCGTCGTTCTCGGCGGGCTCAGCAGCCACCAGAGGAACGCGAAGGCGCAGCCGACTTCGATGCCCAGGATATACGCATCGAGGATGCGATCGAACCAAGGCAGATCCTGGGCGAACATGCTCTCGCCGGTCATTGCGGTCGCTCCGTACAGCACCAGGAACGCGGTTTTGATGCCGGCGGCGAAGAGCCGCCCGCTGGTGAAACCGGAGATGGCCGAGCTGACGATGAGCCCGACGAACAGTACGCTCACGAGAAGAACGGCTTCGACCATCGGTTTCCGGGCATGGAAGATCACGAGCCTCGGCGCGTGGCTTCCCGTCGTGATGAGCTTCCGGTGGAACAGCAGGGAATCCGAGCCTTCGGGAAGCGCCGGGATCACCGGCAGCAGACCTGCGGAGCTGCGCGGAGACGGAGCGGTTCCGGCAGACATGCTCCGCGGCATCATCTGCGACATCACGTTGGATGCCATCTTTCCGCCGATCATGCCGGAATACACCTGGCCGGGGAATTCGGGCATCGATTCCCAACCGTGCTGGAATTCGCCGCCGAGACGTGCCATGAAGAAGCCTTCCGGAAGATCGAGCTTCCAGTTCATCTGGCTGACGTCGAGAGACATCATCGGCAGATGCAGTTCGAAATGCCCCTTGTGCCTCAGCTTGCCGACGTCTTCCGCGAAGAAGATCGTCACGCCGAACGGGGTGTATGTCTTGCCGGACCGCGGGGAGCGGATCAGGGGAACGTAAATCTCGCCGTCCTTGCTGCGACCGGGCTTCATCGCCTCGCCGTTCACCTCCAGGGCAAGGATCTTCAGCCGCTCGGGCATCCCTCGGAGGACGAGGAACTGGTTGTTGTTGTTGCGCACGACCAGGTCGAGGCGCGTCAGGGCCTCACCGTCGGGGTTCATGACGGTTTTCGCGACGGCGGCGTCGATCTGGGCCGTGCTGACCTCGAGATTGCGATGCTTCGTCACGGTCATCGAGGCGGTCGCGTCTTTCTGATACTTGAACGCCTGGGCCATGAAGCCGCGCGCGCTCCCGGTCATGGAGGCGGGAAGCTCGGATGCGTCGATTCCGGTGGCTTCGGGGGAGTGCTCGACGCTGACCTCGAGGCCTTCGCGAACCTCGACGCCGAAATACCCGTTCTGACGGTCGATCCGCGAGCGGGCGCCTGCGCTTCGAAGTCGGGGAAGATCGAGCGGGAACGCGCCGTTGATCGCCGGCGTCTGGCGTTCCATCGAGATTCTCAGCTCGACCTGGTTCATGCGCCGGGCGTTGAGCTGGACGTGGAGCTCCTGTTTCTCGTCGGCCGCCGGGTAGCAGATCCAGCTCGCGATGTCGGCCCCGTTCACCTCGATCACGTCGGCTCCAGCAGGAATCTCGAAGAGAAATTCGCCGGCCGGGTGTTGGTCGATCTGAAGGCGCACCAGGTCGTTCGCCGCGATGACGCCTTCCGATACCGAGAAGAGAACCTCGTGATCGACGGCGACACGCGCAATGCCGGGAGCGACGGAAATCGATTCCGACGGAGGTTTCTGCTGCTGGTCCGGTACCGCCGCTTTGTCGCGCCACTCGACAGTGATCGCCGGAGCAGGCTGAAGAACGGCCGTCACAAAAGTCGATCCGCTGGCATCGGCGATTCGGGTGAGAACGCCAGGTCTGATGTCGACGGCCTGGCTCGGGCGGTCAATGACGAGGTTCAGGACGGCCGGTCCGTAGGTGGGCACCGGTAGCTGAAAACCGTCAACCGGTGCGTTCATCCGGGTTTTAGACGTCAGGTCCTTGACCAGTTCGGCTTCGATCAGGGCCGGGCCTTCCCGATCCGTCAGAATGACCGGCCGCTTGTCGCGGAACGCGAGCGGGGAGACGTTCTGGACCGTCTGCGTCAACGCTTGCTGGACCGCGTTTTGGGCCATCGCGATGTCGCTCTGGAGCTGCTGACGGGGGATGAGGTCTGAGCGCCGGGGGCCGACCTGCTGGGTTTCGGGGGCCAGGAGGGCCGGAACCCCGTTGATCGTGACGGATTTCACGCCCACTCCCTCCGTCGGGAACTCGAGCTGTTTGAAGCCTTTTCCGAACAGCATGGCTTCGAATTTCAGCGAGATATCGACGCGGTCTTTCGTTACTCGAGCCGTATACGACGCGTTTACGTAGGTCACGCCCAGCGGGGGATACCACCGGGAGGGATCGGGGTCGGAAACGCCGAGGTCGCGGAGATAGGTGTATTCGTCGAGGGAGAGCGCAACGAAGCCGCTGTCACGCGGCAGGCGGTCGCCAAGCTGGGAGTAGGGGACATACAGATCCAGCATCCGTTCGACGCGGGGGTCCGCCGTCGAGGGGTCGGCCGCTGTCGCCGGTGCGATTCCGGAGAGGAAGAAAAGGATGACGAAGCCCGTGACCGCAGAGGTTCTTGCCGGGCCTTCGGAGGGGATGGCAAACACCTTTCGCGCGACCAGCAGGAGGGCAAAGACGAGGAAGAATGCCGCCCATGCAGCGATCTGAAGGCTCGGCATCAGGTGTTCCACGACGGCTATCGCGATGATGAAGGTGATGGCGAATAGTTCGGCGAGAGCAGGGCTGCGCCGTTGTGCCGACAACCAGATGGGAAGGGCGAACAGCAGGCCGGCGAGAAACATGACCGCTTTGAGGCCGGTTCGTATGGGTTCCCAGAAAATGATGCCCTTGAACATCGCCGCCTGGCCGGCCGGCAGATGGTTCCTGAAGACGACCACGGACTTTCCACCCGTGGGAATCTTCATGTCGACGGGAAGGGCGCCGACGTCGCGGCCCTGCGCGCGGCGCACGGGTCTGGGCTTGGTTTCGCGTTTCATCATGAAGCCTTTCCCTCCGAGCGCCTCCATTGAATCGTCCTTGCGCTCGAGGCCCTTGTCGGCCATCCCCGATCTCATTTCTTTGTGCGGGGCGGCATACTCGATATCTTTTACATCTTCCTGCAGTTCCTCTTCACCCGGAGGAACCGCGGAAGGAATCATTTCATTGATCTGCGAAAACATTCTGGCCTTCTGCATCGAATTGTAGCTCTGATCGGTGATGCTGCCGATCATCGGGCCTGAAACGCTGACGAGAAGGAGGATGATGCAGAGGACGACGAAGAGTTCGAAGACACTTTTCCAGGAAAAACCGTCGCTGCGTTTGATTTGTTTCCAGATCAGGAAGATGACGAGGACGACGACGATGAAGATCAACCCCTCGGATGACGCGATGCCCGAGAAGAAGGCCGAGACGACTCCGAACGGGGCGATCCGGATCGGGCGATCGGCGGACGAGAGGTTCGAGGGCCTGGCGATCAGGTCATAACGATCCGGGGCATACACCCGCCAGGAGAGGTTCATGACGTCGAGATCCAGCGTCGGCAGCAGCGACGTCTGCCTGTAGAAGAGGCCGCTGACAGGCGCGGGCGACTTGTAGACCAGCCTGACCGTGAATCCGTTCTTGCCCGACGACGCCGTACGTGCCGTCCCGATCGGGATCAGGCAGGTGTCCGAGCCGCGCGTCGAAGCGGTGACCGGGGCGCCGTCCAAGGCGGTGGAAAGGATCTCCGAACCGCTTGTGATGCGGGCCGATAGATACTGCTCGCCGTTGTTTTTGAGACGCATGTCGAGACAGGTGACCGATGAGCCGTCGCTCGTGAAGACCGTCGTGCCGTCAAGCGTGTCGATGACCGCGTTCAGGACCGGCACGTCGGCGTGACGAACGACGTCGAGTTGCAGCGGCGGCTCCAGCGGTGGTTCGAGATATCGGAACGCGAGCAGGATCGGCCGGTTGGCAAGCCCGGACAGGTCGGCCGGCAGGTCGGTGACGTCGACGGAGGTTACTTTGGGAAGCTCGGCAAGCGAGTCGGTCTTGCGGATCTCGATCGAGGTGCGGGCTTCGATGCCGATATACCCCTGGTCGCGCTCGGCGCCGAGCACCTTCGTGACGGGAAGAGAGAGGAGCTGGGCGACGTCCGTCATCCGGGTTTCCGACGTGAGTTCGATGGAAACCTGTCCCTTGATGCGCGAGGTGAAGCGACAGACCAGTCGGGTTTCGCTGCCGGTCTCGATCTCGTGGCCAGCCAGACGCTCGCTCCGGACGTCGAGGATCTCGGTGCCGGACGGGATCAGAAGCACGGCCTGATCAGCGGCCGAGCGGGTGATGTTCAGATTCAGCCGGGTTTCCGAATGCACGAATCCTTCGCCGATCGAGTGCAGGACCAGTGTTTCGGCGAGAAGGCGTGCCGGTTCTTCCGGGCGCTGCGGGGCGGGAGCCGGTGCGGACGCCGTCAGTGCGCCTTCTTCTGTTTCCTGGCCGGGGGCGGGGGTGGTGCGCGGCGCCCAGCGGATGGTGCAGCGGTCCGTGGGGCCGAGAATGCCGGAAAACCAGGTGCCCTCGCCGACGTTGCGCTGGTCGATTCCCTCGGCGCGGTCGATCTCTCCGAACTGGTCGGCCTGATCGAGGAAGACCTCGATCCGGTTCGTCGGGACGCGGGGAAGGCGGAATGTGATCTCATTCCGCTCGGGATCGTCGACCTGCGGGCACAGGAAACGGAAGCTGACCTCATGCCTGTCCGGACCTTTCACGGCAAGCATGAAATCGCTGTTCTGCGGCTCTCGGCGGCTCATCTGCCGCGCAGTCTGCGTTCTGACACTCCGCGCCGCGTCGTTGTACCGCTTCTGCAGAAGCTCGACCTGGCCGCGCGGCGCCGCATCGTCCTGGATGCCGCCGAAGGAGGTCGGGACGATGCCGACCGGCCGACCGTCGAGCCTGACCCATTCGAAGCCGAGATCGCCGCCGGCGAGCGACAGCAGGGCCCACCGGGCATTGGGCATTTCGAACCAGATGCGGCCCTCGACCGCGGCGATGCGGTTGCGCACCGTGATGCGATACTCGGCGCCACCGAAGATGAAATCGAGATCGAGCAGGGGAAGGGGGCTCGCGGGATGGCGGGCGAGGAAGGCATCCTTGGCATCCTTCAGTTTGTCGTATGCTTCCCGGGGAAGGAGCATGAATCTGGGATTCTGCTCCATGAGCTGCTGAAAGTCGGTGAACGGAATATACCGGACACGCTCGGAAATCGTGCCGGCTGGTGCGGAAGCGGTGTTCGGGAATGCCGGAGCCTGGGGCTCTGCCGACAGGCCTGCGGGCCACGCGGCAAGAAGTGCCAGAGCGGTTACAAGGAAAAACATCGGTACAGCGCGGAATATCCTGAGGGACATACGGCGATCCTCCCTTTTCGGGCATGTAAGTTCTCCCGTCATGCTAAATGTCTTCGGCCGTCGATGTCAACGGAGCGGCTCAGCCCCAGGGGATTCAGGTGAGCAGGTGAGATGGTTGCCCGCGGGGTAGCACTTTGTTATGCTTTGAAGAAGCGACATGTTCGAAAAACCTGGTGAGGAAGAGAGAGGAAACGCATGTTCAATGCCGTAGAGCTCATGATCGATGATTTCATCAAACGCCTCCGGGACGGCTACCGCAGAAGCTTCGGCGGGCAGAATCCCGAGTATGCAGACATCATCGCATGGGCTGGGCTGATGGCGATGGAGAACATCGCAAACAGTGATGCGCTCTATCATAACGTCGAACACTCGATCCACGTGACGCTGGTCGGCCAGGAGATGTTGCGCGGCCGCCAGCTGCGTCAGAGCGGCGTCACCCCCTACGATTGGATGCACTGTATCATCTCGCTGACCTGCCACGACATCGGCTACGTCAGGGGCGTCTGCCGTGCCGACTGCCCCGGGGAGTATGCGACGGGGAACGGAAGCGAGATGGTGAAAGTGGGCTTCGGCAACACCGATGCGGCGCTGACGCCGTATCACGTCGATCGCGGTAAGCTGTTCATCTGGGAGCGGTTCGGGGCCCACCAGATCCTCAAGGCCGATCTCATCGTCGCGAACATCGAGCTGACGCGGTTCCCCGTCCCTCAATCCCAGGCGAAAAACGAGGGAATGAGCTATCCGAACATCGTGCGCGCCGCCGATCTCATCGGCCAGCTCAGCGATCCGCGCTATCTCAAGAAAATCAGCGCACTCTACTACGAATTCACCGAAACGGGCGCCGCGAAGGAGTTCGGCTATGCCGACCCGGGCGATCTGAAGCGCCACTTCCCCCGCTTCTACTGGAAGACTGTCTACCCCTACGTGAAGGATGTCATTCCCTATCTTCGGCTGACCCAGCAGGGAAAACAGATCCTCGCGAATCTTCATGCGAACATTTTTGAGGTCGAGCACGACGACTGGTACGACAACCTCCAGGTTGAGCCGGGAATGGCCTGCAACGTGAAGGGGGGGCGCTTCTGAACGGGAACGGCCCGAAACATCCGCCTGGCCCGGCATCCGGTTCGCAGTTCCGGAGACCGGAGAGACCCGTGCCGGCCCGCCCGGGCATGCAGGGGAGCCGGCCTGCTCCCAAAAAAGACGGAACCAGCCCGCATGGCCACCGGCAACGTGTTCGCGAGCGGTATGATCGGGCCGGCCTCCAGGGCTTTGCCGAACACGAGATTCTGGAGTTTCTGTTATTCTATTGCATACCGTATATAGACACCAAACCCCAGGCGAAGCGCCTGCTCGCCGGATTCAAGGATTTGCCCGGCGTCTTCGCGGCCCCGCGGGACCGGTTGATGGAAGAGGGCGGAATCCCCGATTCAGCTGCCCGCATGCTTCATCTGGTGCGCGATATTTCCCACCACGTCCTCAAGCTCAAGTCGTTCGGGAACAACGCGATGATCACCAACGCGAGCACGGCGATCGCCTACCTCAGCGGAATCATGGCGAATCTGCCGGTCGAGCAGTTCCGTGTCGTGTTCCTCGACAACGCGAACACGGTGATCGCCGAAGAGGCCCTCTCGACGGGCGTCGAGGACCAGACGGCCGTCTACCCGCGACTGGTGATGAGAAGGGCGCTGGCGCTGCATGCGACGGCCATTCTCGTCGCGCACAACCACCCGAGCGGCCACCTGAAGCCTTCAACCGCCGATCATGCGATCACGCGTGCGCTCGCGGCCGCGGCCGGCACGCTCGACATTCGCTTTCTCGACCATCTGATCCTGGGTCGCGAACACGAAGGCTATTTCAGCTTCAGAGAGCATGGGTTCCTGTCATGATCGATAAGACGGCCGCCGAAGGCCCGTTCCACTCCGGATTGGGACGTTCGCTGTTCCACTCGCTTGGCGACGGAATCGTCATCGCCGACCGCGACGGAAACGTCGTGTTCCTCAACCGTCAGGCCGAGGAGATCCTCTCGGTCGCCCTGGATGAAATCCGGGGAAAACCGATGGATGCCTGCCACCGATGCCCCTGGAAAATCAAGAAGATCGTCGGGGAGTCCGGAGCCGAGAAACCCTATCGGTCCGAGGTGCCCGTGGGCGACCGATGGCTTTCGATCACGGCCACCGCTCTCAGGAGCGAAAGCGGCGAGTGCGTCGGCTTCGTGATGACGGCCCGCGACACGACGGACCGCCACATGCTCGAGACGGCCCTGAAAAAGAGCGTGTTCGAGCTCCGCGAACGCCAGGAAAAAATAGACCTCCAGATAGAACTCGCGAGAACCATCCAGAAGGCCCTGATGCCTCCCGATGCCTCGACGTTCCCCGGGGCCCGCGTTCGGCTCTGGAACGTCCAGTCGCAGATCGTCGGCGGAGATTTGATGTTCGTGCGCGAGGAGTCGGATGGCGGCTGGCTGATGCTGGGCGATATCATGGGAAAAGGGTTGTTTGCTTCCCAGTTCGTTCCGCTGCTCCACGGTTTCGTCCGGGACGAGCTGCCGTCGGCCACGACGCCGGCCGGCCTCCTGGAGAAGCTGAACGAGCGGCTGGTCGGTTTCATCGCCGACCGGTTTCCCCTGTTCGTCACGATGGTCTGCCTGCGATGGAAACGGGATGCACGCTCCGTCCAGATCGCCTGCGCGGGGAACGAGAGCCCCTATCTCGTCGGTCCGGACGGCGCCGTATCCAAGGTCGAGCTTCAAAACCCTCCGCTCGGGCTGGGAGGAACCGATGGATACCAGACGAAAGAGTTGTCCCTGCCACCCGGATGCCGTATTCTGTGCTGCAGTGACGGTGTGACCGAGGTGCACAAGAACGATCCGTCTCTCGACCGGGACTGGCTGGGGAGAAAGATCGGCGAATGGATTTCAGCCGGCAGGGACCCCTTCGGGGAACTTGTCGAACATCTCAAACAGGCGGCCGAATCGAACGTGCCGCACGATGACCAAAGCCTGATGATTCTGGAGGTGTGACGTGAAATACCTGTTGCGATATATCATGGCCTTCGTTCTGCTGGCGCTCCCCGTGTTCGCGGATGCGCCCGGCTGGTATCCGCTCGATGGTCCTGAGGCGGCGAGAATTCTGGTGCCGGGAGAGCGTCCTCTCTCGATGGGCCAGGCGAACATCTTTTTCAACTGCATCGAGTTCGCGTTCGGCATCGCAATGACCCAGGCCGAGCAGGAAACGGTTCGGACGGCGCTGATGCAGGAATACCTCCAGTTCAAGGGCGGTCTTCTCGATGACCTGAAGGACGTGGGCGATCTGTGGAAAGAAGTCTGTGCGGCGCCACCGGAACACCGTGGAAAATATCGCATGATATTGAAAGACGTGTTCCTCGGCGAGTCGAAGAAGGAACCCCGCCTCGACATCTCGCGGGCGATCTCCGGCATCAACGCCCAGGAACTCGACGTGATCGGCGCCGGCACGCCGCCGGTGACGAGACGGTCGCTCGCGGCCTTCATCGAGCTGATCCAGATGGCCCTCAAGCTGCGCGACCGGCGGGTCGTCGCATGGGACGACTTCACCTGCAAGGCTGTCGAGGCAGCCGTGCTGAGTCGGCTCGCCGCCCTGCCGCCGGCCGGGCGCAACTGGCTCGCGAACGCCGACATCCATCGGGCGCTGACGGTTCGCGGATGGCAACAGGTGGCGGCCGATGAACGGGATGCCATCAACCGCCTGCTGGTCGAGACCTTTGCGCCGGCGCCTGCCTCGGGAAGCGCGCTACCCGTCGATGTGGACGCGATCCCGCTTCCGCCGCCGAACCTGTTCCAGCTTCCGACGGACCTGCCCTGGCCGTTGCGCTGAACTCAGACCTCGAAATCCTTGTTGCCGACCGTCCGCGCGATATCATGCGCGGGCGGTTTCGCATTGTGGAGGAGGTCGTTGATCTTTCCATACAGCACCTCGAGGCCGACCTGGTTGTTCGAGCCGTGCGGGATGATGAGGTCGGCGACGTAGCGCGAGGGCTGGACGAGGCTGATCGCCGCGTCACGTACCGTGCTCTCATACTGGGCAATGATGCTCTGCACCGTCCTGCCGCGCTCGATATGGTCGCGCTTGAGGCGCCGGATGATGGCGACGTCGAGCGGCACGTCGACGAAGATCCGTAGGTCGCAGAGCGGCATCAGCTCGGCAATGCAGAAGAGCAGCAGCCCCTCGACGACCAGGATCGGGTGCGGCTTGATCGTGACCGTTTCCTTCAGGCGGTCCGAGGTCTTGAAATCGTAGATGGGCCGTTCGATGGACTTGCCGCTTTTGAGTTGGTAGATGTGTTTGATCAGCAGGTCCGTTTCGAGGGCGTCGGGATGGTCGTAGTTCTTGATCGGCTGCTGCGACTTCGCGCGGTAATACATGTCATGCTCGAGAATCGACACTTTGCCGGGAAACCGCTTCGCGATCGACTTCGAGACGCTGCTCTTGCCGGATCCCGAGAGGCCTGAAATGCCGATGACATAGATTTCCGTCACGATGGGGTTCTCCCTTCTGCGTCCCGGGTCACGGGATGCGGGCCAAAAAAAAGACCGGGTTCAGAAACCCGGTCCGAAACATAAGGAGGCAAACAAAACCATAACCTGTTTCGGCTGGAAATGAAGATTCCTTAACGTTGAATTGGCCGTCACCGAAAGACAGGAACGGACAAATGCAAACAAACGGATACACCGGAAGTCCCGGATGGGATTCCAGAGACGTAAAAGAAATGCAAAAAAAACAGGCGACCCCTGGAAGGGCCGCCTGTTCGCGTTCATTGCGGGGCTTAGGAGAGAAGTCCGGAAATCGTCGCGGCGATCTTCGCGGAGGAGAGGCCGAACGAGTCGAGGAGCGCTTCCGGTGGCCCCGAGCGGGGCACGCTGGTCACGGCGACATGCTTCCAGTCACGTATCCGGCCTGCGAGGCCGCTCGCGATCGCTTCACCGATGCCGCCTTCGCGTGCGTGTTCCTCGAACACCGCGACGCGGCCGCCCGAGGCGCTGAGCGCTTCGATCATCTTCTCGGTCGGGAAGGGCTTCACGCAGTACAGATCGACCACCTGAACCTGGTTCCCGTTCGGGAGGGTGTCGATGGCCTTGAGCACTTCGTGCAGAATGACGCCGGCGGAAACGACGGTCAGCTTCGGCGCCTTGGAAGGCCGCACGATTTTCAGGTCGCCCAGCGGGAAGGCCTCGTCAGCCTTGTAGAGCAGGGCCGTGGCGGGGCGGGAGAGGCGAACATAGCCTGGGCCGTTGTGGCGGGCGAGCCCGGCGATACAGTGGTAGGCCGAAACCGCATCGGAGGGGTAGAGCACCGCGCCGTTCGGAAGCGTGCGGAACGAGGCGATGTCTTCGAGCGCCATCTGCGACGGGCCGTCTTCGCCGATCGAGATGCCCGCGTGGGTTCCGAGGAACTTCACCTTCAGCCCGGAAAGAGCCGCCATGCGAATCTGGTCGAAGGCGCGGGCCAGGAAGGCCCCGAAGGTGCAGGCGAACGGGATCAGGCCGCGGGCGGCGAGGCCGGCCGAGATGCCGGCCATGTTCTGCTCGGCAATGAAGCACTCGACCGAACGGTCGGGGAACTTCTGGGTGAACTTTTCGGCGAACGTCGAGTTCTGCGTATCGCCGTCGATGACCCAGATGCGGGAATCGGCGTCGCCGAGCGCGACGAGCGCATCCCCGACGGCCTGGCGGGTGGCGACCTTCGCGCCGGCCTGGTAGGGGGCCGGCGGAATGTGCGGGGCGACCGGACCGCCCGGGATGGTGGCCTTCGCGGCGGACGGCTTGTGGATGACCGGTGCGGGCGGGCTCTTCATAATGTCGTTCGAGACGTCCGCGCAGGCGGCATCGAGCTCGGCGCCGGGTTTCATGGGCTTGCCGTGCCAGCCGTCCTTGTTCTCCATCGCGGCGACGCCGTGGCCCTTGAAGGTGCGGGCGAGGATGCAGACGGGTTTTCCCGAGACCTTCACGGCGCGGTCGAACGCGGTGAGCAGTTCTTCGAAATCGTGCCCGTCGACTTCCAGGGCTTCCCAGCCGAAGGACTCGATCTTGCGGGCATAGGCGTTCATGTCGTGGCCGTGCATCCTGGCCTGGCTCTGGCCGAGGCGGTTCACGTCGACGATCGCGGTGAGGTTGTCCATCTTGAGGTGGGCGGCGAGGGCGAAGGCTTCCCAGACCGAGCCTTCGGCCATTTCGCCGTCGCCCATCAGAACGAAGGTGCGCGCGTCACTCTTGAGAACGCGTGACTGCTGGAGGGCGATGCCGAGGCCGACCGACAGCCCCTGACCGAGCGAGCCGGTGGCGACGTCGACGAACGGCAGGCAGGGCATCGGATGCCCTTCGATCGGGGAGTTCATCTGGCGGAGCGTGAACAGGTCTGCTTCCTTGAGGAAGCCGGCTTCGGACCAGGCGGCATACAATGCTGGGGCCGCGTGGCCCTTCGACATGACCAGCCGGTCGTTGGCGTGCGACTCGGGATGCGCCGGATCGTAGCGCATCGTGTGAAAGAAAAGGACCGACAGCAGATCGGCGGCCGAACAGCAGGATGTCGGATGGCCGGAACCTGCCTTGGCAGTTGTCTGGAGCGACAGCAAGCGGATTCTTGCTGCCCTGTGCTTCAATTCCTTGATGAGTGGCCCTGTATTGCGGCTCATGGGTCCTCCTGGCGGGATATAATGTGCGAGAACCCTTATACCATGCCGCGGATCGTTTTTCCACCCGGGAATGATTTTATCCTTTCACGGGAGTGGCCGGCGCGCTTGCCTGCGGGGACTCTCCCGGAGACGGAGCGGATTCGGGCTCCGGCAGCGCTGGAACGCCGCCGGCGCAGACGGAAACGAGTTTCTGCAGCGGTGTCCCTCCAGGGATGAGTTCGGGGATCCAGGGCAGGAGCCAGAAGAACGAAAGAATCACCGTCATGATGCCGGCCAGGGCGAAATCATATTCGGGGAATGGCCTGAAATCGATGATCAGCAGGGAAATCGCATGGATCCAGAGGCCGACGCCGGCCGCGCGCAGGCAATGTCCGGGGAGAGACCAGAGCGCGATTCTGCGGGGCGGGTGTTCCGCATCTGTCCGGGCCGCCAGGGCAAGATCGATGCTCCGGTTCGGGAGGCCGAGAAGGAGCCGCAGGAACCAGGCAAGTCTCAGCGGATCACCCGCACCGGCGGCAGCTTCCCTGAGATCGGCCGCGGACTCGGGAAGCCCTCTTCCGGAATGGAGTCGCAGGATCAGCCAGGTTGAAAGCATCTGTGAGAGGACGAGGATCGCCCATGCCTTCATGGGAGGAACGAACGGGAACAGGCATGCAAACTGAAAGCCTGACGGAATCCCGACCAGGGATGCGGCGAGGACGCCGCCGAACAGGGCAAACCAGACGTTCCCAGACCAGAACTCGGACCTCAGCTGATGCGAAGTGTAGAATATTTTCGCGTTCGCCGGTTGTACACGATTCGGTGCATCCGAAAAAATCCAGGCGAGCGCGACAGCGATTCCAAGGGTCGCGAGAAGAAGCGCAAACCCTCGGATGAGGCGTTGTCGGCGTACAGTCCACATGTGAAATGATAAAGTATTCAAATTTTCAGGTTGTGCAAGCGAAACTTTTTTTGGAGTGAGTTGTTGTGTGACTTTCTGTTTTGTGTTATTGTGACCCGGAATGAGTGATGCCGCCTCGGTATCGACAGGATCCGAAGACATACCGGGAGCATCGTCGCAGAGAGAGTTACCGAGCTCAACCGGAGTCGATATGGCAGACGAATTTTCCTTGGTACATCAGGTGGACGGACCCGTTCTGATCATTCGCACCAAAGGGTATCTGAACGATCTCGGTGCCGAGCAGGTCGATACGGTGTGTTCCGAGCATCTGGGCAAGGACATCAAGAAAATCGTCATCAACCTCGATCAGTCGCCGCTCATCAACAGCATCGGCATCTCGATCCTGATCGGTGTCATCGAGGCGATCGAAGAGGCCGGCGGCGCGCTCGCGTTCACGAACCTGACGTCGACGAACCGCAAGACGTTCGAGATGATGGGGCTGCTCCAGTTCGCGCAGGCATTCGATGCCGAAGAGCAGGCTGTCGCCTCCTTCAAGAGCTCCTGAAGCCGAGGAACCGGAAGTCATCGTGACGGGAATCGAGACGGACGCCCAACAACAGGTTCTTCGTTACGAATATGTCCTCAAGGCGCTCAGCGACATCGGGGACGAACTCTGCCGTGTCACGAGCTTCGATGCCCAACTGAAATCCCTGCTACATCTGCTTCTCGGCACCCTCGGCGTCAGCAAGGGCGGCATCTTCATCTACGACGCCATGTCGGAAAGCGTCTCTCTCCGCTGCTCCTGGAAGCTTTCGAAGAAAGCGGCCACGCACACGCTTTTGTCCGCCGAGGCGCAAGACATCGAGAAGCAAAACGATCCGATCACGTTTGCGATCGAAGAGTTCCCGTTCATGAAGGAACTGGTCGCCGACTTTCGTGACGACGATCTTAACTCGATCTCGATCCTCAAGGTCCGCGAAAAGCTGATCGGCTTCCTGGTCGTCGGTCGCAAGCTCAAGCGCGAGATGTTCTCCGAGAAGGAAAACAGCTTCCTCGCGACGCTTTCGAGAAATATATCTGTTGCAATAAATAACTTCCTGCTGATGGCCGACCTGCGCGACACCAACAAGCGCCTCGACGACAAGATCCAGGAAGTCAGCATTCTGTACCAGGCGACGCAGATGATCGCCTCCGAGCTCCAGCTCCAGACCCTGCTCGATATGGCCATGAGCGCGACCTCCGAGATCTCCGAGGTCAAGCGCGGTTCGATCTGGCTGTACGACGAGGAACACGAAGCGTTCACCCTCCGCAGTCACCTCGGCGACACGACGGACATTCCCGATACGATCCCGCTTGCCAGGAGTGGCGTCTGCCAGAAGCTTTTCACGAACAAAGAGCCGATCAAGATGATGCGGGAAGTGGCCGAGACGCAGAAGATGCCCGAGATCGACGAGATCGTGTTCGGCAAATCCTTCGTGATCGTTCCGATCGTTCACCAGGGCGAGTTTCTCGGCGCGATGCACATGTGCGAAAAGACCTCCGGAAGCGAGTTCTCGGGGCGCGACCAGCGCCTCGTCACCGTCTTCGCCGTCCAGCTCGGGGCCGCCGTGAAGAACGCGAAACTCTACGAGCAGGCCATCACCGACGGCATGACGCGATTATATCTGCACAAGTATTTCAAGCAGCGCCTCTTCGACGAGGTCAAACGCGCCGCCCGCTTCAACAGGGCCCTCGCGCTGATCATGATCGATGTCGACCATTTCAAGAAGTTCAACGACACCTACGGTCACCAGACCGGAGACGAAGTGCTCAAACGCGTCGCCGCGATCATGCGCAAGGCCGTGAGAACGCACGACCTTCCGGTGCGGTACGGCGGCGAGGAGTTCGCGCTGGTCCTGCCGGAAACCGACATGCAGGGCGCCATGGCCGTCGCCGAGCGCGTGCGCCGCGCCATCGAGATGGACTCCATCGAAGCGGGCGGCAAGACGATCAAGTTCACGGCCAGCCTCGGCGTCTCCGTGTTCCCCGACTCGGCTCTCGAAATGGACGAGCTGATCAAGGCAGCGGATATGGCCCTCTATAAATCGAAGGAAGGCGGCCGGAACCGTGTCACGCAGGCGCCCCAGCTCGACCCGTCGAAGCCGCCGCACTCGTCGCCCCCCTCCGAAGCCTGAGGGAGATTCCGCTTTTTTTCAGCAGCCGGAGCGCTTCCGGAACATCGCGATCCTGCTTCCCCCGGGTGTTTTTTCATTCTTCAGCTGCTCCCAGCCGTGTTCGGGAAGATACGCGAGATCCTCGTCGGCGAGTGGCCGCACCAGGAGCCCTTTTTGTGGGCCGCTGATATGCGAGACCGAGCCGTCGTCTCGGACGATCACGTGACGGCTCCCGCGCAGCGTTTCGAACATATCGAACGTCATCAGCAGGGGCGCCTGGGGCTTCAGCACCCGGAAACACTCTGAAAACGCCGCATACAGCCCGTTCCTGTCGAGGTAGTCGAACAGATGATGGGCGAGAATGCCGTCCAGCGAGGCGTTGCCGAAGGGAAGCGCGCGTGCGTCGCCCACGAGGCAGGTCGCCTTCACCTCCTCCTCGAAGATATTGTTGTCGACGACCTGGATGGCTTTTTTCGACAGGTCGAGTCCGATGCCCCGGAAGCCGATCCGCGCAAGGTAGATCGTGTTGCGTCCCTCGCCGCATCCGAGATCGAGCACCAGCCCGTTGCGTGGGACAAGCCGGGCCATGTGCTGGATCAGCTTCGCCGACGGAGCGATGATGCCCTGGTGCCTGAGAAACCGCGACCAGGCTTTGTCCCAGAATGTGCGGGAAAGAAGTTCCGGATCAGAATTCATGTGTTGCCCCCAAGGAACTCAACCGTGACGGCCGTGATGTCGTCGTGCTGCTCGGCATCGCCGATGAATTGAATCACGTTGTCCAGCAGGGCTGCCGCCGGGTCCGTCGACCGCCGGTCCGACAGGAACCGTTTCAGCCGGCTCTCTTCGTATTCCTCCCCATCGGGATTGCGTGCTTCGGTGACGCCGTCCGTATACATGACCAGCATATCCCCCGGCTGCATCGTGAACGTCTTCGGCTCATACGGCATGTCCATGATCCCGAGAGGGATTCCTTTTGCCGTGTGGATGCCGAGTTTGGGCTCTCCCTTCTGCCGGACGAGAATCGCCGGATTATGCCCCGCGCATGCAAGCTCGATTTTTCCGGTTTCGGTATCAATGATAACGTACATCGCCGTAATGAACCGATCGGGGGTGATGTGCTTCTGGATGATCTCGTTCGCCTTCACGAGAACACCGGAGGCGGAAAGCTTGTCGAGATCCATCATCGAGAGCGTCATCTTGAAGACGGTCATGATGATCGCAGCCGGAATGTTCTTGCCGGAGACATCAGCGATGACGATCCCGAGACGATGCGGCCCCAGTTCGAAAAAGTCGTAGTAATCGCCGCCGACTTCTCCGGCGGATTTGCTGACGCTGGAGATCCTCACGCCCGGCACGGTCGGAGTGGCCCGGGGAAGTAGATTTCCCTGAATTTCCTTGGCCATCGATAGTTGATACTCGATTCGCTCTTTCGACGCTTTCTCCTTCAGAAGGCTGTCGGTTTCGATAAGGGCTGAGATCTGATCGGCGATGATCTTGATGAACGACATGTCCTGAAGGGAAAGCATCGTGTCGGGCTCGGGAAAATACACGAACAACACGCCGAGATATTCCGGCTGTTTCAGGAAGATATACTCGTCGGCATCCGACTCTGGCGGCTTGAGCGGCTCGAGATGCAGGCTGCCCTCGAGGCCTTGCTCGTAGGTCCGCTTGCGAAGCAGGGGATTGTCCTGAATGGAATTGATGTTGTAGGTCTTCCTGAAGAAACTTCCGTCATCCGTCGAGATCTTGGCGTCTTTCATGTCCTCGAAATACCCGCCCGTCAGGCCTTCCGATGCCGGAATGAACTCCGGTGAAGGCGCGAATTTCTGGTTGCCGGGGGTGCCCACCGACGCCACATACGGACCGAACTCGGAAGAGTTTTTGAACTCGTCCGACATGACGGGTTCGCCGAGGCGCCAGTAGCCAGGCTGGTTCGCCGGGCCGTTGCCGCGGATCATGACCTTCAGCAGGCCGATGCTCGGAAGCCGTTCTCTGAGCAGGGAAAGCACTTTCCCGATGGCGGTTTCGAAGCGGACCTTCCGTTCGGCATCGCTGCCGAACTCCTGTTCGCCTTTCCCATGCTCGTTTCTGGTGACCTCGAATTCGCGGAAGATGTCGGTCAGTTCCGGGATCGTCTTCAGGTAATCCTTATTGATTTTTGCCTGCTCGCTCAGATCGCGGGTGAGCGTGCAGAACGACTCGCCCAGCGAGTAGATCTCCTCCGAATCGCTCTCGATCGGCTTGAGGTCATACGAATCGCCCAGTTTGAACTGCCTTACCTGCTTTTTCAGCTGCTGTAGCGGCTCGGCGACGCGGCGGGGGAAGGTGAACAGGATGTACAGTCCTGACCCGAGAGCGACCGCCAGAAAGACGAAGCTGATGTAGAAGTCCCGCTTCGTCTCGGTGACGAGGCCCGTGGACGTGGTGTGTATCCTGAACCAGAAGGCATCCGCTTCGGACGTTATCAGACGTTGCCCTTCGCCGAAAACGCGCTTGATTCGATCGAGCGAGCCGGTCAGGAGGTCGTCTATCTCGATTTTTTCACTGTCGGGCCGTTCCAGCATCTCGCGAAGATCGAGAAACGATGATTTGAAATCATTTATACTCGTATGTATTTTTCCAAGAACCCGCTTTTGGAGCGGGCTGTTCGTCTCCTCCAGCGAACGCGTGAGAAGGCCGAGAATCGACTGTAGCCGTTTCTGGATCCTGTCTGGGAGATTGATGCGCGAGGGGGAGGCGCCGGAGAAGGAGATCGAGTCAGCTTTTTTCGCGACATACAGACCGATTTCCGCCTCGACGACCTGAAGGTCCTTCTCTATTTTCGAGATGGTCGTGAGCATCGAGGACGTATTGCCCAGGGACTGCTGGAACTCGGGACTGTTGAGGGTGGACGTGGCGTCTTCGAGCATGCGCTTGAAGCGCTTCGACAGTTCGGTTGTACGGGCCGAGATGGCCTGCGCGGCCTTCGTGCGTTTCTGCGCATCGAGGCGGGTGATTTCCCCCCGTCGGCGATTGTGTCGGTCGAGCTCCGTGAGTTGATGGGTATAGCTTGCGGCGAGCCGTGTCAGCTTGAGAAACTCGGCCCGACGTGCCGGAATCGTCACGATGCCGTCGAGTTCCGCCAGGGTGCCCTCGAATTTCGAGATCAGTTCCTCGTTGATCAGGGGATCCACGCGGGAAATGTCGGCAAGGCTGATGGCCACCTGATCGTCGATCTGGTTCCAGATGTTGCCGCACCGTTCGTACAACCGCGCGATTCGAATGTCGGGAGTCAGGATCAGGTCGACGAATCTCTCGATGTCGCGGAATAACGCCGTCGTCATCACGAAAAAGAGCGTGATGACCGAAAGGGCCACGATGATGCCGACGGAGAGCTTTCGCTGGAGGGGGACCCGTTTCGGAGGAACGGGCTGAACTACCGCCGGTGCCCTTTTGTCAGACGTTGAACCGGAAGTTGATGATGTCACCGTCCTCGACCAGATACTCCTTACCTTCGAGCCGCATCAGACCGGCCTGTTTGACACCCGCCATGCCGCCCTTCTCGACGAAATCGTTGTAGGCGACGACCTCGGCGCGGATGAAACCACGTTCGATGTCGGAATGGATCTTGCCGGCCGCCTTCTGCGCGCGCGTCGCCCGCTGGATCGGCCAGGCGCGGACTTCGTCTTCGCCGACCGTGAGGAACGAAATATAGTTCAGTACACGGTATGCTTCCCTGATCAGCCTGTCGCGACCGGACTCGGTGATGCCGTATTCCTGGAGGAACGTCGCTTCCTCCTCGGGGGACAGGCCGGAGATCTCCATCTCGGTTTTGCCCGCGATGAGAAGGCTGGGCCAGCCGTGCTTTTCGCAGGCGTCGCCGAACATCTTCACGGTCGCGTCACTGGGATTCTTGAACTGCTCTTCGGAGCAGTTGCCGACGAGCATGACCGGTTTCTGGGTCAGGAAGCGGAAACCGCGCATCAGCGCCTCGTCTTCGGCCGACAGCTCGATGCTCGAGATGAGCTGGTTGGCTTCGAGCGTTTTTTTCAGCCGCTCCATCAGCTCGATTTCGCGCAGGATTTCGGGCTTCTTGCCGGCCTTCAGCTCCTTCTGGGCGCGTTCAATCTTGTTCTGGACGATCTCGAGGTCGGAAAATACGAACTCGAGCAGCAGCTCCTCGAGGTCCGCCGCCGGATCGACCCGGTCGTGGACATGCGGGACATCGCTGCCACCGAACACGCGGATGACCAGCATCAGTGCGTCGCAGGTGCGGATGTTCGCGAGGGTCTTGCTCGAAAAACCTTTCTCGTCCTTGCTGACGCCGGGAATGTCCGTGAACTCGACGGTCGCGTGGATCGTCTTCTTCGGCTTGTAAATGCCGGTCAGGTAGTCCAGGCGGGCATCGGGAACCTTGATGACGCCGGTGTTGACCTCGTCACTCTGGGCGAGAAAGTCGCGAACCTGCGCCTGGGCGCGGGTCGCCATGTTGAAAATGGTGGTCTTGCCCGACATGGGCAGGCCGGCTAGTCCGATTTTCATGAGAAAGGCCTCCTGGAACGGTGCTGTGAATGTGCGAATAATACCACATTCCCGCCCGCTGGCGACAGCCGGCAGGAACTTTCAAGAGAGGGGGGAGGGGCGCGTTTGAACGCGCCCATATTCGCCCATGGGCACTGTCACCCCAAATACCATTACCGCGCAATGAAAAACACCCGGGAAAAAAATCACCCGAGTGTTTTATATGTCTAACGCTATACTTATTCGACGAGAAGGCCGGCGATGTTGGCGGTCAGGTAGCTGGCGAAGGTGCCGGCGATGAGAGCCCGGATGCCGAGGTTCGCCAGATCGCCGCGGCGGTGCGGGGCGAGGCCGCCGATGCCGCCGAGCTGGATGCCGATCGAGCCGAAGTTGGCGAAGCCGCAGCAGGCGTAGGTCAGGATGACCCAGGTGCGCGGCTGGAGGGAGACGGCCTGTCCGAGATAGGTCTTGCTGTTGACGATCTCGCCGAGGTGGGCGTAGGCGACGAACTCGTTGAGAACCGTCTTTTCACCGAGCAGCTGGCCGGCGACCAGCAGATCCTGGGTCGGAACGCCCATCATCCAGGCGAATGGCATGTTCAGGTAGCCGAGCAGCTCGTTGAGAGTATCCATCTTCGTGAGGTCGAGGCCGGAAACCTTCGTGACGCCGGCGCAGACAAGACCCCAGATATGATTCCCCATCGCGATCAGGGCGATGAAGGCGATCAGCATCGCGAGAACGTTGATGGCAAGGCCCATGCCTTCGGAAGCTCCGCGCGCGGCCGCATCGATCACGTTCTGGTCGATCTTTTCGATCTTCAGCTCGCACTTACCTGACGTCTCGGGTTCGCCATCTTCGGGAACCATGATCTTCGCGAACACCATGGCGGCCGGGGCCGACATGACGGAAGCGGCCATCAGATGGCCGGCGATGTCCGGGAAATGCTCGCGCATCATGCCGACGTAGGCGGCCATGACGCCGCCGGCGATGGTCGCCATGCCGCCGACCATGATGCAGTTGAGTTCCGACAGGGTCATCTTCGCGACATACGGCTTGATGACGAGCGGGGCTTCCGTCTGGCCGACGAAAATGTTGGCTGCCGCGCTCAGCGACTCGGCGCCGGAGGTTTTCATCGTTTTCTGCATGACGAGGGCGATGGCGTAGACCAGCCGCTGCATGATGCCGAGGTGATACAGGAGCGTCATGAACGAGGAAAAGAAAACGATCGTCGGAAGCACCTGGAACGCAAAGACGAATCCGACGCTCTTTTCGGCGGACGCAGAGGCGAGAGGCCCGAAAACGAAGGCAGCGCCTTCCCCGGTGAAATTCAGGATCGTGTTGATGACCGTGTTCATGAAATCGAAGAAGGAACGGCCCGGAGCGGTTTTGAGAATCAGCAGGGCGAAAACGAACTGGAGGGCGATTCCCGCGGCGACAAGAACCCAGTTGATCTTCTTCCGATTTGTCGAAAGGGCATAGCAGATAGCGATCTGGATCGGGATTCCGATCAGGCTCATGAAATGTTCCATGACGGGGTGTGTGGCTCCTTTTCTTGTCCTGTGGCTTCTTTTCGCGCAATGATATCATAACTGGCCCGTGATGGTGACGGAAAAAAGAACCGCGGCCCACAGAGGGGGCCGCGATGCAGATCGTTATTCCTGCGAAAAGCCAATTTTCTGATTCCGTTCGTGCAGAGGATATCGAAGCACGAACCTGCGCTTGCCCTTGGCTTCCTCCATTCGCCCTTCGATACCTCAGGGCGAATGGAGGGTTATCATTCTGGATGATTCGATACTACGTTTGGGCCCAATCAGATGCCGAGATCGCCTGCCTCGGTCACGCCACGGTCTGCCGAGATCTCGACGATTTTGCCTTCGACCTTCAGGATGAGCTTGTCTCCGAGGGCAAGGAACTTGTTGATTGCCGGGTATTTCTTCGCGAGCTCGAAATAGGCGCCAGAGTAGGCCTTGATCGTGACGTTCGCCTTTTCGGTAGAGACGGAGCTGTCCACCCACTTCTCGTCGATCAGGTAGAACGTGCGGTCACCGATCTCGCGCGAGGTGGGGGCCTTGAGACCGCCCATCGACGCCGGCGCGGAGGACGGCCTGCCGGTCGCGCGCGCGGATGTTCCGCCGGTCGAGAACGTCGGCATCGGTGCGTCGGCCTGCTTCATCACGTTCATTTCCCGGGCCGCAGAGACGGCGTCAGCACCTTCCTGGGCGGAGCTGAGGCTGTCGAAACGTCCCTTGGCCTCCTCGAGGAACGGGCCGGGAGCTCCGGCGGACGGCGGCGGCGCCATGATGCGACGCAGGTTCGGGCCGGGCAGATCCTTGTCTTCCACGACCAGGTAGGAGGTGTAGGGCGTCAGGATGCCATACCGCTTCGCGAGCGTCACGATCTCGTTCTTGAGCTCATCGTCGGCGCCGTTCTTACGGATCTGGTCGAGCAGGAAGCCGATCTTGCGGGTCGCCCAGATGCGTGAGACGAAGCCGTTCTCGGTTTCCCGCTCGGGGAAGGATGCCTCGTAGTCGAGCTTGACGGGCTTGCCGTCGATGCTGCCGGTCAGGGTGACGAGCGCCTCGCCGGGCCCGCGATACCGGCCGAGAACCGTGACGGTGCTTCCCTTGAAGATGTCGGGCAGCTTCTGCGGGTAGATCTGCGAAACGTCGACGTTTTTGATCATCAGGCTGACGTCGGTCATGACCGGATGCGTCAGCTTCGAGAAGAGGCCGGAAACTTTCGCCTCGATGTCTTCACTCTCTGAAACGTAGTCGGAAGCGCCGCCGTGCTCATCGGCGATGCGGTCGATGAGCGGGGCGTTCAGCTGGTCGCCGACGCCGAACGAGAAGATGCGGACCTTCGCGTCGTTGGCGCTCTTGAGCTCGCGGATGATTTCCTCGGGCTCGGTGAGGCCGGCCGTCGGCTTGCCGTCGGTCACGAAGACGATGAAGGAGGGGCGGTCGGCCTTCTTGTCCTTGAGCTGGCGGATGGCTTTTAATAAAGCATCAGATATATTCGTTCCGCCGACCGGCTCGAGCCGCTTGATATACTCGAGCGCCCCCGCGCGGGTCTTGTCGTCCATCTCCATCAGCTCGTTCTTGTACCCGTCGACATCGGTCGAGAAGTTGATCAGGTTGAAGCGGTCGCCCTTCTTGAGCGCGTTCACGCAGAATTCGAGTGCTTTGCGGGCCTGGTCCATCTTCGCGCCGGCCATGCTGCCCGAGGTGTCGAGCACGAGCGCCACGTCGATCGCCGGCATCGCGGCCTGCTGAAGCTCGCTGCGCGGCGCCAGCATGACCATGAAGCTGCCGTCCTCGCTCGGGTCGGGCCGGTTGGCGAGGAAGGACATCGACAGATCTTTCTGCGACAGGGCGTAGTAGAGCACGAAATCCTTGTCGGGGCGGATCGAATCGGCCTCGAACCCGACCGTCGCCGCGTAGTCCCCGTTCTTCTTGATCGAAATCGAGTGGGTGGGGGAGTAGATCGTCGTGATCGGGGTTTTCGAGGTAAGCTTGATCTCGATCGAAACGTCCTTCATCGGTTCCTGGGAAAAGCGCTCGATGTTCAGGGGATACACGTATCTGACGAGATTCCCCTCGGCGCGCAGGGCTTCCTGGTATTCGATCTTGACCTGCTTTTCCTTCAGCGGTTCGATCGGATAAATCCGGGTCTTGAAGAGGCCGGTACCAAAGAATTCCAACAGCCCCGGGTCGCGCATCTGCCGGACGATGTTCTCGTAGATCGAGCGGGCCTTGTCCGAGTCAAGCAGCTCGCCCTTTGTCATCTTCCCTTCGATATCCATCGCGAAGCCGCTGATCGAGGCGCCGATGGGAAGAGGGAAAATGTACAGGCCTTCCACGACCCTGTTTTCGTGGTTGTAGAATGCTTGGTCGACCTTCGTTGTCGCCGCGATATCCTTGATGTCGACGGTGACTCGATGCCGGGTGACCGACAGCGGAACCGTGAAATTCTGCTCGGGCATCGGCGGCCGGAAAATGACACGCTCGTGCCGCGGGTCTTCCGGATCGATCGGGATGATCATCCCGTCTGCCCAGAGCGGCAGGCCAGGCGCTGAGAGAAATGCTGCAACCAGCAGACAAAGCAGGAATAATCGTTTCATCGTATCCTCCACTCCCGCGAGATTGAACTGACTCCCTTAACGAGAGCCGCCGGCTGCGGATTGCTCTGCAGCCGGCGGCGCCATGAGACGGGGTTACATGAACAACCTGATGACCCAGAGGATTCCCCGCTGGACGAAACTGGTCAATGTGAACAGCGGGTATTTCAGATTGACCATGTCGAGCAGGTTTTCCACATTGTTCGGAAACGCGATATACCCGAACATCACCATGGCGGTGATCAGGGCGACGGCTCCGAAACAATAGATCTGGATATTTTCCGAGGCCGTCAGTTTGACATGAGCCAGTTGGGCGTTCGACCAGAGTCTGTACACCCAGACGATCGAGATGAAGAACACCAGCCCCATCGTAGTGAACTGAGCGACGGAGTGATCGAGAAAAATTGTATACAGCTCATGCATACGCCATCCTCCCAATACCCCTGTCGATTCTCACGTCACTTGTCGCGAAGCCGGCCATCGAGCTCAGAGGCTATTTTTTTGACGACGGCATCGATCCGGGGTTGAACATCCTCTTCTGTAAGAGTGCGCTCCGGTGACCGGAAAGTCAACGAAAATGCAAGCGAACGCCGATCGGGTTCGAGCCCTTTTCCCTGATACACGTCGAACAGCCTGACGTCCTCGAGAAGAGGTCCGGCTTCGGTTTTTACGATGCCGATGACGTCGTCGTGACGGACGGTGAGCGGGAGCAGGAGGGCGAGATCGCGCCGGACCGCGGGGAACTCGGGGATTGCCCTGAACCTCGGCATCTGGCGCGGAGCGTCGGCGAGAAGGCCGATATCAAGCTCGGCAAAGAACATTTCGCGCGGAAGCTTGCGGTTATCGAGCCATTTCGGGTTGACCTGCCCGAGATGCCCGGCGGTCTTGCCCGAGACGAGGATCTGAAACTGGTTTGAAGGGTGCAGGGCGGGCGAGGTCCCCGCCTTGAACTGGACGGTCTGGCCGGCCAGCTTGCCGATCGAGGCGATCAGTCCCTTGAGCCTGAAGATGTCGTTCGTCTCTCGGCTCCGGTGCCAGTCGCGCATGTTGGCCGAGCCACACAGGCCGATGCACAGCCGGTCCGACTCCTGGGACATGCCTCCGGCGCCCCGGTGGAAGACGCGGCCCATTTCGAACAGCTGCAGATCATACTCGTCGGCGAGAACGTTGCGCCTGACGGCATCGATCATGCCCGACATCAGCCCGGTGCGCATGACGGCCAGTTCCTCGGAAAGGGGGTTCTGGAGCTTGAGCGGCTCGCATTCGGCCAGTTCTGCCGGGGTGGCGGCCGGTATGAAGCTGTAGGTCATCGTTTCATGGAGGCCGAGGCTCGTGAGATGGTCGCGGACGCGTTTCACGAGACTCTGGATCGGCGTTTCCAGACGCGGTGGCGCCGAGGTCGCCGGAAGTTTCGCGGGGATGTTGTTGTATCCGAACAGGCGGGCACACTCTTCGATCAGGTCCGCCTCCTGCTCGATGTCATGCCGGTAAGGGGGAATGCCGACCCACAGGGTCTCGCCTTCGCGGGTGACCTCGAACTTCAGGCGCAGCAGCAGGGTTTCGACCTGCTGGGGCTTCAGGTCGACGCCGATCAGGCGGCTGGCGCGCCGGGTGCGGAGCATCACGCGCTTGAGTGGCGCCGGCGCCGGATAGGTATCGACGATGCCTGCGATGGCCGTTCCGCCGGCGATATCGCACAAAAGCCGCGCGGCCTCGTTGAGGGCGATCGGCACGTTGTCGATGTTGGTGCCCCGCTCGAACCGGTAGGACGAGTCGGACATCAGGCCCAGGGCTTTCGACGTCCTGCGGATCGAGATCGGATCGAAGAAGGCGCCTTCGAGCAGGATGTTCGTCGTGGCGTCGGACACCATGGTGTTGAAGCCGCCCATGACGCCGGCGATTGCGACGGGCTGGGCCGCGTCGGCAATGACGAGCATCTCGGTCGTCAGCTTCCGGTCGACGCCGTCGAGTGAGCGGATCATCTCGCCGTGCTTCGCGCGCCGGACGACGATACGCTGCTCCTCGAGCCGGTCGAAATCGAACGCGTGCATGGGATGGCCTATATCCATCAATACATAATTCGTCACGTCGACGATGTTGTTGATGGCGCGCAGGCCGATCTTCTCGAGTCGGTCCTGCAGCCAGCGCGGGCTCGGCCCGACCTTCACGTTGCGTACCAGGCGCGCGCCGTACCGCGGGCACAGGTCGGGTTCCTCGATCGTGACGCTCGTCTGGACATCGACGTCGCCTTCCCCGGAAACGCCGGCCAGGCCGTTGCGATGCAGCGGTAGGTTGAAGATTGCCGATAGCTCGCGCGCGATGCCGAGGTGAGAAAGGGCGTCGCCCCGGTTCGGCGTGACGCTGATCTCGAAGATCACGTCGTCCATGCCGAGAGCCTTTACAATATCATCGCCTATAGAAACGTCGGCAGGAAGGATCCAGAGTCCTTCATGTTCGTCGCTGATGCCGAGTTCTCGACGACTGCACATCATGCCGAACGACTCCTCGCCGCGAATCTTCGCCTTGCGGATCTCGAAGCCCGTGGGCAGCGACGCGCCGATCGTTGCGACGGGAACCTTGTTGCCGGCGTCGCAGTTGGGGGCACCGCAGACGATCTTCAGCGGCTCGGCCGCGCCGACGTTCACGGTGCAGATCGACAGCTTGTCGGCGTTGGGGTGGGGGCCGCGGGTGAGAATCTGCCCGACGACGACCCTGGAAAGGCCCTTTCCGGGCTGGTGGATCGACTCGACCTCGATGCCCGCCATCTGCAGGGCGTCTGAAATCTGCTCGGGGGATACCTGGATGTCGATGTAATCACGAAGCCAGCTCAACAGTATCTTCATGGATGAATCTCCTCAGAATTGGCGCAGGAAGCGGATGTCGGATCCGTACAGGAGCCGGATGTCGTTGATGCCGTAGCGCTGCATCGCGATGCGTTCGATGCCCATGCCGAACGCGAAGCCTGTATACTTCTCGATATCGTATTTCACGGCCTCGAACACGCGCGGGTTGACCATGCCGCAGCCGAGAACCTCCATCCACCCGCTGCCCTTGCAGACCTTGCAGCCTTTGCCCGAGCAGAAGACGCACTGGATGTCCATCTCGGCCGACGGCTCGGTGAACGGGAAGAAGCTCGGCCGGAAGCGGGTCGGCCGCTTTCCGAACATCGCCTCGGTGAACATGTTCAGCGTGCCCTTCAGATCGGCAAGCGACACGTTCTCGTCGACGACGAGGCCTTCCATCTGCGTGAACATCGGCGAGTGGGTGATGTCGCTGTCTTTGCGGAACACCTTGCCGAGCGCGATCATCTTCAGCGGAGGCTGCATCGTCTCCATGACGCGGATCTGGACCGGCGACGTCTGGGTGCGGAGCACCTGGCCGTTCTCGAGGTAGAACGTGTCCTGCATGTCGCGCGCCGGGTGGTGCTTCGGGACGTTCAGCGCCTCGAAGTTGTAGTATTCGTCCTCGATCTCGGGGCCGTCGGCCATGAAGAAGCCCATCGACTGGAAAATGCGGGCCACTTCGAGGGCGACCTGCGTCACGGGGTGGATCGTCCCGGGAAGAGGCATCGTGCCGGGCAGGGTCGGATCGGGGCGTTCGGCCTTGATCCGCGCTTCTTCTTCGGCCGCCTGGAGCTTCGACAGATCACCGTCCAGTGCTTCGCCGATACGGTTCTTGAGCGTGTTGATGCGCTCGCCTGCCGCTTTGCGCTCTTCGGGCGCGAGTTTGCCGAGGGTCTTCAACAGGTCGGTTACCAGGCCCTTTTTCCCGAGAAACCTGACGCGGAGGGCTTCCATGTCCTTGGCGCCTTTCGCCGCGGCTTTCTCGGTCTCGAACAGCTGCCAGATCGTGTCGTGAGGTTCCGTCATGATGTCTCCTTGGTGTGTCGCGTCTGCGACGTGGACTGGCCGGTGGAAGAAGCGGGGCGGGCCCGCTCGTAGAGGCAGATGGCGACGGATGCCGCCACGTTGAGGGACTCGACCGCTCCCTGCATGGGAATGCGGATGGTTTCGTGACATCCGGCCGCGAGGGCCGCATCGAGGCCAGTTCCCTCGGCGCCGAAGAACAGCGCGGTTTTCTCGGGAAGCGGCTTTTCCCAGATGGCACGCCCGCTCATGGCCGTCGCCAGCGGCGTGAACGAGGCGCGGCCGAGCTCGGCGAGCAGGTCGGCCGGGTCGGAAACGAGATGGACGGGCAGGCGAAACGCCGAACCCATCGCCGCCCGCAGGACTTTCATGTTGCCGCGCGAACAACTTCCCCGCAGAAGGATGAGTGCGTCGGCGCCCAGGGCTTCGCAGGAACGGATGATCGTGCCGACGTTTCCCGGGTCCTGGACCCGGTCGAGCACGACGACCGTCTTCGCCCGCGAAAGTGTCTCGGAAAGAGGGCGGACCGGCTGCAGTGCAACGGCCGCGGCGACGGGGGCCTGGGATTCGATTCCCGACAGCCGCTTCATCAGGTCGGGCGTCAGAACGTGGAGAAGCGCTTCGTGGGCCTGCCAATCGGTTTCACGCCCTTCGACGACGAAAAGTCCGCGGAGTCTCGCGCCCGAGCGAAGGGCCTCGAGAACCAGCTTTTCGCCTTCGAGAAAGACGGTCAGGGTTCCGTCTTCACCGGCCTCGGGCCGCTCGACGAGCCGCCGGGCCCAGGTGTATACCGGGTTATGAGCCGACGTGATGTGTTTCACAAAAGAAGAGAACATCCTTTCGGAGAAGGGACATGAAAGCGGCCAGAGTATAGCATATTTTGACGAAAAACCCCCGGGTTTCCCCGGGGGCTTTCTCGGGCGCATGGTTGCGCCGTCGGTATCGCGTCAGGCCGTCTTGGCTTTCGCCGCGGAGACGACGCTCTTGAAGGCCTCGGGATCGTTCACGGCCATCTCGGCCAGGACCTTGCGGTTCAGGGCGATGCCGGACTTCTTCAGGCCGTCCATGAAGCGGCTGTAGCTGATGTCATGGGTGCGGCAGGCCGCGTTGATGCGGACGATCCACAGCGAGCGCATGTCCTGCTTGCGGTCACGGCGGTGGTTGTAGGCGTGCCAGAGGGCGTTGAGAACGGCTTCCTTCGCGGTTTTCTTTACCTTGCGGCGGCCTCCCCAGAAGCCCTTAGCCAGCCGGAATACCTTTTTTTCCTTGCGTCGGGAATTGCTTGAACTTTTTGAACGTGGCATGTGGTTTCCTCCTGCTATTCAGCTGGTACTGTGCGGCCGGGATCAGCCGTAGGGAAGCATCTTCTTGATGGCCTTCTCGTCACCGGGGTGGACAAGCTTCGACTGGCGGTAGTTGCGCTTCCGCTTGCTCGATTTCTTGGTCAGGATGTGACTGCCGTAGGCGCCGAACCGGCGGATGCGGCCTGAACCGGTGACCTTGAATCGCTTCTTGGCTGCACTGTTGGTCTTCATTTTTGGCATGACGATTCCCTCCTGCGGGTGGATTACTTTTTCTTGGGCTGCTGGAGAATCATAGTGATCGTATTGCCTTCGATGCCCGCGTCTTTCTCGATGCCGACATCTTCCGACAATATTTCCTTCATTCGCTCGACGACCTTGAACCCGACATCCATGTGAGCGCGCTCGCGACCCTTGAAGAATACCGAAACCTTCACCTTGTCGCCCTCTTCGAGGAAACGGCGGATCTGGTTGCACTTGGTCTGCAAATCGCCCTCGTCGGTTTTCGGCCGAACCTTGACTTCCTTCAGCTTGATGACCTTCTGCTTCTTCTTGGCTTCCTTCGCCTTCTTGGTCATCTCATACTTGAACTGGCCGAAGTCCATCATTCTGCACACCGGCGGATTGGCGCCTGACGCCACTTCCACCAGGTCGTATCCGCGCTCTTCGGTCATGCGCAGGGCTTCCTGAATCGGAACCACGCCGACCATCTCGCCGGTCTCGTTGATGAGGCGAACCTGAGGAACGCGAATCATCCGGTTGATACGAACGGTCTCTTTGATAACCCAACCTCCCGAAAAAAATAAAATAGGACGGCAACACTGACATTGCCGTCCCATGTGAACAAACTCATGGCTTCTCCCGGTTTCCCGGGCTCAGACCTCTTCGCCTTCGGCTGGAGGTGAGGACGACGTCCTTCTTGCGTAAGAGACAAACTATCACGGATCTCATGTTTGGTCAAGCCAAAAAAACAAATCTGGCATCCTGGAAAATTATTCGAACGAGAATGAGAAGAGGGGCGGTATAATGCGATAGAGATTTTTATGGAGGATACTGGATGAGAACGGATCTGGTCATGAAGCTCGCTGAGCAAGGGGACATGGTGGCTCAATACCAGCTCGGACTTGCCTTTGCCAAAGGGGACGGCGTTCCGCATGATTTCACGTCTGCGCTGGCATGGTGGCTGAAGGCTGCAGAGCAGGGAAATGTAAGCGCCCAGGTTCAGCTCGGGATTCTGTATGCCAAGGGCGAGGGCGTTTTGCAGGATTATGAGGAAGCTGCGAAGTGGTACCGCAAGGCTGCCGAGCAGGGAGATGTCTCGAGTCAGAACCTGCTTGGGGTATTGTATTCCCTCGGCAAGGGCGTTCCCCACGATTGCGTGAAATCATACTTCTGGCTGACTCTTGCATCGAATCAGAAGCACGAGATTATCGCCGTTCGCGACGCGGTCGGGGCGGACCTCACCAGCGCCCAGCGCGAGGAAGTCGAGGCCCGGTGCGCGACGTGGCTGAGCGAACTCGAGGCGAAAAGCACCCGCGGAAAATATTAATATCAAACACTATTTTTCCTTGAGGTCGTAGACCCCGTCCCACGTCGGTGGCGGCGGGTTCTCGATGCAGGCGCGGCACCGGTTGAGATACAGGGTTGAGGCGAGGTCGTCGGGCCGTTTCTTGAGAGCTTCCTCGAACTCGCTTTGCGCGAAACGGAACTGGCGCTTGAAAAACAGGCCGTGGCCCTTCACGAAATGATCGACGGCGTACATCGTCGGATCGTCGAGCCGGCACCCGGCTTCGCCCAGCAGTTCGTAGATCCTGACCGGTTTCTGCTTACCCTTGACCCGGATGAAATCGAGCTCGCGGGTGAAGACGTGGTCCTTCACCTGGTCGTAGGTGAACTCGGAAAGCAGGGTCATGGCGCGGTACAGCTTCGTCGCCGACTCGAGCCGTGACGAGAGATTCACCCCGTCGCCGATCGCCGTGTATTCCATGCGCTTGTTGGAGCCGATGTTGCCGCACAGCACCTCCCCGGTGGAGATCCCGATGCCGATCTGGATCGGGACCTTCCCGTTGGCGATGCGCATCTCGTTGAAGCCGGCCAGCGCATGTTTCATCTCGAGTGCTGCCTTCACCGACCGCAGGGCGTGATCGGGCAGGGGAACCGGCGCGCCGAACACGGCCATGATCGCGTCGCCGATGAACTTGTCGAGCACGCCGTCGAACTTGAAGATCGCGTCGACCATGTGCGAGAAATACTCGTTGAGCATCTCGACGATCTCGTTCGGCCCCAGCTTCTCGGTGAGGCTCGTATAGCCCCTGATATCTGAAAACAGGATCGTGACTTCACGCTTCGTTCCGCCCAGTTCGACCGAACCCGCGCCGGACGTGAGCTTGTCGACGAGGTCCTTCGACATATAGCGGGTGAGATTCGACTTGACCCGCTTCTCCTTCGTGATGTCCTCGAGCACCAGCACGACACCGAGCGATTTCCCGGCATCGTCGGTGAGCGGCACGGTGATGAAGTTGATCGAGTGATGATCACCCGAGGCGGGGATATAATCGACATCGTACAGTGCCTGCGCGGTCCCGGTGTCGAACACCTTGTCGATCTGCGCCAGCAGCGCGGCGTTCCGCAATTCCAGCACCGTGTCGATCGTCCGGTTCGTCGCCTCGGATTCGCACGTAATGCCCATGATGCGGCAGGCGGTCGGGTTGATCTTCACCAGGCGCCGCTTGTGATCGAGCGTGACGACACCGTTCGAGAGCGAGCTGAGAATCGCCTCGAGATACTTCTTCATCGTCATGGTGCGCTCATACAGCTGGGCGTTCTGCAGGGAAACGGCTGCCTGCGCCGAAAACGCACCGAGCATCTCCTCGTCGGTGCGGTCGAACGTGCCCGCCTTCTTGTTGATGATCTGGGTGACGCCGATCGTCTGGTTGTCGATGCCGCGAATCGGCATGCAGAGAATCGACTTCGTGCGGTAGCCCGTCTTCTTGTCGATTTCCCGGTTGAAGCCGGGATACTCGTAGGCATCGGGGATGTTCAGCACATCGCCCGTCGTCGCGACATGGCCCGCGATTCCAAGGTGCTTCGGGAACCGGATCTCCTTGATCTCTCCGCCGGAGGAGGCCGACGACCAGAGCTCGTCCGTCTCCTTGTCGATGAGAAACAGCGTCGATCGGTCAGCTGCGAGAAGCTCCGTGGCCTTCGCCATGATGACCTGGATCAGGTCGCGCAGTTCGAGCGAGCTGCTGAGGGCGTTTGCGACATTGAGCAAGGCTTCGATCTTCCGCTGGGAGGTCTTCACGCTGTCGTACAGGATCGCGTTTTCAAGCGTGAGCGAGAGCATGCGGCCGAGAGCGCCCAGTCGCGCGCTGTCGCGGTCGATGAAGAGGCCGTTGCGCTTGTTGATCACCTGCACGACGCCGATGATCATCTGCTCGCGGTTGTAGATCGGCATGCAGAGCATCGTTCTGGTGCGGTATCCCGTCTGCTTGTCGATGCTTTGGTTGAACAGGGGGTGCTGATAGACGTCCTCGATGTTCAACGTCTCGCCGGTTCGTGCGACCAGCCCGGCAAGCCCGACCGTGACCGGGAAGCGGATTTCCGAGAACTCGATGCCCTGCGCCACTTTCGACCACAGCTCGTTCGTCTTCCAGTCGATCAGGAAGAGCGAACTGCGATCGGCCTCGAGAATGTCGGTGATATGAAAGACGATCGCCTGAATCAGCGGCCCGAGCTCGAGCTGCCTGCCGAGTTCGTCGTTCACCTCGAGAAGGGTGTTCCGCTCTCTGAGAATGTCGAAGAGAACCGTCAGAACGGCCTGGCGTTCACTGGCGGGAAGCCTGTCGACGGCGGCCGCCAACTCCGCCGGTTCGAACCGGCTGCCCTGCATGTTCGCGAGAAGCTCCCGAGCTTTGGGCGAGAATGCCTCTCCCGGAACGTCCTTTTGAACAGGGAACTTCGTTTCGTTCATGTGATGCCCCTCGATAATGCCGCCTCAGACGTTCGCCGCCAGCTTCCTTGCCGCTTCCGCAGCCTGGTGACGGGCGTGCCCGTACCCGTAGAAAAAGTAGATGAGAAAGCCGAGGCCGAGCCAGACGAAGAACCGGACCCAGGTCGCATGGGGGAGACCCCAGGCGAGCCAGGTGCAGAACAGGATGCCCAGCGGTGCGGTCACCCAGACCATCGGAACCTTGAACCTGCGCGGGTGCTCGGGCGCCCGGACACGGAGAATCATGACACCGACCGCGACGATGATGAACGCGAACAGCGTGCCGATGTTCGTCAGTTCGACCACCTCGTCGATGTTCAACAGGCCGGCGGGAAGCAGAACGAGCAGACCGGTTAGCCAGGTGGCGTTCGCCGGCGTTCCGAACCGGGGGCTGACGCGCGAAAACCATTCGGGCAGCAGCCCGTCGCGGCTCATGGCCATGAAGATGCGGGGCTGGCCGAGTTGGTAGACGAGCAGGGCGCCGCTCAGGGCTGCAACGGCGCCGATCGAGACGATGCCGGCGACCTTGTGCATGCCGATGTTCGAAAACGCGTGCGCGACGGGGTCGCTGATGCCGTGATACGCCGAGTAAGGCATCATGCCGCTGATGACGATGCATACTCCTACATATACTATTGTTGATATGATTAACGAGCCTATGATTCCTCGGGGAAGGTCTCGTCCCGGGTCCTTGCACTCCTCGGCGGTCGTGCTGACCGAATCGAAGCCGATGAACGCGAAGAAGATGATTGCGGCGCCGGCCTGGATGCCGCTCCAGCCGTTGGGGGAGAAGGGCGTGTAGTTCGCCGGGTTCACGTAGAAGGCGCCGACGGCGATGACGAGAAGCAGGAGGCCGATCTTGATCGCCACCATGATGTTGTTGAGACGCACCGATTCCTTGATGCCCCAGACGCACAGCAGGGTGATGAAAAAAGTGATGCACATCGGGAGCAGGTTGATGCCGATCGGGATACCCGCGATGACCGGGGCGGTCTTGAGGACCGCCCAGTTGGCGAATACATCCGCTCCGTTGACGGCGCCGCTCAGGCACTGGGGCAGGAGGGCGAGCTTGTCGGTGAAGGAAAAGCCTGGATGGGCCGCTATCCAATCCTTGGTGGGCAGCAGCATGGATCGCAGATCGATCGTCAGCCATGCCGGAAGATGAAAGCCGAATCCCTGGAGAAGATTGTTCGCGTACCCTCCCCACGAGATTGCGACGGCGACGTTCGAAACGGCATACTCCAGCAGGAGATCCCAGCCGATGATCCAGGCGCACAGTTCGCCCAGCGTTGCATAGGCATAGGTATACGCTGATCCCGAAACGGGAATCATCGATGCCATCTCGGCGTAGCAGAGAGCGGTGAAACCGCAGGCGACGGCGGTCAGGATGAAACTGATGACGAGGGCGGGGCCGGCGGCGGGTCGAGTGATGCCGTAGGCCGAGTCGAAGCCGCCGGCGAGTCCGGTGCCGAGGGTTGAGAGAATCCCGGCGCCGATGATGGCGCCCACCCCGAGGAGGGTGAGATCCCAGGCGGTGAGGGAGCGGCGAAGGTGGGAGCCTTCAGGTTGTCCGGCAAGCGTAGCTGAAATCTCGGTGACGGACTTGGTTGCGAAAATATGACTGAAAAATCCTCTGGGCTTTTCCGCCGAACTCGCTGGGGCCGGAATCATCCCATCCTCTTTCTGCCGCATGCCGTACCTCTTTCGTCTGGTTCATCCGCGAAACCGCGAACGGGAATGGAGGAGAATATCATTCATCGTCTTCACAATGCAATACCAACGTCCTCAGGAAAAGGGGCACCAGTGAATACCAGAGGACCAGACGCCAATCCCCATGAAGGGACATAGCTCCAAGGAAGAAACAACTGAGAATATGGACGTTTTTGGTGCGCCCTCTCGCGCACGTGGTATGGAGTGCAATTCCGACTCATGGTATCATCAGAGGGAAGGGACGGGATGAACCGCCGCGGCTTCCCGTTCGTCTGAAGAGAGGATTCACCCTTACACCAGATCCATTTCAGTGAGGAATGACGATTGGATAATCAGCGGGTAGCGATCTTGGTGCTGGTCGTATCGCTCTGCCTCTGCACCCTGTTGTTCTTCTCATTCAGGTCCCATACATCGAGGACCCAACGTGGCTCCGGAGCAGGGAAAAAGCTGACGCCCGAAACCGGCAGAAAAGAAACGCCTCACAAAGGAACAGGAACGACCGCTCCGCACGGGACAACCTCACGACCTGGCGCTTCCTCTCCCGAAACGGGCCAGACTTCAACTCCGGGCCGTGATGTTCCCGCGCGAGGACTTCCGATGCCGGGGGCGTCGCACGGCAATGGCGGCCCGCCCCCTCTCGATACGAGCCCGGCCCAGCCCGTAATTCCACCTGTCACGCTGACTCCCGACACGATGGCCCAACTCGAGGAAAAGGCCGCCAGAATACGTTCCCACCGAAGAAAGATGGCGGAGGCTTCCGAAAAATGGCTTCGCGAAAAGCTCGATGATGAAAACATGTCCGAGAAAACGAAGGAAGTCTACCGGCTCCGGCTGTTGCCCGACATGAAGGAGGGCCTTGCCCTCCTCGATTCGAAGGATTACCAGGGAGCATTGCGAGCGTTCGAAAAAGCTCTCGATGATTCCGATGCCACGCCCGTTTCGAAGCATCTCATCTACGATTACATGCTCCAGGCCGCCGCAAAACTGCAGAACAAGATGCTGTTCGCAAATCTTTTCAAACAGCAGGCGATGCTCCAGCGGGATCACGATCTCGGGGTGCTCGGCCTCGACAAGTCGGGCGATGCATACGCCTATGCCGAATACATGAACGAGCATCTGATCGCGGCGAACGACGAGGTGACCTTCAACAGGATCGTCGAGCGCGACATGAAGAACATAGGGGCCTCGCCCTCCGACCGGGAGGCGTGTGTCATCGACGCGAAAAAGCGGATCAGCGAATTCGAGGGATATTTCGATGACAGGAAAAACTGAGTTGAGTCGCCAGCCTGGGAAGCGCGGTTCCGCCTATCTCGTCGTGATCGGCGTGGTCAGCGTCCTGCTCGTCATCGTCATCACCTACTTCAAGTCGAACACCTCGAGACAGTATCTCACCCGGTTCGCGAGCAATGAAAAGAAAGCGGAGGCGCTGGCAGAATCGTCCGTCGAACTGCTCCTCCGCTACGTGAAAGATCTGATGAACGATAAAACAGACCAGAATATATATCAGTATTTCCGATACCCTGCCGAGATCGCCAACGGGAAGATGAGCGACTCGACGGGGCAGAATTCCCCGCTGAATCTCGCTCCGTTCAATTCGAAACCGCTCCCGTCGTTCGATCTGACGACTCCCGCTCTCGCGCCGATCACGAGCATGCTCAGCGAACTTGGGGGCCCCGACCATGTCTCGCTCGGGCTGAGGTGCGAAGTCGTCTCGGCGGCTGCGTTCACCTCGAAAAAGGCCGAGTATGCCGTTCCGGGGGTCTCGATCAAGCCGCGGCCGACGAACGGCGAAACCGCGAAGTTTCTCGACGACTTCGATGTCGAACCGGATAACGCTGGCCGTATCGAGGATCTCATCGGCTCCCTGGGCGTCAAGGTGAACCTTCCGAACTTTCAGGCCCAGGACGAAGAGCAGATCAAGCTCAGCCCTTCGATCGGGGAAACGTTTGCCTCCGACCGCTACGTGCGAGTCACGAAATCGAACGATCACACCATCGCCTACCGGATCAAGGTGAAAATCCCCATCATCGGCCTCGATTACGATGTGGCGAGCTACGTCGACCTCAACGAAACCATGAAATCGTACATCAAAATCGGCGATGAGTCTGAATTCGATCTGGCCGCCATCCGACGCCAGATGATGGAGGAAACGTCCGATGCCGATCTCCACGCCATCAGTTGGGAAGCTTCGCTTCTCAGGGAAAGCATCCAGAAGGGATACGCTGCCGTTCCCGGAGTCCTGAAAGGTATGATCGACAAAGCCGCGTTCGGACCGTCGCGGATCCCCAAGGTGGTGGAGAAAGGCGGCATTCTCAGGTTCACGGCCGATGTCGAATACCGGCCGCAAGGCCAGGGCGGACCGGTGATCAAGCGTACCCTCGTCGCCGACAGGGAATTCAAAGTATCCGATATACAACCTCCGGCTCCCGAGTATTCCTTCTTCGTCGCAAATTCAAACCTGCTGTTCGAGCAGGCAACCGACAAATACTCGGGTGAGGGAGGCGGGATCGAGAAACCGATCGACTGGAGCGTCGGCGTATCGACGATCTGCATCCACAACTTGTATAATGGAGAGTATAAATCATGCACCGGCATGACGGGGACACCGGGCGACGACCCCGCAGCTGATTCCCTGTGTCAGATACCGGGACAGATTCGCATCAATGCGAACGACAGGATGTCCGCCAACACATTTCTGGGAACCAAAGACGAGCCGACGCTGACGGAGTTCAACGCCCTCGCGATGGATAAATTCGCATCGACTCAGCCGCTGTTCAGCATGGCCCCGACGCTTCAGTGGACGTCGAGAGCTACGAGTCCAGACAGGCCTCACGAAATCGATTTTCCCGTTCTTCGCAATGCTGATATGTTCAATCCGCCGCTACTCCGGCACGGGGTCAAGTCCATGCTCACGATTCTCTCGTTCTGTGATGCCCTGGATGCCCCGACCCTGCTGTACGGAAAAGGGCACTTCGAGTATCCGCTCGGATTGCGGGCCGAGGCTCCTCTCGAAGCGAAATACGCCAACATCCTGATCAATGTCCAGCCCTACGGCCAGGCGGGAGACCCGAAGGACATCTCGAAAATCGAGATTTATTACCGAAACAAAAAGACGGATTTCGGTCTTCCGGGAAAGCCGGCATTCACGAGCGTCACCGACTGGAGCCCCGCCAGGTGGGAATGCATGCCGCCAAATCTGTTCAGTCTGCTCCAGTATGCGAAAAAGGCGACGCATTTCTACGAGAACGAAGCCCAGTTCTGGGACGACCTGAAGATTCCCGTCGCTGACGGTGGCAGGAAAGCGCCTGATGGAAGCTTCGACTGCTCCGGCGTCACGTACATCATCGGGGACCTGACGATCTCGTCTGATCTGAAGGTTTCGGGCAAGGGCATCGTCGTCGCGAGAGACAACATCTCTCTTTCAGCGAATGTCGAACGGGTCGGGAACGCCGTGTTCTCCCTGATCGCCAGGCGCGGGGCGTTCCTGGTCGAATCCCCGTGCACCATGATCCAGGCAGCCTGCTTTTCGAATTACTCCCCGCAGAATCCGGCTGGAAACCCCCTTGTCATCGACGGCAACCTCGTGACCAACGAGTTCCGCCGTGACTCGGTCCACAGCCTCGAGGTGTTTTACAACAGCGCCGCCTGCCGCGTTTCCCCGTTGTCCGTTCAGCGTGATGTTGGCAAATACGACCCGGAGCGGTATATTGCCAGCCTTGGAAAACGCTGGGCAAGGTTCGAGTATGCGAAAAGAAACTGACGTGACATCATCCGGTAGAAGGCGGGCAGGGCTTTCTCTCCTCGAGGTGCTGATCGCCACACTCGTCTTCATGTTGGCCGCCATTCCGATCTACCGTGCGATCTCGATCGGCGCCACGAAGGAAATCGACTCGACAAAGCTCTCGATGGCTCGCAAAATTCTCGATTCGTTCCGCTCCGAGGTCATGAGCAGACCGTTCAAAGAGCTGGCGGACCAGAATTCCTCGAAAAGTGAGACGTTCGTGAGAATGGAAGGCGGATACCCCGAAACCATCGACAAGGTGATGGAAATCCAGACGAGATACAAGGATTTCAAACTCGAACCTGCGATTCGCTTCACAACACCGAACAAAACGATTCTCGAGTTTCGCGGCGTCGTGAAATGGACCAACTCTGAAAGGACCGACAGAAAAGAGGAAATCATTTTTCTGGTCGTGAAGCCATGACCGGGATCCGCCGTTTTCGCGGTTTCACCTTCATCGAACTTCTCATTGCCGCTGTCATCACAGGGCTGCTGATCTTCGGCGTTTTCAAGGTTCTTCTCGGAGCCCGGCACGCAGCTGGCCTCGCAGCAGCCAAGGGCGCGGCCAAGGACATGGCGGAAGTCATTCTCAAGGCTCTCGAACGCGATATTTCGAACTCGCGCGCGACGGTGGTTATGGCCGGCGCGGGCGGCAGCCATAAACCTGTGGTGATCCGATCGTTCAAGCAGGCGGGCAGTGACTGGACGATGCTCGTGCCTGAGGGTAATTCCTCAAAGCAGATCAGCTACCGGATGGATGGGAAAAAACTCTCCCGGGCCGATGCAAGTGGAACGACCAGGCTGCTCTGCGAGTCGGTCGAAGACCTGCGCATTGCAGATCTGAGCGAGGGCCAGGTTGCCGTCGAGCTGAAGATCGGGTTGATTCCAGACGGCATGAAGGACCCGGTCATACACCATCAGCGCCTGCTCATCACCATTCGCGAAGCCGTCGAAGCGGCCCTCGACCCCCGCTGGCGGAACACGAACGACGTTTTGACCCATTACTGACGGGCCTGATGTCGCGACTATTCCGCGACGAACGCGTAGAGAAGCTGGTCGATGATCTTTCCGTCCTTGAAGACGGCTTTCCTCATTCGCCCTTCCAGCGTATAGCCTGCTTTTTCGAGGACGTTCGCGTATGCGGAGTTCGTGCTATTGAGCCCTGCATATCAAAAACCAGCTTCGTGTCTCCGTTCGTGCTGAGCCTGTCGAAGCACGAACAGCCACTTGCCGATGATTCCTCATTTCGCCCTTCGACAGGCTCAGGGCGAACGGGTGGCTTTCATTCTGCAGGAATCAATAAAAGGCATGGCATAGATTCGCACGAGTCCGAACTGCTGCATTGCATACCTGGTGATCGCGGAAACGGCTTCCGTCACGATACCTTTTCCCCAGAATGGCTCCCCAAGCCAGTAGCCGAGTTCAGTCGACAGGCGCTCGATATCCGTACGAATGGTGACCCCGATGCCGCCGACAGCCTCGTCGTCGACGCAGATCGCGAAGAGCGTTTCGGGCTTTCTGCTCATCGCCATTTCGATATAGGAAACGGCATGGTCGAGCGTGTACGGATGAGGGAAACCATCGCGGAGATTGAGCCAGACACGGCGATTATTCGCATGTCGGGCGAGCGAAGCGGCATCCTCTGGGTGCCAGGAGCGAATCGTTGCGCGTGAAAGCTGAAGAAGCATGGATGAATCCTTTCCATGAGAGGAGGGAAGGGAGCGAAAGAAAAACCCCCGGGGTTGCCCCCGGGGGTTTTCAGAACGGGATTACTTGTTGGCGTTGGCCTTGAGGGCTTCGTACTCTCCCTTGGCCTTGTTCATTTCGGAAGCCACCTTGGCGGCATCCTCCTGGCGGCCCTGGGCGAGCATCTCATTGTAGAGGCGATAGAGTTCCTGATACTTGGCATACGCGAGCTGGACTTCGGAGGCATAGGTTCCGACGCTCTCGGCATCACCGGAGATCGTGACCTGCGCCGTGCTCTGATCGCCGCTGACCGGGATCTCGGCGCCGCCGGCGGTGTTGCCGATGGTCACGCTGCCGGTGACGGCGGTATCGCCGATCGGGTTGGAGCCGACGGGCAGGGCGATGGAACCACCCTGGTCGGTCTTGTGGCCGAACAGACCGGCGATCTTGTGGGCGGCCCAGTTACCGACGAAGCCGCCAACCATACCGCCTATGATCGTTCCGAAGGGCGGGAAGATCGCGGAGCCCAGCATGGCGCCGAGGGTCGAACCGACGGACTGACCGGCAACGCCGATCCAGTCGATCTGCTTGAACGCCTGCTTGAGCGAGAAGCGGCCGTTCTTCAGATCGCCGGCGAGGTAGGAGCCGACGGAGCTGCCGACGACGGAGCCGAAGGTCGGGGCGAGAGCCGAGAGGAAGCCGCCGACAACCGGAACGGCGGAGAGGAAGGGCACGAAGAAGGAGCCGGCCGCAGCACCGGTGACGGAGCCGACGACGGAACCGGCGAACTCGGCGGAGACGACGGTCTTGAGGGCCTTCTTCAGGCTGGGCTTTTCACCCTTCACGATCTGGGTCGCCAGGTCGACGCCGACGGTGATACCGGCGGTAACGAGGAGGTTCTTGGCGCTGAAGCCGGACTTGAGGCTGTCCTTCACGTTCTGGACGCCCTGGCCGACCATGGCCTTACCGGTTTCGTAACCGGCCTTGAACTTGTTGGAAGTGACTTCCTTGAAACCGGGCTTGTCAGCCTTGGGGGTCTGGCCAGCCTGACCGGCCTTCTCGGAAGCCTGGCCGGACTGTTCGGAAGTCTGACCGCTCTGGCCGCTCTGACCGGACTGTTCGGAAGTCTGACCGCTCTGGCCGCTCTGACCGGACTGCTCGGAAGTCTGACCGGACTGACCGCTCTGACCGGACTGGCCGCTCTGGCCGGACTGACCGCTCTGGCCGGACTGGCCGCTCTGGCCGGACTGGCCGCTCTGACCGGACTGGCCGCTCTGACCGGACTGGCCGCTCTGAC
>CAYMEN010000017.1:0-111556 GCA_964389325.1 uncultured bacterium | reverse complement strand
CGCGCCCCGCGCGGGGCGCGACCAAGATTGTTTCCCTCGTCAAAATAAGCACCCGGTTTCAATCCACGCGCCCCGCGCGGGGCGCGACCTCCACCACCCGGCCCTTGACGCCCATGGGTTCGTGTTTCAATCCACGCGCCCCGCGCGGGGCGCGACCGTAGTATGGGCAAATGATGCAATAATCGCTTTTCCCGGATTGGGTTCCGCGAATGTCCGAAGGGAATGTAAGTATAACAGAATTTTCCAATGACCTTCTTCTGTTATAACCTGTAATCAGGCTGATCGCGAACCTCTCTTGGGGAGCAATGAGAACCTGACGTTCGCGGGCCGGATGTTCCAATTATCCCATTGAAGTAATTATGCCAATTACTATATAATAAGCGGGCCTTCAGGATCATACCCGGGTTTTGCACCAACATGTTCTACACGGCCATGCCAGTTTTTACCCAGAAAATAGAAGCGCAGGCTGTCCGTTTCGGGGTTGATAATTCCTCGCAATCGGTCTTCCAACAAGGTCCATTGTCCAGGGTCGACCAGGCACTCGAAAACCGATTTTTGCACCCTCTGCCCATTATCCTGACACGCGCGCGCCACGCGCCGTAGGCGGCGTCGACCAGAGGCATCCTCGGTATTCACATCATACGTCACCAACACCATCATATCGAGATTCTCCTTCCCAGGCGGGTCATTTCCATACGAAGGGGGGATACCCGTCGATGTCACCGCGAAGATATCTCGCCAGAAGTAGAGCCTGAACATGAGGCAACAATCCGATCGGCACTTTCTCTTCAAGAAACGGATGCTGAATGATTTCCTGCTTCCGTTTTTGATAAGCCACGAGCAATGTTTTCCGCGTCTCGTCATCCATTCTCACGGCCCCGGTTTCAGTCGTCTTGAATCCCTTTGCTCTGATTTGCTGGAGATTCACCAGGGAAAGGGCCATGCGATCTGCCAGAAACGGCCTGAACTCCTCCATGAGATCCAAGGCCAGACCGGGTCGTCCGGATCGATCTCTATGAAGAAACCCGACTGCCGGATCGAGGCCGACTCCCTCCAGTGCGGATGAGATATCATGTGCCAAAAGCGTGTAGAGGAAGGAGAGCAACGCATTCATCTTGTCCAGCGGTGGTCGCCTGTTCCTGGTTGTAAATGAAAAAGCTTCCTTGTCCGCCAGGATCAAGTCATCGAAGACGTTGAAGTACGTGCGTGCGGCATCGCCTTCCACGCCGCGAACGGTATCAAGAGATACATTCGAATCCTTCAATCGCTGCAGCGTCAGACCCAGATCGTCGCTTGCCGTCCGCAGACGGTCCGAAGCGTCCTGCCTGTCGCGCAGGGATCTCAATAATACCGACCGGCAGTTCGCAACTTTCGCACCGACCATCACACGTGCCAGCTCGGCAGAAGCCGCTTGATCATCAGCCCGTCGATACTGCTCTCTGCGCAACATGACATTTCCACTGACGGGACCCTGAACCCTTGCCAGAAAGCGTCCGCGTCGATCGAAAAAAGCCACATGGACCCCTCGCCTGCCGCACAGACCGAGGAGGGGGGGACTGCATGAGACACGCTCGAAACAGACAATCGATTGGAGCGTCAGAAGCGGCAGTTTGAGTTTCACCGTTTTTTCCACTCTCACGACGACGGCCTCGCCCTCATGATGCAGATACGATTTCGGCGTCGTCACGAACAACGTATTGAGCAGTTTCTTCATCGCTGGTCCTCTCTCGGCGGCTCAAACATCGAGGCGACATACCGTGAAACGGAATGTGGAACCCGTTTCAGTCGCGGAAGGCACACATCATTCAACGAGCAGGACTCGCATTTGGTATCGAATCGGCCTTTCGGTCGATCTTCACCGGCCGCCAAGATACGCAACCGATCGAGCAAAGACAAGGTTTCCCTTCGCAGGTTTTCATCGATGGCAATCTCCCGTCGCTGATGTGGCCGACCGTAATACAAGGCACCACGAGGAACGTATACGCAGAGCATTTCTTCGAGGCAAAGAGCCTGCGCACACAACTGTATTTCGTCACACCGCTCGAGTTTCGGTTTTCCGACTTTATATTCGACGGGAAATGGAAGCCACCAGCCCTTGCGTCCCGGCAGTCTGGCACCTTCGACGGTTTTTGTATCCGGTAATCTATAAAATTCCACCAGATCCGCTTTTCCGACAAGGCCCCAGGTGAACGAGCGCAACGCGAGACCGCGTGCAAGCCGAAGATCCTTTCGAGACTCACATTCACCGCCATGCACCTTTTCATGAAGCACCTTGCCGGCAGCCGTGAAACGGTTTTCGGTCCAGACCCCCTCGAGATGGATGAGAGCCCATTGTCGCTCACAAAACATCAGGTGCTGGAGGGCAGAAATCGGGATCAGATCATCTTCAGAAAACCTGGCGCTTTGCGAGCTTTCAACCATCAGGCAGGTCCGCTTCTTCGAGCCGGCTTCTTTCGAGCCGGGGTCAGTTCGGCGAGAAGCGATTCGAGATCCCCGTCGGGAAAGAGACGTGCCCGCTCCTTCGAATAATCGCCCGAACCGACTCCAAATTGCTGGAGAAACCTGATCAAACCCTCAGGCCCAAGATCACGCAACAGGGCTTTCAATCCCAGTTGCCTGATTTCCTCATTCGTCACGGAGCGTGTTTTCATCTTCGCTTGACCTCACAGAACCATGATACGGGATTCGCCACCGGAAACGGAAGAAGCGATGCATATTTTCGGGCTTTCTTCATCAGCCGGTCGGCCGTCGTGAGGAAAACGTCGGCCCGCCCCAGAAATCCGAACGCAAGATGAAGGGCATCCAATCGATGAAATCCCACCTCCTTCAGTTGCCGGGCATGCCCGACAACTGAGGAGGAAAGCGGAATTTCTTCATGGACCTCGGCAATCATCGCCGACAACAGGGCGCGCCGCTGTGCATCGGGCGTTCGGTCCACTTCGTAGCGAACGGCCGGACTGGACAGCCATACCCAGCCACCACGGCGAAACCGCCGGATCACCAGCGCCACCGCCTCGGCTTCGAGTCTGATCTTCTCGTTCGCCTGATCATCGAACGGTCGATTCAGGCAACAGACGTCGAGATATACTCTCATCTCATCATCTCTGCGTCGGTTCCGATGGTCGTCAACTCAGCTCATGCCGCCGTTTTTGCAGCACACTCGAGCCGTATTTCCGACTTCGGCGACTCCCGACCATCGATACGGACGACATAATCGTCGAACGATCGAGCGGGTTCGTTCTGATTGCGTTTCTCCACGGCCACCCGGTCGAAGAGTTGATGAGCCGGAGCATCCCCAAGCGGTGACCCGTGCTCGAAAATGATCAGTTTCCGGGTCGCCATCAGACCGCGGGCAGCCGATCGGTCATGTTCGAACATATTCAACAGCGCATTCCAGAGAAGGTTGATGTCTTCCTTCCCAAAACCCGTCTGGATCGCAAGATGGGGAGATATAAATCCATGTGCTATATATACACCGTAAGGAACCGTGTTCTTTCGCCCCATGGTTCGGTTGTCGCCGGACTGCTTCTCCGCCTCGGCCTCGGTGGCGACAGCCATTCTCGTTATGGAGTGCTCCAGAATCACGATCGGATCCACCGACCGACCGAACGTCATCTGAACGGGGCCGCGCACCTGACCGGCGTTGGCACCTGTCGACATAACCGCGCCGAATGTTCGAATGTCGAAATAGGTTTTGCACATCTCCTGTCGGCCGCGAGCGACCTCGTTCCCCTGTGCCTCGCCTTTGGAATTTCTTTTCTTCCCATCTTTCTGTTCGGCCGGTGGTGCCTCAAGATCGATGTTCAGCCGGGCATACGCATCCGCGATTGACAGATTCAGAATGCCTTTTTCCTTGACGAAAATATCGTATCCCTTTTCTCCGGCTTTGGTGAGTTGGGCAAAATTTCGGATTTTTCGTTTCAGGCAAACGTCCGTGACGAGACCACGGCCGGTTTCCGGATCGACACGGGGGAGATTGCCAGCATCCGGATCACCGTTGGGATTTCCATCCTGGACATCGAAGATGAGCATGAAATCGTAGCGATTTTTGATTGGTTCATTGACGAGAGTTTCTGACATGGGTCACTCCTTTCCTGTTTCCGTCGAATCGGATTTTTTCGTGAAAAACGCCTGCATCTGGTGATAGTAGCCGACCGCAAATCGGCCTTGATCGGCAAGATCGAGATGCGCTGGAAAACCCGCGGAGGGAATGCCTTCCATGATGTCCTGAAGCTGTCTCTCGCGGGTGATGCGCAAGCCGTCGGAAAGCTTCGACAGATGATGGTTCTTCAGGCGCATCAGGTTTCCAAACACGGTGACGGGCGTGCCCGAGGCGGCGCCATAGAAGCGGTCTCGAATGGTGGCGTTCAGGCCAGGCTGGGCATCGCCCTGTATCTTCTCGAGAGCGGCGAACAGGCGACCCAATCTATATCCAATATTATTGTTGGTTGCATCGAGACTCATGGTTACCTCCTTTTCCTGTCGAGGATTGCTGGATCGGATAGAGCGATTTATACAAGCTTTCGCAAGAGCTGCACGGGGATAGGTGACATCATGCTCGGCGCGCAGCCTTCGCACGACGCCCTGCAGCAATGTCGCCGGATACGGTGTCCCGTCAAAGATAGACCGCATGATTTCTCCACCAAGATTCGGGGGAATATTTTCAGACTTTCCCAGAGCCGCCGTGGAAGCCAGAAGCCGGAAGAGAGACAAGCCAGAACGCTCCTTCGGCCCATGCACGAGTGCAAGATCCTGAAAATGAGCGTCGATCCGCGCGGCCATTTCCGGAACGGTGCCGACCCGCCAGAATCGGATGGCAAGACGGGCGGCATTCGGAGCCAAACCAAGAACGAAGAACCTCGTTCGAGCATCGGAAACGCTGTAACTTCCCCGAATCACTGCCTCATGCAGGGCTTTCACAGCTTCGATATTGCGATCCGGATCATCCTTGGGCGGTTCCGAAAAAAACAACGGCATCTGTTCTTCAAATGCATTGTCTCGATCGGACCAGAAAATGGTTGACGTATCGCCAACCTGCATCCTTTGTCGGGAATCCTTGGATAACAGATGATTCAGCGCCGTCGTGTAGGCGAACGCGGCCGCCTTGCTCACGGGTGCATTCAACCCCTGTTTCTTTCCATACGAAGTGAATGCATCGAGATTGAATGAAACGATGTTCGCCCCGGTGGATTGTGCACCCCAGACTCCCTTGATCGCAGAGTGCAACAACGCCAGCGGTTCTGAAGTTTCACCGGTGACCAGGCACGTTCCAGCGTTGGCTTCTTCCGATGATCGAAGTCGATCTATGGCAGTGCGAACAGCAGGCCGAGCGATGATGGGTATGTGTTCCGTCGCCAGTCTGAAGCTCACGTTCGCGCCCGAAGTTTCGCTCATTTCCTGCCAGCGTTCCGAAAAACTGGACTGCAGAATCGTTATCTTGTCGGGCTTTTCAAGAAATCTCTTCAACGCCTTGATTCCCTGATCGTCGACCGTTCCCAACGCCGTAATCCGGTCAATGAACGCCTTGTGCTGGTTGATTACTCGCTCCGGTTTCCCCTTCGTATCATAGCCTAGCGTATATTCAATATTGTCCCAGCCGAGATTCGATGCGATTCCGACGGATCGTTTCACGGTCATCGGAACGAGAAACATCTTTGCCCGCTTCTTTTTCTCTTCGATCTCTATCGTATTCTCGATTTCAAGAGGGTTTCCATCATGGTCGAGGACGATGATGAACGGAATTTCCTTCAACTCCCATCCCTCTCGTGGAAGCTCATCCTTGCGGTCGAAATACTCTTTAAGGGCCTGGAGGATCATTTGCGGACCTCCGGGCTGTCGGGTGCGGGAATGAGAATCGAGCCTTCGTTCATGGTGGCGCGGAAGAACATGGGGCGAATATCGTCCGGATTCGTATAGTCGAGGTCATAAAGCATCCAGCCCAAATCACGAGTGTCGGAAATGGGCGGAACCGCCTTCAACGCGAGATCGACAAGGCGCACGTCGGCGGCGAATTCCCGACAGCCGAGATAGGGTTGATGAAAATGCTGACCTTTGCGGGCCCGGCGCTCGAACATGGCGGCGTATTTTGCCTCCGTCTCAGCCGTGGGAACGGCGTCGGAACTGGAAAGTGCCTTTTCGTCCTGCTCCTGGAGCCACTCGGGAACACGGTTCATTGCTTTGCATCGTCGTTCAGGCGGAAGAAAAACAAACTCGCCATACAACCGATATCGAACATCCCGTAAGAACAGGCCGGCCCGCTGTTGCCTCTCATCTTCGATGAAAATGCCGGTCGATCTGGGCGAGGCGACTTTCCCAACCTCGTTCCGACGCACCGACACCCATTTGATCGGCGTCAACACGTCGATACGAGTGATTCTCCAGGAGATGGCAGGCTTCCAGAGGATCGCGTCGAAGATGGCGCGGGCGGCGGAGGGCGTGATCACGTCGTAGCTCACGCGCTCCACCTTCATTTCCGGGCGGGTGAAACAGGCGAATTCACCACGCACATCGAGACAGAAACCCTTCATTGTCTTCGTCCTTTCGCGAACTCAAACGAACAAATCTTCAGGCGCGTATGCCTTGCGATGGATATCCAGCCCAACATCTTTGTTATATAACGTACTGTCTACCTGGACAAGGATGGAATCATGCAGACATTCGATAAAACCTTCAGCTTGCAGTTTTTTCGAATGTTCTCGGGAGAGGTTCACGACAAATCGCTGTAATCCCCGCATGTTCTCGCGGGTTGGTCCGCCATATCGAAGGGAGTTGATCAATTCGTCGTTGTTTCCATACTGAACAATGACGGGCACGGCATACTCATCGATCAGTCTGAACTCATTTCCAGCCGTTCGAAACTGAGCGTGGCCGGACGGATTCACATCACGAACGAGGTTCTCATCCAGCCAATCCCGCCCGATGTCGTTGACATTCCCATAAAATTGTTGAAAATATTGTTGGAACGTGTCAGGATGATCGGCACGAAAATTCTGCATGGCGGCCAGGATGCGCGTCGTCGACTCCCCCTTTCTCAAAAGGCCGGGTGGAGCCGGTTCAGGCGGAATGAACACGATCACTTCGCCCAGATTTTCAAGTGTCCCTTCACGATTGCATCGGCCTGCAGCCTGATTGATCGAATCAAGGCCTGCAAGAGCGCGATACACGACGGGGAAGTCGAGATCGACACCTGCCTCGACAAGCTGCGTGCTGATGACCCTCACCGGCTCGCCAGCCTTCAAACGCGCCTTTATTTTTCGTATGACGTCCGAGCGATGTGCACCGCACATGAGCGCCGAAAGATGGATCGTCCCCTCCGGCATCGCCTTCCAGAGATCGTGGCAATCCTTTCTCTTGTTCACCACGCAAAGAACCCGCTCGTGTCCCGACAATTCCGTCGCCAGCTCTTCCCATGTCCTGGGTGTATTCAAATCGGCAGGAAAGCGGATATCCGTGCGCTTCAGGCTTTCGTACAGACGGCCAGGGTCGGGAATGATCTCCACCGGTTTACGGCAGAGGTGCTCCAGCGCCGGTTGCGTGGCAGTCGAGAGAACGATCGAAACCCCGTAGTCCGTCACGAGTCTGTTGAGAACTTCAACGCACGGGTGGAGCCATTTTGCCGGCAGGAGCTGCGCTTCATCGAGAATGACCACGCTTTCGGCAATGTTATGGAGTTTTCGACATCGCCCCGGCTTGGCCGCATACAGCGACTCGAAAAACTGGACATTGGTCGTCACGATGACGGGGGCATCCCAGTTTTCCGCTGCCAGGGCAAGCGTCGGATTTTCCCGATCTCTTTCCGGAGATATGTTCGAGTGATGCTCGACAACGTTGTCCGCTCCAAAGTAGCGTCGAAGAATATCGGCTGTCTGCTCGATGATGCTCGTATAGGGAATCACATAGATCATCCTGCGCTTTCCATGAAAGACGGCGTGATCAAGGGCAAACGCCGTTCCAGAAAGTGTTTTACCGCCGCCCGTCGGGACCGTGAGAGTGAACAGGCCCGGAGCAAGTTTCGCCGATGTTCGACATGCGTCCAAAATCGAGGCTCTGATCGCATTGATCTTTTTCCCGGGAGATTGCTCCTGAGCGTGATGCATCATCCTCAGCATTTCATCGTCAAAACGCTTTTTCAATTCGGCCAGATTTGAGAATACCGGTCGGCAGGCGGCTCGCTCAGGAGCCATGAATCGCTCGGTATCGAGAAAATCAGCATCGACCAGGCAGGAAAAAACCATGCGCACCCAGAGGTGATAGGCCGTAGCCTTTCCTTTCGTGCAAGCGATCGCAAACGTGGGGGGCTTGAGCGAAATGCTCGAAACATCGAGAAATCGGTTCGCCCATTCCGCAACGGCATCGAGGTTCGGCTTTTCATGCTCGACGCGAAGCCCCAGGGAACCTCCGGCCCCATGCCAATCCGGAAGACCGGCATGATGCCCCGCCACAGCGTAGGCAAGCGCTTTTCCAAGAGGATTAGGCCATTGAAGCAACCCCATGATGGCGCCTACGCCGGAATGGTTGATTCGCCCCGGCATGTCATCTTCACATTCCGAGGCATCCAGTCCGTTTTCGCGGCGGATATACGCTTGAAAAGCCGGGTGGGCTTTTCCGATATCGTGAAGCAGACCGGCAACCCGGCCGCAATCACCGCACTGAAAGACATCCGCAAAGTCGGCCGCAATTTTCGCTGTGGAATGCAGATGTTCTTCCAGAGATTGCCACAAGACAGATCCGTCTTGCAACACACGACTATGGGCATGTACATCCGGCATGGTGATCCTCGCAACCATTTCAAATACCCACTTCCCAATATACGTCTTTCACTATATTACAATGTATCGAACCGATGTCAATCTGAATGTTCGAGGAAGAAATTCGATGTTTGCATCGACGCTTCGATCGCATGCCGGGATGAATCTGCCCACATCGGAAAAAGTACCGGGATCCGAAAGCCGCTCTGGGCCTGCAAGCCCTTCCCGAGTTCAAACTTCACTCTTCAACCCTCAAGCTTCTTCTCCGTGGTATACTTCGGCGGGATCGAGATTCTTCGCAGAGGAACAGCTATGGCCGAAATACGCACGCTCAAAGGCGATTGTCAGATACAGCGCGAACTTGAGGACCTCGTCACCGACCTCAAGTCCACCCTCATCACCAAGCGGCTGAAAGCCGTGAAGTCCCTGGGGAAGCTGAAGACGCCCCTGGCCGTCGAGCCCCTGAAAGACGTGCTGGCGGACCGCTCGAAAGAGGTGCGGTGCGCCGCCATCGAGGCGATCGCCGCGGTCGGGCCGGCGAATCTCGTCGAGCTGATGATCCCGCTCTCGCGCGACCGGTCGGCCGACGTGCGACTCCGGGTCGCCTACGCCCTGACGGGCCGCGACACCGAGGAGGCCGTCCGGTGCCTGCTCGACCTGATGCGCGATCTCAAGGACAGCGTTGCCGTGATGGCGGCGAAATGCCTCGCCCGCAGCCCCCGGGCCGCCCTTGCGATCCTGATCCGCCAGTTCGGCGACAAGAACTGGAAGATCCGCTCGCGGTCGGCAATGGCCGTCAGCCGCATGGGCCGCGTCACCACTGACGCCCTCAAGGCCTCGCTCGACGATCCCGACCCGAACATCCGGTTCTGGTCCGCCATCTGCCTTGGCCGCCTGCGCGACCGCAATCTTACGAAAGACCTCGTCGCCAGGCTCTCCGACCCGGAAACGGGCGTGCGGATGGCCGTCCTGCGCGCTCTGCGCGAGATCGGCGACCCGAGCGTCGTCGGGAAGCTGTTCGAAGCCCTGTCCCAGCCGTCCGAACAGGTCCGCGACCTGATTTACGAGACGCTGAAGGATTTCGGCACGCATTCCATACCTTTCCTTATGGAATCACTCTCCAGCGAATACTGGATGGGTCGCTCGCTCGCCGCCCGCGCCCTCGCCGAGATGGGCAGCGAGGCGATCTCGCCCCTCACGGCCGCACTCGAGAGCCAGGACAAGGAACGGCGGTTCTGGGCCGTCAAGATCCTCGGCCAGATGCGCGAGGAGTCGGCCCTGCCCGAGATCCGGAAGTTCCTCACCGACCAGGATTCGGAAATCCGCATGGCCGCCGTCCAGGCACTGGGTGGATTCCCCCAACCCGATACCGTCCCGATGCTCGTCGAGCGGTTCCTCGACCCCTCCTGGGTCGTCCGCCGCGAAGCGTGCAGGTCCGCCGTCGCCTGCGGCATGCCGGCCGTCCAGGCACTGCTCAACGCCCTCGGCTCCGTCGAGGAGGACGTGCGGTACTGGGCGCTGCGCGCGCTCGGAGAAATCAGGCCCGCGGGCATTTTCCCAGAGATCGTGAAGCTGCTCCGCGACCGGTCCTGGACGATCCGCAAGACCGCATCCGACGTGCTGAGCACGTTCGGAAGCGAAGCGCTGGTCGAACTGACGAACCTGGCTTCCGAAGGCGACTCCGAGGTCCGGTACTGGGTGCTGCAGGCGCTCGGAAAAATAGGATCGAATATATCCCTTCCCCTTTTGTTCCGCGCCCTCGAGGATCCTTCCGAGGCGATCCGCAACTCGGCCCAGAAAGCCCTCGCCAACTACGGCACGAGCATTCTGGACGACCTGCTGGCCCTGTTCAAGAGCGACAAGCGGCGGCTGCTGGAAAGCGTCGTCCAGACCCTGCGCCAGATGCCCGCCGAGCTCGTCGTGCCGCGTCTCTGCCAGGCGATGGGCAAATACGACGAGCATTTCAGCTACTGGATCCGGCGCGTGCTCGAGGGGTTCCCCTCGCAGGCCCGCAAACCCGTCATCCAGCTGCTCGAGAGCAAGGCGAACGAGGTCCGGCGCCAGGCAATCCTGGCTCTCGGCCAGATCGGCCGCCAGGAAGACGCCGAGACCGTTGCCGCGCACCTGAAGGATGAGCACTGGCCGGCCCGCATTGCCGCAGCCGAGACGCTCGGAACGCTTTCGGCGCCCGAATCGGTCGACGCCCTGCTCGATGCGCTCGAGGACGACGACGAGGACCTGTCGATGGCGGCCTGCAAGGCTTTGGGCCGCATCGGCGACGACCGCGCCGTGCCCGGCCTCATGTCCGCGCTTCAGCGCGAATCGTGGACCGTCAAGGCCCACGCCGTCCAGACCCTCGGCCGCATGAAGGCCCGCCGGGCCATTCCAGACCTGCTCCGAATGCTCGACGAGGAGGCGCTCGACCTGAAGATCCCCGTCGTGCGGGCCATCGGCGAGATCCGGTATGCGGACAGCTACAAGGCCCTTCGCGAAAGGTTCGAGCGCGAGCTCGACATCGAGGCGCGCGTTGCCTACATCGACGCGTTCGCCCTGCTCGGCCAGCCGGCGATCGTGCCCGAGCTCGTCGAACTCCTCAAGCCGATCCATCCCTGGGAGGAACGACGCGCCGCGATCAAGGCCCTCGGCCAGCTGCGTCCGCCCGCCGCCCAGCCCCCGCTCCTCGAGGCGCTCAAGGACAACGACCCGCTGATCAGCCGCGAGGCCCTGACGGCGCTCAAGGCCATCATGCCCCCCGAGGAGTTCCGCCGGATGGAAGAGCTGCTGAACACGACAAGACGCAAGCAGGAAGCCTTCCAGAGCCATTTCCAGGAAGGCATGCGGCAGATGCGGCTCGGCGCGATGGCCGACGCCGAGCGCGAGCTCAAATCCGCGCTCAAGATCAATCCGAAGGCCGCCTACGTCTACTCGGCCCTCGGGAACCTGTATTACAAGACCGGCAAGCTGATCGACGCCACCAAGGCCTACGTGGCCGCCGTCCAGGTCGAGCCCCGCGACATCACGCTCCGCCTGAATCTCGGCATGGTCTACTACCGGCGCCGCGCGTACAAAGAGGCGCTGGCCACGTTCCAGGCCATCTCGAACGCGGTCGACCCGCGCAGCCAGCACGGCACGTATTCGGCCAAGATGATCGAAAAGATCCAGGTCGAGGCGAAACAACTCCAGGGAAGCGTCTGACGGCACCGTCGACGAGCGGGAACCGCCCCGCCCCGCACGGAACCAGTGAACCCGGCATCATGCGCACGATTGCCCGTCCCGACGTCGCCGAGAAACACCGTCCTTCCGGCGCCTCGGCGGTTTTGCACATACTATTTATTATATATTTTTTACTTCTTTATACTCCCGCCGTCGCCGCGAAGCCGTGTGGATTCTGCAACGCCTCGGTCCCCGACCGGGCAACAGTGTGCCCGTCGTGTCTGCGGGCGATCGCCTGGCCGTCCGCGCCGGCGCGCTCACGGCGGGCGGCCGTCGTGGTCCGAACGGGGCGCGACGCATTCATCCGCGGTCCGAACGATGCGCATCCGGCGGCGCGGGCGGGGGCGAATGCCGGCGGCCCGTCGTCCGGCCCCCTGGGCTCCTGGTATTCGCCGACGGGGCTGCGGTATCTCGTGCGCTTCGACATCCCGGAAGCCTGCCGGGAAGCCGGCTTCGACCCGGCCTCCTGGACCCCGGACCGCGCCACCCTCGTGGTGCGCGTCAAGCCTGAAGGCGACGCGCGCGAGGATGTTCCGCTCGTCGTCTACGCCCTCGCCCGTCCGTTCGAGGAAGGGACAGGCTCCCCGGGTCTGAATTTCCGGAACGAACGGGGCTGCAGCTGGTTCCGGGCGACGACCGAACTTCCGTGGGCGACGGCGGGAGGGGATTATTTTTCCCAGCCCCGCGCCTGGGGGACGCTGCCCCGCCGTGGAGGGGCCGAGGTCGAAATCGACGTCACCGATATCCTCCGCACGATCTTCGACGCATATCGCAAGTCAGGGAAATGGGAGGATTTCGGCCTGATCCTCATGCGAGACCCCGAAACGCCCGCCCGCTGCACGTATCGAACCATCTACAGTTTCGAGACAACACCGGGCGCTGGCGTTCCCCGGCAGGTCCGCTCTCCGGAACTCTTCCTCGAGTAGCCGACCCAGGCAGGCACATCAGTTTTCACAACCGCCGAATCACTGAGGGCGAAAACCTCTGGGAGGCTCGAAAACATTCTTTCACCGCGGAGGCGCCGAGGCGCTGAGGAGAAAAGGGTCGTTCCCCTTTTGACTCGTTTCTTTCTCTGCGCCTCTCTGCCTCTGCGGTGAAGCGGTCTTTGTATCGCTGTAATTCGCATCCGGCTCTTGTGAGTCCACCAGGAAAAACAGACGCTCCCCCTTCAGCCCGGCATGAAGCAAGCGACGTCGCGGCGACGTCGCAGAGGCCAGCCGCAGATGACGTGAACCCCGTGTCATGGGCCTGGGCAGCAGTTTTTGCGTTCCTGGCACGCGCATTGCAATACCGGTTGGCGAGTGTGAAAAACCACTTCGAAGAACCACGAGGAGGTATGAAATATGAATCTCTGGAACTTTTTCAAGGAAATGGAAGATCTGCAAAGCCAGCTCGGTGACCTGACCCGCGAATTCGGTTCCGGCCGTTTCCCGAAGCTCGCGTTTCTGCCGGGGCTGTCGGCCAGGCACTTTCCGCTGATGAATATCGGCAGCGATGAAAACACCGTGTTCGTCGAAGCCATCGCCCCCGGGGTCGATCCCGAGAGTCTCAAGGTCAGCGTCGTGAAGAACTCGCTCACCATCAGCGGGCAGAAGACCAAGTCGACGATCCCCGACGAGGCGTATCACCGCTGCGAGCGCGCCGCCGGCAAGTTCGTCCGCACGGTCGAGCTTCCCGTCGACATCGATGCCGACAAGGTTTCGGCCGAGTACAAGAACGGCATTCTGTCGCTGACCCTTCCGAAGGCCGCCGCCGCCCGCCCGCACCTGATCGAAATCAAGCACAGCTGATGCGTCGTCGCCACCGGAACCGACGCATGACGATGAATACAGGAGGAAATAGTATGGCTGAGAAAACTGTCCCCGAAATCAAGAAGGAAACACCGGTCATTCAGCGCGAGGTAACCCGCAACCGCGAGTATTTTGCCACGCCGCTCGTCGATATCTACGAAACCAGGGATGGCCTGACGGTCATGGCCGATCTGCCCGGAGTCACGAAAGAGGGCCTCAAGGTCCAGGTCGAGGACGGCATTCTGACGATCGAGGGCAAGGCGCCGATCTCCCAGCGCGAGGGGCTTCTGGTCAAGGAATACGAGCCGACGAACTTCTTCAGGCAGTTCGAACTCTCGGAAAACGTCGCACAGGACAAGATCACGGCAGAGCTGAAGCACGGCGTTCTCACGCTCACTCTTCCCAAGGCCGAGGCCGCCAAGCCGCGCGAAATCCAGGTCACGGTAAGCTGACGCACATCGGCAGACCGGCCAGGGCGCAGATTTCGATGTTCGGAAATCTGCGCCCCGTTCTTTTCGGGAAGAAGAAGAGTTTCTGCGGGGATGTATTTTCTCCTTGACAAAGGGGCGACTGGTACACACATTCTCGACCCGGAGTCACTTTTTGTACACACGGAGGTCGAAATGCGTCTGAAATTCGTCGTACCCGTCGCCGTTCTTTCGCTGCCATTCTGCATCCTGTGGGCGACCGCTCCCGCCCGGGCCGTCACCGACGGCACCACGCGGCAGGTGCTCGAGAAGCGGGAGTTCAGCGAGTTCCTGATCCGGAGCTCGATTTATCCGAAGTCGCGCCACGACGTGTTCGTCAAGGAAAAGCGGAAGAAGGTTCCCGGCGTGAGCGTCCAGCAGCAGCTCATCTACGAGCCCGACGTCTACACCTGGGAACTGGCGATGGCGGCGCACCGCAAGCAGATGGCCGAGAACCCGCCGGTCGTGGCCGTTCCGGCCGCGGACGTCATCGCGCCCGTTCCGATGCTTCCCGGCGCCATGCCTCCCGCCGGCCCCGGCCAGGTCCAGCTTACTCCGCTCGGAGACGGCGGTTTCGCGGCGGCAAAGCCTCTGCCGGCCGATGCCGATGCGAAGATGGACCGGATTCTCCAGCGCGCCCAGAACTCCGGGCTGTCACCCGATTCGGAACTTCGGGCTTCCCAGATCAAGCAGCGCATCCTGGACCACATGAACTCGCTGAACGCGCCGGCACCGACGATGCCGTCGAATGCTCCCGCCGTGCCGATTCTGCCCGGGCCTCTCCCCGGCGGCACCCCCGCCGACTCGTTCGACCGGACGTATTAACGTTCCCTGACATCGTGAACGCCGCCCCTGGTCATTGCCGGGGGCGGCGTTCTGCAGGCGAAATCAGTCTGAAGAATCAGCGTTGACGGCTTTGCGAACCTTGTCGAGGTCGCCGGGCTTTCCCCGCTCCGTTCTGATGCCGTCCAGAGCCTTCCCGGCATTGGCCCGGATGCGCCGTTTCAGACGCTCGATCGATTCGGTGAAGGACGAAGAGGAGTATGCTTTTTTCCGTTCATCCTTGAGACCCCGTGCGAGAACCTCCGGATCGCCGGAATAGGGCGCCAGTTTCTCGGAAATCGTGCCAAGAATCCGGTCCAGCGGCCCGGTCTTCGCCAGTGTTTCAGCGAGATCTTCGAACGCCTCGAGATATCGGTAAAACAGGTATGCATCATCCCGAACCGCCCGGAACAAGGGATCTTCGAAGTTCATGATGTATCCGTACTCCAGCCCCAGTTTTTTCGCCAGAGCGCTGGAATTCACCATCAGAGCAATCTGTTTGGGAGTGAAGGGAAACCGGTGAGCCCCCTTGAACATGTCGTCGCCGTCCTGGGGCATGATCCCGAGTCGCGCTTCCTGCACGTTCTTTCCCCGGAGGACATACCAGAAAAATTCATCCGAGATATCCCCATTCTCGAGAATACGGTTCAACGCCATGAACCGGAACAATTGCTGAATATCCAGGACCTTGTCCAGTTCCTCGTACAACTCCCGCCCGCGAAATTTCTTCGACGCGGAATAGGCCCTCACCAACAACCCCTTCAGAAGGCCCAGGCTCTCCGGCTCTTTCTTCGCCTCCGGGTTTTCCTTTTCCGCCTTCGTCTTCTTCGCCCATTGGATCTGCACCCTGAACGGTGCAACCTTGACGTCCTTCACGTTCAGGGAACTGAAAATCTCGTCTGAATCCTCGGCCCCGGCCTTCCCGAAGATCGTGCGGATTCGTTCTGAAGTATTCAGTATATTATATCTGGACCTGGCAACCGCCAGAACCTCCGCGTCCTCGGTCTCGATGGATTTCAGATACTTGACCGGATGAAAATTCACCAGGTGGAGCCCTGCCGGGATGGCGTCTATCCTGGCTCCGTCAGCCGGATTCACGGCCGTTGTCCACTGGTTGTTGTTGTCGCCGAACCGGTAGACAACCTTGGTAAAATTTCCGGAAAGGGGCATCCCCGCAGCCGGAATCAACCCGAACTTGTTGACGAGTTCCATATAGGCGAGGGTATTTATGTAGCCCTCATCCATCGTCATCGGATTCAGGCGAAGCGTTTTGTCGATGATGGGCACCCCCGCCAGTTCGGGCCGAGAACGGTTCCTGCCCTGATCATGTTCTGAAACGATCTCCTCCAGATTTTTCACGCGAAGGTTCGGAACGTTGCCCGTCAGGCTCGACTGGCCGCCTGGAGAAACCACGGCCAGGAACGCGCGTTTCCCGTCCGTAACCAGGGTTTTGAATTCCGCCTTGGCGCGCTTCGACGGATCGGCGGGAAACAGCCGGCCGGCCTGGTCAGCCTGCAGAACCACCGTGATAACGGTCATCCCGCCCCGGGATTCCTGCACCATTTTCGGATTGAGCGGAAGCCGGCTGAACAAACCGTTCTTTTCCTGCCCCCAGGCCGAAACGGACAGGAACTGGAGGGTCAGCAGGACGACACTCAGGAACCAATGCTTTTTTCGGAACATCACGATCCTCTCCTCATTTTTACGGGAACCTGATGCGGCAATCAGCAGGATGAGGCCGCGACCCACGTTGTTGTCAGGGAACTTCCCGGACCAGGTTCGGTTGCCCTGAAGGGAGGTCTCGCGCAACAGAGGCGGGCCTGTGAAAAGCCGAATCCATTTTTACGGGTGAAGCCGGGCGTAAAACCCGCCTTCACCCGGAAAAATGGATTCGGTGAGCGTCGAAATCCCCTGAGAAACGGCATCAGGCCTTCTCGGGACGCGATTCCGCCGAACGGTTCCGCGCTGCCTGTATCAGCGGCGGGTGATGTTGTAGAAACCCTTCAGGCCGAGGAACCTGGCGGTTTCGCCCAGCTCGTCCTCGATCTTGAGGAGGCGGTTGTACTTGGCGATGCGGTCGGTGCGCGAGGCCGATCCGGTCTTGATCTGGCCGGCGTTCATGGCGACGGCGAGGTCGGCCAGCGTCGTGTCTTCGGTTTCACCCGAGCGGTGCGATACGACCGACGTGTAGCGGGCGCGCTCGGCCATCTCGATGGTCTCGATCGTCTCGGTCAGGGTGCCGATCTGGTTCAGCTTGATGAGAACCGAGTTGGCAACGCCCTTCTCGATGCCCATCTCGAGGCGCTTCACGTTGGTGACGAACAGATCGTCGCCGACGAGCTGGACCTTGCCGGCGTTCTTGTCGGTGAGATACTTCCAGCCGTCCCAGTCGTCTTCGGCCATGCCGTCCTCGATCGAGATGATCGGGTATTTCTTCGCCCAGTCGAGCCAGTAGTCGGCCATCTCGTTCGGCTTGCGCTGCGACTTGTCGGACTTCTTGAACACGTAGACCTTCTTGTCAGCATCGTAGAACTCGGACGCCGCCGGGTCGAGGGCGATGAAAATATCGGAACCGGCCTTGTAACCTGCTTTTTCAATAGCTGTCAATATAACTTCGATCGCCTCGTCGTTCGATTTGAGGTTCGGGGCGAAGCCACCCTCATCGCCGACGGCGGTGTTGTAGCCCTTCGCCTTGAGAACGGACTTGAGCGCGTGGAAGGTCTCGACGCCCATGCGCAGCGCATCGGAGAAGCGCTTGGCGCCGGCCGGCATGACCATGAACTCCTGGAAATCGACGTTGTTGTCGGCATGCGCGCCGCCGTTGAGGATATTCATCATCGGAACGGGCAGGACGCAGGCTTTGGTGCCGCCGATATAGCGATACAGCGGCGTCCCGGTGAACTCGGCGGCGGCTTTGGCGACGGCGAGCGAAACACCGAGAATCGCGTTGGCGCCGAGCTTGCCCTTGTTTTCCGTGCCGTCGAGGGCGATCAGCGCGTGGTCGATGATCTGCTGCTCGAGGGCGTCCATGCCTTCGAGTTCCTTGGCGATCGTGTCGTTTACGTTCTTGACGGCCTTCAGCACGCCCTTGCCCAGGTAGCGCTTCTTGTCCCCGTCGCGAAGCTCGACGGCCTCGTGCTCGCCGGTCGAAGCGCCGGACGGAACGGCGGCAACGCCATATGCGCCGCTCTCGAGGAGCACCTCGACTTCGATGGTCGGATTCCCACGGCTGTCCAGAATCTCGCGTGCCTGAATGGCTTCAATGATCGACATGAAACGCCTCCTGAAAGGATTTGGCCCGGTTTTCCGAGATCTGTCGAACAGTTCGGTACTCGGGCGGGCGTAGTGTATCACATTTCCGGGATACGAAAAAGAGCGCCGGCCCGTCCTTGTCGGGAACGGGCCGGCGCGTGTCTTTCTTCGTCTGGGGGGCTTTACTGGCCCGCCGGGACCGCCGGAGCAGGCACCGCGGGAGCGGGGGCCGGGGAAACCGGGGCGACCGGAGCGATGGGGGCAACGGGAGCCGGCACGGCAGCAGCCGGCGCGGGGGCCGGAGCGACGGGCTCGCCGGCCGACGGGATCGGAATGCTGGTCTCGATCGGGGCGGGGCGGGACGAGAGGTCGACGCCCTGGGAGGCTTTGTCCCAGTCGGGGAGCTTGAGCGCGAGGGCCAGGGAGGTGAGCATGAAGATGACGGCCATTCCCGTCGTGATCTTGGTCATGATGCCACCGCTCCCGCGTTCACCAAAAATGGTGTTCGACGAACCGCCGCCGAACGCGCCGGCAAGACCCTCGCCCTTGTCGGCCTGGAGCAGGACGACGATGACAAGACCGATGCACACGATGAAGTGAATCAGCTTCACGAGAACGGCGATCATTCCAAGAGACTCCTTTTGCAACCGTACATGAGGTGGACAGGGGGGAAGTCTACCAACCCGTACATGAAAAGTCAATTCTTTCATTCAGACAAATGCCGGGAGCATGGAGCCAATCGATTCCAGGAACATCATCTGCCCGCACACTCATCTCAGGCACTCGGGAACATCTCACGCAACGCAGGGAACGGGCTGATCACGATTCGACCCTCTGATGTTAGGTTAATTCAGGCTGTCGAAACCCCACATGCCTTCGGTCTCTCGCGGGAACTCGCGGGCGATCTGCACTTCCAGGCGGATCCGGCCGTCGAGGCGGCGTGGGAAGCCGAGTCGGAGCAGGCCATGGGGCGTCTTCCAGTCGAGGACGCGAACGAAGGCGCCCGAACGGATTTCATCGGCAAGGGCGGGGCCGACGGCGCCCCGCTCGTAGGAGTTCACGGGATTGCCCAGACGGTCGAGCAGACGACGTCGGATCCGGTCATACGCGTCCATGATGTCCGACGGCGTCGCATACTCTTCGAGCCGGACCACCGCGCCGGCGCGCACGATATTCCCCGCGTCGTCGCCTTCCGCCGCCAGGGCCTGGCGCTGGAACAGGTCCTCGAACACCGGGTGATCGGCGGAGAAGAGGTTTCCGGTCTTCGTCATCGCAATACCGCGCCGGTCGAGCGCGTCAACGAACGAGGCAACCGACGTACCTGGAACGATGGCGGCAAGATCGAACCGTTCCGACACGTCGCCGGCAACGGCCTCACCGGCGGCCTCCTTCTTCGGAGCGCGCGTCAGGGCCCGGTCGAACTCGGTGCCAAGGTAGAAACCATACCTCCAGGCGCGGGTTTCGTCGCGCCGATTCCGGGCGATCTCGACGCCCATGACAATATCCCCGTTGCGGCGCTGCCACCGGAAGCCGAAATCGTTCGCGTAGACATCCGCATTCGGTCGCGGTCGATAATCGAGCGCCTGGGTGTTCCAGGTCAGGCCGAACTCCTGGTTGCCGGCCGTACGGTATAGCGTGAGGCCGGTGTTCCAGTCGTTCGAGAAGATGCCCGAAGAATCAATCGCGTTGCGTATAAAATTAAGGCCTATTGTCAATGGGGCGCTCTTCCATTCGATCGATTTGTCGAGACCAAGCAGTGCCTGGAGAGCGCGGTTGTCGCCAGCGGGGCCGAGGCGGTTGTCGAAGTCACGGTAGCCGAAGCCGAAACGGGCGTTCAGGTCGTTCCGGAGCGGCCGTGACAGGTTCAGATCGAGGTTGCGCGAACGGGAGTCAACCGTGTCGAGCCGGTCGTCGGAACGATCGATGTAGGCGTTGAGACTTGCGTAGAGCTTGTCCTTCGGCGAAACCTGGCCGCTGAGGGTCACCCCGGCGATGTCCGAGTCGAGGGGATTCGGGCTCTCCCAGGCGCTGCGGAACCGTTGGAGGCGCACCGAGAGCGTGCGAATCTTCTCGAGCTGCCAGGAAAGATAGCCTTCGAGAGCCTTGCGGTTCTGGGTGATGTTCGCCCCGTTGGGCCGGAAGTCTTTTCCGTATTTCTCGCTCCGCCAGGTGTAGCCGAACGGAGTCGAATGGTGCCGCAGTTGCATGAACAGGCCGGTGTCATACCGGTCCAGGCCACTTCCGGGAGTGCCGTCGCCCTCGTGGTCGCCCGAGAACCAGGCGTATTCCGATTCGAGCACGTGCCGGCGCTCGCGGTCGAGGGTTTTTTCGAAGGCCCCGCTCCAGACCTGCTGCAGCAGGCCGGGGCGTGTCGCGGTCGCGTCGCGCCGGTTCGTCACCCAGTTCAGCGAGAACCGCAGATCATCACGCCTCTCCTCGACGAGGGAAATGCCCATGCTCTGGTCGCGATCCTCGAACGGGTCTTTCCATTCGCCGCGGGCGAGGCCCCACAGGAACTGGATCGATCGTTTCACGTCGCCCTTCAGGACCGGCTGGAGATCGAGCAGGAAGCCGTGGAGCGCTCGCTGGAGCGTGCGATTCGTGAAGTTGCCGTAGATTTCGCCGGCTTCGAGGCGGAAGGGGGTGCCGCGGTCCCCTTTTTCCCAGGTGAACCGGAAGCGTTCGAGCTCGGTGCCCCAGTCGCGGCTTCTATAGCGAGAATTATTCTGAACCCCGCCGAACCGCAGGTTCCAGTTTTCGAACTCGCTCGCTTTGCGATACAGCTCGAAGTTGAAATCCGTGTATCGGTGGGTGCCGGTATACGGGTAGGGAGCCCGCGTCGCGTCCCCGTCGACATCGTAATGATCGCCGCGGAACATCAGGTCGCCGCCGAGGTTGACGGCCCCGTCTACCGGTGACTCGCCGCGGCTTTCTGGCGCGGTGCAGAGCCAGAGCGATATCGAGAGAAGAAGGGAGCAGCCAAAGATTCGTATCCGTTTCATAACGTCACCATTCCCTGCGATTCGTCAGCGTTGCGGCTGAAGCGGCTGGACCACGCGAAGAACGAACTCGTTGATCCCGTCGAGTTTCTGGTAACCGCCCTTCGGATGGGTATACTCGATCTGGGTGCGGGCGCGGATCGAGACGCGGCTGGTCAGGACCCAGCCCTTGCCATCGGGGCCGGCGGGGTCGAACGAGCGGGACACGATCCGGACGGCATCAATCGCGAGGAGTCGCAGTTTTGCATCCCCCGGGCTGACCCGGCGCAGGATGTCGAGGAACCGGTCGCGGTCATTGAACGAGTCCGAGAGCAGGACTTCGAGCTTGCCGCCCGTCTGCCATGCTTCAATGAGACGGGTGAGGCCGGCACGGGCCAGATCGACCGTTCGCTTCTCGAGGCTCTTGCGGGCCGTCTCGAGACCGGGGTCGGCCGAAGCGGCCTGTGATGCCCCGGAGCCGGCCTGCGGGGTCGAGATCGTGTTGATCGAGCGGAACTCGGCGGCGGAAAGGACGGTCGCCGCCGACGCGAGAAGGAGAGCCATCAATGCGGTCGGGATAATGCGTTTCATGGTCATTCTCCTTTCTCTCAGTTCACATACTCGGCCGTATGGACGACCAGTTGATAATCGCCCGCCGCCGTGCCGTTGCCGTTGCGCGTCACCGTCAGCTCGAGCCTGATTTTCGACCCGCCGGCGACGGTCTGTTCAACGAACAGGGTCACTCTCGTGTTTACATTGAAAACGCTGATATTTTGACCAGTATTATATAGCAATGTATTTGTCGCACCCGTCGCGGCCGACAACCTCCAGTTCGCGCTGCCGGAGTTCGCCTGGGCGCGGTCGAAATGCAACCACGGGTCCCCGTCGCCGATGTTGTATGTCGGCGTCACATGGATGTCGAAGACGCGGTTGGCGCTGAACATCTGGCCGTCACCGGCACTGAGGCTTCCCTGGCTGGTGTTCGGATCGAGCAGGATGCAGGCCATGTGAATCGTGGGGTTCGCCAGATTCACGTTCGCGAGGGTGACGGTCGAGGTCAGTCCGGTGATGCCCTGTTGGGCTTCTTCGACGGCAACTGCCTGGGCGGCATCGGTGAGATCGGTGTGTTTCACAATCTCCGTTGCACCGTCGAGTACGGTCTCATAGACAACCAGCGTCTTTCCGGCCTGCTGCGCAGTGATCGTGAACTCCTGCGTCACCGTTCCGGCGGAAGAGGAGGGCGTGAAGTTTTTCTGGACCGTGATGCCGACGGAAAGGCCGGTCGACTTGTCCATCACCTCGCCCTTCAGGGTGTAGGCTTTTCCGGGAACGAGATCCGTATACGAGACGGTGTCGACGATGGTGCCGCCGGTTGACGGAAGCGTCCGATCCCCGTCCGCCTTGTCCTTCGCCGACGTCGTCAGGCTCGGCACCAGGGCTCCGACCGCGATCGTCTGCGCGGCGTCGTTCAGGTCCTCATGCTTCACCACAAGCGTGGCCCCATCGTAGAGTTGCTCGTAGACGACCAGGGTGCGGCCCGCCTGCTGGATCGTGACCGTGAACTCCTGTGTGACGGTCCCATTGGCGGCCGCGGCTGTGAACGCCTTCTCGGCGGTGATGCCGGAAGCCTGGCCCGTCGTCTTGTTCACCAGTGAGCCCTTCAGCGTGTAGGAGCGGCCCGCCGTCAGGTTTTTATAGCTGACGGTATCCACGAGCGTGCCACCGGCGGACGGGAGGGTTTTGTCGCCGTCGGCCTTGTCGCGCGCGGACGTCGTCATTTCAGGGGAAGCCGGCGGGGCATCGATCGCGATCGTCTGTGCGGCATCGTTCAAATCCTCATGTTTCACCACGAGCGTGGCCCCATCGTAGAGTTGCTCGGAGACGACCAGGGTGCGGCCCGCCTGCTGGATCGTGACCGTGAACTCCTGCGTCACGGTTCCATTGGCGGCCTGCGCCGTGAAGATCTTTTCGGCGATGATGCCGGTCGACTGGCCCGTCGCCTTGTTCACCAGCGAGCCCTTCAGCGTGTAGGAACGGCCGGTTGTCAGGTTTTTATAGTTTACGGTATCGACGATCGTGCCGCCGGTCGATGGAAGCATCCTGTCGCCGTCGGCCTTGTCGCGGGCGGCCGTCGTCATCTCGGGCGGGGGCGGCGGGGCGCCGACCGCCACGGCCTGGGCTGCATCGAGCAGATCCTCGTGACGCGCCACCACGGCACCGTCGGCATGGAGGGTTTCGAAAGCCACGAGCGTCCGGTCGGCCTGGCCGGCTCCGACGACGAACTCCTGGGTAACAGTTCCGGCCGCGGCGGCTGCCGTGAACGTCTTCTCGGCGGTGATACCGGTCGACTGGCCCGTCGCACGATCCATCAGGACGCCCTCGAGCGTGTAGGACCGGCCGGCCGTCAGGTTTGTATAGCTGACGGTATCGACGATCGTGCCGCCGGTCGACGGAAGCATCCTGTCGCCGTCAGCCTTGTCGCGGGCAGTCGTCGTGAGCGTCGGAACAGGGGCCGGCGGTTTCGGAGGCTCGGGCGGTGCCGGGGGAGCCGGGACGGCCGTTTTCCCGGGCACGGGCGGTTCGGGAAGGGAAGTTACAGGAACGGCATCAGTCGCGACAAGCGTCTGACCGTTTCTGGTCTCGTTCACGATCGGGTTCTGGACGTTGAAGGGGTTATTGCCTTCGATGGCGACCATCCGCTCGAGGCTCACCTCAGGGGCGCCTTCCACCCAGCGCGTCGCCGCCCTACCTCCGCCGTCACTCCCCTGTTCGATGCGGATCTGGCCCGAGAAGGGAGGCAGAGAGGGATTGTAGAGCGCATCGAGCGTTCCGCGCGCCGAAGCGATGAGCCGCCCTTTTGGCTGATAACTCTGCCAGTCGGTGCGGCGGTACAGTTCGACCTCGACGGGGATCCTGGCCCCGCCTTCGGGCACACCGCGCAGATACTCGATATGTCCGATCGAGAGGAAGCCCGTGGGGCCCTGCGGATACACCGCGCCCTCGGCGGTTCTGACCTTGCCGAACGGGCCGGTCGTCTTCCAGAGCGTGTAATACTCCGCCGACCCCATCGACAGCGGGCCGTCAGATGGCAGATCGTTGCACGTAACGCGGACGCTGGCGATCGCACCTGCCTTGAGCGGTGCCGGAGTCTCGATCGTCAGGGTCGGCCGGTGGTCCGGCTCGCAGGACGCGATGGCCCTGCCGTCGGTTCCCCGGACGACGCCGCACTCGGCGCCGCGGGGGTTGAGAAGCACGGCCTCGAACACCGGCGTGTTCTCAGGCCCGTCGCAGACCCATTCCCCCTGGTCCTTCCGGAAGGAGGTCGTGGTCATGCCGGATCCGCCCTTCCACCGGACAGCGTAACCGTGCATCGCGTCTTTCTGAGGGCCGAGAACGGTCATCCGGACACCGTTTCCGCGCTTCCAGAGTTCGAGGCGGTTCACGGAAAACAGGATCGAGGCGTCTTCGAAATCCCCCGCGAGGTTCACGTGCATCCGGGCCGCACGACCGGGAGAAAGCCGGTAGGTCAGGGCTTCCCAGCCGACCCGCTGCATGGCGCCCATGTTGAAGAGGACGGTTCCGCTCGGGCTATCGATGCCGAAGAGCAGGCCCCCGGGGCGGTCCTGCTCGACCGAGTCGAGGGGAACGGTGATCCGCTCGCCCGATTCGAGCTCGATGCGGATCGCGAACGGCCATTGGTTGTGCTGCCGGTCTGCGGGCCGGAACAGGGGCATCGCATCGACCACGGCCCCATCGCCGCCGCCCCCGCGCATGACGACGCGCAGGCGTTTGACTGTCGCGACCGGGATGATCTCGCCGAACCCGAAATGGCTGACGATCGCCTTGTTCGAACGGCGCCGGACGACCGCCGACACCGTGATCGGCTCGCGGCTGAACCAGGTTCCCTTCTTCTGCGCCTCGTCGATTTTCAGGCATTCATTGCCGAAGGAGAAGGAAAGCAGCGCCTGGGAGAGCATGCCGGAGGATTCGAAGCCCGCGCGGGCGGTTCCCGAGATGCCGCCACGGCCGGGCTCGAGAACCTCACTGCCGCGCGAACAGACCAGCTCGGCGACATAGTCTTCAGCCGGAGCGGGCCCGTCCATCAGGACCGTGATATTGCCCGAAGCGCCGATGGGCAGCTCCTCGGCTTTCCGAACCACGCCCGCGGCAACCTTTTCACCGTCGGCGAGGCTTCGGAAAGCCCGCAGAACGCTGCTCGTGACGCGGATTTTCGCCACCTTCCGGGCCGATCCGGCCGAACCGGCAACCCCGATCTCGACGGTGCAGACGCCGGGTTTGTCGGTGGCCTCGATGGCGAACTCGGTCATCGAGGTCTTCTTGACGATGGCGCAGGAGTCGCCCGTCATGGTGAAGGTGAGGCGGGACATCTCGACGGGTTGCCGTGAGGTTCCGGTGCCATGATCGACGAGCGCCTCGACCTTCATCCCGTACATGCCGCCGCGGGACTCGGCCGTCGAGACGAGATCGACTTGGCCGACAGGGCCGAGAGCGTTCCGCACCTCGATTCCGGCAAGTCTGGCGACTGGAACTTCGTGGCGAGACGTGTAGGTCCGGGTTTGGAGTATGTGATTCCCTGCCTGATCCGCCGTGATATCACCCCAACCGGGAACCTCGAACACGAGTTTCGCCGTTCCGGGGGCCCTTCCCACCAGCTTCATGGCCGCCGGGTCGATCTCGACCCGACCCTGTTCGTCACGCATCTTGACGCCGGAATACTTGTAAACATCGCCCGAATCGCCCCGGGAAATGACCGAGATGATCTTTTCGCGACTGCCGGATTTCGTGGAAATTGTGGTTTTCGTTTTCGACCGAACGACCTGCGCCACCCGGGTCGTGAGAGCGAACCGCTGTTCCCGCTGATAGCCCAGCACCATCGCCGTCAGGTCATCGGCAGCAAGGAAGCCGGCTGAGCGATCGGCATTGAGGAAAGCGAAGACCGGAGCCGCTTCGGCGAGCGTTTCGCCGGGAATCGGCTTCGAGAGTTCGCGCCACTTCTCATCCTCGATCTGGGCGGCGAGGTCGGGAATCCGGCGTTCGAGCTCCATCTTGCGCTTGAGCAGGTCTTCATACGAACCGAGAATGCGCTTGTACTTTTCCCGGCTCTCGGCGACCTTGCCCGCAAACTCATCGACAGGCTTCTGGAACTCTTTCAGAACGGTCTCGGATTCTTCGGCAGCCTTTGCAAACTCCTCGCGCATCCGGGAGAACTTCTCGTAATCCCGGGCGCGATCCTTCGTTCCGTAGGTATCCTCGTTGAATTTTTCATAGGATTCTTCGGCCATCTTCTCCGCTTCGGCCTGGAGCTTGGAAGCGGCCTTGCCGGGAATCCAGTTCGAGTAACTGCTCTCCTCGAAAGCGTCCGACCACTCCTTGAGCTTGTCTGGAACGAGTTCCTGCGGGTCGAAGAAGTCCTGGAAATTCTTGGAAAGCTCGACCGCCACACCGGCGACGAGAAGCTGGTCGTCCTTCATGCCCATCTTCGTCTCGAGTTTCGAAAAATGCTTCTGCATCGTTCCGAGAAGTTCGTCGACGGCCTCGAGGGCCCCGTCCGCGTCGCGTGGATGACAGATGCCGACCCCGTTGAAAGCGAGCTCGTTGATCTGCTTGATGAGACCACCGAGTTTGGCCAGCACGTGGAGAACCGGGACGATGACCTTGTTGCGGATCTCCAACTGGAGAATCGATTCCTGCTGAACATAACTTTCCAGTGTCGCGTTGTCCGGCCTCACGCCGCGCACCGTTGTATAGAGCTTGATGAAATTTTCCTCGGTGCGGTTGTTCTTGTATTCGCTCCAGGCCGTGGCCAGGTCATTCGGGGAGCGGAGTTTCCCCAGCTGGATGTCGATCTCGCGCAACCGGCCGCGGATTCCGGCGACGACGCCGGCCTGGGCGTCGCGGGCCGCCACGTATTTTCCCAGGGCGGTTTCGAGGCCGCTCATGACTTCGCCCGCCGACCTGACCATCGTTTCAGACAGGTTGATGGTGTTGACAACAGCTTCGAGCTCTTTGACCGCCTTCGCCCGCTCGGCTTCGAGAGCCGGAATATCGGCCGCGGCGGAGGCGGCGAGACAGAGGCACAGCAGTCCAATAAGCAGGCATGCCGGCCAGGTGAACCGAAAGCGAAAACGTGGGCGGGTGGCCATGGAATCAACCTCCATCATCAAAGAACTGCGCCTGACAGGGCGCGGTTCATCCGTTTCGGAATCGAGCCACATGCTCGGGGAAGTTTGTTACACACCGAGAACCAATCCGCAGATGGCGTAGACGAAGCAGATGTCGCAGATGAATTCCTGAAGGGATCGGAAAATGACAACCGGGCCTGGCAGCAGCGACTGCCGGCCTGTTTCCGAGCAACTCCGGATGGAAGGCGACCATCAACCTCTCACGTACTGCACGATAGCGAACCGGATGATCGGCTCATTTCGGGAAAAAGATAATATGACCCCTGCCGATTTTCAACCGTTCGGACTCGCACCGGGTGGGATGGCGGGTCAGTCGAGCGAGGTGTCCGAGCCGGAGGCGCCGAAGAGGAGCCAGAGGAAGAAGACGCCGCCGATGAGGGAGGTGAGGACGCCGACGGGCATTTCGGAAGGGGCGACGACGGTTCGGGCGACGGTGTCGCAGCTCGAGAGGAAGATGCCGCCGAGGAGAAGCGAGGCGGGAAGCAGCGTTCGGTGGCCGCCGCCGAACCAGAGGCGGCAGCAGTGAGGGATCATGAGGCCCACGAAGCCAATCGGGCCGCAGAGGGCCACGACGAACGCCTCCAGGGCGCAGGTGACGAGGAAGATCGCGTGGCGGATCGTTTCGACCGGCACGCCGCGGCTCTGGGCGATGTCTTCGCCGACGGCCAGCAGGTCGAGTTCCCAGGCGAGGGCCCACAGCAGGAGGCCGCCGAGCAGGGTGACGGGCAGAAGGAGAGCGACCGTTTCCCAGCCGCTTGACGAAAGGCTTCCCATCAGGTGCCGCATCATGCGGAAGGCGTCGGTCGCGGTCGAGGCGTAGTGCGAAAACATGATCAGGCTCGAGCAGCAGAAGCTGATCGCGACGCCGGCGAGCAGAAGGCGCGCGTTGGAGACGCCGCCGCGGCCCCAGGCAAGCCCGTAGACGGCCGCCACGCAGGCGGCTGCGCCGGCGAATGAAGAAAGAATGCCGCCGAGACCGGCCACGCCGGTTTCACCACCCCAGCGCATGTAGAGGGCGGCACCGAGCGATGCCGCGCCCGAGACGCCGAGGGTGAAGGGCGTCGCGAGGGGATTGCGGAACATCGCCTGGAACGCGGCCCCGGCGACGGACAGCGCCGCTCCGGCGAAGAACGCCGTCAGGATGCGGGGCATGCGGAGCTGCCACAGCAGGACGGCGCCGGCGTCGGAGCCGCCGGGTCGCAGCAGCGCGTCGAATGCGACCGGAACGCCCCCGATGAACGGCCCGATCAGCATCGTGGCGACGGCGGCAATCGCAAGGCAGGGAAGAATGATCCGGCCGTTCATGCGCGACCGCCCCCGGCCGGCTGGGCGGAACCGTGCAGCGTCACGGGGACGAGCAGGGTGCGGCCGGTTCCCCGGTGCCGGATCGTTTCGAATCCGACACCGTAGATATTGGCCAGACGGCCGTCTTCGACCAGCTCCGCCGGGCTGCCGGAGAACGCGACGCGGCCGCCGGAAAGGGCGATCACGAGGTCCCCTTCCAGCGCGCCACCGTTCAGGTCGTGGACGACGCTGACGACCGTGCAGGGCTCGCCGGAGCCGTTTCCTTCGAGCCTGACCCCTTCGAGCAGATCGGCCAGCTCGAGCTGGCGCCGGTAGTCGAGAAACGCGGCCGGCTCGTCGAGGAGCAAGATCGGCGCCTCCTGCGCCAGGGCGGCCGCCACGAGCACTTTCTGGCGCTCGCCGCCGCTGAGGGTCGACAGGTCTCGGTCGGCGAAATCGGCGATTCCAGCCCGTTCGATGGCCCGCCGGGCCGATTCGCGGTCGGCCTCGTCCGCGGACCCGAACAGGTGCCGGCCGTGGGCATACCGGGAAAGCAGCACGAAATCGGCGACGCGGCAGGGCATCGTCTTTTCGGTCATCTGGGGAACGTAGGCGATCTGCCTCGCGAGACCGCGCGCGCCGAGCGAGGAGAGGGGCCGGCCGTTCACGTGGATTTCTCCGGATGCCGGCTTCACGAGGCCGGCCAGGGCTTTGAGCAGGGTCGTCTTGCCGGCACCGTTCGGCCCGATGATCGACGCCCTGGCGCCGATTGGTATATTTATAGATATATCGTGAAGGACGGGAACCCCGCCCAGGTCGACGTTCAGATTCACGGCCTGCAGGGCCGCCGCCGGAGCGTTCACGGCATTGGCCTCGTTTCCGCATCGGCCCAGGCTGCCTCGGGATGGATGAGCCTGGCCAGCCGTTCGGCGGCCTCGGCGGCGGAGTCGGGGCCCGGGATCGACAGGTGGGGCTCGGTGAGAAGGGCGACCTGGCCGGATGCGACGGCGGTCATTCCCGGAACGGCGGCCCACGCGGCTTTCAGGCCGTCGATGCCGCCCGGCTGGCGGTCGGGGTCGGGAACGAGGTCGACGACGACGTCGGGGTCCAGGCTCATCAGGCCTTCCTGGGTCACGACGGGATACGCCGTCAGGGCCTTGCCCCGCCAGGCGTTTTCGGCGCCGGCGAGCCGGAGGAGTTCGTCGTGATACGCGCCGGGTGCCGCGACGTATGCCTGCTCGATCCTCCCCCCCGAGACGTCGCGGCCGACGGCGAGCAACACCCGCGGCCGGGGACGGCCTCCGACCGCTTCGACGACCGCTTCAAGCCTGGCCTGGAAGCGGGCCGCGGCGGACGCGGCGGCGTCCTGAACCCTGCAGATGTCCCCGATGCGCCGGATTGCCTGCGGAATGTCTTCGAGCGCGATCTGGCGGATCTGGACGGTCTCGATGCCAAGCCCGGCAAGACGGCGGGCGACGCTTTGCTGATCCGGCCCGCACAGAACCAGGTCAGGGTGCTTCGCGGCGATGGCTTCGACGCTCGGTTCGAGGCAGGTGCCGATCGACGGAATCGTTCGTGCGGCGGGAAGGTGCTCGCAGAAATCCGTGATCCCGACGAGCCGGTCACCAAGGCCGAGAACGAACAGCGTCTCGGTCAGGCTCGGCACGAGCGAGACGATGCGCATGGGAGACGCCGCCGGAACGCGATCGTTTATACGATCTGACTTTATATTATTATGATTATTTTCAGCAAGCCCCACGCAGGCGAACCAGAAAAGGAGCGGCGCGAAGAGAACCAGGGCACCAAGCCTGATCGACCGTCCCAGCCGCTGCATCGTCATCTCACCTTTCTCCCGCGACGGCGACCGGGGGCTTTACCTGCATCGGAATGCCGCACACCATGAAGATCACGCGGTCGGCACGGGCCGCGACGGCGCGATTCAGACTTCCGGCCAGGTCGCGGAAGCGCCTTGCCAGGGCGTTTTCCGGAACGATGCCGAGCCCCACCTCGTTGGTCACGAAGACCAGGTCGCACGGCGGGTGTTCGATGAGTTCGAGAAGCTCCTTCACGGGCCGATACGAATCAGCGGCCGGTCCGAGATGGTGCATCAGGTTGCTCATCCAGACCGTCAGGCAGTCGACGACCGCGATCCCGGTTCCGGCAGGCAGGCTCCGCAGGGCTCCCGCCAGGTCGACGGGGGCCTCGACGGTGGGCATGCCGGCGGGCCGCTCCCGACGGTGCTTCTCGATCCTCTCCCGCATCTCGTCGTCGAACGCCTCGGCCGTCGCCACGAAAACCGCCGTTCCATCGCTCGTCCCGAGGGCCATTCGCAGCGCATGGTCGCTCTTGCCGCTTCGGGCGCCGCCCGTGACGAGCGTGATCCTGGCCATCACATCACCTCTCCACGCACCGGAAGCGGGCGACACAGGTCGTTCATCACCCGCATCGAGTCGTGAAAATCGCTTTCGGAGAAGATCTCCATCGTCAGCACGACAGGGTCGGCCGGTCGCTGGGCAAGTCCGTTCACGAGCTGCGACAGAACGCCGGCATCGCAGGCGGCGAGTGATTTGTGATCCTGGCCGTCGATGATGCCGTGAGCGTGAACGATGCGGGTCCGCCCGGCCAGCCGGTCGAAATGGGCCGCGACATCCCGTCCCATCAGCATCAGGTGGCCGATGTCGAGGCAGACGGCGAGATCGAGTTCCTCCACGACGGGCAGGACGAGATCGAAGGGATACTCGAGAGTTTCGGCGCAGAGGCGCCGAGCGCCGACCCGGCCGGCAAGCCGTTCGAGGGCATGCCGATGTCCGTCGAGCCATCGCCGCATGTCGTCGGCGGGCGTCTGGCTGCGCCGGTCACCGGTGAAATGCACGACGTAGGCGAACGGGGACAGCGGCTCCATGCGGTCGACGAGACGCAGGCAGCCGTCGAGGGACTGGCGGCGCGTCTCCGGATCGGGGTGGCCGAACGCGACGTTGAGGGGGAAATGGACCGTGTAGCTCAGCGCGTGCTCTTCGGCGATGTCCGCGAGCTCCCTGACGGCTTCCGGCGACGGCAGATTGGAAAACGCGTCCGACTCGAACAGGACCAGTTCGACGTCGTCGATGCGAGGCGCGAGCCACCGGACGTTCGGCAGTATATCATCAGGTATAATATACGACGTCGTCCCGAGCCTGAACCCGAACCGTCCTTTCAGGCGGAGAGTGCCTGCGCGCACATCCGTCATCCGCACGTTCTCCCGCCCGGCAAGCTCCAGGCGACGACGACCAGGACGAGGGCTTCGCCGAGTTCGCTCAGTGCCCCGAGCGTATCTCCGGTCATGCCGCCGATGGTGTTGCGACAAGCGCGCGCCCACCAGGCGACCAGCAGGGAAACGGCGACCACGAGCACCAGGGCGGAATTCCAGCCGAGCACGAGGCCGGCGAGCACGGTCGATATCGCGCACGATATCATACCAATATATATTGATCGATGCGGGAGAAAGACGGAGGCCAGGCCACCCTCGGGGCGGGCATACGGCATCCAGGTCAGCCCGGCGACCTGGAGAGCGCGGCCGAACACCGGGGCGAGCAGAAGCCCTCCCGTCCGCGCGCCGCCCGGCGCCAGTTCCGCGATCGCCGCCGCCTTCAGGCCGAGGACCAGCGTCAGCGCGAGGACGCCCATGGTTCCGATGCGGCTGTCGCGCATGATTTCGAGAATCCGGTCGGGGGCTCTCGAGCTGAAAAAGCCGTCGGCCGTGTCCGCAAGGCCGTCCAGATGCAGGCCGCCGCTCAGAATCGCGAGCATCGCGACCGCGAGAACCGTGCGGACCGCCCAGGGCAGTCCGGCTTTCCACGCGGCGAGATCGACAAGAACGACAAGTCCGCCGACGGCGAGGCCGACGACCGGGAACCAGCGTGACGATCGCCCGATCTCGTCCGATGTGAACGCGGCCGACACGGGAAGCACCGTGAGGAACTGGACTGCCGCGAGAAATGTCCTGATGCCGATCATCGTGTTTCCTTGTATGGTCGGCGGGGCTCAGCGGGCAAAAGAGCTCTCGGCCGTGGCCACGCCGGCCTCGCCGAAGGTGGCCACCTCGGTCAGGACGGCGCGGGCGGCGAGGACGAGAGGCATCGCGAGAGCCGCGCCGGTGCCTTCGCCAAGCCGCAGGCCAAGGTCGAGAAGCGGCTCGAGCCGGAGTTTCTTCAGGGCGAGGATGTGGCCGGGCTCGACGCTTCTGTGCGCGGCGATCATGTAGTCGCGCGCATCGGGCGCGAGGGCCTGCGCGAGCAGGGCGGCCGCGGTGGTGATGAAGCCGTCGACCAGAACGGGCTTTTTCGCGGCGGCGGCGCCCAGGATGAGGCCCGCGAGGCCGCCGATCTCGAAGCCGCCGACGGTCGCCAGCACCCCGACGGGGTCGGTGGGGTCGGGCTCGTGCAGATCGAGAGCCGCCCGGATGACCGAGATCTTGCGGCGGAGCCCGGCGTCGTCGACGCCCGTTCCACGGCCGGTCACGCGCTCGGGCGGTTCGTCGCAGAAGACGGCCGCGATCGCGCTGCTGGGCGTGGTGTTGCCGATGCCCATCTCGCCGAGGCCGAACAGATCGTAGTCGGGCGCCAGGCGGCCGGCCAGGGCGATGCCTGTTTCGAGGCTCGCGACGGCCTGTTTTCGCGTCATGGCCGGCGTTTTCGCCAGGTTGGCCGTTCCCTTCGCGATCGGGCTGGAGATGATGCGGCCCGCGGCGGCGAGGTCGGACACATCGCCGGCCACGCCCATATCGACGACCAGCACGTCGGTGTCGACGACCCCGGCCACGGCGTTGATGCCGGCGCCCTTCGCGATGAAGTTGCGCACCATCTGGACCGTGACCTCGGACGGATAGGGGCTGACCCCTTCGGCCGCCACACCGTGATCGCCTGCCATGACGACGACGGCGCGCCTGTCGAGCCGCGGGGCCAGCGAGTGGGTCATGCCGGCGACGTCGAGCGCCAGGTCCATGACGCGGCCCATGGCCCACGCCGGCATCGTGAGGTTCGAAAGCCGCTCGCGCGCTCGCGCGCGCCAGGTTTCGTCGGCGGGGGTGATGGCGGCGATCGTCGCCGGAAGTGCAAAAGATAGCGCAGTCATACTGCCGTCTCCTTGTCGCGAAGGCATGATCCGTTCATTCGGCGGGGCAACGTCTTCTGGCTTCCGGATCGTTCTTTCGCCGCGCCTTCCCATCTTTTCAGACAGTGGCATGATGCGGCGGTCGTCCCCGGCTACAGCGACGGACTCGCAACGGCATTCGACCGTTTTCCGTTTTCCCAGCCACCTTGTACCCCTTTTCCGTCCCGCTGTCAACCGGTGCGAAAAAGGGGAAGTCAGAAGGCGGAAGTCTGAAAGGGGGAATGTTTCAACCGTCCAACTTCCCTCTTCAAGCTTCCGCTTTCGGCTCGATGCGCCCAGCATCGAGCCGAAGGCGGCACATGGCTGGGAGAAGCGAGGATTCATGGGAAACGATGAGAAGGGTGGTTCCGGTTGAGGCGTGCCAGTCCTGAATGACGGCAGCAACGAGGTGCTGGGTGTTATCATCGAGATGGGCGAACGGCTCATCGAGGAGCAGAAGCGCCGGAATCGCGGCCAGGGTGCGTATCAGCGCGGCGCGACGGGCTTCCCCCCCGGAAAGGTCTCCTGGAAATCGATTCCACAGGGCTGAGATTTCAAGTCGGTCACCGAATTCCCTGATTCGTTCTTCGGGAAGGCGGTTCGGCGCAGCTTCCGCAACCATGCGAACCTGCTCCGCGATCGTCAGATGCGGCCACAGGGCGTCACCCTGGAACAACATCCCAACGTTCCGCAGCCAGGGCGGGACGATCCGGCCGGGTGACGAAACGTCGGCGTCGCCGACCCTGATCGTGCCGGAATCCGGAACATCGAAGCCTGCGATGAGCCTGAGCAACGTGCTCTTTCCGCAGCCGGATGCCCCGAACAGCACGATCGCCGCGCCCGCGTCGATGTTCAGCCCCAGGCCGTCGAGAACGGAGCGGCCGTTGAACCTCTTCGTGACGCCTGTTACGACGAGCGATCCGCCTCTCATACGCTTCCTTTCCGCTCAGGGAGAGCATAAACCGCGGCGGCGTGCGTCACGGCCGTGAGCAGAAGACCGAGCAGCAGGCCCAGCCTGCACACGTCGCCGCCGGCGCCGTAATGCATGAGATTGAACAGGCGCAGCGGGAGGGTTTCCCCGCCCGGCGGCACCGTGAGAAGCGACACATCGAGCTCCCGGATCGACACGGCGAAGGCGACCCCGGCCACGGCGCACACCCGTGGCAGTTCGAGCCGCATCCGGAGGAAGAGCCTTCGGAAAGCGCTTCCAGACAGCAGCATCGCCGCTTCCGCGGCAGGCGGGAAACCGGCCGGCCCCCGCATGAACGAGGCCACGAGCCAGGCCGCGGGAAGAACGCGGGCCAGGTGGCCGCACCAGATCGCCGTTTCGCCGCCGGCGAGCGGGGAAATATTCCAGAAACCGGCATGGGCGACCCCCGTGCATCCGGCGGGAATGGCGAGTGCCAGCGCCGACGCCATCAAGGGGATTCGTTTCGAGGCCGCGCCGAGCGCATCTCCGAGAACCAGGGCCGGAACGAGCGCAACGAGCGCGCAGCCTCCGGCAATCATCACGGATGTCCACATGGCTGGGAACGCGGCCGCCAGCATGGCCGTTCCGCCGCCCGCCCGCAGAGCCCCGAGAACCAGCCCTGCAACGGGCACGGCGATTCCGCACGCCGCCGCACATGCGCCGATCGCCGTTCCGGCGCGCCACCAGGCCGGCCAGACGGCGGCATCGAGCCAGAGCGCCCGTCCAGGGCGTTCTCCCGCCCGTCGCGACACTCCTTCCCGTGTAACCATCATGCTCCAGGCGGCGGCCGTGCAACCGACGAGCAGAGCGAGCGGCCAGGCTGAAAGAAGAACGCTGCCGGCCGGGCTGCCGCCCGTGAACGACGAAACGAGTTCGGTGGCCAGGACCGGCGTCTGCAGATACAGCGGCACGCCGTATTCCGCCAGGGTCTGGCCGAACACGAACAGCCATACGGCGGCGGCTGGGCGCCTCAGCACCGGAGTGACGGCCACGCGCACGGCCCCGGCCGGGCCGAAGGCCGTCAGCGCCGATTCGAACGACGCCGCGAGGTTTCGCCGAAGCACCGCTTCCAGGACGAGGGCAACGGGCGGTGCCGCGGCCAGGCCGAGAATGATGACGGTCCAGCCCGGGCCACTGAGTCCCGACGTGAGAGAGAAACGCATGGCGACAGCATCCGATGCCGCAACCCAGCCCAGCGTCAGGAGATAGGGCGGCACGACGAGAGGCAGCAGGAAGAGTTCGCGAGCTCGTGGAAGGAACCCCGGACTGGTCAGGAGCCTCCAGGCGAGTCCGCCGCCGGAAAGGACCGCAAGCGTGGCAGATCCGAACGCGATTCCGGCCGACCGCGCGCCAAGCAGCCACAGCCGCTCCCAAGATGGCGGACAGGCTGAAACGCTCATCGCCGCGGACTCCCGCAGGGTGGAAGCCAGCACCATGACTGCCAGGGGAGCGAGAATCAGCAAACCGGCGAAAGCGACGGCCACCGCGACGGCGCGCTTCGTGCACGCCGCGGCCGGCCACCAGTCATTCATGGTTCCGGCTCAGCGCATGAAGCGGTCGCGCAGCAACGCCGTCGCCGACGGAATAGCACATGCTATAGATGCGAGGCCGACCGGCAGGGGCCGGAGCGAATCGAGCGCCGGCAGGCCGGCGGGAACGGGGCCGCCCGGGCGGGCGGAGATCTGCTTCGATTCGCCTGCCGCCAGCATCGCCTCGACCTCGACCGAGGCGAGATAATCGGCCAGACGCGCGGCCTCGCTGGCATGCGGGGCATCCGTGAGCACGGCGACCGTGTTCGGGATCAGCAAGGTTCCCAAGCCGCCCGGCTCCTGGTCGGGAATGATCATGCGCACCGGGTCGCCGCGGGTGACCGAGACGAGCGCGTCGTCGGTGTCGGTCAGGCCGACGAGGCAGGCTCCGGCCGCCACGCGATCGCGCACGACGGCGTTCCCGTCGACGATCGCCGCTCCGTTCTTTTTCAATCCTTCGAAAAACTCGAGCATGCCTGCTTCGCCACTCATGGCCAGCATGGCCGCGGCGTGAGTGTTAGTCGTTCCGAAGAGGGGAAGGCCGACGGCCACCTCGCCCGGCTTCCAGGCTGGGGAGAGCAGGTCGGCGAGCCTGGCCGGCATCGATGCGGCGGAGAGTTTTGCCGTGTTCGCGATGAGGACGCGAGCTCTCAGAGCGAATCCCACCCACCGTCTGTCCGGGTCGCGAAGTTCGGGCGGCAGGCCGCCGGCCGTCGGCCAGTCGCGGGCGGCGAACATCCCTTCCGCGGCAAGCCGAACGGTATGGGCGAACTCGGAGCTCCAGAACACGTCGCATTGGGGATGAGCTTTCTCCGCGCGCAGGCGGTTCGCGAGGCCGACCGTCTTGGCCGCCTCGGTGTCGAAGACCGGCTTGACACGGATTCCGGTCAGCGCGGTGAAACTCGCCAGGATCGGCTCGGCAAACGGCTGGTCCACCGTGACATACGCCGTCACAACGGAGGCTTCCGGCCGGCAGGCGGTCACGAATACGGCGATGGTCAGAATCACACAGGCGATGAAAAACATGTGGCGTGCCATCGGTTTTTCTCCTTTACATGGATCCCGTGAGGGGAAACGCCCCGACGGTCTCAAGGATGACGCCGTGTTCCCCGACGCTGCCCAGGGCGATGCGAGAAGCCTGTCCGCGGGACTCGGGAGTTCCCAGGTGTTCAGCGGCTTCCGCTGCGCCGGCCTCGAGATGGCCCACCGTCACGTGGGGCCGGAATCGGCGCATCACCCACGGAAATCCATATCTCATGATATATACACATTCTTCCTTCGTGAAACGTTCCTGGTCTTCGAGAAATTTGTCCCGGACCGCGCCGCGTCTCAGCGGATTCAACGCCTCAACGACGCGCTCATGCAGCTTCTGGAGGGGATCATCGGCGACGGCCTTCCAGAAGAGGTATCCGTCTCTGGAGGTTTCGATCTCCCTCAGAACGACCGGAACGGGGGGTGTCTCCGCCGCGACGGTCTTCAACTCACGGACGACGGACGCTCTCTCGGTCTCCGGGAACAATCCCATATACAGGGTGATATGCGGAATCCTGCCCGCGCCGAAATCGACTGCGCCGCCGGCGGAAGAGACGACGCGCCGGTTCAGCGCGAAGGCCTGTTCCAGCATATGTTCAGGCAGTTCCAGATAGACGTCGAGATACGCGAGTCGGGGTTCCATTGGTTTTTCGTCGGGTTCGTCGGCCGGGACCGATCAGCGTCCGTGCAGAAACGTCGCCTCGACCCAGGCGTGGTACATGTCCATGACGTTGAGAAGCGGCTGCATGCCGCAATAGAAAACGAAAATGAACGCCACGCACAAATACGGGCCGAAGGGGATCATGTGCGTGAGCGGCTTGTATTGCCGGTGATATCGTATTTTCTGGTAGATGATGTTGCTGACGCCGCCGATGGTTCCGAGCAGGCTGGCCAGGATGACGATGGCGATGACCGGCTTCCAGCCCATCCAGGCGCCGAACGCGGCAAGCAGTTTCACGTCGCCGCCTCCCATGCCTTCCTTTTTCAGAATCTTCCAGGCGAGCCAGCCGAGCGCCCACAGGAACCCGCCCCCGAGAAGAAAGCCCAGGATGCTGTCGGTGAGCGTCACGTAATACTGCGGCGGCTGTTTCCCGAGCGGCGACGTCCAGACCCAGCAGGCCAGGGCATAGGCCAGCCCGGCCCAGCTGCCGTTGATCGATAGTTTGTCGGGAATGATCAGAAACCTGATGTCGACGATCGTGATGATCATGCAAGAAACGCCGAAGACCCAGGAGAGAGCGGCCTTCGTGCCGATCCCCCAGAGGCCGACGGAGAGGCCGGCCAGCGCGGCCGAGAAGACCAGGTAGGCAAGGTCCTGCTTCTTTCCGGCGTTCACGCAGCCCCGACGCAGGCCGCCGGGGCAGGTGTGGCACTTCGTGTAGTCTTCGAGAAGATCCTCGTGGCCGGGCCAGGAACGTATAGCCCATGATATACGCGGTCCGGCCGCCGCGCCGAGAATCACGGCGACCACGACGCTCAGGATGTCGGGAAGAGACACGGCCGGATCAGCCCTCGCCCCGGTTTATCCAGCCGTTGCGGGCAAAAATCTTGCCGAGCAGCTTGAACACGAGCTTCGCCGCCAGGAAATCGCCCGCGATCTGTCCGGGGATCGGGCAGAGCTCCATGACGTCGAACCCGACGACGTTCTTCTTCGCGACGACGGCGTCGAGCAGCTGAAGAACCGGGTACCAGAGCAGGCCGCCCGGTTCCGGCGTTCCGACGGCGGGCATGATCGAGGGGTCGAACACGTCCAGATCGATCGTTATATAGACATGTTTTTTCAACCGATCGACGACCCGGGGAATCCAGGATTCGGCCGGTCCCTGCAGGTCGTGGGCCCAGAAGATGCCATCGTGGCGGGCTTCACGAACGAACGCCATCTCTCCGGAGGAGATGTTCCGGATGCCGACCTGGGTCAACTCGGCGAGTTCGTAGACGCGACGCATGACGGACGCATGGTTGTAGGGGGTGTTCTCGAACGAGTCCCGCAGGTCCGCGTGGGCGTCGAGCTGGAGAATGCTGAACTCCTCTCCGTATTTCTTCCGGAGCGCGCGCACCGGCCCGGTCGAGATGCTGTGCTCGCCACCGAGAACGACGGGGAACTTGTGATCGGCGCTGATGGCAGCGACGGCCGCTTCCACGTTCTTGATCGTCGCCTGGGGGCCCGACATGTCGGGCTCGAGCTCGGGCAGCGTGCAGACGCCCGTATTGAGAGGTTCGCAGTCGAGGTCGAGGTCATACAGCTCGACGTTCCGCGAGGCCATGAGCAGGGCGGCCGGGCCTTCGCGGGTCCCCGCGCGATAGGACGTCGTGCTGTCGTAGGGGACGGGAAGAATGACGGCATGGGCGTTTTCATAGCGGGCTTCATCGGCCGGCAGGCCGAGGAAGTTGTAACCGCCGCGGAAATGCAGTTTATCGAGTGACATGCAGCCTCCGTGGTGGAAGATTCACAGGTGGCATCATACCACAGGATACGACGAACCACGGAGAGACAGAGGCATTGAGAATATTCACCACAAAAGCACAAAAAACGGGAACTGGAACGCGGAGGCGCAGAGACGCTGATGAACATGTTCATGCATCTTTTTTTCTCTGCGCCTCGACGTCTCAGCGGTGAGAACGACCTGGCTTATGGTTTACCGTTTCAGGCGGTTCGCGAACCGCCCCTGCGGTTGTGTAGTATATGGTATTATTATTTCTGGCGGTTTTGGTGAACGGGGTGAGATATCATGGGGGCAGTATGGATAAGAATATCGAGCGGGCGCTGGATGCGCTGAACAGCTGGTTTTCGAATCAAACCGGGGTTGCCGTCGCGTATTCGGGCGGTATGGACAGCGCGTTTCTGGCGCTTTCGGCGAAACGGGCCGTCGGCAGGGCAAGCAGGGCCTTTTTGGTGATTTCAGAGGTCATGTCGGACCACGAGATCGACGCGGCCCGCGTTGCGGCCGTGCGCCACGGGCTCGATCTCGTCGAGGTCCCCCTGAGCGTTCTCCCCCTGGAGGCCTTCGCCGCTCATCCGCCCGACCGCTGTTACCACTGCAAGAAGCATGTCTTCACCACACTTCTCGGCATCAAGCCTGACGGCTGGGTCCTCGCCGACGGTTCGAACATCGACGATCGCACCGACCACCGCCCCGGCCGGCGTGCCCTGACCGAACTGGGCATCGCCAGCCCGCTCGACCTGGCCGGGTTCGACAAGCAGGCCATCCGGGAAACCCTGCTGTCATGGGGTGCCGCCGACCTGATCAGGCCCCCCGGCCCCTGCCTTGCGACCCGTATTCCCTTCGGCACCCCCGTCACCCGCGAAAAACTCCGACAGATCCAGGAAGGGGAAGCGCTCCTTCGCGAAGCCGGCTTCACCGACTGCCGCCTGCGCCATCTCGGCGACACCGCCCGAATCGAAGTTCCTGCGACCGACATTTCCAGGACCGAGACGCTCCTCCCCGAGCTGCTCGGCCGCCTGAAAGCCCTCGGCTTCACCCACATCATCATCGACCCGGCCGGCTACCGCAAAGGAGCCATGAACTCACTTTCCTAGCCTTCTTTCAAATTTCATCCTTCAAACTTCACCCAAAGAAAAACCGTGCGGCCTTTCGGCCGCACGGTTCATTCTTTGGGTGCTTACTTGAGGGTGATCTTCGCGCCGGCTTCTTCGAGCTTCTTCTTCATGCTCTCGGCGTCGGCCTTCGGAGCGCCTTCCTTCACGGTCTTCGGGGCGCCATCGACGAGGTCCTTGGCTTCCTTGAGACCCAGGCCGGTCAATTCGCGGACGACCTTGATGACGTTGATCTTGTTGGCGCCGGAGTTCTCGAGAACGACGTCGAACTCGGTCTTCTCGGCGGCAGCGGCGGCCGGAGCGGCAGCGGCGGCGGCAACGGCGACCGGGGCGGCGGCGGTGACGCCGAACTTGTCTTCCATGGCCTTGACGAGCTCGGAGAGCTCGAGAACCGACATTCCACCGATGGCTTCCAGGATCTGGTCCTTATTCATTGTTCTAACTCCTTCTTCTTATACTTGTTGTTCGATGAATTCGAATGAGAGTAACCGATATAGAGCGGGATCAGGCCGCGGCCTTTTCCTTCTGCTCCTTGAGAGCCTGCAGGGCATACGCGAACTTGCGGATCGGGCCCTGAGAGACGGAGAGCATGTTCCGGATCGGTCCAACCATGGTCGAGAGCAGCATGCTGAGCATCTGCTGCTTGGTCGGAAGCTTCGAGAGGGCCTCGAGCTCCTTCACGGTGAGGACCTTGTCGCCGAGCAGGCCGGCCTTGAACTGGAACTTCTTGGCCTTTTCCGCGAACTCGAACAGAGCCTTCACGGGCGCCGCTTCGTCGTGATACCCGAAGGTCACGGTGTTTTCGCCGGTCAGGAAGGGTTCGAGCGCCTGGTGCTGCGGATCATGCAGCGCGCGGCGGGCGAGCTTGTTCTTGACGACCCGCATCTCGTCGCCGAGGTTGCGAATGCTCTTGCGGACGGCGTTCATCTCTTCGACGGTGACGCCCTCACATCCGGCCACGATGACGACCTTGGCCTTCGAAAGCTTGTCCTTCAGCTCGTTGATGTAGGTTTCCTTCTGTTTCATATCTGCCATTTGGTAGAGTCACCTCCTTCGGTGGCTGTATCGTATTCCATAATCAAAAAGGGTTTCCGGTCCGAAACCGGAAACCCTTCGTGATTCCACGAGGTTTTACCAGTCTCGGCAGGCCGGCCGACCCTTTCGGATCGAGCCGATTAACGCTCAGGACCCGCGTCTACGACTCAGAACGATGCTTCAGGCCACCGAGGCGGCCAAAAGCGGGAACAGACATCACACGGTGATCTTTTCGACCGCACCGCGAGCGGCGTTGACATCGAGATCGATGCCAGGCCCCATCGTCGAGCTGATGGTGCAGCCCTTGATGTAGGTGCCCTTGGCGCCGGACGGCTTGGCCTTGGTGATGGCCTGGAAAAAGGTGAGGAAGTTGTCGTGCAGCTTCTTCGCACCGAACGAGGCTTTGCCAATGATCGAGTGGATGATACCGGCCTTCTCGACGCGGTACTGCACCTTACCGGACTTGAGTTCCTGAACCACTTTTCCGATGTCCATGGTCACGGTTCCGACCTTGGGGTTGGGCATCAGGTTGCGGGGGCCCAGAATGCGGCCGAGCTTTCCGACGAACTTCATCATGTCGGGGGTCGCCACGGCGGCATCGAACTCCGTCCAGCCTCCTTCGATCTTGGTAACCAGGTCCTGGGCACCAACGAAGTCTGCTCCAGCAGCTTCGGCCTCTTTGGCCTTCTCGCCAGCGGCAAAAACCACGACACGGCAGGTTTTGCCTACGCCATGAGGCAGCACAACGCTGCCACGCAGCTGCTGATCGGCATACTTCGGATCGAGGCCGGTGCGGACGGCGATGTCGACGGTTTCATCGAACTTGGCCGATGCGCAGGCGACGACCTTCTCGAAGGCAGCCTCCGGGGTGAAGACCTGACCCAGGACGACATGCTTTTCCTTCAGTGCTGCAAAACGCTTGGAGTGTTTCGGCATACGGGTAATGTTTTCCTCCTTTCTTCAGGAATGGCCGACCATTTCGGGCCGGTTGAACTCGGAATCAGCCAACGATTTCCATGCCCATGCTGCGGGCGGTGCCCTTGACCATGCTGATCGCGGCTTCCATCGAGCCGGCGGTCAGGTCGGGCATCTTGCGCTTGGCGATCTCGGTCACCTGGGCGAGGGTCACCTTGCCGACCTTGGTGCGGCCGGAAGTGGCGTTGCCCTTCTCGATCTTCGCGGCCTTCTTCAGAAGGAACGCCACGGGCGGAGTCTTCGTGATGAAGGTATAAGACCTATCGCTGTAGACAGTGATGATGACCGGGATGACGGCATCGCCTTCCTTGGACGTTCTGGCGTTGAAGTTCTTGCAGAAGTCCATGATGTTGACGCCGTGCTGGCCAAGGGCCGGACCGACCGGGGGAGCCGGGTTTGCCTTGCCGGCGGGAATCTGCAGTTTGACGAAACCGGTAACTTTCTTGGCCATGTTCTTGTACTCCTTCGAACGTTAGGGGAGAGCGTCAGGACTCTTCGAGCTGGATGAGATCGACTTCGATTGCGGTGTCGCGTCCGAAGATGAAAACCAGCACCTTGGCCTTGCGCTTTTCCTGGTTGATTTCCTTGATAACACCGATGAAATCCGTGAACGGACCATCGACGATCTTGACAGGTTGTCCCTCGGTGAACCCGATGGGCGTCATGGCAGCCGACCGTTGCGGGCCGATGCCGGCCGTGCGCAGGACGTTCTGCACTTCCTTGTCGTGAAGCGGGGTCGGCTTGTCGCCGAGACCGACGAACCCGGTGACGCCGGGGGTGTTCTTCACGACCGTCCACGTGTCGTCATCCATGTTCATCTGGACGAGGACGTAGCCGGGATAAATCTTGCGGGTCTGGGTAACGCGCTCGCCGTCCTGGACGCGCTCGGCGCTCTCGGTCGGGACGAGCACCTCGAAGATGCGTTCCTGTTTTCCGAGAAGCTGGACGCGGTGTTCCAGGTTGGCCTTGACCTTGTATTCAGACCCGGAATTGGTATGGATCACATACCATTTAGCTCTGGAGATGTTCACAGTCCGACCTTCCCGCCACCCACGATGACCTTCAGCACTTCACCGAACACGACATCGAGAAGGCCGATGAACAGCCCGAGGCCGATGGACGAAATGATGACGACCTTGGTCGAGAGTTTGATGTTCTCGAAGGTCGGCCAGGCGACGCGGCCCTTTTCGGGTCGCACTTCGATCCAGACTTCCATCAGATGCCGGGACAGTTCTTTCCAGTAGGTGCGTAACTTATCCATGTGCCCCTCTATATAGTAAGTGATCTTGTATCAAGCAGGGCTGAAGGGAATCGAACCCCTAACCCCCGGTTTTGGAGACCGGTGCTCTGCCAATTGAGCTACAGCCCTAGACGCTGAATCATCTGTACTTTGACGGTAAAACCAGCGTTTGTGTGCGCTGGTTTCATTCCGTACAGTTCAGAAACGCTTACTTGCCCTCTTTGTGGGGAGTGTGCTTCCGCTCTGCCGGGCAGTATTTGCTCAGCTCGATGCGGTCAGGATCGTTGCGCTTGTTCTTCATGGACGTGTAATTCTTGCGCTTGCAGCTCGTGCACACCAGGTTGATCTGTTCTCGCATAGGACTCCCTCTTTTCGGAACATTCGACCCACGAATCGGGCCGGAAGAGAAACCCCGGGGCGGTTGCCCCGCCCCGGGGCTCCGTTATGACTTACTCGGTGATCGAGGCGACGACGCCTGCGCCGACGGTGTGGCCACCTTCGCGGATGGCGAAGCGGAGACCCTGCTCGCACGCGATCGGGGTGATCAGCTCGCAGATGAACTCAGCGCGGTCGCCCGGCATGACCATTTCCTTGCCTTCGCCCAGCTGGACGACGCCGGTGACGTCCGTCGTGCGGAAGTAGAACTGGGGCCGATAGCCGCTGAAGAACGGAGTATGGCGGCCACCCTCTTCCTTCGACAGGATGTAGACCTGGGCCTTGAACTTCTTGTGCGGGGTGATGCTCTTCGGCTTGGCGAGAACCATGCCGCGCTCGACTTCTTCCTTGGTGATGCCGCGGAGCAGCAGACCAACGTTGTCGCCGGCCTGACCCTGATCGAGGGTCTTGCGGAACATCTCGACGCCAGTAACGGTCGAGGTCTTGACTTCTTCCATCAGACCGACGATCTCGATGGAGTCGCCGACCTTGATCATGCCGCGCTCGATGCGGCCCGTGACGACGGTGCCGCGGCCGGTGATCGTGAACACGTCTTCGACGGGCATCAGGAAGGGCTTGTCGAGTTCGCGCTGCGGCTCAGGAATATACTCGTCGAGGGTCTTGAGCAGCTTCTGGATCGGCTCGGCCGCCGCGCCTTCGCCGCCGGCTTCCATGGCCTTGAGGGCACTGCCGCGGATGATCGGGGTCTTGTCGCCGGGGAACTCGTATTTGTTGAGCAGGTCGCGGACTTCGAGTTCGACGAGGTCGAGCAGCTCGGGGTCATCAACCATGTCGCACTTGTTCAGGAAGACGATGATGTAAGGAACGCCGACCTGGCGGGCCAGGAGGACGTGTTCCTTGGTCTGGGGCATCGGGCCGTCGGAAGCGGAAACGACGAGAATCGCTCCGTCCATCTGGGCGGCGCCGGTGATCATGTTCTTGATGTAGTCGGCGTGACCGGGGCAGTCCACATGAGCATAGTGCCGGATTTCGGTCTCATACTCGACGTGACAGGTGTTGATCGTGATACCGCGAGCTTTCTCTTCGGGCGCGGAGTCGATCTGGTCATACGCCAGAGCCTTTCCCTTACCGGACTTGGCCGAAGTCAGCGTTATGGCAGACGTGAGAGTGGTCTTGCCGTGGTCGATGTGACCGATCGTACCGACGTTGACGTGCGGCTTGGTCCGGGTAAAAGTTTCCTTAGCCATGTGGTCCTCCTGATGATGTATGAGCGATTGAAATAAAAGCCCGCGGCCGGGATTGAACCGGCGACCTCTTGCTTACCATGCAAGTGCTCTACCGACTGAGCTACACGGGCGAGAAATGGATGGGGATGGATTCGAACCACCGTAGGCGCGAGCCAACAGATTTACAGTCTGCCCCCTTTAGCCACTCGGGCACCCATCCAGGTATCCGCACAAGCCGACGATGGGAATCGAACCCACAACCTTCTGATTACAAATCAGATGCTCTGCCAGTTGAGCTACATCGGCATGTTTGCATTACATTGGTCAAAGAACGTACCGGCAAGGCCACCGGTATTTGGCGATTATAAGGGAAGTTCGATCGAATGTCAATATCTATTTTTCACGACGGCCGCGGACCGCAAAACCCTTCTGTCGCAGCACTTCGAACAGCGCAACCGCTGTACTGACGGAAACGTTCAGCGAGGGGGTCTTCCCGCCCAGCGGAATCGACACACACTCGTCGCACGCCCCCCCGATGCGCACTCCCAGTCCGACATCCTCTCCGCCAGCCACGAGCATCACCCGCCCCGTGTACCGGATTTCGTCATACCGTTTCGGCGCCGCCCCATCGAGGCCGACAACCCAGAATCCGCGCTTCTTCGCGGCTTCGATCGCCACCCCCAGATTCACCACCTTCGCGACCGGCAGATGGGAAGCGGCCCCCTGGGCTGTACGGATCGCGCCGCCCGTCATGGCCGCGGCACGTTCTCTCGGGATCACGATCCCCGAGGCGCCGGAGGCCTCGACGGTGCGCACCACGGCCCCGAGATTGCGCGGGTCCTCCACGTGGTTCAGCGCCACGAGGACGGCCTCAGGATCCTTTTCGCACTCGTCGAGGAGCGCGTCGAACTCGGCATACTCGAACGCCCCCGTCTTCGCGGCGACACTCTGCGTATCGTCGCCAAAGCGGCGCCGGAACGCCTGGACAGGGATCACCTGCAGTTTCAGCTTTCGCCGATGCGCCTCCTCGCGGATCTCGCGGATCGGCTCTCCATGCGCCGAGTCGGCAATGACAATCGCCTCGATCGGGCGATTCGCCCGGAGCAGCTCGATCACCTCATGCCGGCCGACGACCCACATCGAATCGTCCTCGCCGCCCTCCTGCGCCGCCTCGAATGGCGGCCGGACATGTCGAGGCTCTTCGAACCGGTGCGTATCACGATCGCTGCGATGCCCCTCGAAACCACCCGGCTTCCGGCCTTCGCCATGCCGCTGGAACCCATGCTTCCTTCCCTGCTCGCCGCCCTCACGCCGGGGACCGCGATCCCGGCGTCCGTCACCGCGCCGAGGAGATTCGTAGCCGTCGCGGCCGCCCCGCGGCTTCCACGTCTCGCCGGCTTCGCGGGGTTCACGAAATTCGCGCGGTTCGCGCGGTTCGCGAGGTTCGCGAGGTTCGCGAGGCTCGTATTCATCACGCTTCTTGCGCTGGGGGGGACCGTCGTTCGCGGACTGGCCGCCGTGTTTCTTGTGATGCCCCTGCTTCTCACTCCACCACTCGGCCTTTTTCTGGTCGCGCGCTCCGTGAGCGGAGCCGTCGGAACGGCGGGAGCCTGGATTGAAGCGTTTCGGGCGGTCGTTACTCATCGGAATCTCCTTCTTCATCTGCCGGCGACGCCGGCTCGGGCGGGGTCACGAGCTCGAACAACTCGTCCAGGCGGGAATCCTGGCCGGTCAGAAACAGGTAGCCCACCCATGCCTCGAGCGCCGTCGCGCGCGCGTAGGTGAGCCGGTCCATCCGGGGGCCGCGATACGGCATCTTGGCGTTGCGCCACCGACGGAGCAACTCCTGCTCCTCGGGGGAAACACACTCCCAGAGGGTTTCGAACATGCGCGCCTGGTTCGGGGCGCACACGAGTTTGACGACGGACGAGTGCAGGTGGCCGGCGTCGTCGGTCCCGCTTTCCACATGGCGAAGCCGGTTTCCCAGTTCGAACACGCAATCGCCGATGTAGGCGAGGGTGCGCGCAGTCAGCCGCTCCGCCCGTCGTTTTTCCCAAGGCCGGGAAAACGTGAATTTCAGGGCGTCGGCGGGGTTTCCCACACCGGTCACGCGCGCCGCCAGCGGGCGCCGTCCCGCGTATCCTCGATCGTGATTCCGGCAGCCTTGAGCCGGTCGCGGATCTGATCGGCAAGATCGTAGCGTTTGCTCGTCTTCATCTCTTTTCGCAGGTCGAGGATGATGCCCATCAGCGGGTCGATGTCGATGCCGCCGGCGGCCCCGCCCTGAACGGGAGGCAGGATGCCGAGCACGTCGCCGCTCCAGCCACGAAGAATATCGAGAGCTTTATTTGCGGCGGCCGACGAGACGCCGCCGGCCATCAGGCGGTTCGCCGTCGTCACGAACGTGTACAGGTGCGCGATGGCGCCGGGGGTGTCGAGATCGTCGTCGAGGGCTTCGCCGACGGCTTTTGCCGTGGCCTCGACGGCTTCGAGAAGCGGCGCGTCCTGCGCGCCGGCCGCCGTGCCCTGCTTCGCGAGCGCGTCGAGAGCGACATGGAGCTGGCCGAGCCGCTGGAGTCCGGTCGCGGCGGCGCCGATCGCCTCTTCCGTGTAGTTACTGGGTGAGCGGTAATGGGTCGAGAGGATGAAGACCCGGATCGCCTCGGGGCTGTGCCGTTCGAGCAGGTCTTCGCAAGTGCGGAAGTTGCCGAGCGACTTGCCCATTTTCACGCCGTCGACCGTGACCATGTTGTTATGGACCCAGTAGCGGGCGAACGGCTTGCCGGTGACGGCTTCGCTCTGCGCGATTTCGCACTCGTGGTGGGGGAACATGTTCTCGAGGCCGCCGCCGTGGATGTCGAACGTCTCGCCCAGGTATTTGGTGCTCATGACCGAGCACTCGATGTGCCACCCGGGATACCCGGGGCCCCAGGGCGAGTTCCACTGGAGAATGTGGTCGGGCTCGGCACGCTTCCAGAGGGCGAAGTCCTGGGGGTTGCGCTTGTCCGAACGAGCCTCGACGCGCACCGCCTCGCGCAGCTCGTCGATCGTCCGGCCCGAAAGCTTCCCATACTGTTTGAAGGACGCGACGTCGAAATACACGTTCCCGTCGGAAACGTAGGCATGGCCTTTCTCGACGAGCTTCTGAACGGCTTCGATCTGTTCGCCGACGTGCTGGGACGCCCGTACGTAGAAGCTCGGATGCGCCACGCGCAGCCGTTCCATGTCGCGCATGTACTGGAACATGCACTTGTCGACGATCTCGTAGGGATGGACGCGGTCGATGCGCGCCTGGCGCTGAATCTTGTCCTCGCCGGCGTCGGCATTGTCGGTCAGGTGGCCGACATCGGTGATGTTCTGCACATAGCGCACGTTGAGGCCGCGTCTCCGAAGATGTTTTACAAGCACATCGAACGTTATATAGCTCTTTGCATGGCCAAGATGCGGCGGTCCGTAGACGGTCGGCCCGCAGACATAGATGCCCACGTGCCCCTCCACCAGCGGGACGAACTTCTCTTTCGTGCGACTCATCGTGTTGTACAGCATCAGGTCCATGGTCATCTCTCCGTGGCAATCAAATTCGCGAAGTCTCGAAGGTTCGTGATGATACCATATTCAGCCCCTTTTCGAACTTCAAACTTCACTCTTCAAACTTCCCGATTCGGCAATTCCCCGAGGGGGGGGGCTTGCCGAATCGGGCCCCCTTGTCGATAGGTAGGGTATGACGTCTGGAAAAAAACCGGCAGGAACCCGACCGGTCAGAAACCCGATCATCGAGGCCGTGCTCGACCAGCTCGCGGCCGGCGTGCCCATGGAGGAAGTCAAGCAGCGCTTCAACCTGTCCCAGCGTGACATCATCCAGGCGGCGATGTACGGGGTGGCCGAGCTGCGCGAGGAGTATATGAAGCTTCTGGTGGCCAAGCACCTCAAATCGAAATGACGCCGCACCGCTCCCAAGGGTATACTATTGAGTTCTGGGAACTGCCCCCCCGTTCGCCCTGACCTTGGAGGAGGGCGAACACCAGGCAAGCACCGGGCGTTCGAGAAAATCATAGAGAACACGATGGGGATCATCCGATGTCTGCACCAGACGATCTGAAGCAACGAATCATTCGCCAGTATGGCTTCGCGCTCAAGGACCCGAACCCGAACATCCGCTTCCTGGCGCTGGAAGGCCTGCAGGCATACCCGCAGGAGTTCGACGGAGAACTGATTTTCCCACTGCTAAGCGATTCCGACCGGTTCGTAAAATGGAAAGCCATCCAGCTCTGCGGCGTCATCGGCCTGAAGAGCTCGTATCAGGCGCTCGTGAAAGCCCTGTCGTCTGCCGACCTCAACACGAGGCTGTTCGCCGTCCACTCCCTTGCCCTGAGCGGCGATCCCGCGTTCCTGCCCGCACTGATTCAGACGGCACAGAACGAGCTCTCGCCAAAACTTCGCCAGACGCTCGTCAGGGCATTGCATTATTTTGGCGAACATGTCCCCTGGGACTTCCTGGCCAAAGCGAGCCGCGACCCGGACATCGGCGTGCGCATCGACGCGGCGCTCGTCCTCGGCTACCTCGCGCCCCTCGAGCCGGCCTGCAACGTGCTCATCAACCTGCTCGAGTCCGAAGACAACAACAACGTCTTCGCGACCGCGCTTCTCTCGCTGGGCAAATATCGCAAGCAGGCCCTGGTCGCCTATTTCCAACACAGCCTCCTCCATTCGGAAGCGCGGATACGGGCGAACGCGATCGAGGCGCTCGGCCAGCAGCCGTTCCCGATGATCGAGGGGATCGTGACCCCCTTCCTGCGCGACCCGTCGAACCGGGTCAAGGCGAACGTCATGTGCATTTTTTACGACAACGGCCTGGGCGACCGCATCAGCGCAGAACTCGATCGGTTCATGCTCTCGCCGAACCGCTGGGAGCGCTCGAGCGGGGCATGGCTTGCCGGCACTTACCGGATCGCGCCGGCCGTCCAGCAGCTGATCCGGATGCTGTCCGACGAGGAGGGTGTCGTCGCGGGCCGCAGCGCCTGGGCCATCGGCCAGATCCGCGCTCCGAACAGCTTCAACGGCCTCGCCGCGGCCTACAACACCGCCACGCAGTGGGCGCTGACGCACTTCATCAAAGCCATGGGCGAAGTCGCGGCACCGACGGACGCCCCGAGAATCATCATGATGTGGAGCAAGGAGCGCAGCCCGGTGCTGAAAGCCCAATTCATCGATCTTCTGGCGAAGCTGCGCAGTGCCGAGTTCAGACAGTATGCGACGCCGCTGGCCGGCGATGCCGACCACAACATCCGCGCCGCAGCCTACCGGTATCGCGCGGCAATCGACGGCGCGAAGGCGAACGACGCCCTGCTCAAAGGGCTGAACGATCAGAATGATGCCGTGCGCGCGGCCTGCGGCGAGCTGATGCTCAGGCAGGGAGACTTCCGGTCCCTCAAGACGATGGCCGAGCTGCTCAATGACAACGACAAGCTGCTCCGCGTGCAGAAGACGTATTCCCTGCGCGAAGCGGCCTGGCTCGTCCAGCATCAGAAGGCATCGACGATGCCGCCGGCGGCGTGATGACCGCTCCGCCCGAAACACGGCGCCTCCCGGTGCTCATGGGCATGCCGGGAGGCGTCGGTTCGGTCTGCGGAACTTACTCGGACAGGTAACCGTAGACGTAGCCGGCAAACGCAGCCAGACTGATGATCATTGCCCACCAGATGAAACGGAATATCGACATACGGCCTCCGATGTGAAATGTGGTTTGTTGAACCGATAGTAACATAGGGACCCGGTGACGTCAAAAACAGGACGATGAACAATGCTGAAACGCTCCGACACTGAATGGAACTTCCGGAAATGGATCGCCGTGCTGCTTCTTGGCCCTGCGCTTCCCGCCTTCGCGCAGTTCGACGACACGAACATCCTCGTCGAGGAGGCCGTCAACCATATCTACCAGCAGCGCTACAAGCAGGCCCACCAGTCGCTGCAGCGCGCCTACGAGCGGTCTCCGCGACACCCCGGCGTGCATTTCAACCTGGCCCGCGTGTTCGAGCTGACCGGCAACTTCCAGGAAGCGTTGAAGGAATACCAGCTCGCGGCCGTCCTCGACCCGTCGATGGTTGCCGCCCGGCGCGGCATCGCCCGATGCACCGTCGAAATGAAGCGGCAGCGCGGGGAAGAACAGGCCGCGGTGCTCGAACGAGCCGCACAGGAACGTGCGGGCCGGAGCCGACAGCAGCAACAGCCGCGCGAAGTTCCTTCGCGACCGGCCCGGGCACCGGTCGTGACCCAGCCCTACACGCCGGACCTTCCGGTCCTGCCGCCGGCCCGTCAACCGCAGCAGCAGCCCCAGCAGGCGGCCGTCTCGCTTCCGGCGATGCCGCCCTCGGCTCAGCTTCCGCCCACCGAGAGCCTCCGGGTGCCGCCGCTTCCGCCGCAGGCCGCCCAGAAAGCGAAGGAAAGCCTCAAAACCGGTGCCGAGTCGCGCGCCGAGGAGTTCATCGAGCGCGGCCGGTACCAGCAGGCGATCGACATGCTCGAGTCCCTTCTCGAGAACGATGCCGACAACCCCCGCCTGCACTACCTTCTCGGCAAGGCCTACAGCCTGAAAGGCGACCTGTTCGCCGCCATCAAGCACCTGGAAGAGGCGATCAGGGTCGACGAGCATTTCCATGCCGCCTACTATCTGCTGGCCCAGGACTACTCGAAGGTGAACCTGCTCGATGAGGCGCTGAAGAACTACCAGACCTATTTCGCGGTGAAGCCCCAGGCCGGCGTCGCCGTCGAGATCGCCCGCATCTACGAGCGGATGGGCCGCGCCGACCTCGCCCGCGAGTATTACGCCAAGGCCAACTCGATGAACCCCGGCAACCCGAACCTCCAGAATCGGCTCGACCAGGCATCGACCGACGTCGCCAACGATCTGTATCTGCGAGCCAGCCAGGCCTTCACGATGGAAGACTTCGCCGGCGCCGCGACCCTGTATGAACAGGCCCTCGCCGGCTCGGGCCTCAGCTCGACCTACAGGAACGACGCCCGGCGGAAGCTCGAGATTTCCCGCGTCCGGGCCGCCGAAGCGGCCGAGCTCGCGAAACCCGTCCAGGAAGGCTTTGCCGCCACCCGGAAGATCTACGGAACGACGAACCTGACCTACCGGCAGCTGGCGGACATCAAGTTCAAGACCCGCTTCACCGGCCCGGTTACGCTCGAATGGCGCGGCTACGTCGCCCGCACGTTCTCCCGGTATGGTCTCGATTTCCTGCTGATGATCAAGGAGCTGAGCCAGGAGGAACTCGACGTCATGGGCCGCGACCGGAACGACTACCGCCTGAGCCCAGGCTTCAACAACCAGCCCGTTTTCCTCGTTTCGGCCACCAGGGGTGGCCTGCCGCCCTTCGCGAAGCAGGGAACCGTCATCACCGTCACCGGCTCGACCGACTGGAAAACCTACCGCGTGATCAACGATTTGGGGCAAGCCATCGATCTGCCCGCCATCACCTACCTGGCAGCATATCCCTGAAAAACAACCGAAAACAGCTTCACCACAGAGACACAGAGAAAAGCTATTACTATATAATAAACACGCTTTTCACCCGGAAAACCTCCGTGTCAGGCATGTTGAAAATGCCTGATTTTCACCTCACAGTCACAAAGACACAAAATGAGCGACAGCCCTTCCTTCGTGGCTTTGTGTCTTCGTGGTGAAATAGCCTCTGTGTCTCGGTGTCTCTGAGGTTCGTCGTTTCTTTTGCTTCAACGGTCGCGGAAGGTGGTGATCCGCTCCGAGATGTTGAAGCAGACGTTGTTGCCGGTCTGGCTCTTGAGGTTCGAGTCGTAGTTGATGAAGACGCGCTTGGGCATCAGGACCGGGCCCTCTTCCTTTTCCATGCGGTTGAGGTTTTCAACGGCGAGGTTGCCGAGAATCGATATCTGCTCGCCGCCCTTGATGCTGTTCTTCGCGTAGATGGCGGACTCGACCTTCGCCTTCGTCAGCCCCTGCCGGAAGGTGACGAGGCCGTTGAGCGCGACGATGGAGAGAAAACTGTCGGCGCTGTCATGGATGACGTTGTCCGTCACGACCACGTTGCCCTCGGTGACGATCATCGCCTGACCCGAGATACGGCCGCCGAGCTGCACGTTGCCCTGCACGTAGATGATGCCCCAGAGAGCGGCGGGGCGGGCGTACGTCCCCTTCACGCTCAGATCGCCCTCGTGATATTCGTGGGCATATTCTTTCGCGTGTTTTCTGATGCGATCGAGCTGGAGGGGCATGAGCTTGTCGGGGTGCCGCGACGTGAAGTCGAACTTGGTGTTGATCGTATACGGGTCCGAGCTCGGGTAGGGCGTCTCGGTGATGCCCAGCACGTAGGGTTTGAGCTTCTGGTAATACCGGATGATCTCGCCCTCGTAATACGTATATTTGCTCAGATATGGATCGTGGAGCTGGTTGTTGCAGAACAGGTATCCGATCTCGGGCCGCTGGTGCGAGAAGATCGAGTTGTCCTCGAAATAGTTGATGATATCGTCGGCGGCGAAAAACGGCAGGTACACGTGCAGGCGGCCGTTCGTGCGGATCTTGCCCCAGAGATACGGATGCAGGTTCTGGATCGTCGTGTCGACATAGTCCTTGATCTTCACGTCCGTGACCGACATGACGAGCTTGCGGATGACCTTCAGCACCTTCACCTTGACGTCGCCCTCGAAGCTGATCATGTTCACGGTGTTGGGCTCCCAGAACAGGGCTTCGGCATTGTTGCCGAGGGTCTCCTGGACGGCCTCGTTCGTGCGTTTGACGACCTCGTCGATCATCTCCTTGAGGGAGCGGACGACGCTCCAGTTGCGGACGCGGAACTCGCCTTCCTTGATGTATTCGTCTTTTTTCCCGGAGACGAACAGCGTGTAGTTCTCGGCCGGCGGCGTCAGGTCACTGACCTTGAGATCGCGGATCATCTCGACCTTGCGCGAGGTCTTTTTGAATGTCCCTGTCGATATGAAACGAAGGTTGCCTTCCCAGCCGCCCAGGGCCTTGTCGGCGTAGGTGTCGCGGTTCTGCTTCCGGTAGATTTTCAGCGGGGAAGGCACCTCTTCATACTCATCGATATACGTCTTGAACGGGGTCAGCTTGAGGTTGGTGACTTCGACGAGCACTTCCGCCGTGCCGTTTTTGATCAGCTCGCCGTCGGCGATCTCGATCTTGAGCTGGAAGTTCTCGGCCCGGTCGATGTCGAGCAGCGCGAGCAGGCGGTCGTTGATCTCGCCTTTCTCGAGCAGCTTCTCGGTGAACAGCTCGCGCATTTTCACCTGCGCCTTCTCGATGCCCGCCTCGGCCAGGTAGTAGGCAACGATTCCGTCGCCCTGCTTCGCTGTCTGGGCGCGTTCCTGCGTCATATACGTCACGAACATCGTACCGAATATATACAGCAGCCCCACGACCGTCAGCAGCAGGAACATCGCGCTTCCCCGCGCATGGAACAGCCCGCACCATGCCATTCCGCGCACGGTGGGCTGCAGGGTGCAGGTAGTCTGTTCGCGGGAACTCATTGCATCGCGACGGATCAGATCTCCTCTTCCTCCTCGCCATCGGCTCCGATGCCGCGCGGCTTTTCGCCGGCAGCATGCCATTTGAGGTATCCGTTGACGAAGCGGTCGAGATCACCGTCCATCACGCCGTGCACGTCGCTGGTCTGCTCGCCGGTGCGCAGGTCTTTCACCAGCGTGTAGGGGCAGAACACGTACGAGCGGATCTGGCTCCCGAACGAGATGTTCTTCTGATCGCCCTGGAGGTTCTTCAACTCCTTCTCACGGCTCTCCTGCTGGAGCTTGAAGAGTTTCGCCTTCAGCATGTTGAGCGCGACCTCGCGGTTCTGGTGCTGGCTGCGCTCGATCTGGCAGGCGACGACGAGGCCGGTCGGCAGGTGGGTGATACGGACGGCCGAGCTGGTCTTGTTGACGTGCTGGCCGCCGGCGCCCGAGCTGCGGAAAAAGTCGAGCTTGATATCCTCGTCGCGCACTTCGATGTCGGCGTCGTCAGGCAGGACTGGCGTCACGTCGACCGCCGTGAAACTGGTGTGGCGCCGGGCGTTCGAGTCGAAGGGAGAGATGCGCACGAGCCTGTGGACACCCTTTTCCCCCTTGAGATACCCGTAGGCGTAGGTGCCCTTCACGAGCAGCGTGACCGACTTGATGCCCTGCTCTTCCTCCTGCAGGTCCATCACTTCGCACTTGAACTCGTTCTTCTCGAGCCACCGGCAGTACATGCGATACAACATCGACGCCCAGTCGCACGACTCGGTGCCGCCGGCGCCCGGCTTGATCGCGACGTAACAGTCGGAGGCGTCGTATTCCTCCGCCAGGAACGTCGTCAACTCGATGCCGTCAAGTCGCTTGACAAGCGGATCGAGCTGGGCGACGAGCTGTTCGAACATCGACACGTCGTGCTCCGCGTCGGCGATCTCGAGCAGGTCAGCGGTGTCCTTGATCTCGGCCGCGAGCGTCTCGAACGCCTCACACGACTTCTTCAGCTCGGCGAGTTTCTGGGATGTGCTCTGGGCGCGGTTCCGATCGGTCCAGAAATTGGGTTGTAACGTCAGCTCTTCGAGCTCCTGGATCTGCCTCTTTCGTCTGGGCAGGTCAAAGATGCTCACCGATGCCGGAGAGCCGTGACGTCATTTCACGCAGGCGTTCTGCAATTGCAAAATCCACGGGTGTTCCTCCTGAGATGTCGTGCCCATTACCGGGTCACGCGATAAATACGTCGGATACTCTCTCCCATGCCGTCAGCCTTGCCGCCGGCGACGATCTCGATCGTCATTTCGCCTTTCTCGAGATCGCGGCTGCCGATGGAAAAACTGTCGATTCCATACGAGAGCGTATATGATGCCGGAGCGTCCTCCGGGATGACGATGTCCTCGATGAACGAACTCGAAAGGGCATTCCAGTCGGCCGTCGAGGCCCCTTCGAGCACGCCCATCGTTTCGGGAAGCTGGCGCTGCATGACCTTCATCTTGAGGAAGAAATGCTGCAGCGCCGAGCGGGCCATGAAATACGCCTTCCTGAGCTTGAACGCGTGCATGAAGCGGCCGCGGCTGTTCGACATCGTCCAGGAGAGGGAACCCACCCAGACGGCAAAGCAGAGAATAATGCCGAACACGATGGGAAGCGCGATGCCGCGGCGTTCGAGAGTGTTCACAGGTCGGCCTTGTATGCGACGAGATCGAGAGCACGCGGGGTCGTGGTTCCCCACGTCGCCCGCAGAACGAGGCGTTTGTACGAGTTATCGAGGCTGGTCCGTTCCATCCGCCCCGTTCGCGGATCGGCGACGGCGGAAAATTCGAGCGGCACCACGACGACGTCGAGGTCGAACCTGACTTCCTGGACGCCGATCTGAGCGGGCCTCAGGTCGAGGAAGGCGGCGCGCTTCCCGTCTTCGCCGAAGTCCCGTCCGAGGCGGATATTCTTCGAGATGCCGGCCGGCAGCGAATCGTAGGGCAGGGCCAGGGCCTGCTCCATCTTTTCCTCGAGGAGATTCATCACCTGGTGGTAATCGCCAAGCTCGCTGCTGCCCTTCAGATACTCGATCAGGAACATCCCGATGGGCAGCAGAACGGTGGACAGGATCGTCAGCGCGATCAGCACCTCGAGCAGCGTGATCGCCCTGCGTCGCGAACCGTCCCGTCTCCGTTCCATGGTCTGAAAGCATACCACATTTTCCATCACCCTGACGACCCGGGAATTGCCTCCCAGAAACGGCCGTTGGAACGGGTTGAACCCCGTACGCGCGTAGGGGCGGGTTTGAAACCCGCCCCTACGGGAACCGGCAGTCTGTTGGAGGCCGTATCAGGAGCCCTGGCCGCAGCACTTTTTGTACTTCTTGCCGCTGCCGCAGGGGCAGGGGTCGTTGCGGCCGATCTGGTTCGCGGCGCGCTTCGGGGCGGCGGCGGCCGACACCTCATCGCCGCGGTTGTAGGACATTTCCTGCTGTTTCTGCTCGGCGGCTTCCTTTTCCTCGGCGCGGGAGTATTGCATGCGGAACACGTAGTAGAGAACGTCTTCCTTGATGTTCTCGATCATGTCCTGGAACATGTTGTGGCCTTCGATCTTGTACTCGACCAGCGGGTCGCGCTGGCCCCACGAGCGCAGGTGAATGCCGTCCTGCAGGTTGTCCATGTTGTGCAGGTGGTCTTTCCACTTGGCGTCGACGATCTGCAGCAGGACGAACTTCTCGAGCTGCTTGAAGTCCTCGGGGCCGACCTCCTGGCGTTTGGCCTCGAGAGCGCCGAAAATCGCGTTTTTCAGTTCGTCGTGCAGTTCGTCCTGCGACAGCTTCTTCCACTGGTCGACGCGGCGCTCGACCGGGAAGATCTTGAGCAGGCCGTCGGCGAAGGTTTCGTAATCCCACGAGTCGGGATCGATCTCGGGGTTGAAGGCCCGATCCATGTGATCCTGGATCGTTTCCTCGACCATTGATATAATATCATCGTGTATATCATCCTGTTCGAGGGCCTTGCGGCGTTCTTTGTAGATCGTCGTGCGCTGCAGGTTCATGACGTCGTCGTATTTGAGGACGTGCTTGCGGATTTCGAAGTGGTGGTGCTCGACCTTGCGCTGGGCATTCTCGATCGATTTCGAGATCCAGGGGTGTTCGATCGGCTCGCCGCGCTCCCAGCCGAGGCGTTCCATCCAGCCGGCGATGTTGGCCGAGCCGAACAGGCGCATCAAATCGTCTTCGAGCGAGAGGTAGAACTGGCTGGCGCCCGGGTCGCCCTGGCGGCCGGCGCGGCCGCGCAGCTGGTTGTCGATGCGGCGCGCCTCGTGGCGCTCGGTGCCGATGATGTAGAGGCCGCCCGCCTGAACGACGCGGTCCTTCTCCTCGACGCACAGCTTGCGGAAATTCTCGACCGCCGCCTCGTAGTCGGGACCTTCCCGCACGCCGAGCTCGTTCGCCGCGAGCATCTCGGGATTGCCGCCGAGCAGGATGTCGGTGCCGCGACCTGCCATATTGGTCGCGATAGTAATGGCGCCTTCGCGGCCGGCCTGCGCGACGATCTCGGCTTCCTTCTCGTGGTATTTCGCGTTCAGGACCTGGGGCTGGATGCCCCGCTTGCGCAGCATCTCGGCGATCCGCTCGCTCTTCTCGATCGAGATCGTGCCGACCAGCATCGGCTGCTTGGTTTGGGCGACCTCGATGATATGGTCGACGATCGCCTCGAACTTTTCCTCGGACGTCTTGAAAATGATGTCGGAGAGATCATGCCGGATGTTCGGCCGGTTGGGCGGAATGACGACGACCTCGCACTTGTAGATTTCCTTGAACTCCTTCGCCTCGGTCTCGGCCGTGCCGGTCATGCCAGCCAGCTTTCTATAGAGGCGGAAATAGTTCTGGAACGTGATCGACGCGAGCGTCTGGTTCTCCTGCTGGATCGTGACGCCTTCCTTCGCTTCGATCGCCTGGTGCAGACCGTCGGAGTACCGGCGGCCGAACATGAGACGGCCGGTGAACTCGTCGACGATCACGACTTCCTTGCCGGGGCGCCCGTCTTCGCGGTCGCGCACGATGTATTCCTTGTCGAGATGGAAGAAGTGTTTCGCCTTGAGGGCGTTCTGCAGGTGATGCACGAGCTCGATGTTCTTGTTGTCGTACATGTTCTGGACGCCGAGGACGCGCTCGACCGCGGCGATGCCGCTCTCGGTCACCGAGATGCCGTGATGCTTCTCGTCGACGACGTAGTGTTCTTCGGGCTTGAGCACCTCGCGGGCGACCTTCGCGAACACGTAGTACAGCGACGTGGCCTTTTCGGCCGGGCCCGAGATGATCAGCGGGGTGCGCGCCTCGTCGATGAGGATCGAGTCGACTTCGTCGACGATCGAGAAGTTGTATTCGGGCCGCTGGACACACTCGGCCACATGCAGCGCCATGTTGTCGCGCAGGTAGTCGAAGCCGTACTCGTTGTTCGTACCGTAGGTGATGTCGGACGCGTAGGCGGCCCGCTTCTCTTCGGCCGTGAGGCCGTGCACGTTCAGGCCGACCGTCAGCCCCATGAACCGGTAGATCTTGCCCATCCATTCCGAGTCGCGGCGGGCCAGGTAGTCGTTCACGGTGACCAGGTGGGCGCCGCGGCCGACCGGCACCATCAGGCCACGCTCATCCTCGAGCGGCTCGAAATGCCTGATGCCGCGCTTCTTCGCCAGCTCGATCCAGGCCGGGTTCAGCTCGAGGGCGTTCAGATACAGCGGAAGCGTGGCGACGAGGGTCTTGCCTTCGCCCGTCTTCATCTCGACGATGCGGCCCTCGTGCAGCGCCAGGCCGCCGATGATCTGCACGTCGAAATGCCGCATATGCAGCACGCGCGTGGAAGCCTCGCGGACGGCGGCGAACGCCTCGACCTTGATGTCGTCGAGCTCTTCGCCGTCGAACAGCCGCTCGCGAAACTTCACGGTCATCTGCCGCAGCTCGGCATCGGACATCTTCGAGAAGCGTTCCGCCTCTTCGTTGACGGCTTCGAGAATCTGCGTCAGCCGCGCAACCTCGCGTGCGTTGAAATCGGGAATGAAGTAGCGGATGAGTCTGATCAGCCAGTCGAACATGCCTGAACCCTGATGCCTTTCCAAGAATCAGGGCGCGGCCCCTGGTCGGGGTCCGCGCCCTGTCCTGCGTCTATCTTGCCGTATGCCGGATGTCCGGCCGAGGATACGCGGCGGTCATTTCTCTTCGGATGAGATGATCTTGATGATGTCTTCCTCGGTCTTGGCTTCCATCAGCTCGCCACGGAACTCCTGGTAACGTAGCAGCCTTGACAGCCGGGCAAGCGCCTTCAGGTAGAGCCCACCCGATTCGATCGGCGCAGCGATGAGGAAGATGAGGTGAACGGGCCTGCTGTCGAGGGCTTCGAACTCGATGCCGTTCTTCGAGCGGCCGACCGCCACCACGACCTCCCGGACCGTCGTCGTGCGGGAATGGGGAATGGCGATACCCTTGCCAATTCCCGTGGAACCGACCTTCTCGCGCTCGAGCACCGACTTGAGGAACGCGTCGGCATCGGTGAGAAACCCGGCTTTATCCAGCAGGTCGATCAGTTCCTTGATGGCATCGACCTTCTGGGTGGAGGAGAGTTCCAGCTTGATCAGCTGGGGTGATATGAATTCGGTGAGCTCCAAAATGCCTCCTGCGGCGCCCGCTACGGGGGAATCGGGATCAGAACTCGGGCTCGATCAGCCCGAAGTTGCCGTCAGTGCGTTTGTAGATGACGTTGATCTGGTTGGTCTCGGCGTTCGAGAAGACGTAGAACTCCTGCTTGAGCAGGTCGAGCTGCTCGGCGGCCTCGTCGGCGAACATCGGCTTGATCGAGAAGGTGCCGCTGCGCACGATGCGATGCTCGGAGCGATCGGCCCGACCGCTCGTTTCCTCGGTGGTGATTTCCTTCTTCGCCTTCTTGCCGGTATCGAGCGAAAGAATCGTATGGACGGCGGCCAGGTCTTTCTTGTCGGTCTGGCGGCGGGGAACGTCCTTGAGCTTCTCCTTGTGCTTCTTGACCTGGCGCTCGATCTTGTCGGCGACCATGTCGATCGAGGCATACAGGTCTTCGGAGGCTTTCTTGCCGCGCAGCACGATGCCGTTGGCCCAGACGGTGACTTCGCAGACCTTGCTGCGGGTCTGATCGCGGACATCGTCCGTCGACAGGTTCACGTCGACTTCGATGATGTGATCAAAATACTTCTTGATCGAGGCCAGCTTCTTTGCCGCGTAATCTTTCAGGGCCTGGGAGAGGTGGATGTTCTTTCCACTCACGACGATCTGCATGACGGGGTGCCTCCAAATGAAGTTCGGACACGAAATCCGTGTTTTTCCAAGAGAGGTAAGATATAGCACACCCCTCCCACCCTGTCAAGACGGCCTCCCGCCCCCGGAAAGACGCTCCGGGTCTTCGGAAGCGGCTATTCGCAAGCGGGGGAAGCCTTCGCCGGCTCGAAGATCTCCCGGTACAGGGTCATGATCCTGCGAAGCCGGTGGTTCACCGCCGACTTGGAAAGAGGCGGCGTACAGCGCTGCCCAAGCGCCTCGATCGAATCGAGTGGGTGCTTGGCACGCATCAGCGCCACCTCCCTCAGGGCGTCCGTCCAGATATCCTGGTCGTGATGGGCAAGCAGCCGCTCGATCTGCTCGCACTGCCGCTCCGCGGCCGCCACCTGTTTGTTGATGTTCGCCGTCTCGAAGTTCACCTGCCGATTCACCGTACCCAGCAACTGCCGGGTCGCGATCAGATCCTCGAGATGCAGGGCCCGATCGAACGACTCGAAGAGCTTCAGCACCCTGACGAGCTGTTTCGCCCCCTTGATATACGCGACGATGCGGCCCCGGCGCCGGCAGAACCTGAATCGCAGCCGAAGTGCCCGGGCGCTGATGCGCAGCAGCCGGAAGGCCCACTTTCCCGGAAGCACGATCTCCAGGTGGTAGCCGTGTTCGGGATCCTGCATATAGCCGGCCCTGACGAACAGACCCCGCAGAAACGCCCGCGGGCAGTGGCCGCCCGACGGCCCGGCCGCCTGGATCTTCAGCCGTTCCAGCGTGTTCCGCCGCAGGGATGCCGGATCGATGCCGCCGATACGAAGGTCACGACCTGTTCTTTCCATCCCGACGCCCGGTGGAAGGACCGCGTCGACACCGGTTTTCAGGAACCGGCGCAGCCGGCGCGGCCCCCGAACGGTCATCGAGGAGCCGCGTCTGCGCGCAATGCCGGCCAGGAACGCTTCGCAGCAGCAGGGAAGCGACGGAGGGGCGGTGAGGAGATCCCGTTTCAGGGCGAGATGATACAGGCGGCTCACGCGGGAATCGACACGGCCGGGTCTTCGGCGATCAGCGCCGCCAACACCTCGGCGAGCGCGCGCGAATCGTGCCGCACCATGTCCGTCTCCTGGAGGAAATCGCCGCTGACGACGCGGATGCCGCGGTCTTCGATGCGGGTCACCGTCGGCGGAACCCAATACTGGTTCATCTTCTCATACCGCTCCATCAGCGGCTTCGCGGCCCTCCGCGAGTTGACGACGGCCACGTCGATGCGCCGCAACGGCGTCCGGCCCAGCAGGGCGGCCACGTGGTCGGCCGCCGAGAAGTTGTCGGTTTCGCCCGGCTGACTCATCACGTTGCAGACGTAGACGACGCGGGCCGGGCTGCGGTTGATGCGCTCGGCGATCTCCGGCACCAGCAGGTTCGGAATGACGCTCGTGTAGAGGCTTCCCGGGCCGAGCACGATCAGGCGGGCGCGGTCGATCGCCGCGAGCGCCTCCGGGTTGGGAAGCGGCTCTTCCGGCTTCAGGCTCATCTCGACGATGCGCTTGCCGGCCGCCGAGATCGCGGTTTCGCCTTTCAGCTCCTCCCCGTCCTCGAAGCGGGCGATCAGCTCGACGTTTTCGCACGTGACCGGCAGAACCTGGCCGCGGATCGAGAGAATCTGGCTCGCCGCACGCACCGCCGTGCCGAAATCGCCCAACACGCCCGTCATCGCGGCGATGAACAGGTTGCCGAAGCTGTGGCCGCCCATCTCGCCGCCGGCCTCGCCGAACCGGTACTGGAACAGCCGCGATAACAGGCTTTCGGAGCCGGACAGCGCGACCAGGCAGTTCCTGATGTCGCCGGGCGGCAGGATCTGCAGGTCTTTCCGGAGCCGGCCCGACGAGCCGCCGTCGTCGGTCACGGTGACGACCGCCGTCAGATCGATCGGAAGCTCTTTCAGGCCCTTGAGCAGCGAGCTGAGCCCCGTGCCGCCGCCCAGGGCCACGAGCTGCGGCCGCGGCCCCGCGGGCTGTTTCCGGAACATGAGGGCGCGCAGCTTCTCGGACGTCTCGTAATCGCGCATCGAAAGCAGCTGGAACGAGCTGCGGATGCCGAGGGACAGCCAGTAGAACCCGAGCAGGAACGCGCTGAGCGCGGCGAACGCGATTGCGAGAGGGTCGAAGCTCCGGATGGTGTCGAGATGGAACGGCGTCAGCATCATGATCGTGAGGCCGGCCAGGAACACCGAGATGCACGCCATCGCGATGCCGCCCGCCAGGAAAATCACCCAGCGGCGGGTCCGTACCGACGGCCCGAACCACCGGCGCAGCGAAAACCGCATCAGAAGTCTCCGGTCATCTTTGCCTGGAGCTTCTTCGCAAACTTTTCGGCCGTCAGCACGCCCATGCGCTTGAGATAGAAGTTCATCGCGGCCGTCTCGACCACGACGGCGAGGTTGCGGCCCTCGCGCACCGGGATCGTGGTGCAGGGCACCTCGACCTTCAGCAGCTTCGTCGTCCGCTGCATGATGCCGAGCCGGTCGTATTCCTTGCGGTCGTCCCACTTCTCGAGGTTGATGACCATCTCGACCGTCTTCTCGTCGGACGTCGCCGCGATGCCGAACAGCGACCGGATGTCGATGATGCCAAGGCCGCGGATCTCCATGTGGTGGCGGATCATCTCGTCGGGCGAGCCGACCACCTTCGTGTCGCTGATCTTGAGGAGCTGAACCGCGTCGTCGGCGACCAGCCGGTGGCCGCGCTTGATCAGCTCGAGCGCGCACTCGCTCTTCCCGATGCCGGACGGGCCCATGATCAGGATGCCGACGCCGTAGACCTCGAGGAAGACGCCGTGCACGCTCTTGCGCGGCGCGAACCGGTTGTGCAGGTAGCGCGAGAGCTGGTATACGAACTCGCCGGTCCGCTCGGCCGTGCGCAGGATCGGGACCTGCTTCTGGTTGCACAGCTCGATCAGCTCGTCGAGGACGAGCAGGTCGTCACTTATTATAATGCATGGTATATTAAAAAAGAGAAGCTGGCGCAGCCGGACTTTCCGCGTCTCGGGCGCCTGCTCGCCGAGGTAGGCGAGCTCGGTGCGGCCCAGCACGATGATGCGTTCATAGCCGAAATGCTCGAAGAAGCCGGCCAGCTCGAGGCCGGGCCGGTGGACTTCCGACGAGATGATCTTGCGGTCCAGGCCTTCCTGGCCCGCGATGACCGTCAGTCCGTGATCGCGCGCGATTTCCTTGACCAGTACCAGCGCCATGTTGCGTTGTCCCGTTTCCGTGGTGCGATGCTCTGCGCGGCTGCGAACATCCCCCGCCGCGTCGCCGGATTATACCACATCCAGCCCGTGGTCGTGTTACATCGATCGCCGGGAAACCATTTCTCCAACCCGCATCCGATATTCTATTCCCGTGATGATGTTGCCAATGGGGGGCCGGGGGGTCTAGAATGTGACTCATATCCTCGCGTACCCGGAGAAAATCGCATGTTCCTCGCCCTGCGCAAGGCTCTGCCGGCCTGCGGCCTGCTCGTCGCCCTGTTCGCGACGCCGGCCCCCGGCGCCCTTCCCGAGATGGTCTCGCCGGGCGACCCGCCGATCACCGCACAGGCCGTGCGCGACCACGTGCGACTGATCGAGTATACACTCGGCACCCGCCTGACGACGGGCCAGAAAGAACGGTTCCTCGAAACCCTGAAAACAGAGTGCGCCGGGATGGACCGCGAGGGCCGGACGGCGTTTCTCGAGGCCTCGAAGCTGGTCACCTCGATGACATCGATGAAGCCCGACCAGCGCGAGGTCGTGCGCGAGATCCTGCGCGAGGACTTCGAGAGCGCCGCGGCCGACGACGACGCAGACCCCGCCGCCCAGCTCTACATGCAGGTCCGCGACGGGACGACGAAGATCATCGCAACCGCGGGTTCCGACTCGGTCTCCCTCCAGGACCTGGAAGCCTTCGCCGAGTATCTCGGCTTCGCGCGATTGCCCGACAAACCCGAGACCCTGCCGCCGGCAGAACGCGACGGTCTCATGCGGGCAGTGACCGACGGCTATCCGGGCTTCCCGGAACAGGTCCGGCAGAGCCTGAACGGCTTCGACACGACCTGGCATCTCCTGCGGGCCGGCTGGCTCGCGGCAGACGAACCGACCCGGAACCGTTGGAAAACCGCGCTGAAAGCGGCCGCCGACAAGGCCTCTTCCGGTAGCGGCCCGGCCGCCGCCGTCGATCGGGCACTCTGGGACGAAATGAAACAAGCCGCCTCGGCGACAGGCGAGATTCCCGAAGGCTGGCAGGCGACGCAGCCCCTGCCCGTCTGGTGACCGCGCAGACATGCCCTTGCACTGACAGTTCATTTCCGGTTCACGATCTGCGTCATCTGCGTGATCAGCGGATCGTTCTTCGAGTTTGAATCAACCTTTATGGGCACGAGGAGAGTGACGAGATGAGCGGATTATTCGAAAAGCGCGTGTATTGCATCCACGAGGCCGTCGGCGCGGCGGAGCTGCGCGAATCCTACCGGATCACCGACGAAGCGGGGAAGGAATTGCTGGGCGAAGCCGAGGAGCTGTCCTGCATTGGCAATTCTATAGCGAAAGCTTTTTTTGACAAGAGCTGGCTTCCCATCACCGTCGAGGTGAAGGACGCCTCGGGCAACCGCCTGCTCGAGCTGAACGGCGCCGGCTGGCGCCCCTACGCGAAGATCACCGTCAAAAACGCGGATGGCGCCGAGATCGCCGTCCTGGACGAAGCCGGCTGCGCCGTCAAGCCGCGGCTCGATGTTTCCGCCCCCGACGGCTCGCCCCTCGGGACCGTCCGCGGCGACCTGCTCGGCCGCACCTTCAGCTTCGAGGATGCTTCGGGCGGCCGCCTCGCCCGCATCGAGCACCTCTGGGGCGGCCTCGCCCGCGAGCTGATGACGACGGCCGACGATTACCGCATCGACATCGCCGGAGACCTCGCCAAGGCCCCGCTCGTCCTCGCCGCCTCAGTCGCCATCGACCTTATCTGGCACGAAAGCTGAGATCACAGGCTCACCACAAAGGCACAAAGGCACCAAGTTTCCTTTTTTTATGGGTCTATCGCCGTTCTTTGTGCCTTGGTGCCTTTGTGGTGAATGAACTCTCTGTGACTGGTGAAGCGTTTGTCCAGCGGGGTTGTTCAGAGATACCTGGCGGGACTTTCGCGGACGACCTTCGGAACGGGGGGAAAAACGCCGGCGAGGTCGATCTTCAGGTCTGTGAACAGAGCCACCTGGACGGTGTCTTCGGCCGCATGGATGGCCGGCTTGCCGAACAGGCCGTCGGCGCCGAGGGAGTAGACGGTCACCACGCGATTGGACGGGTCGACCAGCCAGAATTCGCGCACGCCGTGCTTTTCATATAATGCACGCTTTTTAATACAGTCTTTCGACGCCGTCGACGGCGAGAGAATCTCGATCACCAGGTCCGGCGCGCCCCGGCAGCCCTTGTCATCGAGTTTCGTCCCGTCGCAGACGACGAGAATGTCCGGCTGGACGACCGTCTTGACCTCGTCGTCCGGCTCGTTTTCTTTCGGAAGCCGAACGTCGAAGGGAGCACTGAAGACTTCGCAGGGCTTTCCCTCCAAAAATCGTCGGAAAATGTAGGTCAGTTCCCTCAGTAGAACGGCATGAAGACGTGAGGGGGCCGGCGTCATATCGTAGGCAATCCCGTCGATCAGCTCCCAGCGTTCCTCGTCGGGCCATGAACAGTAATCGGCATAGGTGAAAGACCGGTCGGTTCCAACGGCAGGCAGCGACAAGGCGTTCCTCCTGGTTCCCTGATTTCGTGGCATTTCCATCGTATCACACCCGCACGACAAGCGTCACCGATGCCTGGCGAGACTTTCGCGGACAACATTCGCGAGGGGCGGGTTTGAAACCCGCCAGGGCAGGCACATTTACGGGACCACGGTGGGAGGAGGCGGGTAGATGACGGAGCGGCCGGAGAAGAATTCGCCGGTCGAACTGGCGTTTTCGACCTCCATGGCCCGGTACCGTTCGAGCTTCACCTCGTAGGTGAGCGTGGCGATTCTGAGCCGGGCCAGGATCTGGGCCGAGTAGGTCGCCGTGGCGGCCGTCCCATCCTCGATATCCCGATACATGCCCTGGGATTTCACGTAGTAGTAAAAGGGGTTGATCGTCGTTCCGGATGCGGCCGGATAGCTCGTCACGCGGAATGCGACGGAACTCGCGGTCTCGCCGGACATCAGGAGGCCGGTGGTATCAGGGTAAATCCACTGGCTCGAGGCGACATTCTTGAAATCGGTCGGTGTCAGGCCGCTGAAGCGGATATTTTTCGATGCGGCCGTCGCATCATAGGCGAAGTAGAGGCGTTTCCCCTTGAGGGAAGCGGGCGTGCTTTCGACGAGAAACGTGCTGCTCGTCGCCATCAGACGGGCGATCGCGTAGCTCACCCCCGCGAAGGCGGCGTCCTTCGCCCGTGCGCTCTTGTCGACCGAGGTCTGGACGCGCGTTTCCGTCTGGACCATCGTGACGTAGCTCGTCGAAACGGCCATCATGAAGCCGAGCACGATGATGGTCAGGATCAGGGCCGCCGAGCCGCTTCGCATCCGGATCATCTCCCCGAGGGAATGGCGAAGGTCATTGTCGACAGCTTGGTTTCGGCCCGTCCGTCTTCGCCGCCCATCGAGCTTTCAATACCGATCGCGATATTTGCTGTCCAAGATGACGTTCGGGTGACGGTGAACGTCGCCACATCGCGCGCGACGGTGAACTCGTATCCGGCCGGCATCGCATTGGTGGGGGGTTTATTGGTGTTGCTGTTGCTGGTGTCGGAATCGACGAGGGTGATCGTGGTGACGGTGAGTTTCGGCAAAAGGGACCAGACGCTCGTCACAGTGGAGCTTTTCGCGATGATCCGTCGCCGCACGATCCTCGAGGCGGGAACCCATTCGAGAAGGAAGGTGGCGGTTCCGACGTAGGCCGAGCCGCTGGAGATCGCCAGGTCGTATGTCATGGCGGTAGAGGCCGGCCCGTTCACCTTGGGCTCGAGCACCTTGTCGGCCTGCTGGAGCTCGCGCTGGATCGTGTCGGTGACGGACCGGTAGTAGGAGCCGACGTCCAACTTCTGATGCCCGGTCTTCCACGCCTGCGAGCCATACTGGACGTAGGAGAGAAGCGAAACCGCCATCAGGGCGAAGATCGTCGAGGCGATCAGCACCTCGACCATCGTCAATCCTGCGTTGTTCCTGCGAAGCTGATTCGTCGTCATGGGTTCACTCCTCGTAGAAGTCTTCCGACGACCGGATCCCGATCGGCGTGACGTTCACCGTCATTACGGAAAGCCCGTAACTGAACGTGGCCAGGCAATCCGGCACCAGGGGCGCCTCGAAGGTGGGCGTCAGCACGAGCATCCCGTCCTGACGGAAAAAAATGGGCTCCGCGAACGGCGGACTGAACTTGACCGCCGCATCGAACTGGACGACGTCCTCCCCCGTGATGTCATCCCAGTTCGGGCTGTTTGGCTTGACGGCGTCGGCGAGATCAAGAACGGCGGTCTGGGTCGGAACGTCGAGTTTGTATCCGTCGAGCATGTATCCCGTTCCATCCGGCATCATATAGAGTCTGTGATATTTCCCACTTTCCATCGCCTGATACTGGGCCATGCGAACGTTCTGGACGAACCGGTTCGCCTCAGCCGCGACCCGCTGCGACGCGAAGAAATTGTCCATCGCCGGCAGGGCCACGCTCGCCATCGCCGCGATGATGGAAAGCGCCGCCAGCACCTCCATCAGCGTGTATCCGGCCCGCTTCTTCACACCCTCGCATCGCTTCGTTCTGCTCATGGTGTATATTTCAACACCTGCCCTGATCCGCCGGAATTGTGCGTCGCTCCTCCGCCGAACAGGTAGATGGCCGGGCCGCATGGAACTGCAGTCATGCCGATGGTACGGTCCGTGAAACCGACATCCGCCTCCAAACTTCCCAAGCCTGTCCCGGGAATGATTGCAAGAGGCCGTATGGCGTTCGTCTCGGGATTCCAGGCAAGATTATTGTTCACGATGCCCCCGGTCGCCGTCATTCCGCCGAAAATGAAGATTTCATCCCCGAACGAGCACGCCGCCGGCAGGATACGGTCGACTCCGGCCGGGGAACCAAGGCTGGACCAGGAGTTGTCGGAAAAGTTGAAACGGTCTATGCCTGTCACCAGAGCTCCAGCCGCATCCCGGCCTCCGATTCGGTATACATACCCCTTGTGATAGACCAGGGCGTGGCACCCCACAGCCGTAGGCATGGGCGGCAAATCGCGCGTGAGGCCGTGGAAATGACTGTTCGAATCGGTATAACTGGCAATCGCGTGCGGCCAGTAGACCTGGAAGTTGCTGTAACAGGTGGAGGTCCCCTCGAAGCCCCCGCCTGCAACATACCCGTAAGGCGTCATCGTTCCCCCGGCATATCGCCGCTTGATCTCGGCCGTTCCGTTATCTGCGACTGTTTTCGACAGATAGACTCCGGCAGGAATCGTTCCCGCAGGCGGTGGATTTTGCGTGCTATAGAATTCCACCTCCGGGCACTTGATCTGAGAACCGGACTGAACGGACTCGTTGACAAACCGATAATACCGGTAAGCCGTGGAATTGGAGAGTGAGAAGAAGTCCCAGGACCCGTTTGACGGTTTTACGAGCGTTCCGCTGAGATCGACCCATGTAAGATCGTCGCTGGAGCCTTCGATCCTGAAATTTTTCGTCGTTTCAGCTAGCGAATCACCTTTTCCCATCACGCGAACGGTATCGACAATGTCAGCCTGGCCGAGGTCGAGGCGAACCCAGGCATTCGTGGTCCCGGACGTCTCCCACCAGGTCGTGGTATTCCCATCGAACAGTTTCCATCCGCTTCCACTCACTTCCGCTTCGGCAGTCACGGAGTATGGCGACGGAGTTATTGCATCCGTCATCACGGGAGAAACTTTTCGAACACGCCGCGTGAGAGAAATCTCGGCTATAACCAGCCAAGTTGCGCCATACGTATTGATACCCAAAATCCGATAGTATCTATATGCTGCTGGTGAGGCCAGGGAAAATGACTGCGCACCTCCGGAAAGAGTTGCCGTATTGGTGACAAGGTCCCAATATGTTGTGTTCAATCCAGTCCAGGTATTCGTATGGCTCCCCTGCAATTTGAAATTTTGTACTCCATACGTTCCACCATCAGCCCAGTTATAGACAAGAATCTTATCGACCGTTTTCGCTTCTCCCAGGTCGATGCTCACCCACTCATTTGTATTTCCACCCGCAGTCCAGTGGCCCGACCCGGTATTATGACTTTGATTGCCATCAAAGAGCGTCCATCCAAGCCTGTCGGAATAATATGCCGATGACCATGACGCAAGATATGGCGACGGATTGCTATGGCTCGTCATCACCGGATGGACAGGCAAATCAATCCATGTCGGGCTGATCGCCGGAAGAGGATCGATGGAGGAAAGCACGGTATCCGTGTTTGGATTCCAGCGCTGGACCCAGGCGTGGACGTCGGAGTGCGAGGTATTATATGCACCGTTATAGGCATAGAGTTCGCCGTCGTAGGCGAAGACGGAGTGGGCGGCAATCGCGCGGGTCAGTTTGTCTCCCTTGTCCGTCACCGAGTTTTTCATCGGGTTGAACTGCAGGACCTTCTTGGAGACATATCCGTTGCAGGCCGAGTTCGGCGCGAGAACGTAGATTCCTCCGGAAGCGACGGCCGCCATATTGCATCCGGCAATGCCACTGGTCAGCGTGGCGACAACTTCGAAGGTGTTCTTCTTCGTGGCAATCCGGTTGAATTGCCTGGCCGCGATGCAGACGGGGTCATGAGGCAGATCAATGGTGCCGATGACGTTCAGATAGGTTGAGGTTGCCGGAGTCGAGACGTCGATGAGGAATACCTGCTTGTGCGTGACAGCCGGAATCATCAGGCGGGCCCCGTCAGGAGTAATGGCAAGGCCCCTGCCCGTGTTCGTGTTGATCTTTCCGCTCAGGGATTTCGGGATGGCGGGTTTGCCGAAGGGAACCGCGTGAATCTTGCTTGTTTCGGCATTGAACACGTACAACGTCGGCGACGCCACATCCCGCGAGAAGCACAGGTAATACCTGTCGGGGTTTGTGTTCGGAGTGTCATCTGACCATCCCCACAAACATGTCGGCGCAAAAAGCAGAGGCCGGGTCATGCTCGCCGGAATCCGTTTCCAATCCCCCGGGGTCATTCCGGTAATGGCATACCCGTCCTGTGTCGAACCCGTCGGAGTGGTTTCGCTTTCATTTGGAGACCAGAAAACGCCTCCCAGGATGTCGTCGTTGGTCTGGTCGCTGCTGTCGATCTGAATCGGCGTGAACGTCATGTTCGACAGCGGCCTCGAGACACTGAAGAACGGATATCCGGCATTCGTGTTCCAGGCGGAGAAAATATCGTCGCCATTGAGGAACAGACGGAAATAATTGCAATATTGGCCCCCAAACGTCTGGACATCATTCTCGAACGGATGGAAATATCCGAAAAAGCGCTGGGCATGGCCTCGGTAGCGATACCCCGAGATATCCCAGAAATTGCCCGGGTAGGAATTCTGGGAAGAGAGGGAGTCATACATGGTGAACGCCTCGATCAGCGGCCGATTGGTCGCAGAAATGGTCGAGGAGTTATGCGTGATATACGGCGAAACGGAGAAATTTCCCGACGTCGAGTTGCGGACCTCTGAAATCAATCCCTGCAGTTGCGTCGATTCCCCGAAATCGTTGGCGCGCAGATCATACACCTGTAATACATCCGGGATCGCTTCTTCCGAGAAATACCATTCAACTTCGTCCAGTGCGGCGTAATAATTTCCCAATAAATTATAATACGAATCGATAATATATAATTGATAATATCTATAAGAGGCCGAATTTGAGAAGGAAAACGTCTGCCAGTCTTCGACACGCTGCCCGGAAAAGTTTCCCGAACTCGGCCAGGTGACGACGCCCGAGGAAAATGTAGGATCGTTACTTGCCTTGATGGTGAATTTTGCAGGAGAGCCCCTGCCTTTGGGGGATATAAGACCAAGTGCAGAACCTATGAATTTCACCGATTTCAGAACGACAGGGCTTCCAAAATCGAAGGTGATGGACCTCGGCAAAGATTTCGAATTCCAATGGGTTGATTTCTTTCCATCGATACAATTTTGGGGCAAAAACGTCAGCGACCAGGAAGCGATCGCCGAAACCGGGGGTTCCTTGATCGTGACGGAGGGCTTCCCTGGCACATAGAAAGACAGCAGATTGTCGTCGGCGCTGACAGCCATTCTGGTGGCCCTGGCAGGGGGGAACGCGTCGATATTGCTGAGATAACTGGCCTTGAGCTTGGCGTCAGGGCCGAGACGATCGAGTCGGGTCTGCTTGCGTGTGACGTCGTTGAGCAGCACAAGGGCGCCGCCATCGTTCAGGGGGATGACGTCGCTCATCGAGGCGGTCAGGGGGAAATCCATGTCAGTCTTTTTCGTACCGCTCGCGTCAAAAGAAACGTATCCATTTGCAGCCACAGAGGTACCGTATTTCTGGATGAGAAAGCCGCCGTTCTGGGAGAACACATGATGGGTCGGCCGGCGGTCAGTCGTCACCCCCCAACTCTCGGGATCGATGGCGACAGACGGCTTGTCGCTGTTGAATACATCGATGCCCGTCGGCAGGGTCGACCAGGCGTTGTAGCAGACGCTGAGACGGCTGCCCGAGCCGTCGAACGCGAGGTGGGTGGGGGTGACGGCGTAGGGAAGCTTCCTGGTCAGGTTTTCGTAATGGTGCCTCGACCAGGGGTCGATGAACTCGATCGTTTTTGCCGGGCCGTCGCAGGCCACCGCGGCCATCTCGGACATTCTGGCGGCAACGCAGCCTGCGTCGCCACTCGGGAGGAACGTGACCGTCCGGTCCGTCGGAATTGACGACGTATAGGAGCCTGACAGAAGGCCGGGGGTGTCGAGCGCGTAAATTTCGCCCGCCCCCTTCCGGTCGATCCAGACCTCGTTCATCGCGGGGCTGAGGATCGCCTGATTCGTAATGTCAGCGTTGCCGGGGAAGGCACTGGTATTCGGAGTCCCGTAGGGATTGATCGTATTCCCCTTCAGTTCCGTCGGAAGAGCATAAATCCTGGCTTTGTTTCCGCCCTGCTTCGATGTTGCGAGGAGAACGCGGTTGTCGCCTGACACCTGGAGATCCTGGATGTCCTCCACGCCGATCGCGGGAGACCAGCCGATCAGCGCAGAACCCCAGTCATCCGGATTGTCCGACGAGGAACTGGCGATATACGGCCCCTTCCAGATCGAGTAGACGGTGCGGCCGTCCCGAGACGTACAGGCCGCGATCGCGTTCGCCGACCATCCGGGGAGCTTGTAATCCTCCAGGATCACCTGCGCCTGGGATGCGAACATATTCAGGCGCCTGAAGCACAAAGCTGCGTAATCATAGTCTCCGAAATAGAGATATCCGTCCTCGCCCACCTGGAGATCGGTATATTTCATGGTCGTTACCGGAAGAAACCTCACGAGGGAAAACGATGCATTCCCCGTTTCCGGAACCGAATAGATCGACAAACCGGAACATCCCGCCGGGCCGTGCGAAGACGCGTAGCAGTACCGCCCGTCCGGCCTGAACGCCACGCCGCGATCTTTCCGGATTTTTTCGTTGTCATTCGGATCCTCGAGGTAGGCGGTTGAGGTGGAATACACTTCCACGGACGAACGCCTGTTCGGTGAAAACATGGCAACGTTCGTCAGCAGAAGGCTGTTCTTACGCTGCGTGAGAACCCAGCCTCCGACGGGGTGAACGGCGATGTTGCCGGGGCGATAGGGATGATTCTCTTTTTTACTCTTCGCAAATGCCTTGTCGTAAGGCAGATCGAACGTTTCCACGACGCTCTTGGTGAACGGATCGATCGCGTGCAGGCAGATGTTGTCCTTATCCGCGATATAGATGCGGTTCGGATTGAAGGACCTGGGCGTGGCGACCATCGAGAAGAGGCGCACCTGCGCCGGCTCGATGCCGGTATCGCCGGGGTCGGGCACGTGGGTGACGGTGATCACGATCGTCTTGAGATTGGCGGGCTGGGAGCCGAGCAGCGCCTCGTTTCCGGCAAAATCGCCCTTGATGGTGGACGTGAGCGTGGCAAGCGTGATGCCCTCGAGTGTCTCGACCTCCATGACATACGTCGCGACCGGTTCGGGATCGTTGATCGGCCATGACACCGTGGCGGTGAAATCGAAGACCGGCGTTCTCGCATAGGCGCTGCCGGCGAGAATTTCGGTCATCGAGGCCTGGGCGATCGTCCGCATGCGGTCCTGGTGAACGTAGGCGGTCGTGCGGTCGACGCCGGTCTGGAGGGTGCCGACGACGGGCATCATCAGGGTGCCGGCCACGACGATCATCACCAGCGCCTCGGCGAACGTCATGCCCCATCGGGTCCAGGCGCCGGCACCAAGGAACCGCCGCGCCATCCCGGCAAGCCGTCGTGCAACCGTCATCCCAATTTCCCTCCGGAAAGGTTCTCTCGTATTGATTGTACCCTGAAAAGGCGCATGTTGTCACATAAATACCGTAGGCGCGCACGGTCGTGCGCGCCTACGGGAGGAGCCGGGGTTATGGGGTCAATGGGCTTCGGCGGCGCGTTCCTCGATCTGGGGGAGGTTCGTGACGGCGATCGTCTTGCAGAAGGCGTCGATGTCCTCCTGGAGGATCGTGAAGTCCATCGAAACCGCTTCTTTGCCATTCGGCGAGAAGATGCGGAGGTTCAGTCGGTCGGAGACGCGGACGACATCCTTGCCGTCAGCCGAGGTGAGCGTGAAGGTGGCAGACTCGTTCTGGTCGGGATTCGGAAAGCCGTTCGCCTTGGCGCCGGTGGCCGGGTTCGTCAACTCGGCGCGCCACAGCGGGGGCGTCATGCGCAGACCGCGGGCCAGGCCGGCAGACTGGACGTTCACACAGAAGTAGCGAACCGGGAGAGCCATGTCTTTCGTCATGCCGGCGCCGGGATAATGCCAGAGCCGTGCCTGTTCGCCGGTGAGATCCATGACCAGGCGGCCCGCCCACAGGTCATTGGCGGTGACGAGCGCAGGCATGCTCGCGACGACGGCGTTGGTCTTGGTTTCGACCATCTGCAGAACCAGCAGGTCGTCGGGTATCACGCGGCCGAGGCCGGTACAGTGAATGACGATCTTTCCCTCGCTGAGGTGTTCCTTCGACAGCGGCGCGATGACCTCACGGCCGCCCCGCTGGTTGCGGAGGCGAACCGAGAACCCATCGACCCGGCCCTTGCCGGTGTCCGATTCGAGGCCGGCCAGCTTCTCGAAGCGCAGCTCGAGGTCGAACGGCGGCTGGCTTCCCTGCTGGACTTCGGTGACATGCTGCTCGAGTTCGGTCGAGAGAACCGCAAGATAGGTGGGCATATTGCTCATCGCCTCGAGCTTCTGCTTGGCGGCGGTATAGCCCGGGTTCACGCGCAAGGCGTCCTTGAAGCTGTGCTCCGCTTCCTTGTACCGGCCGACCATCAGGAGCAGCTTGCCCATCTTCAGGTGCAGGTCGGGATAGTTGGGATGCGCGTCGAGCAGTTCCTGGTGCATGTTCAGCAGGCTGTGGAGCTTGTCGAAGTATTCGCGCAGCGATGCGAGCCGCTCGGCCACGTCGAAATAGTTGGACTGGAGGTTCTCGACGACCGAGAGCGCCTGCATCGACTCGTAGAACTGGCCCGCGTTGTTGAAGTAGACGCCGAGCATATAATAGACACGGATATTTTTCGGCTTGATATTCATCAGTTCGCGGATCGCCGCTTCCAGCGAGCCGCTCTCGCCCAGGCACATCGCCATGTCCAGTCTGGCCTCGGAATACTGCGGATTCAGTTCGAGCGCCTTGCGAAACTGTTGGATGGACTCTTCATACATGTGAAACTGGAACATGAGTTTGCCGGCATCGTTGTGCAGGTCGGGGAAGTCGGGGTTCGACGAGATCTTCTGCTTGACCGTCGCGAGCGCCTTCTCGCGCATCTCTTCGTCCGACATGATCTGGGCGAGGTAGCCGAGGGCCATGTGATTGGTGGGGTCGAGTTCGATGGCTTTCTTCAGGGCGTCGACGGCCATCGAGATGTTCTTCTGCATCGTGAAGATCTCGCCGAGAATCTGGTAAATCGCGCTCGAGCGGGGGCAGAGCGAGATCAGCCGCAAGGCATCGGCCTGAGCCTTGTCGAGATTGCCGTGGGTCAGGTTCGCCCGCGCGTATTTCAGCATCGGGGCGCACGATTCTTCATTGATGCCCGCGAACATGTCGACGGAGGCCGGCAACTCGGGAACGGCGGGGTTGAGCGCCTTGCGTTCGCCCCTCTCGGGAGCGAACAGGAACCGGTAGATGAAGCCGCCCTGCGCCTGGGTCTGAAGCGCGGTTTCCTGCAGGACCGTGCGAACCAGCAGCCTCACGACGTTGCTGTAGGGGCTGGTCGGGCCGCGCTGATACATGCTCTGCCCGTGTTCCAGCGGGGCCGATTTGAACTGCGGCAGGCCGCCGAGAACGCGGTATTTGAACAGCTTCTTCACCTTCTCGGGGTCGAACGACTCTTCCGTCTTCGTCACGAGCAGGTTCACGCGGTTCTCGGAAATGTTCAGATGCGCCATTCCCTGGAGGAACCGGGCATTGTTCTTGATCGCGAGGGCATCGGCGATGTCGACCAGGAAAAACAGATGGTCCGACAGGTCGATCGCGTTCAGCAGCAGTTCGGTCATGCTGCTGTCGGTGTCGATGACGATGTAATCGAAATACTGCCGGCAGATCTTCAGGGCGGACACCAGGTCGGGGGCGTCGATCTTCTCGCCCTCGAGGAAGTCGCTCGGCGCGGGCAGGCTGTACAGGTTGTCGGTATGCCTGACGAGGTGGCGGACCATGATGTCCCAGCCGGAGATGCCGGTCTTGACGGCCTCGAAGAAGCTCATCATCGATTTGGGCGAGAAGACGCCCATGACGTAGGTGCCGTCGCCGAAATACACGTCGAGGTCGACGTAGAGAATCTTGCGGGGGAGTTCGGCGCCCAGCATGTGGGCAAGCGTGGTCGCGAACGTCGTCTTGCCGTATCCGTTGCGGGCCGAGGCGATCGTGATGATCTTGGCCTCATGCTTCTTCTCGGCGATCGGCTGGGTAGCGACGTTGGCGACCTTCAGGCGACGGCTGAGGGCGCCAAGCAGCTTGAAGCTGATGGACGGCTTTTCCCGCAGCAGGCGTTCGAAATCCTGGCCGGGAATCTTGAGCAGAATCGTCTGCTGAAGGGCGGTCGTCGTCGCCGACCGGGCGGAGTCCTTGTCGAAGAGAGCCATTTCGCCGAAGAAGTCGCCGTTCTTCAGGATCGCAACGACCTTGTGCTCCTGGAAGATGTCGCGGACCGACACTTCGATCTGGCCGGTTTTGACGATGTAGAAGTCGCGGGAAAAATCTCCCTGCTGGAAGATGACTTCGCCGCGGTTGTACGTCACGGCTACCGTGATCGTCGCGATTTGTTCCAGTTCCTGGCGTGTGAGACCACTGAATAGTTCGATCGTATCGAGCATGGAAACTCTCCTCTCTCTTTGTGACGTCGATTGTGAATCGGAATTTTCTCTGATAAGGACATTCGTCACTACGCTTGCGATTTTACCAGAGGTTAAAACATCCGGTCAACACGGTTTTACGGGTTTTCCGGAATGTACCGTCGCCGGATTCATTTCGGAAAGCTGAAAGACCGCTTCAGAACCCAGATTGCGGACAGGAGGGAAAGCGCTTCCGCGATGAGGCGGGGGGCAACGACGTCGGTCACTTCCGGGTTGGAGGCGACATGCATCAGAAGGGTTCCGACCTCGGGAACCGCAGACCAGCCGTATGCCACGGCCAGCACCATCGCGACGAGCCGGAACAGCCCGCCCTTCACGCCTGTGACGAACGCCGTTCCCGCGAACCCATAGCCCAGACAGATTTTTTTGAGCATCCGCTCCTCGAGAAGGATCTCCGGGGAGAGGGAGGAAGCCAGCGCCGCAAGCCGGGCCGTGAAGAGGACGCCGAAGAGAAAACCTGGGAAGCTCAGGGACGGGGCCTGGCGATGCGCGGATTTTTCCGGGGCCGGAGCCTGCTGGTTCTCATCGGAAGCGTCGAGAGAAGTGCCGGAAGCGGCAAGGGGAGCGCCACAGGCCCGGCAGAAGCTCGTTTCAGGCGGACAGCGATGACCGCAGGCCGGACAGGGAATTTTCTGTTTCGCGGCCGGCGGCGCGGGTTGTTCGGGGATTGCCGGAGGCAGAGGAGCCGACGCATGCGCCGGAGGCCGCACGGGCGGCTGCGGAGGGGCGGCCGGGCGCGGCGACGGAACGGAGGATTTCGCAGGGGCCGGCGGAGGCGCCGCTGCCGGGGCTTCCTGGGACCGTGGCCGGTGCAGCTCTTCGGGAACCCGGAACGCGACCGTTGCCATGGCATCGGCCGGGGGTGCGCCCCCGCTGATGTCGACGAGGAGAACGATATCGGCAAACCGCAACCGGTCGCCGTTCTCGAGGCGCGTGCGGGAATCGAGCGGGGCGTCGTTGCGGAACGAACCGTTCGCGCTGCCGAGGTCGGTTAGCCAGAAGCCGTCGGCATCCGACTCGATCTGCGCGTGCCGGCGGCTGACCCGGTTGCTGTCGAGGCGGATCTCGGTCTCATCCGAGCGGCCGATGACGGCGGGGAAGGACGGGATCTCGACCGGCCGGCCGTCTTCGAGCCGGAGCGTCAGGACCGGGCCGCGCCCCGGTGCGGAAGGCGTTGTCTTCCGGTCTGCCGGCGTGGCGGACGGCCGCGGTGGCGCGGAAGGCGGGGCGGGCGGTCTTGGCTGGGTCGGAGTCGGCACGGGTTTCGGCGCAGGGGGCGGCGGAGCGGGCGGGCCGCCCGTTTTTCCGGATTTGACGGCGGAAGCGGCGGCCCGGGCAGCCGATCCGGCGGCGGCGGTGAGAACGGCGCCCGCCGCTGCGGCCGCGGCCCCTTTTGCAGCCTGGCCGAGCATCCCGCCGAGATCGGGCATCGAAGATCCCCCGGCCGAACCGGCTCCGCCGCCCGGCGTTCCGTTCGGAAGCGACTCGATCGGCCGGCGGGCGATCGAGTCGAACTCTTCTTTTGCGCGGCGGAGCTTGCCGGCCGTGTCGCGTTCGTCGCGGATGTTCCCGGCAGGGTCGATCAGCAGATCGTGCAGGGTGCCGCCTGTCGGGGATTTCACCGTGACGTGGAGTCCCTTCTCGCTTCGTAATATTGTCCATGTTATACATTCCGGCCCGTTCAGCACGGCCGTCTGGAGCAGGCCGACGCCGAGCGTCGCGGAGAACTGGTACCCGGGCCGGAGCAGGCCAAGCCTGCCGTCCTCGAAGACGCCGTCCCAGCGGCCCACCGCCTGTTCGCCCGTGATTCCCGGGACACCGCCGGGAAGCAGCGCCGTGGCCGCGATGCCCTGGAACAACGCGAGCGCCGCGTTGACGGTGCCGGCAGGGTCGGCCCCCGCGTCGACGCGCCGGGCGAGCTCTTCGAGGGCCGGCTCGAAGGGCGTCAGGACGAGTTCGGTCGCGCCGCTCATGTCGTCGCTCCTCCGCCCGCCGGGGGGCCGATGACGAGCTGGGTCACAAGGCAGTCATACCGCACCACGAGCATGACCAGCAGGACGACGGCAACGCAGATCTGCGGCAGATCGCTCATCGCGGCCTTGATGATCGTGAAGGCGTTTTCGATGTTGCCGGTCAGCTTGCCGAGAAACGCGGCCGCGGCGCTCGCCGTGCCGCCCGTGACGACGATCCCGACCAGGATGATCGCGAGGCCGCCGACCGTGACGAGCGTGTTCACGATATCCATGATCTCGTCGATCGTCGCCGTCGCCTTCTCGTAATCGCCGTACTCCGCCGACAGGTCGCCGACCTCCAGCGCGAACCGGTGGCGACGCGCCTCCCAGTCCTTCGGCGCGTCGAGATGTTTGGCCATCATGTGGACGAAGCCGACGACCTTCGTCGGCTCGCGGCCGAACAGGTTCAGCCGCAGCCGAGCCTCGTCCATCATCACTTCCTTGTTGTCCTTCGCCTGGTCGGAGCCGATCACGGCATCGACGATCGAGCCGATCACCGTATCGATGATCTTTCCGATGCCCGACCCCGTGAAACTGCCGTTCCAGTCGTCGACTTCATCCGCGATACGCTTCAGATCGGCCTCGAGGAACTTCGCCACCTTCGCGAGCACGTCGTCGCCGTACCCGGCGAGTTTTTCCATGAGCGGGGCGAGCAGGTTCCGGCCCGTTCTGCAGAGCCACGCGAACGCGGAGGTCAGGGCGGTCCGACAGAGGGTTCCCAGTTTCGAGAGCAGGGTTCCCACGATTTCCAGGACGGTCCCGAACACGCTCTTGAGGGATTCCCAGAACGCGGATATCCAGCCGGGCGCTGCATCGGCCGCTTCCTTCGCGGCTTTGGCGGCCCATTCCTTCAGTTCCTCCCAACGGGAAGCGGCTTCCGAGAGTTTCGACTGGAACCCGGAAATGCGCTCCTGCAGCTCGCCGGCGAGTCTCGTGACCGTGTCCATGAGACCGTCGATGATGCCGCCGATGGTGGTGCGGATCCGGCGGCCGAGCCCCCCCAGCCGGTCGAGGAGGGCGTAGAATTTGTCCTGCAGGGTTTTCAGATACGGCATGAGCTGGTTTCTGACCGGGCCGACGAACTGGCTCGCCAGGTCGCCGAACCACGAGGCGCCGCGTACCAGCCATTTGCCGAACCGCGTGTTCGCGAGCCACTGAACAATTCGCTGCCCTTTTTCGAGCAGCCAGCCGCCGAGTTTCTTGAGGTTGTCGCTCGCGCTGGCGACGCTCAGGCCGATGTTGATGAGGCTTTTGAGGAAGTTCTCGAACCGGTCACGCGTGAGGTCTTCGTGGCAGCTGAACCGCCGGAAGTAGATCGAGGAGCCTTCGAGAGCCGCCCCGACGAGGCCGACGCCGGCGAGCGCCGACTCGTATTTGTCCTCGGTCATCTTCGCGATCTGCTCGCAGAAGGTCTTGCGATACGCGCGCACCTCCGCGAAAAACGTGCCGGAAAAGAGCTTCTCGTTGATCCGCTCGCCCTCGAACCGGGAGTCGAAATCGGCGACGGCCGCCTCGGCCTCGGCATGGAGCGCCGTCACCGGCACCTCGCCGGCCTCGGGATCGGTCGGCAGTTTCACGGGACGGGCTTCGAGTTTCGCCTTCCGGAACGCCTCGTCGAGTTCCGGGAGAACCAGCTTGTAGATGCCCTGGGAGCCGCTTCGCACCGTTACACCGCCCCCCCCGGCCTCGCCGAACGCGAACGCGAGCGAGGCGTTGGCAACGGGAAAATGAAGGGTCTTTTCCCCCTGCATCTCGCAGGGCAGGAGCACGACGCCTTCCACGGCCGGGCCTTTGAGGAGTTCCGGTGCGATTTCGAACGGTGTGGCGTCCTTGTCGTCGCGGATTCCCTTCTTCTTGACGGTGATGAATCCGGTGACGGTCGGGGCAAGGGGAACGACGACGAGCTCATCGAGCACCCGCCGGGAATCTCCCTCGCCGATCACGATCTGCATCTCGTCGAACAGGCGCATCCCCGGCTTGTAGACGAGCTCGTCGGGCGGCGTGTAGGTGAACTCGACGAAGCCTTTCGCGTCGGTGCGTCCCGTGTCGAGGGTCAGCGCTCCGACGGGCTTTCCCTTCGAGGCTCCGGTCCAGGCGAGGGCCACGGCCGTATCGGCGACCGGTTCGCCGCGCGACTCCTCGACGAGCTCGAGCGCGATCGTCACGGGGCCGCCGGCCAGGGCTGGCAGGTCGGGGGAAAACGTCACGACGGGCTTGACGGCCGGCGAATATATACTAATAGGTATTTTCAGTTCGCCGTCGGGCCGCTTTTTCTGCCCCGACGTGCTCCAGGCGAACACGCGAAGGGTGCCCGCCACCGGCTCCTTCAGGTCGCCGCGCGGTTTCGGGGTCTGCCAGTGGCTGTCGGGCGGCAGCTTGTCCTTCTCGGCGTCGGTGCAGACGAGCAGGCCCTTCTCGAGATCGCACTGCCAGGTGAACTGGTAGGCGTCGTCCGGCGCCCGGTAGACCTGCCCCGACTCGGGATCGGGCTGTTCGACCCAGACGGAAAGGGCGGCGACGGTCTTCGCATCGGCCGGGAGCCAGATCTGGCCGTCTTTCCAGCACTCCTCGGGCCGGACGGTCCAGCCCATCGCGATGCCGGGGGCCTGCACCTGCACGGCGCACGCCGCCTCGAGTTTCTGCTGTTTTCCCTCCGCGTCCTTCGGCGTCCAGGCCTGGACGGTCACGGGGATCGGCCTGTCGAACTTGGCGTCGCCCGGGGCGCGGGCGAACTCGTCGGTCACCGAAACATCGGCGACCACGACCTTGTCCTGCTGGGACATCGAGAAGGAAAGCCAGTTTTCGGGGGTTCCGGCGACGCCGAGGTTCGCGATCTCGCACGGTTCGTAGGTTTTCGTCGTCGGATCGAGGGCCTTGAGGCAGATATGGATGCGCGCGGGCGTCCAGCGCTTCGATGATGTATCATACGCTATATCGAACGTCTTTCCCGCATCGGGTGCCATCGCGTCGCGCTCCTGTTCAGTAGATTTCGAGGACGTAGGCCGCCGCCCCGCCGGGGGTGACCCGGACGGAGGCCGTGCATGCCTGGCCCCCGCCGCTGCCGACGACGGTGACCGTGGCCGGCGCGAGCGCCTGTCCCGCGGGAAGCGGCGCGGCGGCGTTCTGGCCGACCATGCAGGTCGCCCGGCAGCCCCCGCCGGCGCTCGACAGGGTCAGCCACTGGGAGCCGTCGGACGAGATCGAGATGGCCGCGTCGGAGGCGGGCACGGTCGGGCCGCCGTTTTCGCTCTTCCAGACCGCGGCGAGAAGCTCGCCAGGCTGTTCGGGCGTGACTGCCATGTCGTAGGTGTTGACCTGGAGGCAGTAGACGGTCGTCTTCGTACCGCTGTCCACGACGGCGGCGCCGGCACCGGCACCGATCGACGGGGGGATGCCGCGCTTCATCGCCTCAGTGGCCCCCTCGCTCTTGACCCAGCGGACGAGCTTCTCGTTCAGCGGGTCGTTCTCGTGGCCGCTGATCCCCTCGCTCCAGCCGCCGTCGTCCGCCCATGCGGCCCCGCCGTGGCCGAACTGCCAGGCGAGGGCCGTCAGGCCGATGCCGAGAAAGAATGACACGCGGGGGGAGAGCGGCGTGGCTTTGCCGCCCTGCGTGACGATCCCGAGCACGGAGCCGATGAGGATCGCCCAGGCGACGGTCGAGCCCCATTCCCAGTCGGCCCGCGAGAACAGGCCGGCGGCGATGCCGAGGCAGCCGACCTGGATGATGGAAGGCCACGCGATCCCCCGCATTCCTCCCGACGGCATCGCGTTCGACGGCAGGAGCCTGGCGATCCCGCCGGCGAGACCGGCGACGGGCGAGGCCAGGAGCAGCGGGAACGCCGTTCCGAGCGTCGTCAGGCTCCAGAAGCTGACCGCGAGCTGCATCTGGCCAGATAAATACGTGCTGATATAATATCCGCCGACAAGACCGCAGGCAAGGGCGACGAAGTTCGGCTTCTGGGCCTGCCGGAAGTGCGGAAGCAGCGTTCCCGGCAGCGACAGCGTCTGGCGAATCCCGTTCCAGACGCCGGAGGCGCGCAGCCGGGACCAGACGAACCACAAAAAGCCCCCGCCGACCGTCCAGCTGTAAAGCGCCCGCTCCTCGTAGCCTCGGGAGGCGATGAACGTGCCGACCCAGGAACTGGGATCGAAACCGCCGTTCGTGACGGCTATCAGGTATGTATGGACGACCCAGGCGACGATCGCCGCCTTGACGGCCGTGAACAGGCGCAGCGGGACGCCGGCGACGGTCTGTTTCGCCACGGCGGCCCAGGAGATCGTGAGGTATCCCGGAAGCGCCGCCAGCGACACGGCCCCGCCCTGGACGGCTGCCGTTCCCGCCGCCTCTCCGACGATGCCCGCGGGGCCGGCATCCGGTCGCCGTCGGGACTCGGCGACGCCGGCCCGGCGTTGCCCGGGTGGAGTGGCCCGCCGCCAGGCCTGGCCATCCCAGCACAACCACTGCCCCGTTCCCGCCTCGATCTGCCACCAGCGGCCCTCCCTGTCGGTCGTCCGAAGGGCGTTCACGGCCTCGACGAAGGCGCCATCGTCGATTTCCCGCCGGGCGTGCTGCCCGGCGAGCTGTTGGTACTGTTTTTCGATATCCGAAAACGTGGACATCGTACCTGAGCCTCTCTCGCTTCGTCTGGAATGGATCCGGGACAAGCCTAAATCTTCCCGCGCCTAAAATCAATGACCGGCAGCACGGCGCGAAAAGCGACGGTTGATTTTCTTCAGGACTTCGGATACCATCGTCCGCGAGTTTTGCAATGCAAAAATAATAAACGTATAATCAAGCACGAACGACCGTTTCGTAGATTTTGCAGCGCCACTCTCGTCATTTCATTCATCCAGGAGGATCGTCCAGTTGAGCCGCCATGCCGTCATCAGGGGGAGCGGGATGCATATCCCGTCTGAAGAGCATCCCAACACCGAATTTTACGCCCGTTTCGACCCGGAGAACATCAAAAAGTCCGAGGAAGCCACCGGGATCAAGACCCGGTTTTACGCGCCGCAGGAGTGGGCCGCGTCGGACCTCGCGGTCCAGGCCTGCCGCGCCGCGCTCGAGCACGCGAAGGTATCTCCCGACGAGATCGACCTTCTGATCCTGGGTACCGACACGCCCGACTACCTGACCCCGGCCACCTCGGTCGTTGTGCAGAACAAAATGGGCCTGAAGAACGCCGGCACCTTCGACGTCGGCTGCGCCTGCGCCAGCTTTCCCACCGGCCTCACGATCGCTTCCGGCATCATCGCGACGCAGCCGCAGATCCGGAACATTCTCGTCGTCGGCGTCTACATGATGCACAAACTCGCCGATCTGGCCAACGATCCCGTCAGCTTCTACTACGGCGACGGGGCCGGCGCGGTGGTGGTCAGCGCGGCCGACAAGCCCGGCTTCATCTCGTCGGCATACCGGGCGGACGGCTCGTATTCCCGGTGCTGGGGCATCTTCTCCGGCGGCACGGCGGAGCCCGCGACGGCCGAGACCGTCGCGGCGGGCCGGACGCAGGTGCGGTTCATCGAGAAGTTTCCCTCGTCGGTCAACCGCGAGGGCTGGCCGTATCTCGTCCGCGAGGCGGCGAAGAACGGCGGGTTCGGGCTGGAGGAGATCGATCACCTGATCTTCACGCAGGTCCGCAGCAAAACGATCGACGAGGTCATGGCCGACCTCGGCCTGCCGCCCGAAAAGGCGCACAAGATCATGGACAAGTGGGGGTATATGGGCTCGGCCTGCCTGCCCGTCGCCTTCCATGACGCGATCGAGCAGAAAAAGATCAAGGGCGGCGATCTCGTCGTCTTCATCGGCTCCGGCGTCGGCTACAACCAGTGCGCCGCCGCCGTGCGCCTGCCCGACGACTACCCCGCGGCCTGATTCCAGCATCTCCGGCCGGGGGTGGATTTCGAACCCGCTCCCGGCTGGCAGGCTAGTTTCCCCGCACAAGGGGGCTGGTCGAAGCGAGGCGGGTCACGCCGGCACTGGTGGCGAACCAGAGGTTGCCGTCGGGGTCCTGGAGAATGCTCATGACCTCGTTTCCTCCGAGGCCGTCGCGGTCGGTCAGGACGGTGAACGTCGCGCCGTCGTAACGCGCGAGCCCGTCCATCTCCGAGCCGAACCAGAGGATGCCGCGCCGGTCCTCGAAGATCGAGCGGCACTTCTGGCCGGCGAGTCCGTCGGCTTTTCCTATCGTCGTGCATGTCGGCGTTTCGGATGCCCAGTTTTCGATGCGGGTGAGGCCGCCCCGGTCGAAAAAGCCGGTACCAACCCAGATTCGCCGCTGCCGGTCCTCGGCGATCGCGACCACGTTCGCGTGCGGAAGCCGGTCGGGGGGCAGATAGAACGTCCCGCTGCCCCCCGCGAGCCGGACGAGCCCGCCGGCGGGGGCGGCATACGAGCCGAACCAGAGCCCGCCCGCCGAATCCTCGAAGATCGTCCTGATCCGGTCGTGGGGAAGGCCGTCCCGCGCCGTCAGCATCTTCCACTCCGTTCCCTCGAGCCGGGCCGCGCCATCCCAGGTTCCGGCCCAGAGGCGGCCGTTTTTCGTGATCGTCAGGCCCAGGACCTTGCCGTGATCGATGCCGTGCGGCTTCTTGCGCCATTTCCCTCCGATGCGGGCCGCGAGCCCCATCTCATACCCGGCCCACAAGGTTCCGGAGGCATCGAGAGCGAGAGCCTCGATCCCATTCAGGAAGGGCGTTCCCGAGGGAAGCGGCCGTTCGACGCCCCGCCTCCAGTCGGCGAGCAGGAGGCCGTCGCGGCCGCCGGCCCAGAGCAGGTCACCCTCGAGCTGCAGCGCCCGGAACGGGGTTCCGCGGCCCAGGGTCAGCCACCCCGGAGGCGACGGCGGCGGAACAAACCTGTCTTTCCAGGGCCGGATCAGGAGCATCGCGAGCAGGATGACGACCGCTCCCCACCAGGCCGAGCCGCGCCTGGCCAGCCGCTCCCCCCAACCGCGCGCCATGAAACGTTCAGACATGCGCGTATCCCGGTGCGATCACGGGCGCACCGACGCCGCGGCGGCGGCGAGGGCCCGCCTCCCGCGCATGTCGGCAAGCCGCAGCAGCAGGGAAATGGCTGGTTTCATCCAGGGCGAAAGATAGGCGATGTCCGTCAGTTTCCGAAAAACGCACAGACGGTCCGGCGCCGTGAAGAAGACCGTGCGTCCCGAACATTCCAGCCCCCACCGGGCAGCCACGGCTGACGCGACGCGGGCGCCGTCGCGCATCTCGATCCCGATCCGGAAGGGGCCCTTCCCGCCCGGCGGCTCCGCGCCGGGAGCAGCAAGCGATTCGCGCGCCGTCGCGGCAAGAGCCGCCCGCCATCCGGCGAGCATCCCCCTCCCGGACGGATCGGACGGATCGAGTTTTATACTCTGGACGATAGAAATTCCCGGCATCACATCCGAGGCCTCGCGGCAAGCAACGGGACAGCCGGAAAACAGCCTCGGTCGGATGGCCGGCCCGCCAGGCGGCTGCGCGGCCGCGATGGCGCCGGCGAACAGTTCCGCCTCGCAGAGCGGCCTTCCGTCGATCGACACCCGGGCGAGCCGCGAGGTCAGGGTGTGCGGAAGGAACCCCTGGCTGCCGGAGGAGGCGTGGAACCCGATCATCGCCAGCGTATCCGCCGGCGGCAGGCGGCCGATTCCCGGCACCGGCCCGGCCTTGTAGCCCTGCCGGAGCACGGCCCTCCGGTCTATTTCATATCTGAAGATATTGAACCCGGTCCGGTGGTAGTCCTGGACCCGGACGTGGGTCGCGCCCGCCTCGAAAAAGGCTTTCACGACGGCGTCGACGTCGCGCGTCAGTTCGCGGCACGCGACGGCCCATTCCGGCGTGCCGAGCTGCGATCCGGCGGCGTTCCGACAGGCCGGACTGCCCTCGATATCGACGAGCAGCAACACCCGTCGCCCCGGCGTAACGGCTTTCGCGACACGATACATGACGCCCCGAGTGTATCACGAAGCATCCAGGGCGTTTCATGCATGAGATACGAAAAAGGGAGATGCCACACATGATCTGCGATGGCATGTTGCGTCGTGGAGGAGGGTGGGGGCATACTGGGAGCAGGAACGGACAAAGGGGGAGGAGCCATGTTCGAGGGCGGCAACGTGCGGGCCACGCGCAGGGACGGCTTTCGCTGGGCGCTGGCGGTCATTTTTGTTCTTCAGGTCATCTTCGCGTATCTGCTCGTCGACGGCATCCGGGACCAGTTGAAGGTCTCGAAGGCGTTCAAAGCGGCCAGTGAGACCGTTCAACCGCGCGATGGCGAGTATGTCTGTCTCAGCGGCAAGGTGATCCCGCGCGAACTGCATTGTGATGAACCGCGCTTCGAGCAGGCCTTCCGAAGGGTGCTGCCGGTGGCCGATCTGCTCTGGTTCGAAGGGGTGTTCACGCACTCGGAGAAGCGTGGAAAGAACTCCCACACCATCACCGACCGGGTTATCAGCGGCTCGAGGAACTACACCGTGGATACGCCGGCCGGCGCCGTCCGTCTCGCGGGCTCCCCGGACCGCATCTACTCACATCATTCCGCGCGGTTCGACGTGTTTCCCGCCTTCGAGTCGTTCAGCCCGAGATCGAGAAAGCTGCGGATGACGTATTTCGCGCCGACCCGGCTGCACCTGATCGGCGTGGCCTCGCACGAATCGAACGGCGAAGTTCTTCTCTCGGGCAAGCCGGGGAAACCGCTGGTCGTCTCGGAAGTGCCGCGCGACCAGCTTCTCAACAATACCCGGCTGGCGGCGATGCTGACGGGGGCAGCGATCGTGTATTTTCTCACGACGCTGTTCATTCCCTGGAAACGTTCGCTCCGGGAACAGATCGAGCGGATGCCGTCGGTCTGCTATATTTTCGACATGACCGGGGGCCCCGAGGGAATCGCCCTGCTCCTGTTCGTGCTGTATGCCGTTGGCGGCATCGTCGTTCTCAACGTGTTCGGCGGCGACCACCAGTTCCGGGTTGACCAGCTGAAGGCGGTCCTCTTCCTCGGCTTCTGCATGCTCGTCCACGTGGGGCGCAGCGTCGAGTATTTCTACGTGGCCGACAAGCGCGACGGCTTCCTGTACGAGTATTCGCGGGGGCTGTTCTCGCTCTCACGCACCCGCCTGGTGCCCTTCGCCGATCTGCGGCTCTGGATCGACATCCAGCGGGGCAGCAAGGGGTCGAAGAGCTACTACCTGAAAGCGAGCCCTCCGAAGGGCAAGGGCTTCGACCTCGGCGGAACCGGCTCGTCGGAAGCGACGCTTCTCGAGATCAAGCGGGAGTTCGAGGCGTTCCGGAAAAACCGTCCCGATCCCCAGCGCATGGGCCTTCTTGCCAGGGATGCCTGATATGAATCGCCGAACTGACGCTGCCTGATGGCGGTCACTTTGCTCCCTGCATGGCTTCGAGAGCGCGGCGGGCCTGATCGATCTCGCGGAGTTCCTGGAGGGCCGCAATCGCGTCGGGGTCGTCCGTCGTGCGGGACAGGGTCAGCGCCGTGTATTTCCTGTAGGCGGCTTCGCGCAGGCGACGGAGCTCCAGGTCGGTGCGCCCGGCGTATTTCTCCGGCATCGTGACGGCGGGCGTTCCGCTCACGGAAAGAGCGACCGAGGATACGGCCGCCGTATCGGTGGCAGTGCCGGCAGCCGGGGCAGAGTCGGTTTTGCGGAGCATCTCGAGGGCGGCGACGTACTCGTCGGCGGCCCGTTCGTCGTTTTCGAGATTCCGGATCTCGTCTTTCACCTTCTCGCGATCGGCGAGACGCGTGATCGGAAGCTTCGCGAGGGCGGCGCGGGCGTTGGCGAGGCAGGTCTTGATCTCGCGACGCCGGATGTCGGCCTGGTTGCAGAGCTTTTCGAGCTTCGCCGCCCGGTCCGCTCCCGTGCCGATCTCCTGCTGGACCGCGATCAACTGGGCGAAGAACAGTTCCTGCGGGGCCAGCGCGGCCTCGGCTTTTTCGAGTTCCTGCCGGGACTTCCACTTTTTGATCGGGGTGAACCAGCTCGTCGAGCGGGAGTTCCACATCGCCGTGCGAAGCGCGCGATCGGCTTTGAGAAGCGCATCGGCCCGGCTTTTCAGGGCCGGCGCGGCGGCGGCATCGTCGAGGATCATGAAGGCCATCAACCGTGAAGCCCGCGAGCGCGCATCGGCGAGCTTTTCGAGGGACGGCCGGAACGGCCAGAACCACGGCCACTCGCGCCGCACATCCTCGATGCGCTTCACTTCGGCGATCGCGGCCGAGACATCGGCGGCGCCGTATTTCCGGCGGCCGTCCGCCGCGAGGCCGAGAGCCGCGAACTGTTTCTGCCGCTTCGCGACGAACGCCGGATCGGTCTCGATGCCTTCAATGGCATACGCGACGATTTCAGGGAAGGTGAGATCGTGGCGGGTGAGGAGCCCGCTGACGAACCGGATGACGATCTGCTGGTGCCGCTTGTCGCCGGCGATGCTCCCGCCGACGGCCTTGCCCGCAACCTCCGTCAGTTTGTCCTTGAGGCCGTTCGAGATGACGCCGTCGATCGCATGGCAGGCCACGAAGGTGAAGATATCGTTCGCCGCGCCAGTGCGCAACGATTTGAACAGAGCATTATATACGAATGTCTTTGTTTTGTCTTTCAGCGTCCCCTGCAAGGGGATCCGGACGCGATACGTGCGGTCGGCGCTCTCGGCCGAGGCTTTGGCCGTCTTCAGCAGGCCATGCTCGCGCAGCATGGCCGCAACATCGTTCACGCTCCGGTCGATGTGCTCCCCGCGCTCGCCGTAGAAAGCATCCATCTCGTCGAGCAGCTCGGGCCGCTCCTCGAGAAGGTAGTCGGCGATGGCCCGGACACCGACGGCGGTCGGCAGGAAGGCGTTTCCCGCCATTTTGAGGCTTTCGGCGGACATCGTGGCGATCTTCGGATCGCGCTCGTGCTCGGCTTTCATCGAGGCTTCGAGCAGGCGGACCGGGAAGCTGACCGTCGCCTTGCGCAACGTCTCTTTCATGTCGCGGTAGACGAGAATGTCGGTGCAGAGCTCGCACAACTGGTGGTTGATATACCCCGCGTTCGAAAGCGGCACCGTCACCTTCGTGTTCGGATATCCCTCGGCGGTATGCGCCGACGGAACCTCGGCGAACAGGTGGCCGGCCCAGCCCAGGGCCATCGCGACATCGGCGAGGCCATAGCGGGGATCGCGTTTCGCCAGATCGACCATTCTCAGGATGGTTTCCGGATCGAAGTGAAACTCACTGGGAAACCCTTTGCCGGCGTTGAACTTGATGTCGGGGGCGGGGCCGCCGCCGATGAACAGGTCTTTTATGCTTTCGGGAACGGCCAGCAGCAGCCGCGAATCGAGCGCGGCCTGCGACCACGCGCGCGTGTTCACGGCCAGGTGCGTCATCGGCCCCCACGCCGACAACGGGGCGGCAAGGAGGGCCAGCGCAAGCACGGCACCGGCAATTCCAATTCGCAGACGTCGCATACTCACCCTCCGGAAACGCTCATTTTTTCCAATTATACCCGCAGAATCGAATATCCGGAGTACCCATCCCATCAATGGTGTGAGCGCATGGACTCCCCGCCATGTTCGAGAGAATTGAAATGAATCACAGAGAAGACGGTGAACACAGAGATTTCACAGAGAATTACAGTTCCTCTGTGAAATCTTCGTGAGTTTTGTGCCCTGGTATGCTGAGTTCGTCTTGAGAACCAATCCGCAGATGCCGCTGATGAAGCGGATATCAGTTTTCGCTGGTGTGGAGGGCGGGGAAATACCGGACGGCGTCGGTCTGGCGGGCACGCTTTTCCGAATTTTCCAGGACCCTGTCCACGAGACGCTGGCGCTCGCTCGGGTCGGGATACCGGGAAGGGTTCTCGATCATCCGGAGCAGGCTTTCGTAATCAGGCTCGTAGACGACGCGCATGCGAACCCAGGACTCGTCATCGGCGCCTTTCGTCATCGCTCCGGTCTTCGTGACCGTCACCCTGGTCTTCAGGGGCTCCGTCGCGAGCGAGGAAAGGCTCGTTTTTTCGGGATACACCTTCAGATCAGGGGTCGACTCGAAAAAGACGTCGATATTTCGGTATGCCGATCTTCGCGCGGACCGTTGCGGTCAGAGGCAGCGACTCGAGCCCGATCGCCTCGGGGCTCGGTTCGAGGGTCATGACGATGTTTCCGGGCACGAGATACCGGAACTCGGACGCCTGTGACAACTCGGCAAACAATCCCAGCGCCCCGAATATGACAAGAGAAGATGCACCAAGTCTGTACAACGGCTTCATAATATGATCTCCACGTCTCTTTATTCTGTGGTCATGCATGTATGGTTCGATCATTCCGCCCAGGAACGGGTTTCGCCGATTCTTTGAGCCGAAGTTGACATCTTCGCCGGGATCGAACTCCCCAGCGGGGTTACACCATCATACTCATGATATGGGGGGGGCGGGGGATTATCTTGGAATCATTCCCGACAGCACGTTGTAAAAGCCGTGCATGAAGGTGATCAGGGTGTCGGCGCCGGGTTCGGGGATTCTTCCGGGGGGAAACAGGCCGGCCATGTCGGGATGCTGCGCGGCGGCACCGATCGCAAGCGGATCGACGCGCACGCGGACCGGCGGGGCGCCGTCCTGCGGAAACACCAGTTCGAACGCGGTGATGAACCCGTCGCGCCGGGTGAGGATGACGGTCGCCGAAGCTGCCTGTTCCTTCGAGAACCGGAGTTCGGACGGGGTTTCAAGACACCAGGGATGCGTCTCGCGCAGCTTTTTCGCGATATGCGCCGGGGTTTGCGGATGCACGCCGATATCGATGGGCCGCGTGGCGACGAGCACGGCGAGGTTCATCACGAGGTTCATCGCGAACTCCCCTTCCGCCGCCCGGTCGACTCTGACGGTGGGAATGGGGATCTGGCGTTCCGGCCCCGAGACAAACAGGGTTTGCGTGCCGCCAAGGTCAAGAAGGCAGGTCGCCGTCGCACCGACGGCCAGATACCGGAACAGCGCATTCTGAGCGGAAAGTTCCAGAAGCGCATGGTCGTTTTTCTTCACGCTGATCGTGCCGCTTCCGACGGCGCGGTCTCCCTGGGCGATCTCCAGGCCGAGCCTGAACGCGTCGATGTCGGGGGCAATCGGAAGCAGCGTCGCGGCGACATCCTTCTCGAGCGCCGTCCAGAACGCCGGCTCGGATGCGACGTTTTGCGCCGCCGGCTCATCGGCCGAAACCGGAAAGACCGTCATCATCGCGGCAAGAGCCAGCAGGGCGGCGCACCGTCCAGCCAGCCTTTTCATACTCGATACTTTATTATATTTATTCATATATATACTTTCTCCTGGCGTCGCACCGGATTTTGCGAAACTTCCGGCGCCTATTGTGGCGGATTACAGGCGGAAAGTCAAAAGGGAATCCGGCGAAAAAGAAAGGGCCCCGGCGCACTCGGGCGGGAGTGCATGGGGCCCTTTCGGCGGGGAAAGCGGAAATCAGCGGGTGAACACGTGGTTGTTGAGGGTGAACCGGTTGCTCAGCTGGGTGCCGATGCCGGTGGAAACCTGGCCCCAGTTCCAGCCGCGGAACAGGCCCCAGAGCAGGGCGCCCAGGCCCGCGGCGACGGGAGCGGCGACCAGCGCGCCGGCAGCCGAACGGTTGTTCCGGGTATGGGCCGCGGGGTTGGCCTGGGCCCGTTCGACGGTCCGGAGCAGTCTGACAACGATTTCAAGCGCGTCGCCCCGGTCGTTCCAGAGGATCTGAACCTTGGCCTTGTCGATGCCGCGGCGCAGGTCGGATGCGAGATGCCGGTAGCACCCCGCGAAAGCATAGTTCCCGACGATGTTTCTCGCCTGGTCGAGGTATCTCGTCGCCACCTGGAGGGAAGCGTATCCGGTACTGCACGCGATCGCGCAGCGGGCTTCCTCGAGCGCGGCATGGGCGCCGTTCAGGATGGCATGGACGTCGCACGACTGGGCCAGCACCTGTGGCGCGGCCTGGAACAGCAGGGATGCGATCAGGATGAAGCAGCAGACGGTCCGAAACAACGATTTCACGGAAGAACCTCCCTATCGATTCAAAACTCTGTCGAGGAAGCGGTGATGAAGCATTTTCCATGCCACCTTGCAAAAGTCTCTTTCAAAGCGGAATACCGGGAATGCGCCGCCGGAAATTGTCCAAATTCCGGCAGGGCGGGCGCATGAGTTTCCACACCTCGCCGGCACGATCGAATCGTGCATCATAAACAGGATTTCATCTGCGACATCTGCTTCATCAGGGCCATCTGCGGATCGGTTCTGAACATGTGTCGAACGCCGCTGCGTTTTGTTACACTTGGGGAAATTCACAATGCGGAGAGGGAGAATTCGATGGCTACCTTCCGGAATATCCTGACGGCCTTCGTGGTGACGGCCTTTGTCGGCATTGCGGCCGGCTGGCTCCGGTACTGGATGGGTTTTCTGGTCATTTTTCACGGGGCGGCCTGCGCCGGCATCATCGGCTGGCTGTTTCATCTCGTCAGGCCCGACCCGGCCGGCTCTTCGGAAGCAAACGCCTCTGTCTGGCGCTGGACCCTGCCCCTGCTGGCCATTTTCTGGGGCGGCCAGATCGCGGGCATCGGCCTCGCGCAGCCGTGGTTCGAGCCCCTGGCCTACCTGGGCGGCATCGTTTCGGGAAAAGGCGTCGAAACCTTCGCCGCGATGGGAAGCGTGCGCGCCTACGCGGGCGGCATGTCCGGCTTTCTGTGGCTGTTCAGTGTCGTTCTCGATGCCCTGGTCATGTGGGTTCTCCTCGCCGTCGCCCTTCGTGACGACGGGAAGAGAAGGTCGCATGAAGCCGAACCGGAAGGAGAAGCGTCATGATATTCCGTTCCAGAACCACCTCTCGTGGTCTCCTCCTCGTCATGGCCTTCATTCCGCTGATCTTCGCGGCCGGCTGTGTTTTCGACGGTGAGGCCGATGTCGATACGGCCTGGAGCGCCCTGGAAAAAGGTGATCTGAACCAGACGATCCGGTTCGCGAGCCGCGCGATCAACTTCGGGGGCCTTTCCGGCGAGAAGCTCGGCTCGGCCTACGAGTGCCGCGCCGCGGCGAACCGCGACAAGAAGGAATTCGACCGGGCCCTGGCCGATCTGGACAGGCTCGTGGCGCTTCGGCCCGAGTATGCCGGAGGCTACCTGGCCCGCGGGGAACTGCTGTTCCGGGCAAAAGTGCACGACCGGGCCCTGGCCGACATGGACCGGGGGCTCAAACTCGCCGATCCGTCGGGAACCGCGAAAGGCGCTTCCCTTGCCCGGCGGTATTTCATCCGTGGCAATATCCGCCTCGTGAAAAAAGACGTCGACGGTGCGATGGCCGATTACGAGCATGCCCTGTCGATCGCCCCGTCGTCGCTCGACGCGCGCATGGGCCGCAGCTACGTCCTCGAGGCGCGCGGGCAGAAGCGCGAGGCCCTGGCCGAGATGGAACTCGTCTGCCAGGCCGCGTCGAAAAACTTCTCGCTTCCCCTTTCCCGGCAGGGCGTCTACCTGCGCCGCGTCATCACGCTCCGGATGGCGAACGGCTTCGACCCGTCGAAGCCGGCGGACGTGATTCCGGCCGAGGCCCCGCCGGTTCCCGCCTCCCCAAAAGAGGGTCCGTCTGAACTGCGCCATCCAGGCGCCGACGGCCCACTTTCCGCATTCTGCGGGTCGGAGCCAGCGGAATCTCCCGAAGCACCGGCAACACCCTATACCGATATAGAGCCGGATGCCGTTTCCGAACAGAACCTCGACAAGCCCCTTCTCGGCAACTGAAACGAACCTCGCACGCACAGAAAGGAAGTTCACGTGGCGAAACAACGCACGACTGGAACCTTCAACTCCGCCTCCGGCGTCTGCTGGAACCTGAAAGACCTGTATGCATCGCCGAAAGACCCGGCCCTTGAAGCCGACCTGGCCAAAGCCGAAAAGCGCGCGATCGCGTTCGAGAAGAAGTTCAAGGGCGCGCTGAAGCGCGGCATGAGCGGGCCTGGCCTGGCCGCCGCCGTCAAAGAATACGAGGAGATTCTCGTCCTGCGTGACCGGCCGGCCATCTACTCGAACCTGCTGTTCTCGGCCGACACGCAGAACCCGGAGTACGGCCGCCTCATGCAGAGCGTCCAGGAGCGCACGACGGGCATTCACACCCACCTGCTGTTCTTCATGCTCGAGTGGTGCGCCCTCGACGAGAAAGCCGCGAAGGCGCTGATCGCTCACAAGGCCATCGCCCCGTGGCGGCATTTTCTCGAGGCGTCGCGCCGGTACCGGCCGCACGTGCTGTCGGAGCCGGAGGAGCGGATCATCGAGGAGCTCGAGAACACCGGCTCGCGTGCGTTCGTGCGCCTGTTCGACGAGACGCTGGGCGCGATGCGGTTCCCGGTGAAGGTCAAGGGGAAAGCCCGCGACCTGAGCGAGCAGGAAGCGCTCGCGATGCTGTACGACCCCGACCGCGAGACCCGGCGCGCGGCGGCCGAGGGCCTGACGGAGGGCTTCGAGACGAACCTGCGGCCCCTGACGTTCATGTTCAACACGCTCGTGCAGGACCACGCGACGGTCGACCGCCTGCGGAGTTACCCGACCCCGATGGCCAGCCGCAACCTGTCGAACGAGATCGACCAGAAGACCGTCGACACGCTGCTGCGCATCTGCGACGAGAGCACCGGCATGGTGGCGCGCTACTACAGGCTGAAAGCCCGCCTGCTGGGCCTGAAGAAGCTGTATGACTACGACCGCTACGCGCCGATCTCGCGCGATTTGCCCTCCTGTTCGTGGGAAGAGTGCCGCGAGCTCGTGACCTCGACCTACGGCGCCTTCTCCCCGCAGGCCGGCACGATCGCCGGGCTGTTCTTCTCGAAACACTGGATCGACGCCGAACTGCGGCCAGGAAAGCGCGGCGGGGCGTTCAGCGCGCCCGGAACGCCGGACGCGCACCCCTACATTCTCGTGAATTACAGCGAGCGGCTGCGCGACGTGAGCACCGTCGCCCACGAGCTCGGCCACGGCATCCACCAGTTCCTCTCGCAGGAGCGCGGCTACATCCAGTCGGACACCCCGCTGACGCTGGCCGAGACGGCGAGCGTGTTCGGCGAGATGCTGACGTTCCACGAACTGCTCGAGCGGCAGAAGAAGCCCGAAGTCAAGCTCGCGCTGCTGTGCGGCAAGATCGAGGACGCTTTCGCCACGGTGTTCCGGCAGGTCTGCATGACCCGCTTCGAGCAGAAGCTGCACGAGGCGCGGCGCGAGCAGGGCGAGCTGAACGCCGACCAGCTGAGCGATTTGTGGGTCGAGACCAACCGCACGATGTTCGGCGACTCGGTCGAGCTGACGCCCGGCTACCGCCGGTGGTGGTGCTATATAACGCACTTTATACATTCGCCGTTCTACTGCTACGCCTACGCCTTCGGCGAACTGCTGGTGCTCTCTCTGTATGCCCTTTACAAGAAGAACGGCAAAACGTTCGTCCCGAAATACATGGAACTTCTCGCCGCCGGCGGCTCGGAGAGCCCGGAGGTGCTGACGAAGCGCATGGGCCTCGACATCACGAAGCCGGCCTTCTGGAAAGCCGGCATCACGCTGCTGTCAGAGATGGTCGACGAAGCCGAGCACCTCGCCGCCGAGGTGACGTCGAAGAGACGCACGTCCCGCAGGTGAGAACGGGCTTCACCACAAAGGCACGAAGGCTGAACCGCAGAGGCACAGAGACGCAGAGAATGAAACGGGTCATAATAGATGAATGGTTATCATTTTCTCAGCGTCTCGGCGCCTTCGCGGTGCATGCACATTTTTCAGCACCCCAGGCACGAAGACACAAAGAAGGTTGAACAACCGCTATCACAGGCGATCCGGGCGGTTCGCGAACCGTCCCTACGGTTTTATAGCGGATGTTTTGTTTGGTTAAATTCTCTCTGTGTCTCTGTGTCTCTGTGACACTGTGGTGAAAGGTCTTTGTGCCTTTGTGTCTTTGTGGTGATCCAGTCTGGGCGTCAGGTGGCGGATTCGCGGCGGACCTGTTCGCCGAGGTCGATGAAGCCTTTTCCGAGGATCTGGCGGGTTTCGCCGACGATCACGAAGGCGTTCGGGTCGAACTCATGGATGAGGCTGCGCAGCATCGGCATTTCCTGGCGACGGACCGCCACGAGCAGGATGTGCGTGGGCCGGCTCGTATACATGCCCATGCCGTCGAGGCGGGTGACGCCGCGGTGCAGGTCTTCGATGATGCCCCAGGCGATCTCGTCGGCCTGTTTCGAGATGATGAGCACGGATCGGTAGACCGACATCCCCTCGAGCACGGTGTCGATGACCCTGCCGCTGAAGAACACCGTTATCAAGCCATACAGGGCAAGGTTCGGGCCGAAGACGGCTCCCGCGATCATGGTGATGAGAAAATTCATGCCGAGAATGGTGTCGCCAATCGGGATATGCCACCGGTGATGCAGGATCAGCGCCACGATATCGATGCCGCCGGTGGTGCCGCCCGCCCGGAACGTCAGGCCGACCCCGATGCCCGACAGGATGCCGCCGTACAGACATGCCAGCAGCGCATCGTTCGCGAGCGGCTGCACCTGGAGCGGCCCCATCATGAGATCCGTCAGGGCCGATGTCACGATGACGGACATCACCGTCTTCCAGACCGAGCCCGTGCCGACCAGTTTCGCCTGGATTCCGAGGAGAATCAGGTTGCCGAACAGCACCATCGCGCCGATCGGCGTTCCGATCGCGAAATACATGATCGTCGCGAGGCCCGTCAGGCCGCCCGACGCGATCTTGTTCGGCGCCGTGAAACAGACGATGCTGACCGACATCAGGACCGAACTGAAAAGAATGAGCAGAACGTCCGTCGCGCGGACGTTTGTCTGGCGTGCCATGAAGATCCTCCTCGACGCTGGTGCGGCCGGGGCGGAACAGCCTTTCCCGGCGCCGCGGAAGTGTATCACGCCCATCCCCGCAAGGCAACGAAACGCATGGCAGACACGCATTCGGTTCACAACCGCTGAATCACAGAGTTCACGAAGGGCACGGAGGTTCCACGGAGAAATGAAATAATCTCTGTGAAACCTCTGTGAGCATTGTGTTCTCAGTGATTCACGTTCTATTCTTCCCGGGCACGGGCTGAAATGCATGCGCTCATCCGGGCACGGGAGAACGTGGTTGCAATCGGTGGGGGGTTGGGGTACGCTATTGGCTCATGGGAGAGAACGTATGAGCCGTCTTCAGATAGCGGCGGAAAAGATATCGGGCGTCGTCGTCATCAACGTCGAGGGTGAGATGGACGTTTACACCATCGGAAAGCTGAAAGAAGCGATTTCGATGGTGACCCAGTCAGGCGTGATCAGTCTCGCCATGAATCTGGGCCTCGTCACCTACATGGACTCGTCAGGCCTCGGCCTGTTGCTCGGACTGCACAAACAGCTGGTGAAGAGTCACGGCCATCTGGTCGTGGCGGGGCCGAGCGGTGCGGTGCGGGAGGTGCTTCGGGCGACGAACGCCGACCGGCTGCTGAAGATCGTGAACACGAAAGAAGAGGCGGCACAGTTCATCGTCGACAACCCCTTCGGGGACAAACCTGGCGCCAGGCAACCTTAGAGACGGAACCCAACCGTGAAAATGTATCGCTCAGATCCGTTTTCGGGCATGCGGGCCGGAAGAGCGCCCTCACTCGTCCTGCAGAATGCGGCCGCGATAGAAGATGACGAACTTGCAATGCGTGCAGTTGAGCGTGAAATACGGAGACTGGCGTCCTGCATGGGTCTTCTGGACCATCGGCGCGCTGCATTGTGGGCACAGCATAAACATACCTCCTGTCGAAAACGTTCTTTTATCCCTTACTCGATATATCGGCATTTTTCGGCAAAGAGTTGAGAGATATTTTCATGTTTTCCGCTGAAACCCCGAAAAGCCGATCGCTACTGCTTTTTCAAGGCATCGTCGCCATCGTGGCCCTGCTGATCGTCTGGCTCGCCTGGGATTTCATCCGCGAAGACGGCAGCAAGCGTGACGAGGCGGCACGTCGCCAGGTCGCTCTGACCGCCGATCTCGCCGCCCGCGACATCCGGACCGCCCTTTCGGGTGCCGCCGACTCGCTCCAGCTCCTCTCCCGGCTTCCCGAACTGCGAAACATGCGCCGCCACGGCCCCGCGGCTGAGATCGCGGGAAACGCAAACTCCGCCCTCCTGACCCTCGTCTCCGACCTGGCCGTCGCCCAGACTTCGACTTCCGATGATATTCCTCTCTCCTCCACGATCGTTTCGTTCTGGAATTTCCTGGCCCCAATGATGGAATATCGTCTGGCCGCCGTACGCCGCCGGGCATACGACGCCGGCCTGCTTCCCCTCCTCGAAATCCTCCCGGTTCCCGAAACCCTGGAACTTCCGCCCATGCGCCCGTTGCCGGCCATGTCACGAAGGCCCGGCTGGGCCGATCTGGCGGCGTTCCACGTGGAATGCCTCGAACAGCCCCTGATCCTGACGGCGAAACTGCTCGATTCAACGTTTGGCTGGGGTGGTATGATCCCGGCCAACCCGCAGGAAAGCAGGCGCCTGCTTACGGCAACCCTCAACGACCGGGACCTGATCCGCTCCGTAGCCCTCCGCGGCCTCGATGGGAAGGAAGTGGCGGGAGTCTCCGAGATCGGCGGCCCGGCGATGCCGTTCGGAGGCTGGTGGCGTCGCGGTCTGCGCCAGAACCGCCCGTTTTTCCCGGGGCCGGCCGTCTTCGACGAGGGCATGGGCAGGCCCCTCTGGCAGGCAGGCGTTCCCGTTCGCGGCGCCACCCGCGAGCCGGAAGGCCTGCTGACGGCCCAGATCGACCTGGGCTTCCTCGGCGACCTGGCGGCCCGGGCGAAGCTCAGCCCCGGCTCGATGCTGATCGTCACGGATGAGGACGGCGTCGTCATCGGCCACCCCCGCCCCTCTCTCGTCGTCAACCAGGTCAGCCTCAGGCACACGCACCAGGCGGTCTCCGCCGCCCTCTCCGGCGAGGAAGGCGAGTCGGAACTGCGCATCGCAGGCATTTCCTACGTGGCAGCCTGGAGATCGATCCGGCAGGACGGCGGGAACCGGATGCCAGGGTGGGCGCTGGTCTTTCTGACACCCGCTTCCGAGATGACATCGGACTGGTTCCGGACGGCCCTGCTTTCGGTTCTTCTTGCCTCGGCGGCACTCGGTGCATTATTTTATACATCCGGCCTTATTGAATCCGCATTCGAAGAGGATATCGAAGCATGAGTCGAAGAACAGCCTCCTCCGCGGCAGGGTGGAGACGCCTGCTGCTGGCGGCCGTCGTGGCCGCGGTGTTCGGCATTGCCCCTCCTGCCGTTGATGCAGCGGGCAAAGGTGCGACGGCATTCATGGAGCAAGCCATCAAACAACGATCGGCCGGCGATCTCAACGGCGCGATCCGCAACCTGCGCAAGGCCGTGGAAACGGCCGAAAACCCGTTCCAGGTCAGCCTGGCCCGCTTCATGCTCGGCGACTGCCTGATGGAGGCGAAGAAGCCGGCCGATGCCTCCGAGATTTACACGTCGATTCTCGACGGCAACCCGGCCGAAGAGGAGCAGGCGGAAGCCCTGTTCCGACTCGCCCAGTGCAGCAAATCCATGGGAGATCTCGCCGGGATGAAGAAGTTCTGCCGGCAGATCATCTCGAATCATTCCGACAGCCCGTTCGCCGAGCTTGCCGGCCTCCTGTCGAAATCCGCCGCCGCCGAACAGGCCGCGTCGGAAGCGCTCACGGCAGCCGCCTCGCCGGCCGGAACACCGGTCGAAACGGGGTCAACCGAGACCGTCGCTGCCCCGGCACCATCGACCAGGCCCGTTCCCGTCTACGAGGGTGTCGACCAGGAAACGATCGCGGCCATGCAATCCCGATCTCACCCCCAACCAGAGCCCGAGCCAAAACCTGAACCCGAATCGAAACCGGCCGAGCCGACCCCGAAACCCGCTCCAGAGCCTGTCAAGCCTCCGAAAGCGGTCGTTGAGCCCGAACTGCCCGATGAATCGCCTGCCCCCGCGGAACCCGCTGCAAAAACCGTCTCTCCAGCCAGGTCCCGGCCGTCGGAAGCTCCGGCACCAGCACCGGAACCGGCTGATCAGGCCGTGCAGGCGCAGGCGAAAGCCCGGACGGCCCTTCCCCGGGAAGCCCCTCGGGAAGTTGCGGTATCTCAAACACCGGAACCTCGCCGGCCGGAACGCCGCGGCTCATCCGGGGAAATGACCGGCATCGCCGATCTCGTCGCGCTTCCTCCGCTTTCCGGCGAAGAGCGCGAGGCCCTCGCCACCCAGATCCTGCAGGACCAGGAGATCGTCAAGGCCAACCCGACGGCCTCCGGCACGGACGAAGTCCTCGCCCGTATCGCCGAAGCCACGGCCCGGTTCGGCGAGCCCGTCGAGGCCTGCAAGGTCTACGACCGCATCCTGACCGAATTTCCCCAGTCGAAGCTGATCGAGCGTGCGTATTTCGAAGGTATCCGGCTCCGAGCCGCGCTCGGGCTCAAGCCCATGGTTTCCCAGTGGGGAAAAGTCTTCATCGACACATTCCCGAAGTCGCGCCGCGCCGACGACGTCCGCCGCCTCGTTGCCTGGGCCGACCGGACGGCATCGCGTGAGGGTTCCCCCCGCCGCCCGGCCGATCGGGTGAAAAAGCCGGCCGCCCCCGTTAAAGCTGGGAAACGGCAGGAAGCAGCGACCACCTCTTCCCGAGAATACGCACCGGAAAAGGATCCGCGCTACCGACAAGCCAAGCGCCGCATTGCCGACAACCGGTTTTCTCTCGCCTTGAACGATTTCCATGGGCTGACCGACGCCCACCCTGACGTTCCGTTGCTGTGGTGGGAGCTCGCGCTTGTCCAGATTCAGCTGCAGCGGTATGATGAGGCCGAGGAAAGTCTCACCCGTCTGCTCGCCCTGCAGCCGGACAACCAGGATGCCCGCTCGCTGCTCGGATACGTGCATTATCACCAGAAGGATTACAACCAGGCGGCCGACGATTATCGGCAGGCTGGGGCGTCGGAAAGCGACGGACTGAAATTTTTCGACTCGCAGACCGCCGCCCGCCGCATGGAACGATCTTCGAAAACCGCGAAACCCTCATCGACCCGCGAAGGAGAGAACGAATGAACATCGAGAGCCGTCAGTTGATCGAAGCGTTGAAGGAAGACGGGGACAACAGGCGCGAAGCCGAAGACTGGGGCGCCGCCAAGGGCTTCTACGGCAAGGCGCTGGAAGAGTTTGACCGCATCGCCGAGGACGATACCGAGATGCCGCTGACCTCTGACGACCAGGCGCTGAAGGAGGAGATCCTGTCGCGCATGGTTGGCGTCAACGCCAAGCTGGCCCGGGCACACTTCGAATGGGGCAAGATTGCTTCCGAGAACCGCGAATGGCAGCGCGCCCTCGACGAACTCGAGACTGCGACCGACCTGGCCGGGGACGAGGATGTCGCGTTCCTCGAGCAGATCAAGCCTTTTCTCGACAAGGCCCGCGTGAAGGTCCGCGACCGCCAGATCCACGGCGAGATCACGCCGCTGGTCGAGCGGGGCGACAGCTTCAGGCGCGCCGAGAATTTCGGCGAGGCGATCCTGGAATACCAGGAGGCCCTCAAGTCGCTCGCCGGTCTTCCCGTCGAGCACCGGTACGTCGAGTATGTACGCGACGCGCTGCGCGAGTGCCGCCGCCACTTGGTGAAACCCTATCTCGCCCGCATTCACCGCTCCACCCAGGCGGGCCGCGACCGGCAGGCGTTCTCGCTGCTGAAACGGGCGCAGCTGCTGATCGATGACAACGACGTCATCTACCGCGCCTTCATCGACCAGATCGGCCAGGACATCGCGGCCAAGCTCTCGAAGAAAGAACTGAAGGAGATCGAGGAAGGCGAGGAAGGCGAATCCGCCGACGCCTGGTCGAAAGCCGTCGCCGAATACGAGGAAGCGCTCGACCTGTACTCCTCGTTCACCCAGACCGATCCACTGTCGCCCGCCTACAACAGCCCGAACGCCTACGAGGACAAGTTCCTCCAGTCGCGCCGCAAACTCGCGGTCCTGTATCGCCAGCGCGGCGACCGGTTCCGCGACAAGGCCCAGTTCGACAAGGCCATCCGCCAGTATCGCGAGGCGCTGAAACTGTTTCCCCGGTCTGACAAAGCCTTTCACGACACCTTCCGCGATATGAAGAAGGTCCGGGCGCAGATCACCCCGGCCTCGGCCTGACCGGCGCAAACACGCAGTGATCCTGTAGGGGCGGGTTTCAAACCCGCCCCTACGCATGCCGGTGCGTTTCCAATTCTGCCATTCATAAATTATATAACGTGATGTATAATAATGACTGATGTGAACGCGTCGTTCCGCGGACGGGGGCGGTTCGTCGTGAGCGGCGAAGCCCTGGCCGGTCTCGCATTCGGCCTGGTCGCCGTCCTGCTGTTCTTCAACGGCTGGTTCGTCGATCTCGAGAACGGCAGCATCGACCTGCGATTCCGCTCCCGGGGCGAACTGCCGCCGAGCCGCGACGTCGTGCTCGTCTCGATCACCGACGAATGCATCGCGAAGCTCGGCCCGTGGCCGTGGCCCCGGGCGATCCACGCCCGACTGCTCGACGTTTTGGCCTCGGCCGGAGCCCGGGTGGCGGCGTTCGACATCATGTTCAGCGAGCCGTCGATCGCGGGCCCCGAAGACGACGCGATCTTCGCGAAAGCGGTCGCCTCGTTCGGCAGGGTCGTCCTGCCCCTCGTGATGGTGAAGAAAACCGTCCTCGACAACGACACGTGCGAGATGGTCGAACGCCTCGTGGCCGACCGTCCGATTCCCGGCCTCAGGGCCCCCGTCGCGTCGGAAGGCTTCATCGACATGGAGCACCAGTTCACGAACACCGACGGCGTGATGCGCCATCTGTTCCTGGAAAAGAAGCTCGGGGAAGAGGTATACCGCTGTTTTGGCCTCGTGATCGCAGCCAGTCTGCTCGACGCAGGCATAAATATAATACCAGGCGGTATAATAATCGGCGGCAGGCCGCTGGAATTCTATACCCGTCGGGAACGCACCCACCCAGGCTCTCCGATCAGCTCCCTGATGCTGAATTACGGGGGGAAGACAGGGTATTTCGACGACGTCGCCTACCATGAGGTGCTCGAAGGGCGCTTCCAGACCGGACTGATGCGCGGCAAGGCCGTCATCGTCGGCACGCGGGCCAAGGGCACCTCCGAGGACGTGAAATTCTCGCCGTTCGGGGCGATCTCCGGCATGGAGATTCACGCGAATCTCGTCCACAACATCATGAGCGGCCGCATCCTGCGCCGTCTCGACCCTTCCCGCACGTGCGTCCTGCTGCTGGCCGTCGCCCTCCTGGCCGCCTGGATCATCTGGCGCACCGGGAGCGTCGCCGGAAACCTCGCGATCGCCGCGCTCTGGATCGGCTGGCCCGTCATCGCCGTGCTCGCCTTCAACCGCGACCTAGTGCTCGAGACCGTGCCGCTCCTGCTCCTCCTGCCGATCCAGTGGGCGCTGATGCGCCTCGGACAGCAGCTCGGTGATCTCAGGCAGCGCAACCGGGAGCTTGCGCGCAAGGTGCGCGAGTTGTCGATGGTCAACGAAATCAGCCAGGCCGTGAACTTCATGGGCGATCTGAAGCGAACCCTGGACACGATCCTCTCCCGATGCGTTCAGACTCTCGGAGCCGAGCGCGGTTCGCTGTTCATGCTGGACGAGCGGTATGAAAGCCTCGTCGAGGCCGCCGTCGTCTTCGGGGTCGAGGGAGAGGCGTCCGTCGACCCGGAATTGCTGGCGAAGTTCCGCGAAGGCGGCGGCATCGCAGGCGAGGTGTTTTCGAGCGGTCAGCCGAGGCTGATCCAGGATACAGCCCGGGAAAAGGGATTCGAACGGTTCGCAGGCGGCCGAGGCGCCGTCCGGTCGATCCTGTGCGTTCCCCTTCAGGTGCGTGACACGCCGATCGGGGTCATGAACATCGTGAACAAGACGGACGAAGGGTTCGACCACGAGGACCTCCAGATGGCCCTGACGATGGCGAACCAGGCCGCCGTGGTCGTCGAGAAAGCCCGGCTGTTCAACCTCGCCACGATCGACGGACTGACGGGGCTGATCGTGCGCCGCCACTTCCAGTCGCGCATGGAGGAGGAGTTCCGGCGGGCGAAACGGTATGAGAAGCCGCTCTCATTTATCATGACCGATATAGATCATTTCAAGAAGTTCAACGACACGTGGGGCCACCAGACCGGCGACATGGTCCTGCGCGAGGTCGCGAAGATCGTGCGCTGCACCATCCGCGACACCGACGTGGCGGCGCGCTACGGCGGCGAGGAGTTCTGCGTGATCCTGCCGGAAACCGACCTCGAGGGCGGCCGGTTGTTCGCCGAGCGCCTGCGCCAGAAGGTCGAGACATCGGTGTTCCCGGGTCCGAAAGGCGATCTGAACGTGACGATCAGCCTCGGCCTCAGCGCGCTTCCCTACAACTACGCCGAAACGACCGTCGAGATGATGAAGATCGCCGACGAGGCCCTCTACGAGGCCAAGCACGCCGGCCGCAACCGCGTCGGCGTCTCGTCCGTGACCGAGCCCCCCGCCCCGGAACCGGCGGAAGAGGCTCCTGACCCCGCTTCTCCGGCCCCGGAACAGCCTTGATACAGGCGGGCGAACCGCACATGCGTATTTTGTTCCTGAAACAGGGAAATATCCTTCCTTTTCGCCGTGGCCACGCTCGGGTAACCTTTCGACATCGAGGGGCGGCTCCGGTGAAAGTTCGGGGAACACGCCTCGGAAGTTGAAAAAAGAAGAGGTATCCGTATGATCAAGCGTCTCGTTCTGGTTCTGAGTTTTCTGGTCCTGGCAGGCACCATGGTGTCGTTCGCGGCGGAGCCCGCATTCCAGGCCGTGAAGTTCGAAGAAGTTGATTCCGGCATGCCCTACAACGTTCCCGAGGTCCCGGTGAAGGACCCGAAGAGCATGGAGGGAATCAAGGTCGCCCTCGTCTGCGCCCACGGCTTCGAGGAAGTCGAGGGAACCTACCCGCTCAGGTATCTGCGCGCCCGCGGCGCCGAAGTGCACGTCATCACCCCCGACTGGATCAAAGGCCGGGTCATGGCCGTCCAGTTTCTCAAGCCGTCCGTCTGGATTCCGGTCACCAAGACCGTTTCCGAAGCCAATCCGACCGACTACTGCTCGGTGATCATCCCCGGCGGCGCCTGGAACCCCATCATCATGCGCACCGACGGCAAGATTCTCGATTTCGTGCAGAAGGCCCAGAAAGCCAACAAGCTGATCGCCTCGATCTGCCACGGGCCGCAGGTGCTCATCAGCGCGGGCCTCGTGAAGGGCCGTGAGATCACCGGCGTCGGCGACATCCGCGCCGACCTGCGCAACGCCGGCGGCCGGGTCGTCGAAGACCAACCCGTCGTCGTCGACGGCAACATCCTCACGAGCCGCGATCCGAACGATCTCGCCCAGTTCTGCCAGGCGTTCGAGGAGTATCTGAAGAAGAACCTGAAGTTCTGCCACGGCCAGAACGATGACGGAATGAAGGAAGGCGCGGCTCCGCAGGCCTCGATGGAGCAGAACACCCAGATGTGCCCCGACTGCAACGGCACCGGCCGGCTGACCGGCGGCCCCGGCAACTATCCCTACGCCTGCCCGAAATGCCATGGGACGGGCAAGGTGGCCGGAAACCCCAACCAGCCGCCCGTTTCGACGGATCATTGATCCCCTGACGATGGCAAGCCTGCTCGAGCACCCCTTCACGACGCTGGTCTTCGAACACCGGAACTTTTCCCTGTATCGGTTCGAAGGCCGGTTCCAGCGAAAGACGAGCCTCACCCTCAAGAGCGACCGGATCGGCATCTTTCTCTGCGAGAAGGGCCACTTTCACTCGGACACCACGACCCTGACCCATCATCTGCACGAACGGCTCGTGTCGTTCGCCCTGTCGCACGACTGCACCAAGGTGTTCGACGCCGGCGTCGAGATCGGTTTTCTCCTGGTCATGTTCGACAAGGCCGTTCTCGAGGCGTTCATCCGCAGGGTCGGCGGAGACGTCAACCTGGTCATGGGCAGCTTCTCCAGCTGCCAGTGCACGGTCAGAAACACCGGTCGCGACATCTCGGCCGCCGCGGCAAAGCTGCATGCCGAGGCCACCGGCCGGTATTGGGGATACGCGACGGCCATCGAGGCTGCGTTCGACGAGCTGCTGGTCAATTTCGTGCGGATGTTTTCGGAAGCGAACCGCGAGCAAGTGCCGTCGGACCCGGTCACCGCGAAGGTGGGCATGTTCCTCGAGGCGCACATGGACCGGGAGCTCTCGCTCGAAGAGATCGCCGACTGGGCCGGCGTCTCAAAGAACCACCTGTGCCGCATCTTCAAGAAGTCGACGGGCCAGCGCGTCTTCCAGTATCTCAACGCGCTCCGCATCCGGCGCGCCTGCGAGCGGCTGAAAGGGAGCGGCGAGACCGTCGAGCGGATCGCACGGTCGGTCGGATTCAATAACATGAACTATTTTCACAAGGTGTTCAAGAACGTCACCGGCACCATGCCGACCGCATGGCGCAAATCCGCGGGAACGGTCTCCGCGCCCGCGAACATGGAGGGTTGATCATGCGTTTCCATCTCGCCGCCCTGCTCGCGATCGCGCTCGTGGCCTGTTTTTCCGCCCCGCTTTGCGCCGAAGGGCCCGCCTGGGCCGTCGACGGGAAACTGGGATTCCATTTCGCCTTTTTCGACGCGGACGAGCATGCGGCCGACGACGTCTGGAAAGCCGTTCCCGCCGTGCAGGTGACGCCGAACGCCATCCCGGGCGCAGCAGATATCACAAACATCGACCTGGACGGCATCCGTGGGCTCGGCTTCCCGCTTCCCGCACGGGCAACGCCGGGATCATCCACGTTCTTCCTGAAATTCTTCGAGTTTCCGGCGTGGTTGAGCGCCGAAGCCGCCGCGAACCGCGTCATCGACAGATTCGGTCTGCATCTCCTGCCGGATGGCGAGACGTTCAAGGCCTGGCTGGCGAATCGTGACAACCTGCGGGTGAAAAAGGGGTTCATCGCGCCGACCGGCCAGATGTTCTCCGCCGACAAGCCGTATCCGACCCTGGTCATTCCGCAGAAAGACGTGGCCACTGAGGGCAGCGCCCTGGCGCCGCAAAATTATTTCGACAAATATACTCCTTTCTTTTCGCTGTATCTGAACCCTGCCGAGCCTGAGCCGACAGGCATTTCAGAGAACGACCGCGTCGTTTGGAGCGGCAAGGGCGTTCTCGCTTTCCACAAAGCGCTTGTCGAGTCATATTCCAAAAACTATATTTCCATCAAGGGAAGCGAACCCGAGAAATACAGTTACTTCCGCCTGCCGGGCGCAAGCGGAACCGTGACGATCCTGAAGCTGCCTCTCAAGCCGATGACGTTTGAAGCAACCTGGCGCGACCTCCCGATGCCCGAGAATCCGAAAAAGGTCTTCCTGTCGGCTCTTCTGCTGATCTACCGGTATGAATACCAGGTGACGGGTCCCCTCGGCGACGCGACGGTCATCGATTCGCCCGAGTTCGCGGCCACCGTGAATCTCATCGATGCAGAAGTATTCGAGGCCGGCTCCGTCGTCCGTCAGCCGTGACCTATTCTCGGTCGGCCAGGAATACGAAGCCTCCGGTGGATATGGGGGGACGAGTCTTGGGCATGGGGACACCTCCTTCTCAATCATAAGCGAAAAAGTGTCCACCAAACCGGGTCCACTTCAGCGACAGCGGCCGGTTTCACTCTCCTCCAATCGCAATGCACGGGTGGCGAACCGCCTCAGTATTCCCTGGCCGGCTTCGGTGAATACGTCAATTCAGCAGCCTTTTTACGCTCTCTGGGCAACAAGCCCTATCTTCTCATGAATCGGCTTGAACTCGAAAAACGGAACGACGGGAAAATCAGAACTTCCTGCGAGGTGACGGTCCGCAGTGGGCCATGGGAGGGGCCAGGCGGCGAGGGACTCTCGTTGCCGGAGCCCTCACCAGATCTTCCAACAGATGTTTCTCTCGGACAGACCAACCTGTTCAATGAAGAAATTCATCAGCAGGTAGTTGCAAGCCCTCGTCCGAACATAAAATATGTCGGATACTATGAAATGAATGCGAGTCTGACGCTGATGCTGGAAATAGATCAGAAGTCCGTCCTTGCGGTTCCCGGAGATGTTCTTGGGGACATCGAGGTTCTTTCGGCATCGAAAACGGAAATCCGGGTCCGGCGCAATCCCGAGGATGATTGGGTTGTTCGCCTGGAGGAGGGGTCTCGATGAGACAACGTGTAGGCATGCTCTTATTCTTCGCGATCTTCGCCATGCTGGTATCCGCATCTGCAGAAGATCTGAAATTTGCCGACACGCCTCTCTCACAGATCGTCGAGTTGTATTCCCGGCAAACCGGGAAAAACGTATTTCTCGATGAAACCATTCAGAAAAACAGAAAGATCACAGCTCATCTCCCGAAGATGGATATCGAACGCGCCTTCAAGGTCGTTCTGTCGATCCTGGGTTTGCAGTCATGCAATGTCGGAAATGACGGGATAATCCTGTTCCCACCGGAGCGAGCCGCTTTGTATCAATTGAGAATGCAAACCACGCTCATCAAAGCACCGGCGGGAGTTGAAACGAGATGGGTCACGACCCTCGTGAATCAAATTGCGCCGAATGTGAAAGTCGCGCCATTGCCCGAGGACAACCAATCCATTCTCCTCTTCGGGCCGGAAGACCAGATCCGAGACATTCAGTCGGTATCACAGAAATTCACCCACCTCGCCGTGATCGAACGAACTCTTCCGATGAGCCTGGCCGAGGGAAATCTGGCGGCGAAAGAAGTTCGTCTGGATGGGGTCGAAGTGAAAGCGGAACCCAGCGGACTCACGTGGAAAGGAATCTCTGAAAAAGTTGCCCAGTATGAGGAAAAACTCATACGATGGCGAAAATCCGTGAGTTGGGGAAGCGTCATTTTCACCCCCGAATTTCTGTCGCCGCAAGAGGCTGTCAAAGCAGCTGACGCTGCAAAGGGAAGGGCTGCCGTCACGGACCTCGGCGGCACCGGCTCGATTCTGATAGAAGGGCCGATAGAAGAGCATCTCCGGCTTGTCAATATTCTCAAGACATTGGATGAAAATGCCAAGCCAAAACATACCGAAGTCCGGATCGGTGAAATGAACCTTGAAACAGCCAAACAGGTCATTCGCGGAACGGATATCAAGATCCAAGGTGACGGAGAAAATCGGCTGGTATTGGTCGGCAAGCCGGGAATCGTTGCAAACACCGTCGGTGTTCTTGAAACGCTGGCAAGAAAGAAGCGCCAGGTTCTCATCCAGTTCAAATTAGCGGAAGTTACACGAGGTGGACTTTTGCACATTTTGATATGAGCCAGTACCGGAAAGGGCCGTTCCTCGGA
>CAYMEN010000016.1:77558-123658 GCA_964389325.1 uncultured bacterium | reverse complement strand
CCTTATACCTCCTACAAATTGCGTCCGTCACGCACATCGACCTCGAACAGGCCACCAGGCTCATCCGCGAGGACATCGAACGGACGGGCCAAGCCGGCTGATTCGCGTGCGGTCACGAGTGGCACCGAGTTGCTTTATATTTGACGATACATTTAACATCAAAGGATAACCGAGCCAGGCAACGCCGATCCGGCACATTCTCTCCCGCTTCGCCGGGTCGCAACGCTCCCGCGGCTTGCCATCTTCCATGCCAGGCACCGACAACAGAATACTGACGATCGACATCGGGTCGACGTACACCAAGGGCGCGCTGATCGACCTTTCCGGCCGGTCCATCATCGCGCGTGCCTCGACGCCGACGACCGTCGACCACCTTCCGCGCGGCGTCGCCCGGGTCCTGCACGGCCTGTTGCCAGACAGAATCGCGGCCGGCCTCGACGATCTCGACGGCGTGACGCTCGACCTCCCGGCACACCTTTCCTGCTCGGCGAAAGGCGGCCTGAAGGTGGCGGCGGTCGGTCTCGTGCCCGACCTGACCCTCAGCGTCGCCCGCCAGGCAGTCTGTTCGGCCGGCGGCAAGGTCTCGGGGGCCTACGCGTTCGAACTGACTCCCGACGATATCGAACGAATGCGCCTCGACCGCCCGGACATCATCCTGCTTGCCGGAGGTACGGACGGCGGCAATGCGGCGTATGTCTTGAAAAACGCCCGACGCCTGGCCGAAGCCGGCCTTGAAGCGACCGTCCTGTTCGCGGGAAACCGCTCCGTCGCCCATGAGGTTCCGGTGATGTTTCCGGAGGGGCGTCTGATCGTGACCGAGAATCTGATGCCCGAGTTCGGCCAGCTGAACATCGAGCCTGCCCGCAAGCGCATCCGCGATCTGTTTCTCCACCGGCTGATCGAGGGAAAAGGCCTGCGGCGCGTCATCGACGCGTTCGGGGCCGAGCCCAAACCCACGCCGCGCGCCGTTCTCGAACTGGTGGATCGGCTCGCCGCCGTTTCCCCGAACTGGGCCGATACGCTGTTGATCGACATGGGCGGGGCCACGACCGATGTGTATACGAACAGCGAGTCGGCCGCCGCCGATGGGAGCGTCATCCTGCGCGGGTTGCCGGAGCCGGCCGTCAAACGCACCGTCGAAGGCGACCTCGGCATGCGCGTCAGCGCACGATCGGTCCTCATCTCTGGCGGCCCGGTCCTCGAGAGACTTCGTGACGATGCGGGTATTGGCGGCCACGAGCTCGAAGCCTGGGTCGACGAGATTTCCGAAACCCCCGGCCGGCTCCCGGCAACAGCCCGTCAGGAGGCTCTCGACCGCATTCTTGCGGCCGTCTGCGTTTCCCTTTCGATCGCCCGGCACGCCGGAACCATCGAGGAAAGCTGGACACCCGGCGGAAAAGTCTTTCTGCAGCGCGGCAAGGATCTTCGCCGCATTCGCACCATCATCGGCTCGGGCGGGTATCTGGCATCGTCGGATGACGAGTCGCTGTATCTCGGCGCGATCGCCGCCTCATCCGCCCCCGCGGCAGACGGAAGAATGCCACTGCTTCCCGCAGCTCCGCGAATGGTGCGGGACCGGGAGGGGCTTCTTCCCTTGCTCGGCAACCTCGCTTCACCGTATCCTGAACTCGCCGCGGCCCTTGCCGGCCAATCGCTGGCCCCGGTCTCCACCGGTCGTTCACGACACGCCATCACACAGACTTCACAAGGAGCCTGACCCGGTATGAATTCTCTCACCTGGAACGAATTTCTCACGATCCGCGACACCGTCCTCGCCAGCTGGCCAACGGGCAAGGGGCTGAGTCTCGACGAGGCGCTGGCGTATCAGAAGGCCCTCCCGGCCGGCCGCAACTTCGCCCTGGCCATGAAGAAGGCGAACGAGCAGGGTCGGACCCTCCTGCAGCCGCGCGCCGGCGTCGCGCTCGTCAACGAGCACATCAAGCTCCTTCAGTATCTCGAGACGGAGGGTGAGGCGGACCTGCTGCCGACCACGATCGACGCCTATACCCGCCAGAACCGGTATCAGGAAGCGGCCAACGGTATCGAGAAATCGCTTCAGGCCGGGACATCGCTGCTGAACGGCTTCCCGGCCGTCAATCACGGCCTCGCCGGCTGCCGGCAGGTCGTCGAGGCCCTCAAATCCCCCCTCCAGGTTCGGCACGGAACGCCCGACGCCAGGCTTCTCGCCGATATCACGCTGGCGGCCGGCTTCACGAGTTTCGAAGGCGGCGGCATTTCCTATAATATTCCCTATGCAAAAAAAGTCCCGCTGCAGAAGAGCATCGACGACTGGAAATACGTCGACCGGCTCGTCGGCTGGTATGAGGAGAACGGCGTCAGCATCAACCGCGAGCCGTTCGGCCCCCTGACGGGCACCCTCGTGCCGCCGTTCGTCAGCCACGTCGTCGCCATCGTCGAAGGGCTGCTGGCGCTCAGCCAGGGCGTCCGCTCCCTGACTCTCGGCTACGGCCAGGGCGGCAATTTCCTCCAGGACGTCGCGGCCATGCTCTCGCTGCGGGAACTGGCCGACGAGTATTTCAGGAAGGCCGGCTTCTCCGGCTACGACCTGACGACCGTGTTTCACCAGTGGATGGGCGGCTTCCCCGAGGACGAGTCGAGGGCGTTTTCGGTCATCTGCTGGGGCTCGACCGTCGCGGCGCTGTCGGGCGCGACGAAGGTGATCGTGAAAACCCCGCACGAGGCGCGCGGCATTCCCACGAAGGAAGCCAACGCCGCCGGGCTGAAGGCGACCCGCCAGGTCGTGAACATGCTGGCGGACCAGCGCGCCGTGATGAGCCCGCGCCTCCAGGAAGAGATCGAGATCATCAGGAAGGAAGTGCATACGGTGATGGACGCCGTCGAGAGACTCGGCAACGGGGATATCGAGGCCGGCATCATCGCTGCGTTCGCGGCGGGCGTGATGGACGTGCCGTTCGCCCCCGCGGCCTGCAACCACGGCAAGATCCTGCCGATCCGCGACAACGAGGGGTGCATCCGGCTGTTCCAGCGCGGCAACGTGCCCATGGCAGACGACGTCTGGGCGTTCCACCAGGAACGTCTCCAGCAGCGGGCGACGGCAGAGAAGCGCGCCCTCTGCTTCCAGATGGTCACGGACGACATCTACGCGGTCAGCAAGGGCAAACTCGTCGGGAGACCCCGGTAAAACGGGGAAGCTTGAAGAGGGACGCTTGAAGTTCACAACATGTCGGACTCGAGGATTTCATCCGCGACATCTGCGGATGAGATCCATGAAGCTTGAAATATACGGTGTTGTTTATTAATAGGAGATAATATATATGAAGATCAGGCGGGCGGTGTTTGCGAAAGGGGTTTCGTCGTTTTTCTTCGATGATCAGCGGGCAATCAAGAAGGGGGCGGCGCACGACGGGTTCGTGTACAAAGGCGAACCGGCCACGCCGGGGTTCCGCAGTATCCGCGTCGCAGGCGAGGCGGTCTCGGTGATGCTCGAACTCGAAGACGGTCAGATCGCCGTCGGCGATTGCTGCGCGGTCCAGTATTCCGGCGCCGGCGGCCGTGACCCGCTGTTCCTTGCCGACACGTATCTGCCGTTCCTCGAGAAGAACGTCCGGCCTCTGCTCGAAGGCCTCGAGATCGCGAAGTTCCGGGACCTCGTCGGCCGGTTCATGACGCTCGAGTTCGAAGGGAAGAGGCTGCACACGGCGCTCCGATACGGCCTTTCCCAGGCGCTGCTCGACGCCCGCGCGAAGGCGACGCACCGGCTGATGGCCGAGGTCGTCTGCGACGAGTATGGCCTGCCCGTCATCGCCGAGCGCGTTCCCGTGTTCGCCCAGACCGGCGACAACCGCTACGAGAACGCGGACAAGATGATCCTCAAGCGCGTCGAGGCCCTTCCCCACGGGCTGATCAACAACATCGACGAGAAGCTGGGACGCGACGGTTCGAAACTCCGCGAGTATATCCGCTGGCTCGTGAAGCGCATCCGTGAACTGCGGGTCGATCCGTCGTACGCGCCCGCTTTGCATATCGATGTTTATGGAACGATCGGCCAGGCGTTCGGCGGCGACCTGACGAAGGTCTCCGAGTATCTCGCCTCCCTGGAGCCGGATGCCGGCGGACTGCCTCTGTATATCGAAGGTCCCGTCGACGTCGAGCACCGCGAGCGACAGATCGAGGCGCTGGCGACGATCTGCGGGCAGCTGAAGGCAAGGGGGTCGAAGGTGCGGGTCGTCGCGGACGAGTGGTGCAACACGTTCGAGGACGTGCGGGACTTCGCCGATGCCGGCGCCGGTCACATGCTCCAGATCAAGACCCCCGACCTCGGCGGCGTCCAGGACATCGTCGAAAGCGTTCTCTACTGCAAGAAGAAGGGCGTCGAGGCCTACCAGGGCGGCACCTGCAACGAGACCGACATCTCGGCGCGCTGCTGCGTCCATCTCGCCGTGGCCGCCCGGGCCGACCGGATGCTGGCCAAGCCGGGCATGGGTTTCGACGAGGGTTTCAATATCGTCAACAATGAAATGGAACGCACGCTCGCAATCCTGCGCAGCCGGAAGTAACGTGGAAGGCAATTCGGCACGAAGAACATACGGCATGCCGACACAACAACGAACCACAGAGTCACAGAGTCACGGAGAAAGAAATCGTCTCTCCCTCTGTGCCTCCGAGGCTCTGTGGTGAAGCGGTATTTTCTCAGGAAGGGAATGATGAAGATATGAGCAGGGAATTCAGGGTGTTGTCGCCCACGGCGATTCTGGGGTACGGGTTTCCCGAGGCATCGTTCAAACGGGGGATGGAACGCAAGCCGCATCTGATCGGCGTCGATGCCGGTTCGACCGACCCCGGTCCCTACTATTTGGGGGCAGGCAAGTCGTTCACCAACCGCGCGTTCGTGAAGCGCGACCTGACGTACATGATCACGGCGGGCGTCGCCGAGAACATCCCGGTCGTGATCGGATCGGCGGGCGGCTCCGGCGCGAAGCCCCATCTCGACTGGTGCCATGAGATCATCCGCGAGATCGCGAAGGAGAACGGCCTCACCTTCAGGCTGGCCGTCATCCCGGCCGACATCGAGAAGAAGACCGTTCTCGAAGCCCTGTCGCAGGGGCGGGTCAAGCCGCTCTCGTTCGTTCCCGAGGCGACCGCGAAGGATGTCGAGGAGTCGGTGCACATCGTCGCGCAGATGGGCTGCGAACCCATCGTGAAGGCGCTCGAGATGGGCGCCCAGGTCGTCCTGGCCGGCCGCTGCTACGATCCGGCCTGTTTCGCCGCCGTGCCGATCAGCCAGGGCTTCGACAAGGGCCTGGCGATGCACATGGGCAAGATTCTCGAGTGCGGGGCGATTGCGGCCACGCCGGGATCGGGTGCCGACAGCGTGCTGGGCACCCTGACCGAAGACTCGTTCATTCTCGAGCCGCTCAGTGACAAGCGTGTCTTCACGCCGATGTCCGCCGCTGCCCACACCCTCTACGAAAAGTCCGACCCGTATCACCTGCCCGGCCCGGGCGGCGCCATCGACCTGACCGCCACCTCGTTCACCGAACTGCCTGGCGGCCGCGTCGAGGTGAAGGGCAGCCGCTACGAAAAGACGAAAAGCTACTTCCTGAAACTGGAAGGCGTCCGCAACATCGGCTACCGCACCGTCAGCATCGCCGGAACCCGCGACCCGATCATGATCTCGAAGATCGACGAGATCCTGCCGCAGGTCGAGGCCCAGGTGCGAAGCATGATGAACAATCCCTCTCCGAGCGACCGTCTCCTGTTCCACGTGTATGGCAAGAACGGCGTCATGGGCGCGATGGAGCCTCTCACGAACGCCGTTTCCCACGAACTGTGCATCATCATCGAGGCGCTGTGCGCGACACAGGAGGCGGCCGACACGCTGTGCTCCGTGACCCGCTCGACGCTTCTCCATTATGGATACGAAGGGCGTATCGCGACGGCAGGCAACCTCGCCTTCCCCTTCTCCCCCTCCGATGTGCCGATGGGCGCGGCCTATACGTTCTCGTTGTATCACCTGATCGAGGTCGACGATCCGTGCATGTTCCAGATCCATATCGAATCCTATACGAACGGCGAGGTGCGGAAATGACCAAAACGACGAAAAAGCGGCTGCCGACAGCCGGCCCGGCGAAGACGCATCGCATCACCGACGTCGCGCGGGTCATCCGGTCGAAGAACTCGGGGCCCTACGAACTGACGCTCGACATCATCTTCCGTTCCCGCGACGAGTATGATCTGTGCAAGGCGAAGGCCATCGTGAACCCGGCGCTGATCTCGAAGCTGTACAAGATTCCCGAGGCTGACATTCTCTGCATCATCTGGTTCGAGCCGGCGCACGCGGTGAAGATCACGATCAAGCGCTGGATCGCCTCGGGCGACCCCGGCGAGACGGACATCTACGGGGCGCAGCAGCACGCGCCCCTGCTGGGGATCGAATTCGACGCATGAGCATTCCGTTCACCTTCAACGCCCACACGTTCGAGACGCTGATCTATTCGACCTACTATGCGCCTCGCGGCCGCCAGCGGCTTTACATGCTGGGCGCCGAACTGGGCCAGCGGTATCTGTTCCCGTCTGACCTGCTGGTGGGCATCATCGGTTCCGAAGGCTCGGGAAAATCGACGCTGATCCGCGGCCTTTTCCCGGGCCTGGAACTGACCAACGACGACGAGGGTGTCAACCTCCGCCCGACGCCGATCTACGACTTCGCACCCGACAACTTTTTCGCGCCCCACACCTACCATCTCGACATCCGCTACGAGCTCGCGTTCCATCAGACCTTCGAGATTGCCGAGGCGATCCGCGAAGCGCTGGCGTACGGCCGCCGCGTCGTGGTCGAGCATTTCGACCTGATCTACGACGCGCTCAACCTGAACGCGCACATCATCTTCGGGATCGGCGAGGAGGTGATCATCGCGCGACCGTCGGTGTTCGGGCCGTTCCCGGCGGCGATCAAGTCGGTGGTCGACCGGACCCTCAAGTTCCGCCTCATGGCCCATTCCGCCGAGGACATCACGACCTCGATCATGGAGCGAGACTACAACTACCGTCGTCCCGTCCTGCATTCCGACGTGAAGCACGGCTTCGTCATCAAGTTCTCCGAGAAGCCGACCGTCGACATCAACGAGCTCGAGCAGAAGGTGCTGGAAGTGATCGCCAACGACGTTCCCGTTTGTCAGGCCGGGGAAAACCGCATCAGGATCGGAAAAACCGACCTGTTTTGCACCGGAACGCGGACGCACGTGAAATCGACCGGCCAGATCGACAACTTCCGGCTCGTGCACGAGTACAAATACAACCCGCTGAGCAAGGACTGGATGCTGATCGGCATCGTCGGCCGCCGCGAAATCGCCGGCATCGAGGAGCTCAGCTATTTCGCCGACGAGTCCTCCGACCCGAAGGCTCCCACCCTCCCCCCTGCCCCCAACGGCCCCGACCACCACGAGTAGGGGCGCATCGCGATGTTCCCGGGACGGCCTTCACCATACAGGCCTCATATTATATCAGGAGAATTCTTATGCCCAAGCTGATCGCGAAGGACACGCGGATGCGGAAACTCCCGGTTCCGGCAGATGCCGTCCGTATCCAGACATGGGGAGGGCGCGACCGGCTGGTCGTTTCGGAGGAAGCTCTGCGGACGCTCGCCGCCGAGGCATTCCATGACGTCTCCTTTTATCTCCGCCCCCGGCATCTCGACATGTTGGCGGCGATTCTCGACGATCCCGAGGCCTCCGAGAACGACCGCTATGTCGCGGCGGCCCTGATACGGAACGCCGTGATCTCGGCCGAGGGCGAACTGCCGCTCTGTCAGGACACCGGCACGGCGACGATCATCGCAAAGCGCGGCGGCGACGTGATCGTCGATGGGGACGACATCGAAGCCCTGACGATGGGCGTCGCGGACGCCTACCGGCGGTCGGCGCTGCGATATTCCCAGATCGCGCCGCTGTCGATGTTCGAGGAAGTGAACACCCGCACGAACCTTCCGCCGCAGATCGACATCGGCTGGGCGTCGGGGAACGAGTACCAGTTCCTGTTCATGGCGAAGGGTGGCGGTTCGGCCAACAAGACGGGGCTGTTCCAGGAGTCGAAGGCCCTGCTGAGCGAGGAGAAGCTCGAAGCGTTCCTGCGCGAGAAGATCGAGGCACTGGGCGTGGCGGCATGCCCGCCCTACCGTCTGGTCGCGGTGATCGGCGGGACCTCGCCCGAGTTCAATCTGAAAATGCTGAAGCTGGCTTCCGCCGGCGCTCTCGACCAGCTTCCCCCGGCGGGCTCCCCAGAAGGGCTTCCCTACCGTGACCGTCACTGGGAAGACCGCGTCATGGCCATCGCCCGCGCGTCGGGCCTGGGTGCTCAATTCGGAGGGAAGTGGCTGGCCCTCGAAGCGCGCGTGATCAGGCTCGCCCGGCATGCCGGCTCCTGCCCCGTCTCGGTCGGCGTTTCGTGCAGCGCCGACCGCAACATCCTGGGCCGCATCAGTCCGGCCGGCGTTTTCCTCGAAGACCTCGACCGGAACCCGGCGCGGCTCCTGCCGAAGATTCAGAGAGTCACGAGCACCGCCCCAACGGCCGTCGATCTCACCCGGCCGATGGCCGAGATCCGGGGGCAGCTTGGTGCCCTGCGGGTCGGCAGCCTCGTCCTGCTGTCGGGACCGCTGGTCGTGGCGCGCGATATCGCACACGCCCGTCTCAAGCGAATGCTCGACGACGGCATACCGCTTCCCGAGGTATTTTTGAAATATCCGGTCTACTATGCCGGCCCCGCGAAAACGCCCGACGGCCATGTCATCGGCAGCTTCGGGCCGACGACGGCCCAGCGCATGGACTCGTATGTCGACGCGTTCATGTCGCGCGGCGCATCGCTCGTGATGCTTGCAAAGGGCAACCGCTCCGCCGGTGTCACGACCGCCTGCCGCACGCACGGCGGCTTTTATCTCGGTACGATCGGCGGCGCCGCGGCCCTGATCGCGAAGGAGCACATCGTCAGCAGCCGCGTGGCCGCGTTCGAAGACCTGGACATGGAGGCCATGTTCGAGATCGTCGTGCGCGACATGCCCGCCTTCCTGCTCGTCGACGACAAGGGCTCCTCCTTCTACGACGCCATCCGGTGCCGGTGACCGGCTATTTCACGGTTTCGTGGTGAATCATCTCTGGGGTGAAGCGGTTTCTGTGTGCTCTGTGATTCAGCGGTTGTGGAACCAGAATCGGAGGTATGAGCGATGAGCGTGCCGGCGTGGCTGAGCGGGGCGGTGTTCTACCAGATCGTGCCGGACAGGTTCCGGCGGGCGAGCTCCCCCGGCGAGTCTCCGCATGGGCTGTTGAAGTGGGATGCGAAACCGGGATCGAGCAAGGCGGGCAGCCAGGAATTCTTCGGCGGGAACCTCCGGGGAATCACGGAGAAGCTCGATCACATCAGGGATCTGGGCGCGAACGCGATTCTGCTGACACCGATCAACGCGGCGCCGTCCTATCACAGATATGATACGATAGATTATACATCGATCGATCCATTGCTCGGTGACTGGAAAGACCTCGAGGAGCTTACGTCTGCCGTTCACGCCAGGGGCATGAAGATCATCTTCGATATCGCCCTGAACCACGTTTCGAAGAAGCATCCGTGGTTCGTCAAGGCGAAAGCTGATGACCAGGCACCGGAGCGAGGGTATTTCGGGTTCAATGGTGACGGCACCTATCTCTGCTGGTGGGGCCACGCCGGCCTGCCGGAGCTTCAACTCAACGACCGACGGCTGGTGCAGGAACTCATCACCGGCGACGACAGCGTTCTCGCCTTCTGGCTCCGCAAGGGTTTCGACGGCGTTCGGCTCGACTGCGCCAACGACCTCAGCCTGCAGACCTGCGCGCTCATCTCATACACGCTCAAGTCGCGCTTTCCCGAAGCGGCTGTCATCGGCGAAGTCGCGAACTATTCGGTCCCATGGCTGAAAGCCCTCGACGCGACGCAGAGCTATTTTTTCACGAACTCCGTCAAGGCCATATACCACCGGAGCATCACCCCAGGCCAGTTTCAGCACAATCTCCGGCTGGCATACGGCGCGGGGGCGTTTCACCAGTTCCAGATGCTCTCGTCACACGACATACCTCGGGCACACACCGAGTTCGCCGCCGACCCGGCCTTCCACCGTGCCGCGCTCAGGCTCCAGTTCACGCTTCCGGGAATTCCGATGGTGTATTACGGCGAAGAGTTCGGCCTCGAGGGCGGGCGCGATCCCCAAAACCGGGCCACGATCCCCTGGGAAAGACAGGAAGCCGCCATGGCGACTCCCTTCCCGCAGGAGATTCGCCAGCTTGCCAGGCTCCGCGCATCGTCTCCGGAGCTGCAGAAGGGATACTGGGAAACGATCTGCGTCGATGGCATTCCCGGCCTGGTCGCCTTTTTTCGCACCGATCCGGCCGCCCCCGATCGGCTGACCGTCGTCGTCTGGAATCTCGCCGCGGATGCGCGGACCGTCACCCTGACGATTCCGTGGGGATGGCTGTTTTCCGAACTGGTGCTCGAGGAGGTGTTCACGAAGCGCCGCGGCGTCTCAAATTCCGGCATGGTTCCTTTCCAGCTCGAGCCCCATGAATGCTCGATCTGGCAACTGCGAACGGACGTCAAGCCGAACTATTCCTTCTTCAAACGGTGGAAACCGTCCTGACAAGGATCGAGCGCCATGCCCCTCTTCTTGATTCCTGCATGCCAGATGCCTGTTTCACGTTTGTGGTCGTACTGAGCCGCCTGTCGAAGCACGAGCAACGCTCGCCCTTCGGCAAGCTCAGGGCGAACGGGCGGTTTTCAGCCAACATGACTCCATAGAAACGGCAACCGCCGCCGGCATACCGGCGGCGGTTGGAGCAATGCGACGTCTTATTTCGGCGTTTCGGAAGCTTGCGAAGCTCCGACCGGGGCTTCAGGCGCCGTAACGGGAGCCGGAGCGACCGCAGGCGCGGAGGGGGCCGGGGCCGGGAGTCCCGGTTTCGGGGCCGGCACGGAGCAGGCCGTCGGCGCCTTTGCAGGGTGCTTTTTCCAGCGTTTCATCGTATGCAGCCGATACCCGGCGACGGCAAGGATGGCCAGGATGAGAAGCCAGATGATCCGGCGGGGCCAGGGGTTTTCCGCGTCGGCGAACGGATCTTCGAGACTTCGCGTGGCGCCGGCCGGGAGCTCGGCGATTTTCGTCAGGGAACCGCCGAAGGCGATGCTCATCATCAGCCGGGAGTTGACCGCCCAGCCGTTCGCGTCGAGGACAGGTCCGATGTTGCGGTTCCTCAGACGAATCGCCGCCATGATCATCGAGGGCCCCGAGACGAGCAGGAGAAGGCCAAGCACGGCCAGGGGCATCTGCCACCAGGTGAGGGCCAGAAAGCCGGTGACGACGCTCGCGATCGCCGTGCCGATCGCGCCGATCGCGAGGCCTATGGCGGCAAATATTCCGGCGAACCTGCCGACGTCGAACGCCTGCGGCGGCGCCCCGGCCGCGGGAGGGGCTGCCTGCGTCTTGTCGGCGACGCCCGCGATGCCGCCCGCCAGTTTTTCCTGCATGGCCTTGTCGCCGGCCCCGGCGAACTTCTCGACCTGCTCCGTGATCATCCGCCCGATCCGGCGGTAGGGCGTCCAGAACGCCTCGCCGATGCTGATCGGGTGTTCGATCAGCTTGACCACGACGGCGTCCCAGTCCCGGCCGCGACGGTCGACGAAGATGCCGTGCCTGCCGACGGCCAGCAGTTCCGCATCGCCGGCCGTGAACGCGGCGACGATCGACATTTTCTCGCTGCTTCCCGAGCGCACGCAGTCGCAGTAGGCGAGATACGTCTGGCTCAGCGCCGCCATGGCCGCGTGTTTGCCCACATCTTCGACGCGCATGCAAAGATCGCAGCTGCGTCCGTCGAGATACAGGGTGCCGTTCTGGAAGACGGCGCCGCGCTTGCGGTCGTAAAAGTCCCGGAACGACACTATATTATTCAGCAACGTATATAAATCTCGGTGCAGCCGCACCAGCCGTTCGACCGAGTCGATCGCGGCGGCTTCCGGAGCGAGCGCCTTGTCCTGCGCGATCAGCTCGCGGACGCTCCGGTCCAGCGAAGCGCCCAGAATGGCGCGGACGCGCGACAGGCCGAGCCGCTCGACGCAGGCGCCAGCCTTTCCGGCGAGCCATGTCTCGTGGGCCGTGAACGTGGCGACGATTTTGTCCCACTCGGCAGGGGTCAGGGCGGTCTTTTCCCCGAGCCGCGGCAGCACGACGAACCGGTTGAAGGCTTCGATCGCTTTCGTCCAGGCCGGGTTGACCGCATCGTTCAGCGGAAGGGCCCACCCGGCTTCGATACGGGCCAGCGGCAGATCGGCAAGCTCGGGGCTTCCCGACGACAGCAGCCTGACCGCCATCTGTTCGTAGTCTTTCTCGGACCGGTTGAGGGGCCCCGTCGAGCGGGCGTCGAACGCCGCCAGCCGGCAGCGCGTGAAAAAGTCGTCGATCTTCGCCCGGACGGCGGAAAACGCGGCATAGGCCGCCACGGTGTCTCCCTTGTAAGGGAGGATCGCCGGGTCCGCTTCCCCCGCCCGCCACCAGTTGTCATACGCCCTGCATGCGGAAACGAACTCTTCGAGTGTCGCCTCGTCGACCCCGGGCACGCCGCTGCGGTCGTCGACGCCGCCGGCACAGGAGATGACCTCCTCGATCAACTTCCGCGACGCTTCATCACCCGCGGCGGACGAAGGAACGACGCCGTCTCCGTTGAAACGCGTCGCCGCGAACTTCTTCGAGGCATCCGCCACGTCGGCAACGCCGATCTGATCCGCGTCAGGCTTGCCGAGCCCGGCCAGAACGCGGCGGGCCGAGGCGACGAGCCGTTTTCCCTCGTCGTCGGCGTCGTTGATCGAAGCCAGGGCGAGGGTTTCAGAACGTTTCAGAAGATCGTCGGGTTTCTTCAGCCGCCCGCAGACCCACTCGACTGCCGTCAACACTTCCGGCACACGGACGCGGCCGTCCTTGTCGGAATCGATCAGGGCGAGGGTCGCGGCATCGAGTTCGAGCCCCTGCACCGGGCAGCTCAGGGCCATCCACAGTTTGGGATCGAGGTCCCGCAGAGCCCCGAGATCGGCTCCCGAATCGAGACTGACCTGGTCCACGCCGCCGGAGCGGAAAAATCGCCAGGCGTGCCGTTCTTTCGAAGTTTTCTGATCTACGGTCATACGCATGCCTTCTCCTCTTTAAAAATATCTTATTTCATATAGAATGATGATCGCACGCGGGAATCACGGTATTCCCGGACCATCATACCACTCAGGAGAAACGGCGTTGGCGGCGGGCTCCGAAATAGCCGTTTTTGCCCATGAACGCCAGGGCAGAAAGGATGCAAAGCACTCCGCCGCCGCTCAGGGTCGCGGCCACGCCGACCTGCTGGGCGATTGCTCCCTGGATGAGGCTGCCCAGGGGAGACATTCCCATGAAGGCCATCATGTAGAGGCTCATGATCCGGCTGCGTTTGTCGTCGTCCGTCTGCATCTGCAGAAGGGTGTTGGCGCTCGCCCAGCCGCTCGTCATCCAGTATCCGGAAATCACGAGGAGGAGCATCGCCGGCCAGAGGCTCGACATCCACGTGAACACGACAAGCGATACGCCGCAGCAGGCGAACGCGAAGGGAACATACGCCGTGAGTCCCCCGGCGTTCTGCCGCATGGCGAGATGAAGCGCACCGGCCAGAGCGCCGAAACCGAGCGCCCCCAGCAGGAAGCCCAGGGTCTCGGCCCCGCCGCCCAGGATTTCCTTCGCCACGACCGGCAGCAGCACGGCAAAGGGCATCGCCGTGAAGCTGAAGATGGATATCAGGATCAGGATCGACCGGATTCCCTCATGCCGCCACGCGTAGGACAGGCCGACCCGCAGCTCGCTCCAGAAGGGTTTCTTTTCCTGCCGGATCGCGTTCTGAGGCAGTGACAGCCGCGGCAGCACCCAGACGATCGGCAGAAACGACAGGGCATTCAGGGCAAAGCAGATCCCCTCCCCCCACGCGGCGACCGCCATTCCCGCGAGAGAAGGCCCAACGAGGCGGGCCGCGTTGAAGGCGGAGGAGTTCAGCGCGATCGCGTTCGCGAGGTGCTCGCGGCGCTCGACCAGTTGGGGAACGAGCGCATGCCGGCCTGGCATATCGAAGGCGTTGATGGCGCCGAGAACCGCGCACATGGCGAAGAGAACCGGAAGATTGATCATGCCCGCGAGCGTGAGGCCGGCGAGAATCGTCGCCTGTACGAGGGCCGCGACCTGGGTGATCCAGATGCTCCGCCGCAGTTCGCGGCCGTCGAGGATGACGCCGGAAGCAGGCATCAGCACGAATGCCGAGAACTGGCTCACGAAATCCGCCGCCCCCAGCATCGTCGGGGAGAGACTTATCCGGTAGACGAGCCAGCTGACGGCGAGCCGCTGCATCCAGGTGCCGATCAGCGAAAAACCGTTAGTTATAAAGTAGGCACGATAATTCGCCGATCCCAGCGCCGGGAACAGGTTCCTTGCCCCGGACAAACCGGATGGGATGGATTCATGGCCCTCGTGCAATTCCATTTGATGTGCAAGATACCCCTATTGGCACTCATGGTGCAAATCTGGCTTCGCCGGAGTCCGGCATCGCGGGCTCATCTTGCCGCCGGAAGGCCGCATGTCATACAATCGACTCATGTCCCAGACAGGCCACGCCGCAGCCCCGATTCATTGGGCCGCCAGAATCCTCAGCCTCGGCACAGCAACGATTCCGCTGCTGATGGCAAAAAGAGCCGTTCCCACGGGGGATTGCGCAATTCCTCGGGTCGTGATCGTCGCGCACGGGCTCGGGGTCGGCAAGGAGGTGCAGCGTCCCGAACTCGAAAGACTGGCCAGGGCGGGATTCATCGCGGTGTGTCCTGATGCCCCGCACCACGGCGAGCGTCGGGACGGGCTTCTCGATCTTCTCGATGCATCGGCCGGCATGGAGCGTCACGAGCGGCTCATCGCCATGGTGTCCGAAGCGGCGTCGGAAATTCCCCTGCTGATCAGCCATTTCAGGCACAGTCTGGGCGCGAGAGTCGCCATGACCGGGATTTCGATGGGAGGCTTCACCACGTTCGCCGCGTTTTTGCACGAACCGCGCCCGGATGTCGCCATTCCCTTCCTGGCATCCCCGGACTGGCGAAGCCCGGAGCAGCGCCTGGCGGGCTTCCCGCCGAAGGGGCCGGTCTGCAACCCCGGCAGGTTTTTCCCGGTTCCCCTCATGGCGGTCACGGGGGGGCGGGACACGGTCGTGCCGCCGGATGCGACGGTTTCGTTCATGGAAACGCTCCGTCCGCTGTATGCCGCTGCCCCGGGCACCCTCGTCCACGCGGGCTATCCGGCCTCGGAGCACATGATGCGCGAGGACGACTGGAACGATGCCTGGGAACGGGCAATCGCGTTCCTGAACGAGCATCTCTGAAAAATATTTTCAGCTTTTCGAATGTCCGCGTTTGTCTGCGGATGTCCGCCGACGTTCGGAATGATTTCGGAGTGTTTCGCCCCGTACGTGATCATCCGCCGGTGAACCCTTCGGAAAACCCCATTTCAGGCCGAAAGGGTTCATGGTTTTGTTTGCCTCCTTATTATTTCGGGCCGGATCCACAAGATCCGGTCTTCTTTTTTTCCCCGCATATCGCAACGCAGGGGCGGGTTTCAAACCCGCCCCTCCAGCCCCGATGTGCCGGGGCATGACGAAAAACCCTGTGTTTCCGTGACTCTGTGGTGCGTTGTCTCGATCAGGTCAGCAGTGTTCGCGGAACGTCTGGAACTTGATTCCCGGCCAGTCGTCGATGATCTTCCCCAGGCGCCAGACGTCGGCGGCGAGATACGTGAGATGCCCTTCCGAGTCGAGGGCCATCCGGGAGCGATGCTTGCGTTCGAACTCGTCGAGCATGGTCTTGTCGTCGCAGACGAGCCAGCGGGCCGTCGCGTAATCGACCGGGTCGTAGACGGCGTCGACGCCGTATTCGTCGCGCAGGCGGGCCATCGTCACGTCGAACTGCAGGGCGCCGACGGCCCCGAGGACGTAGTCGCTGCTGTTGAGAACCGGCCGGAACACCTGGACGGCGCCTTCCTCGGAAAGCTGCAGCAGGCCCTTCTGAAGCTGTTTCGCCCGGAGGGGGTTTTTCAGCCGCACCTGTTTGAACAGTTCTGGGGCGAAGTTCGGAATGCCCGTGAACTTGAGAACCTCTTTCTCGGTGAACGTGTCGCCGATCTTGATCGTGCCGTGGTTGTGAATGCCGATGATGTCGCCGGGATACGCCTCTTCGACGTTGGTGCGATCCTGGGCCATGAAGATCGTCGCATCCTTGATGACGATCTCCTTGCCGAGGCGATGGTGCATGACCTTCATGCCGCGCGTGAATCGGCCCGAGCAGATGCGCAGGAACGCGATGCGGTCGCGGTGCGCCGGATCCATGTTCGCCTGGATCTTGAACACGAAGCCGGAGAAGCCCTGCTCCGAGGGTTCGACGACGCGGGACAGGGCGGCGCGCGGCTGGGGCTGGGGGGCGAGTTCGACGACGGCGTCGAGCAGTTCCTTCACCCCGAAGTTGTTCAGGGCGCTTCCGAAGAAAACGGGGGTCTGGTTGCCGCGCCGGTAATGCTCGAAGTCGAAGGGGTTCGCGGCTCCTTCCAGCAGTTCGATGTCGGTGCGCAGGTCGTTCGCCTGGTCTCCGAGCAGTTCGTCGAGCATGGGGTCGCTCAGATCCTCGATGACGACCGTATCCTGCGGCTTCGTTTCGCCGCCCGCCCGGAACAACTGGATCTGCTTCTTGTACAGGTTGTAGACGCCCCTGAAGTCCCGGCCCATGCCGATCGGCCACGAGAGAGGCGTGCACTCGATCTGCAGAGTGTTTTCGATGTCCTGGAGGAGTTCGAGCGGTGCGCGGCCTTCGCGGTCGAGCTTGTTGATGAAGGTGATGATGGGCGTGTTGCGCATGCGGCAGACTTCCATCAACTTCTTCGTCTGCGTCTCGACGCCCTTCGCGCTGTCGATGACCATCAGGGCGCTGTCGACGGCGGTCAGCACGCGGAAGGTGTCTTCCGAGAAGTCCTGGTGGCCGGGGGTGTCGAGCAGGTTGATCTCGAAGTCGCGGTAATGGAACTTCATGACCGAGGTCGTGACCGAGATGCCGCGCTCGCGCTCGATCGACATCCAGTCGGAGGTCGCGAACTTCGCGGCTTTGCGCGACTTGACCGCGCCCGCCATCTGGATGGCGCCGCCGAACAGCAGCAGTTTCTCGGTCAGCGTCGTCTTACCGGCGTCCGGGTGGCTGATGATGCCAAAAGTGCGTCTTTTTTCGATTTCGCCCATGTGTTTCTCGTTCACGATTGTCCTGCCTTATCCTGCGTTGAATCCCTTGGAAACCCCGATTATACCACGATTTGAATCATTTCTCAAGCAACGGGCGGGTGCATGTCGCGATCGGACGTGGTATTCTTGGACCGATGGATCATCCGAGCGCTGCACAGGCTGTTTCCGTGCCGGCGGCGTCGCGTTTGGAGGGCGCCGCCCGGTTGTTCAGCTCTGCCTCGCGGCTCATGATTCCGCTGCTGGTCATTTTTGTCTGGCTTCTCCGGATGCCCCTCGCGGAAGACGATTTCCGCATTTTCAGGCAGGCCGGGATCGACCTGGCGGCAACCGGCAACCCGTATCACTCAACCCCCGGCCCGGACACAGCCGGAAAACTCAGCCGGGAAGCGGCCGCCGAGACGAAGGTCTTTCTGTATCCTCCCTTTGCGGCGCATCTCTTCAGGCCATTCGGGCTTCTGACGCCGGAACGCGCGCGGGATCTCTGGTTTTTCCTGAATCTCGGCCTGCTCGTCGTCTCGTTTCTCGCGGCCTGGCATGCCCTGGCCCCGCCCGCCTGGGAAGGGTGGCAAATCGCGGCTTTCGTCCTGTTCTTTCTCTCGCCGCCGGTGCTGATGACGTTCAACCTGGGCCAGGTCAGCCTTCTGTTGTCCGCCCTGATCCTGCCGGCCTGGCGTCTTTCGGCGACGTTTCCCGCGGCGGCCGGCCTGCTGCTGGCCGTCGCCACCCACATCAAGCTGTTCCCCGTCATTCTCTGCATCGCATTCGTCCGCACCTCGCCCCGCACGGTCGCCTGGACTGCCGCCTGGATCGTCATCATCGCGGCGGCGGTCACGCTGGCGGACGGAGGCGTCCAGTGGTCGGCGTTCGTCCAGACCACCCTCGCCTCCTCGTTTTACCCGGTCACGGGGGAGTTCAATATTTCCCTGAACGGCTTTTTCCGGCGCCTGCTCTCGGAAAACCCCCACGTGCGCGCGATCGCCGACGCGCCGCATGCGGCCACGGTGCTGACCGCCGCCGCCGGGCTGGCCGTTTTCGGCGCATGCCTCCGGCCGACGATCGGAGGTCACCGGAACGGAACCCATCAGGATCGGCCGCCGGCTACAGACGCATCGGACGCCGACCCGCTCGTTTTTTCCGTCTGGCTCGTCGGCATGCTCCTGCTTTCGCCGCTGAACGGCTTCTACAACCACACGCTCCTGCTGTTCCCCGCCCTCGCCGTCCTGGTCCGGCTGTCGCGGGCAGGCACGCCCCGGGTGCGTTTCCTTCTGCCGGGCGTCGCGTTCCTGCTCGCATGCTGGTGGCCCCCGGGATGGGCGGAAAAACATGTATCATTGAATATATGGCTTCGTGAAGGGTGGCGAGTGCTGTTCCTGGCCCCATCGCTTTACGGGCTGGTCCTGCTTCTGCGTGTCGTGACGGAGCTCGCCGCGAACACGGATCACCGGCCGTAGCCCCGGCCCCCTCAGGAGGATTCCGCATGGCCATCAAGCGATTCACCCAGCAGAGCTGCGCGGCCTGCATTTTTTGGCTTGCCATGGCGGCAGGCATATCGCTGGTGCTGCTCCTGGTCGTATCGAGGCTCGCGCTGGGCGCGGCCGTTTCCCTCATCCAGAGTGTGTTCGCCTTCGTCTGGACGGCGGCGACGGCCCTGATCCAGGGTCTTGCGACGCTTTCCGTGACGGCTGCCTGGGGCCTCGGGGCGTCGGCGCTGATTCTCGCTGGATGGCTCTGGATGCGCCGGGCCCGGGAACATCGGTGGCGCCGCATCGAAACGGTGCGCGACGAGATCGAGCCCCTTCTCGCGCTTCTGAAGCGGAAAGGCATGACGACCTACCGGCAGCGCATCGAAGCGATGCGCGACCGGCTGTTCCTCGAACGCGACCGCGTCGAGGAACTCGACGACCTGCTCGGCGAGGAGCTGCCCCGCATCGAGGAGCGGTTCCGCGAGCTGTCGAAGCAGTATCACCGCTCCCCGCCCGGCAGCGAAAAGCAGGAAATCTGGGAACTGATGGAGTCGCTGACGGCGAACAGCTCCGCTCTCCGCAGCCGCCGCAGCACGGTCGAGAAGTTCGAGACGGGCAAGATACAACTCGCCACCAAGCTCAACTGCCTGCGCCTCAAATTGTCGGGCCTCGAGCAGAACGAGAGCGAGATCGGCCCCCTGCTGCGCACGATCGACGACGTCTCGTTCATCGCCGACGCTGTCGACCGCTCTCCCGACGCGCCGCTTTCCGACCCCATCATTCCGCCGCCGATGAGAAACCACGACCTCGGCTCGAGCCGGGATGAAACTCCGGAAACCGTTCCGACCCCGAAAACCCCGGAAGGCCCGGCCGGCTCATGACCTGAAATTCTCCGCCGGCGTCAGAATCCCGAGACGCTCGTGACGGGCAGGAGTTTGGCGAGCGTCCGCTCGGAAAACGTCCCGCGCACCTGCGAGCCTTTCCGTCGAGCCATCGTGATGCGGATCTCGAGCGTCTGCTCCTGTGCGGATACGTTCCGGTAAAAGGCGACCGACTCCACGTCCTTCACCGTGAGACGGGTTTCGCCGCGGGGATTCGAGAGAAACATCTTGCCGGGGCCCACGCCCCCCGTCGGGAACGTCATGACGGAGCCGGGCAGCGCGACCGGGTCGCTCGAATGGACGTCCGGATCCCCGGTGCGCCGGTACACCAGGTCGCGGCCCACCAGGCCGAGCGAACCTCCCAGCCACTGCCCCGGACTGGCGACGGGAACGAACGTCGACGCATCCACATACGGCGTGCTGATCGCGCAGAAAGCCAGGGCCTTCTTCACGGAGACGCTCGCGTCGGACGACACCGCGTTCGTACCGGCCGGCGCATCGTTCAGCGCATCGCCTTCTATATATATCGGAGTATTTGTTATAGTGCCGATCGTCCCGTCCGCGAGAACGCGGAAGGGGCTGTTCGCCTTCTCGAGGTCTTCCCGCAGGGCGTTCAGCATGAGCTGGGCCGACTTCTGGGTCGAGATCCTCCATTCCCCGTCGGAAAAGGAACCGGCCGTGTTCGAGTAGAGGGAAAAGACGCCGAGGAACAGCAGCGACAGCAGCCCCGCCGCGATCATGATCTCGACCATCGTGAAGCCGCACCGGCAGCGTTTTCTGTTCATCGTTTCAGTTCCTGACCCGCACCGCGTTGACCGTATGGTTGACGACCCGTTTGACGCCGCCGCACTCGACCGTGACGGAGATCTGGATGGCATCGGAATTGAACTTGTTCTGTCCGAGCACCCTGAAATCCGTGGAATAGGTGGCGACGAACGGGGTCGAAATCGCCCCCAGAAGCCTGCCTCCCCGGTAGGTGGCCCAGGGGTCCGGAGTGACGACCCGCCCCGCGACCACGATGGCATTGTAGGCGAAATAAAATTCCGAGGGGAGTTGTTTGAACTTCAGCAATGCCATCTGCAGCACGCCGTAGCCCAGAAAGTCCGCCTGGACCCGCTCGACGAGACGGGTGTTGATCGGAGCCGACTGGGAAAACCTCCGGATATAGAAACTTCCGAGAATCAGCAGAGCAAGGCAGAATACCATGACGATGACGATCGCCATGCCGCGCCGCAAAGGGGTTCGGTGTCTCATCGTTCGAGATTCGCCTTCATCGAAAGAAGCTGTATTTCGGGCGTCGCCACGCCGCCCTGCTCGCTCCAGCGGACGCGCATGTTCAGCCGTTTCAGCATGATGGGCCGACGGGCGTTCGCTCCGTCGAAAACCGCCCCCGTGTCGACCGGGCCCTGGAACTGCCAGGTGGTAGGCGTGCTCGATGCATAGGCGGCATCGTTCAGATCGACCGGTTGGTACTCGAAGCTGATCGGTTCATCCGTCACCTGCAGGGAAAGGTCATACGAGTTGTTCTGCGGGGTCGTGACCGCGCCGAGCACGACGGTGCCGCTTCCCGCAACCAGGGAGGCCGCGTGCGCGCCCGTCTGGAGCTGGGCATACGGGAGCTTCAGCGCCTCATTCATCGCCGTCTCGGCGAGGTGGATCGCCTCCACCCGCCGGAAGTCCTTCCTGGTTCCCGAGTGGCCGTATCCGAGAACGCCGGCGATCGGGATCATCGCGAATGCAAGAATCATCGTCGCGATCAGGATCTCCAGGAGCGTGACCCCCTTCGCCGCCGAACGGCGATCCACGGCAGGGCGTTTCATCGGTATATCACTCCCTCAGAGGCGATCATGGCAGCAATCGCGGATGTAGCGACACCGGCAGCAGGGCTGCCCAGGCTTCCCTGGCCCAGCCACATGGACACCATCAATGGCGATTCGCCGAACACCAGCTCGACCTTCCTCAACAGGATGCAGCCGGCCGGAACAAAGCCGTGCCACGACCAGTCGATCGTGCTCATCGCCTTCAGCGAGAGTTCGTCGATGCCGATCACGTCACGGCTGCCGGAGAGCACCAGGTAGCGCACCGTCGCAGAGCGGGTTTCCCTGCACTGCAGGGTGGGCCCCCACAGGCAGTAGGGATCGCCGTTCACTTCACGGGCTCCCGCATCGGAGCGCACCTCGAACTCCATCACCGGTTTGCCGGCCACATCGCCGAGTTTCCATTCAAGGCCGGTCGCGGCCGCTTCCCGCGTGAGCGCCTCCGCATCGATCCCCCGCCCCGGGGTTTCGCGCCATCTGACCGAAGCCTGGGGGGTGTGATCCCCGAGGACCTTGCCCATTCTCTCGATGAGATCACGGGCAAGCCAGTTCTCCAGGGGAGCCGCGGCATCGCTTGCCAGCGGATACCAGCAGTGCGGAATCTCGCTGCACGCGGATGCAGCCATTCCCTGCACCGCCAGAAAGGCCAGCAGTGCGATTGCGGCATAGGTTTGAAGCCGGGCCGGCCTGCCCCGGGATCGTTCAGCGAACATTCTTTTCGATGATCCGCGTGTCGAGCCGAGAACTGGCGACCGGCACCGAAATCTTCAGCGACCTGACATTCGCCTTGTCGGAGGCCGTCGTCGGATACCGCGGATCGCTCGGCCAGTCCTTCGCGTCGTCCACCGCGGTCACCTCGACCGTATACCAGCCGTCTTCGCGGAAAATGTGCCTGTAGACATTCCCCGTTCCCATGTCGCCGATCAGCGTTCCGTCGGAACCGCGAAGCGACCAGCTCTGTCGCGTCGTCTGGCCGACGTTGTCCGAGATGATCGTCGAGAAGACGACCGGCACGTCGATTTCGAGCGTCGAGGTACCGTTCGGAATTCCCTGGACGAGGATTCCACGAACGTCAGCCGCCGAAACCAGCCGCACATCCGGTATGAACCCGGAGATCGCCGCGGGGGATTCGATCGATCCGCCGCAACTCCAGATCTCGTTGCCAGCCCGGTCTTCGGCGACTCCCGTGCCGGCCGCGAGATTGCGCCAGGGGCCGGCGAACGCGGTCGGATTGACGTTCGAGGGACCGTACAGGGAGACGGACGTGTCCTTTTCGTCGATCGCCCGCAGGAACAGGTTCGGCCGGTCGTTGTCGCGAATGACCACCTCTCCCGTCAGGATCGGGCCAAACGCATTGCTCGACGCGTCGGCGGCGCTGAAGCCGAACAGCAGGTTCGTATATGTTGATATATTATTTGCATAGTGATAATCCATGTTGGCGTAATAGTTCACGCCGTCCGCGCCTCTGCTGAAATGGACGAGGGCCGAGACCGGAATCGTGTATTTGCGATACGACCAGCTTCTGACGTTCGCCAGCCCGCTTTCGGAGGGAAGCGTCGCGAAGGTGTAATCATACTGCTTCACGGCATACTGATCGACCTCGTAGGTGTTCAGCCCGTCCGGGGCCGAGCGATACCGCGGCATCGCCGTGGTCAGCGCCGGCCTCGCCGTCTCGTCCAGTCCCGAGGGGACCAGTTCCCCGTAGGCGTTCTGGTAGGAGAACGACGCGACGCGGTTGTCTCCCTTGTGTTTCACCTGATACTGAGAGAAATATGGATCCTGAACCGGGGGTGTCGTGATGTTCGCATGCGTCGTGACGTTTCCGTAGGGGTTGTCGTCGGCGACCCAGAGCGTGATCTCGGTTGCATTGGTCTTGCCGTCGACGCTCGTCGACAGGATTTCGCCGGTCGTGCCCCAGAGAAGGCCGGGCGAGAAGCTCCAGGCTTTCGCCTTCGCCCCGGAGAGATTCGCCAGTTCGAGGGCCGGCGGCGTGTTGTCGAGCACGATGACCTCGCAATCCGCCATCACCTGGACGGAGACATACTTCGTGTCGAGCTTTGGCACGTAGGTAACGCCGCCCGTCGGAAGAACGATCATCTCCTGGCGATAATAGTCATAGGCATAGACCCGGGTCGCGTCCACCCTCATCGTGTATGCTCCAGGTTCGCTCGGGATCTCGAACAGACGGGTACCCGGCGCCGCAACCAACTGCGGCGTGTTCGTCTCTCGCGTGATTTCGACGAGCTTTTCGGACGGATTCTGCGGGTCGGGAAGGCTGATCTTCCAGGTGAACTTGGGCTGCGTCGTCAGCCAGCGCACATTGAAGGGGCTTTCGCTCTCGGGCGGATCGGGGGGATTGTCCGCCGTAATGATGCTGATGCGGTCTGAATTCTGCTTCTTGTTGTACAGATTTTCGCGAAGGCAGAAGGCCCAGTCCTGGCTTCCGGCGACCTGGGGAATGACGTACCGCGGCGTCGGCATGACCGCCGGAGGTTGCTGCTGGGTCGGCTCGAGCGCCCATTCGCTCGTCAGGGGACTGCCGGAAAGGGTCGGATGATAGGTGTAACTTCCGCCGGAGGGATTCCCGGTCATGATGACGCAGGCCCCGCTCGCGGGAGGCGGTGGAGGATTCCCGCTCACCGTGATCGTCACACGCGCCCAGCCGGTACCGTCGAGCGAAGCGGAGTGGATCACTCCGGAAATATAGTCTTCCTTCCGGTCAGAGAGCACGCCGACCGGCATCCGGTCATACTGGTAATACTGCATCTCCGCGCGGACGGCAATTTCATACTCGCCCGGACCGAACATGGCAGGAAGAATCGTTCTGTCCGACGGGGTCGTGCCGTCGAGAATCACGTTGTTGAGCAGGTCGCCCTGCAGATTCTTCGTCTGCGTCACCTTCCAGAAGAATTTCAGCGTCGACTGTTTGGTTGTGCTGGGGAAGACGCCGACGATGCCATTCCCATTCGGATTGGCCGTGGCTTCGCCTTCCGTGTTGACGCCGTTCTCATCGAAGATCGGGGCGTTCTCGATCTTGAAGAAATACTGCGTCGAGTCGTTATAGGGCGTATCGGCGGGGGCAAGAGACGACTCGGTGGAACCAACGAGCGGCCCGAGAAGGTCGATCTTCGTATCGACGCCCGCGACCTTCGGCGGCGTGGAAACGTTGATCACGGCCACTTCGGTGCGATAATTGGCGGCGACATCCAGCTTCGTGCGCCGGAGGGGTGGAAGCATCGACCACTTGGTGCGGTCGTTCAATTCGCTCGGATCGCAGATGAAATCCATCTCGAAGGTGTTGGTGCCGATCGCGACGCTGCCCTTCACCGGGCCGATCGTCTTCTTGTAATAATCGCGCATCGAGACGGCTTTCGCGACGGTCTGTTCGAACTTGGCCGCGTACAGATTGGGAACCATCGTCGATTTCTTGTAATAGCCGATCGCCTGCTGGGCCGTGAAATCCGGCTCGGGTTTGCCTGCCGAATTGGCAGGGAACCGCTCGGTCTTCACGAAATACAGGTTTCCGAAGCCGTCCGCGTCGATCGAGTCGGGATAAAACTCGCCGTCGAAGACGTTGAAGATTTCTGGAACCGGCGCCACGCCCGTCGATTCATTCCGCACGAACTTGTAGACGAAGCCACGCTGGCGGTCGTAGGCATACACGATGCCGCCCGTCTGCCACCACTGGTCGGAGACGGCCACGTCGGTGAGTTCGAGCAGGTGACCGGACACCGGGACGTTGGCGTTGGCGAGCCATGTGTTCACTTCGTTGACGCCCAGCACATACACCCAGTCGGACGAGGTCGTTTTGCTGCTCACGCCCAGCTTCTTCGCCGTGAGATCGCCCGGGCTGCCGATCGTCGAGCCGGTATAGTTCAGCGCGTTCATCTTCAGCATGTATTGCGAGCTTCCAGGCTCGCGCGAATACAGGTAACTCCGTCCCGCGCCCGAGACGAGACAGTCCATGTAGGGCTGTTCGCCGTAAGGGACGGGCGAGCCCGGCCCCGTGCCCGGCGCGCAGGGGTCGCCGCACTCGTTCAGGGTGTCCTTCGTATTGGTGGAGCTGATGACGACGCGGCCGGCCTCCCCCATGTTGACGACCGGCGGGTTCTGCCCGGCCAGATACTGGGTGACATTGTATTCGAAGAGATTCAGAATCCGTTCGTCGACCTGGACCGTTTCGCGCACGAGCTTGTGGCACCAGCCGCCCAGGGCCGGGAATCCGGCGCCGTCCATGCACTGGACGAATCCGTACATGTGGTAGGTGCCGTCCTTCGTGTTCGGCTGGGTCGTTCCGAACCAGTCCGGCCGCAGATACGGGAAACTGCTCCAGATTTTGTCGGCTTCGTCGCCGGAGTGGTACCACCGGCCGCTTTCGACGTAGTAAAAGCCTGGTTTTCCGGGCACCGCCTGGGGCATCCAGGTGCAGGGGTAATCGTCACCGCTGAATCCGTAGGGGACGGACCACGGCACCGGATAACTCGTGGAGTCGTGGATCCCCACGCCGCTGCCGGTGTTGCCGGGATAATTGTGGTGGATGTGAACGATCTGGTCGCGCAGCTCGGTGCTCGCCGGTTCTCCGCCGACATTCGGGTCGATATACACGGACACCGTCACTTTCCGTTCGAGCGGCTTCGTGGCCTGATGCATGCCGGTCGTGCCGCCTGAAGCGAAGGTCCAGAGCTGCTTGATCGACGGCTGCGTCGGAACGGTGCCGGGTTTCATCGAAGCCGAAAGGTTGAACGCCTCGCCCGGTACGTACAGGCAGACCGGATCGGCCCCCTGCGTGAGGTTGTTGAGCCGGTAGACGCCGTTCTTCGGCCCATTCCCGATCAGGAGATACGCATCGCCGTTCTGGAGATAGAAGTCGTCGAGCCCGCTCGCCGATTGCGGCAGCATGGTCACGAAAAACAGAACAACCAGGATCGAAACGAATCTCTTCATATGCCTCTCCTCCATCAAACGCACGTCACACCTCGTGCAACGATGAGACGGTCACTTCCTGAACGACGCGATTCCGGCTCGAAGAGCCTGAATCAGATAAGGATTCAGCCGGTAACGGGCGAACAACCGCTCGCACACCGGCGATGTCAGATCGACGCCGCCCATCACGAACAGCCTGGGCGCGCGAAACCCATGCACCAGCGGGGAAATATCCTGCCTCTGGCCCAGATACGACGCGACCTGGCGCTCCAGGTTCCGCTGGAGTTCGCCCGCCCAGTGATTGGCCATCGACGCCTTGCCCGGGGTCGGAAACGGCGAATCGAGCGCGATCCTGAAGACCGAGTTCGTCCAGAGCGGCGTCGATTCAGGCACGCTCTGCATCAGATCGACCGGAAGCGAGGCAGCCTGGAGCGTGTCATCGATGACGGCCTCGACACGATACTGGGCCGCCGTTTCCCTGATCGCCGTGTCGACTTCCGCGACGATCTGCTTCAGGCGGCGGTCCGTCTCTTCCTTTGAGAGGAACAGATCGTCCCAGATCCCGTCGTTGAGCTTGTCGATCTCGAGATCCAGCGCGGCGATCCGTTCCCAGAGATCACGGCGACGGGCTTCCAGGGCCGCGCCGGAAAGAGCGGCGCTCTGCGGCGATCGGGACGCATCTTTCACGGGGGAGACGATGTTCTGCATATGGCCCAGGTCGAGCTTGTTTTCATTGTAGCACCAGACGGCATGGGGCAATACCGCAAACTTTTTTTACTTCTCCCCCGAAACGAACCGCCGGGGAACGCCCGCGATCCCGGTGCGATCCCCGGCGGATGGTCCGGGTCAGCCGTCGGCGTTGATCGTCGCGATCAGTTCCTTCAGGACCGTCTCGGCCTTGTCGTTGTCAACCTGGCAGGTGCCGGCCGCGTGGTGGCCGCCGCCGCCGTATTTGAGCATCAACTGGCCGATGTTGGTCTTCGACGACCGGTTCACGATCGATTTGCCCGTCGCGAGAACGGTATTCTGCTGCCTGAGGCCCCACAACATATGTATTGATATATTACACTGGGGATTCAATGCATAGATCATGAAGCGGTTGCCGGCCCAGATCGTCTCTTCCTTCCGGAGGTCGAGGATGACGAGGTTCTCGTGGACCGTCGAACAGTCCCGGAGCTGCTGCTTGAACTTTTCCTCGTGCTCGAAGTAGATGTCGACGCGCTCCTTCACATCCGGCAGTTCCAGAATCTGCTTGATCGTCATATCCTTGCAACAGTCGATCAGGTCCATCATCAACTGGTAGTTCGAGATGCGGAAGTTGCGGAACCTGCCGAGGCCGGTGCGCGGATCCATCAGGTAGTTGAGGAGCACCCAGTCGGTCGGGTGAAGGATCTCGTCCACCGAGAAGCGCGCCGCGTCGGCCTTGTCGACCGCCGTCATCATCTCTTCCGAGATGCTCGTGAAGCGGTTCTTCCCGCCGTAATAGTTATACACGACCCGGGCCGCCGACATGGCTTCGGGGTCGATGATATGGTTCGGCTGGAGGCTCGAGTTACGAAGGGTTTCGCTCAGATGGTGGTCGAACACAAGGTGCGCGCCGTTCACATACGGAAGATTCGTGGTGATATCGTTTGAGGAAATTTCGATCTTTCCGTCCTGCATGTCTTTCGGATGCACGAACTTGATATCGTTGATCATGCCGAGCTCTTTGAGCAGCACGGCGCACACGAGACCATCAAAATCGCTGCGGGTGACCAGGCGGAACTGCTTCCCCCCCTGATGTTCGACGACGGCAGCTTCTGTCATACTCCACTTCCTCCCTGATAGTCATGAATTCAACGGTACAACTTTACCATGCCAGCACAGGATGTGCCAACACCCGCAGTGCGCCCGGATGGCGCGTGACGAAGGGTGTGCCAGCACAGGATGTGCCAACACCCGCAGTGCGCCCGGATGGCGCGTGACGACAAAGCATCAGCCTTGCTGCAGCCGGGATTCGCAGAGTATCATTCCGCCATGTCGCAGCCAGATTCATCGCAATCCACCCGGGCAGCAGGCCCGAACCGCTTCGCCGTTGTCGTCGCAAGCCTCCGTGGCGGTCTGGCGGCGACGGCTCTCGCGACGGATCTCGCGATCCTCTTCGCGGCGCAGGCGCTCGAAACCGCGCTCGTCGACGCCGACGCTGTCGTTCCCGCCATCAGCGCCCGGCTCGACATCGCGTGGGCAGAAGACACCCGTGTCGGCGGGATGCAGCCGGATATCGATCCCACCCGCTGTCAGCGTTGCGGAGCATGTTCCGACTTCTGCGCGTTCGGGTCTCTCACCCTCCTCCCGGAAGGGGTCCGTTATACTCCCGACCAATGCGTCGCCTGCGGAGGCTGCAGGAAGGTCTGTCCTTCCGGAGCGATTTCGGAACACCAGCGCGTTCTGGGCGTGCTTCGGAGAGGAAGCGCCGGTCCGCACCTGACCCTGTTCGAAGCGAAACTCGCTCCGGATGCGCTGCCGTGGAACGCAGCCATGGCGGCCTGGCTCCGGCAGTCGGCCCGCGTTTTTCCCGTCCAGGTCGTGAAAGCCGTTCCCGGCATGGGAAGAGCCTCACGCGAAGCCTGGCACAACGCCGATCTCGTCCTGTGGCTCGACGACCGCCCCTCCGGGAAGACAGCTGATACGACACCTCTCCCGGGAATCGAATCATCGAGGGTCATCCGTATCCGGTGTCGCACCCTTGACGCCGTCCCACTGTCGGAACTCCCCGGCAACTCGCCGGGTGCAGCGTTCTGCTTTCCGGAATCCGCGGAACTCGCCACGGCACTCGCTCATACCGGCCGTTTCCTGACACTGCCCGGGATCTGGACGGAAACCGTCCAGGCCGTGTTTTCGCGATTGCACTCCGTTCTCGATCCCACCGTCATGGGTGAAGGTGCACACCCATGAATGCCTCATCATCCGCCCGTTTCGTCGCCGTCCTCGATGCCCGCCCGGGGTCCGGGGCCGGCCTTCTTGGGCTCCTCCTCTGGCACCGGACCGCCGGTTCCGGCCACGCTCTTGTGCATCTCGACCCCTTCGGGCTTTCGGACGGCCTCATGCAGACCTTCTCCCTCGTACATGCGGAACACCAGCCATTGGAAGGCTCCGAACAGGCGGTCATAACCGACGCCTGTCTCGGCTGCGGCAGTTGTACCCTCCTGTGCAGGTTCGGCGCCGTTCGACGGACGCGGCTCATCGGAAAGGTCGTTTCCCATCGCACGCCGTGGCACATCGCCCCCCTCAATTGCGTCGGCTGCGGTGTCTGCGCTCGCTTCTGCCCTTCGAACGCGATCGTCATGCGGCGGCCCTCCGTCGGAACCCTTCAGATCAGCCGTCCCCCGGAAGCAGCCACCACGGCCATTTCGATACATCTCGAATCAGGCCGCGACATTACGAATGGCATTGCGGCGCGAGCGATACGCGAAGGGAGCAATCAACGGAAAGGAGCCGAGGCAAAACTCTTCGTCACGGGCCTTTCCGCGACGTCACCGGTCGCGTCCGCCGTCTGCGCCGAAGCGGAGCTCCTGATCTTCACGGTTTCCCCCGTTCCCGGGGCCGAGCGTTTTATCGACAGGGCGGCCGAAATTGCAACAGGCTCGGGACGGCGGGCCTGTGTTGTCGTGACTGACAGCGACAGGAATCTCGAACGGGCTCAAACGCTGGAAGCTTATTCCCGGGCCGCCGGGCTCCAGCCCTCCGGATATCTCCCGTATTGCGACGCCTGGCGTGCCGCCGAAATGCATGGAGCAAACGCCGAACGTCTGTTTTCCGACGCCGGGCCAGCGTCTTCGATAGATATTCTATGTGACATAATACGATAGACGGTGAAGCGGCCACGCTCAATCCAGGCCGTATATCCTCAGAAGATGGTCCCAGCCGATCATTATGGTCTCCTGGAGCAGGAACGAGAAGCCGAGAAGCACGAACAGCAGGATGAGATATTTCATGTCGCGCATCTCGAGAATGCGGACGAACAGGATCGAGTAGAGGGCCGAGCTGAAGCCGACCAGAAGAACCGCGAGCACGAAATCGGCATACTGGCCGAGGACGTTCTCGCACAGGTCGATGCCGGCCCAGGTCCGCGCAAGAAACGACCACGACCGCTGCAGGTTGATGATCGCCGGTATGGATACCATCAGCCACCAGCCCACCAGGTTGAGCAGATTTTCCTTCTGCTGGACGAACGCATCGTGAATCAGCATCGTCAGCGAAAATGACTGAACGAATTGATCTTTCTCGTCGAGTTTCGTGAGGTCAGGCATGGGGCCGTCGAGGCCCCGATCGATCGCGCTCCGCCCAGGCGTGGGTGGCATTTTGTCGCATCGCATCATGCCGACGTTTTCCGACGATCCGCCGCTGAAGGTTCGGATTCGGCAGGTCTTGGCATAGGGGCATTTCGGATCGGGACAGGACGGCAGTTTCTTTTCTTCAGGCGCTGTCATCAAGGGTGCTCATTACCGCAATCAGAGCCGCGGCGGCCGGGGAGTTTCACAGCAGGGCAATGCCTTTCGAACGCTCGGATTCGCCCTGAGTATACCTTCTTTTGCGCCCGGCCTCAAATCGAAAAAGTACCGGCCGTCGCCCTTTTTGGCCAGGTTTGCGCCTTCCCGCTCGTGCTGAGCCTGTCGAAGCACGACAAGTTCTCGCCCTTCGACAGGCTCAGGGCGAACGGGGGATTTTCATTCTACAAGACTTACTATCGTATCGGGACAGGCAGGGCTGAACCGCTTGCCGGGGGAATATCCCGGATATCCGGCACCCCGAGGAGGCTGTCGCTTGCCGTCGGGATGGTTGTCTGCCCGGCCCCGGTCCAGCCTTTGATGCCGTCCGGATACTGGAGAAGGTTGGAAAATCCCGCTTCGGACAGCTGTCGGCGAGCTTCGCCGCGAACGCTGACCGCGCCCCCGTCGTAGAGAATCATCAGGATATCCTTTCCCGGGAAGCGCGCGGCAATGTTTCCGTGATTCCAGCCGGCGACGAAAACCATCGCTCCCGGAATTCTCGGCTCGGCCAGGGAATCCGCCGGTCGGCAGTCGATGAGGGCGACCGGCGCCCCCGCCGTCAGGAGCGAGACGAGCGTGGGCGTGGTCACTGCGGGCGAACTGGCGACATACGCCGGATCGAGGTATGTTCCGCTCGCCGGCAGCGCGATGCTGCAGGTTCCGCTGCATCCCGTGTCGCAAGCCAAAACCGGACCGGCACCGAAGAGGCTGATATATAACAATGAATATACAGCTATGCGGAGGAGAGGCCGTTTTCCAACCGTTTCAAACCGGCCGGCCCCGTTCGGGCGGGTCATCGTCAGATCGTCCTCAGGGCCTCGGCGGGGCTCGTGCGGCGCACGAGCAGGGCGGCAACGAAACCGGTGAGGACGCTTCCCACGAGGGCGAGCATCACCCCCCGGGCGATCAGGCACGCTTCGAGGGCCGTCATCCAGGGAAGGCCGGCTTGTTTCAAAACCGGGATTCCGAGCAGGGCGAAGACGGAAAAGCCGACGAGGACTCCGCCCAGGGTCCCGATCGATGCCGGCAGGAAGGCTTCCCAGACGAGCTGGGCGCCGATGACCCGGTCCGACCAGCCGATCGAGCGCAGGATGCCGAACTCGCGGCGCCGCTCGACGAGGGCCGCGAGCTGGGACTTGAGGCTGAACAGCATCGCGACGCCGTACAGCACGATCGCGAGAATCCCGGCCGCCTTCTCGTTGAGCCCGACGACTTTCGACGCGGGTTTGTAACAGTTGTAGCTCGTGATGACACTCCCGGTGATTTTTTTCACGCCTGCAATTGCCGCCTTCTGTTTCAAAACCGATGAGACCGCGACGAAGAACCCATTGGCCCGGTCGCCAATGGGTTTTGCCAGAAGCGGATCCAGCACCTTCACGGCGTCGTCCCAGGCGAGATAGACATCTGCGTGAACGGGCCTGACGCCGGTGTCGATAATTCCCGTGACCGTGAACTCCCTGCCGCCGATCTCGATGGATTTCCCGACGGTGAGCGCCCGGACGGCGGCATACCCCTCATCGAGCATCGCTCCAAACCCTTCGGAACCGGTTGCGAGGCCAAGGAACACGCCGTGTTTCATGTCGGCAGGGGCGCTTCTGAGGGGCTTCAGGGGAAGCGGTCTTTTCACATCGATCCCACCGAGCGTGAACATGTGAGGATCCCGGCGACTGCGCATACGGAACAGCAGCAGAGGCACGGCCTCGGCAACGCCGTCAACGGCTTGGATCCGGGAAACGAGAGAACGGGGGAAAAGGCACGTGAGAATGGTGTTCGCGATGAATCCTTCCGAAGCGTCCTTCACCTGTGGCAGTTCAGCCGGCGGAGTCGCGAAGCCGTATGAGGGGAGCGGCGCAAACGCCACGAAATGTCCGCCAACCTGTCTCATGAATTCATCTTCCGCGAGCCGGTCCGCATGGAACAGCAGGGAAAAGCCGAGAAACGCCGATACGGCCAGCAGGAAGCCGAACATCACGGCAAGCGACCGGCCCGGTCTCCGCCGCTGTTCCCGCCAGGCAACCGAAATCGCTTCGTGTCGCGCCATCTCGCCCGGCTCCCGTCAGGAAACCGGCTCGAGAACGCCGTCGCGGAGCCTCACGACTCGTTCTCCGGCCTCGATCGGGTATGCACCGTGCGTTACAACGAGGAGCGATGCCCCGCGCTCGCGGACCGCCGCCCGGAGATGGCTCAGGATCTCGGCCCCGGTTTCTGGGTCGACGTCTCCCGTGGGCTCGTCGGCGAGAATCAACATCGGTTCGTTCACGAGGGTTCGGGCGACCGCGACCCGCTGCTGCTGGCCAACGCTGAGTTCCGCGGGCAGATTGTCGAGCCGGTCGCCGATTCCCAACCGCTCGAGCCAGTTCACGGCGCGGGCGCGGCGCTCCGACGGTTCGAGGTCTCCGTGCATGAGCACCGCCTCGACGTTCTCGACGGCGCTCCATGACGGCAGGAGGTTGAAATTCTGAAAGATGATGCCGACGGTCTTGCGCCGGAGGGCGGCCAGGCTGTCCTGCGGCAGGGCCCCGACATCCACGCCGCCGATGCTGATGATGCCTGCATCCGGAATATCCAGGCCGCCGAGAAGCGTCAGGAGCGTCGATTTGCCAACGCCGCTCCGCCCGGTGATCACGAGCGTTTCACCCGATCCGAGACTCAGGGATACGTCGTTCAGAACGGGGATCACCCGGCCGCCCTGGCGAAAAGACTTTTTCAATCCGGTCACGTTGATCATGGGTGCAGGTTCCGTCATGGGGGTCCTCTTTCAGATGCTGCGCAGCTGGTCGGCCGGCGGGGTCCGGACGGCAAGCCATCCGACGGGCAGGCCCGCCGCCAGGCCGCCCGCAACGGCAAGGAAAAAACTGGCGGCGGCGATGCCCGGGATCACGACGAGATCGACCCGGGCCGGCACGCCTGTCCAGTATTCGAGGGAGACGAAGGGAATCACGGCAGCCGCCGTCACGGCGCCGGCAAGTCCGCCGAGGATCCCGGGGAAGGCCGCCTCGAGCAGAAGCTGGCGCGCGATCGCCTCCGAGGGCCATCCTATAGATCTCAATATACCAAGTTCGCGGCGGCGCTCCCGGAGAGAGGCGAGTTGCGATTTGAGGCCGAACACCGTCGCCAGGAAGCCAAGCAGAAGGGCGGCGGAGACGACGATGTTCCGCCCCAGGCCAAGCACCTCGGCCGCCGGCTGGGAACAGGCAAACGTCGAGATCATGCCGGTCTGGACGATTTCGCGCATGCGCGCGATCGCGGCCTCCTGCTTCGTCGGGTGCGTGACCTCGACGAGAAGGATGTTCATCTCCTGGAACAGAGGAGAACGAAGGTTACGGCTGATGACCTTCTCGGCGTCGGCGAACGTCAGGTAGATGTCCGCCTTGGCCGGCCTGACTCCGGGCGCCACGACGCCGATGACGATGAACGGCCACCCGGCGATCGTGACGTTCGATCCGACCTTGAGGCCGTGTCCAACGGCGTATCCCTCCTCGACCACCGCAACGCCGGTGTCGTTCGCATGCAGAAAGGCGCCTTCGACCAGGTCGGCGGCACTGCATACCGCTGGAGGAACCGCCGTCTTGTCGTCAGGGTCGAAACCTCCGACCGTGAACCGGTGTCCGTCGGCAGGGCTCTTGAACCGGTACAGAAGATATCCCGAAACGCCCTTGAACAATCCGGTCTCTTTTCGGGCCGTATCCAGCATGCTGAGCGGCAGGAGCTGCGTCTCCACCTGGCGGGCGACGAACGCCTCGTTCACGATATCGACAGGTTTTTTATTGCAGCCGGTGCAATCCTTGCATTTATCGGCACACCGGGCGGGCCGAATTCCGACAGCGAGCTGGGACAGTTCTTCAGAAGTCAGTGACGAGATATCCATGCATGCCGGGGCATACACGATGAAATGCGTTCCGACCGAACTGAGAATGCCGCTCTCGACATACTGCGAAAAGACGAGCGTGCTCAACAGAAGGACGGCGGCGGCAACGGCAACGGCATACCCGGCCGCGCAGGCGACGAACCGCCAGGAGCGCCGCCTCGTTTCCCGCCATGCGGCCAGGAAAAGATCCCGAAATGAAACCGATACCGCCATGAACTCTTTCGCCTCCGGAGAAGGCGAGTATATCACACCCGACTGCCGGAAGCCATGCTCGAACCGGCTGAAACAGGGTGGTTCAGACGATTCCGGCTTACCTGATCCGCAGAAACTCCGTCTCGTCCGCTCCGCACACCGGGCATCGCTTCCGCTGGAGGTCGTCCGTCGGCATGCCGCACAGGGAACACACGACATACTCCCGGGCCCACCAGTACAGGTCGGGCGGTCTGTTCCGCATCACGTGCAGTTTTGCATCGAGCCACCCGAGCATGGCCGGCGTGACGGAGGCTGCACGCCGCGCCTCGGCGAGCCCCGCGCTCGGCCCGGCAAACTCCTTCGGCAGGGAAAGATCGCCTGGACTGGCACAGATCCTCATCGCTTCCGCAATGGCGGCATCGCTTGTAAAGCAGGGAGTATACTCAGGCTGTGCCGTCCGGTTCTGCCTTCCCCCGAGAATTTCCAGCCGGCGATTCAGATGATACAGCAACACCCGCTCGGACCGGGCGGCGACATTGAACAGCCCAACCACTGCCGAGCACCGCTCCTCCTCGGTCGCCTCGGCATATGCATACCAATGCGTATGCCGCGCCTGCGCGGCAGCGACAAGCTTCCGCCAGGCTTCGATCTCCCGGAGGCGAACAGCATCGTCGTTCCGCGGCAACTCTTCCGTCATGGCCGCTCCTGCGCATGCGAAGAGCGAAATCGCCAGGAGTGCGGCAGTCAGCAGCGGTCGTCGTATCGTCATCATGTGCGGTGAGATGATACTACACCGCTCATGACGGAAGCCCACCCTATTCCGTTTTTTCGGCGGCGGTGGTTCCGGCATGGGCCGGGTGCCTGGCAGTCGCGATGGCAACCAGCGCCGATATGCCGATGAGCGCCGACAATGCCCAGAACAGAGCCCGGTCGAGCAGTTCGAAGAGCGTCACCTGCAAGGGGAAATACCGGTCGTGAGCCACGAAAAGCACGATGCCCGCGAGCAGCAGCTTGAGCCGTTCCCGCCCCCCGATCCCTGCCGGAAGATGGCCTCCGTGATGCAGGGCGTGTTCACTCGCCCACAACCTGTTCGCCCGATAGATCAGCACGCACTGGATGATGATTCCCGCGAGAAACAGGCCGACGAAGGCGCCTTTTCTTTCGAGCGAGAACGTGTCCAGGTCCTGAACCAGCGATGCCAGGGGAAAAACGGCTGACACGGCCACGTGTGGCAGCACGGGAACGGATCTCCTGCGCAGGGTCTGAAGCGCAAGAATGAAAAACAGATACCCCCAGGTCACGCTCATCGTTTGCATTCGCTTTCACTCCTTTCCGCGTCGAGGCGAAACATCCGGTCCCGTTCCGTCTCCGGCCGTCAATGCCGCGGACGCGGATGAATCATGGGAACGAAACGGACCGGCAGATCGTCGAACCGGGTCATTCCCTCCTTCGTGCGCCGGACCAGGACGAGCCTCTGGAAGTCCGGTTCGCCGATCGGCATGAACAGTCTGCCGTTTTCACGCAGCTGGCTGACCAGTTTCAGGGGAATCTCCCCTGCGGCGCATGTCCCGACGATCGCGTCGAACGGCGCTTCCTCGGGCCAGCCCTCATATCCGTCGCCAACCCTGATTTTCACGTCGCAGCCGTTCGCCTCGAGCACCGTGCGGGCATGCTCGGCGAGTTCCGGAACCACCTCGAGGCTGAACACGCGCGCGCCGAGTTCCGCGAGAATGGCAGCCTGGTATCCCGAGCCAGTGCCGATCTCGAGAACCTTTTCCCCTTCGCGCACATCCAGCATCTCTGTCATATATGCAACAATATACGGCTGCGAGATCGTCTGGCCGTATCCGATGGGCACGGGGTGATCGCCGTATTCGCCGCCTCGTCTCATGTCCTCGGGAATGAAGGCATGGCGGGGCACGCGCCGCATCGCGCCGAGCACGCGCTCGTCGCGAATGCCGTAGGCCACCAGATCGCGCATCATCGTCTCATGCGCTTCACGCATTCTCTCACATCCTCCCCGGGCCTTCGTTCTGTTCCGGCTCCGGCCCCGTTTCGGGGTGATATTTATAAAACTACTCTATTTTTCCGAGCCAGGGAGCCTGACGGCCTTCCGGACCTGGGAAAACTGGACCGGCCGCTCGGTCTTCGTCGACACGACCGACTTTTCCGCGGTTCTCATCCGGATATAGGGAAGCAGGGCCTGCAGGAGTTCCGGGTAGAGGTCGGGCGGCTGGAAGTTCGGAGCCGCCGCCAGAAACTCACGTATCCGGCCGACGATCAGCCCGGTGGCTTCATCCTTGGACTTGCCTGCGGCCCTGGCCTCGAAGTCCGGCATCAACTGCTTCAGACTGCCTTTCAGAATCGAGTCCTGGAGGGCCGTGACCGCATCGGGCGGCAGCATGCCGAGCAGGCTGTCACGACTGGGAATGGACATCTTCAGGAACGCGTCGGAGATGTCGAGAAGCTCCTTCAGCGCGGCCGTTTCGTATTGCCTGCCGCCGACCATCCAGATGCCCGCCGTCGAGTCGGGCGGCTCTTCGCCTCTGAGACGGGGCTGATCGATACCGTTTTTCTCGACGAACTGGTAAAAGATCGTCCGGGCACGAAGCGTGCAGCTCGACCAGTATTTCTGGCTGTATTCCTGCCACATATTGTCGAGGTCGTCGAACAGGGTGCCTCCGATGATTTTCCGGACTGCGCCAACAGGAATACGCCCTTCGGCCAGCACCAGAATACAGCGCGAAATTGACAGTCCCACGGCTTCAATCGGAAGCTTGCCGTTCATATCAGCCATATCGTCTCCGTCCTCACGTTCTATCCGTGAGTGTATCGATCCGGGGGGCTCAGGTCAAGCACCGTTTGCGCGGGCATCTCATTCTCGGCCATACGTGGCCGCGGCCTCTTCGGCGGCTTTTCGGGCCATCGCCTCACGGATCTCCCGGGCCCGCTTTTCCGCCGCCCGCGCTTCGCGGACGACGTTCGCCCGTTCGACGCTGTCGAGCGAAACGAGCCGGTCTGCGGTCTGTACATCGGTCTCTCCGGCCGGACGAAGCCCGAGATGTTTCAGGGAAAGGCGCGCCAGCTCCTCCCGGCGGTCCGGCTCGGTGACGAACCGCTCCGCCCTGACCACGCCGGTGAACCTGCCGGGAATCTCCCGAAGGGCAGCGAGGGCGCCGTCGACGAACGTTCCACGTCGCTCCAGGAAATACCCGTCGTGAAGGAGCCAGGCAAGGACCAGGGCGATCCGGCCACGCTCGGACTGGCTGCCGCCCCGTTTCACCAGCTGGAGAGCGGGCGCATCCGGCGCTTCGCACCCAAGGTCCAGGAGCAGATCGCGGAGAACGGCCGTCAGATCGACGCCGTCTGCCGCTCCGCCATCCGTCCCCGGCTGCCGAAGAAACCAGTCCGGCGTCTCGGCCAGCCGGCGGAGCAGCAGTTCCAGGGGCGGCCCTTCGCGAGTTGTCATGCGATCGTCCTTTCATACTGCCGGCGGCTGAACTCGCGGGCGAAATCGACGAGCTCCTCGAGCGTTCTCACAACGGATATATCCCACCCAATATCTTTCGCCGGCGCGGCCCAGGGATACCGGTCCGGGTTCCCGGAGAGGTTGAGGGCGAGCGTGCCGCCGGCACGGCCGCGTTCGAGAGCCGCGCGAGCCGTTTTCCAGCCGCTGACGCCCTGTTCGTCATCCTGGAACATCGTGTCGACGCCGTCGTCCGAGATCACCATCACGTGAACGGGCCGGTCCTTCGGGGTTCTGCCGTCGAACGTTTCGCGGAGGAGGTGGATCGGGAAGCAGGTGCCGCCGCCGAGGTAGCCGGTGAGGATGCCGATGAGCGCCCGTTCGTCACGGACGAACTCGCCCGTCGTCTGCACCTCGTTCTTGCCGCTCCAGAGCGTCGCCTTCACGCGCGATCCGGCCCGAAGCGCGGAGAGGATGATGATGGCGCCGGCAAGCGCCGTATAGGAGGTCGAATATCTCGGGTCCGGCATCGACCCTGAGCAGTCGACGTACAGGTCGAGGTCGACCGGCAGGGTTTCGGGCTCCTTTCCCGGCACGATGCCGACCAGCCGCCTGACGGTCGTGATGCCGGGAATGATCACGGGCGACGCGGCTGCCGTCTCGAACAGGTCCATCTCATCGACCGGCGAGCCGATATCCCACGTATCCAGCCCCTCGATCTGCTCCTCCGTCGCTTCGGGTGCCCGACGCCGGGGGAACCGCGCCAGATGGGGTCTCGCGCGTTCCCGATAATAGGCGATCGCCAGGTCGGCCGGAGACAGGGTGATGCCGAGTTCGCGGAGCAGTTCGCCATACTGGTAGGGCTCGCGAAACTGGCCCGTCCCTCCCGGCTGAGGGCCTTTGGTTCTCGCATCGCTCTCCCCATCGTCTTCCCGACCGCCTTCGCCTTCACCCTCCCCCTCGAGCCCGTTCAGTTCGGGGTCGAGAGATGGGTGGATGGCCCCCTCGGCTTCTCCGGCGTCGATCTCGATGAGGCCGTCCGGCACGACGTCGGCGCCGGCGCAGGCCTTTTCGAGATCCCGCAGGTTCCGGAGCCAACTGGTGGCGCTCTGCTCCGTTGCCTGGGCGATATGCGGGTACAGGAGGGAGGCGAACCTTCCCGCACCCTGCAGCCAGTCACGGCTGTAGACACGCACCAGTCGTGCTCCGAGGTCGGCATCGGCCCTCAGCCTCGGCGTCAGTTCCCCCGTCGAAAGCGTCCCGGACGGCAGGCTCCAGAGCATTTCATATATATTCATATACAACGTCCAGACGGCATCGGTGTTCCCATCGTTCCGCAGTGCCCGGAACAGGCCGGCGAAATCCATGCCGCCGGAGCGATGGAGCCGGTTGTTGATGAGAAGGTCCGCATACAGGTTCGCGACGAGGCCCGCATGGCGCTCGAACTTCGGCAGGGCATGCCGGATCCGCGCGAGAAGCCTGGCCTGGTCGGCAAGATCCCCCGGGCAGTATACGTGGTGGCCGATCTCGTGCGCGAGAATCTGGAGTGGGAACCGGTCGAGCCCCGCCCGGACCAGGTTCGGAAAACTGATGACCACCGTCTGGTCGTTCAGACGGATCATGGCCCCGGAATCACCGGCTCGAAGGCCTTCGCCGGCCGCCTCGACCGCGGTCACGCACCAGCGGGGTTCGCGGAGCTTCGTGTGCCGGCTCCAGGCATCGAGAGCCGCCGGCCAGCAGGCGCGCCAGGCACGGATCCGTTCCCCATTCCCGCTCATCCTCCCCTCCCGGCACCGCCCGGAATACCGGCTGTCCTGGCAAAGAGCAGAACGCGATGTGAATGTCTGAGAGTGACGACAGCCGTCGTTCCGTCGCAGACGATGCCTGTCGGATACGCGAGCCGCTCGCACCGCGCTTTCAACCCTTTCCACGCGATCGTCCTCTCCCCGGCAACCGTGACATCGTGGATTTCGTCCCGGATGGCCTGGTTCGAGGTTCCGCAGCGGTGTCCGTCGCCACATATATCATTTGTTATTTTTGAGAACACGACGCCGAAAACATCGGCATGCATCTGCCAGGCCTGGCCGTCATCGGACAGAACGAAAACACCGTTGTTGACGCAGGCACGGGGCGGCGCCAGGAACGGGCCGCCGAACCCGCGGAACCCGCCGGCGTCTGCGACGAGCCGGAGTGCCTTCGGCCGGCCGGCCGCTCCATCGACGACGCGGGCAGGATGCAGCCAGGGATCTGCGGCGAGCGCCCTGAGAAGCTCAGACGGCGAGACGGGACCGCCCGGACCTGCCGACGGAACATCGAGAGCCTCGAAAAGCACCGGTTCGCTCAACCTCTCCGCCGCGCGCAGTGCTGCCTTCCGCTGGTGCGCCATTCCGCATCGCCACGCGAGGACTCGCCCGGCGTCGAACAACTCCCCCTGCCCCGAGACCCTCGGAGCAATCGAAGCCAGGAGAGCCATCCAATCTTTCGCCCGCGCGCCGGGCGTGGCGTCGAGCTGGAGAGCGGCGTTCACCAGTTTTCCGGCCGTTTCGTACGGGGCCTCGGCGAGAAAGGCGTGGAGCGGAGGAAGCAGCTCCGTGATGACCCTCCAGAGCAGATCTGCTCTCGCGGTATCGCTCAGGATTCCTCTTGCAAACAAGTCGAGAATCAGATCGTAGAGCGCTGCGACAGCGGCATCGAGACACGCCGGACCATGGCATGCGACGGCGTCCGCGACCGGCGCCAGCCTGCGGAGATGCCGTGCGAAGGCCGTTTCATCGAGGCCGGGCGTCGACTGCCGGGCCACGAAAAAGGCGGTATTGAACCGCTCCCGCCCGTGTCGGAGCGCTTCCGCCAGTGGCCCAGAAAGCGGCCCCTCTCCCTGGACGGAACCGGCGATGCCAACCCGGCCGCCCTCGCTCATGCGCCGTCCTTCCAGGACAGCCACTTGAGATAATTGGTATAGCGCTGGTGCATGTATTTCAGGGCGAGCACGTCATCGAACAGGTGGCCGTACATCTTGCGTCCTTTCGCGACCTCCCCGAGCTGACGCTCGATCGTGGCGAGCCGCTTTCTGACCTCGGCTTCGCCGACGCCGTCGAGGCCTTTTCCGATTTCCACGAGCAGATCGGCGACGGGGTCCTCCTTTTCGAGGCCGAGCCGGTCGAACTCCTGGCAGGAGAGATCGAACAGCTTCCGGATCCAGCCGATGCGGTCGATGCGGAACGTCGTGTGGCCGGCCTGTTCGAAGAACGGCGAGTCCGGGTCCTGGACGAGCTTGTCGTGCAGGACGAACGGCATGATCTGGCGCACATCCTCGAATCCGACCTCCTCGAAGCCGCGGAACCAGGCCAGGGCCTTGGCGTAGGCGAGGACCGTCATCATCGCGCGCACCGAGAGGCCGTTGCGCGTCTGGCTGCCGAGATCGCGGATCCGGTCCTTGCCGGTGTCCTGCCCCGTCATCGTCTGCCAGTCGATCCCGCCGAGCTTCACGGTATCCTTGGTCTTGTACTCGATCTGGTCCGCGGCGACGTCGCAGAACTCGAAATGCGAGGTGAAAAACTCGATGCGCCGCAGGAGCGACGGCGGGATCTCGACCGCGAGAATCTCGCGGTGGGCCCGATCGATCTCCTCGCCGGAAAAGACCAGCCCGGCCGGAACGACCTCCTCGGGCCTGACCTCCTCCTCGATGCGGACCAGCAGGTCACGCAGGAACCGCGTGTTGAAATGCAGCGCCTTCACCACGACGTCGATGCGGTCGCGCAGGGCCTCGATGACCTGGTAGGTGCCGCCACCCGCGTCGTCGTTCGCGGTGAGATACCAGGCCGACGGCGGGCATTCGTATATCTGATCGTATAATTCTGCATAATCGTCGGCGAGCACCGTCAGCAGGGCCGACTGAGTCCGTGTCGGAATGCGGTTGTATTCGTCGATGATCTTCACGCGCATCCCGAGCCATTTTCGCCACGAGATCTTCACGTCGTCCATCGTCTGGGCGTTGACGAGCGATGCGGGAAGGGGGTTTCCGAGCAGGTCGGCAATCGTCATCTGCGGCTGGCCATGCTGGATGGCGCGTTTGATATCTTTCAATGTATATCCGGCCATGACCCCCATGAGGATGGCGCTGGCGGTTTTCCCGCGCCCCGGCCCGCCCACCAGGAGGCAGCGGCGGCGCAGGACGAGCGTCAGGAGCGGCAGGAGGACGAAGCTCGAGTAACTCTGGTCGGTCGGCAGGTTCAGCCGGCTCTTGCGGTCGCCGAGGGTGAAGCCCTGCGGCGGCTCGTCGTTGAACTCGATGTCGTAAAACGGGCTGATGATCGCGTGGTTGGTGACCCAGAAATACGCCTGGCGGAGTTTTTCGTCGAGGGCCGGCCCGGCCCCGCCCTCCCCCGCGGCCCCGCCGGTCTTGCGGACGTCGACGGGCCCCTCATACAGGTCGGCGACGTCGAAACCGCCCTTCCGTCGCGGTTTGCGGGCCAGGTGGGTCGGCGAAGCCGACACCTTTCCGAACACCGAGGCAATCGATGTGAACGTGTCTTTCAGGCTCATGGGACGTTATCCTCCATCGGCGGGCCGCCAGTTCCACGGCCGTTTCACGAGTGATTCCGGGGAAAGGGCGCTCGAGTAGGTTATGGCTTTCCCGCCCCCGGAGAGCGGCGCATCGAGTATACCAACATCTATATTCATTCCGGGTCCGAACAGGGGCGCCAGGGCCCTGCGCATGGTCTCTTCTTCGCCTTCCGCCCCCCGGAACCGGAGCACCAGGCTTTTGTCCGTCTCCTGGCGAAGAGTGAACTGCGAAAGCGGCAGATGCCCCAGGGCCCGTGTCACGTCGATCGAGTTCACCACCTCGCCGCCGTCCGTGAGGAACAGCACCGGCGCGCGCCCCTCGAGCCCGAGAAGAACGGGGTTTCCCTCGATCCAGGCCAGCGCGGCCGAATCGCCGGTCCGGTACCGAAGCAGGGGAAGGAAGGGATTCCGGCTGCAGGTCAGAACGATCTCTCCCCGCCCGCCGGGCGGACAGGCCCGGCCCCGTTCGTCGAGAATCTCGACGTACAGGTCGTGCGGCAGGATTTCATGGCCGTGCGGCCCCGCGAACGCGACGAACCGCGATTCATTGAGAGAATACACGTCGAAGACCGGACACCCGAAACGCATTTCCAGCATCGCTTTCAGACCCGGCAAAAGAGACATGGCCGAGGAAACGAGCGCCCGGGGCCGGTGGCTGAGCGGCAGTCCGGCGAGCGCGGCGAATGCGACGGGGTCACCAGTCAGGACCGCCGGCGCCGTGTCGTCGAGAAACCGGACCGGGTCTTCCGGGTGCCGCCATTCGTGCGGGTTCAGGTTGATCTTCACGTATCCGGCCCCACCGAGATACGACATGATCGTCGCATGGGTGAACGTGGAGGTCTGGGCGCAGACCTGGGCGATCGCGACCCGGTCAGGCCCGGATTCGAGCGGGATTCCGGCACGCCCGAGCATCACGCGCAGGGCGGCGAGATACGAACCCGCCGTCACCGGGTGCGAGAGCACCGACACGGCGTTTCCCGTCGTTCCCGAGGTGTAATAGGCAAGCAGGTCGTCGAGCGGCTGGTCGTCGGGCACGAACGCCCAGGGTTCTCGGCCCAGATCCTCGCGGCCGCAGGTCGGAATCTCCTCGAACCGGCAGCCGAGACGGGCCCGGTGCCGGTACACCGGCACATGCTTCAGGCATCGCTCCGCGAAGGAATCGAGCCAGACAGGCCGGCTGTCATCCCGTATCCAGCCGCTTCCGGCCGGCCCACGTCGCAGATCCGCCTCGAACGATCCGATGCGGTCGCAGAATTCCCGGGTCAGGCGGTCGCCGCAGGGGAAGGTCCAGCGCGGCGCGTGCGGGTGCTCGCGCAGACGTTCCAGCATCCGGCGCCCGGTCTCGTCGAGCAGCGGAAACCGCTCTTCGTCGGTCAGTCGTCCGTCACCGGTCATCGGCAAGGGCCCCTGGGCAGGCAGGCGCGCATCACACGCGCGGCGCCTGACCTCCGCCCCGATACGCCTTCCCGATGTCCCATGCATGGCCGATCGTGTCACCGATGTTCCAGTAGCGGTTGTCGGGCATCGTGAGGATCATCCCGTGAATCTTCGTCATGTCGGGTTTGTCGTCGGTCAGGATCACGGGGTCCGCATAGGCCGCGACAATCTCGCCGACGAACATCGTGTTGCTCGGCAGATCGACCGATTTGACAAGCTTGCACTCCATGCACAGCGGGCACTCCTCGATCATGGGAGCAAACTTCAACTCGTTGAAGAACGCTCTGAACACGCCCGCCTTGCTCGCCTTTCTTGCCGAAACCAGCCCGCAGTAGTCGACACGCTCGATCAGCTCCTTCCCGGGAAGGCAGACGCTGAACTCGCGGTGTTCCTCGATGGCCGCCGACGTGGCATGCCCCTTGTAGAGACCGATGCCGACCATGGGCGGCTGGGCGTTCACCCGGCTGATCCAGCCGACCGGGCTGAAGTTCGGCATCCCATTGAACACCGTACCGACAAGGACGACCGGCATCGGCACAAATGTATTCTTGTCTATACTTTTCAGCATGTATGACCTCTCCCTTTCCGGATCCGGCGGCCAATCTCACCATCTGCGGGTGTCTTCCGCCCGGCTCCCCGACGACTCTCGTCGCTCATTTTATCCGATCCCCCGCCGTTCCACAACCCCGCCGCATCAGCGCCAGGGCAATTGCATTATCGAGTCCTGTAGAATGAAAACCCGCCGTTCGCCCTGAGTTTGTCGAAGCCTGTCCTGAGCCTGCCGAAGGGGGCGAGAGCATTCGTGCTTCGACAGGCTCGGCACGAACGGTATCGAGTGAGCAAGTGATTGTCGTAGCATTTGTGAGACGAGCAGTACGAGTTTTTTACTCTGCGTCTCTGTGACTCTGTGGTGCGTTGAATGTTCGGCATAACAGCGTCTCGACGGCGGTGACGGCGGCCGCGAACCGGTCTTCCCAGCCGCCGCGGATGATGACATACCGCCTGCCTCTCGCCTCGAGTTCCGATTTCATCCGCTCGAAAAACGCCTGGCGGTCGGCCAGAACCGGCTGATACCGCGCCCAGTCCCCAATCCAGGGAACGTCGCAATCCAGCAGGAGATACAGATCGTGACACCGCGTGTCGGCGAACGTCCGGATCCACGCCGGGCAGCTTCCCAAAATGATCTCCGCCCACAACACCGTCGTCAGCGTGTCGGTGTCGCACACCAGCAGCCGGTTCGCCTGCCTTGCCAGGGCATCTTCCGATGCGGCCTGACCGTGCGCGATCATCTCGAAATCCGTCGCATCGCATGAATCGGGCTTCGTTTCGAGAAGGTCGCGGGCGTATTCGTGGACGAATACGGTGCCGAAATGCGCGGCAAGCCTCTTCCCGAGAGTCGATTTGCCCGCCGACTCGGGGCCGACGATGCAGACGCGCCTGACGAACCAGGGCCGCACGACCGGCGGAAGGAACTCCCAGTGGGTCATCGGGTCCTCGCGCACCTTCGTGCCTGACACCGGCACCAGGCCGCGCGCGATGTTCACCGGCCAGAACCGCGCTCCGAGCGTCTCGGCGAGTTTCCAGCCGTAGTTTTCCGAGGCGAACAGGACGTCGGGTTCGGGGCAGAACCGCCGGATGCTGTCGCG
>CAYMEN010000016.1:0-77548 GCA_964389325.1 uncultured bacterium | reverse complement strand
CAGATGTTCCAGAAATCCGGGTGTTCGTGCGGTTCCTGCGGGTTCTCGTCGGGGTTGTGGAGGACCTCGACGTCGGGAAACATCTCGCGCATCCACTCGAACCGCTTCCTGCCGGGAATCGGCTCCCGTTCGAGCGTGCAGACGAGCACCGTCAGCTTCTCCACGCACCGGCGCGCGAAATCGACGAGATACTGGTGCCCCAGGTGCGGCGGCAGGAACTTGCCGATGATCAGGCCGCGCGCAGGCTTTCTTCCTTCTTCCATGACCGTCTCCAGACGACATACCCGCTCGCCGCCATCACCAAAAACAGCGCATACAGCGCCGTCGTGGGCCACAACTGTTTGAAGGCATACATGCCCACGCTGACGACATCGACGAAGATCCAGAGAAACCAGCACTCGAGATACTTGCGCGTCATGAGGTACTGCGCCGCGAGGCTGACGACCGTGGCCGTCGCGTCGATGTAGGGAAGCGCGGCATCGGTGCGCACGTGCATGAGGGTGCCCAGCGCCATCGAGCCGACCGCGGCAGCCGAGATCCAGCCGGCGAACCGGCGCTTTCCCAGCAGGGTGATCGGCGGCTGGGGGCGGTCCTTTCCGCCGTACAGCCAGTGATACCAGCCCCAGAACTGGAGGGCGATGTAGACGAACTGCAGGCCCATGTCGCTGTAGAGTTTCGCGTCCCAGAACACTTTCACGTACAGCGCGACGTTCACGATGCCGATCGGCCAGCACCAGACGTTCTCGCGAATGGTCAACCAGACGTTGATGAAGCCGAGGAGGGCCGCGAGAAGCTCGATCCAGCTCATGCGAGAATTACCCTGCCTTCTCCCGCGGGGCCAGCCGGGCTTTCCACTCCGGCGACTCCATGATCGCCATGCCGACGAGCCGCAGGCCTTCCCAGAGGTGGCTCGCGTCGAGTTTCACGTGGGCTGTGCCTGGAGCGGGCAGGTCGGCATACCCGCGGCCGTCCGGGGCGGGCTTCACGCCCTCCCAGCCCGCGAAAAGGCGGCCCCAGTCGCTGCGCTCGGCCTTCCGCAGGTGCCGCTTCGCGTTCAGCGGATACCAGACCAGGTCATGATATATAACCGATGCTACATACGCCCACGGCGCGAGCCAGGTCTTGAGCGACCACTCGAGCGGCCCCTTGAGGGGACCCCAGTAGATGCGGTGCTGGTTGCGCGAAGCGAACGTCATCTCCTTGAACGGGCCGTCGAAGTTCCAGTTCTGTTCGGCAGCGTCTATATCACCTACTATTTTTATCTTCTTCGGGTCGCCGCAGCCGAGGCCGCGCTCGTGCGCGAGACGGATGAACCTGCAGTCCCTGAGCGGGTCGAATCCCATCAGTTTCGCCGCGACGGCGTCGATCGCCACCTGGTCCGACGAGGCGAGAATCACGTTCTTCACGTGCGGAACCATGCAGCGCGGCCCGGGGCCGTCGCCGGCGAACGTGCCGTCCATCACCGCGAACACGCCGCGATGGATCTTCTTCTGGATCATCAGCAGATCGACCAGCGTCTCGTGGATGACCGGGTGCGTCCAGTGGCGCCGCTCGTTCAGCAGGCCGCCGAACGCATTCTTCATCGCGCCGGTCGTCGTCGTGAACACGTGCGTCTTCACGGTCGGCAGATGAATAATATTTTCACCAATAAATCGCTTCGGGATCGCGAACCCGTCGGGATACACCTCGTTCAGCACGAGGAATTCCTTCGTCAGATCGCCCACCGCGTCGCGGATGTCGATCCACTCGCCGCTCTCGTACAGGTGCACGTTGCGCAGCCCGTGCGCGTTCACGACGTTGACCTGTTTGTTCTCTCGCTCGCCCAGATGGGCGTCGATCACGACGGTGCGGTTGTGACACCCGTGGATCAGGTTCGGGTCATACCCGTCCGCCTTCATGGCCCGGATCACGCCTTCCAGCTGCCAGGGCGTCGTCGAGGCGGCCGGGAAGAAAAAATGCCAAGAGATATTGATCTTGAGCGCCGTGTCGACGGCCCGGTCGATCGTCTGCTGATACCCCGCGAGGTTCATCAGCTCGTGATAATCGGAAAGCACGGTGCGCGGGCTCGTGCGCAGAATGGCTACGGTGGATTCAGTCATATGATACTCCGGGAAAAGAGATAAAAAGGCCTTCAGCGGGCCCGCAATGCGCCGAGGAGGCTCCGGGTCTCGACGGCAAGCGAAGGGGGCAGTCCACCCTCCGTGTGCAGTTTGAATGCGGCGGCATCGGCGGCGGAGCGGCCGGTTTCGCGGGCCAGTGGCCCGGTCTCGTTCAATTGGTCGCGGAGGGCGTCGAGACTGCCGCGGTCAAGATCGGCCGTCACGCGGCCGGCGGCGGTTTTGCGGAAATGGTCGCGAAGCATTTCGTCCCACTGCGATACGGCCGTGAAATCGAGGTCGTCGTAGGCCGGTGAGAAGTTCGAGGCCTTCTCGGGGAAGTAGATCGAAAGCCCCGTCGCCGCTATCGGCATCGGCCAGCGGCTGGTCAGCCAGTCGGAGTCGTCCCCGCCCGGGGTCTCGCCGTCGTCCGTCGTGCCGGTCGTGCCGTTGGCGAGAATCACGCGTTTGAAGCTCTCGTTGAACGCCGCGATCGCACCCAGAACCGCCGGGTCCTTCATGTTCGACTTCAGGGTATCGAACAGATCCTTCAGGTCGACGTTGTCGTAATACGCGAAATGCTCGGTCTTTTTCAGGGCCTCGTTCACCGCAGCCGCATGACTGCCGGCCATGATCGCGGCGCAGAAGCCGTCGAGCCGGTCTTTCAGCTCGGGCAGCCGGGCCGTGTCGAGCAGCGACATCGTCGTGCGCTTCACGAGGCGGGTTCCGCTCCGTCCCCGGATATCCCAGGGCCCATCCTGCGGAACGTCCTTGCTGTAATGAATGCGGAACTCGTTGATGAGCGCCGTTCCGAATTCGACGGGTCCCATGCCCGGTTTCAGGGCGCGAAGCACCTCGGTATAGGGGTAGCCGTCGCCCGGCACGGTTTCCTCCGACGCGACGATGTAGTCGCACGCATCGCGCATGGCCCAGGCGACCTCGAACATCTGCATCAGGCAGGCATCCATGCAGAACAGATCCATATTCCGCCCCGTCGCGTCGCGGATCTCGCGCATCGCGTCGCCGAGCTGGTTCGTCGTGATGTGGTTGTTGCTGGAATCGTCGTAGGAGATGCCCTTGAGCGCGGCGCCCTTCAGCTTCCAGCCCGCCCCGTGGTTCCAGACGACAAGCGCGTAATGTTTCGCCGGGAAGCGCGCCATCGCAGTTTTCGCGAATCGAACCAACTCGCGCCAGTCACCCATGTCGAGCTCGCCTTCGTCGGAGAGTTTCGTGATGCGGCCTTTCTCGATGTGATTCATCGTCGCCGGGCCGGCATACCTGTCGATCAGCGTGACGATGTCGAGCCGATCGCTGCTTCCGACCACGGCCATCTCTTCCTGGTCGGCGACGCCGTACTCGTCGAGGTTGTTGTCGGCGTTGATGAACACCATGAAGGTCCATTCCTTCTCGGCCGCGAACGCCGCACCCTGCACCAGCGCCGAAAGGACGAACACCATCGCGAGCATACGGGCAACCAGTCTCATCACGCTTCTCCCTCTCCGGAAATTCGAACCATATCCGCTCATGATACCACGTCTCAAAACCGGCTCAGAAGAGGTATTGATTTCTGCAGAATGAACCATCCGTTCGCCCTGAGCTTGTCGGATGGCGAGAGCATTCGTGCTTCGACAGGCTCAGCACGAACGGGAGCGAGTATGCAGGTGATTGTCGTGTTCCTTGTGAGACAAGGAGGAAGAGCGATGAATACGGGGAAATTTTGAATAATGAGGGCTGTGCAGGTTTTACGATTTTTTTACAATCCTTTTACCTCGCCGTCACCATTCCGCCTGTGCACGAACGTAGATTTCTGGTAGGTATAAGGAGGTTCAACCATGAATACGATTCGTCGATTCGCTCTCGTTTCCCGTTTCATCCTTGCCGCACTGCTGGCGGCGCTCCTGTCCTCCGCGGCCCTGGCCGGCCAGGTGTCGGTCACGACCACGGTCGGTCAGCCCTTCATGCTGGCATCGCCAAACCTGACCAATTTTCTGAAAGTCAGCCTGAACGGGATTCCCGCCGGCGGGGAAAACGTCCGGGCTCCGGTCAACCTCGCCATCGTGCTCGACAAGTCGGGCTCGATGTCCGGCGACAAGCTGAGACACGCCAGGGAAGCGGCCGTGATGGCCATCGAACGGCTGAACGCCGGCGACATCATCTCTGTCGTCACCTACGATAGCGATGTCGAGGTGCTCGTGCCCGCGACCAAAGCGACCGACCGCGCCGCCATCTGCGATGCCATCCGGCGTATCCAGGCAGGATCGAACACCGCCCTGTTCGCCGGCGTCAGCAAGGGCGCCCGCGAAGTGCGGAAATTCCTGGAACGCGGCCGGATGAACCGCATCATCCTGCTGTCCGACGGCATGGCGAACGAGGGTCCGAGCACTCCGCAGGAACTCGGCGAACTCGGCAGGTCCCTTTCCCGCGAAGGCATCTCGGTCACCACGTTCGGCCTCGGCCTCGGCTACAACGAGGATCTCATGGAGCAACTGGCCCGGAACAGCGACGGAAACCACGCGTTCATCGAGACCCCGGAAGAGCTGACGCGCATCTTCAACGCGGAGTTCGGCGACATCCTCAGCGTCGTGGCCCAGGAAGTCAGGGTCGAGATCACCTTCCGGAACTGCCGCCCCCGGCGCATTCTCGGCCGCGACGGTGAAATCCGCGACCGGACCGTCGTGACGACGCTCAACCAGATTTACGGGAACCAGGAAAAGTATCTTCTCGTCGAGTTCGAGTCTGACGGTATTTCCGCCGCTCCCCCCGCCGTCGATGTCCATGTCGTCTACTCCGACATCCTCAACCGTCGCGAGGAACGGTTCTCCGGGAAGGTCGAGGTGCGCTTCACCGGCGATTCCGCGGAAGTCTCCGCCCGCGAGGACCGCGGGGTCATGATCGCCGCCACGCGCCTGATCGCGAACGATGAGTACAAGGTCGCGACACGCCTGCGCGACGAGGGCAGGATCGAGGAGGCCCGCAAGGCCCTGCTGTCCAACACCGAGTTCCTGCGCAAGCGGGCAGTGCAGTACAAGGCCCCCGACCTCGAGTCGTTCGCCGAGAAAAACGTATCGGATGCCGACAAGATGCAGAACGAGTCCGAATGGACCAAAACCCGCAAGGAAATGCGCGAACTCCAGCATGCCACGGACATGCAGCAGTCGTATTGAGGTGAACGAATGATGAAGTGGCGCCTGCTCCCCGCCCTGGCGGCCCTCGTGCTGCTGCCGCTCGGAGCCCTGTCCTGGCTTGGGTTCCGGGCGGCGGGCGACGAGTATGAGCGCCTCGATTCGACCTACCGGAACCTCGTTCGCGCCAGCCTGGCCGAATTCGACCGGCGGATCGCCGGCCTTCTCGAGGAACGGCGGCTTGAGTTCAGACGGCTGACGGCGAGCGAAGCCTGGACGGACGAGGAATACCGGCATCTGCCCCGCACCCACCCTCTGCTCGCACACTGTTTCGCGCAGGGAGGGGACGGGCAGGTGCTCGCTCCTTCGCCGGGCACGCCGCTTTCCGAGGATGAGCATGGCTTTCTGGTGCGAACCCAGGCCCTGTTCGACCAGAAAGTCCTGCTGATCCCGCAATCGGAGCAGAGCGGACCGCCGGCAGACGTTCGTGTCACCCCGCGGGAAGCCGTCGTGACCGATGGCTGGCATGCCTGGTACTGGGACCAGGACATCCACCTCCTGTACTGGCGCCGGACCGCGGACGGCGGCGTCATCGGCGTCGAACCCGCCCGGACACGCCTGCTGGCCGACATCATCGGCATCCTGCCGGACGCGGCGGAGGCAGCCTCCGCCCCGATGCCGGGCTCGGCCGCCGTGGTGCTGTCCGATTCCCTGAACCGCCCACTGTATCGCTGGGGTCCGCAGGCCGGCAACGCGCGCCTGCTGCTGTCGATGCCCCTCGCGCCGCCCTTCCACAGCTGGACGCTCCAGGCGTTCGCGCCTCCCGGCTTCCCCGGCAGGGGCTTCCAGGCCGGCCTGCGGCTTCAGATCCTCGCCGGGCTCCTCGCCGTCGGCCTGACGCTGACCGGGCTTGCCGTCTACCTCTACCGGGAACACGCCCGCGACCTCCTGGAAGCGCAGCAGCGCGTATCTTTCGTGAACCAGGTGTCTCACGAGCTGAAGACGCCGTTGACCAATATCCGAATGTTCGCGGAACTGCTCGCGGAAAGCCTGCCCGACGACGATCCGGAGAGCCGGAAGCGTCTCGACATCATCATCCTCGAGAGCCGCCGCCTGAGCCGCATGATCGGCAACGTCCTGACGTTTTCCAGGCACCGGAGCGGCAGGCTGCACGCCCGCCCCCGCCTCGAGGCCCCCGACCAGGTCCTGTCCGGCGTCGTGGACGGGTTCCGGCCGGCGCTCGCGGCGAAGGGCATCGACGTGCAGCTCGACGTCGGAACATCCGCGGAGTTCTCGTTCGACGCCGATCTCCTCGGACAGATCGTCGGGAACCTGCTGAGCAACGTCGAAAAGTACGCGGCAGGCGGAAAACGCTGCCTTGTCGCGTGCCGCACCGTCGATCGGGAACTGCTCGTCCTCGTCCGCGATTTCGGCCCGGGTATTCCGCGCGACAAGCTCGAAACCGTTTTCCAACCGTTCACACGCCTTTCCGACGCGCTGAACGAGGGTGTTTCGGGAACCGGCATCGGCCTTTCCATCTCCCGCGACCTGGCGAGACTGCACGGCGGCGACATCGGGATCCTCTACAGCAACGGCCCTGTCGAGGAGGCCGCCCCGGACGGTTTGCCCGGCGGGCTTCCCGCGCATGAGCCCGGGCAGGGGGCCTGTTTCCTGGTGCGGCTGGCCTGGCGCGACGCGATTTCCGGAGGTGAGGCATGAAGGCACTGATCGCCGAAGACGATCCGATCACGCGGCAGGGGCTCGCCGACATCCTGCGCCAGGAAGGCTACACGGTCGCGGAAGCCGCCACCGGCCTCGAGGCACTCGATCTGTTCGCCCGCTGCCGGCCCGATTTCGTCTGTCTCGACATCATGATGCCGGGCGCGGACGGATACGCCGTCTGCCGCCAGATCCGCGCCACGGACGCGCGGATTCCGATCATTTTTCTGTCCGCCAAGGGCGAGGAGATCGACAAGGTCGTCGGGCTCGAGCTCGGAGCCGACGATTTCATCGTCAAACCTTTCGGCGTCCGGGAAGTCATCGCCCGCATCCGGGCGGTCACGCGGCGCTGCATGGTCGGGGCCGCCGGAAACGGAACCGGCCAGGAGACCGGGGCTCAGCCGTTTTCGTTCGGCGACCTGACGGTCTTCCCCGCCGAGCTCAGGGCGCGCCGCGGCGCGCAGGTGATCGACCTGAGCCTGCGTGACACGCGTCTGCTGGCGCTTTTTGCCCGGCATCCGGGCAAGGTGCTGACCCGCTACGACATTTCCGAGGCCTGCTGGGACGCCGAGCATCTGCCGACGAGCCGCACGCTCGACCAGCACATTTCCCAGCTTCGCAAACGCATCGAGGCCGACCCGCGCAATCCGCGGCTCATCCTGACCGTCCACGGCGTCGGCTACCGGCACGACCCGTAAATGCCCTTGTCGCAAGCTGAAGAATCCTAGTCTTGATCGAGCTTTTCGGGCATCTTGACAGTTTGAACTTTTGAGTTTAAATTTTCACACTCAAGAGTTTAGTTTTCTTTTTCTCATCCGGGAGGCAAGATGGCCACGCTTCGACAGAAACAGCGCGATGAACGCATGCTTCACGCTGCGCTCGACGAGTTTTCACGTCAGGGATACCACCAGGCGAGCGTCGACACGATCGCCCGCAAGGCGGAAGTCAGCAAGGCAACCATCTACAGCCACTTCGGAACCAAGGAGTCGCTGTTCCTGGCCGTGTTCGACCTCGTCTTGCGCACCACGCTCCGTCCCCCTGCCATCGATCTGAATGTCATGTCTCTCGAGGACGGAGTCCGGAAGGGAATCCGACAGTTGTTCACGCAGGTCGCCGACACGCCCGAAGCCCGCTTTTTCTTCCAGTGCATGACCTCCGACGCGGGGTTGCTGGATGAGGAACTTCGCAACCATCTCGCGAACAGGTTCATCGCCGCGAGCCTCGGCGAGATGAAAGAGCTCGAAAAAGCCCAGAAGGCCGGCCTGGTTTCGCCGCAGCTCCATATCGAACTCATCCATCACGCGCTCATCGGCATGATTCTCCAGGCCTTCCGGTTCTGGTGGTCGCGCGAAAACGTTCTCTCCGCCGATATCCTCGCGGACCAGTTGTCGGACTTTTTCCTGTTCGGCCTGTCCGGACCGCGCCCCTCCCCGGCCCCGTCGAAAGCCGCCCCGAAAAAATATTCCAGGACGAATACAAAAAGCAGAAGAGGCAAACATCCATGATCCTCCGCCATAACGGTTTCAGGTTTCCCCGACTCATCGCCCCGGCGTTCTCGCTGTTCCTGCTTGCATCCGCCATGGGATCCGCCCAGACAGCATCCGAGCCATCAAGCCCGATATCCGCGCCGTCCGTCGAGCAATCTCCGCCCGGACCGACGGCGACGGCGGATTCGCCCGGCACGGACTCTGCAGTCGCCGCCCTGACCTTGGCCGAGTGTCTCGTGTCCGCTCTCGATACAAATCCCGGCGTCCTGTCGGCTGAAGATGAAACCCGGGCGTCGAAGCAGCGTCTGAAGCGCGCGAACAGCAATCTCCTCCCCCGGCTCAAGGCCGAGGAAACGTTCACGAACTTCCGGCACACCTCCGAGATCATGGGCATGAAGGTCGGGAAAGAGCAGCTCCAGCTCAAGGGTATCAAGCTCTCCCAGCCGCTCTACACCGGCGGCGCGCTCGAAAACGGCGTCAATGCCGCGCGAGCGGGCGTGAACATTCAAAAGCATGCCGAAACCCGTCGCCGCGAGGAGATGGCCCGCTCGGTCGCCGAGTCCTGGTTCGGCCTCCTGAGCGCCCGCGCCATGGAGGAAGTGGCGTCGCAGGCGCTGTTCGACACGCTCGGCCACGAACGGCACGTTCGGAACATGCTCGAAGCAGGCGTCGCCGTTCGAGACGATCTGCTGAAAGTGCAGGTATCGGTCCTCGAGCGCCGCGAGAACGTCGTGAAGGCCCGCAACGGCATCGACCTGGCGAAAGCGCGCCTGGAAATGCTGACCGGCCTTCAGATCGACCCGGTCGCGATCCCCGTTCCCGCCGACCCCGACACGACGCCGGAACTGAGCGAGGAGCACGCCGTCTCTCTCGCCACCCGCAGTCACCCCCTGCTTCGGGCCGCCCGCGAGGCGGTCCGCATCCAGGATTTTTCGGCGAAGGCCGCGAAGGGCGCCCTGCTGCCGAACGTCGCCCTCCAATGGAACTGGAGCTCGGGCAACCAGTTCAACACCGCCCAGGACAACTGGGACGCCACCGTCTACGTCGGTCTGAACGTGTTCGACGCCGGCGAGACCCGCAGCAAGGTGCGGGAAGCGCGGGCCGCCAAAAGCAAGGCGACGCACGACCTCGAAGACCTCGAACGTAATATATTACTTGCTATTCACCAGGCGTTTCTCCGCATCGAGGAGGCGCGCGCGCGGCTCGACCTGTCGACCCAGGCGGAGGCGCAGGCGGCCGAATCCCTGCGCCTGACCGAAGAGCGGTTCAAGGCCGGCGCCGTCACCTCCCAGCACCTGCTCGACGCCGAGTCGGCGCTCGTCTCTGCCCGTCAGCGCCGCGTCACCGCAGGTTTCGACCAGGCCCTCGCCAGTATCGCCCTCTGGCACGCCGCCGGCGGCCTCGAACATGCTCTCCTTCCTCTGAAATAGCCGGTCTCACGCTTCGCCGTTCCCCATGCCCTACTTGCAGGAGGCCCCATGACATCGTTTTCCAATAACCAACGCATTGTTTATATATTATTTACAATATCATTACTCGTCTTTCTCCAGGGCAGGCTTCTGTTTGCCGGGCCGGCGGGTGACCCGATCCCCGTGACGCTTCTGACGCCCGCGATCGGTTCGGTCGAGTGGATCGAGCGCACGACCGGCGAACTGGTCGCGCCCCAGCGCGCGACGCTCCAGCTCAAGACATCCGGCTTCGTCGACCGCGTGCTGATCCGCGAGGGTGACCGGGTCCGCAAGGACCAGCCCCTCGCCGTTCTCGATCTCGAAGACGCGAACATCGCGCTCGACCAGGCGAAGGCGGCCGTCACCTCCGCCGAATCCCAGGTCGCCGCGGCCTCGGCGGCTCTCGAAACCGCCCGCGTCGCGAAGAAACAGGCGCAGATCCGCCTCGAAACCGCGACCCGCGATTTCGACCGCGCGAAGAACCTGCGCGAAAAAGACACGATTCCGCAGCAGCAGTTCGACCAGATCGAAGGCCAGTTCAAGCTCGCCCAGAACGGCGTCGAGGTGGCGGACCGGCAGACCATGCAGGCCGAGGCGGCGCTGTCGGCGGCCAAAACCCTCGTCGCGACCGCGAACGTCGGCGTCCGCGCCGCCAGGCGCCGGCTCGGCAACTCGACGCTCCTCGCGCCGTTCGACGGCCTGATCACCTCGAAATCCCTCATGGAGCACGAACCGAGCGACAGGCAGACCCTCACCCTCGTCGACGACTCGGAACTGGAGCTCCGCATCCGCCTTCCCGAGCGCGTTCTCCCCTTCCTCACGCTCGGAGCCCGCGTGATCGTCCGCTCGCCGCTCGTGTCGGAACCGGTGATCACAAGCGTGAACACGATCATCCCCGCGATCGACCGCAAGACCCTGACGTTCGAAGCGATCGCCGTCATTCCCAACACCGGCCACAGGCTGAGCCACGGCGGCTACGCCGACGTCGACACGGTCGTCCGGGAGAACCTCGGGACCCGCATCGTGCCGTCAGGTATCGTGAGAATCACGAGCGACGGCACCGGCGCGACCCAGGGCGCCGCCCGTTCCGGCTACGTCTTCACCGTCCGCGACGGGAAGGCCTGGAAAACCCCCGTGACGGTCGGTTTCTCGCGCGGCAACCGCATCTCCATCCTGTCCGGCCTCGCCAGCGATACGCCGATCGTCGACAGCGGCTTCGACCAACTCGTCGATGGCGCTCTGGTCACGGTTGGGAACGAGGCCGCCCGATGATTCTCGCCGACACCGCCATCCGTCGGCCCGTCACCACGATCATGGCATTCCTGGCCGTGGCGCTGTTCGGCATTCTCTGCTACAAAGACCTCGGGGTCGACGAGTTTCCCGAGGTCGAGTTCCCGACCATCACCGTCACCTGCGTCTACCGCGGCGCCAGCCCCGAAACCCTCGAGTCGAAGGTCGTCGACAAGATCGAGGAGCAGGTCGCGGCGCTCAACGGCATCGAGAGCGTCCGCTCCATCTGCTCGGAAAATATAGCTCGTGTTATTGCCGAGTTCAGGCTCGACCGCGACATCGACGTCGCCGCCCAGGACGTGCGGGACAAGGTCGCGGCGATCCGGAGCCAGCTTCCCGAGGCGATGGAGTCCCCCGTCATCGAGAAGTTCGATACCGGCGCCGTCCCGATCATGTCGCTCACGATTTCCGGGCCCCTGTCGGCCGCCGAGCTGTCGAAATACGCGAAGGACGTCGTGAAAAACCGTCTTCAGAGCGTTCCCGGCGTGGGCTCGATCCGGGAGATCGGCGTCAGGGAGCGTGAGATCAAGATCTGGATCGATAACGACCGTCTGAACGCGCACAACCTGACCGCCGCCGAGGTCGTCCAGGCCGTCCGGTCGAAGAATATCGAGATCCCGGCAGGCAAGATCGAGGACGACCGCCGCGAGTTCGTGGTGAAAACCATGGGCGAGCTCACCGACGTCGAGGCGTTCAGCAGCCTGACGGTCGCGACGGTCGAGGGCACCCGGATCACCCTCGGCGAAGTCGCCCAGATCGAGGATTCGATCGAGGACGAACGGTCCGTGGGCCTGGTGAACGGCCAGCCCATTGTCGGCCTGCAGATCCAGAAGCAGTCCGGGGCCAACGCCGTGAAGGCGGCCCACCTCGTCAAGAAAGCGATCGCGGAGCTCAACCGCACCGCTCCCAAAGGCGTCGGGATCGGCATGACGATCGACACCACCCCCTTCGCCGAAGAGTCCATCCATGCCACGATGGTCGACATCGTCATCGGCGGCATCCTGGCCATCCTGGTCATCCTCGTGTTCCTGCGCAACCTGCGCTCGACGCTGATTTCGGCCCTGGCGATCCCGACCTCGCTCCTCGCCGCGTTCGGCATCATGCGCATCCTGGGGCTGACGCTGAACGTCATGACGACGATGGCCCTCTCGCTGTCGATCGGCCTGCTGATCGACGACGCGATCGTCGTCATCGAGAACATATACCGGCACCTGCGCATGGGCAAGCGGCCGGACGAGGCGGCGGGCGAGGCAACCGAGGAGATCGGCCTGGCCGTCACGGCGACCACCTTCTCGCTCGTGGCCGTGTTCCTGCCCGTCGCGCTGATGAGCGGCATCGTCGGCCGGTTCCTGTATCATTTCGGCATCACCGTCACCGCGACCGTGCTCGTCTCGCTCGTCGTCAGCTTCACCCTGACCCCCATGCTCGCGGCGCGCTACCTCGAGAGCGAAGAGCACGAGAACCGCGTGGCGAGGTTTTTCGGCCGCATGCTCGACCTGCTCGACGAGGCCTACCGCCGCGTGCTCGTCCTCGTACTGGATCATCGACGGACCGTCCTGGCGGCCGGCATCGGCGTCATCGTCCTGCTCTTCGCCCTCGCGGGAAGGATGAACTTCGAGTTCAAGCCCCAGATGGACAAGAGCCTGTTCCTGGTGAACTTCCGGACCCCGATGGGGACCTCGCTCGAAGGCTCGAAGCGGATCGTGAAGACGATCGAGGAGAAGATTCTCGAACCGATCAGGCGGCACGTGGCCACGTCCCTTTCGACCGTCGCGGCGGATCCCCTCGAGGATCCGACGAAGTGCTCGATCACTGTCACCCTCGTTCCCCGCGACCAACGGCCGGATGCCCCTCAAACACTGCTCATGGAGCGGGTCAGGAAAGTCCTGGGCGGCATCCCTGGCATCGAGCGCTGTTCCGTTGAAGAGCACGATCCGATGGCCGCCGGGATGGGCATGGCCAACCAGCAGATCACCTACTCGCTCCTGGGGCCCGACATGAAGGTGCTGGGCGATCTCGCGGACAAGCTCACCTCCTGGATGAAACGGGCGGGCGGTTTCGTCGATATCGCCGACACCCGCGAACCGGGGAAGCCCGAACTGCGCGTCCAGCTGCAGCGCGATCGCATGGAAGTGCTGGGCGTCAACGTCGGGGCGCTGGCGACGACGCTGAACCTCCTCGTCGGCGGCCAGCAGGCCATTTCCCAGTTCAAGGAAGCGGGGAAGCAGTATGACGTGAAGATGCGGCTGATGAAGGCGTTCCGCGAGACCCCTGAAAGCCTGCCGAACCTGATGGTGCGCACGATCGACGGGATGCGGACCGCTCCGCTCTCGAACGTCACCGAGTTGTCGATCAGCCCGGGCGCGGCGACGATCAACCGCTTCAACCGCGCGCGCGAGGTGCGGATGGGCTGCAATCTCGAAGGGAAGGCGCAGGGGGCGGCCATGGGCGAGTTCGCCGCCGAGGCGAACACGCTGTTCCCGACCGGGTACCAGGGCCAGTTTCAGGGCCTGGCGAAGACGAGCGAGGAAGCCACGCAGAACATGGCGTTCGCCGCCGCCATCGCGGCCATTCTCGTCTACATGCTGCTCGCCTCGCAGTTCGAGAATTTTCTGCACCCGCTCACGATCATGACCTCGGTACCCCTCGGCGTCGTCGGGGCGATCGCGGCGCTCCTGCTGACGCAGGCGAAAGTCGACATCATGACCATGATCGGGTTTCTGATGCTGATGGGCCTCGTCGTGAAGAACGGCATCCTGCTCGTCGAGTTCATCAACCAGCAGCGCCACCGAGGCATGAGCCGCCGCGAAGCGATCCTGTCGGCCGGCCCGATCCGCCTGCGGCCGATTCTGATGACCAGCGCCTGCATGATCGGCGGCATGATCCCGCCCGCCATCGCAACCGGTCCCGGCTCGGAGATGCGCGTCGGCATGGCCATTGCCGTCATCGGCGGTCTGATCACCTCGACCTTTCTGACCCTGCTGTTCGTGCCCGTCATCTACGAACTGCTCGAGGACGTCTGCGCCTGGTTCGGCATCGAGGCGTTCAGGGAGCATGGAAACCAGGCCGGGCAGGAATCCCGAAGCCCGGATAAGCGGTGAGTCGCACCGGATTCCAGCCGTGAACGCGCGTCGCCATTCTTCCCTTGACAAGACGCCTCAAAATGCAAATCGTTTGTAGTGAGGGTGGACCAGAGAGGAGATGAGAGGCTATGTTCAAACTCGAGTTGTCCGAAGAGAATCTGGGCCTGCTGAAGACCATGCTCCAAAGGGAAATCGCCGATACCCGCGTCGAGATTTACCACTGCCGCAACATGTCTCAGTTCCAGGACGCCCTCAAAGCCCGTGAAGCCGAACTCCACTCCCTGCTCGACCGAGTCATGAGACTGCTCCCCACCTGACGGTTTTCTTTCACGAGACCGCTTTCTCCGATCGGATCCCTGATAGAACAATGTTCCAGATGCGACGCATTTCAACTCCGGGCGCCCGCCCGGAATTTTTTTTGCCCGTTCATCACCGTGCTGCGTTCGGGCGGGTTTGAAACCCGCCCCCCCATCGGCGTGTCGAGAAATGATATGCTGTCGGCCATGATGAAGAACCTGGTGACGGACGAGAAACTGCGGGAGCGGCGCGTTTCCCGGGAAGAAGATCTGCGCGGGCCGTTTCTGCGCGACCAGACCGCGATCATCCACTCGCTGCCGTTCCGGCGGCTCAAGCACAAGACGCAGGTGTTTTCGGCTCCCGAGAACGATCATATCTGCACGCGTATGGAACATGTCATGCACGTGGCGACGATCGCCGTCTCGATCGTGCGCGGCCTCAACCGCCTCGGCTGGGAGTTGAACGAGGAGGCGGCGTTCGCGATCGGCATCGGTCACGACCTCGGCCACCCGCCGTTCGGCCACGTCGGCGAGCACGCGCTCGACACGATCCTCAGGCGGCACGGCTCGTCGTTCATGCACGAGATCAACGGCCTGCGCGTCGTCGACATCCTCGCGAACGACGGGCGCGGCCTCAATCTCACGTTCGCGGTCCGTGACGGTATCGTCTGCCACAACGGCGAAAAGTTCGAACCCAGCCTCATACCCGCCGATACGGCAAACATTCCGGACCAGATCCGCGACAGGAATGCCCGTCCGTCAACCTGGGAAGGCTGCATCGTCCGGTTCTCCGACAAGATCGCCTATCTCGGGCGTGATATAGAGGATGCTATTGATGCAGGCCTGATCTCGGAACAGGACGTTCCCGGCCTTGTGCAACGCGAACTCGGCAGCCGGAACGGGGAAATCATCAACACCCTGGTCGTCGACCTGATCACCGCATCGAGCGACAGTGGCGCCATCCGGTTCTCTCCCGAACGGTTCGCGATCATCAACGAACTGCGCCGGTTCAACTACGAGCGCATCTATTTCCATCCGAAACTGAATGAATACGGCGCCTACATCGACGAGATCGTGGGCCGCCTGTTCGCGCACCTGCACGATCTCACAACCCGCTTCGGAACGGAGTATTCACGGTATGCGGCCGCCCCGACCCCGCTCGACCGGGCCTTCGGACAGTATCTCGAGCGGATGGAACAGGCCTACCGGCTCGAATCGGCCGGCCCCGAACGGAAGGCCGCCGATTATCTCTCGGGAATGACTGACGAGTTCGCCCTCTCCTGCCTCCGGCAGATCACGTTTCCACCGCCGATCTGTTGAAACGGGTGAAGCGCAAGGCATGAAGCTCACATGTTTTTTGTTGACATGACTCCTCTATTTTGGTATTCTAATACCAGAATAAAGAAAAGGATGCACGCAATGTCGGAAGTCGTTAAGTTTTCAGATGCCGTGAACCTGGGATTTCACTCCATGATCTATCTGTCACTGCATCAGCATCAGGAAATTCCCATGCATGATATTGCGGTGGCTCTCCGCGTCTCGGAAGCGCATCTTTCGAAGGTTCTCCAGCGTCTCCGCAAGGTCGGCCTTGTTCAGGCCAGCCGCGGCCCTGCCGGCGGGTATCATCTCGCCCTGAAACCGGCTGAAATCTCGTTCGCCCGCATTTTCGAAGCCATCGAAGGCCCCATCACTCCCCAGTATTGCCTCTTCGGAACTCCTGTCTGCACCAATGAGTCCTGCAACATGGGCACCTTCATCGGCCACATCAATGCACAAGTCAAATCGTTCCTGGAAAAGACCACGCTCGCCGACCTCCCCGTCACCGGGTTCCAGCCCCCGAAACAACGCGTCGCCTGATACGGCGGAAGGAGTTATTGCATGAAACGCAAGATCATCAAAATCGACGAGTCGAAGTGCAATGGTTGCGGTCTCTGCATCCCGGGCTGTCATGAAGGAGCGCTCCAGATCGTGGACGGAAAGGCGAAGCTCGTCGCCGACGTGTATTGTGACGGTCTCGGCGCCTGTCTCGGAGAATGCCCCCAGGGGGCACTCACGATCGAGGAGCGCGAGGCGGTCGAGTTCGACCAGACGATCGTCGACCAACGGCTTTCGGCCCTCAGGGCTCAGAAAAGCGGCGGCTGCCCCGGCAACGCCATGCGCCAGATGAATCGCCCCGCCCCGGCCTGCGCGGAGATCGGTCCGGTCCAGTCCCAGCTGGGCCACTGGCCGGTGCAGCTGATGCTCGTCCCGCCCGCGGCCCCCTTCCTGCGCGAAGCCGACATTCTCCTCTGCGCCGACTGCGTTCCGTTCGCCCTTCCCGACCTTCATACCCGGTATCTGGCTGGCCGGCCCGTGCTCGTCGGGTGTCCCAAGCTGGATGACAGCGACCATTACCTCGAAAAGCTCACCGGTCTGTTCAAGGCGTCCCGACCGAAGCGGGTCACCGTGCTTCGCATGGAAGTTCCCTGCTGCGGCGGGCTGGCCTGGCTGGCCGAAGAGGCGCGACAGGCTTCGGGTCTTGACTTCCCGGTGGTAATTCATACCATAGGGATACAGGGAGGCATCATCAACAAAAAAGATGCCTGACGAGCGTGAGAGTTTCGAAGAGCCCCATCATCCGTTCCGAACGCGCGGTTTCCAGCTGACCGGGTCAGGCTCGGCCGCATATTATTAAATATATTTCAGGAGGAATCATTCATGGGTATGTTCTGCTATCAGTGCGAACAGACGGCGCAGGGCAAGGGCTGTACGATGGCGGGGGTGTGCGGCAAGGATGCCACCACGGCCTCCCTGCAGGATCTTCTGCTCGACGTGACCAAGGGCATCGCGATGTATGCGCACCGGGCCCGCACACTGGGAGCGGTCGACGCCACGATCGACCGGAAGGTCATCGAGAATCTGTTCACCACCATCACGAATGTGAACTTCGATCCTGACCGGCTTTCCGGCCTCATTCACGCCGCCGTCGAGGCGCGTGCCGCCGCCCGCAGGCTGTATGAAGCCGCCTGCGCCAAGGCCGGCAGGCAGCCCGAAACGCTGAGCGGCCCCGCCGCCGTCGCCCCCACCTCCGACATTCCCGGCATGGTCGCCCAGGGCGCCCAGGTCGGCATCGAGCATCGCAAGAAGCTGTTCGGCGACGACATCACCGGCCTGATGGAGCTGCTGACCTACGGCCTCAAGGGCATGGCCGCCTACGCCGACCACGCGATCGTGCTCGGCAGGGAAGACGCCGCCGTGAACGCGTTCTTCCACGATGCGCTCGACCTGCTGACCCACGAGAAGCAGACGGTTGACGAGCTGTTCACCTACAACATGAAAGCCGGCGAAGTGAACCTGAAGATCATGGGCCTGCTCGACGCCGCCAACACCGACACCTATGGTCATCCCGAGCCGACCAGCATGCGGATCTCCGCGGTCAAGGGCAAGTGCATCCTCGTCTCCGGCCACGACCTGAAGGACCTCTACGCACTGCTCGAACAGACCGAGGGCAAGGGCATCAACATCTACACCCATGGTGAGATGCTGCCCTGCAACGCCTACCCGAAGCTGAAGAAGTTCAAGCACCTCGTCGGCAACTACGGCGGCGCCTGGCAGGACCAGGCCAAAGAGTTCGACACCTTCCCCGGCGCGATCCTGATGACCACGAACTGCATCCAGAAGCCCCGAGACACCTACAAGGGCCGCATCTTCACCTGCGGGCTGGTCGCCTGGCCCGGCGTGAAGCACATCTCCGACCGCAACTTCGCCCCGGTCATCGAAGCCGCCCTCGCCGCCCCCGGCTTCACCGCCGACGAGCCCGAGAAGCGGATCATGATGGGCTTCGCCCGCAACGCCGTTCTCGGCGTGGCCGACAAGGTCATCGACGCCGTAAAGCAGGGCGCCATCAAGCACTTCTTCCTGATCGGCGGCTGCGACGGCGCGAAGAGCGGCCGCAACTACTACACCGACTTCGCCCAGGCCGTTCCGAAGGACTGTGTGATCCTGACCCTCGCCTGCGGCAAGTTCCGGTTCAACAAGCTGGAATACGGCGATATCGGCGGCATTCCGCGCCTGCTCGACATGGGCCAGTGCAACGACGCTTACTCGGCCATCCAGGTCGCCGTGGCTCTCTCCAAGGCCTTCAACACCGACGTGAACAGCCTGCCGCTCTCGATGGTGCTCTCCTGGTACGAACAGAAGGCCGTCTGCATCCTGCTCACCCTGCTCTCGCTGGGCATCAAGAACATCCGCCTCGGGCCGACCCTGCCGGCGTTCGTCACCCCGGCCGTCCTCAAGGTCCTCGTGGAGAAGTTCAACATCATGCCCACCACCACCGCCGAGGCCGACCTCAAGGCCATCCTGCCCAACCACCAGATCAAGGTCGCGGCCGCCCACGCCTGATCGTTCCGCCCGCCGACGGCCGGCCCTGCGGGGCCGGCCGTTTTTCTCCCCTCACAAGACTATATATCTTATACTATGAATCTTCCCGTCTCACTGCATGTCTGCAAGGGCGCCGCAGGAGCACCGGTCCGTGTCTCGCCGGCCTGCTGGACGGCGAGATCTCCGGCCTGAGCCGGAGCCTCGGCTTGTGACGTCACATTTCCCGAGAAGGGCATCCGCCGCGGTGTTTCTCGGCATCACGACGGTTCTCGCGGTCGCGTCATGGAAAGCGCGATTCCCGCTGCTGCTGGCCGACCGGTTTCTGCCGGGCTCGGGTGTCGTGGAAATCCTGTTGCTGGGATGGTATGGAACCTGGATTTTCAGACTGTTCGATGATCCCCGCCGGGCCCCGGTCATTCGAAGACGCATCTGGAGCCTTTTTTCGGCCGTTTTTTTCCTCCAACTTGCGCTGGGTCTGGCCGGCTTCGAGCGGTTTCTCATGACCGGCGCGCTTCACCTGCCCATACCGGCGCTCATCGTCGCGGGCCCGCTGTATCGCGGCGAAGGCCTGTTCATGCCCATTCTCTACGGCACGACGCTCCTGCTGGCCGGAAGCGCCTGGTGCAGCCATCTCTGTTATATCGGAGCCTGGGACCACGCCTGCGCGACATCGAAGCACACGCCGCCCGCGGGCCTTCCCGCCGTCGTTCCCTGGTTTCGTGCTTTCACGCTCGCCGCAACGGTCGCGCTGGCGCTCGGATTCCGCCATTTGGGCGTCGGGTGGGAACCGGCGGTTGCGACGGCGGCGGCGTTCGGACTGGGCGGCCTCGCCGTGCTGGTCCTCCTTTCCCGTCGCAGCGGCGTGATGTTGCACTGCACCGCATACTGCCCCATCGGGCTTCTGAGCACCACCCTCGGCAGGCTGAATCCGTTCAGAATACGCATCGCCCCTTCGTGCGACGCCTGCGGGGCCTGCTCGCGATCGTGCCGGTACGGCGCGCTCCAGCCGGAACACCTGGCCCGGCGAACTCCCGGCCTGACCTGCACCTTATGCGGAGACTGCCTCGGGGCATGCACCCGAGGCAATCTGGGATATGCGTTTCCGGGGCTCGGTCAGGCCGCCGCCCGGAGGCTGTTTCTCGCGGTGATCGTCATCCTCCACACCGTCTTTCTCGGCGTGGCGAGGATCTGACGGCCGGCTTCAGTTGAAATACGCGGCCGGGTCGACGCCGGCCTCGCGCAGCACGTCAAGCCGCGCATCCGCGTTTCCGGCGGATTCGGTCGCGGCCTCGGCCATCGCGAGCAGGGGCTCGACGGCGGGGACGGTTCCGGTGATCTCGTGGACGAAACGGGGGGAGAGACAGGGATTTTCGCCACCCTCGGCCGGCACGTCGGCGACCGGGATCCAGACGAAGTCGGGATGGTTCCAGAGGCTGCGGGGGTCCCAGAAGCCGCCGACGACTTCACCGCGGGCGTTGAGGTTCAATATATAGTGATAGGTTTGCGTGAACGTCTCGGTTCCGACGAATGCGGGCTTCACGCCGTCGGTGACGAAGTGGACGGTCGTGGTGACCCAGACGCGGTTATGGAAGAACCAGACCGGCGCCCATTCGGTCTCGTAGCCGCAGATCGGGAAGTTCCAGACCGAGCGGGACCAGCTCGTGTCGGCCACGATGCCGCGGCCGCGCTTCTTGATGTTCTCGACGAGCAGGCGGTGGAACAGGTCGGGCCGGATGTCCTGCGTCGCCAGGCTGACGTCGTTCTGGCGGTTGCCGTAGAAGAGGGCGCGTACATCCATGCACATCTCGCTCAGCAGCGCCTTCTGGTCGGCAACGGTGAAGGGGACGCCGTTCAACGTTCGCTTCCGTCGCGGCTCCGGCTCCATGATCGAGGCGGCGGCCCAGCCATTGCAGTGGCCCCACCAGGACGGGGCAGTCGGGTTGTAATGATGTTTCTGCTCCCAGGCTTGGGCACCTGGGTTCCTGCCGGTGCGGCTCATCACGTACCGGTCGTAGCGCTGCATCGGCGACTCGGCGTGGCCGGCCCAGCCCTTCGCAAGCTTGCCTTCTTTGCGTGACCACCAATAGCCCGACCAGGGCATCGTCTTCAGGAATGCCGAGTCCGAGCCCCGGTTGGAGAGACGCACGCTGCCGAGCTCCTGCGCGCCGGCAGACCGGACCGCGAACAGCAGCGCGAACACGATGAGAAGCCAGCCGACGACGCCGATCAGCAGGGACCGGCGCACATTTTCATTGAGGAACGGGTATTTGCGCATCATGGTGGTCATCCCTCACTTTCCATCCGTGACGAGGGTGTATTTCACGTCACGACCGGTCATCGACCGCGCCCAGGGCTCGCCCGCGACCCACTCCTGAACGAGTTTCCCGCGGGAATCGCCGGAATCGAGCGTCACGCGGTATCCCAGTTCCGTTTTCGTCCAGGCCTGCGCCGTGGCATCGACGAAGGTGATGCCGTCGACATCGGTCGCCGCCTCGCCTGAGACGGCCGCATCGCGCTCACGGACATCATCGTCGGAAGCCGCGGCGAGCGGGAACAGCGGCAGATCGTAGGGAATCGCCGACTCACCGCTGAAGAGCGGGGAAATGCGGCTGCCGTCGAAACTGCGCTCCTGCGCCTGAGGCTTCCCGGCAACCGGGGCCACGTCGACGATGCGCACCGCTCGGAGATCCTGCCTCGAGAGGCAGAGGATGGCCTGCGTCCCGGCCGAATGTTTCGCGGCGGACGAGACGTGAACGACGAAGCACGGAACGCCGTCGATCTCCTTCTCGTTCTTCACCTCGAACAGCCAGCGGACCGGGGTCGTCCAGGCCGTCCCCCGCGGCTCCTGGCGGAGGCGGCTCGCCTCGATTGCCCAGGAGCTCCCGACCTGCCACACCGGCATGAATCCGTCATCCGCACAGGCGGACAGGATGCCGGCAAGAAGAAAGAGCGCCGTCAGAAGCGGCCGTCTGATCGATTCCATCATCATTCTCACATACCTCCACAAAAACGCTGCGGAGATTCAAGCAAATTTCATTCCACCCGTGCATCCCGTATGAATTCAGCCTGTGAAGCGAGGCACAGGATATGCGGCCCAACGGTCCGGTCATTTTTTCAGCACGGAAGGATCATTTTCCGTTCATCAATTCCGAATCATCTTGGATGCCCTTCGCAGCCTGTGGATAAAATCACGATTTCCGTTCGTGGTGAGGGATCGAACCACGAACAAGCCTGTTCATGAGTTTCCGGTCCCCCTTCGATACCTCAGGATGACCGGAAACGATAGTATCCACAGCCTGTTAGCATGCTTCGGAGGAAGCGGGCATGTTCAACCATCGCCACAAGGGATTTTCCAAAGTCAAGGGTATATCATCGTGAGAGTGTGTCGCGGGCAGGTTTCAAACCCGCCCCTACGTTCCCTGATGAGGGAGCACGTCATCGCCGATCGCCATTTCGGGGAATTTGCGGGGGAGGCGACAGGGGATCGGAACTCGCCAATTCGGGAGAAATCGCGTATCATGGCAGAAACAACACCCCGAGGTATGGAGGCATGGAAGGAATGGGTAAAAATCGTTCTATCTCTGTTCTCGTCGCGCTTTTTCTCGTTTTCGCCGTTCTCGGCGCCGATGCGCGTGACTGGCAGCGCGATCCGGCCAGCATCGCGATTCCGCATGCCCCGCGCGTCGTCGCGGTCGGCGACATACACGGCGCGTTCAAGCAGTTCGCGGACACGCTTGAAACGGCCGACATGGCGAAGCGCGTCGCACCGACCGGGTTCGAGTTGTCCTGGACGGGCGGCACGGGGATACTCGTCTTTGTCGGCGATCTGACCGACCGCGGCGAGAACACGAAGCAGGTATACGATGCGGTGATGAGCCTCGAGCGGCAGGCCGACGCCGCAGGCGGCCACGTGTTCGCGATGTTCGGGAACCACGAGGCGCTGCTGCTCAACGGCACCGTCGAGAAGTGGGCCAAGACCCTGACCTCTCACAAGCAGAAGTGGTATCAGAACACGCTCGACTCGTTCACCAAAGCCGGCCTCGATTTCCACCAGGCGATCTCGCCGGAAGGCGTCTATGGCTCATGGATCCGCCGCCGGCCGCTGTTCGCCGTCATCAACGGCTACATGTTCATCCACGCCGGTCTCCAGGCCGAACCTCAGGGTCTCACGGCGATCGCGACCCGTTTCCGCATCGACATGGAAAAAGGCGACTTCAGCTCCGGCATCTTCATGGACGAGAAGGCCCCCCTCTGGAACCGTGACTGGTGGAACGACGCGGCGCTTGTCGAGCGCAGCCTCCAGATCATGGGAATCCGCGGCGTGGTCTTCGGCCACACCGTCGGCGCCATGGGAACCGAGGGTGTCATCAACGTGAAGGGCACTGAATTGATAGGCATCGATATTGGTATGTGCCCGGCCTATGGAAAAAGCCAGGGAGGCGCCCTCGTCATGACCGCGACCGCAGACGGCGGCATCTCGGCCGAAGCCGTTTATCCCGACAAACCCTCGGCGAAGCTGTTCTCGATCGCCGGAACCGGCCGCCGGCTCCCCCGTCCCCCGCGTCGCCCGGCTCTCAGCCCCGCCAACGAGCAGCTGCCCCGCACCGGCACCGACAACTGACCTCACACGACTCCGACTCCGAAAGCCCCGCCCACCGGCGGGGCTTTTTTACAACCACCCGTTCGTGCTGAGCCTGTCGAAGCACGAGTGCCGTTCCCCTTCGACAAGCTCAGGGTGAGCGGATACGGGATTCCGCAACACTCGAACCCGGCAATCTGCAACAGCGGTTGCGAAAACGGATGCGCTCGCCCCGGGGCTTATTGCGTTCCATGGATCATTTTCCGACAATGGTGTATGATTGAGGCAGAGAGAGATCGATCATCGAGGGGAAACAGCCGCCCAGGTGTCGCGCATTCCGCATGGCAGTGATGGCTTCCGTCTGTCGGCGTATGCGCATCGCCCGGAGCGTTCCCCGCTGGAGGCTCCTGTGGGCAAGGAAACGGACGGCAAAAAGACCATCCTGATCGTCGACGACATTCCGGACAATATCGAAGTGCTCCGAGGCATTCTTTTCCCGCAGTATCGCATCAAGGCCGCCACGTCCGGCGCGAAAGCGCTGGCGATCGCATCCGGTGACGAACCTCCCGACCTCATCCTGCTCGACATCATGATGCCCGGCCTCGACGGCTACGAGGTCTGCTCGATCCTGAAGGGCCAGGAGAAGACCCGGAGCATCCCCGTCATCTTCGTCACTGCGAAGGACGATTCCATCGACGAGGAGAAGGGGCTCAAGAGCGGCGCGGTAGATTATATAACAAAACCTATTAATCCCCGGATCATCGAGGCGCGCGTCGCGACGCATCTCGCGCTCCGCCAGGCCATGATCGACCTCGAACACCAGAACGAGGTCCTGGTCGAAAACATCAGGCTCCGCGAGCAGGTCGACCGCATCATGCGCCACGACCTGAAGACCCCGCTGACCGTCTTCATGAGCATTCCGAGCCTGCTCAAACTGCGCGACGACCTTCCACCTGACGTTGTCGAGTCACTCGACATGATGGAAAAGTCCGGATACCGGATGATGGACATGATAAATAGGTCCATGGATCTCTTCAGGATGGAGTCAGGAACGTACGAGTGCCACCCGGTCCCCGTGGATGTCGCGAAAATCGCCCGCCAGATCAGGTTCGAACTCGGAGAAACCGCAACCGGGAAATCCGTTTCCTTCAGGCTCGAAGCGGACGGTCACGACCTGCCGGACACCCAGGAATTCCTGATCTCAGGCGAGACGGGTCTGTTCTATTCCATGCTGGCGAATCTCATCAAGAACGCGATCGAGGCGTCACCCGCCACGGGCACGGTGACCGTGAGCCTCCTCCAAAATCCGGTTCCCGGCGTCCGCATCCACAACGCCGGAGCCATCCCGGCCGAGATCCGCGGCACATTTTTCCAGAAATACGTGACGTCTGGCAAGAAAGCCGGCACCGGCCTCGGGTGTTACTCGGCCCGTCTCATGGCGGAAACGATGGGGGGCAACGTGAGTTTCACCACCTCCGAGCAGGACGGCACGTCGATCGCCGTGGCATTTCCCGGGACCGCTGCCGGTGTCGATCGGCGACCTGCGGGTTCTCGCCGTCAACGTGAACTGGCTGGTCCTGTACTCCATCCGCGACGTTCTGCGCAGCCTCGGCCTGCACCAGATCCAGCTGGAGAAAAGCGCGGAAGAGGCTCGAAGCTTCCTTACGTCGAACCAGCCCGTGCAGCTCGTCATCTTCGACTGGTCGGTTCCGGGAAACGAGACCGGAAGATTTCTCTCCTGGCTTCGGGCCGAAGAGACGCACAGGACCGTTCCGCTCATCATCACCACCTCGGATCCGGCAGCCGTCCGCGGGAAAGCGGCAGGTCTCGAAGAAAGCGACGGACTGCTCGGAAAACCGTTCTCGGCCGTCCAGCTCCAGGCCCAGGTCGAGCGTGTTCTCGACCGCATGAAACAGCTCGTTCGCAGGAGATGACCGTGATGAACCAGCACCCCGGGCGGATGAAAGTTCTCGTCGTGGAGGACGACGAGATATCACGGACGATCGTGACCGCCGTCACCAGCGAGGCGGGCTACGAGGTCAGGGAAGCCTGCAACGGCGTCGAGGCCCTGAGCCTGTTCGAATCCTTCCAGCCGGACCTGGTGTTTTCGGACATTTCGATGCCCGAGATGGACGGTCTTCAGCTCCTGGAGAAGATCCGGAAGAAGTCTCACGAGGTCATCGTCATCATGACGACGGGCCACGGAACGGCCGAATACACGCTCAAAGCCCTCCAGCTGCATGCGAACGACTATCTGGTGAAGCCGATCCCCGCCCGCGACCTCCTGGCGGCCCTCACGAAATACGAGGATGTCGTCGCCAGCCGCTCGATCGAGCGCGAGGTCCTCGGGCTCATCCTCCATCGCGAGGTGACGATGCGCATGGGCAACCGGCCGGAGATCGCCGCCAAAGTCGCGGACCGGCTGCTCCTGGAAACGGAGGGCCGGATTCCGCTCGCGGAACGGCTGGGGATCCGGCTCGGCCTCGTCGAAATTATTCTTAACGCTATAGAGCACGGCAACCTGGCGATCACCTACGAGGAAAAGACGCAGGCGCTGAACGCCGGCCCGGACGGGTTTCTCGAGCTTGTCCAACGCCGCATGGAGATCTCCCCCTACAAGGACCGCAGCGTGCTCATCCGGTTCCTGATGGACGGAGACCGATGCGAATGGACCATCACGGACGACGGCGACGGGTTCGACTGGGCGAAGATCCCAGACCCGAACGATCCGCAAAACCTGCTGGCCATGCATGGACGCGGACTTCTGATGACGCGGCTCAATTTCGACGAGGTCGTTTTCGAAGGCAGGGGGAACCAGGTCACCCTGCGGAAGCGCATTTCACACCCTTGAACCACTCCTCGTGAGTCCTGCAGAATGAAAACCAACCGTACGCCCTGAGGTATCGCAGGGCGAACATTGGAGGCAATGGGCGGGCGCTGGTTCGTGCTTCGATACCTCAGCACGACCGGAAACTGTGATTTTATCCACAGGCAGCCAACTCACGGCCGCCGGGCAAGCCGCGCCTCGAGCGCGCAGTCGAGAATCGCCAGGGCCTTGTCGAAGTCGTATGCCCGGACCGCCTCGGCCATGCCGGGGAATTCACCCGGGAATGCCGTGCGCAGAAGGTCTTCCCGCTCGTCCAGCAGGCCGAAGGCGGTCACATCGGATTCATGGAGCAGCGACCGAAGGCGCCCGCAGACCTCCCGGAGCGCCGCATCGTCCACCGGGGTCCGTTCCTCTTCACGTGCCGGCCGGCTCTCTTCGACGGCTTCCAGCGCCGACACCACGGTCGCAAGTTCGGCCGCCGTCTCGTCGAGCAGAGCATCGACGGCCTCGCTCGCCGCGCCTGACGCGCAGGCGCGCTCGAGTTTTTCGGCCCGGGCCTGGACGCCAATGGCCCCGATGTTCCCGGCGGTCCCCTTCAGCGTGTGGGCGCACCGGATCACGTCCGCCTGGTCGCCGCCCCTGCGCGCACGCTCGAACTCGTCCCTGAAATTCCTGTTCGTTTCACGGAAACGTATCAATAGTGATTGATATAATATTTTGTTTCCCATCGTCGTGGCGATTCCGCGGCGCGTATCGACCCCTTCGAGCGGCGGCAGTTCCGTCGCACCGTCCGACCGCGATGGAACGCGGGCGATCAGGCGCGCCCCTGATTTCGGCGTGATCCACCTGGCCAGGACCGCGAACATCGCTGCAACGATCAGCGGCTTGGCGATATGATCGTTCATGCCTGCCTCGAGCACCTTTTCCCGGTCGCCGACCATCGCGTTCGCCGTCATCGCGATGATCGGCAGATCCCGGAACGCCGGCATTCTGCGGATTTCACGGGTCGCCTCGTAGCCGTCCATCACCGGCATCTGGCAGTCCATCAGGATGCCGTCGAACTGGTCGTCTTTCGCCAGGATGTCGAGGGCTTCGCGGCCGGTTTCGGCGACGACGGTCTCCATGCCGGCCTGGCCGAGCAGTTCGACCGCAAGCTCCTGGTTCATCGCGTTGTCCTCCACCAGGAGGATTCGGGCTCCGTTCAGCTTCGCCATGTTACCCGCGAGCGCCTCGCCCCACTCTTTCGAGCGGCTTTCGACGGTCGAGGCCCGCCGGCCGAGCACGTCGCCGATCGAGTTCAGCAGGAGCGACGGCGTCACGGGTTTGCTCATGATCCGGAGCGCCGCCACCCCGGCGCGCTCGGCGTCGGTCCGGACATCCTCGCGGCCGTAGGAGGTCACCATGATCACGACGGGCGACCTGCCGGGCCGTAAGCTTCTGATGCGACGGGCGCATTCAACCCCGCTCATGCCGGGCATCATCCAGTCCATCAGGATGAGATCGTACGACCGGTCGTCGGCCGCGAGCCGCTCGATCATCTCTATCGCCTGGGAACCGTTCTCGGCGGTATCGACGTCAAGGCGCAGTCCCGCGGCGATCGTCGACAGGATCTCCCTGGCGCTGGCGTTGTCGTCGACGACAAGCACGCGCAGCCCGGACAGCTCTTCAGCCGTGAGGGCGGTCCTGCGGTGCTGGTTCTCCTGCAGGCCGAACCGGGCCGTGAAATGGAAGGTCGATCCCCGGTCCGGCTGGCTTTCGACCCAGATGCGGCCGTGCATCATCTCGACGAGATGCCGCGAGATGGCGAGACCCAGGCCGGAACCGCCGTATTTCCTGGTCGTCGAGGCGTCCGCCTGGTTGAACGACTGGAACAGCTTCGCCTGCTGTTCCGGCGTCATGCCGATGCCGGTGTCCCGCACCCAGAAATGAAACTCGGCGGTCTGTCCGTCGACAGGCTTCGATTCGACGCCGATGATGATCTCGCCCCGCTCGGTGAACTTCACGGCGTTGTAGCCGAGATTGAGAAGCACCTGGCTCAGGCGCAGAGGATCGCCGACGAGGGCATTCGGAACGTCGGGATTGGTGTCGAAGAGGAACTCGATCCCCTTCCCCTCGGCCTTAACGTCTATAAGGCTAGCTATATTATCGAACACGTCGTCGAGCCAGAAATCCGTCGTTTCCATGGAAAGCTTGCCGGCCTCGATCTTGGAGAAGTCGAGGATGTCGTTGATGATGCCCATCAGGTTCTCGGCGGCGCGGTGCACCTTCTCGATGTAATTTCGCTGACGCGTGTCGAGGCCGGTCTGGAGGGCGAGCCGTGACATGCCGAGGATCGCGTTCATCGGGGTCCGAATCTCATGCGACATGTTCGCGAGGAAGTTCGACTTCGCCGCCGTGGCAGATTCCGCCATCTCCTTGGCCGCCGACAGCACTTCTTCGACCTTCTTCTGCGGATCGAGGTCCATGTGGATACCGACCAATCGCTTGCCTTGGCCGTTCACATCACGTTCGACGCACCTGGCGATGTTCAGGATCCATTTCCAGTTGCCGCTTTTCGTCTTCATCCGCAGTTCACAGCGGTATTCCGGGGTTTTCCCGTCCAGGTGGTCCTGGCCCGTCTGCCAGACACGGTCGAAATCATCGGGATGGACGAGCGCCTTCCAGCGCCGGGAACCGCTTCCGGCAACGGCCGTCACCTCATCGGGAGTGTATCCGAGCATTTCGGCCCAGATATCATTGATGATCATTTCGTCCGTGTCCACACGGAGGTCCCAGAGGCCCAGCCTGGCTCCCTTCAGGGCCATGTCGAGCCGCTCGCGGCTTTCCATCAGCTCCTGTTCGGCTATCATCTGGTCCGTGATGTCCTGGGTGACGCCGTACATGTCGGTCGGTCTGCCGACGCTGTCCCGGACGAGGAAACCGAGCGCATGGATCCATACGATCCTGCCGTCAGCGGGGCGTCTGTATTTATAGATGACATCATATTTCGGGCGTCGCCCCTCGGTCGTCTCCCTGAAAGCCCGGTTCGCCTGCCTGGCCAGTTCCGGGTCGGCGGCCTCGACGTTCGCGAGCCAATCTCTCTCGAGATGATACCGGTATCCCGGATTCGGGATGTCACCGTAAATCTTCACGGCTCGGTCCGAGGAGTTGTAATACCCGGAGCCGTCGAGCGGCACGTGCCAGTATCCCGATTTCGTCAGTTCGAGCGCGTTGTCGGCGAGGAAATTCGCCCGGGCGATCTGCTCTCGGGCCTCATTCCGGGCGGCCAGATCGCGGTGGCTCGTGATGATGGCGGCTTTCCCCTCCAGGAATACCGGCACCAGCGTGACTTCGCAGGGGAACAGGTGCCCGTCGAGCCGCCGGTGCAGCCAGTCGAACCGCACCGCTTTCCTGGAATTCAGGGCCTCGAGAACGTATTCCCTGCTCGCTTCGCTCGACAATCGTCCATCTGGCTGAGTTTCGGGCGACAGGGGAAAGCGGCCGGATCTCATGCCGAACAGCTTTTCGGGAGCCTCGGCCCCGAACATGGCTACTGCGGCTGGATTCGCCTGGATGATCCCCTCCTCAAGGGTGAAGACTTCCAAAGCATCGTGGGAATGCGTGAAGAAAACCCACGCCCGTTCCTCGGCGACTTTTCGTTTGGTTATGTCGCGGAAGGTCACGACCGCCCCGATCCGTTTGCCGTGACGGAAGATGGGAGAAGACGTGTAATCGACGGGAAACGGGCTTCCGTCCTTTTTCCAGAATACCTCCGCGTCGTTTTGGACTGCCGCGCCTGAATGTATAGAATTCAATATACGGCATTCTTCCGGTGGGCAGGGCGTTCCATCCGCCCATGAATGATGCAACAGCGCGTGGCCATTCCGGCCCATCACCTCTTCGAGGCTCTCGTATCCCGTTAACCGGAGGCAGGCGGGGTTCGCGAACGTGATGTTCCCCTTCTCATCGACGACGCAGACACCGTCGGCCGTATGTTCGAGAAGGAGACGGTTTCGCTCCTCGCTCCGGCGAAGCTGCTTCGTGCGCTCCCTCACCTGGGTTTCGAGCCTGCCCCGGACGGCAAGAAGTTCCTGCTCATCCTGCTCATGACGCGTCAAGAGCAGGGATTTCTGGAGATTCATATAGGCCGTCTGCGACAGGAGGTTCGCCGTCACCGAAACGGCGGCCGCGATCTCCTTCAGCCGTTCCGGCGACATGACGGGGACATTCCGCAGTGCCGCGCGATACGCTTCCGGATCGGCGCCGATCCGCCGGCCATACTCGAGCAGCTGCTCATCGGTCGTTTCCGGCGCTCTCACCTGGCCGATCCGCCAGACGGCGAGGTGCTTCCCACCGACCGAGATACTTACCCCGGCCTCGAGCTTGCCGCAGGCCGCGCACGCGACGATCGGCCGGTCCGGGCTGAACCGGCCGATCTGCCGTTCGGCGGCACGGCAGTTGGCCATACCGGCTTCGGTTTTCCTGATGATGTCGGCGCACAGGCTCGAAAACCGGCTCGGCTTCGTGAGAGGGGTGCCGTCCGGCCGTGTGATGACCGAAGCCAGTCCCATGGCCGCGGCAAACGCGTCCTGCATCCGCTGGATCTCCGCAAGGTCGAACAGGTCCTCGAACCGGAGACATTCTATATTTTTTTCTATATTTCCTCCGACGCCCGTCGGTTGGGGCTGCAGGGTGTGTTTTCGTCTGGACATGGAACCTCCGGCCTTTCCGTTCGTACGGCGATGCGGAAGCGCGTCGAATCAGGAGACGGTCAGTTTGAAGAGTCTGACGATCCCTTTTCTCTCGACCTCGATCGATCCGCGGGGGGAAAAGGTGTATTCCTCTCTCACGAGCTCCCAGGTGGGGTCCGAGACGACCAGTGTCATGGGCTCGGCCGCCTTTTGAACCCTGGATGCGATGCTGACCCCGTCGCCGAAAATGTCGTACAGGTAGCGGTTCCGGCCGACGATGCCCCCGACCACGCTGCCGGTATGCAGGCCGATGCGGACGTTCCAGTTCTTTCCGTGTTCCCGGCGGTACAGGGAGAGAAACTTCAGGAAATCCCGGGCGACCCGGACCATGATATCCGCGTGGTCCGGATTCCTGGCCGGCATCCCGCAGACGGCGAGGTAGGTGTCGCCGCTGGTCTTGATCCGCTCGGCGCCGTGGCCGGCGACGATACTGTCGAACGTGGCGAAAATGTCCGTCAACTCGGTGATGAGCTGGCCTGGCAGGGTCGCGTCATCGCTGAAACCGGGTTCGATCAACTCGGCAAACATGATGGTCACGGGGTCGAACATCTCCGGCGCACTGAAGCCGTGGACCTTGATGTCCTGGATGATCTTCCGCGGCAGGATGTTTTCGAGAAGCCGCTCGACTTTCCGCTGTTCGCGCTGCAGAAGAAGGTGGGTATGCACGCGTGCCCTGACGACCGCGGGATTGAACGGCTTGGTGATGTAATCCGCCGCGCCGAGTTCGAACCCCTCGATCTCGTTGGCCGCCTCGTTCTTGCCAGTGATGAAGATGATGGGAATGTGGGCCGTGTCTGGGTCGGCCTTCAGGGCCCGGCACACCTCGAGGCCGTCCATCTCGGGCATCATGATATCGAGCAGGATGAGATCGGGCTGGGGCTTCCGCCTCGCAATCTCGAGCGCCTTACGCCCTTTCACAGCCGCCTTGATCTGGTATTCGCGCTCGAGAAGATTGCGTATGATCTCGATATTCTCGGGAGCATCGTCGACGGCGAGAATGCACCCTTTCTCACCGGAGTCCGAAAGCCCCTGGGGAGGCTGGTTTGGAGCATCCCGTGTCGTCTCTGGATCCGTCATCTCAAAAACCTCTTTCTCATACCCGGCCCGGAGGACCGTGGTCTCTCAGCGTGAACTCTCTCTTCCTCCATGGTATCCCTCTCCTTTCATCCGCGCAAGGGTTCAGCCGCCCCTCATCCGGGCTTCAGGATCGACGGGGAAGAGCTCTTTCATCTCTCCATTGGTACACGCAGATGAATCATCCCCTCACGCCTGTTTCTATTGTATCAAGAATAGAACAACCGGGGCGCGGTGGATATTTCCTTCCGCGCCCCGGGCTTTGTCACAGAACCAGCTTGTTTCAGGCAGCCTCGGCTTTCTTGCCGCCGTGGTGCGCGCCCTTCTCGATCCAGCTGCGGGCCAGAATCAGACCGACCGGCGAAATGCAGGCGATGAAGGCGTAGATCAGCCACATCGTGCTCGAATCGTGAATGACGAGCAGTTTCATCCACTCGTTCAGCGGCACATCTGCCCACCCCCCCATGAAAAAGTTTCCGAGCGACTGCGGAACGCCGAAAAAGTCGTAGATGCCGTTCATGTCGGGCGGGGCCGGCACGAACCGGCTCAGCATGAAGCCGGAGTACAGGCCGGTGGTGAACTTCGCCAGGAACCAGGGAATGCCGGCCAGTCCCATGTAGGCGCCAACTTTTCCCTCGGGAGCGAGATCGGCAACGTATTCCAGGAACCGCGACGACCACAACGCCTCGCCGAGCGAGAAGAGCAGCACGTAGAGGATGAGCATGTTCAGATCGGGGCCGGGCACGAGGATGAACGTCGTGACGGCCGACACGGCCGAACCGATGATCATCATCGTGATGACGCTGACTTCACGGGTGAGCGCGGCGATGAGCGGCACGAAGATGACGATGATCGTCGGGTTGAGCGCGTTGATCCATTCGAACTTCGCGCCGACCTCGGCCGGGAAGCAGCGGAACACGTAGTCGGGCATCGTCAGGAACTGGTGCGCGAACAGCGTCCGGACCGGCAGCAGGATGAAGATGAAGAACATGAACCGGGGGTCGAGGAAGGGGAGCTCCATCAGCTTCTCCTTCCAGGTCTTCGGCGCCTCATCGACGGCCGGCTTCGGGGGCTCGACCGGCGCGTTGGGGTCCTTCCAGCGGCATTTCTCATCGACCGACCGGGTGAACATGGCCAGATGCGCCAGCGTGACGAGGCCCGTGATGGTCACACAGACCCAGAACACCCCGTCGATGCCCCATCCGAGGCCGTTGAAACCACCGATGAAATGCTCGTCGGTTCGCACGAACGGCGAAATGAACCCTTCGGCCATGATGCCGAGGTTCATGATTGCATAGAGCAGACTATATCCAATCGTCGCAGTGCGCGGATCGGTGTATTCTTTCGTTCCCGCATACAAAGCAGGCTGCAGGACGCCTGAGCCGAACGCCATGAGCAACAGGCCCAGCCAGGCGAGGCTCCATCCGGCGTAAGACTCGCCCCCGAACGGCGCGATGACCGTGAAAACACGGCCGCCGAGCAGCATCAGCAGCGAAAGTGTCAGGGCGTTGCGCACCCCGAGCTTGTCGGAGATGAAACCGCCGCCGAACATGAACAGCGTGACCAGGCCGGTGAACGCCGACACACTGATGCCGACCATGGCATCCGGCATGCCGAGACGCGTGCCGAGAAAGCGCGTCAGCAGCGTCAGAATGCCAAAATACGCGATGCCGTCGGCAAAGTTCACAAGATTGACGAGCCAGAACACCTTCGATGCCCCGAAGAGAATCTTCAGGGACTCCATCAACGTCAGCTTTTCATTGTTATTCGCAGTCGCTTCCATCCGTCTCTCCGTTCTCTGATTCGATGCGTTGCAACGCCTTCTCGTGCGGCGCCCCGTACAATCTGTCCGCGAGAGTTTACCCCAATTTCCCCGATTTGTCTTGCCCTGTCCTCCCCTTTGACGATCCTCTCATGTACCGTTGTCACCGGAATATTCTCCGGGTCTCTGTGAAAAATCTATTACCCCGTAAAATTTTTCATACACCATTTGCGACCGAAGGAAAGAGGGAAACCGGCTTCTCATGAGGAAAGAGCCGGGTGAAATCCTTCTAGCACGCTTGTTGCGGCATATACGGGGGAGCGAATGCTCGTTTCGTGCCTCTCACGCTCCGGAGGCCGTTTTTTGCGATAACCAAGTGCAGAGCTCATGCAAAACATTTTGCTTCCATGGCGGGAGATTTGTTATCTTGATCAAAACATAAGGGATCCCAGAGGCGATTGATGAGATGAGTTCCCCCCTCACCAATCTTTGTTTACGAGGAATCTATAATGCCCCAGTCCCCCCACATTCCGAAACAACCAGGTTCTCCCAGGGTGGACCACACTCCGGTCGTGTCCGGAATAGCCGTTCCAGCTGACGGCGCCAAGGACGTGTTTCATCAACCCCACCCCAGATTCGATGTTCGCGGCTTCACCTTGGCCGAAACGATCATCGCCCTTGGGGTCTTCACCCTCTTTTTCGGGGGGCTGTTCGCCTTCTACCGGATGGGATCCAACATGTATGCAACGGGTTCATGGCGATTGACGCAACAGAAAGCTGCCCAGCATTTTCTTACGCTGTTCAAGGAGCGCCTCGAGCAGGCATCGAATCTGACGGCCGTCGATCCGACGGCGGCAAACCAGATCCAACCCGTTTCGTCGCCTCTCTATAGCGTTCCCCAAGGAACGGTCATCGATTTTTCAACCTTGGCCGCCACAAAGAAACTCCTCCTGTTCACCGTGACAAAACCCGCCTTGGCAGGCAGCAGCCGCAAGGGACTGAACATGCCCCACGCGTTGTTCGCCATTCCCGGCCCTGCGGCCCAGCCCGGAAGAAAGCGCACCGGAAAATTGCGTCTGTTTGGCACGAACGACATAGGGTCGGCCGAATTTACGAGTACTATCGCCGGTTTTCCGGCACAGCATACGATCGGCGACTGGGCCGGAACCCCTCAGCAATTCGGTCTCGGGAATCCAGCATACGAGATTTCCCTCTCCGGCATCGGTAGAGCCGAAATCAGCTTCGGAAATGCGTCTTCCACCGCCGGAGCTGATGTCGCCAAGGTATACGCTCTCACGCTGACCTTTCCGAATCCCGAGGCGAAATATGCCAATGCCTCTTTCAGCCAGTCCATTCAAGCGAAAATCCCGTTCGGCGTGGACATTCAGGGAGGTCTCTGACCATGATTCCACAGCGGGTTTCCCGGAATGGTTCGGGTATCACGTTGCTTGAGCTGATGATTGCGATGTTCATTCTTGCAGTCGCCTTCATTCCGGTCATCGCCTCCCTCGGAAGCTCTCTCTCAGGCACAGAAAAAGACGACCGTTCGATCACGAGCCTCCAATTGGCTCAGTCTGCTCTTGCTGCAGCCATTCAGTTCCCATTCTCCGCTCTTCCGGCGTTTGCGGGCGGGGGCACCGGCCCCTGGACGATCGGCGGAGATGTCGATGTCATCCAGTATCCGACATCTCCGGGGGTGAACGAAATGGTCATGAGGGTCGGCCGTATTAAGGTTTTCAAGACAACGTACAAGCTCCTCCTCACAATCGAAGATGTTCCTCTGACGTTCAAATTCAAGACCTATAACGTCACCGATAAGGACAAATTTCCCACGACCCCATCCAGCTGGGGATGGGCCGACAGTTCGTTTTCCGTTCAGCAGGTTCATCACAGATACACGATGACTGCCGAATGGACCGAGCCGGACGGGAAAACCAAGTTTTGCAGTCTTGTTTCGTACAAATCCGATTTGAAGGAATGATGATGGCGAAGATGTTCAGGCCCTCCAATCAGCGGCGAGGAGTTGCGATCGCCCTGGCGATCGTCTTTGCAAGCATTCTCCTCCTGATGGCCCTCTCCATGTACAAAATGATCGGGCAGGCACTCCCCCAGAACGTCGTACATGATGAACGCATCAAGGTCGAGCTGGTAGGACAAGGCCTGGTCGATCGTGCCGCCCTGAAGTTCCAGCTGTGCCCCGCACAATTTTACGCGGCCGATGCGGCAAAGAAGGCCGGTTATTCCGACGCGATGAATTATTTTCTCGAAGATCTCACGCTCGTCGAGGATGCCAGCTCGAGCTTCATGGTCGGCAGAATTTCCGCAGAGATCACGGCAATGACTCTTCATACGGCTTCCGGGTCACACTGGAATGATGAGGTTCTCAGCATTGAATCGATCGCCAGTTATACCTCGCAGCGCAATGCAGCTTCGATAACCCGCTCAATTACAAGGGTTTTCAATACGAAACGTCAGGTTCAAACGCCATAAACGTCCACCGATCCAAATTCACCTGTCAGGAGAAGCCGATGTTGTTCGCGCAAATCCCCCTCCGGAGGGCTTCCTCATTTCGAAGAGCGTCCCTCGCTCTTTTACTGGCATTGTCCTTTATCCTCCCATCCCTTCCGCTAGCTGCGCAGCAACCAGTCATCGGCCTCGTCGACCTGAGCGCCGTACTGATCTTCCATCCGCGAATGGCCAATTACGACCCGGCTCGAGGCTCATTCCAGAACGACGAATCTCTCAAGACCGTCAAACGAACGAAACCCCTCGCTCAGATCGATGTCAGAAAGGCAATTGAAGAGCTCTCCTCACGGAAAAGCAGAATTGAAACGCAGCTGAACGACATCCGCAGGAAGATGAACGAGAAGCTCCGCCAAGAGGCGACATCGTTTGGCGAGCGGATCCTGAACGTTTCAACCGGAACGGCGGCGGTTCTTGAAAACAGGAATCTCATCAGGATTTCCCAGATCGACCAGGAGTTTTCACTGAAGGCCCGGGGTCTGTTCGGAGAGCTGAAAGAGATCGACAAGGAGCTCGCAACCCTGGAAAAGACCGACCCGACGGGAACCTGGTCCTCACCGGAAGAAACGCAGCAGATTTTCAAGGTTCTTCTTGCCGAAGTGAAGGATGTCGTCAAATGGGTTGCATCGGCCAAGCGGATAGGCATCGTTCTGGATGCCGGCCCCTCTTACACCTTCCAGACACACCAGGAATCGAATGAACCGATCATGGTCCCGAATGACAATCCCCTCAAAGCGGCTCTCACAGAGCCTCCACCCCCGAGTTTCGAACCGAAAGAGGTTTCGCAGAAACATTTTCAGGCAATCGGTGAAGGCATCTTCCACTGGGTGCGCAATCGCACGGCCGTTCTGACGCCTATCCGGGCAGCCCTTACCTGTTCCAAGGTCATCCTCGGCGGAGTCGACATGACGGAAGACGTCATTGCCACCCTGCTGACCAGATACAAGGTGAATCAGTCCGTTCAATGGGTCATTCTGAACGCGTATCGTTTGTCACGGTAGACGGCGAATTCGCAAAGGGGGGTATCTATGGGCAGGCATTTCCAGCACATCCGGCTGACAATCGTTCTGATCCTTATCGCAACGGTGTTTGCGGGACCGGACACGCTGTCCGCCCGCGATGCGCTCTACAACCGCAACGGCGAGGCCTATCTCCTCCTCGGCGGCGACTACTGCCTGTATCGGGGTGTGTACCGGCTGAATAATCCGTCAAAGGATTTACCGGTTTCCAATATCGGGTATCTGTATGACCCAGGACCGTCCATGGCTCTGGCTGTCGATCTCGACCGCAACCTGTATACCACCTCCGTCGAAACCACCGACCTTTCTTCCATGCAAATGCTGAGACAGGTCGTCGACGACACCTGCCTCACCGACTGGACGAATTCGGCCGCCTACGCAAGTGCGGCCGTCAAGGACACCTGGACCGCAGCGGAGCGTGCAGGGTTCGGAGCGCACCAGTCCTGCCACCATTATCTTCCCGGCGCCTCAAATTCAAACCGGGGGGTTCTGTATCGCGCCGGAAGCTCAGGCACGCAGATATGGGGAAGCGCCTCATTACGACCTGATTGTGGCGGACCCGGGTCTCCCATGGGCATCTATGGGAACGCCCCGCTCCCCCCTGGGTACATCACGGTCATGGTTCCCGGCGAAGATTCCGTCTACGCCGGAAAGCAATGGTATGCCATCCCGAACGGCTCCTGGTATTCGAGCTGGAACACGAGTACGACCGACGGCAACTACTCGGGTTTGAGGCCCCAGCCGCCCACGTCCTACGTCGTCAACCAGGACACCTTCACCGGGAACAACTACAACTGGAAGCTTCTCTCCTGGCGTGACGGTCAGGGAGATCCCACCACGGGTCCGACCGTCGGAAGCAGTTACGAGTATTCCTTCTCGAGAAACCGCCGGAATGCGTGTCTGGACTCCTGCAACGTCTCGAACAACCCGTATGGGGTCACCTTCGTTCCCCGCTTCACCAGCGTCGCATTCATGCCGTATACCATGAACGGAAACGTCCAGACCGCCTCCCGAACCTATTTCTTTTCGAAGGAAAAGACCACGTCCTCCTACTACATTTCGATCCGAACTGCCGGAGGGGATCTCCAGAACTACACTCCTTCGGGCACCAACCCCATCCTCGGGACTCCTGGCGGCACGAACGCCACAACACCGGACAAAGGCACCCGCTGGATCGGCGTTTCATCGAAAAATGCCTTTGAAGACTGGGTCTACACCCTCGGCACAGCCGACATTCAGAGCTGGTACAATGCCGCCGCCAATGCGAACGTCACGAATATGTTCATCGACGGCGTGTCGGTTTCCAATCAATGGAACCAGAAGGGCGGTATCATTTTTGCTTTCGACAAGACGTCGAATTCCATTTATAAGCTCGTTCGCGATGAAACGCTGGGTGTGACGACGGAATACGAAATTTTCTCCGGCCTCAGTAACATTCTGGACATCAAGGCCGATGGTGACGGCAATGTGTATTACTGCCGCGAAGTCGTGACCCCTGTCAACGCGTCAGGATTGAACGACAGCCATATCGTCAACATCACGGCAGGGTATGATCCTGCAGAACCGATAACCAACGGCCAAGTCATTTTTGGCCAGACCACCGCAAGAAACGTCTATCAGCGGATTCGGGGTTCCGCGACCGAAAACTTTATCGGAAGCCAGACCACGGGCCTGAGATACTACATCCGCAATTTCCGATATCCCACCGCCGGCGGTGAAATGAGCCTCGCCTATGCGGGATTCGCAGACCGACTCGTGGCCCAGGGCGGAAACTGGGTAGGGCAAGCCGTGAATCCGGCTCCCTTCCCCTGGGTCGATGCCTCCTCCCCCCCGAACCGCACGGAACTTGCCGTTATCAACGTTCCGGCTCCGCCGGTCGTGTCCGGTTCCGGCTCGATCGATCTGATCGGCCCCTACGCGAGCTTCCCTGCCCCCTCAAACAATAGTACAAACCAGGGGGGGTTCACTTCCGCCCCCTCGGGTCAGGTGCCCACACTCCTGAAAAATCAGGTGTATTTTTATCAGGTTGAGAATTACCCGCTGTATCCCGTATCCCAAGTTCCGGAAACCGACTGGAACGGCAACGGCTTCCTGGGCGGGTTTTTGACAAGCATCATCAATCCTGACCCCAGTGCGACACCGCCCCATATCACCTACAACTGGATCCTGTGGAACGTCGAAGACCCGTCAGGAAAGCCCATCAGCCTGGCAGACGCACCGCACGTCGATCCGAGCACGCCTGACACCACGCCGGGTGAGACCTTCGGCATCTACTCTCCCGCCGGCGGCAAATACATTCTGACCTGCAAAGTCGTTTACGACTTCTACGATTACGACCGCATGCCGTATGGTTCGATGTTTGCCGACCGCGAAGATTACAAGGTCATCGGAAGTATCTCACGAAGCGTCGGCGCCACAACCGTCAGGAACAACGTGAAAAACACCCTGAATTTCGGATTCCTTTCCGCGAGCGATCTGACGGCCATCATTCCCGATTCCAATTGGGCAGCCATTCCCATCCTGGTTGCGACAGATACGAATCCCCCGACCTATACAGAAACGCTGACTGCCGCTATCGAACGCTGGGACTGCACCTGGGATAACCCGGGCGCAGTGAATCCCATGACAGCCTGCACCTGGTCTCAGAACGCTGTCCACGGTATCGATGCCGGAGCATTGTATGGATGGCGCATCGCCCTCGCGTCCCAGACAAATATCATGATGGATATTTCGGGGTCGACCAACATCACCCCTGGAACGGCGGACTACAACTGGATTGCCCACCAGCTGCAAAACTCCTCCAGCGATTTGTTCATGAATAATCCCAACTCGCACAACATCACCACAGGCATCGAGTTCAGAAACCAGCTCGGAGATCTTGCCTGGGAAGGCGACGCGAACTTCACCGGCACGCTTATCGCCACGACGCCGTCTGGTCTCGTTTCTCTACCCCTCTTCGGCGGCGGCTCCGGCGGTACCTCGAACGTAGCGACGTTCAGCAAACTGACCGTGGACTGGCCAACGGATCCGAAGGAGGCCATTCTCAAAATCACGGCCAATCGAATGTTCAAGGTCAAGGCCTGGGTCTGGGACAACCAGTACAGCCGGTACCTTTCCAAATTCTGGATGAAGAAAATGGTTACCCTGACAGGCCAGACCAAGGTCCTTGTCATCGATCGTCAGAAACCGGTTCTGGAACAGGATTACACATCTCCGCGAAACATCTTCGCCACCACGGGCGGAACGATCGTCTCGAATGAAGGCCCGGCGGGCAAAACGAATCCCGCATCCCTCAGCATCGTGATCAGTGATGACAACCCCTGGGAAAACGGGAATGTCGAAGGAATTTCCAAGACCACCGCGGAAGCCAGGATCGCAGCGAACAATGTCATTCGTTCGAACGCCAACCGCGACTCAACCATGAATCTTGCATCGGTCTTTTCAAAGGAACTACGAAATGTCAGCATCGAGTTCGAACTGGCTTCCCCTGCAACCCACGTCGTCTCGCTCTCCTACAATACAATTCCCACAGCGAACATCGCATCCGCAGCGCTGAACAACCCGGGCACCGCGTTGACGGACATGCGGGCACTCATCGGATACTCCGTCAATCCCATCAGTAATCTCTATTCCGGAATCATTCCCATCAACTACGCCAACAACACCCCCGGATACGCCCCCTACAAATTCCGGATCACCATGACTGACTCATCGGGCAACACCCAGAGCGCCATTCCCCTCAATACGGCGCTCCATGTCCGGGACAATCGAGCACCGATCATGTGGGCCGTGATCACGAGCCGAAAAGACGGGGTCCCCCGAACATTCCCGAAGTATGACACGAGCCACCTGGCGACATCGGGATTCGAGATGCCTGACTCGGGGAACAACATCACCTGGAGCCCCGACCTCAACGGCAACCTGCCCGTCTACAACGGCGGCCCGGTCGGCACGTCGCTGAAGAGCATCGGCACGACGGTGACAAAAACATTCACCGATGCACAGCTGATTAACCAGATCAAAGCAAGCGTTCCGCCCGGATATTTCGAGGACAACGTCGAGTTCGATATCATGGCGTATGTTTCCGACAATGCAGGCGCCGCCACCAACACTCTCCAGATCATCGTTCCCACATTCGGATCGGACATCACCACGACCGTCACGTCGAACCGCAGCTGGGGCCCGGATCCCGGCGTGCCCACCAAGGGAAGCGGCGTTTTCCTCGGCGCACCGGATGATTTCCCGATGGCATTGCCGGTCACGATGACGGCGAAAGACAATGCCAGAACGTGGAACTATTATCCCGACGACTGGAAAACGACGAGCTGGCCGTCCCTGACCCCGGCAGTTCCCGCAGCCGCAGAGAATACGCGGGTCCTGAACACCTCTGTATCGGTCTACGGAAGCGATATGACTCTGCGCATTCTCGAAAAGGACATGCGGTAATACAAGCGTGCGTTCATACATCGTATGCCTGATGGTTCTCCTTCTGCTGCCGGGCCTTCGTTTCCCGGCAGCAGGGTGTACGCTTGTTGAGCATGACTGGAAGCCGGTCGCGTGTTTCACCCTGAGCCTTGAGGCTCCCCCGGATATCCTGGGGAGCCTTTTCTGGCTCGCCAGTCATCTTCCGGCCACTCCGCACCACGTTTGGCTCCGGACACATGACCTGGAAAGCGCCTGGAAATCAAGCATCGTCTGGTCGTTTATCGGCGGCAGAACCGCCAGTGCAACATGGCATCTCCTCTCCCCGGACGCGGACATCCTGGCTTCCATCAGGAGTCTTGGGCCCGAGAAGAGCTCATCTCCCTCTCTCTTCGTGGGAGTCGATCAGGCCCGTCTCTGGATCGGATGGTTTCGCGATGCCAATTCGGGCGGGGCCTGCCACCAGCTCCTGATCGCCCAGGAAGCGAGAGTGCGCGCCATTCTGACCGGCACGCCCATTCCATGGGCCGAGGAAAAGATCGTTCACAGCTGGATCTCCGGTGTGTTCTACGGTCTGCCCACCCCTCAGAACCTCCTGTCGTTCACGCTCACGGCGGACGGCGAAAACCCGCTCGTGAAAATCGAAGATATCCAGCAGGTCTCGCTCCTGGTTTCAAACCGGCACCTGAAGCAACGCGTTCCGAATGACCGGGACCATCTGCCGGCGTTGTCCGAAATTCCTCTGCCTTCCACCCCTGCAACCGCGCAATGAAGCTTTCCGGGAAAATCCGCCGCCAGATCCGCCCGTGCCGGGTTCCGCTGATATACGTTCTGCTGCTCCTTTCCGGTCTCGTCACGACGTCCCCGGCATCGTCGGGGGATGTTTTTGCAACGGCAGATCTGGAAAAGCTTCTTCGAGCTCATCCGATCGTGTCACAGTATGATCCGGGGCAAAAGCGCTTTCGGGGAACACCCAGCGAATTTCCCGATCGCAGAAAAATTTCCAGCGAACTCGAAATCGTTCGACGGGAACTGGTCGGGCTCGATTCCACGAGGGCTCTTGGAATCGCATCACATGCCGTTCGAGCCCGTGAAGACGAGCTCTGGGTTTTTCTTTCGGAGGTAACCGGAAAACGGGACCGTCTCCTGTCCCGGGAGCGAGAGCTGACCAAGATCCTGAACGGTCCCGAGAAAACACCTGATTCGAGCATTCTCCCGATCGTCAAAAAGCTGGCGAACGAGATCACGAGCTCTCTCCCGAACGCCGTCGTCCTCAACCGCTTTCCGGAGATCGTCCCGCCAGAAGCACCTTTCGAGGGATGGAATCCCTACCGCCACTTCCTGGACGAATCCGCCACCGAATCCCTCGCTTTGTATCTGAGGGCCATTCCTGCGGTTCGTCCCCATTTTCCAACGGTCCGAGAACCTCTTCTCTACCAGAGGCCGGGGCCTCAACATGGAGGTATGCATTGACTCCGCACTGCTCACGATTCCGAAACATCCGATACAGTATGATATCATTCATGATATGTATTCTGATTCTGTTGCCATCCTTCGGAATTACCGCCGAAATGCGCATCGGAACTGTCGATCTGGCCGTCCTGACGGCTCTTCACCCCCTGATGGCGCAGTTCGACTTCGAGAAGCAGGCCTTTCTGAATCTTGTATTCCACCTCTCGCGGGCCGATCGCGAGTCTTCACTCAACCGACTCCGAGAGGAGGCGAAAGCCCGGGAACCCCTTCTCCGCGAAACGCTCACGCGGATCGCATCCGAAAATGCCGCACTCGAGCACAGGCGTATTGAACTCATCGTCTCCATCCGCCAAACCGCAGCCCCTGCCGAGCGGGCATCGCTCGATCTCGCCCTCCGCGATCTCGCGGAACGTCAGCAGAGCCTTCGGAACCGGTATGAAGAAACGAACTGGAAGCTGGAGTTTCCGGAATATTCTTCGGCCTCAGAGACACGTTCAATATTTAACGCTATTGAATCCGAGGTTTTTGCCGCCATCGATGACGTCGCTTCCCGTTCCGGCGTGGATGCGGTTCTGAACGCATCGTTGCCGTTCCCACCATACGATCCGTCAACCAAGGGTTTCTCCCCAGCCTTGGAAAACCGACTGACCTGGCTGGAAACCGATCTCTATTATGCCTTTCTCGCTTCGGCCACACCGGAGTCCGTCAGTTTAGCCCCCTCTGCAACCGAAAATCCCGCCGCCGAATGGGTGAAACTCATCCGTCACCCGGCGGCAGCCCCGTTTTTCCCGGTCCGGCCCTATCCGCTCGTGCTGCGAGGGGGCATCGATCTGACCGGAGAAGTCCTGGCAAGGCTTCTCGAACGATATCACGTCGATGCAAGCCGTGCCTCGATTCTCATCGAAGCCGTGCAGACGTTCCGCAATCGATAGCGGCGGATCGCCCACGCCGGATTTTGGGACTCTCCCGCTCGAGGATGTCTTCCGGCGAAGAGGCTGCTTCTCCTGTTGACAGACTGGCCGTGAGCGTGGTTCCCTGCGACACATGGGAACAGCAGGTGACGGCGACACGAACAGAACAGCGCAGGACCCCGGCTTCGGGATTCCTGTGCATGCCACGCAAGAGTCCGCCTCGTCGAAGCCGCGCATGACTGCCCTCGAGCGGAAGGCGCTGTTCGGCGCCGTCGCGACACAACTGATCACGGGCAGCACCTACCTGTTCGCCAAACTCGCCCTGAACGAGTTCGGCCCGATGGCGCTCGGCTGTCTCAGATTCTCGATCACCGCTGCCGTGTTTACCCTCCTTCTGGGCTGGAAGAAAATGCTGGCGCTCCCCCGCCCCGGCGACCGCGGCCTCTTCCTGGCGCTCGCTCTGCTCGCCGTGCCGCTGAACCAGGCATTGTTCCTGACCGGCCAGAAATACGCCCCCTCAAGCCATGGTGCCCTCATGTACGCGCTGACGCCGCTGATGGTGCTGTTTCTCTCCGGGCTCTTTCTCGGGGAACGGATCACCTGGCCGAAACTCGCCGGGGTCTCACTCGGCTTCACAGGGGTCGCAACGGTGCTTCTCGATCGTATGGCGGGTGTTTCCGGGGAAACGCTGTTCGGAGACGCGCTGCTCTTTCTCGCCGTCGTCACCTGGGCAATCTTCACGATTCTCAGCAAGAAAGCTCTCACCCGCTACACGCCGCTCGAGATGACCGGAACGGCCCTGACACTCGGCGCTCTCCTGTTTCTGCCGGTCGGCGGCTATGCGCTCGCCGTCCAGGACTGGACGGCGGTGACCCCGACGGGCGTCGGCTCCGTTCTATATCTTGCATTATTGACGTCGGTCGTGGCGTATCTCGTCTGGGCCTGGGCCCTCCGAATTCTCGAGGCCGGAAAGGTCGCCGTCGTCTCGAATCTTCAGCCGATCATCGCCGTCGTTCTCGGCTGGGCGTTCCTCGGAGAATTGGTCACGACGCATTTCATCGCCGGCACGGCGCTCGTCATCTCCGGTGTGTTCCTGACCCAGCGCGGCTGAACCATCTTCCGTACAGGAGAACCGCCACCCTGGGTGGGGGTGGCGGTCTGAAGGGAGGAGGTTGAGGTTTCTTCTATTTCAGGCAGGCCCGGAGCCGACGTCCTGGTGCGGTTCCGTTCCTGTTGTCAGACGTGCATCAGGAGAGGGCTTTTCCGATTTCCTGGATCAGGTCGCGGACCGCTTCCTGGGATTCCTGGTAGATCTGGTAATTCTGGTTGTCGGTTTCTTCCCAGACCGGCATGATGCTGAACTCGGAATCGGAGCCGCCGGGGAACGGGAAGCCCGCGCCGCCGAGCGAATCCGGGTCGAACTGCATGTTGGCCAGCCACAGGGTGACGATTGCACCGCGAAGCTTCGAATATTTGGCGAGCAGGGCGTCTTTTTCCTTCGGTTCGGCGCCGGTCTTGATCAGTGTTTCGAGATTCGCCAGGCGGGCCTGCATGACGCTGCTCTTCGCAACGAACGAGCTCCAGATCAGCTTCGTATTCTTGCGCCGCACGGCGGAAGCGCGAAACATGGCGATCTCGGCGTCGGCCGCGAGCACGCTGTCGAACACCTTGGGGGTCAGGATCGTCGCATCGCCGATCGTCTCGATCTTCGCCGCGTCGACGAGGCCGATGACTTCTTCGAACGCCGACCGGAGACCGTTCCAGTTCACGCCGCCGTCCGACAGGATCACGCGCCCGTGGGTCCGGCCGGCGAGCGCCTCGGGCGTCGCGGCGAACACCGCGTTGCCCAGCAGAACAACGGCCATCAGCGCAACCTGCATCATGCGAATCATCGTTTTTCTCCTGGAACCATCATTTTCAACCGTGGTATCAGCAACTTGCGTACCATCCGGGCTCCCGTCGCAAATCGGCTTTGAACGCACATTCCCGGGAAATCGATTTCCTCTCATGCCGATTTTTCTGCGCTCTGTGCCACGATTTCGGCAGCAATCCAGGGTATTTCGGGAGCCGGCTTCCGCGGCCTAGAGATAAAAGAACGTGTCGACCGGCGTAGAGTCCGGCAACATTGTAGTCCCATAACGGCAGAGCGGCGCTTTCTCCGGTATACAGGCGTCCGAGTGCAAGGGAACCGAGGGTGACGATGGCGGAAGGCTCGGTAGGGAGAATCCGCAAGGCGGTGCGGAGCGTTCGTTCCGAGGATTCCATGCGGTCTTCGGCCTTGTCGAGCACGCCCAGGCGGGTGATGGCATGGGGATCGTGGGGCTGACGGCCGCGGCCTTTTCGAACGCCTCGCGAGCGGCTTTCAGATTTCCGGCTTTTTTGGCAAGCAGGCCTTTCCGCACCCACGCCTTCGACATCCATGGATGCCGGTCGAGTGCTTGATCGAGGCATCGTTCAGCCTCCCCGAGCTGTTCGGCGGGAAGGAGCTTGCGTTCGACCCGGAAGAGGTTCCCGGAAAGCGCTTCGACAAACTGCCGCTCTTCTTCCTGCTGACCGCGAACTTCCGCGATGAGACGGTCGAGGCGCTGGACAGCCTGTGGGCAGGAAGGAACCGAGACCGTATTCGCACGCGGCTGGTATGTGACAGGGAACACCGCGTCCCCCGGGACAATAGCCAGGATCGATGCGTGGGCCGCCAGGGTCAGGGGGTGGTTTTGCGGCATGGCCCTGCAGATGCCGCGGCATACGAAAACGAAAGCGTTGGCGATCTCTCCGCCCAGACTTCCCACCGTGGTCGCCAGCAGCCCCAACAGCTCGACGGCCTGGTGCATCACCTGGGCTTTGGGGGATATCTTTGCGACCATCGGGGTGAGCTCCCCAAGCATGGCGATCGGCTCGGAATGTCGCCGGCGGATCAGCATGCAGAGGTCCTCGAGAAGGAAAACGAAGGACATGGCGACCCCCTTCTCGATGGCGGGCGTGCACTGAAGATGTTCAATAGTGATAAGAATAGCCGGCATCTTCACGGTCAGCCGTCTGTACAACGGCATTCCCGGCCAGTGACGCGCCTCTCCGGTCTCGGCCGGCGAGAACGTCGTTCTCAGCAGGACACGTGACCACCGCACGACGGCCAGGCCGAGCACGGCATCCGCCGTCATGATCTCATTCCGAACGTTGAGGAGATCGTCGAGGGCGTCGAGACCTGCGTCCATTTCCTCCTCGTCGCCGTTCTCCATGCCTCGCAAAAAGGTCTCCCATGCCTTCCGGGCCGGATCCGATGCGCTTCTTGCAACCGGATACCAGAACCGGTGATCCTCGGTCCAGGCCTCGAGCGGGTCATGTTCCAGACGCCGGCCCAACGCCCCGGTGGTGCTGCCAGGCGCGGGAAGAGGGGGCGGCGGGGATTTTCCGGCGTCACCGGCTCCCGGAACTGCGGTTATCTTCGCTTCTTCGCCCGTCTGTCCGAGCAGCATGGCTTCATGCTCCTGGTCGGTAATATGAAACAGCTTTCGCAGACCGGCGAGCATCTGTTCTTCCAGCCGGTCTATCGTGCCGTCGGAGCGGGAGAACCGGAGCGCCTTCGCATAGAGGCCGCGGGGATCGAGGGGGTTGTGTCCCTCGCCGGCCGTCTCCGGCCTCTCGCTCCATGCTTCCCTGGCGATTGTCCTTGCCTCCTCCGGGTCGAGGCGAAGAAACACCGCCATCTTTTCGAGAATCGCCTTTTCTTGATCCTCGACGACGCCATCGTTGCATACCTCGTCGGCTATGAGCCTGAATAGTGATTCACGCGTGAGAGGAACACCCTGTTGCGGTTCAGCACACATATATCATCCTATATCTTTCATTGTTCGTCTGGACGCGCGCCGCGTTCGGGAAGACGGATTTCCGCCAGTGCGCCATCGGAAAGGGGGCGCATGTTCCGCGAGGAAATTCCGTTGAAAGGATAGCACGCATGCAGGCGGAATCGCCCCTCGAAACACGCCGGCGACCGAGGTCATGGCAGGGGAACCCCGGGTTTGATAGAATCGAATCATGCGATATGTATTTCCGAAAGATTTCGTCTGGGGCGTGGCGACGGCGGCGATTCAGGTCGAAGGGGCGACGGCCGAGGACGGGCGGGGCGACTCGGTCTGGGACGTCTTCTGCCGCGAGCATCCCGAACGTATTTTCGAGCGCGCGACACCGGAAACGGCCTGCGACCAGTATCACCGTGTCGCCGAAGACGTGCGGCTGATGCGCGAGTTCGGGATCACCGGATACAGGTTTTCCATCTCGTGGCCGAGACTGTTTCCTGCCGGGGACGGGCCCCTGAACGAGCGCGGCGCGGCGTTTTATCACCGGCTGATAGACGCCCTGCTCGAAGCTGGGATCCAGCCGCATGTCACGCTCTTCCATTGGGATCTCCCCCAGTCTCTCGCCGCTGCGGGAAACTGGGAATCGATGCGGACCGTCGCCGCGTACGAATCGTATGCGGCGGCGTGCTTCCGCCTGTTCGGCGACCGTGTGAAACGCTGGACCACCATCAACGAACCCGGCTGGATGACGCTGAACGGCTGGGTCACGGGGCTGCATCCGCCTGCCCGGCAGGATTACCGGGCCGCCGTTCAGGTCGCGACGAACCTGCTCATTGCGCATGCCCGCGTCTATGAACATTTTCACGCTGCCGGCGGAAGCGGCGAAGTTGGTATAGCACTAAATATGTCTCCTGTCCTGCCAACGACGGACGAGCCTGCCGACATCATCGCGGCGAAACAGGCGGACGCTGTTCTGAACCGCTGGTTCAGTGATCCGGTCATGCACGGGAGGTTCCCGCAGGCAGCCCTCGATCTGTATGCGGAACACGGCATCATGCCAACGATTCCCGGGGAAGACCTGGCAAGGCTCTCGCAGCCGTCGGCCGATTTTCTCGGCATCAACTACTACTACCCGCATCACGCTTCGGCCGACGCACCCGAGACCGGCTTTCATCTCAACATCACAGGCGACCGGCAGGAAGCCTGTCGCTTCGCGATCGAGGGGCTGTTCCGGTTCGTTCCGCCCGCGCGGGGCCGCGCAACCGACTGGGGCTGGGAGATCGCGCCCGAGGTTCTCGGCGACCTGCTGATCGCGCTGCATCGCGAACGGCCGGGCCTGCCGCTCGACGTGACCGAGAACGGCATCGGCATGCCCGACGCGCCCGGGCCCGACGGCATCGTCGACGACCAGCCCCGCATCGGGTTCATCCGCGACCATCTCGCCGCCGTGCACCGCGCCCTGGCCGCCGGAGCCAACGTCCGCGGCTACTACCTCTGGTCGCTGCTCGACAATTTTTCCTGGATCAACGGATATAAAAAGCGCTATGGATTGTTCTTCGTCGACCGCTCGACCTGCAGCCGTACCCCGAAGAAAAGCGCGTTCTGGTATCGCGACGTTTCGAGGAACCACGGCTTCTGAACAAAAGCTCCCCCGCCGGCGTCCACCGTGACGGTCACGGCATGGAGGCCGCAGCCAGAAGGGCCTGGAGTTCGACGGCGTATTGATCGGCGTTCAGGCCGACCAGCAGGTGCATGACGTCACCGGACACGTTCATCGTCGCCTGGACGCCCGAATCACGAAGGGCATCGCCCGCAACATGTTTCGCGCTTCCGAGCGTGACGCGAAGCCTTGTCGCGGCGCAGGCTTCGACCCGTTTCACGTTGGAAGCGCCGCCCAGCGCGGCCAGGATCGAGCGGGCTTTTTCCGGCGCCTTGGGGTCGCGCCTTTTCGCGGACTCCGTCGCCGTGGGCCTGCTCGCGGGGGCCTGGCCCGGCAGTTCGCCCGGCTGGAGCTCGGCGTCGGCGCCGGCGGTTTCCAGATACTCGTTCATGTCGGTCATCAGGTTTTCCGAGCGAGTGCCGAAGATCGCCTGGACGCCGTTTCCGGCCGTGACGACACCGGCGGCGCCCAGGGCTTTCAGCCGGTCGGGGCTGGCCTTCGCCAGGTCGTTCACCTCGACGCGCAGGCGGGTGATGCAGGAGTCGAGGCTCTTGATGTTGCTCTTCCCGCCGAAGGCGAGGACGAGCTGGCGGGCAAAGTCATGCGCGATCTCGACGGCGGCGCCGCCGGCGACGCGGCTGTCGGCCGCCTCTTCGGGTTCGCGGCCGGGGGTCTTCAGGTCGAACGTCAGGATGAACCACCGGAAGACGAAGAAGTAGACCAGGGCCCAGCACGGCCCGATGACGAACATCCAGAGAGCCTTCGCCGACTGCGGGAACAGCACGATGTAATCGATCAGTCCATGGGAGAAGGTCATGCCGTGCTTGATTCCGAGGGTGATGCAGAGGGCGAACGCGCCGGCCGCCATGACCGCGTGCAGGCCGTATAGCAGAGGAGCGACGAAGATGAACGAGAACTCGATCGGCTCGGTGATGCCGGTCAGGAACGAGGTCAGCGCGGCCGACATCATGATGCCTCCCACCCGTGCCTGGTGCTCCTTCCGGGCGCAGAACCACATCGCGATCGCGGCGGCGGGCAGGCCCCACATCTTGAACAGGTAGCCGCCGGCCATGTTGCCGGCCGTCGAATCGCCGGCGACGTACCGCTGGATCTCGCCGTGGATCGCCGTTTTGGTGGTGGGATCGATGTATTCGCCGACCTCGAAGAAGAACGGAACGTTCCAGACGTGGTGCAGTCCGAACGGGATCAGCGCCCGTTCGACGACGCCGTAGATCGAGAAGGCCATCGTCGGATTGCCGCTCGCCGCCCATTTCGAGAAGACGCCGATCAGTTTCCCGACGGGGGGCCAGACGAAGCTGAGCACGATTCCCAGCAGGATCGCGGCGCCGGCCGTCAGGATCGGCACCAGCCGCTTCCCGGCGAAAAAGCCGAGATACGGCGGCAACTGGACCTTGTAGAAGCGGTTGAACAGCCAGCCGGCGATGCCGCCGATCAGGATGCCGCCGAACACGCCCGTCTCGATGCTGGGCATGCCCATGACGAGCTTTGTGTCGACGCCCAGGACGCCGGCCATGACGCCCATCGTGGCCGTCATGACGACGAAGCCGACGGTGCCGGCGAGGGCCCCGACGCCGTCGTTGTTGGTGAAGCCGAGCGCGACGCCGATCGCGAAGATCAGCGAGAGGTTGCCGAAGATCGAGTCGCCGGCCTTCGCCATCAGGGCGGAAACCGTCGGAGGAATGAAGCCGAACTTCGCGCTGCCGATGCCCAGCAGGAGGCCGGCGACGGGAAGCACAGCCACCGGGAGCATGAGCGCTTTCCCGATCTTCTGGAGCGAGGCGAAGGCGTTATTCAATATATTCATCGATATTTTTCTCCTCAGGCGCCGGCCACGGCCGAGGCGGCGAGATCCCGGACGGCGGCGGGGCTGTCGAGCGTCAGCGCCTTTTCGGCGAGGCTCCGGCAGTCGGACATCGCCAGCCTGCGCACCAGGGCCTTGATCGAGGGGATCGCGGGCACGCTCACGCTCAGTTTGTCGACGCCGAGGCCCAGCAGGATCGGGACCGCCCGGGCATCGCCGGCGAGGCCGCCGCAGACGCTGACGGGCCGCTGGCGGTCGCGCGCGGCACGCACGGTCAGGGCGATCAGCTGAAGAACGGCCGGGTGAAGCCCGTCAACCTGGGAAGCCAGTTTCGGATGTCCCCGGTCCATCGCCAATGTATACTGGGTCAAATCGTTCGTGCCGATCGAGAAGAACGCGGCCTCGTGCGCGAACCGCTCGGCGAGCAGCGCCGCGCTGGGCACCTCGACCATGATACCGGCCGGAACCGATGCGACGCCGAGCGCCTTCGCCTCCTCCTCGAGGATGTCCCGGGCGGCCCGGAACTCGGCGAGGCTCGCGATCATCGGGAACATCACCTGGACGGCCGCGCCGCCCGCTGCCGCGGCGCGCAGGACGGCGCGAAGCTGGGGGCGCATGATGTCGGGACGGTCCAGCGCGATCCGCAGGCCCCGGACGCCGAGGAACGGGTTCTCCTCCCGCGGTAGCGGCAGATACGAAAGCGGCTTGTCGCCGCCGACGTCCAGCGTACGGATCGTCAGCGTCCGGCCCTGCCCGAGGGCCCTGGCCATGGCCGTGTAGGCGGCGGCCTGCTCGTCCTCTGTCGGTGGCACGGCCCGGTCGAGGAAAAGGAATTCCGACCGGAGCAGTCCTACGCCTTCGCCGCCGAGCTTCACCGACTCGTCGGCATCGGCCTGGCCGCCGATGTTCGCCACGACGGCGATTTTGCTGCCGTCGCGCGTGAGAGCGGGCTCGGCCGCGGCGGCAAACTCGGCGCGGCGCCGCTCCTCGGCGGCCCGCTGCTCGCCACGGACCTTTTCGATCTCGGCTGTCGGCGGATTCAATCGCAGAATGCCGTTCGAGCCGTCCAGGACTGCCGGCAGATCGTCGGCCACGTCGAGCACCCGGGGCTCGATCGCGGCTATAGCCGGCAGCCCGAGCGACCGGGCGAGAATCGCGACGTGCGAGGTCGCGCCGCCGGCCACAGTGGCAAAACCAAGCACTTTTCCACGATCGAGAGCCGCGGTATCGGACGGGGTGAGGTCTTCCGCGACGAGGATCGTCTCGGGCGGGAACTCCCGCTTTTCCTCGCCGACCCCGAGCAGGATGCGGAGCACGCGGCGCCCGACGTCGCGCAGATCGTTCGCGCGCGCGGCCAGGAGTTCGTTGCTCATGGCGGCGAGCCGGTCAGCCTGAACCGTGATCGCGGCGTTCCAGGCGGCCGCGGCGCTTTTTCCCTTCGCGATGGCGCTTTCGGTCAGATCGAGCACGTCCGGATCGTCCATCAGTTCCTGGTGGGCGGCGAAGATGGCGGCTTTTCCCGCGTCGGCCGCGGCGGCCAGCCTGTCATGGAGCGCGCCGGTCTGCTGTTTCGCCTGTTCGAGCGCCTCGCCCAGATTCCTGCGCTCGATCTCGGGGGGTTCCGCCGTTTCGGGAATGTGCAGATCGGAGCGAACGAGTTTTCTGATGCGTCCGACAGCCAGGCCCGGCGAGGCGGAAACGCCCGTCAGGCGGTTCGGATCGCCGGAAACGGGGGCAGCCGGACGTGCGTCCGCTTTCGGCGCCGCGACGGTTCCGGACGGAACGACCGTGGCGACCTGCGCGGGCCGGCCGCCACCCTCCCCCAGCCCGTCGCGCACGGCCGGGAGAATCGCCGTCAGAGCGGCTTCGGCATCCGGTCCCTTCGCGGTCAGGTGCACCTTGTCGCCGCACCGCACGTCGAGGCCCATGATCGCAACGAGACTTCGGGCGTTTGCAGCCGCGGTTCCACGGTGCAGCCTGATCTCCGACTTGTATCGCCGGGCCAGGCCGGCGAGAACCGCGGCGGGCCTGGCATGGAGCCCCGTCGGGTTTGGAACGATGACGGCTTCCGAGGTGATGGTCTTCGCGAGGTCCGCCCCTGCCACCGGAGCGACGGCAGCGGGTTCCGCGAGATGTATTTCGAGAACGATATCACTGCCTGACGAAACGGAGCCGGTCGCCGGTTTCATCGACGCGACCCGTTCGGGCGTCGTGACGAGCACCTGGGTCAACAGGCTCGCGGCACGCCTGGCGATGAGGTCGGGATCGAACTCGATCAGGGGCTGACCTGCCTTGATCGCGTCGCCCGCCCGGACGAGAGGCTTGAACCCGTCACCCTTGAGATGGACCGTATCGATACCGATATGCATCATGATTTCGAGTCCGGCCACCGGTGAAAAGGTGATCGCGTGACCACAGGAGTGGACTTGTGTGACGGTTCCGTCGCAGGGCGCTTTCAGAACCGGATCGACCGGGTCGATGGATATGCCGTCACCGACGATCTTCTGTGCGAACACAGGATCAGGCACCAGTTCGATCGGCACCAGGACTCCCGACATCGGCGCTTTCAACACCAGCGTTTGCGGCTGATTCCTCGTCATCTCTTCCTCCGATGGTCCCCGCCTCGTCGCAGGGGCGTTCAGCCACTATACCACCGCCCCGACGAAGATGCGAAACTCCCGGCAAACCTTCGCCGTATCAAAGGAAGCGCACCCGCGAGGGGTGCGCTTGAAGGGGGTTGGAGCAGACGGGGATGGGGTATCAGGATTTCCGGAGGTTCTTCGTGGCGATGCTGAGGAGAAACCCGAGGCCGAGACTGACGAAGGAGCCGATCATCAGGAGGCCTGCCCAGGTCGTCGTCGAGAGGGTGCGGCCATAGTCATAGATATTGCCGGCGGCCGTCTTGATGCCGAGGCCGAAATACCTGACCGCCACGAGGCTGAGGAAGCCGGCGCAGATGAGGTTACGCCTGGTGAAGGCAACGACGAGGTGCGCGCCGAAAACGAGATACCAGTTGACGGTCGAGAGGCCGTCGCCGATCTCGTCCGACCTGGCGGTGAAGAGCGCGAACAGGGTCAGGCCGATCAGCACGAAGGCATCGTAGGCATTGATCGAGTACATCTTCGCGATCTGCGTCCGGAAAAAGCTCTGGAAGAAAAAGACGCCGGCGAGCAGATACGGCAGATAGACGAAGGTCAGTTTCCCGATCGCAGGGTTTCCCGCGGCCGCGTCGGCCATCACGTTCTTCTCGAGCTGGAACGGCAGAATCACGAAAGGAAACAGCATGAGCGCCCAGGAAAACGTCGTCGCGTCGCCGACATACGGGTTGGGCTCGGCTTTCTCGAGGCTGCTCTTTCGCCAGTTGGCGACGATGACCGGAAGCTGGATCGCGGCGGCGACGAGCCAGATCATGTATACGTCCACCTGGCCTGAGAACGGCATCCCGGAATTGCCGCTTCCCGTCGAATCCATGACGGAATAAATATAATTAGGAGCATAATAGATCATTCCGAATGCCATCAGCGGATAGACGAGGCGTTCCCAGCGCATCTCGATCTCGAGCCAGGCGAAAACGGCCCAGACCTTGGCCGCGCCGAGAATCAGATAGAATGTGGAGAGAGTGAAGCCCCACGACCGGTCCATCACCGCAATGCGCACCTGGTAAAACGTGAGATCGGCCAGGAACACCATGACGAAGAGCAGCAGCAGCTTGCCGTGTCGGCTGTTCGTGCCGGTCCGGAGCAGGTAGACCGCCATCGCCACCAGGACGATCTCGTAGACATTCTGCACCCCGAAGAAACCGGCGACGGTCCCGACACCGACCACGTTTTCCGACGCCGCTGCGTTGACCAGATACAATCCAGCGATCATCAGCAACACGCTCAGCAGATAGAGGGGGTTGGCATCGATGATCAGGCGCATCCATCCGCCGTCTTCCCCGCTGTCGTCTCCATGTCCGGAAGGCGGTGCATCTTCCGTTTTATCCGGCCGGCTGTTCTCCGTGTCGCACGAGGTTTCCGGCTTCTGTACGGCATCCGCCTGCTGTATCTGCTCTTCCTGGTTCGAAATATTCTCCGTCATATCCCGCCTCCGTTCGCCGCTTTTTTTTCATTCGATGACGTTGCTTCGGCGCAACAGGCATGCCAGTTCGTACACCGGATATCGCACGGCTCGCCGGCAAGCCGGGAACACACGTTCAGAGCGCATCCGGCATTTCGTTCGCCCGTCGTTCGGGCCGACCCGGAGCCTCGGGTGCGACAGATCTGTCCGTCACCGGGGCGTCCGGAATGACGCAGGTCGGGATGTTTGGAAATATGGGGTTTTCATGTATGATGCGCGGTGAGAGATTCGTCCCAAATCGAGGAGGTTCTTGTGAGACACATCATCACCGCTTCCCTTCTGTTTCTTCTGGCCTGGTCTTCTGCCGTTCCGTCGCATGCCGGGCCTGCCCCGGTTCCTGCCGAGGCTGCGTCTGAGTGGGACGTCGAGAAAATCGTTCTGTTCCGTGACAACGGCAAAGGGGAAGCCGGCGACGAAACCTCCTGGTTTTACCCGGCCGACCACGTGCATCACATCCTGGTGCGCTTCAAGTCGCTCAAGATCGGGCCCCTGAAACCGGTCGCGAAATTCATCTCGGTGAATACGGCCGCCGGCCGCGATCTGCTCATCGCCGAGTCCCCCTCGGAAACAGCCCTCGTGGGGAACGAGTACAAGGGCTCCCTGACGCTGGAGCGGGATTTCCCGGTCGGTTACTACCGCTTCGAGCTCGAGATCAACGGAAAGCCCGTCACTGCAGCCAACTACTGCGTCATGGACAAGCCCGCCGATTTCAAAATCTACGACTATTCCCTCCATCTCCCCGATAAAGACGGGGAGCTCGGCGAGGAAGTGAAGGCGTTCACGACGGTGAACCGGCATCTGTATCTGAGCGTGCGAACATCCGGTATCGTGCCCGGCACCAGGCTGAAATGGATCTGGCGCGCCCTTGAAACGGAAAAGGGGCCCGGGGAGATCACCTCTGCCGAGGGGTGCCTCCAGGAGGTCGGCATCTTCAACCTCAGCCCCGATCTCAAGCTGGAAAATCCCCTTCCGGTGGGTTCCTACAGTCTCGAAATGTATCTCGACGACAGCCCGGTCGCGTCATTTCCCTTCGGCATAGGAAAATAGTTCTCACAATAGGATAACGATCGCCGGGCGCCCGCAGACACGTTCGCCTCCCGGTCCTTGGCACCGGCCCGATCTACGAACGGGTGGTTTCCGGTTCGTCCGTCGGGCTTCTTTTCAGGAGAGGTCCGAACTGGGCCAGGAGACAGCCCGCGAGCATCAGCGCGCAGCCGGCCGTCGCTCGCCAGGACATGGTTTCCCCGAGCAGCAGCCGGCCTGTCCATGCGGCGAACACGGCTTCGAGGCTCAGGATGATCGCCGCGTGCGCCGGCAGGGCGTCTTTCTGCGCGACGACCTGGAGGGTGTATCCGACGCCCACCGAGATCAGCCCGCCGTAGGCAATCGGCACGAGGGCCCCCGACAGGCCGGCGAGGGTGACGGCTTCCCGGCAGAAGGCCGTCGCCAGGCTGAGCGCTCCGCAGACGACGAACTGGCCGATCGAGAAGGAGATCGGCTCGAGTCGCGCGGCATACCAGCCGACCAGCAGGACGTGGCCGGCCCAGAAGACGGCCCCGATCAGCTCCAGCAGGTCGCCGAACGCGATCGTGAACGCATCGGTGACGCTCAGCAGGAACAGGCCGACGGCCGCCAGCGCCACGCCGAGCCAGGTCCACGCATCCGGCCGATGGTGCGCGAACAAGCCGAACAGCGGTACGAACACCACGTACAACCCCGTGATGAAGCCCGCTTTTCCGGCCGTCGTCCAGACGAGGCCGACCTGCTGAAACGAGGCGCCGGCGAACAGGAAGATCCCGGCGATGCAGCAAGCCCTGACATACCGCGACGTATCCAGCTCGATCCTGCCGCCTTCGGCCCTGACGGCATTTCGCTGGTACCAGGCAAGCGGCAGGAGCGTGAGCGCGCCGAGCAGGAACCGCACGCCGTTGAACGTGAACGGCCCGACGCTGTTCATGCCGACGCGCTGGGCGACGAACGCCGCGCCCCAGACCAGGGCCGTCAGCAGCAGCATCGCATCGGCTTTCCAGATTCTCGTATTCATCCGCTCCTCCGCGTGACGTAGTATCCGACGCCCGGTCATGATTTGCAACCGCACACGGTATCTGCCTCATGATCGTATCCACCGTGATTCTGGTTCTGCAGCGAATTATGCATAAATCAAATGAAAGAATCTGTGAAATCTCTGTGATCATGGTGTTCTGTGATTCACGTCCGATTCCCGGCGAGGAGAAAGCATGAAACGCATGCACTCGCCATGGGCAAAGCAGCACGTGCTGGTGCATCAGCCGCAGGGGCGTGATACCATGAACGCCGCTAACATCACCCGTTCATGGGAAAAAAAAGGAGTCAGGCATGTTGATTCGTTCTCTGTTCATCGTTCTGGCCGTCGTCTGCTGCGCCGGCCTGGCTTTCGCCGAACAGCCAAGGGCCGCCCAGGGCTGCAAGGTTCAGCTCGCGGACGTTGAGGGGATGCCCTTTGCCCCCCGGTTCGATTTCACGAAGGAAGAAGTCTCGAAGGTTGCTTCCGACTCTCGCAAGGAGCTCGACGCGCAGCTCGAAGAGATCGTGAAGGTTCCGACCGGCACGCGCACGTTCGACAATACCGTGAAGGCGTTCGAAGCGGCCCTGTCGGATTTCGGCGACGTCATCACCCTTCCGATCTTCATGTCGTATGTCTCGAAGGATGCCGCGGTGCGCGATGCCGCTGCCGCGCTCGAAGAGGAATCGAGCAAATACACCGTCGAGATCATGACCCGGCGCGACCTGTACAACGCCGTCAACGAGTTTGCGCAGACGAAGCCGCAGCTTTCCGATGAGGAACAGTTCCTGCTCGACCGCATCATGCTCGGGTTCAAACGCAACGGTCTCATGCTGTCCGAGGCCGACCTCGCAAAATACAAGGAGCTCAAGCAGCAGCTCGTCGCCACCGAACTCAAGTTCGAGAAAAACATCCGCGACTGGAAAGACCAGCTCGAAGTCACGAAGGAAGAGCTCGAAGGCCTTCCCGAAGATTTCATCGCGGGCCTCGCCACCACGACCGACGGCAAGTTCGTCGTGACCCTGAATTACCCCGACTACTTCCCGATGATGGACAACGCGAAGAATGACGACGTCCGCCGCCGGCTCGAGTTCAAGTTCAACAACCGCTGCGCCGACACCAACGTCCAGCTGCTCGAAGAGGGCCTCCGCCTCCGCCAGCAGCTCGCCGAACTGCTCGGCTACAAGAACCACGCCGAATACCAGCTCGACGACCGCATGGCGAAAAAGCCCGAGGTGGTCACCGAGTTCCTTGACCGCCTGCATGGCAAGCTGGTTCCCAAGGCGAAAGCCGAGATGAGAGACCGCCTCGACCTTCGCGTGAAGGAAGCCGGCATCCGCACCACCGAGCCCCTGATGGGCTGGCAGTGGCGCTACTGGAACAACCAGTACAGCAAGCTGGTGCTCGACATCGACAAGGAAGCGATGAAGCAGTATTTCCCGCTCGAGACCGTCATGAACGGCATGCTCTCCATCTACGCCGAAGTCTTCGACGTCGTCATGGAAAAAGCGGCCCTCCCCGTCTGGAACGAGGAAGTGATGTCCTACGTCGTGAAGGAAAAGAATGGCGAGGTCATCGGGTATCTCTACATCGACCTGTTCCCGCGCGACGGGAAATACAAGCACCAGGCTTGTTTCGGCCTGATCGGCGGCCGCGAACTGCCGGGCGGCGTCTACCAGAAGCCGTCCTGCGCCATCGTCGGCAACTTCAACCGGCCCGCGGCCGGCCAGCCCTCGCTGTTGACCCACGACGATGTCGAGACGATGTTCCACGAGTTCGGCCACGTCACCCACAACATCTTCACGAAGGCCCGCTACGGCATGTTCTCGGGAACCGCCGTCGCCCGCGACTTCGTCGAAGTGCCCTCGACGAACCTCGAGAACTGGGCCTGGAACAAGGACGTGCTCAAGCGCATTTCCGGTCACTGGAAGAACCCGTCCGAGAAGCTGCCCGACGCAATGATCGACCGGCTCATCAAGAGCCGCACCTTTGACGCCGGCCTTGTGAACGTGCGCCAGATCTTCCTCACGAAGTTCGATATGGCTTGCCATACAACCGACCTGAAGAACACCACGATCACCTACGGTCGTCTTCAGCGTCAGTATATGCTGACGCCCAAGAGCGTCGGAACACACCCGCAGGCCAGCTTCGGCCACCTGATGGGCGGGTATGACGCCGGCTACTACGGATATCTCTGGGCCCGCGCCATCTCGGCCGACCTCTTCACCGAGTTCGAGAAGAACGGCGTGTTCGACGGCGCCACCGGGAAGAAGTATCGCGACCTGATCCTCGCCCCCGGCCGCACCGCCGACCAGAACGTGCAGGTCCAGGCCTTCCTCGGCCGCGCCTTCAACGAGGATGCCCTGCTCCGCCAGTTCGGCCTCGAAACAGCCGCGAAGTAATCCTCCCGCCCAGCTTCCCCACCGGGTCCGCCTCAGAGGCGGGCCCGGTTTTTCTTTTCCCGGAAAAAGACAACGCACCACAGAGATACTCCGTTGAAAAAATCTCGGTTTTCAGGACCGAATCCGCAGATGCTGGCGCAGGGGCGGTTCGCGAACCGCTCCTCCAGTTGCATTGCGATTGTGTATTTGTAGTGAAATAGTATCGGTGGTGGGATTTTTCTGGTGTCTTCGTCGGGAAAATCTGAGGTATCATCTTTTCATGATGACACTGCGGGTTCATACGTTCATCGGCCGGACGGCCGTGGAGGGGCCGGGGGAGCGGGCCTGCGTCTGGGTGCAGGGCTGCCCGATCAGGTGCGTCGGCTGTTTCAACCCCGAGACGTGGCCGTTCGAAGGCGGCACGGAGATGACCGTCGACGATCTGTTCGAGCGAGTGTCGCGCGAGAATGATATAGAAGGCATTACATTTCTCGGCGGCGAGCCGTTCGCGCAGGCGGCCCCTCTCGCGGAACTCGCGGAACGACTGCGTGAAAAAGGGCTCTCCGTCGTCACGTTCACCGGGTATACGGTCGAGCGGATACGCGCTGCCGGCGACGCCGCCTGGGACCGCCTGCTCGCGGCGACCGACCTGCTGATCGACGGGCCGTTCGTCGAGGCGCAGGCCGATCAGGGCCGGCCCTGGGTCGGCTCGTCGAACAAGCGGTTCATCTTCCTGACCGGGCGGTATCGCCATCTCGAGGCCGATCTGAACGATATTCCGAACGGCCTGGAGCTCCGGATCTCGCCGGAGGGAGGCGTCACCATCAACGGAATGGAGACATCCGAGGCCCTCGACCAGCTCAGAAAGACTCTCGTCACTTCAGGTCGCTGAACCACTTCGACACGCGTTCCGGCGTATTTTTGACGTACTCGCCGAAGCGGTCCCAGTGCGTGTTGAACACGGTCCGCTTCATCGGCATCCCGCGCTCCATGAAATCTTCCTGCGTGATTTCGAGCGTGCCGCTCTTGAAGAAAATATAGGCGAACAGCCCAAACAGAACGGCAATGATCATCACCGGCTTGAAAAACGCATGCATGACCTCTCTCCTGCTGTCACGAATCTCGACACAAGTATACCGCAATTCGCCAAGCGCCACGTTTCTCCTTCAACAAACCGGCAACAGCGAATGAAACGCTGAGGCGCAGAGCCGCAGAGGATGAAAAGAAGAGAAATCCTGAGCGTTCAAATTTCTCAACTCCTCAGCGTCTCAGCGGTAATCCTACGGCTGCCAACGGAACAGAGCACAAAGAACTCGGTCATTTACCAGAGAAGCAAAAGGTTCTCTGTGTCGACTCTGTGTCCTTCGTGTGATTCAGCGGTTGCCAAGAAGGGATGTGGCTGCGGCAAGGCGAGGCGAGTCAAGACCCGAGTTTTCCGGAAATCCAGGCGAAGATATCGGCGCCGGCAGGGCCGGCGACCTGGGTGCTGGCAAGCAGGGCCTCGGCTTTGCGGACGCCGATGCACCAGAGATCTTCCTCGGGGGCGGCATTCGTGCGCAGGAGATGAACCGCGAGTACCGTTGCAAGCACCTTTGCGGCGTCGACGCCCCCGGAAACGGCCAACTCGCGCGCCCATTTTTTCAATTCATCGAGCGATCGGCCGGCCAGTTCAGCGAGAGCGTTTTCCAGAACGAACCAGCCTTCCGCCTGCTGCAGCATAAGAATACTTATTGATATCATATTGTCAGAGTTTTCATTTTTTGCCGTGCCGCCGCCAGGGAAGGACGCGCGCCTGGCCTTCCGGAACACGCCGTCGGAGCCCTGCGTCCCGTCGTCGAACGGGGAGGGCATGCTTGCGCAGCAGGTGTCGACCATCGAATTCATGAGCGTGGCAGGCTGCACAAGGTAAGAAAAGACGACATTCTTCATGCCTTCGCGCGCGCCGAATCCCGGGAAGGCATGACCGCCATGCCAGCCGGTCGTGATCTGAACCGGAACACGTCGCAGTTCGGCCTGGCCCCGGGCCTTGCCGTCGGCCGCACGCTCCTCGACGGCGACGAAACTCGTGCCGCTACAGAGAAGGCCGTATTCGCAAGAGATCTCGATGGCCTTTTTCAGCCACGCCTCCTGGTCGCCGCGCCTCTGGCGGGAGCCGCCCCGGGGAAGCTCATGCGTCTCTTCGAGTTCGAGAATGGCCTGGCGCGCCCACCAGAGGGCGGCAATCCCGCCGTTTTCCGACGTCGAGCGCCGGATCTCGGCCGACCAGGCAATCTCACCGGCCTTCGTTTTCCCACGCACCGTCACTCTGGCGCCGTCGGGCGGCGCCTGGCCCTTTCTGAAGCGGGCGGCAACCAGCAGGGGCTCGCCGGCGAACACGGCCGGCACGTCGCGCGGCGCGGGTTCGGCCCCCGACACACCCCAGTCGATGACCAGGTCGGTCGCGACCGGGGCCGCCACCCTCGCGAACTGGCGCAGGACCTTCGGTTCGATGCGCTCGCCGGGGTGAATGAACTCGGCCGCACCGCCGCCGCGGCGGGCGATGCCCCTGACCAGGTATTCGCTGGAACCGGCCCCGATGCCGAACGCGAACACCCTGCACCGGCTGTGGAGGCGGCCGGCCCAGGCAAGAACCTCGTCTTCGTTACTGACCGCACCGTCGGTCATGACGAGAAGGCTGAACGATCCGTCGCCGGTCATCTTCTCGATTTTCTTCAGCGCTTCAAGGATCTCGGTGCCGCCGAGATCGGCTTCGATGGTGCGGACCTGACCGACAGCGGTATCGAGACTGGCCTGGCTGAACACGACCGGCTCGTTGGTCATCGGCCGGCAGTCGCTTCCGAAACGGACGACCTGGAACCGGTCACCCGGCTGCAGCGTCCGCAGACACAGTTCCACCGCCCGCCTCGCCTCAGCGATCGAGTCTCCCTGCATGGAACCGGAGCAGTCAACGAGAAAAACAACCGTCTTCCGCTCCTGCATTGCAGCCGCCTGCCCTTCAGAAACACACTCGACCAGGAGGTGTTCCCGGCCGTTCCGTTCGGCGGCGAGCACGCTCATGGCATGGACCTGGGCGGTCTCGATCAGGATGACAAGGTCGCGGTCGAGGGCTGTCGCCTGCTGTCCGAAGGCGATGCGGGCCGTGGTGCCGTCTATCTCCGTGCGAAGCGGGTGAGAGGGCGATTCGACGACCTTGACGGACGACGGCATGACGGCTTCGAGATCGAGCGAGAGACCGTAGGGAACCGATGCCGCGTATGGCGGCGTGGTGCGTTCGATTTCGGCAAGCGTTTCGGCGGAAAGCTGTACCGGCACGTATCGGGGAGTGATGGTGGTCGGAATCATCACCCGCACGCCGCGTGGTTCGCAGGCCGCGAGTTGGATGAACCGGAGCTCGACCTGGACTTCCTGGCCCGGCAAAAGATTGCCGACGCTGACCTGGAACACGTTCGGCCGCTCCTGGTCGAGAAGGAACGCCCCGTCGCCTTCCGCCATCGCCTCATCGTATCTTTCGAACGCCTTTTCGCGCTCTTCGACGGAACCCGCGATCAGGCGCTCGCCGATACGGATCGAGAATCCGCACACCGCGGCCTCTTCAGGCAGGGGGAAGAGATACGTCGCCTCGATGGGTTTCTTCTCGACGTTGCGGAACCGCTGAGCCAGACACCACTCGCCGGCCCGACCGTGAAGGCGCCCCGAAAGCCGGCAGCCGATCAGGGGAACCGCCTCTCCGCTCTTGCCGATGACTCCCCCGCCATTCTCCTGCTGATGCGTGGTCATGATGATTTCTCCTCTCGTTCAGCCGCGCGAACCCTATTTCGGCCGGCACGTGCCGGCATGGATCACTTTTTCTGAACCGGTTGGTCGAGTTCGGGAAAGATACTCCGGATAGCCTGCTGCAGACGCTCAAACCGCGATGGCGTCATGCGGCAGACACCTGCCTGAAGGTGAATTTCGCACCCCGGCGCCACGAGAAAGCGCATCCAGGGTTCGGCGGCTGTGAGAGGTATCGCATCATCGCGAACCGCGGTTTCCCCCTGTCCTGCGGTGAGGCGGGCGGCGATGTCTCTCAGGGCGAGGCCCCCGTCCTGGAGGGTGCGGATCTCGGCGAGGCGCTTCACATGCTCGTCGGTATAGAAATGCCCCCGGCCCGCCCCGCGGGGGGGCTCGAGGAGCCCCTGCTGCACGTAAAACCGGATGGTGCGGCGCGGGACCCCTGTCATCTCTGCAACTTCGCCGATCGAATACCGTTTATCCATACTCTAAATATGACATTAACTGTCGCATTGTCAAGTGTCGTAATTTTTCGACAGCGTAACGACAATTGTGAAGGAGTGGGCAAAATTATCTCATGGATATAATATATTTATAAGGTTATATTCATTACGCGTATCGAAACGGGTCACGGTGCGGGTCTCAGACCCGCCCCTACATCAGCCACATCAACCCAGATCGCATACAAGATTCCGCCCCACATCATGACATCGTATTTCACCCTCCATCACGTTCCAGGTTCGCGCCTTCGACTGGGGAATTCGTTCCCTTCCTCAGGCATTGTCGGATTCGTGCCGATAGACCGTGCTGAAGCCGGCGGCAGGAGCTGGCAGGCCTGTTGCAGGCGGAAAAGGGGTTGCCATGGGAATCCGGGGCCGGGGGATGTCGAGGATCGTCTTTTTCCTGACGACGCTTGTCGCCGCCATGATGTTTCACGGGTGCGGCGGCGGCAGTTCACCCCGCCTCGCTTCGGTGCAGATGTCCGGTCTTTCCGCCGACGGCTCCACCGATGGTTCAGGCCTTGCGTCAACAGCCATCCCCCTGGCTGCGCCGGCCGTGGCGAGCGAACCCGACCCGCTGAGGCTGTATGCACCGGCGGCGATTCACGCGGCGCAGAACATCTACTCGTATTTCAACCTCGAAGCGGTCGACGGCGTTCCTCCCTACACGTTCACCGCATCGGGGCTTCCCGAGGGCTTCGGTCTCGGAACGTCGACCGGCTTCGTCGGCGGCACGCCCGTCGCGACAGGTGTGGCGACAATCACATTCACGGTCACGGACGCGTCCGGGACAGCCTTCTCGGCGCCTTCCGTCATGACGATCGTCCCCGGGCTGTCGATTTCCTGCCTGACGCAGATGCACTTCACCTTCGAGCAACAGGTTTCGACGCTGTTCGCCGTTCCCCTCGCCGGCACGGCTCCCTACGAGTTCACTGTGACGGGGCTTCCGCCCGGCCTCGCTCTGCGCGTCGACCGCAACCGCCTCGCGTATCTCATGGGCGCCCCCGACCGGCTCGGCAGCCACTCGGTCACCCTGTTCGTCAAGGACGCCGAAGGCGCCGAGGCGCAGGCCGACGTCGTCATCTCGGTCAGCCGGGCGGGCTACTGGGTGGAAACCGGCGTCGCCTACCTGCGCGTCGGCGACACCTTCGACCAGTTGATCTGCCAGGCGCACGGCGGCTCGCCCCTGACCGGCATCTACGGCACGAAGACCTACGAATATGCGGTCTCAGGCCTGCCCCCCGGCATCGCCCTCGTCACCTACGCCGAAGGGGCCGTCGACGGCAGCAACCAGTTCGGCGCGCTCGTCTCGGGCACGGCGACGACCGTCGGAGACTACGTGATCGATATCACGGCCGTCGACACGACGGGCGTTCCCGCGAAGGGCATGGGGTTCATCCAGATAGACCCGAAAAAAGAATGACAGGTTCTTTCGTGCTTCGACAGGCTCAGCACGAGCGGAAACGCATAAGTTGGTTTCACTGGACCCAGGGACCAGCGGGTACAAATTTTCTCCATCTTCCCCATTGACACATGACCTTCCTCCCCATACTATTGAAGGAGATTTAACGCAGGGCAAGGATTTTGAGTATGAAGCAGAAATGTCCGAATATTCGGCATTCGTATGCGTGCCTTTTCTTCGGTGTTTTCGGCTTGTTTCTCTCGTTGTTCCCTGCTTTTCCGGCCATTGCTTCAAGCCAGTTCGGCACCGAGCCCCTCGAAGTTTTCACCGGGGCCATGGCCGCCCCCTGGGAACGCGTCGAGCGCCTCATCGACCGTCACCCCGGGTTCAAGCACGAAGCGTTCGCGCCCGAGGGCGTGCAGACCGATCCCCGCATCGTCCGATGGTTCGGCGGCGACAAGACGCCCCATTCGAACCGGTTTCTCCTGCACTGCTTCCGCGACTATTCGAAAAGAACCTTCCCCACCCCGGTCCTCCTGATCCACGGCTCGGTCGATAACGCCAACCGGGGCTGGGTCCACCCCTATGACATGTCGGGCAGCCTCCAGACGCTCCCGCCCGACAAGGTCGGGTTTGCCTGCCGGCTCGCCAACCTCGGCTATTCCGTGTTCGCCATCACGTTTGCCCACGGACAGGGCGACAACATCATGCAGGCCGAGCAGGTCGCGAACGCCATCCGCCGCATCCGCATCCTCCTCGGCCGCGAGAGAGACCCCGATTTCAAGGTCGATCTCATCGCCCACTCGAAGGGAAATGTGGCCGCCCGCCTCTACTGCTCCGACGCGAGAGCCATTTTTCCCAACCTCACGTTCCTCACCCCGTTCCGGAAAGACGTTCGCAAATACGTCGCCATCGCCTCGCCGATGCGCGGCATCGACACCCCCTACCGGTATTACGGCTACAACCTGCACATCGCGCTGAACCCGGGCAACGCCCCGCTGGGCGCCTCGAAGATGCTCATCAACGGCTCCTGGAAAGACTTCCGCGATCGGACCGTCTTCAGCGACTCGAAGAACTACTGGCCAGGCCAGCCGCAGCTCCTGTTCAACCTCGTCCGCGACGGGAATATACCGCTCGGTATTGAAAGTGCGACCGCAGACGCGGGGGTGAGCGCGCTCGCCCTGTATCACGGCGGCACGTCCCTCGCCCTCGATTCCCGCGGCATCGACAAGGCCATCGAGGCCGGCGGCCGCATGATCTACCGCCTCGAGGAAAAGGGAATCGATCCGACGGTTCATCTCTGCATCCTCGCCGGGAACAATCCCTACCTTTCGCTCAAACTGCCCGTGCTGGGCTACACGCCGACCCCCTACGAGACGTTTTCCGCCCCGTACGACGGCCTCCTCTACGTCGACTCCGCCGTCTGGACGAAAGGCATCCTCAAGCGCGGCGCCAAACTGCTCGCGAAGGCCGTCATCTACAAGAACCACCTCGACCTCGCCCGCGACCCCGAGGCGTTCAAGCTCATCGACACGTGGCTGATGGCCCCGACGGGCACGGAAAAGCGCTCTCTCCGCACGCAGGTCGAAGCGCTGTTCCCCTCGCAGCAGGACGAAGACTGACCTCCGTTCCGCGCTCCCGCCGAACGAGCATCTTCGAGTCCCGCAGGAAGCCCCCGCTCACATTGAGCTTGTCGAAGCCGGCAGTGAAATCAGGACGAACGTTTTCCCGCCGAATTCGGCCGAACGCCTTTCCGCGCCTTCAGAAGACGGAAACGTCCCGTTCGGCCCCGGAGGCTTCGCCGTGCAGCCGGCGGAACGTCAGGAAGGTTTCCAGCGAGGCTTTCGCCTGATCGACGGCCGGTGAAGCCGCGCCGCCGAAGACGTCGGCGATTTCATCGAGCCGCCCCTGCACGACGAACCGCTTCATCGAGTTGAGCACCAGGGCGTTCACGGCTTCGCGCCGGCTGACCGCGACGCGGATCCCGTACGGCGCCTCGGAATGCTCGAGAGCGGCCAGGATATTCCGCAGTCCCCTTCCGCGCTGGGCGCTGGAAAACGTCACGACGTTGCCGTCGGTGGCGGAATCGACGGTTCCGTCGTGGTCGGTTCTCAGAATCTTCACGTCGCGGCTCGCAAACCGTTCGAGAACCTGCGGCGACGGATGATTGTAGGAGTTGCTGATTCCCACCGAGAACACGGCATACTCGGGCTTGACGGCGTCCAGAAAGGCGTTCGTGGACGAGGTTTTGCTGCCGTGATGCCCGACCTTGAGAACCGTGCAGGGGAAACAGCCGTGATTCTCCGCCACCATTTCTCGCTCGACGAGGGCCGTCGCGTCTCCGGTGAGCAGATACCCGATTTTCCCGGTGGTGACCTTGAACACCAGCGACGTATCGTTCGCCGTCAGCGCCGGCTGGCCAGGAGCCGGGGCCGGATGGGGGTGATCCGCGTGCAGGATATCGACGTGCACCTGCGAGCCCCAGTTGAACGAATCGGACATCCGGGCTTTTTTCAGCGGAATGTTTTTCCCGCGGATAGCTCTGAACAGGCGCTTGTACAAAACATCGTCGCCTTTCGTCGCTTCGGGATCGGCCGGGGAAACGACGGTCGATTCCGTCGAGTAGATGAACTCCCCGATCGGAACCGCTTCGACGAGCGTGAGAAAGCCTCCGAAATGGTCGCGATGCGCATGGGTGATGACGGCGGTATCGATGCGCTTTATCCCTGCCGCTTCCAGGAAGGGGAGAATGATGTCTTCGGCCGCATGATCGACGTCGTTCCCGGCATCGATGAGAACGGTTTTCTCCCGGGTCCTGACCAGGATGGCATCGCCCTGCCCGACGTCCAGAAACGTCACGCGCAGCTGCGCATCGCCCGCGTGAAGGCCGGAAGCCAGGGAGGCGGGGGAAGCAGAAAAAAGGGAAGAGGGTTGAAACAGGAATACGAACGAAACGAGGATCAGCAGCGTGAAAAAGCGCGATGACCTGTGTTGCATCCCGTGCTACTCCATACTCATTTTTTCGATCACCCGGCACCCCAGGGAATGGCCCTCATGCGAGGAACCCATACTCGATACGCTTCCCGGCCGGAAAAAAGAGGCGGACCGTCAGCATAGCATGGTTCCCCGACCGAGTCAAAATCCGCTTTTCATCCGCCACCGTCCGAGGATGGGGTCCCGACGTTCCGGTTCAGCCCTCGGCCTCGGAGCGTGTCCGGAAAAATAGCCGTGAAGAGGCGATGACGCCCACGGGGAGAACCAGCGGCGTCAGGAAGAACGAGAGCAGGGCGAGCGGAATTCCGATCTCGAGCACGGCCGGGAGATGCTTCACGACCCACCGCACCCGAAACCACAGGTCGCACCCGGCGAGAGAAAAGGGGTAGTCGAGCAGATTCCAGGCCATGGCCAGGCCGGCCAGGCAGACACCGCCGGCGGTGAGCACGGCTGCCAGAAGCCAGCCCACCACGGGGATCAGGCTCGCGACGAAGGACACGCCGACCATGAACTGGGCCGGAAGCTGGATGCAAAGGCCGACCAGAACGACCTGCCCGGCTCTGAGCACGCTCACGGGCAGAGACGCGGGAACCATCCGCATCTCAGGGGCGAGTTCCTGCTGCTGAAGGATGACGAGCCGGTCCAGAACCCCGAGAAAGCCGCACAACGGCTCGGTGAGAACAATGGACAGCGCGATCAGAGAGAGGGAAAACGCCGCCATCATACCGAGCTTCATCACCCAGTATCGGATCGTCTGATACAGCCAGAGATACCATTCCACCGCATCCGGCGCGGCAGGATTCAGGGCCGGCCAGCCGTACCACAAAAGAAACAGCAGGAAACTTCCCAACCCGACATTGACGAGCACGGGAACGACGGCCGCGCGAAAACCCGGCGCCCGGCAGGCAATCGGGATCGCCTCGCAGACCGCCTTCAGGCTATTCCCGAGCGGCATCGTCGTGTTCCTTTCCCGGAAGAGAGGGGTCGAGGCAGCCGGACAACGCTATATGAATAACATATATTATATATTTGTTTCAATTTATTTCTCGCCGGAACGGCCCGGTTCCGGTCAGAAATCGCTGCCAAAATCGCCCGAAGGGGATGGAACCGCAGGAACAGGCGTCCCCGGAGCCGGCGGCCCGGCCGGACGGGCGGGGGCCTCCAGGCGGAAGCCAGCCATCAGGGCGTCGTAATTCCGCTCCGCCTGACGCTGCTTCATGCCCTTGAAGGTGCCGATCAGCAGGTAGGCGCGATCCTGGGCGACGACAATGGACATCACGGCGATGCCCTTGTCCAGTTGCCGATAGACCAGCCGTCGGGCGGGTTCTCCGGCAATCCTGGCAGAGGTGTCAGCCAACACCTCCTTGCCGCTCACGGCCGGCATGAACTGCTGCGGGATGCCTTTCCCGTTCAGAAACGGGTCGGCGGAAGGGGTGTCGGGAACGATGATGACCGTCAGCGCCTCTGTCTGCAGCGCCGTGGTCAGGAAGAGGTGGACATTGGCGGGCGAGCCCTGGGTCAGCCGTTGCCACCGGTCGGGCCAGACCATCCGGAACCCGTGTTCGGCGCTGACCATCTCGCCGGCGTGGGCCCCGACCGCAACGGCAAGCCCCAAGAGCGAAAGCAGGACCAGCCTGCGAAGCCCCGGAACTCGGGCGGGAAAGGCGGTCAGAGAGGGTGGTTTGGTGGTCATGACATTTCTCCTTGGGCGTTCTGGGAACATGTGTTCAGGAGAGGAATACCCCAGAATTTTCACCCCACACCGGGGGCGGTCAGGTGGCATGGGATTCATGCCTTGTCTCAGCGGTCGAAGACCGCTTGCAGTTGGCCGCCATGTTTGTCGGTGCCGTACCAGATGTTTGCCTGGCACGGTTTCCCGGGATCCTTGTAGAAGTTGAAGTCGGCGTGCCCAGCCAGGCCGTCAAACGTGAACCTCTGCAGCTTGGTCTGGTTAAGACCGAACTGGATCTCCTGGTCGTTGGCGCCGCTGCCGCCTATCCTGCACTGGACCTCGGCCTCCCCGGAAAAGGGGATCGCCTGGCTGGCACCGCCATTGGGATAGCCGGCCCGGATCCGGACCCGGACGTCGTACAGGCCGTCCCAGGGGTAGTTTTTCGAGGCTTTGGGGTCGGGGGCAACCATCCGGATGATCTCGACCACGAACTCGCCCTGGGTATCGACGCCCTTGACGAACTGCGGCTGGGTGCGGTAACTCCACTCCTTTCCGTCAACCCCCGGGTCATAGCGGAACTGGCCGCGGTAGACGCCGCAGAAGGGGGTGTTGCCGCCGCCCGCCGCAGGCCTGGGGGGCGCGGCCACGGGAGCGGGCTTCGCCGCCTGGAGCGGGTCGAGATACCAGCCGACCTTCTTCGTCTCGCCCGCCTGGGGGGCGACGCCTGCATCACTCCGGGTTTTGTAGCCGGCCAGTGAGGCGCTTATCTGGAGTTGCTCGCCGGGCATGACCTGGAACCCGGCCTGGCCCTCGCGATCGCTGGTGAGGCTCTGCTGGCCCACAGCCACCTGGGCCCCGGCCAGCCCCTTCCCGGTCGCGCGGTCTTTCAGCGTCACCAGAAGGGTGGCGACGCCCTCGGGAATGAGGGTGCCGCCGACGGAGACCTGCTTCCCATCGATCTTTTTGGTGATCTCGACCAGCTTGTAGCCTTTCTTGTACAAGAACACCTTGACGCTCTCGCCTTCGGGAATCTCCATGGTCAGATTTCCGTCCTTGTCGGTGGCCCCGACGTAGTCAGCCCCGTTGACCACCGCCTTGACCTTGACGCCCGCCAGCGGTTTCTGCGTGACCTTGTCGCCCACCCGCACCTTCAGCGGGATCATCTCCACGTTGACCAGGAAGATCAGCTGGGCCTTGGAGTCGACCATCTCCGCCGTTCCGCGCAGCGGCGGCAGTTGTCCCTTGGTGCAGGTGACACTGACGGCGGGAGCGGGGGGAACGGCCACGTCGACGACACCGTCGGGCCCGGTGACGCCGCTCACCCCGCCGGGGGTGACGGTGGCCGTGACGCCGGGCACCCCGACGCCCTGTTTCCCTTCCCTGATGATGACCCGCACGGTGCCGCCCGCCGGTTCGAGGGCCGCCGTGACACGGGCCTGGCCCTTTTCGACCGGGCCCGATACCGAGGCGTTGGCGTAGCCGTCCCGGCAAAAGGTGACGACGGCCGTCTTGCCGATGGCCTTGGGCAGGGCCAGCTTCGCGGTGCCGTCATCACCGGTGGCGGCGGTGGCGCGCTCGGCGCCGACGCTGGCGACGACCGCGACGCCGCCCAGGGGCTGGCCGGTCTTGGCGTCCTTCACGCGCACGTCCACGGTGACCCCGCCCTCGGCGGTGAGGCGGAAGACCAGGTCGACGGGGCCGCCCGGCCCGGCCTGGAGGGAGCGGGCGTCATCGAGGGAGGCATACCCCGCGGCTGTCACGGTGAACAGGTATTCGGCGCTTTTTGGGAAGGTCAGCTCGACGGTGCCGTTGGCCCCGGTCGTGCCGCTGGTTCCCTTGCCCCGCAACCGCTCCTTCCCCGAGATCGTCGCCCCGGGAAGGGGCGCGCCGGTGCCGGCGTCGACCGCCGTGGCCCGCACCTTCACCTCGATGGGAACCAGGTCGACGGGCCGCTCCTTCGGGGCGGAGATCGTGCTCAGGAAACCGGTGGCGGGGGAGTCCTGCCACGCCACGTAGCCGGCCTTCTCGACCTTCAGGGTGCCGTCGACCCAGGGCGGCACGCCCTTCACCACGGCCGCCCCTTGCTCGCCCGACTTCGCATGGCGCTGCTCGGGGGATGTGGCTTCCGTCCAGGAGACCTCGACCCATGCTCCGGAAATCGGGCTGCCGTCGGAGGAATCCTGAATTTTCACCGAAACGATGCTCTCGCGGACCAGGTTCTGCAGTTCGGCCTTCAACGTCTCGACTTCGCGCTGGACCTGTTTTTTTGCTTCTTCCTCGGCCCAGGCGGCCAGTTTTTTCTGGATAACGGTATGGAAATACCGGATGCGGAACGATTCGGCCAGTTTGCGTACCGCCAGGTCCCCGGGGTCGGCCACCTGCGGTACCCTGAGGCCCAGCCTCTCGAACTCCCCACGCTCGCTGACGACGAACAGCTTCCCCTCGTCGGAGAAGAAGGCATCCATGTGGTTCTGGAAGGCGGCGAGGTCGCCGCCGCCTTTGAACAGGGCGACCCAGCCCGCAGGCTCCAGTTTACCGGGGCCGCGTTCGAACCAGGTCTGGTAGATGGGCCACCAGATCGCCTCGTCGCCGGTGTATACCATCCTGGCCAGGGCGTCACCCCCTTCCTTGAAGACCTCGAGGGCGAAGGAAAGGGCCTTGAGGGCAGGCACCCCTGTCAAGGCCAGACCGAAGAGGGAAGACTTTTCGCAAAAGCGTTGCGCGGTATCGCCGAGAGGCCGCCCCAGATAGAGGTCATGGGCCAGTTGCTGTGCGATCAGCAGGGCGCCCAGGGCATTCATGCCCGTGCCGAGTCGTTCGGCAGACGGGGTGCCGGGCGCGAGCAGAAACTCGACACCGCTGCCCGCCAGCCCGAGTCGTTCGGAATTGTCTTTAACCCAGGAAAGGCCCATGCTATGCGCCACTTCCCGGAATCCGTCCTCCGTGGCCGCCTGGTCGATTTTCGCCCAGATATTCTGCCAGTCAGGCTCCTGGGCTCCGCCGGTATTCCCGGCGAGAATCAACACGATGCTCAGCACCAGAAAGGCGACCGGCCTCCCCAAACTTCCCTTGGATCGTCTCACGCTCTTTCTCCCTCTCCCGAGATGGCCACAGTCTACCATGCCCGGGAGATGACCGCGTGAGTATGCCTCTGCCTTCCGAGAAATTCCCATCCAGATTCACACTTGCAACATGAGTTCGTGCAACTTCGTGCACCCCGGCATCCTCCAATCCACCCAACTGGCCCGTGAATATTGGCTAAAAAGCAGAAACAGCCTCCGGAATTTCCGAAGGCTGTCCTGACGGTACCAGTGCCGGGAGCGGGACGCTAACAGATACCGCACTCATAAAACGCCGCTTCATGATCCCTTCCCGCCTATACAGAGAAGACAGGAGAGAAGAGAATGGAACAGAACAGAAGGAAACCCAAGTCGGACCAGGTGATCTTGAACGTCCGGATCATTCGGACAGCGTCCGGAGGGCATCGGGTATGGATCGAGAGGTCCGGAACTCCTGAGCCGGTCCAGGCGATCGAAGCCCAGGAAAGCGAAAGCCCCCAGGACATGCCGGGGGCTTTCGATACGATAAACTGACCGATCACTTCGTCCTTGCGATCTGCTCCTCGATGAACCGACCGATAGTCAGACAGAAAGGACTTCGCGCGCAAAAAATGACCCGCCGAAAAAAGGCGGGTCGAAAAGAGAGGAACTATGGAGAACCTTGAAAAATTATTGCCTCCGCCATCCGTGAGCGGCTGAGTAATCGCACGCCTGGAGGGTCTGGACCATCCAGGAAAAGAACGGGAGTTTCCGGAAGTATGCGTTCGCCGGGCGGTCCATCAGGTCCGCGATCTCCCGCGCGCCCCAGCGTCCCATGTGTAGCAGGATCAGACGAGCCGCCAGGGGATCCCGGTCCCGCATCCATTCAAAGCCCGCGACGTCGTGATTCCGCCTGTCGAGGGCTTTCCCGCAGTCGTGGAACAATGCCGCGCGGAGGAAAGACCTCCGGATCCCGTGGTCATGCCTGATCCGTCGTTCAGGCATCCGTCGCCAGTGCCAGGACGCCAGGTCGAAGACCTCCCGCGCGTGTTCCTCCTGGGATTCCCCGTGATGATACAGGCCCGAGGAGGAAGCCGGGGAGGACCAGAACGCTTCCCCGAGTTCGTCCCACCAGGCGCGCCATCCGGGGCGGATCGTCAGAAGGTCCGGTTCCATTCGACGCCCCATTCGGGTTTCGCGCCCCTGGCGATCCGGACCCGCGCGATCGCGTTCCGAAGCGTGACCCCGATCGTCGATTCCTGCGCCCCGATCGTCACTTTGACACCGGGGCGGGAGTAGGGTTTGCGATCGCCGGGAGTTTCGCCGCCGCAGACAGACCAGCCGCGACGGTCTGGGCTTCGAGGCTTGCCGCCTGGGGGAGTGTCTTCCCGGTCGCCTCGACGTATGCCGCGCGAAGGCGAAGCATGAACTCCGCCGCCTTCTGAGCCTTCGGGATCGCTCCGACCTGGGAAAGCTGTTCGATGACAGCCCAGAAGTGAGGGGCGTTGTTCTGCGCCCAGGATCGAGCCTTGTCGATCGTCTCGATCGCCTGGTCGTCGACCTTCGTCGAGGTCATCTGGGCGATCGCCCGAAGGATCCGATCGAGGACCAGGATCGCCGCGAAAAATGCCGTGATGTTCTGGATCGTGAGATATTCCATGCTATGATTCCTCCTGTATGTTTCGGAAGCACGCTTCCGGTCTACACCGTGTCTTCAGGATCTCGAACCTGGGACAGCCCATGCAGGGATCCGCGTCGTCTCCTGGCGAGGTTAGTCGCCTGGTCCCAGGCCCGCGCGATTTCCTCCCCGATCCGGACAGTTTCCCGGACGAAGTCGATTTCGGCTTCCGCATCCATCACCAGACGACTGTATGTCCAGGGCGGACGTCCAGGTGAATGAACTTCTGCCCCGTCCGCTGGTATTCGAGGTATCCGATCCCGCCGAAAAGGCCCGACTTCCTGGCAAGCGCGCCCAGGTCGAGGAAGTCGATCGTGGACCAGCCGACCGAGGTCTTCCACTGGAAGACGCCGTCCGCCGCCTTGCCTTCGAGGTGTTGCGAGGACGGGGATCCACCGACCTTTTCGTTATGATCCCGACACCGTCGCCCAGATGTGACAATGTGACGAACAGGCGCGCCATAGGTCCGTTCCAGGATCGTGATGAACGCCTGGAGGGCGAGGGCGATCTCGTCGCCCATGCGCGCCCCGCATCCGCACGGACACGCGCCCTCGTCGATCGAATAGTTCTTCAGCGTGACCATCCGTTTCATTTCGTGCCTCCCTGCGCTGCCTGGGGCGGAAGTGCCGCCCTGGGGTTGTCCCGCGCTCCGTAATACGCCGATCCGAGAAGCGCGCCCAGGATCGACAGCCCGACCGCCGCCTGTTTGATCGTCTCCGTCCAGGACGGTTCAGATCCATCCCTAGAGTCCCCGCCCTGTTTCTGGCGGATCGCGGGACACTTCCGCGCCTGGATCCTGCGACATCGTCGCGTCTCCTGGCGGAAGGTCGCCTTCAGGTCGTCGGAGAACTGCTGAAGCTGTTGCGGGATCGCCTTCACGTCCGAGCGAAGTTCATCGAGAACCTGTCTCTGAGAGTCGCTTCGTTCTTCGAGGGTCGCGATCCGTTCCTCCGGTTTTTTCGGCGTCATGATCTGACCTCATCAGGCGACGTGCGTCAGAACGTCGTTTTTGAGCCAGAGGCAGGTCACGCTTTTTTCAGCCCCAAAGGAACCGGCTTCCGTCATGAATCCGACCCCGTATAGATAGTTGGGATCGAGATCGACGGTTGCCTTGATCGCATAGTATTCGGGAAGGACCATGCCGTTCGTGTTGTCGAAGACGGATATTTTTTTGTTCGTTGACGTGTCGTTTTGAAGAGTAACAATGCGACTTTTGTCGGAAGTCATCATTATTCTCGACGGCTGAACGAGCGTTGCTAAAGTCCCCGGTGCGCCGACCAGCGTCGCCCTTCTGGATGCAGGATCAATAGTAAATGTTATAAACGTCGGAGCGACGCCAGCATAAGAAAGCGCAAGCAGGGTTCCATCATCAGAAACGCAGATGGCTGTTGAGTTAAGATTTCCGCCGATAATGGGAAAAGCTCCGCCTCCGTTAGAGTTTGCCCCGATCGTGTAAACATCATCAGTTCTGGAAGTCACGTTGAATCCGTTGACATTATTGGTTACGACGAGAACTGTTCCGTCTCCAGAGGCGGAAGAACTGGAAAAAAAGTTTGTATAGTTAGTCGCGCTTGCTTGCTCGTATCTGCTGTTCCCAGAACTCCATTTGAAGTATTTGATGTTTGCGGTCTGGACACCACTTTTCACGGTGACGAGACCAAGCCCGTCCGACGATACCTTAACAAAGATTCTTGCGTCCTGAGCGGGACTTGGGTCGGCGAGCTTTTCGTATCTGTTGTTCGACGAGTTCCAATCGTAAGCGATCACATACGGAGCGTCTGGACTCGCAATAACAAGCCGCTGTCCGTTTGGCGTCATGCTCGCGTTAGTTACCTTGTATATGTTGTCCGGATCTGCTGTTGCTTCGTATCTGTTGTTCGCCGCGTTCCATTTATACGTCTTCATATATGGAGTCGTTCCCGACGAAGCAACAAGCAAATACGTTCCGTCGCTGGACACCTCGATACACGTGAAGTTTGATGCTCTTGCCGCCGCGTCTGCGTCAGCCGTTCGCACAAATCTGTTCGTCCCAGAGTTCCACTTGAACGACGAGAAATACGGAGTAGATGTATTCGATGTTATGAGAAAGTTCCCGTCTGCCGAGAGTGCTCCGTCTCCCCATCCAGAACAAGTGACGCCCGTCACGCTGTCGGGTTCGGTCATCAGCGTCGGTCCGGAATACGTTGTCGGGAACTTCCGCCGCATAATCAGAACGATGTCGCCGGGTTGCAGACTTTCGCCGCAGACGGCTTTCCGGAGAAGCGGGCTTGTCGGAGCCACCCCGCCGCCTGACGTGATCTGCGAGATGAACGTCGCATACGATCGGAACGGATCGACGTCCGAGATCGGGACGCCCTTAGCCTGGATCGCCTGACGGATCGCGGCTTTCGTGTCTTCGAGATCTTCACCCCCGGTGGGCCCGCTGAGCAGTAACCGGTTGGGCCCGGTCATGAGAC
>CAYMEN010000015.1:0-125238 GCA_964389325.1 uncultured bacterium | reverse complement strand
TACAAGCATCAGAAGCTCTGGCGCGGCGAGTTCCTGCACTGGGAGATCCAGGCCGGCCAGGCGAAAAAGTGCGGAATCGCGAAGATCCGCTGGCCGCGCGACGGCGCCGAACTGCTCGTCGATATCCTCCACTGGCCCGAGCCTCACCTTATCAGCCAGCTCGGCGGAGCCGATTCTGCCGTCGAGGTGCTCCACAACCCCTGTAGCAGCTCATCTTGATACGCCCGGAATGTGCCTGGCGGCACTGTGAGCCATGCTGGGTTGTGATACCATGGCGGCATGTCTCGGAAGAATGGAAATCTCGACGGGTTCCTCGCCGGTATCGACAGGAGCATCTTCAAATGCGATCCGGTGACGGTTGCGGCGCATGCATACGATGCGACGAACGAGTTTCACTACCCTGCCGGCGTCGTCAGGCCCAGGAACGCCGCGGATGTCGCGGCCATCCTGACATCGGCGAACGAGCACGGGGTCAGCCTGTTCCCGCGCGGCGCCGGCACCGGCTTCTCGGGCGGCTCCCTGCCCGTCGACGGCGGCGTCGTGATCGACTTTCTCGGGATGAGCCGCATTCTCGATATCGACGAAGACAGCATGACGGCCCGGGTCGAGCCGGGAGTCGTCACGCTGCACCTCCAGGAGGCGGTTGAAGCGCGGGGGTTGTATTATCCCCCCGATCCGGCCTCGCTGAAAATCTGCACGATCGGCGGCAACATCGCCGAGAATGCCGGCGGCCCCCACTGCCTGAAATACGGCGTCACGCGCGATTACGTCCTGTCGCTCGACGGTTTCACCGCCGACGGCAGGCCCTTCGGCGCCGGAAAAGGCACCCTGAAGGACCGGGCCGGCTACGACCTGAAACATCTCTTCATCGGAAGCGAAGGCACGCTCGCCGTCTTCACGGGCATTCTCCTCCGGCTTCTGCCCAGGCCCGAAGATCGCATCCTGTTTTCCGCCTATTTCGAAGATCTGAACGATGCGACCGTGATGGTGAACACGCTCCTGAAGCGAGGAATCGCGCCATCATCGCTGGAATTCATGGACAGATCGGCTCTTCAGGCGGTCGAGTCGTATGCGAAACTCGGCATCAATACCCGCCACGAGGCTGTCCTGATCGTCGAAATCGACGGGCGGTCCGATGAAATGCCGCATCTCCGACGGATCACGGAAGAGTGCCTGTCGAAAACCGCGGCGGAAATCAATGCCGCAACGGACAAGCGCGAGCAGGACCAGCTCTGGGAAGTCCGACGCAAGGCCAGCCCCGCGATGCGCGCGTTTGGCAACAAGAAAGCGAACGAGGATATCGTGGTTCCTCGCCGCAACGTGCCCGCCTGCATTCGCGAACTTCGCGAACTCGCTGAACGCGAAAAACTGAACATCATCAGTTTCGGTCACATCGGAGATGGGAATATCCATACGAATATCATGTACGACAGCGGCAATCCGGAGGAACGAGCCCGGGTCGAGCGCGGCCTGGCGCAACTCTTCGCCATCGTCAACAAATACGACGGCGCCGTCTCCGGCGAGCACGGCATCGGCATCGCCAAGAAACGCTACCTTCCCGCGAATCTCGATCCCGTCAGCTACGATCTGATGCGTTCGATCAAAAGATTGTTCGATCCCAACGGCATCCTCAACCCCGGCAAAATGTTCTATTGAGTTCTGCATGACACAAGCCGATTCCCCATTCCCGTTCGTGCTGAGCCTGTCGAAGCACGAGAGATGTGCGCCCCCTTCGACAGGCTCAGAACAGGCTTCGACAAGCTCGGGGCGAACGGGCGGATTTTCTCCCTGGAACGAAATAGTAAATATGGTATATAAAATAATATATACGAAATCGCCTCGGTCTGTTTCCGGGGATCGGCGGCTTGCTGGATGATACGATTGAAGTCGCGGGAGACCCTTCGCGAAAGGCTCCGGCGTGAACTCGCGAACTGCGTGAAATGCGGCGCGTGCATGGCCTTCTGCCCCGTATACCGCGTCGAACATACCGAAACGGCGAACATGCGCGGCCGCCTGGCGCTGCTCCAGTCGATCGAGGCTGGCCGAAAGATCCCCCCCGATGCGGTCGAGGCGGCGCTCGGGACGTGCGCCGGCTGCCTGACGTGCCGCGCGACCTGCCCGAACAAGGTCGAAACCGCCCTGGCGACGACGATCGGCAGGGCGCTGTATGCCGATGCTTCACCGAAGACCCGTGCGCGACGATGGTTTCGCCGTCTCGCCGGTCGGCACCCGGTCGGAAGACGTTTCTTTGCCCTGATGGAGATGCCGGAACCATCGGCCCGGCCTGACGGAAGGGCAGCCGGAACGATCCTCGGGATGCTGAAGCGTGCCCTCCGCGAATGGCGCGGATGCCTTCCGGAACGCCCTGCCGCGAATTCCTCCGAAAAGAAGCGAAACGATATTCTCCTCGTTCCCGGCTGCCGACTCTCGATGCGTAAAGATATAATACATAATGCTATACAACTGTGTGAACAGGCGGGGCTGGGGACGGCCATTGCGCCTGACATCGGCTGTTGCGGACTTCCGGCGGTAACGGATGGCGATCTCGACGGCTACGCCGAATCCGCCAGTCGCCTTTTCGAGAAGATCGGCCGGCTGTCGCCGAAACGGATCCTGTTTCTCTGCCCGGAGTGCTGGTATGCCTGGCGCATGATTCCGGAACTGTGCGATCTGAGCGAAGCGGCGAACGCAATCTGGAAAACCGGCGACGAATTCCACGCCGTTCTCTCGAAATCAGCCTGGCAGCCGAGACGTCTCCTGAAATCCCGTGCCGTTTTCCACGAAGCCTGCCTGTATGCCCGCGGGGGAGGCGACAAGGCGGCCCCGTTCCGTCTTCTGGAGCGCATGATGTCGACCAAGCCTGTCAACGCGGCCAGAGACGGCGCCTGCTGTGGTGCGAGCAGAGAACTCGTTCGCGCGGCTCCGGACGTCGCGAAGCGGATCGCTTCCGACCGGATCGAAGAGCTGCGCCGGCTCGATCCGGATACCGTCGTCACGCATTGCGGCCGCTGTCGCGATGTTTTTGCGGACGGCCTCCGGACTCATGGAATCCGGACTGTCACCCTTCTCGAACTGCTCGACGAGGCGAACGGATGAAACAGAAACATGACATGTATGCGCTCGAAACGGAGGCGCGCGGCGAGGGCTGGCGCCTCATCGCCGGCGGGGATGAGGCCGGCCGGGGACCCTGGGCCGGCCCGGTGTTTGCCGCGTTCGCCATTCTCCCCGACCCGTGCCCGATCGACGGGTTGAACGATTCGAAGCAACTTTCGCGTGACGAACGGCGACGGCTTTTCGAAACGATCAAGGCTGAAGCCATTGGCTACGGTATCGGCCGTGCCGAACCTGATGAAATCGATCGCTATAATATTCTCGAGGCGACACGACTGGCGTTCCGGCGGGCGTTCGATGCGATGAAGCCCGTGCCGGACTTCGTTCTGCTCGATTACATCAAGCTCCCCTGGATGAGGCTGCCGCACCGGGCCTATGCGAAGGGAGACGCCCTGAGCGCTTCGATCGCGGCGGCGTCGATTCTCGCAAAAGAAGCGCGCGACCTGGTGATGGAGGAGATCGATCGGCAGTATCCCGGGTATGGCTTCGCGAAGCACATGGGATACGGAACTCCGCAGCACCAGGAGGCTCTCCGGCGTCTCGGGCCGTGCCCGATCCACCGCCGCTCGTTCAAACCGGTCAAGGCCCTGCTTCCATCGGAGTTTTGCAATGCGACTCTCTTTTGATCTTCCGTCGCTCGCCCTCTCGCCCGGCCAGTCGGTCAGGGCGGAGGTCGTCAGCAGCGACGAGAAGGGCAGCAACATCCTGCTCAATGGCGTTCCGACGAGAGTGAAGGAAAAGCTGGAAGCCGGGCAAAGTATTCAAGGGCGTATAGAACGAACATCCGGTGGGCAGACGGTTCTCTCCTTTGCCGCCGAAACCGATGTGACGGCGGAAGGCGCCATCGAAAAATTCTTCACGTCGATCGGTATCGCCCCGGGACAGGATGACGTCGCCCTCGCCCAGGCGCTGCGCCGTCACGGCATCCCCCTGACGGGCGACTGGTTCCGCCGGGTGAGCGAGATGATGCTGAAACTCGGCACGGGAACCGGCGATCGCGCCGCCCTCGATGCGCTCGTGCTGCTGCTGCGCTTCCGTGCTCCCGAGTCCGGCTTTCCGCTGCTGAAGGCGTATGTCAACGGGGATATGCGGTTTGCCGCCCTCCTGTCGAAACTTGGTGCGGGAGAAGCTGAACTGCTGAAAGCGAACTGGAATGCCGGGCGTGTGCTCGACCACCTTCTCGAGCTGGTCGGCGGATCCGGAGCATCGACGAAGCCGGCTGCCGAGCTTCCCGCCTCTCTCGCCGATAATCTCGTACTCCAGGAACTGCTTTCGAACGCCCCGCAGGGTGTCGACGAGGGCCGCGTGTATTTTCAGTGGCCGATCTTCTGGGAAGGCCAGGAATTTCCCGACACCCTGGAGGGCGAAGCGTTCGTGCCACCGAAAGGCCGCGAAGACCAGGGATACAGCCTCCGGATTCTCGTCCATCCTCCGTCGCTGGGCGAGATGGAGATCGCGCTTCACAAGGTGGATAAAGGCCTGTGGGTGCATTTTTCGACATCGAATCCCGAGTCCAGGGCGGCTCTGGGCGGCATGTTTCCCGCACTCCAAGAGCGTCTGCGCGAACTTTCCTGGGCGTCGGTCAAGCTGACCGTTGGTTTCCTCGTTGCGCGAACGACGTTTCTCGGTCCATCAGTGGCGGAAGCTGCGGCTGACAGGATGGAGCCCGCGACTTCGCCGCGGCGTCGGGCATTCGATATCCGTGCATGAGCATGGCGGCTGATATGGTATTCTTGGCCCGATGACGACGAAACGACGGCCGTTCGACGAGATCGCGGTGGCCGTGAAATACCAGTTCGGCGTGGCAGGCGAGGCTCCGAAAGTCGTCGCATCGGGCCGCGGTCTGCTTGCGCAGCGCATCGTCGAGCTTGCCCGCGAAAACGACGTTCCACTGCACGAATCTCCCGCGCTGGCCGATTCCCTCGCCAAAGTCCCGGTCGGGGTTGAGATCCCGGCCGAACTCTGGGAAACGATGGCAGAGGTGCTCGCCCACGTGTATGCTCTCGACGGGAGCAGGCGGAATGACTGACAGACGCCACCAGCTCGGCGCATGGGGAGAAAGCGAGGCGGCGAGGTTCCTCGAAACGCTCGGATATTCAATCGTCGAACGGAACGTTCGGACTCGCTATGGCGAGCTCGATATCGTCGCCCGCGACGGTTCGATTCTTGTCTTTGTCGAGGTGCGGACGAAATCGAAAACGACGCACGGCCACCCCTTCGAAACCATCGGACCCCGGAAACAGAAGAAGCTCATCGGGATAGCTCGCTGGTATCTGCACGCGCGCAGGATAGGAAATACGGTCGATTGCCGTTTCGATGCCGTGGCGGTTGTCTGTGATGAATCCGGAAGCTGGGCGATAGAACATCTGAAGAATGTCTTGTTCACATGATCGGTTGGGTTCGAAGGCTGTTATTGAGTCCTGTAAAATAAAAGCCGCTTTACAGACTTCGACAGTCTCAGGGCGAACGGGTGGTTTTCATTCTGAAGGACTCAAATGAGGCGGCATACAAACGGCGTGCGACACGAATGACGCGGTTGGCGGCAAGAAAGCCACCTTTGGCGCAGGGAGATTCTGGTAGAATGTCAGAAACATACGGTTCCGGTAGGCGGTACGGAACGTGCTATAACCGGATGTGGGGGTGATGAACATGATGGGATTAGGGCTTGTTCACATTTACGGAGCGTTTCTGCTGTTTGGCGTCGGGTATGCCATCCTGGTGACGCTGCTCGGCAATCTTGGCGGCGATCACGGAGGCGATGCACCCGGAGATGCCGGCGATCTCGATGTCGGCCATGATGTCGGTGGCGGCCACGACGTCGCTGATGGCGACGCAGGAGATGCGGGGGAAGGCAGTGCGGGATTGTCGCCTTTCAGCCCTCTGATGATCGCGACATTCGCCACGCTGTTCGGCGGCCTCGGATTCATCACCCTGGGGATTTTCGGGTCGATTCCGCTGATGCCGCAGGTCGTGTCGAACGGTGTCAGCGTCATCATCTCGGCGGCGCTGGCCGTCATTCTGTCGAGCTACTTCTCGTTCTTTTTGGTCAAGCTGTTCGTGAAGACCGAGACCGGCGGAATGGCCTCTACAAGCCGGTTGATCGGCTGCGAGGCCGAGGCGAGCCTCGATATGGCCCCGGGAAAAATGGGCGAGATCACCTATCTGCACGGCGGTAGCCGACAGAACGGCATGGCGATGTTGATCGAGGGCTCTCAACCGGTGAAGAGGGGCCAGTGTGTAGAGATCGTCGCCATCAAGGAAAGCGTCATGTATGTGAAACCCGTCGAACCCCCGCCGGCCCTGTAAGGGAAAGGGTCTGGCGGAGTTGCTCGAACGATGCGGATTTGCTTGACGGTGTCGGAGCCCTGAGATAAGATTTTCTGACGCCGTTCTTACCCCTACACTAGAGGAGAGAGACTCATGGAAATGACGTCGATGATCATCGTGGGCGTGCTCGGAATTCTGCTGTTCGTTTTTCTCATTTTTCTTCTCTGGGCTGGTCGCGTGCAGACCGTCGGCCCCAATGAAGTGTTGATCATTTCCGGCGGTTCTCATACCGTCGTCGATCCGAGCGGCAACAAGCACACGCTCGGCTTCAAGGTCGTCAAGGGCGGCCGCGCCTTTGTCTGGCCGATCATCGAACGAGCCGAGCGGCTGTCGCTCGAGTTGATGACGCTCGAGATCCAGACGCCTGAAGTCATGACCAACTCCGGCGTTCCGGTCATGGTCGACGGCGTCGCGCAGATCAAGGTCAAGAGCGAGGAGTTTGCAATCCACACCGCCGCCGAGCAGTTCCTCGGGAAGTCCAAGTCCGAGATCATGGGAATCGCCCATCAGACGCTCGAAGGCCATCTCCGCGCGATTCTCGGCACGATGGAAGTCGAGGAGATCATCAAGAACCGCGACAAGTTCGCCTCGAACGTCCAGGAAGTGTCTGCACCCGACCTGGCCCGCATGGGCCTCGTGATCGTGTCGTTCACGATCAAGGATATCCGCGACAAGCAGGGCTACCTCGAGTCTCTCGGTAAGAAGGCGATCGCCGAGCGCCAGCGCGACGCCGCCATCGGCCAGGCCGAAGCCCAGCGCGACGCCGAGATCAAGCGCTCCGAAGCGACCGCCAAGGCCGTCGAGGAGTCGAGTAAATTCAACAAGCAGGCGCAGGTCACCAAGCTCGCCAACGAGACCGTCGTCGCCGAAGCGCATCGCAACAACAAGATCAAGGTCGCCGAATACGAGGCCGCCGTCAACCAGAAGAAGGCCGATGCCGACAGGGCCTACGATCTGCAGAAGTTCAAGGTCGACCAGTTGGTTCGCGCCGAAGAACTGCAGGTCACCGTCATCGCCAAGCAGAAGGAAATCGAGATCCAGCAGCAGGAAATCAAGCGCCGCGAGCTCGAACTGGTCGCCACCGTCGAACGCCCGGCCGAGGCTGAGCGCAAGAAGGTCGAAACGCTGTCCCAGGCCGAGCAGTTCAAACTGAAGACCACCGCCGAAGGTGAGGCCGAATCCGCCCGCCTGCGCGGTCTTGCCCGCGCCGATGTCGAACGCGCCGAAGGTACCGCCGCGGCCGACGTCTCCAAGATCAAGGGAAACACCGAAGCCGAGGTCAAGAAGAGCCAGGGTCTCGCCGACGCCGACATCATCAGGGCGAAGGCCATGTCGCAGGCCGAAGGCGTGAAGGCGATGGGTCTCGCCGAAGCCGAAACCCGGCGTGCCGTCGGTCTCGCCGAAGCCGAGGCCATGGAAAAGAAGGCCGCGGCCTGGAAATCCTACAACGAAGCCGCCATCAGCCAGATGTTCATCGAGAAACTCCCCGAGATCGTGCGGGCCGTGTCCGAACCGCTGAGCAAGACCGAGAAGATCGTCATGATCAGCAACGGCGGCGACGGGGTCGGCGCCTCGAAGATCACGAAGGAAATCATCGACGTCGTCACCCAGGTTCCTCCGATGCTCGAAGCCGTGACCGGCGTCGACATGCGCGAAATGCTCGGAAAAGTGAAGGGCGTCGTCGCCGGCGAACCGCCCAAGCCGGCGCCGAACGCCCCGCCGTCCGGGAAAACGAAGGGCTGACGTTCTTGGGATCTGAAGTCTGAGACTGCGAGAACCCGTTTTGGACCGCCGAAACGGGTTCTCGCTCGTTATTGCGTGATCGTTATATAATATATCAACGTATACAAATATCGTAAAGGTGTGAAACTATGATCAGGTTCCGCTCGTTCGTGGCAGCAGCTTGCGTGATGTGCTTGATGGCAGGGGCGTCGGCAAACGGTCAGACTCGGCCGTCCGCCGCTTCCCTGACCGGATTGCGCTCTTTTACCTCCTCGACTCAATCGGTTCCGGGAAGCCGGATGACCCCTGGCACGCTCGAACAGAAGCCTGACACCTTACAAAAATCCAGGTCGGCAGCAGAAGTCCCCTTCGAGGATGAAATTGCGATCGTTGGAGCCGAAGAGGGCGCTGTCGAAACGGAAACTGCAGCGAAGTTGAAAAAGCGAATTGCCATTCTCGAGGAGCTCCTGCGGAAGAGGATCGAGAAGGAACTCACGGACGAAGAATACAAAAAAATCGAGCAGGAAGCGGAGGAAGATGAAGAACTGCTCGAAACCCTCGGCAAGACATACCGGGAAAAAAAGGACCTTGCCCCGCGTGAACCTTCGCTGATCGACGAGGAAATGGTCAAGCGCAGGACGGATCAGCTTCTTGGACGTGAAATGGCCGACAAACCATACGGCCTCGATTTTTTCACTGCGGGTCGGGATGTGCTTACGACTCCCGACACGGTGTCGGTGCCTTCATCCTATATCCTGGGGCCGGGCGACGATCTCAAGATCATCATCTGGTCGGAAATGGGCGACGAGACCGTCTATGATGTCACGGTGAATCCTGAAGGCCAGGTGTATATCCCGATCATCGGCCTGCTGCGGGTTTCCGGATCGACGGTCGGGGAGTTCGAGCAGGCGGTGCTGGGAAACCTGACCGGAAAGTTTGCCCATTTCAAGGGGCAGGTGACTCTCACGAAAGTCCGCATGCTCCAGATTTTCGTCACCGGAGAAGTCGAGCGCCCGGGCGCGATGACGATTTCTGCCCTGTCGACGGCGTTCCAGGCCCTGTACCAGGCTGGCGGCCCGAATTCCCGCGGTTCCATGCGGAAGATCCGTGTCATGCGCGGGAAAGACGTCATTTCAAATATCGATCTCTATAAATATCTGATGACTGGCGACAAGTCGCAGGACGTTTCGCTGGAAAGCGGCGACACCATCTTCGTGCCCCCCGTTGGGCCGCAGGTGGTCGTTCGCGGGGAAGTCGTCAGGCCCGCCCGGTTCGAGCTGAACGATGAGAAGATGCTGGCGGACGTGCTCGCCATGGCGGGCGGGATCCAGCCTTCGGCAAATACCCGCCGGATGAAAGTATACCGCTGGCAGGGCGACCAACGCCGGAAGATCCTGGATGCCGGCGCGGCCGATGGGGCGGGGGCCCTTGCTTCGTTCGATATCCGTGGCGGCGATGAAATCGACGTCGAACGCGCCACCGAAGACGTCGGCAACAGCGTCACGGTCGACGGAGCCGTTCTTCGCCCCGGCGAATACGCCGTCGCGGAAGGCCTCACCCTCGGTGACCTCCTGAAGCGTGCGGGCGGCCTCAAGAGCGAGGAAGCGGCAACGTCCGGTCAGCTGATCCGGAAACTCGAGGGCGGGCGCGAGAGTATCGTCACGTTCGATCCCGCCGCCGCTCTCGCCGGGGAGAAAGATGCCTCGATTTCCCTGCATGGACTCGACACCATCAGGATATTCTCGAACAAAGAAGTTGAGGCTGATACGCGCGTCGTGACGATTTCCGGCGCCGTGCGCCGCCCTGGTGAATATATCTTTCGCGATGGAATGAAGATCCGGGATCTCGTCCTGCGCGCAAGAGGGCTCACCGCAGACGCAGCCGGCGAAGCCGAAGTCGCGCGCGTCGCGAAAGGACGCACCAGCGAAACGAAACATATCGATTTGAATAAAGTAATGAACGCCCCGAAAGACCCGGAAAATGTCCCGATCATGCCTCTCGACCGGGTTAACATCCTGGCGCGCGGTGACGCGTTGCTGGAATCCGAAGTCGTCATCCTGAAAGGCGAAGTGAAACGCCCTGGACCGTATGCGCTTCGCCGGCGCGGCGAAACCCTGAATGATCTCATCGAGCGGGCAGGCGGACTCACGAATGAAGCCTTCCCCGAGGGGGCGATCTTCATGCGGAAAGTGGCGAATATCGCCGATGAAGAACAGCTCAATGCTGCCGAACAGGTGCGGGCTGAGTTGTTCCGGCAGGCGAATATCGATATGCGGGCCGAATTGCTGCGTGCCGGCGCAAAACTTTCGGACATTGCAAGCGATAAAGAGGCTCGAAACGATCTTCTCGACATGCCTGGTGAGGATGCATCATCCATCAGGAAAACAAGTTTACTCGGCAGGCGGAAATCCGAAGTGATCGAAGATGAGGAAATCCTGCAGAGCGAGGCGGCAAAAAATCAGACTTCCAAATATGGATCGTTGGAACTGACTTCAAGGTCGTTGATTCAGGATTCGCTTCGCATTCCCGTTCGCCTAAGGCGGGTGAATCATGGTCTCGATGTGCGCCAGAAGGGAGATGACATCATCCTGAAAAACGGGGATGAGATCACCATTCCCCCCATTCCGGACACCGTTTCCGTCGTCGGTGCTGTCGTGAACCCGTCAACGGTGTTATACAGACATGGCCAGAGTGCGCGTGGGTACATCAACTCGGTTGGCGGTTTTGCGTCGCATTCCAACCATCGCAAAACCGTCGTTGTCAGGGCCAACGGCGAAGTGTTTCCGCTGGGCCGTGTCGGGCATATTCAGCGTGGCGACATTCTGCTGGTTCCGCCAAAACCGAAACTCGTGCAGCGGAACAAGCTCCAGGAAAGCAGCCAGATCGCGCAGATTCTCGGAAATCTTGCCGTTGTCTACAAAGTGGCGCTTGATGCCCAATAAGAACTTGGATGAGGAGAAACGAGTATGAGTCCACACAGGGAACCGATCAAGCAGATCGTCAAGAGGAATGGCCTCGTGGTGCCGTTCGACAAGGATAAAATCGTTAATGCAATATTTCAGGCGGCGACGGAGGTCGGCGGGGAAGACCGTCGGTTGGCCGAAATTCTCGCCGAAAAGATCGTCCATCAGCTCGAACTGACGAAGCAGCCGCCGGCGCTCGCCAGCGTCGAGGAAGTGCAGGATCTGATCGAGAAGGAGTTGATCGAAGAGGGGCATGCGAAGACGGCAAAGGCGTTCATCCTGTACCGGTATGAGCATGCGAAACTTCGCCAGGGCCGCGAGCAGTATACGGCCACCTCGGGGAACATCCCGTACAAGAAGATCTGGCAGGTGCTCACCTGGGCGATCGATCACGACTGCTTCAGCGTCGATCGCCTCAACCAGCGCATCGCGAACGGCACGTATCCCCAGCTCGTTCAGGAAGTGACCGAAAAATACGAGGCCGATCTCAAGGCGGCCGTCGACAAGATCATCGCCCGCAAAGATCAGGTCAGAATCGTGATCATCGCAGGGCCATCGAGTTCCGGCAAGACGACCACGACGATCAAGATGGGCGAGTTCCTGTCACAACACGGCTTCGAACTGGTCGCGATGAACCTCGACAATTATTTCTTCGACCTTTCGCACCACCCGCGCGACGAGTTCGGCGATTACGACTTCGAGACCCCTCAGGCGCTCGATCTCGAGTTGATCAACCGCCACCTCGCCGACCTGATGGACGGCAAAACCATCCAGATGCCGCGATACAACTTCAAGACCGGGAAGCGCGAAGAGGAAACCGACCCGCTGAAGCTCGAAAAGAACCAGATTCTCCTGCTCGACAGCTTGCATGGCCTCTATGGCCCCATGACCGACAGCGTGCCGGCCGAAAAAAAGTTCAAGCTGTATATCGAGACCCTGTGCCAGATCAAGAACAAGGACGGCGAGTTCCTGCGCTGGACGGACATTCGGCTTCTGCGGCGCATGGTTCGCGATTCATGGCATCGCAGCTACGGGCCGAAGCAGACCCTCGAGCACTGGCATTACGTGCGGCGGTCCGAGATCCAGCACATCATCCCCTTCCTCGGAACGGTCGATCACGTCATCGACGGCTCACTGGCCTATGAACTGCCGGTTTACAAGAAGTATCTCTTCAAGTGGTTCCCGGAGTTCCTCGAGGCATACCGCAACGAGCCCAAACGTCAGGATGCCTACATTCGGGCCAAACGCGTCCACGACCTGCTCGAATCTATCACGGCCTGGGAAGACGAGTCCGTCATCCCGAAAAACGCCCTCATCCGCGAATACATCGGCGGCAGCTGCTACAAATATTAATTAATATATAAAATTCCGAGGGGCGCATCGCGATGCGCCCCTCCGTCATTTATGCCGCCAAAATGCTGATCAGCAATTTGCGCGTCCGGGGTCCGTCGAACTCGCACAGGTAGATGCCCTGCCAGGTGCCGAGAACGAGGTCTCCGTCTTTCACGATGAAGGGGTGGCACGACCCGAACAGACTCGATTTCAGGTGTGCGTGACTGTTCCCTTCCGAATGCCGGTCGGAATGGTCGTCGGTCGGAATGATGCGTTCGATGCGCCGGAGAATATCGTTCACGACGTCGGGATCGGCGTTCTCGTTGATGGTGAGGGCCGCGGTGGTGTGCGGCACCGAGACCAGGACATGGGACTCTTTCAGACCGGACTTTTTCACCGCGCTGCGAACCAGTTCGGTAACGTCGACGAACGTCTGCGGATGCTGTGTTTTCACGGTCTCTTCGATCAACATGTCTCTCTCACCCCATCATGAAAATATATATAAAAAACAATATACCTACTGGACGAGCGCGGACGGCCGCCGCGCTCTACCCGGCCGTATACAGAACGCATCCCTGGCCGGGCGCGAGCATGACTTCGGCGGAAAGGTTTCTGCCGTCGCTTTCCCTGAAATGGTCCCCGACGATCTCCCGAACGCGCTCCGATCGTCGGATGCAGTCCGGCAGCCTGAGCGGTTGAGGTTCGTCGAGGTTCATGTTCGCCGCCACCAGCAGGTCGCGGCCGGGCACGCGCTTGACATATCCCTTGATGCCAGTCGGCGAGCGCTTCCAGGCGCCGAACGGAATCAGAACGCCGTCGCTGTTGAAGAGCGGATCGCCCGTGCGCACGCGCAGCAGCTGCTTCATGAGCGACGGGAACTCCGTCCGGGTGCCCCGCGCCCACTCTTCGGGACCCGTCTTCAACACGTTGATCCGTTCGAGAAGCGCGTATTCGCTGCCGGCCGTGAACATCAGGTCGGATGACATGAAGCAGGTCAGCAGAAAATCGAGCTTCATCAGGGAGACGACCTTGTGCCGGAGGGCATCCGAAACCTGGGACAGGCTGCGAATGCCGTTCCTCTCGACGATCTCCCTGTGCAGGGCCTTGTCGTTCGAAATCCCGCCGTACGTTTGCGCATCGGCCAGGGCGAGCGCCTTCATCGCCGGCATCAGGACGTCGTGGCTCGACCAGATGGCGCAACTCGGCTTGCGCCCCGACCTCTTGTGGAACCTGTAAATATCGGAAGGAATATATCTTCCTCCGTCATACCAGTACATGTTGTTGAAGTATCGCTCGGCGCCCGCCGCGAGACCCGACTCGGCAAGGTCGATCAACCGTGCCATTCCCAGGTTTTCCGCGACGAACCACGTGTCGGGGTATCTGCGCTTCGTCTCGCCGACGATCGAGGCCAGCCCGTTCCGGTCAAGGCCCCAGGCCGCGTCGATACGAATGGCATTCACGTTCATGCTGCCGACATGCGGAACGATGACCTTGTCGAGCCAGTATCTGATCAGCTCCGGGTTGCCGTTCTCGAGTATGTACGCGCCCCAGTTGATGCGAACGCGATTTCCGTCGGCATCGACGTCATCGGCTCCCGCTTCGATGCCGTTGGTTTCGTGCTGCTTGAACCACTGCTTCTTCAGGTGCTCAGCCTGCTGGTCAGCATGATTGAACGGGATATCGATCATGCGATCCATTCCGAGATCCCGGACGGCGACCATGAAGGAGGTGAACCGATCCCATGTTCCGAACAAGGCGCAGGGGCGCTCGTAATCCTTCACGACATACTCGGAGAAGCTCGGAAGGAAGTGCGGCAACAGCAGCATGACGTTCGCGCCGAGATCACGGGCGCTTCGCAGATACTCGAACATCGAAGCGGTGTCGGCGAAGAACCGATGGGGGAGGTCGACGTAGATTTTGCCGCACCGGTCAGCCGGAAGCCGGTCGAACGGCCGGCTCCCGTTGCCGGTGAAAAAGGTCGCCAGGGTGGGGGCTGTCATCAGTTGAAATTGGTCGCTTTGTTCAGGGTCAGGAGCACGGCGAGCTGGCTCCGCGCGATCTTTTCCATCAACGTCGGCTCGAGGTTCGCGACGATGTCCGTGGTCTTGTGGTAATGCTTCGACATCTCCGGATACCCTTCGATCGTCAGGATCGCCGATGCCCCGATGTTCCAGAACGAGGAATGGTCGGAATACCAGATGTTCGAGTCATACAGCGTCTTGCTCTTGAGCCCCGTGTAGGTGAGGGCGGTATCCTTGAACACGTCGATCAACCAGTTGCTGCGCGTATTGCCGATGACGGCGACTTCGTTGTCGTCACGATCGGCGATCATGTCCATGTTCAGGGCTGCCTTGATCTGAACCCCGGTCTGCGCCGCAAGAGCCTTCGCGACGGCCTTGCTGCCGACCAGGCCGACTTCCTCGGCGTTCATCGCGGCATAGATGACGGTATAGGGAAGCGGCAGCCTGCCCGCGACACGCGCGACGTGCAGCACGCCGGCCGCGCCGGTGCCGTTGTCATCCGCGCCCGGGGCGTTCGTATAATTATGGCTCGAAACGGTCGAATCCATGTGGCCGCACACGACGATGACGGTATCGGGATCGACCGTACCCTTCTGGACGGCGACGACGTTCATCAGCTTTTTCGAGCTGTAGGTGAATTCCGGCGTTGAAACATCGAGGCCGCCGATGGCGTTGAACTGATCTGCAAGCCACTTGACCGCCTCGAGATTTCCCGGCTGGCTGACGTGCCGGCTCTTGAAGTTCTGAAGGGTTTCCACCGTCGAAACCATCTCGGAAACAGTGATCGAAGCGAGTTGATCGGCGATGGCCGGATCGAATTTCACCGCTTTGATGGGAGAAGGCCACGCCGGAACGCGCAGGCGGAGGAGGGTTTCATCGAGCGTGCTATACCGAAGTTCGAGAGCGATGAGCTTTTCCTCGTCCTCGGGGCGGATTCTGATGACGAATGTATTCTTATGCGAATACAACGGCTCGAACGTGTCGCGCAATGCCGCTTCCTGTGCCGGCGTTTCGACCCAGACCATCTTCCATGACTCGGCCGTGTCGTCGAGACGTTTCTTGTCGAGAATCGAATACTGGATTTTCGCCTGGCGGAGCCGCTCGAGCCGGACGAAATTCACATGTGTCAGGTACCCTTCCGGGGAGGAGTAATAGAACTTGCCTGCCGTCCGGAGAACCTGATCTTCACTGAGCCTTGACGGGGCAAGTTTCGCGAGAATCAGATACCCGATCTGGTCGACGCGCTTTTCCTCGCGGATATTCCGGACGAACTCGTCGAACTCGGATTTGGCATCGCCGCTCAGGGCAAACGCCGGTACCGTGACGATGGCCAGGGAAAGCAGGACGCAGACAAGAAATATTCGTCGCATTCTCGATACTCCTTCAGGGACGATCTTGTAACACATTTTATCTCAATTTCGATATTCTGGCCAGGAAAAAACGAACGCGGGTGCGGCCTGTTTCATGGCTGCACCCGCGTTCGCTTCTGATTTCAGTGATGAATACGCCTGTGGAGGAGGGCTGATGCGAGGTCGGTTTTCTGTACCTCGCTGGCGAACTCGGCTGGAATCGTGAGCTTCTTTCCCTTCAGGTGTTCGCTGATCTCGGCGGCTTCCTGCGGAATAAGGGCATCAGCCAGCACCGTGGCCTCGTTCTCGATCATCTCGAAGAACCCGCCCGTTACGCCGAAGAACAGCTCTTCGCCGTCCGACGTGATCACATGGATGACGCCCACCTTCATACTGACAAGCAGGGGTTCCCGGTCTTTTCTCACGCCGATGTATCCCGCCATTCCGGGCACGGAGATCCCCCTGGCGGTGAACTCCAGCATCTTTTTCGAGGGGGCGACGATGACGAGATGGAAGTCTGACATCACGCTTCTCCGGTTGCCCGAAGCTGTTCGGCTTTTGCCTCGACTTCGGTGATATTTCCAACCATATAGAACGCCTGTTCGGGATACTCGTCGTATTTGCCGTCGACGATCGCCTTGAAGCTGGACACGGTTTCCTGCAACGGAACATACTTGCCCTTGTAGCCGGTGAACTGCTCCGCGACGTGGAACGGCTGGGACAGGAACTTCTGTATGCGGCGGGCGCGGTTGACGATCAGCCTGTCTTCTTCCGAGAGTTCTTCCATGCCCAGGATGGCGATGATGTCGTGCAGGTCCTCGTACCGCTGGAGAATTTCCTGAACCCTGCGTGCGGTGTTGTAATGGTCATCGCCCAGGATTTCCGACGTGAGCAGGCGGGAGGTGGACGTCAGCGGGTCGACGGCCGGGTAGATGCCGAGCTCGACGATTTTTCTCGAGAGAACGGTCGTTGCGTCGAGATGCGAGAACGTCGTCGCTGGGGCCGGATCGGTGATGTCGTCGGCGGGCACGTAGATGGCCTGGACCGACGTGATCGACCCTCGCGTTGTCGTGGTGATGCGCTCCTGGAGCGCGCCCATTTCCGTGCCGAGAGTCGGCTGGTAGCCGACGGCCGAAGGCATGCGGCCCAGCAGGGCCGAGACTTCGGAGCCGGCCTGCACGAACCGGAAGATGTTGTCGATGAACAGCAGCACGTCCTGCCCTTCGCGATCGCGAAAGTATTCCGCCATCGTCAGGGCCGAGAGCGCGACGCGCAAGCGTGAGCCCGGCGGTTCGTTCATCTGGCCGAACACCAGGCAGGTCTTGTCGATGACACCCGACTGTTTCATTTCCAGATACAGATCGTTGCCTTCGCGGGTGCGCTCGCCGACGCCGCCGAACACCGAGACGCCGCCGTGCTGCTTGGCGATGTTGTTGATCAGCTCCATGATCAGAACCGTCTTGCCGACGCCTGCTCCGCCGAACAGGCCGATCTTACCGCCGCGGGCATACGGGATGAGCAGATCGATGACCTTGAGGCCCGTTTCGAAAATCTCGCTCGTCTTGCCCTGCTGGGCAAACGTGGGCGGAGCCCGATGGATCGGCCATCGTTCGCCGCTCTTGATCGCTTCCTTCCCGTCGAGCGTTTCACCGAGCAGGTTGAAGAGGCGGCCGAGCACGTTGTGACCGACCGGGACACTGATCGGTGCGCCGGTGTCCTTGACATCCTGGCCGCGGATGAGGCCTTCGGTCGGCCCCATGGCGATGGTTCGCACGACGTCGTTGCCGAGGTGAATGGCGACTTCCAGCACGAGGCGCTGTTTCGTCGCTGGATTGACCACTTCGAGCGCGTTGGAAATGCTGGGGAGTGAGCCGGCTTCGAATTTCACATCGACCGCGGGCCCCATGACTTGCAGGATCTGGCCTTGATTCATAAACTGCTCCTGTGTGGTCTATCCGGCGCTCAGTCTGCCAGAGCGTCGACGCCGCCGATCACTTCGGAAAGTTCCTTGGTGATGGCTGCCTGGCGAATGCGGTTGTACAGAAGGGTCATGTCCGAAATCATCTCTTCGGCGCGGTCCGTCGCCGCGCCCATGGCGACCATGCGGGCACCCTGCTCGGCTGCGGATGACTCGAGAATGCCGCGAAGGAACATACCTTCTATATACCTTGGTATAAGGGAGTTGAGGATGACGTCCGGGGAAGGATCGAACTCGAAATCGATCGTCGCTTGAGGATGGTGTTGGCTCTTGCTCTGAATATGCCTGAACTCGAAGGGAAGCATTTTTTTGACTTCGATTCGGCGCTCGAGAGCCGAAACGGAACCCGTGTAGACGAGCAGCAGCTCATCGATCGCATTGTTGTTGTAGAAACTGAGGAAGTTTTTCGCTGCGAGCCGGATCGCATCCGGCTCGGGATGCGAGAGGAGTTCCGGAAAGTAATCCATGCTGATCCTGTCGGATGGCCGCCGCTTGAAGAACTCGTATCCCTTGCGACCGACGAGGAACAGGCGGCAGTTCATGTCCTTGCGTTCCCGGATGAGGGCTTGCGTCTGCTTGATGAGGTCGTGATTGAAGCTACCGCACAGGCCGCGATCGCCGGTGATGAGGATGATGCCGCAGTTTCGCCGGTTCTTGTGAGGCTGAAAGACGGGATGCAGTTCCGGCTTTTCGATCGCCGAGCAGAGGGCGCAAACCATCTGCTCAAGTTTCACGAGATAGAACCGCATTGCGTTCAGCCTGTCCATGGCCCGGCGAAGTTTCGCCGTGGACATCATCTTCATGGCGCGGGTGATCTGCTGGGTGCTTTTCACCCCGCCGATTTTTTTCCGAATATCCTTTTGCGTAGCCATAAGTTACGCCTCTGCCTTCGGAGTTCCGCCTTCTGCTGATGTGGTCGTGCCGAGACTCGGCAGGAACACCTGCTCGAGGAACTCCTTGATCCCGGCGTGCATCGCCGCGTCCAGCTCCGTGTCAATGGCTTTCGACTTGTGGAGCTTGAAGCCGATCTCCGGATGCTTTTCCCGGATATAGGTGCAGAGCTGTTTTTTAAACTGAGAGATATATTTCTTGTCGAATCCATCGAGATACCCGCGTGTTGCCGAGAAGATCGAAAGAATCTGATCCTCGACCTCGAGCGGTGCATACTGGGGCTGTTTGAGGAGCTCCACGAGACGCTCGCCGCGTGCGAGTTGGGCCTGGGTCGCCTTATCGAGGTCCTTCGAGAACTGTGCGAAGGCGGCGAGTTCGCGATACTGGGCGAGCTCGAGCCGGAGGGGGCCGGCCACCTGTTTCATGGCCTTGATCTGGGCGTTGCCGCCGACGCGCGAGACCGACAGGCCCGCATTGATGGCGGGGCGGACACCGCTGTTGAAGAGGCCGCTCTCGAGAATGATCTGGCCGTCGGTGATCGAGATGACGTTCGTCGGAATGTAGGCCGAAAAATCTCCGGCTTGCGTCTCGATGACCGGAAGCGCCGTCAGGGAGCCGCCGCCGAGTTCATCGCTCAGCTTCGCGGCCCGTTCCAGCAGTCGGGCGTGCAGGTAGAAAATGTCCGAGGGATAGGCTTCGCGGCCCGGCGGGCGGCGGAGCAGCAGGGAAACCTGGCGGTAGGCCTGGGCATGCTTGGAAAGATCGTCGTAGATGCAGAGCACGTGCTTGCTCTTGTCCCGGAAAAACTCGCCCATCGTGCATCCGGAGTAGGGGGCGAGGAACTGGAGCGGGGCCGGGTCCGCCGCCGAGGCGCTGACGACGATCGTGTATTTGAGCGCGTCGTGCTTGCGTAGCGTCTCGATGATGCGCGTGACCGTCGACGATTTCTGGCCGATGGCCACGTAGATGCAGATGACGCCGGTGTCCTTCTGGTTGATGATCGTGTCGATGGCGATGGCGGTCTTGCCGGTCTGGCGGTCGCCGATGATCAGCTCGCGCTGGCCTCTTCCGATCGGGATCAGGGCGTCGATGGCCTGGATGCCGGTCTGAAGCGGCTCCTTCACGGGCTGGCGCTGGACGACGTTGGGGGCGTTCATCTCGGTGGGCCGGGTCTCGGTCGTCACGATCGGGCCCTGGCCGTCGAGCGGCTGGCCGAGAGGATCGACGACGCGGCCGAGCAGGGCGTCACCGACGGGCACCGAGACGATCTTCCCGGTCGACTTGACCAGGTCGCCTTCGCGGATGCCGCTGTCGGAGCCCATGATGATGCAGCCGACGTTGTCCTCTTCGAGGTTGAGCACGAAACCGCGCACGCCGTTCGCGAACTCGACGAGCTCGCCGGCCATCACCTGCTGAAGACCATGCACGCGGGCAATGCCGTCGCCAACCTGCAGGACGATGCCGGCATCGACGGTTTTCGACTCCTTCGAGAATGAACCGATTTCCTTCTGAAGGACTGATACGATTTCTTCAGGTTTGATTGGCATGATTCCTCCTCAGGCGACGGTCGTCGCCGGAGCGTCACCGCTCATGAATTTACCGCTGATGGAATTGAGGCGTTCCTTGAGGTTCTTGAGGGACGTCTGGACCGACGCGTCGAGCACGAGGCCCTCGAACCGCAGCACGATTCCGCCCATGAGATGGGGCTCGATCGTTTCGTGGAGGACGACCTGGCCCTGGACGCGCTTCGCGAGCGTCGTGCTGAGGCGCTTTCGCTCCTCGTCGCACAGGGCGACGGCCGAGCGGACGTGGACGCGCGTGATCCGGCGCCGCTGATTGTACAGATTCTCGGTCTCTTCGGCGATGATCGCAATCAGGTCGAACCGGTGACGCTCGAGCAGGGTCTTGAGGAAGTCCCCCACCAGCGGCGCCTCGGCGGCCGGGATCAGGCTGTCGATCAGGGCCAGCTTGCGTTCGAGCTGAATGGAGGGTTGTCGCAGGACGGCGAGGAGTTGCGGCTCCTGGGCGCCAGCCTGCATGAACGCCTTGAGGCCGGCGAATCCCGCATCGAGCCGGGGCTCACCCAGGGCGTTCAGAAACGCCTCGGCATACCGTCTTGCAACGACGAGCGTCTTCAAGCTGCGCCTCCATCGGCCGATTCACGTTCCAGCTGGTCGATCGTGCGACGAATGAGGGCATGGTGTTTCTCGTCGTCGAGCGAGGCTTCCACGACGCGTTCCGCCGCCGCCATCGTCAGACGCACGACCTCTTCGCGCAGCTGGACCCACGATTTCTGCCGTTCGATGGAAATGTCGTGCTGAGCCTTGTCGAGAACCCCGGCCGCTTTGGCCTTGGCTTCGGCAAGGATCTCGTCACGGGAAGCCTGAGCGTCGCTGATCGCCTTCTGGCGAATCTGATACGCTTCCTGCTCGATGCCCGCAAGTTTTTTCTCGTACTGCGCCTTGATCTCGGTGGCCTCGCGATTCTTGCCTTCGGCCGCGTCCATCGCTTCGCCGATACGCTGGCGGCGCTCCTCGAGAACACCCCTGATGGGCGTGAACAGGAACCGGTTGAGGACGAACATGAGAATGAAGAAATTCAACACCTGCGATGCGAGAATGCGCAGGTCGATGTCGAACAGCCCTGCTTCCTCCCCATGCCCCTTTGCATGGCCCGCGCCATGCGCCGTTTCAGCCGTCATTGCCGAAGTCGGAGCCAGCTCGGCGGCAGACAACCCCGTCTGGAAGGGGCTGGCAAGGAAGAACAAAACGATCACCAGACACAACGACAGTCGAAATCGAGACATGTGGAACCTCCGTCCGGGATTCGGTTTCCCGCGGGGAAACGCGGAAACGATCACCAGCGCACGAAGAGGAGAATGAGGGCGACGAGCAGGCAGTAGATCGCGAGCGATTCGATCATGGCAAGGCCGATGATCATCGTGAAGCGCAGTTCGCCGGCAAGGTCCGGTTGGCGTGCCATGCTGTCGCAGGCCTGCTTGATGGCCATTCCCTGGGCGATCGCGGCGGCACTGCAGCCGATGCTGACGGCAAAGGCGGCGCTGAGGGCTTCGGCAATGCGGAGCAACGTGATTGAATCCATACTTATATCTCCTTGGCTGGATGAGTTGCGTGAGATTTTGCACCGTCTCCGGCGTGCCCCTCGGCGTGATGAGCGGCTCCGGAAACATAGATCCCTGAAAGAATGGTGAAGACCATGGCCTGGATGGTGCTCGTGAAGATGGCCATGAACAACATCGGCAGCGGCACCAGGAACGGGAAGAGATAGATGGTGAGAACGAGAATGACCACGTCCTCTCCCATGATGTTTCCAAACAGGCGGAGGGTGAGGCTGACCGGGCGTGCAAGCTCACCGATCACGTGGATCGGGAACATCAGCGGCCCCATCCACCAGACATCGCCCCAGAAATGCTTGAGATACCCCAGGCCCTGACGCGTGAACCCCAGATACTGCGTCATGAAGAAGATCACCAGTGCCATCGCGAGACAGTTTGAGAAGACGCTGGTGGGGGATTTCAGGCCGGGAATGATGCCCAGCAGGTTTTCGCTCAGGAGGTAGATGAATACGGTCGCAAAAAAGGGAACGAACTCGGCGGCCAGGTCGGGCCCGACGATCGTCGTGACGAAACCTTCGAGCTGCTCGTAGATCCACTCCGCCAGGTTCTGGATCGGCCTGGGAACCAGGTCGATCCGACGCGTTGCGATCATCGCAACGAGGCTGAGAACGAATGTGATGAGCAGGGGCAGCACGACCCCGGGCGGGAGCGGTATAAAGGAAAGAAGATAAAATATCTTGCTCTCTAATTCATGCATGTGTCGTCCCCGAATCGGACTTTTTCAAGTCGAGCATGATGACTGCGGCCGCTCCGACGATTCCCAGCTGGCTCGAAAGAAGCCCGCCGAGAACCTGAATCAGATTCAGCCCAAGTCCGTACAGAACCCAGATGATGAGAAACAGACCGATGATCTTGAACATGGAATACATCACGCCCTTCGCCAGTACGACCCGGTTCGAGCCGGGCTGCATGCTGCCAACGGTGATGGTCAGGATGTGAAAACTGCCGAGTCCGAGCCCCATGCCGATCAATGTGCCCCACCAGAGCTGCTTCCAGCCCACCATCCCGATCGTCAGGATGATGACGTTGAGAACGAGCCCAAGCAGATAGACCGTATGCTGAAACCGGGCGATCAGTTGCTGGGAAACGGGATGTTCATCGGCCACGGGTATCCATGCTCCTTCGCAATACCAGCCACGTGTTTCGGATCGCGGCTGCGAGCCCAAAAGCGGCTCCGATGCACAGGCCCCACGGATCGGTTCCGAAATGTCGGTCGAACGCGAATCCGAAGGCTATTCCCAGACCCAGGGCAACTCCGATGTTGATCCCGAGGGTGAGAACGGGGCCCACTTCTGCCAGCCGCTCATTCCAGGACGGCCCTGAACGATCATGTACGACGGGAGCCCACCTCGCTCTGGTTTTCCGCTTTCTTCACTACGTCTCAAGCATCGGCACGAAGAAGGAAAAACCGAAGGCCGGAGGTGAAAATCAGCTCGCGACCCCGAGGGTGGGCCGGTGGCCTTTGATATCCTCGACGTAGCATCGGAGGAGTTCCGCGACGCTCCAGGCCTGGGCGAAACAGCCCGCGGCCGCGTGCGGCGGGTCGGCGTCGAACACTTCGGAAATGCTGCCGACGCAGCCTTCCTGCTCCAGGTGGAGCTTGAACGGCTCGATCATGTGGGAAGCGCGCAGCTGGGCTTCCATCGAGGCGTTGTGCGCCTTGAGATAGGCCGTGATGAAGGGGCCGATCAGATAGCCCCAGACGGTTCCCTGGTGATAGGCCTTGTCACGGGTGAGCCGGTCTCCGCCGAATCTCGGCGTATACGACCGCTCGAAGGGGGCGAGGCTTCTCAGCCCGTGTGATGTATATAAATGTCTATAGACAGTGTCCACCACGCTGCGTTCCTCGGCCTGCTCGAGGACCGAAAACGGCAGGAAGACGGCGAAAATCTGGTTTGGCCGGAGCGAACGGTCGGGGGTGCCGTCGTGGGCGATCACATCGTGGAGGGATTCCGTCTCGGGATTCCAGAAACGGCGCCTGAATGAGGCCCGGACTTTCCGCGCGAGGGCCGAGATGTCGTGCGAGGGCATGCCGAACGTGTCCAGAAGATGCGTCATCAGCCGCAGGGCGTTGTACCAGAGGGCGTTGACTTCGACGGCTTTCCCGTGCCGTGGCGTGACGACGAACTCGTCGACTTTCGCGTCCATCCAGGTGAGTTGGACGAGTTCATTACCGGCCAGGATGAGACCGTCGTTGTGGTCCATGCCGATGTCATACCGCGTGCCGGCCATGAACGCCTCGATGATCGCCTGCATCGAGGCGAGAAGATGCTCCCTGACGAAATCATAGTCTTCGGTATACTCGAGGAAGCGATGAATGGCGTGAAAAAACCAGAGCGATGCATCAACGCTGTTATATAACGCATCGGACCCGTGGTCGGCGAAACAGTTGGGGACGAGGCCGTCCCTCATCGAGAGGGCAAACGTTCTGAGGATCGAACGGGCGTCGTCGAACCTGCCCGTCACCAACGTCAGTCCGGGAAGGGAGATCAGGCTGTCCCGGCCCCAGTCGGAAAACCAGGGATACCCGGCGATGATCGAGCGGCTTTGGGTGCTGCGGCGGTCGACGATGAACTGGTCGGCCGCCAGGAGCAGCCGCCGGATCATGGGATCCTCCGTCGGGAAGGTGTCGATGATCTGTTCCTGCCGCTGCTCTTCGCGTTTCCGAAGATCCACCGGATTGAACGCCTGGATGGGTTCGTCCGAGAACAGGACGGAGGCGGACCCATGCAGGTTCTGGACCCGGAGATAGCCGTTGGAAAAATCGTCCTCATGCGACTCGAGACCGCGGGCGGCCTCTTCCGACAGGAAGTTCGCTGTCTCCCATCGCGCATCCGGAACGAACCCGCCGCGGTCCCATGCCATGTAGACGGTCGGGGCGTTCGCGAACGGCTGGAGTTTCAGCGAGTTGTCGGAGACCTGCGTGTCGTCGAGAAAACCGGCGTTTCTGTACGTCGTGCCGTGAAAATCCCTGAACAGGAAGTGCGGGCGCAGGCGGAGCTCGATCTCGTGCCCGCCGTTCATGATCTTGTAGGTCACGACGGTCGAGTTCTGGCCGTAGATCATGAAGAGGCTCTTCACCACGAGCACGTCCCCGATCTGCCAGGTCCAGGTTGGAACGGGGTCCGTGGTGAACCTCTCGAGGTGCAGATGGCCGAGCGGATGGGCGCCTCCGCCGGGGCGGGCGGTGAACAGCGGATACTCGCAGCCGTCGATCAACAGCGTCTCGGTGATGCGTGACACCAGCGCGATCCGCTCTACGGGGGGCCTCCTGGCGGCGATGAGGACGCCATGATAGCGCCTGGTATTCAACCCAATGACCGTGGAGCCGGCAAAGCCTCCGATTCCGTTCGTGACGAGCCACTCGAGTTGAGAAGCGCGGATCAGATCACCGAGAACGCGACGACCGAAAGCTGCCATGTCTGTTTCTCCCCGGGAGCGAAGCGAATGTCATCCTTTATATCCGGTTTTTCGAAACTTTGCCACCTGTGAAACCAGAAAACAGGGCGGTTCCGGACAGTGCATGATAGATTGAGAGAACATTTCCAGACCCTCGTGAACGGAGAGGAACTGATGATCCGACGACTTCCGCTGTTGAGGCGGTGCATCCTGCTGGCATTCCTTGTCCTTCTTGCCGTGGCGGCCCAGGCGGAACCCGTTCAGGGCACGCATCCGATACTCGCCATGCAGTTCAAGGCGATCCAGCGGCAGGGGGAAGGCCTCGCGGCCATGTCCATGAAAAATCTCGACGGGGCGCTGAGCGCCTATCTCGATATTGCGTCCATCAGCAGGGAAACGCTTCGGATCTACGAGACGCTGCGACCGGAAGAACGTGCGTTGTTCAAACCGACCGCCCGGATGGCATCCGAATCGATGATCACGTCCATGCTGGATGCCTCATCGATCTACTGCCAGCAGAAAAAATTCGACACGGCCGAGTCGGTCCTGAACGAAGCGGGCCTGATGGCGGAAACATGCGATAATCGGCTGATCCGGCGACAGTGCGTCCTTAAACTGGCCGATCTCAAATGGCTGAGCAGAAACTTTATTGCGGCCGGTTTGCTCTATGAACGCCTGTTGCGGGAACAGGAACCCGAAGTCATGAGCGACCCCCGGTGGGGCGCTTCCCCAGCGTCCGAAGAGAGCCGGAGCTTCGATATCCTGGAACAGACATCGAATCTCACCGAAGCGTTGACCTGCTGGTCGGTCTACATTCAGCTTGCAAGTCTGTACACGTACATCAACGATCCGAAAAACGCGCTTCGGATCTATTGCTTGCCCGGTTTCCTCCGACTGAAAGGCTGGCTGGAACACGTTGCCGACGCATGTTCAACCTCCGATGCCGGTTCGCCCCAGGCCTTCCTGGGATGGGCCGCGAAAATGTTTCCCGCGTATTACCACATCGGGAAGGGATCGGTTCTGCAGCGCTTCGAGCAGCATACGGAGGCGCTCGCCGAATTCGCGTCGGCTTCGATCCTGGTCGGGAATCATGGCTTTGCCGAGGTCCGTTTCTCGATTCAGACCCTGCGGGGCGCGACGCTTCAGAAAACGCGCCGCATCGACGAGGCGATCGGGCTTTTCCGGGAGGCCGTCGGGCTGACGGCAAACATGAGTGCCGGTATCCGGGAGATGGCCGAATGTTATGCGTGTATCTATCTTGCCGATGCCCTGATCGAGAAACACCGGGCCGACGAGGCGGGGCCATGGATCGACCGGGCTGAAAAGCTCGCCCGTCTCGTCGATGAGCCACGCCAGTTATGGGATGTCTTGTTCCTGAAAGGACGGGCATGCCAGGCTCGCGGTCAGTTGGAAGAAGCCAGAGACGCTTACGCGGAGTCGATCGAGCAGGTTGAGAAGTTTCGCGCCCTGCTTTCGCTCGAGCGCCTGAAGCGGGATTACATGGCCACCAGAACGCGCGTCTACGAGGCCATGGTGCGGGTGCTTCTCGACCTGGAGCGGCCGTATGAGGCATTGTCGTATGTGGAACGGGCCAGGGCGAGGGCATTCGTGGACCTCTTCGGTTCCACCGACAAGCGGCGGCTTCTGAAACCGAATGAGCGCGAGCGGCTCAATCCCGAATTCGAACGGCTCGAACAGCGTCGCAAGCAGTTCGACGAGTTCCAGGATGAGATCGACCGCCAGTTGAGGGGCGTGCCGGGCGCACCGGCGGACCGCCGCGGACTGGAATTCATCCAGACGGTCGGCCGCCAGGCGGACGAGTTGAGAAGGGACGAGGACCGGTTGTTCGATCTGGCGGGAAGCGAATTTGCCGCATTTTCGACGGTCAACACCGTTCCTCTCGAGGAAATCGAGGGGCTGGTCGATGCGGATACCGCGCTGATCGAATACTACCGAAGCCCATCGGGCAATGCCGTGTGGGCGTTCGCGATGGCATCCGGGGAATTGAGGAGAAAAAGTCCGCTCGTCGTTTCGCTCTCCTGGTCGGATAAGCAGCTCAGCCGGGAAGTGTCCGCCTTCAGGACCCTTATCATGGCAGAGACCTCTTCCTGTTCGCGGGACGTGCAGATAAAATCGAGAGAACTTTATAATGTTCTGATTGCCCCCGTCGAGTCCATCCTTGCAGGAAAAAAGAGGCTGATACTCGTTCTGCAGGGAACCCTGCATTTCCTCCCGTTCGCCGCGCTCGAAGACGGAAACGGTCGTGCCCTGGTTGAGCGGTTCGCCCTCGTTCATCTTCCCTCGGCGAACGCCTTTCGTTTCTGCCGGCAGAAGAACCACCGCAAACGGGAGTCACTGCTTGCCTTCGCCTTTGGGGCGAATCAGGTGGAGAATCTCGAACCGCTTCCGAACACGATTCAGGAAGTTGAGACCGTGGGTGACCTCTTTTCTTCCGACAGGCGGTGCGTGATCGCAACCGGGTCGATGACGGCCGAAGAATTCAGTCTCGAGGCGGGCGGCCGGGATGTTATCCATCTGGCGACCCACGGCCTGCTGAATCCGGCGATGCCGATGGAATCGGCCGTCATGCTCGGAACGGCGGCGATGAAGGTCAGGGACGTTGCGACGCTCGAACTGCATGCCGGGCTTGTCACGCTGAGCGCCTGCCAGACAGCCATGGGGAAAATCTACGGCGGCGATGAAATCGTCGGGCTTACCCGCTCGTTCATGTATGCGGGCACGCCGACGGTCCTTTCGAGCCTGTGGCCTGTCGCCGATGCATCCTGCGCCGAACTGATGAAAGGCTTTTACACTCGGCTCATGGCAGGTGCCGGAAAAGACGAGGCCCTTCGCGGCGCCCAGCTGGAGCTGCGGGCAGCGTATCCGTCCCCGTTCCATTGGGCCCCCTTCATTCTGACCGGCGACTGGGAGTGAGCCCCGTTTCGACCGGGCGTGAATCGGGCCGGTAGGGTATACTTGTCGCCGCGCCGCTGCGCCTCGGAGAAAAGAACATGCCCGGCTGTCTGCTGATCGATGGAAACAACATCGTCTTCCGCGCGTTTTACGCGTTCGATGGCAAGAATCTGCGCACACGTTCGGGACTGCCGACGGGAGCGCTGTTCGGCTACACGCGCATGCTCCTCAGGCTCCTGCGCGAGCGGCGTCCCGAGTTCGTCTGCGTCGCTTTCGACGTCGCCCGCGAGACGTTCCGGCATCGCCGATACCCCGAATACAAGGCCCATCGCCGGCCGACGCCGGAGGACCTCCTGCATCAGTTGCCGCTCGCGCATAAAATAACGGAGGCTATGGGAATCAAGATCGCCGCCGGTCGCGAATACGAAGCTGACGACATGATCGGGACGCTGGCCGAGCGGTTCAAGAACGATACCGAGGTGACGATCGTCACGGGAGACCGGGACCTGCTGCAGTTGATCGACCAGCGCGTCGTCGTCGACCTGTGCGTGAAGGGCATCACCGAGACCGTCACCATGGGCCCCGCCTCGTTCGAATCCGAATACGGCTTCCCGCCCCAGCGGATCGTCGACATGAAGGCATTGTGGGGCGACAGTTCGGACAACATTCCGGGCGTCGACGGCATCGGGGAAAAAAAGGCCCTGGGCCTGATCCGCGAGTTCGGTTCTCTCGAACAGGTGTATTCGAATCTCGAGAAGATCGGGAACCCCCGCATGCGCGGACAGCTGGCTGCAGGAAAGGAGTCGGCCCTCCTCTCCTTCGAGCTTGCGACGATCTGCCGTACGGTTCCCGAAATCGGCGATCAGGCCGCATACGCATGGAACATCTCGAAACTGCATACGCCGGAACTGACGAACATCCTCGGGGAACTGGAATTCACGAGCCTCGCAGCCGGACTCGCGGACGGTGTCGTGCCGTCCGGCCCGGCATCCGGACCTGGTGAGCCTGCGCCTTCTGCGTCCGTGCAACCGCAAACCACGTTGAAGCCTCTCGACGGCGAGCGGCTTCTCCTCACCGATATCGACGCGATCGCCTCGTTTCTCACCGAGGCGGGCCATGACATTGCGTTTGATATAGAAACGGACGGGCTCAACCCTCGGATGGACAGGATCGTCGGCGTTTCCCTCGCCGTGAACGAACGGCGTTCTGCGTATATTCCGTTACATCACTCATACCTCGGAGTTGTCGCTCAGCCACCCGCCGAGCAGGTTTACGGACTGCTCACCGACGCGTGGCGCGACCGGAGAGTCGTCGGTCACAATCTGAAGTTCGACCTCGCGTTTCTGAAAACCGCGGGTGTTCCACTGCCGGCGAAGATCTTCGACACGATGCTCGCGGCTTATGTCCTGGACCCCACGATGCCGAACGGCCTCAAACAGCTCTCCGAGACATTGTTCGGATTCGAAACCCGTGAATATGCCGACGTCGCCGGAAAACGCCCGTTTTCCGAGGTCGAGGTCGAGGCGGCTGCCTCGTATGCCTGCCAGGATGCCCTTCTTACGATGAAGCTGTTCACGCTTTTCACGGCAAGGCTTGCAGAGAGCTCCCTCGGCGGGCTGTATGCCGATCTCGAATTGCCCCTGCTCCCGCTCCTGCTCGAGATGGAAACGACGGGCATCGGGCTCAACAGGCCGTATCTCAAGGAACTCGGAGCTGCCATCCGGGACCGCATGCGGGAACTCGAGGCGTCGATCCATGCCCATGCCGGCTATGTGTTCAATGTGAACTCGGGAAAGCAGCTGCAGGAGGTCCTGTTCACGAAACTGGGCCTCACCCCGCCGAAAAAGACGAAAACGGGCTTTTCGACCGACAGCGACGTGTTGTCCGAGCTAGCGGCGGTTCATCCGATCTGCCGCGACCTGCTCGACTACCGGGAGCTCGCGAAGCTCGAAAACACCTACGTCGATACGCTCGGCACCCTGGCCGACCCCAAAACCGGCCTGATCCATACCAGCTTCAATCAGACCGTGACGGCGACCGGCAGACTCTCCAGCTCGAATCCGAATCTCCAGAATATCCCGGTGAAGACGGAGCTGGGGCGAAAAGTCCGGCGGGCGTTCGTTCCTCCCCGCCACGGCGACGTTCTGCTCTCGATCGATTACTCGCAGATCGAACTGCGGCTTCTGGCACACTTTTCCGATGATCCCGCCCTCGTCGAGGCTTTCCGGAACGAACTCGACATCCACGCGATGACCGCCGCTCGCATCTTCGATAAAACGGTTGGCGAGGTTTCCGACGCCGAGCGCAAAATCGGAAAGACCGTGAATTTCGGCATCATCTACGGAATCTCCGCTCACGGGCTCGCCGCACAACTCGGTATCTCGAGACCGGAAGCGCAAAAATATATCGATGGCTTTTTTTCAGGCTATCCCGGGGTCACGGCCTTCTTCGAGGAAAATCTGGCGAAGGCGAAGGCCGACGGACGGGTCTCGACGCTGTTCGGCCGGGCCAGGCCCCTTCCGGAGCTTCGCGAGAAGAGCCATACGATGCGGGCGTTCGGCGAGCGTGTCGCCCGGAACACGCCCCTCCAGGGAACGGCAGCCGATCTCGTCAAGAAGGCCATGCTCGATGCCGATCGGGAGTTGCGTTGCGGCGGATTCCAGACCCGGCTGATCCTCCAGATCCACGACGAAATCGTCTTTTCCGTACCGGCCGGCGAGCTATCCATGGTGGGCCCGCGCCTGCGACGCGTCATGGAACGGGTTGTCGACCTGCGCGTTCCGCTGGTCTGCGACGTGGCCGTCGGTCCCAATCTCGCGGACCTGGGGGAAACGGAGCTTTCCTGAGAGGTTGTTTCAGCCGGGCGTTGTCGAAAACGACGCTTCGCTTGATACCAGGTTGCGCACCGACGCCAGGTCGGCCTTGATCTGGGAAATGAGCGAATCCATCGAAGGAAAGCGGATTTCGTCACGAAGCCGCTTCACGAAGCGCACGCGGATCGTCCGGTGATACAGGTCGCCCGAGAAATCGAGCAGATACGCTTCCAGAAGCAGCATGCTGCGGTCGAACGTCGGCCGGGTGCCGATGTTGACGAGAGCGTCGAACGCTCCCAGCGGCGTATCGACGATGCAGTAGTAGACGCCTTTCGGTGGCAGGACCTTGATCGAGTTTTCCAGCGGCAGGTTCGCCGTCGGAAAGCCCATGTCGCGGCCGCGGTGGTCCCCGTGAACGACCTCGCCGCTGATCGACGGATGCCTGCCCAGCAGGTTCGACGCGAGTTCGATCGCGCCCTCGGCGAGAGACTCCCGGATCAGCGTGCTGCTCACGAGATGCTTGGCCGCTGTGACGGGGGAGATGACCGTGCATTCCCGTCCGAGCGAGCGAAGTTCTTTCTGCATGAACTCGGCGCTGCCGCGACGATGCATGCCAAAGCCAAAGTTGAAGCCCACGAAGACGTGCCGTGCCTCGAGGCGCTCGATCAGCACGTTTCGGATGAATTCCTCCGGGGGCGTACGCGCGAAGGCTTCATCGAAGGGGCGGAAGACCACGCTGTCGACGCCCGTGTGTAGCAGAAGCCGGAACTTCTCTTCCGGTGTCGTGATTTCCCCGGGAAAATTCGCCGGATCCAGCAGTCGGCGGGGCGGGTGGTCGAAGGTGAAGATGACTGACGAGAGGCCTTCTTTCTTCGCTTCGCGGATGATGCCGGAGATCAGCGCCTGGTGGCCCAGATGGACCCCGTCGAACGTGCCGAGCCCGATGACGCAGGGGCCGGTGTGGAGCGGGCCAGAGAGAAGGTTATACAGGTTCATCGCTTCGCCCGAACGGAAACGTCAGGAAAAAACGCGGATCGGCATGAGTTTCTGGCCGCTTTTCGGCTTGTTGGCCGCCGGCGGGCCATACAGGGCGATCAGCTCGCCGGTGGAGGTCACGATCTGGATCACGTTGTCCTGCGCGTTGTCGACGTGGCCGGGTTCGATTTTCAGGAGGTCTTTGGCCTCGAGCGGGGTGCCGCTCCTGATGCGGGCCTCGACACCCGGTTGGACGGTCGCCCGGGCGAACGGCAGGATGGCCGAATACGGCATGAAGGCCGGGGTTTCGTCGAAGGGGAGGCGCTTCTCGATTTTCCAGGCGGGAAAGGCCTGCAGGTGCGTCCACGAGCCGACCCGCTCGCGAAGCAAGTACGAAAGGTGGCCGCCGCAGCCGAGTTCCTGGCCGAGGTCGTGCGCGACGGAGCGGACGTAGGTTCCGCGGGAACAATGAATGCGAAGCACGAGATGGCGGCTGCCGCCCGATTCGAAGTCGCGCACGAGGCGGATCGAGGTGACATGCACCTTGCGGCTCGCCAGTTCGACGGTTTCGCCGGCCCGCGCCAGCGCGTAGGCGCGCTTGCCCTGCACCTTGATGGCGGAGTAGACGGGGGGTTTCTGATCATAGGTGCCGACGAAGCGGCGGAGCGCAGTGAGAATCGTGTCGCGATCGACGGTCACGGGGCCCGGATGCTCGAAGGTGGCCTGGCCGGTCGCGTCGTAGGTGTCGGTGGCGCGGCCCAGGGTGATACGCATCAGGTAGGTCTTGTCGAGGAACGCGGGCGGGATGTAGGGCAGTATTTTCAGGCTCTTGTCCATGAAGATCAGGAGGACGCCCTGGGCCATCGGGTCGAGCGTGCCGCCATGGCCTGCCTTGACCCCGTAGGCCTTCCTGACCATCGCGACGACGTCATGTGAGGAAAGGCCGGCCGGCTTGTAGACCACGAGACATCCGTCGCTGTTCATGCTGTGACCCCTTTCCGCGTCATGATGTGCGCAGGGCCGCGAGCGCGGGTTCGATTGACGAGATGACGTTGTCGATGGCCGTCTGCATGTGCGTGTGCTGGAAGTTGGCCCCGGCCGCGAGTCTGTGGCCGCCTCCCCCGAAGCTCTTGCAGATCGCCTGGACGTCGATCCGGCCGGTCGAGCGGAAACTCGCCTTGATCGTGGTCGGGTCGAGTTCGCGGAACATCACGATGACTTCCGCCCCGGCGATCGTGGTCAGTGGCGCAACCGAGCCGTCGGCGTCGATTTCCGTCGCGCCGAGGCGGGAAAAATCGTCCAGCGTCAGCCACGAGGTGATCAGCTGTCCGTTGAAATGCCTGGTCGCCCGTTCCATCGAGATGCCGTGCAGGACGACGCGGCGCCAGTCGTTCGTCTCGTAGACCCGCTTGAAGATCGGGGCCACCTTCAGCCCCTGCGATATCATCTTCGCGGCGATCTCGTGCGAGCGCGGCGTCGTGCCCGGGAACCGGAAATTCCCCGTGTCCGTCATGATGCCGATATACAGGGCCGACATGATGTGGTCGCTCAGGGGAATATCCATTCCACAAAATATATTGTAAAGTATTTCACACGTCGAGCTCGCGGTCGGATCGAGCAGGTTGATCTCCCCGAGGCCCGGCACGTCGAGGTGGTGGTCGAGGTGGATGCACCGTTTCGCGCGGCGGAAAAACCGCGTGCGTTCGCCCATGCGCGATGCCTCGGTCGTTTCCATGAGGAAACCGAGGTCGAACTCCCCCTCGGGGAGCGTGTCGGTCAGAACCTCCGAGCCGGGGAGCCAGGATATCTGGGGAGGGATCGGATCGAAGTTCAGCGTGACGCACTCTTTCCCGGCGGCGCGGCACCAGTGGTGGAGGGCGAGCTGGGAACCGAGGGCATCGCCGTCGGAGTAGGGGTGGGCGATGGAAAAGACGCGGCGCGCCTTCCCGAGATGCTCGCGGATCAGATCGATCTTCGCGTCGTATGCCGAGCTGCCCCAGGTGTCGATCGCTTTGCCTGAAACGGCAGGTGATGCGGGGAACGTCGCGTCGGTGTCGGTGGGGCGATGCATGCGACGCGTCAGTCTTCCGGCTCGGAATCGGCGGGAGGGGTTTTCGGCTGTTCGAGCTTTCTGAGCAGATCGAGGATATGGTCGCCTTCCTTGATCGATGGATCGTACCGAAAGGCGAGTTCGGGGATCTTCCGGAGCTGAACGGCCTTCTTGAGTTCGCCGCGCAGGACGGGCTTGGCCGAGTCGAGACCGCGCTGGGCTTCTTCCGGATCGAGGCTTTCTTCGAGCAGGCTGAAGGAGACGCGGGCGAGATGAAAATCCGGGCTTATATTGACGCCTACAAAATGAACGCCGCGGACGCGCGGATCGTTGATGCGGCGCTGCAGGATCATGGACAGTTCGCGCAGGATCGTTGATTCGACCCGCTCGAGGCGATGCGAGGTCATAAATACTCCCAGTCTTGTGAGACAACCTGGATCTGATCGTGGTCGGCGATGATGTCGTCGATCTTCTGGCCCATCTGGGTCAGGAGCGTCCGGTCGTTCGAGACGAGGGCGACGCCCACCGTGCCGCGCTGCCAGAGGTCGTTATGGTCGACTTCCGAGATCGAGGCGTTGAACTTCGCGCGAACGCGGTCGATGACGCATCGCAGCACCTGCCGCTTTTCCTTGAGGCTGTGAACCTCGGGAAAATGCAGTTCGAAGGTGCCGACCGCAACGATCATCGCCATGTTCCGTGCGCTCCGTTCCGATATCCGCTGAAAACGCCGCGAACCCCGTCGGAGTTCGCGGCGCCTTCATGTTATATCGACCGCTGTATTTCCTTGAGCCTGAAGAACTCGAAAACGTCCTTCTCCTTCAGGTCGTTGTAGTTCGCGATGCCGATGCCGCACTCGTAGCCCTGCATGACCTCGCGGATGTCGTCCTTGAAGCGCTTGAGCGAGCACAGCTTGCCCTCGTAGATCTCGACGCCGTCGCGGATGATGCGGACCTGCGCATCGCGGGCGACCTTCCCGTCGAGGACATACGAACCGGCGATCGTGCCGGCGCCGGTGATCTTGAACACCTTGCGCACCTCGGCGCGGCCGACGACTTCTTCCTGGTATTCGGGCTCGTACATGCCCTTCAGGGCCATCTTCACGGCGTCGATCGCGTCGTAGATGATGCGGAACACCTTGATGTCGACGCCCTCGCGCTGGGCGATCTCGTCGACCCCGTGGGCGGGTCGGACGTGGAAGCCGATGATGATGGCGTTGCTGGCCGCCGCGAGCATGATGTCGGACTCGGTGATGGCGCCGACGCCGGTGTGGATGGCGTTCACCTTCACCTCGGCCGTCGTGAGCCGCTCGAGCGAATCTTTGAGGGCGCCGGCGGAACCCTGCACGTCGGCCTTGATGATGATGTTCAGGTCTTTCACCTTGCCGTCCGTCACGTGCTTGAAGATGTCGATCAGCTTGAGCCGGTTCTCGCGGGTGAGGCGGTCCTCGCGCTCCTTCTTCTGCCGCAGCACGCCGACGTAGCGGGCAAACTTGGCGTTTTCGACGACCATCAGGGTGTCGCCGACCTTCGGCACGTCATTGAGACCGATCAGGGCGACCGGGGTCGAGGGGGCGGCGTCCTTCACACGCTGGCCGGAGTCGTTGATGAGGGCCTTGACTCGGCCGAAGCTGGTTCCGCAGATGATGTTGTCGCCCATCTGGACGGTGCCGTTCTGGACGAGGACGGTTGCGATCGGGCCCATGCCCTTGTCGAGCTTGGCCTCGATGATCGTGCCCTTGCCCTGCCGGTCGGGGTTCGCCTTGAGCTCCATCATTTCGGACTGGAGGAGGATCATTTCGAGAAGCTCGTTGATGCCGTCGCCGCGCTTGGCGGAAACGGGAACCATGATGGTCTTGCCACCCCAGTCTTCTGCGACGAGGTTGTACGGCATGAGCATCTGCTTCACTTTTTCCTGGTTCGCTTCGGGCTTGTCGATCTTGTTGATCGCCACGATGATCGGCACGTTCGCGGCCTGGGCGTGGTGGATCGCTTCGATCGTCTGGGGCTGGACGCCGTCGTCGGCGGCAACGACCAGAATCGCGATGTCGGTGACCTGGGCACCCTGGGCGCGCATGGCGGTGAACGCCTCGTGGCCGGGGGTGTCGAGGAAGCAGATCGTGCCGTTCGGGGTCTTCACCTGGTAGGCGCCGATGTGCTGCGTGATGCCGCCGACTTCTCCCTCGGCGACCCGCGCGTGGCGGATCTTGTCGAGCAGAGACGTCTTGCCGTGGTCGACATGGCCCATGATCGTGACGACCGGGGGCCGCAGGTGAAGCTCGGAAGCCTCGTCGGGCTCTTCCTCGAACTCGATGACATCCTCGCTGAACGCGATATCCTTGCCGAACTCACGGCCGATGATCTGCACCTGATCCGGTTCGAGACGCTGATTCAAGCTTGCGAACACTCCGATCGACATGAGTTTCTTGATGATTTCGACGCCTTCGATATGCAGGTATTTTGCCAGGTCGCTGACGCTGACATCCTGCGGAACGACAACGCGCGGAATCTGCTCCGCTTCTGACATCTCCGCGCCCATCTGAAGCTGGGTCTCGGTTTCGAGTTCGGCCAGCTTTTCGACGTCGCGCATCTCGGCGAGAAGCTTTTTCGGGACGTGCGGCCCCTTCATCAGCTTCTTGATCTTGTCCTTCTTTTTCTTCAGCTTCTGGGGCGGGGCTTCCTTTTTGACCGGCGTGGTCTTGATGATCGTGATCTGCTGGTTGACCTCGACCTCTTCAACCTCGTCAATGCGCGGTGGCTTGGGGCCCAGTTTCTTCTTCTCGTCGCGAAGCTGGGCGGCCGCCTGGGCCGGCGTGGGGCGCAGGGCCGAAGGAGGCTGCGGAGCCGGAGCCGGGGCCTGCGGGCGCTGCGGCTCGGGGGCCTTTTGTACGGGGGCAGGAGGTTGGGCCGGCCGCTGCTGCGGCACCTGCGGCTGAGGCTGTGCGGGGCGTGCAGCCTGAGCGGGCTGCTGAGGGGCCGCCGGCCTGGCGGGCGGCACCGCAGGCTGCGGCTGGGCCGCCGTGACCTTCCCCGCCTGGGGAGCCGGGACCTTGGCCGGCGTCTGCGGCTGGACGACCGCCGGAGCCTTGCCCTTTTCGAAATGCTTCTTGAGCGCGTCCATCATCTCGTCGGAAACGGATGTGAACGGATGCTCCTTCACCTGGAAGCCCAGTTTACCGAGGAGAGTGGCCAGATCCTTGTTTGAAAGATTGTATTGCTTGCTGAGTTCGTGTAATCGCATGTATGTCCTTTCCCTCCCCGTGCGCTCAACCGGCGCTCGGCGACTCGTCGCCGGTTTCCGGAGCGGCTGGAGCCTCGGTCTTGATATCGATTTTGATTCCGGTGAGTTTGGAAGCCAGTTTCACGTTCTGCCCCTCCTTGCCGATGGCAAGCGAGAGCTGAGTCGGGTCTACCAGGGCGAGGGCCGAGCGGCCGCCGTCCCCAATCGTGACCGACATCACCTTCGCGGGGCTGAGCGCATTCGTGACGAACTCGACGGGGTTTTCACTATATCTGACGATATCGATCTTTTCCCCATTCAGCTCGTCGACGATTCCCTTGATCCGGCTTCCCTTGAGGCCGACGCAGGCGCCGACGGGATCGACGCGCGGATCGCCGCTGTGCACGGCGATCTTCACCCGCAGGCCTGCTTCCCGCGAACTGCTCTTGATCTGGACGATGCCGTCGGTGATCTCGGGCACGGCCTGCTCGAACAACTTCTCGACGAACTTCGAGCTGCTCCTCGACAGGATAATCTGCGGCCCCTTCACGGTGAACCGCACTTCCGTTACATAGCACTTGATACGGTCGTTGGCGCGGAACACCTCGCCGGGGATCTGCTGCTGCGGCGGCATGACAGCTTCGGCGCGGGTGAACTCGACGTAGACGTGGCCGCGGTCGACGCGCTGCACCTTGCCGGAGAGGACCTGCCCGACGCGGTCCTGGAACTCTTTGTAGATGATGCTGCGCTCGGCTTCCTTGAGCTTCTGGCTGACGACCTGGCGGGCCGTCTGCGCGGCGATGCGGCCGAACGAGGGCGGCGTCACGTCCTCCTCGACGACGTCGCCGACGGCGGCGTCTTCCTTCAGTTCCTGCGCCTCTTCTATCGTGAACTGCTTGTCGGGGTCGTCCATGTCGTCCTCGGTCGCGACGACGGTTCGGCGGGCGATGACGCGAAAGGCGCCGGTGGTCTCCTCGAGGGTGACCCGCACGTCCTCCTCGGAATCGAAATTCTTGCGATAGGCGATGACCAAGGCCTCTTCAATGGCCTGGATCAGAACCGACATCGGGAGGTTCTTTTCGGCGACGACTTCTTTCAGGGCATCGTACAGGTTGTTCTTGTTCACGGAGGCCTCCCTTGTCATCCTCGTTTGGTCTTGGCTGGGAATTCGAACACGACGCGGGCTTCGCGCACGCGGCTGAGAGAAACTTCCCGGGTTCCGGTTGCGGTCAGAACGACGGCCTTGTCATCCGCGAAGGCCTGGAGACGCCCGTCGAACACTTCCTTCGGAGCGTCGCCCTCGGGGCGGAGGTGCCAGCGCACCAGCCGGCCGAGCTGCCGCGCATAATCGACGGGCCGCTTCAACAGCCGCTCGACGCCTGGCGAGCTGACCTCGAGCGTATACTGATGATGAATCAGGTCGGTCTCCTCGAGATACGCTTCGAGCGCCCGGGAAACGGTCTCGCAGTCTTCGACCTTCACCCCGGCCTCGCAGTCGATCTTGACCTCGAGCGTCAGTTGCCGGTTGACGTGCTTGAGCGACAGGTCATACAGATCGTAACGGCCGGCAAACGTCTGCTCGATGAACGAACGGACGCTCGCGAGGACCATTCCCGTGTCTAGACTCATGCAAGGCTCTCCCGGACAAACATTCAACGGCAATTCGCATGGACCTGCGCTTCCAGCGCCTGACGATCGCGCGAATTGCCTGTTGGGCCGTCAGTCTAGCATGATCACCCCAGTAAATCAAGGCGCCGTTTCCGCGGGCAAACGCCGCTCTTTTTCCGGTCGATGCCCAAAAATTGTTCGGAACGATGCGATGGTGTCCCGCTTCGCCGCGGCAGATGCGTTTACGGAGACGATGCCCATCAGAGAATGCATCATACCGGAGACTCCTCCTGAGCGGGGGAAGTCTGATTTCGCATGCCTGGAGTGATATACCGTTTCTTTGTCCAGTGCATGCAAAACGTGGTATGATCGCCGGCAGTCACGGATGGGGACGATCATACCCCTCCGGAGCAGGGGTTGGCAGGGGGGGGCGTCTGATGGCGCGTTCATGGAGGATTTGGCTTGTCACCTGAAAGAAACGGCCGGCATCGTCTGCTCGCTGAGATTGTCGCAGGTATCTTCGGTATTGTCCTGGGGCTGACCGGCTGCCAGGAAGCTCCTTCGGGGCCTCCCGTCTCTACCGTGGAAGAGAAGCCCCGGTCCGGAGGGGTTTATCGGCGCGCGTTTTCGTCGCCGATCATGAAACTCGATCCGGCCGAAGTGAACGACTCGTATTCCCATGAAGTCGCCCGCCAGTTGTTCGACGGCCTGCTCGAGTTCGATGAGGACGGCCGTCCCGTGCCCGCCCTGGCCGCATCCTGGACCATCAGCTCGGACAGACTCACCTACCGGCTCACCCTTCGCTCCGATGCCAGGTTCCAGGCGAAGAGCGGGCCGGACGACGCTCCGACCCGGAATGGCGGCCGGTGTGTCACGGCGGAAGATGTCTCATACACGATGCATCGCCTTCTCGCTCCCGGTTTCCCCAACCGGAAAGGCAAGAACTACCTGGTGATCAGGGGCGCGGCGACGTATAATGCAAGCCAGGCCGCATCGATCGAGGGAATCAAGGTTGTGGCTTCCGACACGATCGAGTTCACCCTCGACAAGCCGTTCACCCCGTTTCTCTCCCTGCTTGCGCTGAACTACGTCTTCATCGTGCCTCACGAGGACGCCGAGGCGTTCGGCGAGAATTTCGGCTGGAACCCGGTCGGCGCCGGCCCGTTTTCCTGGGGGGGAAGGGCGAGCGACACGCTCGTGCTCAGCGCGAACCCCGATTATTATCGAGGCCGTCCGTATCTCGACCGGATCGAGTTTCCCGTTATAGCTGATGAAATAGAACGGTTCCGCCGGTTCAGGAACGGCGAGCTGATGCACAACGACGTTCCCGACCCCGAATACAAGAACGTTCTCCAGGACCCGCTGTGGGCAAAGCAGTTCCAGGAGGTCAGCCGGTGGGGCATCTACTACCTCGGCTTCGATGTGAAAACCCCTCCCTTCGACAACGTCAAGGTCAGGCAGGCCATGAACTACGCCATCGACCGCGAAGCCATCGTGAAACTCGTGATCAACGACCGCGCCCGCATCGCCCGGGGAGCGCTTCCGCCGGGGATCATGGGCTACAACCCGAAGCTGCGCGGCTACTCCTACGATCTCGACAAGGCAAGGGCGCTTCTCGCCGAGGCCGGCTATCCCGGCGGGAACGGATTCCCCGAGATCACGCTCGAAGTGAACCGCGACGAGATCCATATCCGCACGGCCGAGTTCGTTCTCGCGAATCTGCGCGATATCGGCATCTCGTGCCGGATGAAGGTCGTCGATTTTCCCGAACTTCTGGCGGACGTCCAGGGCGGCCGGACGCCCTTTTTCCGCATGGGCTTCACCGTCGATTACCCCGATCCCGACAACTTCCTGCACAGCCTGTTCCACTCGGGAAACATCGGTCCCGCCGGCAACTACAGCCGATATGCGAATCCCCGCGTCGATGAGCTGCTCGACCGGGCGCGGTTCGAGATCGACGCGAAGGAACGGGTCGCCCTGTATCGCGATGCGGAACAGGTGATCGTTGACGACGCCCCGCTCGTGTTCGTGTTCCATTACACGACGCACGGGATCTGGCAGCCGTACGTCCACGGCATGAAGGTTACGCCGATGGGTACGCCGTATATCGCCTACCGAAAGCTCTGGCTGTCCAGCCCGTCCGCCGAGCTTCCCGCTCGGTGATGCCGGTTACTTGAACAGCGTCGGCAGCAGGTAGAAGGCGAGAACGTAGATCGCCACGACCAGCACGGTCAGCAGGTTGAAATACTTCTCGATGAACTTCTTCACGGGCGGGCCGAACTTCATCAGCAGGCCCGAGACGAGGAAGAACCTCGCTCCGCGGCCGAACGCCGATGCGACGATGAAGGGAAGCACCGAAATGTGCGAGACGCCCGCGGTGATCGTGATGACCTTGTAGGGAATGGGAGTGAACGCGGCGGTGAAAACGATGAGCACCGAATACTGCTCGTAAGATTTGCAGACTTGTTCGAATATTTCCGGCGTGAAGCCCGGCACGTATTTGAAGAAATACCCGCCGACGGCTGCCCAGAAACCATACCCGATGAGATAGCCGAACAGAGCCCCGCTGACCGAGCCGGCCGTGCAGACTGCGGCATACCAGAGCCCGTTCGACGGCTGAGATAGGGTCATCGCGATCAGAAGGACGTCCGGCGGAATCGGGAAAAAGCTGGACTCGGCGAATGCGATCGCGAACAGCGCCCAGATGGCGCCGGGGCGCGCCGCAAGCGCAAGGGTCCATTCGTACAGCCGCCGGACGTATTTCATGATTGATTATATCCTTGACTATGATAAATGCGTGTCGTGTCAGTTCAGCTTGAATCGGCGGTACCGCGCGCGGCGGTTCTCGAGGGCGGCGGCGCCGAGCTTGCGCTGACGCATCGCCTCGTATTCCTCGTAGTTGCCCTCGAACCATTCGACGTGGGACTCGCCCTCGAACACCATCAGGTGCGTGCAGATGCGGTTGAGGAAGAACCGGTCGTGGCTGATGACCAGGATGCAGCCGCTGAAATCCGAGATCGCGTCTTCGAGCAGACGCAGGGTGTTGACGTCGAGATCGTTCGTCGGTTCGTCGAGAAGGATCACGTTGCCGCCGGATTTCAGGATCTTGGCGAGATGCACGCGGTTGCGCTCGCCGCCCGAGAGGTCCTTGACGAACTTCTGCTGGTCGCTGCCGCGAAAGCCGAACCTGCCGCAGTAGGCGCGGGCGGGGATCTTCAGCTTGCCGAACGCGATGTCGGCCTGGCCCTCGCTGATCTCGTCGAACACGGTGTTCTCACCGTTCAGCGAGTCGCGGTGCTGGTCGACCCAGACCATCTTCACCGTGGATCCGATGTCGATCGAGCCTGAATCCGGCTTTTCGACGCCGGTCAACATCCGGAACAGCGTGGTCTTGCCGGTTCCGTTCGGTCCGACGATGCCGACGATGCCGCCCTTGGGCAGCTTGAACGAAAGGTCCTTGATGAGGGGCTGGTTCTCGAAGCCCTTGCCGAGGGCGGATACCTCGATCACCTTGTCGCCGAGCGGAACGGCGGGCGCGATCTGGATCACGTTCGATTCCGGCTGGCTGGCGGCCGATTCCCGGACGACGAGCTGTTCGTACTGCATGATGCGCTCGCGGGAGAGTTCGTGCCGGTCGGAACTGCTCATCTTGATCCATTTCAATTCGCGATCGAGCGAGCGCCGGCGGGCCGACTCCTTCTTTTCCTGCTGGGCCAGGATCTCGAGTTTCTGCTGGAGCCAGGAGGTGTAGTTGCCCTCGAAGGGGATGCCGTGGCCGTCCTCGAGCTCGAGAATCCACTTCGTTATATTATCGAGGAAATACCGGTCGTGCGTCGAGATGATGACGGTGCCCGGGTAGTTCTTGAGATGGTTCTCGAGCCAGTCGATCGTCTCGGCGTCGAGGTGGTTCGTGGGCTCGTCGAGCAGCAGCAGGTCGGGCTGCTCGAGAAGCACGCGGCAGAGCGAGACGCGGCGCCGCTCGCCGCCCGACAGCTTGTCGACGATCATCTCGTCCGGGGGCAGGACGAGGGCGTTCGCCGCGATGTTCAGCCGGGTGTCGATCTCCCAGCCGCCGCAGGCGTCGATCTTTTCCTGGAGCTGGCCCATGCGCTCCATCGCCTTGTCCATCTCGTCGGGGTCCATTTCGCCCATCTTCGTCGAGAGTTCTTCATATTCATTCAGGAGCTTCATCGTATCGGCGAAGGCCAGCTCGAGATTCTCGCGGACCGTCTTCCCCCACGCGAGCTGGGGCTCCTGCTGGACGAAGCCGACCCGCATGCCCTTGGTGATCTCCGCATGGCCCTGGAACTCCTTGTCGAGGCCGGCCATGATCCGCAGCACGGTCGATTTGCCGGCGCCGTTGTGACCGACGATGCCGATCTTCGCTCCGGGGAAGAAGCACAGGTTGATGTCCTTGAGGACCTGCCTCTGGCCGTAGAACTTGTTGAGACGATACATCGTGAAAACATACTGCTCAGCCATGCGTGACTCCGATGAACTGCGGAAATTTCAGCCGGCATCAGACGCCGGGCCGCCGAATGATACCGTATTTGCCCCGCCCGCACAACACCGACGCATCTGCAGATGGCGCAGATGGCGCAGATCAAAAAAGAAAAAGCCCCCGGGGCGCAGGGGGGCGCCCCGGGGGCTGTCGCTGCTTACTTGCCGCGGCCGGCGGCCTTTTCCTTTTCTTTCTGCTCGGGCTTTTCGGCCTGGGTCTCGGTGGCCTTGAGCATGCCGAGCTTTCCCTTGACCTTCATCACGATCTCGCCGAACACGTCGGGGTTCTTCACGAGGAAGTCCTTCGCATTCTCGCGGCCCTGGCCGATGCGGGTGTCGCCGAAGGAATACCACGCGCCGGTCTTGCTGACGATCTTCATCTCCTCGGCCATGTCGATGATCTCGCCCTCGCGGGAGAGGCCCTTGCCGAACATGATGTCGAAATGGGCCTTGCGGAACGGCGGAGCGACCTTGTTCTTCACAACCTTCACCTCGGTGGTGTAGCCGACCGCCTGGTCGCCGTCCTTGAGCTGCTCCTTGCGCCGGATGTCGAGGCGGACGGAGGAGAAGAACTTGAGGGCGCGGCCGCCAGGCGTCGTCTCGGGATTGCCGAACATGACGCCGATCTTCTCGCGGATCTGGTTGATGAAGATGCAGACGCAGCCGGAGCGGGAAACGACGGGGGTCAGCTTGCGCATCGCCTGGGACATCAGGCGGGCCTGCATGCCGACGGTCGCGTCACCCATGTCGCCGTCGAGTTCCGCCTTGGTCGTGAGGGCCGCGACCGAGTCGACGACGAGCACGTCGACGGCGTTGCTGCGGACGAGCATCTCGGCGATCTCGAGGGCTTCCTCGCCGCTGTTTGGCTGGGAGATCAGCAGGTTGTCGATGTCGACGCCGAGGAGGCGCGAATAGGCCGGGTCGAGGGCGTGCTCGACATCGACGAACGCGGCCTGGCCGCCCATCTTCTGGACTTCGGCCACGACGTGGAGCGCGATCGTCGTCTTGCCCGACGATTCAGGCCCGAAGATCTCGACGATGCGGCCGCGGGGAAGCCCGCCGACGCCGAGGGCGTAATCGAGCGACAGCGAGCCGGTGGGCACCGACTCGATCGCGGCGGTGTGAGACTCGCCAAGGCGCATCACGGAGCCCTTGCCGAACTGCTTCTCGATAGCCTGGATGGCCGTGTCGAGAGATTTCTGTTTTTCGCTGGTTCGTTCCATCGATCGGGAATTCATCATTCGCGGGTCAGACATGTTTTGTTCCTCCTGTGGAAATTTGCCGTTGAGCATAGCATACTTGGAACGACGTTTGGAAGAGATGCAGGGCCACGTTCCGCGTGTTCCACTCATACCTCAATCGACCCGGCGGGTCGGGGAAAAAAAATCGGAGAAAAAGTTCATGATCACGATTCCATGGCCTCCCAATGCCGATCTGCGAATCCTCGGCCTCATGAGCGGCACGTCGGGCGATGGCATCGACGGCGCGCTCGTCTCGTTCTCGCCGGACGGCGGATTCAGACTCGAGTGGCACGAGGACGAGCCGTTCCCGTCTGCCGTGCGAAGCCGCCTCCAGAAGCTGATGCGAGAGGGCACGCCCGACGACGTCGCACTGGCGTCGACGTGGGTGGCGGAACTCTACGCCCGGGCCGTCGACGCCTTTCGCGGCCGGCATCCGGAGAGCCGCATCGATGCGCTCGCCGCTCACGGCCAGACCCTGGCGCACGTTCCCGAGCCTCGCGACTGGGACGGTATCTCCGTTCGCGGCACCCTCCAGGTCCTCAATGCCCAACTCCTGGCCGAAAGAGCCCGTCTGCCCGTCGTCTACGACTTCCGAAGCCGCGATCTCGCCGCCGGCGGCCAGGGGGCGCCCCTCGTGCCGCTCGGAGACCTGCGGTTCTTCGGGCACCTGGCCGGCGAAGGAACGATCGTCGTTCTCAATGTCGGCGGCATCGCGAATATCACGGTCATCCGTCCCGGACCGGCCGGAGCGCACGTTTCGGCCGCGTTCGACACCGGCCCCGGCAACATGCTCATGGATGCCCTCGCCCGCGAACTGAGCGGCGGATCCGAAAACTACGACAGGGACGGCCGCATCGCCGCAGCCGGCCGTTCCGACCGGGCCGTGGTCTCCGATCTGCTGTCGGACCCGTATTTCCACGTCGCTCCTCCCAAGTCCACCGGACGCGACAGGTTCGGCGAAGACCGGCTTCAGGCAATCCTGCATGAAAAGCGGAATTCGGTCTCCGGAGCGGACGTGATGTCGTCCCTGCTCGACGTGACCGTGACCTCGATTGCCGATGCCCTCCGGAGCCACGTGGATCCGGGCGGAAAAGCCTGGCGGGTCGTCATCGCGGGCGGCGGCGCATTGAATGGAGAACTGTGCCGCCGGCTCGCGGCCGCGCTTCCCGACGGATGCCTCCTCGAAAGCTCCGATGTTCACGGAGTGCCGGTTTCGGCCCGGGAGGCGATGGGCTTCGCGGCCCTCGGTGAGGCGTTTCTCCGCGGCCGCCCCGGAAATATACCGGCAGCTACAGGTGCGGCGAGGCCGGTTGTTCTCGGAGCGATCGTGCCGGCTTAATCCGAGATCTCCAGATCGACGACGCGGGCCGCGATGGATTTCGTGCTGCGCATGAAGCAGTTCGGCGGCGGTTCGACGGCGAACATCTTCTCCACGCCGGGAAGAAGCGTGTCGTTGTCGAGAATGAGCGTCTCGAATGACCGGTCGCCCTCCTTGCCCGACAGCATGATCTTCATCACGACGCGCCGGATGGCGAAGTCGGAGATGTTCTTGCAGTAGAGGTTCACCAGGTTCAGCGCGAGGTGGGGGTCGACCTCGATCTTCAGGACCTGCATGAGCGTGCGTTCGAAAATCTCGTTCCAGACGGCGAGCTGTTTCGGCTGCTGGCGCGCCCAGGCAATGTTGCTCCGGTAAAACTGGATCAGTTCGTTGTAATACCCCCGATTTTCCATAGCAACAGCTATAGGAATGAGCCAGCCGCGGTTCATCGTGGCAAAATAACGGTTCAGGCTCGTCTCCACCGCTTCGTTGAGCCCGCTTTCACCGGCGTTCGCGCGAGCGATCGTCTGGGTGATCGACGCCCAGCCGTTTCCCTGGTTTTCCGCCTGGGGAACATAAGCCTCCGGTGGCTTGAGTTTCATCGCCAGATCGACCCACTCGCGGAGCGTCACCGCCTCGACTTCGTCGACGACCGAAAACTCGTAGTATCCGTCCCCGTTCGTCCGGTAGATGCGGCCAACATAGCCGCTTCCGCCGGAGGTCGGGAAGATATAGGCCCGATGATTCGTATCCCAGGTGGTTTCGAACACCTTGCTGCCGATGCCTTCGCTGGCGAAAAAATGCGCCTTGCACAGCATGCGAACCGGGTGATACGTCGCATGCAGGATCGTATCGAGGAACTCGAGCGGCTCCGACGGCATGAACCACTGGATCACGCCCGAATCCTGCAGGGTAAGCATGGGTTGGCGCCTTCGTGCGGCGATCGAGATGGTCCGGGAAATGCGGCGCGCGTTGATGCGGAAAACCGCGATGTCAGGCATCACCCGGACGGGCGTGTACGCTTTCGGGATGTGAAACGTGAAGCCGTGGATGACGACTTTCATCGTCGCCGGCACGTCCCCGGTCGCCACGAGCGAGACGCGTTCCGGCGGGGTGAGGACCAGCTCCTCGGAAAGGTTCATCTTCGTGACGATGTGATTTTTCACGAGGTAGGGGATGAGGATGAACAGGCAGAACGGGACGAAGGCGACGACAGCCGAGACGATGATTTTGATGACGGGAGAGACCTTCTTCTCCTCCACCTTCCATTCGCGTTGTTTCTTTGCCATGCTGTCAGGCTCCGCCTTACTGGGCGTCGGGAGTTTCCGGGGCGCCCTCGAGTTCCTGGATTCGCTCGAGGGCGGTCTCGGCGAGAGTCGACTCACGGAACTCGGCGCGTATGCGCTTGAACACCTCGACGGCTTCGTCGATCCGCCCGAGGCCGATGAGAACTTCTCCGCGCTGGAACAATAAATGGTCGCCGAGCCTGGCTTTCAGCTCGTCGGGGCACTTGTCGATCAGGGAAAGAGCCTCGCTCCAGCGATCCGCCTGGATGGACTTCACGATATCCATATAGAGGGAAAGGGCTGCGGGGTTGTCGATATGCCGCGATATGAGAGCCGACTCGCGACCGGCTTTCTCGGAAAGGTCCGAGTCGGAGCACTCGACGGTCACGCGGCGGTACAGTTCGAGCGCCGTCTTGAAATCCTTCAGTCCGGCACGGCACTCGGCGGCGGCGACGAGCGCTTCGGCCTTTGCCTCGGGCGGAAGGCGCATCGGCATGCCACCCATGCCGAGGACGGTTTCGTAATCCTTCAGCGCGTCGAGATATCGTCCTCGTTGGGCGGCGAGGCCGCCGCGGTTCATGATCTGGTTGAAATGCGCCGCCTCGCCCAGGGTTTCCCCGCATTTGGCCAACTGTTTCCCCTGAAGCCGGTAGACTTCGATCTGGAACAGGTCGGGCGGGCCGAAATCGTGGATCGTGACGGGGATTTTCACGCACAGCTCGGGGCCGGTCTTCCCTTGGATCACGCTGATGTCGCGGCCGATGACGGGGTTGTCCTCGCCCTCGCCCGGCGGGAAGATGCGGTGAATGTCCGGGGAGCCGCCGTAGATGAACGGCATCAGGTCGTCCCCGGCGTGGTGCCGGGCGATGGCGATCACTTCCGGGAAGCCGTCATTGTCGAGGTCGGCCTTCTGCAGGGAGGCGAACTCGAGGCCCTCGAACGTCGAGAGTACATGCATGTGGCCGCCCTGCTTCTCGATCAGCAGTTGTGCCGCGTCTGCATCCGCATCGATGGCGGCCGGCCTGGCCACGACCGCGCCGACGCCTTCAAGCTCGAGGCGGAGAGAACGTGTTCCGCCGCCGCTTTCCGTTGACGGCGCCGCAAAGAGCGAAGACGCGAGAGCGGCGGAGAGAACGAGACCGGGGAAAAGCGATCGGTTCGCCGGGAGCCAGCTCATGGCATGGCCGGGCTGCCGCCGCCCTGCTTCATACGCGCATCAAAGGCGGAAAGGCTTTTCATGAGCCGGTCCAGGGCTTCCGTGGCGACGGTCTGCAGCGGCGCATTTCTGTTGCATCCGGATGCGGCGAGGTGGCCGCCCCCGCCCATGGCGACGGCAATCTCCTTCACGTCGAAACCGCCGCGCGACCTGAACTCGCAATACGTTTTCCCGTCGAAACCCTCGAAGACGCCGACACCTGCGACCACGCCCTGGATCGATGTCAGATGCCCCCAGAGACCGCAGCTGGCGACGTTGTTGAACGCCGCACCGCACTCCTCGATATCCTGCCGGGAGAGAACGATGCAGGCCAGGCGGCCGTCGGCCTCGAGCCGGAGATGCTGGAGGCCTTTTCCGAGAAGCTTCAGCTCGGGAAGGGTCTTCGAGCCGTTCAGTCGCGACAGGATCGGTGCCGTGTCGAGGCCGGTCTCGAGGAGCAGGGCCGCAACGGTATGCGCCGTCGATTTCAGCCCTTCGTTCTGGAAGGAGCGCGTGTCGGTGATGAGACCCAGATACAGCCCCGTCGCGACATCGGCGTCGAGCGGCAGGCTGGCCTGGCGGATCAGCCGCACGATCATCTCACAGGTCGAGCTGGCGGCGGTATCGACGAAGTTCACGTCGCCGAAAATGGTGTTGCTCGCATGATGGTCGATGTTGACCAGGACCGCGCCGGTGTCTTCGAGATCTGCTTCGAACCCCGTTCTCGCCAGATCGCCTGCGTCGAGCACGAAGATCACCTCGTGATCGATCTCGATCTCGCCGGGCTTGCCGATGTGATCTTCATCGAGAACGAAGGCGAACCGCTCGGGGGCCGGGTCGGCCAGGGCAACCTGGACGCTCTTGCCGGCTTTGCGCAACGACTTGGCCAGTCCGGACACCGAGCCGACCGCGTCCCCGTCGGGGCGCACGTGCGATATGACGAGAAACCGGTTCGCGCCGTTGATCGTCGAGATGACGTCGGAAATCTGCTCGGAAAAGTCAGTCTGGATTGTGTCGGAGAATGCCATCGATATTCTTGCTCATCTCTTTCAGATACGTTGCGGGGTCCCCCATTTCGAGGGTCGCCCGCTCGAGAACGTCGGCCATCAGGTCGCGCACCTCGAACCAGCAGCTCAGCCGCGGCTCGAACGCGATATACTCGAGCTCCTCGTAGGGGGCTCGAAGGTTCGGATCCTTCGCCAGCGCCTCGGTGAGGATCGGGGATTGGAGCGATGATTTCCGGACGGGAACGTAGGTCGTCCTGACGCTCCACTCCGCGCCGATGTCGGTGGAGGTGAACCACTTGATGAACTCCCATGCGCCCTTGACCTTGTCGGGGTTGCCGTTGGCGAAGATGTTGATGTTGCTGCCCGACAGGATGACGGCCCGGGCAGCCTCGCCGGGAAGGGGCGCGATGCCGTAGTTGAACTTGATCCCCGATTCCATGTGGACCTTGCTGACGATGCTGTTCTCGATCATCGCGATGCGCTGGGCCTTGAAATCGTTCTGGTGATCGAAGCCCTGGGCCTCGACGGCGATGCCTTCCTTCAACATCTCCTGGATGAACGCGACAGCCTTGACGGCCGGCTCCTCGTGGAAATGCGATTTGCCGCCCTTCTCGTCGACCAGCAGGCCGCCGAACTGCATGACGCGGCACAGGAACATCCAGACGTTCGCCCTGCCCGTCGCGAAGCCCATGACCGTCGGCCTGCCGCCGTTTTCAGGCGTGAAGTGCCGGGTGATGTGCCGCGCGTAGGAGGCCAGCTCTGTCAGCGTCGCCGGCGGTTTGTCGGGGTCGAGACCGACCTGCCGGAATATATCTTTATTGTAATATAACACCGGGACGCTCTTGTTGAACGGGAAGGACCAGAGTTTGCCGTCGAACGTGTTGTTGGCCAGAAGCACGGGGATGATGTCGGCCTTGATGTCCTCGGGTTCCGAGGCGAGCAGCGCGTCGAGGCAGACGATCTTTTTGTGCTTGATGAACTTTTTCGTCAGGGTCTCGTAGTTCTGGGCGATGTCTGGCGCGCTCTTGGCGACGAGCGAGGCGAGCAGCTTCTTCGCGAGCGTGTCGTAGCTGCCCATCGGGATGCCCTTGATGAAGTAGGTCGGCTGGCTCTTGTTGAACCGGTCGATCAGATCGTCCATCACCTTGCCGAGCGGTCCGCCCATGGCGTGCCAGAAAACGACCTCGACCCGCCCCTTCGCGTTGCCGCCAACGCCCGAAAGCGACTGGGCTTCCCGCGCCCGGCCGTCTTTGATGATCAGGCCGACGACGATGAACCAGAAGAGGAGAACGCCGATCAGAAAGTTTCGCATGTGATCCGCCTCCTCACTCTTTCATGCCGGACATGGCCTGGGACTCGACGAACTGCCGCTGGGCCACGAAATACATGATCACGAGCGGAACGATCGTGAACGTCGATGCCGCCATCAGCGGGCCCCACCGGGTGCCGGCCTCGCTCGCGAAGTAACTGAGACCGACCTGGATGACGCGCAGGCTCGTGTCGTTCGTCACGATGAGAGGCCAGACGAAGCTGTTCCAGGTGCCCAGGAACGAGAAGATGCCGAGCGTCACCATCGGCGGCTTGCTCAGCGGCAGGCAGATCTTGAAGTAGAACTGGAGCCGCGTGCAGCCGTCCAGCATCGCCGCCTCGAACAGGTCTTTGGGCAGCTGCATGAAGAACTGGCGCAGGAAGAAGACCGAGTAGGCCGAGGCGAGCCACGGCACGATCAGCGCCATGTATGTGTTCACCCAATGTAACTTTGATAATATAATATAATCAGGTATGAGAAGCGCCTGCTGCGGCAGCATCATGGTGCCGAGCATCAGCAGGAACAGCTGGTCCTTGAACGGGAACTTGAAGAACGCGAACGCGTAGGCGGCCAGCGAGGCGAAGATCAGCGACCCGGTCGTGATCGTGATGGCCGTCAGGAACGTGTTGAGGAAGTAGCGGTAGAAGGGCTGGGCCGCCCACGCCTCCTTGTAGTTGTCGAAGATCTCGAACGGTTTCTGGATCTTCTTCCCGCCGGTCGTCCCGGATGCCGGGGTGGCGAGGGAAGCGGCATACAGCTCTTTCTGCCGCTGGTGCTCGGCGATGCGCTTTCGATCTTCCTCGCCGTTCAGGAACGAAGGGCGCATCTGGTCGGGCAGTAGGACGATCGTCTTCCCGGTTTTCAGGATCTCGTCCTCGCTCTTGAACGAGGTCATGATCATCCAGACGAACGGGAAGATCATGAAGATCGAGCCGACGATGAGCAGGGCGTGGATCAGGATGTGCGACGGATTCTTGATGAGAGGCTTCGTGACGTTCGTGCTCATGCGCCGGTCCTCAGGAGTAATGGACTTTCTTCTCAACATACAGCTTGTTGAAAAGGGTCATGCTGAAGATCATGATGAAAAGCACGAACGCGATCGCGAGCGCGTAGCCGAACTCGAACTTTTCAAACGCCTTCTGGTACAGGTAGTAGACGATGACCATCGTGCTCTTGAGCGGCCCGCCGCGCGGGGTCATCATGTAGATCTGCGAGAACACCTGGAAGCTGCCGATCGTCGACATCACGAACACGAAGAACGTCGTCGGCGACAGCAGTGGGAAGGTGATGTGCCGGAACTGTTGCAGCCAGTTCGCGCCGTCGATGCGCGCCGCCTCGTACAGGTGCTTCGGAATGTTCTGCAACCCCGCGAGGAAGATCACGACGTTGTAGCCGAGCCCTTTCCAGACGCTCATCAGGATGATGCAGGGCATCGCCCAGAACGGGTCCTGCAGCCACAGCTGCGGCGGAAGGTTCACCAGCGCCAGCAGCTTGTTCAACAGGCCGTAGTCGGGGTGGTAGATGAAGTTCCAGACGATCGAAACCGCGTTCAGCGACGTGATGACGGGCAGAAAGTAGATCGTGCGGTAGATCCCGATGCCCGAGATCGGGTTGTTGAGCAGGAGGGCGATGCTCATCGAACAGGCGATCGACAGGGGAACGCTGACGATAGCATAGTAGAACGTATTGACCAGCGACTTGTAGAACATCGGGTCGTCGAACAGGCGGGCGAAGTTGTCGAGCCCGACCCATTCGGCTTCACCGATCAGGTCCCAGCGGTAGAAGCTGATCGCCAGCGAGTAGAAAATCGGCAGGACGTGGAAGCAGAGCAGGATGCCGAATACGGGCACCAGGTAGAAATACGCTCCCCAGTCGATCTTTTTCTTGTTGAGCATGGAATGACCGTCGACGGATCAGCGGCGGCGACCCCGCGCCGGCGCGCGACCGCGCGTGGCGCCGGCCTTGGCGGGTGACAGCTGCTTCATCAGGTTGTCGTACATCGCCGGGGTTTCGTGCGTGAACGGCGCCGGGCCGGGCTTCGAGGCGTTGATATCGCTGTCGGGATACTGGTAGTCCGTGAAGTTGGAGCAGCCGATCACCGTCAGGATGCCGTTGGCGAGCTGTTCCTGGGCCATGATCGCGATCGGGGTGCCCTTCGGGTAGATGACCGCGTCGTTCTTCCTGTCGCCGTCCTTGTTGATGGTGTCGTCATCGCCGGTGATCAGCACGTCGATGCCGGCTTCGGCCGTCAGCGGCTTGCCGTCGCGGGTGAGCAGCGAGCAGGTGCCCCAGGTGATGACCGTCTTCACGCCGGCCATGACGGGCGAATCGCTCTTGAGCACGTGGGCGAGAACGCCCCACGGCTTGTTGGTCTTGTTCGTGTTGTCCCAGACCTGGTCGTCGTTGTACCGCATGACCGAGCCCAGCTTGCCGAGCAGGTTGTTGAGCGTGTTGCGCCCGTCGAGGTCGGAGGAGTCCCAGTCGCAGGACATGACCAGCCGGCCGCCGGCCATGAACCACTCGACGATCGCGTTCATCTCGGGATCCATGATCGGGAGCGAGGTGTTCGGCAGCATCACGATCGCGAACCGGTTCAGCATCTCAGGAGTGATGAGGTTCAGCGTGTAATACACCTTGAAGCCGTTCTTCACCATGTGGCGCTCGAACGTCTCCATCTTGTCGGAAGCGGCGTTCCCGTGCGCCGCGTCGATGAGAATGTTGATCGTGCGGTCGGATGCCGCGGCTTCGTTCCAGAACTTCACTTCGCGGGACGGAATGCGCTTCGCCGGGTTCCGCCCGGTGACCCACATCATGGCGTTGTACGCCAGCTGGGGGTGGGAATACATGAACGAGTCGTAGCTGTCGTGAAGCTTCTTCACCCCGCCGGCGCGGCGGGTCGAAGGATCGGCGACCGGCGTCGAGGTGCCGTCGTCGAACGGCGAGCTGTCGCCGAGACCGATCACGCGGCCTTTTCCCGCTTCGGCGGCGACGACGTAGGGGGCTTTCTTGTAACGGCTGTCGATCAGGCCGACCGCGCTTGCGTCGTCCTTCGGGGCCAGCGTGAACGTCGAGGCGGCCCAGGCGCCGACGCCGCGGACGCCGAACATGGCCGGATGTTCCTTGTTCAACGCGCCGCTGACCGGGGCTTCATACAGGTAGTTGCCGGTGAAGGTGAAACCGAACTCGCCGCAGAAGGTGTTCAGGGCCTTGACGGCATCCCAGCCGTCGTTGTCGCGGTCGGCGTTGCCGTGGTCGCCGATCAGGAAGGCGCCGCCGCCGTTCTTCACGAAGGCGACGATCGCGGTCTGCTCGGCCTGCTCGTAGGGGTTGTTCGGCTCGGCGAGGATGACCGCGTCATACCCGGCGAGCAGGTCCGCCGTGAATCGGCGGTTCGAAGATACCTTGCTGAGGGAGTCGATGCTGAAGCCGTTCTCCTTGAGCATGTCGCACATTTCGGAGTAGGCGCCGGTGACGATCCAGTCGGCGTTGCCGGCGGTCTGGCCGTGCGTGTCGTCGTACAATACCTTGATGTCTGCGGCCGAGGCGGGCAGCCAGGCGCACAGAATCGCCGCGACGGCAAGGACGAGCGTCAGAAATTTCTTCATATCAATTCCCCCTGTATGAGAGTAATGCGTTCAAGGAGTATACGAAATACCCATGAAATGGGCAAGTGATGAGGTCGGATCCGCCGGAAACCTGCGCGGCTGGCTATTCCTCGGGAAGCGCGGGAAGCCCCGTTGCGGCTCCGGTCGGCGGCGTCGAAGTGGCCGTCGTCGCCGGGCTGGAAGCGAGGTCATTGGCTGTTTCTGACGTTTCCTCTTCATCGTCATCGGCGCGGGGCGGCTTCACTTCGCCGATTCCGGCGGTCGGCCCCTTCCAGAGGCTCATCGGACCGCGGCTGTTCGAGAGAAAATACAGGGTTTGCAGGTCTCTTGACAGTTCGAACCGCCGCAGATTGTAGGACTCGAGGAGATTGACGAGCGACGTGATGTCCGGCTTCGAAAGCGGCATGAAATAGATCTCATTCCGCTCCTGGAACGGATACGGCATCTGTCGCAGGCAGAAGGTGGAACCCCGCGTGGACATGGCCGGCGGAAGGGCCAGTCCGAGGAACCATCGGGTCTTGAATCTGTCCATGAAGAGCTGGTTGCCCTGCGCCATGCCGGCATCGTACAGAAGGCGGAACTTCGAATCCATCGTCTTGAAGGCGTAGCAGTAGTCCATTGCAAGGTCGACGGCGCCGATCTCCGGGCCGCCGCTTCCGCTTTTCGCGCCAGGCTCGGGGGTGAGGCGTGCGGCGAACGTCTGTGAGAGATCCCACAGGGGGCTCGATGTACGCTGCATTCGGAGATGTCCCTCGAGATACAGCACCCGGTCGCGCGTCCAGAACGAGACGAGCTTGATGGTGTCGCTCGAAACATGTCGCTGCTCGGTCAGTTCGATCGCCTTGCCGAACTCGTTCAGGTTATACCGGTGCAGCGTCGATCCCTTGAAATCCCGGTCGTCGAACTCCTTCTTGTCACGGGCCTGGCCGTCGACCTCGACGAGGGCGAACGCGCGCGCGTCGGGCGACCAGACGATCTCGGAAAGCTGGCTCGAAACCGTGACGACTTTCGGAGCGATCATTCTGGCGCCGAGATCGACGAGATTGATGTCGTGGTCCGTGATGAAGAACAGCCGCTTCCCGTCTGGTGACCACGAGGGGCAGGCGAACTGGTAATTCCCGTCGATCTGGGTCTGGTTCGACACGAGCTCGTCGAACCGGCCGTTCGATGCGTCGTAGACGAACGGCACCCGGTCGAGCGTGCCACGGTTCAGCACGATGCCCGCGAGTTGCTGTCCGGCGGGGGACCATTCCATGTCGAGGAGCTGTGCCTGGATGTCAGGAAACAGAGGAAGCGGCTTCGCGTCCTTGCTGCGCAGATGGAGCAGCTTCGGCGTGCCGTTCTCGGTGAAGGCGAGCCATTTGCCGTCCACGGAGCAGCGCATGAAGCCATACGGCCAGCGGCTGTGTTCCAGCAGGATCGAACCGGTCGCGGCATCGGAAAGTCGGGCGATATGGTTCGTCGTTTCATCCGAGCGCAGCGTCAGGACGCCATCCGTGCCGGTCAGCTCGAAATCGATATCGGGGTGGATTTCCCGGAGTCCGTCGGACAGGCAGGAAAAGCCGTGCCGCGTTTCCACCGTGTTGTCGCGCCTGGGCAGATGATCGCGCATCTGCATCACGGATTTCACATCGTCTATCAGGCGTGAAGACGTTGTTCCGCGAAGTTTCTTGAGCGCCGCGTTCACTTGGAGAAGAATCGAGTTGAGCCCGAGATCGTTCAGGGTGATGCGGTTGGGCCCGGGGTTCGTCGTCATATTGTTCGCCGAGGAGTATTCGAGCGTCAGCTGGGTATCTGAGGCGATGTGGCCCATGCGGATGAGCGCGGCGAGGTAGTGATCGAGAAGGTTCGTGACGAAGTTGAGGCGGGAAACGTCGCGGTTCAGCGGGCCGCCGTCGCCCTGCCGGAGAGGCGGCTGGAAATGGATCTTGACGCGGTCGCCCGTGAACGCGACATTTCCCTCGCTTGGCCCGGGGGCCGCGAATGCGGGATCGGGAGCCGCGAACACGAGGCAGGAAACGGCGATGAGAAGGAAGGCGATGGCGCGCTGCATGGATACGCTCCCCGGGAATGGTCTGTCTTGCCCCGGCGATGCCGGGACAAGGGTATTTACCACAATTTGCGCCTTCTCGGAAAGGCGGCGCGCGTCATTTTTTCGGTGCGGCGTCCGGGGCTTCGCCCAGGCTTTGATGGATCACGTCGAGCAGGCCGTCGACGAGTTCCGACGCCGGAAGGGTTTTCACGATGCGGCCGTTTTTGAACACCAGTCCGCTCTCCTTGCCGCCGGCGATGCCGAAATCGGCCTGTCTGGCCTCGCCCGGACCGTTAACGGCGCAGCCCATGACCGCGATCGTGACCGGGGCGCGAAGTGAGGCAACGCGGCGGCTGACCTCGCGGGCGATGCTCTGCAGCGGGATCTGGCAGCGGCCGCAAGTGGGGCAGGAGACGATGGTCGGCCCCGTTTCGCGCAGGCCGGCGCATCGCAGGATGCGGATGCCGGTCGCGATCTCTTCGGCGGAGTCGCCGGTGAGCGAGACACGGAGCGTGTCGCCGATCCCCTCCATGAGCAGGGTGCCGATCCCCATGGCGGAGCGGACGATGCCCTCTTCGGGAAGGCCGGATTCAGTCACGCCGAGATGGAGCGGGTGCTCGCAGGATCGGGCGACGATCCGGGTCGCCTCGAGCATCGTGGGCAGGTCGAACGCCTTCACGGCGATCTTGATCGCCGAAAACCCGACGCTTTCGAGCAGGGAGACTTCTTTCAGGGCCGACTCCGCGAGCGCCGCCGCCGTGACGCCGCCATGCTTGGCGGCCATCGCCGGGTCGAGCGAGCCGGCGTTCACCCCGACCCTGATCGGCACGCTGCGCTCCGCGGCAGCGTGGGCTACGCTCCGCACCTTGTCGGCGTCGCGGAGGTTGCCTGGATTCAGTCGCAGCCCGTGAACGCCCTTCTCCAGCGCGTGCAGGGCGAGGGTGTGGTCGAAATGGATGTCGGCGAGGACCGGGATCGGCGAGCGGGGAACGATCGCGCCGAGCGCCTCCGCCGCCGCCATGTCGGGAACCGCCAGGCGGATGATCTCGCACCCCGCGAACGCGAGTCGCTCGATCTCCCGGACCGTCGCCTCGGCGTCGCGCGTATCCGTTTTCGTCATCGTCTGGACGGTGACGGGTGCCCCGCCGCCCACCTGGACCCTGCCGAGTCGTATCGCGTTCGAATGGCGCCGTCGTGGTGTGTTCATAGTTGTGTTCTCCGTTGTATGATAACGTATGATATATCATCAGGGAATGTCGAGAGGCCGGGGAGGCCGGAGAGAAGTTCCTGGATCGCGGCGTGGGCTCCCTCGACGCCCTGCGCCGCCCGGCCGGCCAGTCCTTCGAGCCCCGTCGTCCCGGACGCGGTAAGCGCCTTGGTGAGGCCGTTCGTCGAGACGATCAGCAGATCACCCGGTCCGAGGTCGACGGAAAATCGTTCGACGGACGCGGCCTGGGATACGCCGAGCGGCTCTCCCTGCGGGCCGGACCAATCGGGCGGGTGCCCGTTCCGGATGACGACGGGGCGGGGGTTTCCGGCGAGACGGAGGGCCAGTCCGTCGGCATCGGGCTCGACGAGGGTCAGCGCCGTTCGCAGCGGAGGGGCGGTGAAGCGCCGGAGAATCTCGTGGATCGGGGACAGCCGGTCCGCCGGCCTGGCGGCGCGCAGGGCCGCCGTCACGGCATGGAGGGTGACCGCGGCGGCGATCCCCTGGTGAAATGCGTCGCAGACGGCGATGAACGGGCTTTCCGTGCCGTTCTCGACGACGATCAGGTCGCCCTTGATCTCGCGGGCGAGGGATGAATATATATAGGCATCATATACATTGAAAGAAATCTTACCAGATGGTTCCTGGAGTTCTCGGTACAGGCTCTCGGCCCATTCGAGTTCGCGGGTGGCCCGGTCGCGGCTGACCATCTCGCCGAGGAGGGCGAGCGTGTCGAGGACCGGCGGAATCTCCTGGCACAGGCTCGAAACCAGGCTGCGCTCCTGGTCGGAGTAGGGGAGCCGGCCGGGCTTCGGTGCCAGAAGGAATGCGCCCTGGATCGAATGCTCGCGGCGTATCTGAAAGGCCCAGTGGAAGCCGCTTTCGCGCCAGTGCGAGAATGTGGCGATTTCCAGTTTCCCGTTTTCCTTCGCCAGTTCCAGGAGGGCGTCGATCTCGTCGACGGGCGGCCATTCCGTGGGAATTCCAGCGCTCACCGGGGTCGATGAGGATGGCCACGCGCGGGACGTCCCGCCGGCCATCATGACCGCGGCACCGCCGAAGTTCAGGACCGGCTGGAGTTCCTTCAGCAGCGTATCGATGACGGCGTCCGGGGAGTTCGCCTTGCGCATGGAGCTGAGAACGTGCCGGATGACGGCGGCCGTATCGAAAGACTTGCGACCGAAGAACTTGTCGACGCAGGCGACGATCAGCTCCTTCAGGGGCGAGAAAACGGCCGCGAGGACGAGGGTGGAGACGACCGTGGCGACGCCGCCCGAGAGGTCGAGAATGTTCTGGAGGGCGTTTTCCAGAAGTTCGAGAACTCCGGCCAGGATCGCCGTCAGAAGCGTATACACGAGGCCGATCGAGAAGATCATGTCGATCTCGAGCAGGTTGTGGCGCAGGATGGCATACCCGAGAATCCCGGCCATCGCGATTCCCAACGCGGGAAACAGCCCGAAGGTATACATGGTCTGGCCGGTCAGGTAGAACTTCCCGAGGGCGATGAACACCGAGCCGGCGGCGGCAGGAAGGACGAACGCCGCGAACGCGTATCGCAGGCGCCGTTCCTGAAAATCGGTTTCGAGCTCTTTCTGTGCCGTTCCCAGAGTTTTCATCGCGAGGAGCAGGTAGCCGATGACGATGCCCTTCGCGAGATACTCCAGCTTGCCGAGTGAGATCAGGAACCCGCCCGGAACGGCGTCGAGCGAATGGATGAGACGGCCGCTCCAGAGAATGGCCAGCAACACTCCTGCCGGCGCGAAGACCAGGAGCTTCTGCATCGGCGTTCCCAGGTGCCACGCGGAGTCGACACGTCGCGGAAACAACGCTGTGAACAGGGCGAACGCCGGCGGCAGGAGGAAAATCGGCGTCATCAGCATGTTCACGAGCCGCATGCTCGGCTGGGGGGCGCCGCGGGTGACGAGAAGGATCTCGGCGAGCGACCAGACGAAGAACAGGAAGAGCAGGACACTGAAGCACTGGTTCGTCGGCTGCCGCGGCGCACGCGCCAGTACGAGAACGCCCAGGGCAAGATGGATCGCCATGGCGAGCCCGCACAACAGCGAGGCCAGAAGCATCGGTGTCTCCTAGCGGAATTTCCAGTTCGGTTGCAGGGTGCGGGAGTGGGCCGTGCGCAGCGTGACGGCCGTCGTCAGCACGACCTGCTCGCGGTTCTGCTTCGCCTTGATGCGGATGCGCATGAACGTGATGCGCTTGCGCTGGCCGGAATCGTTCGATTTCATGTCGAAGGGCTCGAACGTCACCGGCCCGCCCTCTTCGGCGGCAGGCTGCTCGAAATACGGGAAAAACATTTCCTGGTCGATCTGGTCGGCCGAGAATATCTCGATCGGCGCATCGCCGCGCTCGGAGCGGAACAGGGTCCAGCGGCCTTTCTGGCGCTCGAGTTCGTAGGTGACGGTGATGAGCGCCGCGTCGCCGGTGAGATCCTCGTCCTCGTCGCCGAGCCTGAATCGGGCAAGCCGCAGGTGCGTCGGGGAAACCTCGAGCACCTCGTTCGAACAGCGAAGGTCGTTCACCAGGCGCTCCATCTTCCGTCTCATTTCCGACTGGAGCGTCAGCCTGACCGTGCCGCGGGCAGCCGTGGACATGCCGGTCGACTGGAGCAGGTAGAGAACGCCGCCGACCAGGACGGTGAGCGCCATTCCCATCAGGAGTTCGACCAGCGTGAAACCTGCGAATGTTCGGCGGCGGATCATCGGTGCTGTCCCACGAGCGTGACGACTTCGGCAAGGCGGTGCTGTTGATGGTCGTAGATCCGCACGGTCACTTTCTTCAGTCTGGCCGGCACGGAGGTGTCATACCGTGAATCGACGTCCATCACGCGGCGATACGGTTTCACCTCGTCGGGATACAGCTCGATATCTCGCAGAAATGCCGATTTATACAGGCCCTTGAGTCGTTTGAAGGTTTCGGCGTCCGGGTCTCTTTCAATGCTCGAGGAGGTGAAAATGTCGGAAAACACCTTCTCGAACGTGTCGCGGCTTTCGAAGGCCTCGTCGAAATCAGGCCGGTCGCGGAAAACGGTGGAGAAGTTCTCGAAGTCGGATTTGACGAGATGAAAGGGAAGGGAGCGCACTTCTTCGATCTTTTCGCGGGCGAGGTTGTAGGCGATGATGTGCTCAAGGTTTTCGGTGCTGCCCTGCATGCCGAAGAGGAACATGCGCGTGAACGGCAGGGCCACGAAGCCGACGAGCGTCATGACCATGAGGATTTCCACCAGGGTGAAAGCGGGCGTGCGGCGAGGGAGGCGCGGCCCGGTCGGCCGGTCGCGCCCGTCGTCGATGAATTTCGCTGAATGTATTGGCATGCGGGGATGTTCCGTGATATGTCACATAGGGCAACAGCCTGACCCCAGTTATACCATCGGGAGGATACAGATGTCCATGATGAGAACGCAGAGAAATATACTTGTTGGAATACTGATTGTGCTGGTGGCGAGCTGGAACGTCTTCCCCGCGGGCGCCGTTTCCGTGCGAGTCCTTCAGGGCGGGATTCCCGTGGGCGACCTGCCGCAGCTCGTCGAGGAGGGCTTCAGGCTCGGGAACGAGCGGATGCTGCGCCAGGCCTGGGAAGCTTACGAAAAGGCCGTTCATCTCGACCCGGATGCGACTGATGGCTACAGGCAGCTTGGCCGGGTGTATTTTAACCTCTCCCTCATCGGCGCGGCCGGGAACGACGATTTTGAGCGCGCCAGCGAGTATGCCCGCCTGCTCGAGGTGAAAGAGCCGGGGTCGGCCGACGCCCATCACATCATGGGGCTCGTCCTTTCCGGCAAGGGGGCGTTCCTGGACGCGCTCGACGAGCTCCGCCTGGCGTTGAGCCTGAAGCCTGCGAACGAGCTGATCCTGTGCGATATCGCCTCCATCCACCTCGCCCTGCATCAGCCCGGCGAGACGATCCGCATGCTCGAAGGAAAAGCCCTCAAGCGTGGCTGGTCCTATTATATCCTTGCGATGGCCTGGCTTCAGAAAGGCGAGCGCGGCCGTGCCTGGCTCAACCTCCTGAAGGCCCGAAAACAGGGGTTCTCGGGCTACTGGGTCGACACCACTCTCGAGATGCTGATGAGGGACATCCGGCTCGAGCGGGAAACCGCTCAGTAAAAAATATTTCTAAATATATAGAAACAGAAGAACAGGCCGACTCCTGCGATGATCAGGGTGGTCATCGGATTGCGGGCATAGTGATACTTGAAATTCTCGACGACCGTCGGTTCGTATGAAGCCCACCGGAGCAGATTGTCCGCGTGGGTTTTGTATTTCGGGTTGCCCAGATACTTGCTGCTCGTATACGCCGTGAACTGATATTCGTGGTATCTGAACGTCGTCGACTGATCACCGCCGACCAGTCCGTGCAGGTTGCAATACCAGTCGAAATTCTTCGGATCCTTGTAGATGAGGAAATACTCGCAGTCGAGGGTCGGCGGCTTTGGATCCTTGGCCAGAAACCGGCTTGTCAGGATCATCGTCCGGACGTCCCTGAATTTCGCCCAGGTCGGGAACTCCTTGACGCCCGACTCGATGCACTTTTCCGTCGCTTCCCGGAGCATCGCCAGATTCGACCGGCAGGTCTTCGCGAGTTCGTATCCAGGATCAGCCGCTTCCGATATGCAGACCCCGGCAACCATCAGCATCGCTGCGAACATGCCGAACACCTCGAACCGCCGTCTCGTCACCGTCATGTACCACCTCTCCGATCGGGAATCGAAAACCACTGCATTTCCACCAATTCTACCTCATCGAATTGCCCGATGCATCTCCCGCCCAATCTCTTGATTTCTCCCCGGAGAAGGTATACAATAACCGCAGGTGGGATGACCACCCGAATTGCGCCTATAGCTCAGGTGGATAGAGCACAGGATTCCTAATCCTGGTGCCCCAGGTTCGAGTCCTGGTAGGCGCACCCGCAAAGCCGCTTCGGATAACGATTCCGGGGCGGCTTTCGATTTCGGGAAGTCAGGGCGAGGCAGCTGTGGTAAGATCGTGAAATATCAACGGCGGAGTGGATCGAGATCATGAAACGATTTCTGGCAGGAATGATCGTTGGGCTGTGTGTGTCGGCCGCGGCTCTGGCGGGGACCATCGAAGAGCTGAAGATCGCCGCAGAGCGGGGAGATCCCTGGGCGCAGACCATGCTCGGGGTTCGGTGGGCTACGGGGAAAGACATCGGGATCGACCCGGTGGAAGCGGCGGAATGGTTTCGCAAGGCAGCCGACCAGGGCTACGACTGTGCTCAATATAATCTTGGGTATATGTATTTCAACGGTCTGGGCGTCATCAAGGATTATCGCCAGGCGGCAAACTGGTATCGCAGAGCCGCCGAGCAGGGATACGTCGATGCGCAGATGAACTTGGGCAATATGTATGCGCTCGGGAAGGGAGTTCCTCAGGACATGTCCGAGGCGTATTTCTGGCTGACTCTCGCAGCCAGCCGCAGCCGAAGATGCATCGAGTTTCGCGACAAGGCCGGGGAAACGCTGACTCCCTCCGAACGGGAAGCGGTCAGGGAACGCTGCAGGCAGTGGCTCGACTATGTTGAGAAACGTGACGCGGCACGGGGCGATTGACCCGGCGAATCAACCGGATTTGACGATCCGGCACGTCATCGTTACAATGAAAAGACATCATCGCCGCATGGGCGGCTGTTCGATTCTTTGGAGGTGAATTCATGATCCGGTCTTTCGGAAAGGTATTCGCGACGGGGCTTCTTGCCGCGCTGCCGCTCGTCTGCGCCGCTCAGGGCACAGAGCCGGGCCAGATCGGCCAGGCTGCCATTCCGCCCGCTCCTCCGGCGATGGAAACCCCGGCAACCCAGCTCGAAGAGGGGTTCGTTCCCTCATGGAAAATCGGTGACAAATGGACCCTCGAGGCGACCTACCGCGACCAGCGCAATCCTGGCGAGGTCTGGATGCCACCGATCAAGTGGGTCTTCCATGTGAAATCCCGCAAGTCCGTTCATCGCACCGACTGCTACGTCCTGCACATCTATCCGGCGAAACGCAACCTGAAGATGCAGGCCGTCCTCTACCTGTCCGTGCGGGAGCTCCGACCCATGCGACTCATCGAGATCTTCCCCTCCTTCCTCGGCGCGAAGAGCAGGGAAAAGCCGATCGATCCGTTCCACTCCGAGCCGCTGATCGGTGACGATACCCTGATTCCTTATGACCTCCCCGTATTCCCGCTCGTGCGGCCGTCCGTTCAGCGGGCCGACGGGTTCGGCGCCTATGCCGCGCCCGAACCGAAGATGTTCGACAAGATCAAAAAGGTTGCCGGGTTCTCGTTCAAACGTCAGGTCAGCCAGGCCGACAAGAAGCCCGACCGGCAGCATGCCGATGCCTTCACCGCCTACCGCCTCGGCGGAGAGACCTTCCAGGTCGAGTTGGCCGACACCCGGTCCGGCGCCGTTCAGACGCAGTTGTGGCAGGAAGGCTCGCCGTGGGCGATCTCGTGTGAGAGCCGGGACCGGCGCGTCCGCCTGATTCCGCCGACGATACCCGAAACGTTGCCCCCGGCCCCCGGAAATGGGGACGAACCGAAGGAAGGTGAAGAATGATGAACATCCGACGCCTCGTTGCCATCGCGCTCGTTGCTCTTCCGCTCTTCGCGTCGGCTCCCGTTTCTGCGGAAGACGGCTCGGCTCGCGGGGAAATCAAGCCGGCCCCCTGGTCCGGCGACTGGTGGTCGCGGAAGCGCGGCCTGCTCGTGAATGGCTGGAATGGCCATCAGCCCTCGCCCTTCGCCCGCTACGACGCCTATGTGCAGTCGCGCACCGGCCGCAATCCCGGTGCTCACGCCTGGGAAGCGAATATAAATAACACCCACTATAATCCGCGCGCGGAAAACTGGGAAGGTCACTGCAATGGCTGGGCCGCCGCCGCCATCCTGGTCCCGGAACCCCGCGAACGCCGGGTCCGGAACGGAATCGTCTTTGAAACGTCCGACCAGAAGGGAATTCTGAGCGAACAGTACATGAACACCTACTGCATGTTCTACGGCAAGCGCAACTGGGGCAACCCCGGCGACGATCCGCAGGACATCTATCCCGACGAGTTCCACCGCCTCCTCCTCGAATACATCCAGAACGGCAAGAGCGCGATGATCTGCGACACCACGCCCGACCGCCAGGTCTGGAACTATCCGCTGTACAAATTCGAATCGAGCTGGAACTCGGGATGGTTCGACGAGAAGAAACTGAAAGTGAAGACGACCGTATATTATGCCGATGACAACGTCGCCGTCGACTTTCTCGGGACGAAGTGGTTCTCGACCACCTACACCTACAACCTGTTCGTCGACGGCAACGGCAACATCACCGGCGGCGAATGGACCGGCCAGAGTCGCGACACCCATCCGGACTTCGTCTGGGTGCCGACCGGTGATGCACTGAATCCGCCCAACACCGTCCAGGAAAACCCCAATATCGATCCCAAATTCGTTCGGGAAATCACCCAGGGACCGGCGACGCTCGACCAGCGCGCCGGAGACGCGATTCCCGCGCCTGAAGCCGTGATGGTGGAGGCAGGGCTCAATCCTTCAGACCTTTTCTAAGACGGAGCAGACCCGATCAGCGCGGGGAACGGTTTTCTGCCGTTTCCCGCGCGTCGTTCCTGAAACATGATGATCCGAACCAGGCGCCGGCGGGGACTCACGATGGTCGAACTGACCGTCGCGGCGGCGCTCATGACGGTTCTGTTTCTCATCGGCTGGACCATCTCCAACAGTTTCGTCGGCGTGCGCAAAACGCGTGATTTCGAAACCGCCGTGGCGCTTGCCGCGCAGGCCGTCGAATCCGTCCGGGCCGCCCGGTTCCAGCAGATCGGCGCGTCGAAGGATATCCGGCGGGACACCCTGACGGAGGATTTCAATTCCGGGCGCGAGGTGTACGACTCGAACGAAGGGTTCATCCCCATCGTCAAAATCGGCAAGACCGAGTTCAAGCGCGAACTGAGCGTGACCGACTGCCCGTCGAAGATCGGCGGCGTGCCTTCGGGCCTGAAGGTCATCAGGGTCGTCGTCACCTGGCGGGCGACCGAGGACGGAACGCCCCTGACGTTTGAAACCGTCACCACCCAGGCCGATCTCTGGTGAGCGCATGACACTGCCGACGTTCACTCTTCGCCACAGGGGCATGCCGGGCATCCCCGGGCATCGGGTGCCGGCCGGCCTGCGCCGCCCGGACAGGGGGGTGACGCTCGTCGAGATCATGATCGGGTTTGCGCTGTTTCTCCTTCTGATCCTGGCTGTCTATCGCCTGTTCTTTGCCGAGATCCGCTCGATCAGGACAGCTCTCGAGCATATCGGCGTGAACGAAAGCGCGCGGCTCTTCCTGTCGCATTTCGCCAACGATGTCAGAAACTCGAATCGCGTCGTCTTCCCCTCGCCGGTTATGCGGGAGGTCGTACCAAAGCTGATCTGCACCGGAGAGGGAAAGGTCTGCACCTTCGAGAGCCAGGCGCTGGACTTCGCCGTGAAACCGCCGGACGAGAATTTTTTGAAGCTGACGACCGTCGACTGGCGGCTGGTTCAGGCGAAGGACGGAACCTTCGATCTCGTTCGCGACATCAACTCCGAGGTTCCAACCAGGCCGGGCGGGCCGGCCCCCTGGAGGGGCACTCGGACCGTCTGCGGCGGCGTGAAAGATATGGTTGTCTATACGGAGATTCGCCGGCCCGTGAGGTTCGGTTCGGTTCCGGGCCTGCCGCTGAAGAGCTTCATCATCACCGAACCGTATGAAACCGATGGAACTGGCCCGTATCTCGTTCACGTCAGAATCACCTTCGTCCGCCAGGGGGGCGGTTCCGGATCCCGAGCGGATGCCGCGCACACGATCCGGACATGCTTCACCCTGCGCGGCAGACCGAATGGGGTGAATCCATGAATATGTATCGATATTCATCAGGCCAGGCGCTCATCGTCGTGCTGATGATCGCCCTCATCCTCGGCATCCTCATCGGGGCGGTCTTCCGGTTCCAGCAGGGGCAGATCCACCTGCTTTCCCGCAGCGCGAAGGATTACCTCGCGCTGTGCGTGGCCGAAGCCGGGGTTCATGCCGTCCTGGCCGAGATGAAGGCGGACTACCAGTTCGTCACCCACGGCAACCCCTATATCCCGCTGAAAGGCTGGTCGAGCCCGGCGAAACACAAAACCTGGCTCGTCGGCGACGCGGACGGCCTCCAGCTGGACCATCCCGAACGCGGCATCTACACCGGGCGCGTCACGATGAAGCGCACGCGCATCACCGGGGAGTTCAAGGTGCGGGTGAAGCTTGCCGGCGCAAAAAACAGCGTCGATACGAAGACGGTCGATGAGGCGCACCGGTATTTCATCCTGGAGGCGATCGGGAGCGTCGGCGATGCTTGCCGGAAGGTCGAGGCGGTGATCGAACGGCTGACGCCGGGCTCATACATGCAGTACGACGGACAGGTTCTCGATCTCGCCGAACTCGGTCCGAACCGCCTTGTGCCCGGCATCATCCGGCGCGGACGGCTCTACGGCCAGGAGATGCTGAAGGTCGGCAAGCGAGGTCCGATCGATGCCGGTCTCGAACTGCTCGACATGGAGAAAATATCGACCCCCGGATATTTCAAAACGACGGCGGGAACGCGCGTCACCTTCAGGAACGGCAAGAGCGGGCATCTCAAATCCGACGCCGATTCCGACCTGCCGGAAGGGTTCGAGACGTTTCCCGAGGTGGGCATGGGAAAAGTGCTGACCCAGTTCGTGCTCGACGGGATGCGCGGCGGTAAATCCGAAAAATTCCCGGTCCTGAACCCCGATTACTGGCGAAAAGCCCGCGATCCTGCGCCGATCGTTCTGCTGCCGGGCTTTTCCTTCAAGGGGTTTGGCCCTTCCAAGTGGCGCAACCCCGCCAAACCGGCGGAAGTCGTCTACGATCTGAAGTTTCCCGACAAGTATCTGACGAACCAGGCGGAAGCGGAGGATACCTCGAAGCCTTCCGACGCCTCATCAGACGACCGGGGCAAGGCGCTCATCTACTCGATGGTTCCCCTGCGCGTCTGGGGAAACCCTCCGTTCAAGGCGCTCACGCTGGTCTGTGAGAAGGATGTCTACATGGCCGGCGATTTCAACCAGAACCCGAAGAATCCCCAGAACTGGGATCTCGGCTGGCGCGAATACGACAAGAAGCTCGAGAACGGTTCCGACAAGAACGGCGTGATGGTGATTTCGTTTGGCCGCATCTGGTTCGACTACTCGAATCCGCTCAACTTCCTTCGCGAGGAGCTGAAAACCCTTCTCGACTACGAGATCGGCATGCGGCTCGGCGGCAATGAGCTGAACCCGCTCGCGATGGTGCCCATCGCGTATCCGCCGAGATTCAGCACGACCGCCCGTGATTTACGCATGCCGATGCTCGCGTTGAATTTCAACAAGATCAGCTCGTTGTTCGCCCTCCCGAAAACGCCGCCCGAGGTCATTCCCGTCACATTGGGAAGCCTGCTGGTGCATCCGGCCCTCAAGGAGCTTCGCGAGTATCTCGACCCGACGACCGATCCGGCGGCCTCCAAACAGCGGTTCTGCCTCAAAGGCTTTCTTGCGCGGCAGAAAATCCTCGAGACGATTGGCGGCGCCTGCTACATGACCGGCACGCTGATGCCGTTCGAGCGCGACATCGCGATCAACATGATTCTCGAACGGATGGAAAAGGAGATGGACGAGGAGGAGCCGGACCGCTCGCTCGGCATCTGGAACGCCTGCGACCGTCTGTTCAAGATGGCGGTGAAAAATCCCAAGACGGGGTTCCGGATGCCCGAAATGACCGTTAACGCCCTTCTGATCGACAGCGCAGAGCTGAACGCCCGCTGGGATTCCCTCGACGGAACCGGAAAAGTCACGAACGAACTCGGGAACATCGACGACAAGCTGATGAGATGCTTCCGATATGCCGGGGACGACACTCGGGTGATTCTCCGGCATCACGGAGGCATGATCCATCTGCGGAACAGGAAGGCCGACGTATTCCTTGACGGCAGGCTCCGAGAAGACCAGCCGATCATCCGCCGGCGATCCTGGGACCAGACATTCGTTCGCGGCGGCGGCGACTACTTCCCGCCCTATCCGCCGGCGGCGTTCAACATCATCACCTGGCGCGACGAGACGGCCGCGCCCGAGGAATTCAAGGCCTTCGAGTGATTTGCCGGCATGACTGGCAAACCGGCGCCCTTCGCCGTATAATGCGGGCCGCGTCGCCGACAGCCGGCGGCGGGTATTTCCGGTAGCGGAGGCTTCGGGTGCGTCGGTTCGGCCTTTCCCAGCGCGTGATCCTCGGTTCCCTGCTCATCTGCGTCCTGATGGTCGCGTTCATGGGAATCGCCCTGCGCCGCTTTTCGAGCGTCATCGATGCGACGGCGCACCTGCGGGTTGCGGACGACGTGCTCATGGTTGGAAGCCAGGTGCAGAACGACTTGCTCGAGCTGTTCCAGACGTCCGAGATTTTCGATCAGTACATCTCTGACCAGACCTGGAGGCATTACTTCTCGTTCAGCCAGCGGGTCGACACGCTCCTGGACAGGGCAAGGGAGCTGCGCCAGTTTCGCAGGCAGGGGGAGGAATTCGCTCTGCTCGACCGCACGCGCCTCGAGATGGCAGCGTTGCTCCAGAACGCGACGTACACGATCAATCCGAATTTCCCCGTCGGTGCCGTTTCTTCGGCAACGCTGCAACAGATCAAGGCGGCCCGGACCCGCCTCCACCAACAAATTCGTGAGCTGCTGAAGCGGGAACGCGAGAATCGGAAGACCCTCGACGGAATCATGCGCCAGCAGATCGAGTCGATGAGCCGGACGATGCTGTGGGTGGCCGCCTTGGTGCTCACGGCCGGCCTGCTGTTCGCTTTCTACCTGCATCGGGCGGCAATGGCCCCGCTTCGAAGTCTCATGGACATCATGCGCACGTCGGGCGAGCCGGGCAGGGAAGCGTATCTCGAGCCGGCCGGAGCGCCGGAAATGCGGGAACTGATCGACTCGTTCAACCAGATGAACGCGGCCATCGGAAAACAACAGAAGCGCCTTTCCTCGATGCTGCAGCTCGCGGTCACCGTCGCACACGAGGTGCGGAACCCGGTGGCGGCCATCGGAACCGCCATCCAGGCCCTTCAGAACGGGTATCCCGCAGACGGCCCCGATCGTGAGATCTTCGCCGAGATCCTGAAGGAGGTTTACCGGGTCAATGGCATCATCTCCGACCTGCTCGTCTTCGCCAGGCCTCGTTCTCTGAATCCGGAGCGGATGAAATGGTCCGAACTGATGGACGAGCTGAGAATCCTCCTTCGATCCTGGCTGGACGAAAGAAAAATATCGATGAATATAGATATTCCGCATGGACTTGATGAGGCACTCGCCGACAGGAACCAGCTTCACAGGGCCCTGCTGAACCTGTTGACGAACGCGATCGATGCCGTCGACCGGGACGGCTGGATCGAGATCTTCGCCGAAGACTGCCCGGCCGGCGTCAGGATCGTCGTCGAAGACTCCGGCCCCGGGATTCCGGGCGAACGGCTGGAGCGGATTTTCGACCCGTTTTTCACGACGAAGACGAAAGGCACGGGGCTCGGCCTCGCCATCGTCTCCGGCATCGTCGAGAGCCATGGCGGGACCGTCCGGGCGGCAACCGGCCGACGCCTGGCCGGCGCACGATTCGAACTGGAACTCCCGCGAGAAGTTGCGGCCGTTTCCATGAACGGAGCGCCTTCGCGGTCGGCGACGAGTTTTTCCACGGCCGAGATCGTCTCGCAGCCCGAAGCTGACAGGGAGGGAGAACATCCGAATGCATGATCTGCTGCTGATCGATGATGAAAAGCTGATCCTCTGGGGCCTCAAGCGCGACCTCGAACGCAGCGGATACCGGGTCTGGGCGTATGCCAGCGCCGAGGATGCTCTCCCCGTCGTGGAAAAACAGCGGTTTCACGCCGCCGTCGTCGATGTCCGGCTGCCCGGCATGCAGGGAACAGCTTTTCTGGAGCGGCTGAAACAGATCGACCCGGATGTGCAGGTGATCATGGTCACGGCGTTTGCCGATGTCGAGACCGCCGTGACGGCGATCCGCACCGGCGCTTTCGATTTCATCCTCAAACCCTACACGCTGGAAAAAATACGTCTTACAATACAAAATGCCCTCGAAGCGGCCAGGCTCAAAAAGGTCGTCGCATCGCTTGCCACCGAGCGGGCCCAGCGGCAGCCGAAATACGCCGTTCTCGGCCGATCGGCCCGGATGCAGGAAGTGATCGGCGCCATCGAGCGTATCGGCAGGGCCGGCGCAGGCGTTATCCTGCTCGGCGGTGAGAGCGGCACCGGGAAGGGGCTTGCCGCAAATGCGCTCCATCTTATCGGTCCGCGGGCATCGGGGCCCTTCATCGAGATCAACTGCGGAGCGATTCCCGAGAACCTGTTCGAATCCGAACTGTTCGGCCACGAGAAGGGCGCGTTCACGGGCGCCGACGAGACGAAAAAAGGGCTGATGGAACTCGCCGACGGCGGAACGCTGTTTCTCGACGAAGTCGGCGAGATGCCTCTCACGATCCAGACGAAGTTTCTCAAGGCGCTCGAAGAGCAGATCGTCAGGCGTGTCGGAGGGAGCCGGCCGATCCAGGTCGACCTGAACATCATCGCCGCCACCAACCGGGACCTGTCGCAGGCGGTCAGGGACGGCGAGTTTCGCGAAGACCTGTTTTACCGGCTGAATGTCGTGCCGATTTTTCTGCCCCCGCTCCGGGAGCGCCAGGGGGATGCCATGCTCCTCGCCGCGCATTTCCTTGAAGTATACTCTGCAAAATATAAAAGGGCGCTCAATGGCTTCGCCGATGGAGCGCGCCAGCTCATTGCCACCTATCACTGGCCGGGAAACATTCGCGAGCTCAAGAACAGCATCGAACGCGCTGTCATTCTCGAACCCGGAGACCAGATCACGGCGTCGAGCCTGGGCCTTGGCGGCCAGAATGGAGCGGTTCCCGCCCCTGCTTCCCGTACCATCCTCCAGGAGATCGTCCCTATCCCAGAGGAGGGAATGGATCTCCAGGGGCATCTCGAAGAGATCGAGCGTCGCTACCTCGAGGAAGCTCTCGCAAAATGTAAGGGCAACCAGTCCCAGACCGCCAAACTTCTCGGGATGACCCGGGATATTCTGCGGTACCGTCTCAAGAAATACGGCCTTGCCGATTCCTGATCCGATCAAGCCGCAGGGCCAGACTGCATTTCCCCTGCTCCTGGAGGGGGACAGCGATATCGAGGAAAACAGGTGCAGGAAATGGCGTGTGGAAAAAGACCCAATATTCCGGGGTGTGCGGAAAATTCCGCAGAAGAAGCTGGGGAAAGATACGCTTTTCCGGGGTACCAAAACGAAGAAGTCTGTGTACAAGCCAAAAATCATGGGTTGGCATCGGCTTTGCGATTACCCAGCTCGAGGTCGAACCTCAAAACATTCAAAGGAGATTTCAAGATAATGAAACGCGCACTGATTCTCTCTCTGATGGTCGCTTCCTTCGCTCTCCCGGTTTTCGCCCAGGACGCCGCCGCTCCGGCTCCGGCCGCTGACGCCGCTGTCGCCGCCCCCGCCGCTGACGCCGCCGCTCCGGCCCCCGCCGCTGATGCCGCCGCTCCGGCTCCCGCCGCCGACGTCGCCGCCCCGGCTCCCGTCAAGCTCGAAGGCACCGTCGTCGTCGTGAAGGGCGAGAACGGCGCTCCCGACACCATCACCTTCAAGACCGCTGATGCCGAACTGACCCTCCTCCCCGGCGACAAGCTCACCGAGCTCCTCGCTGTCGAGAAGGTTGCCGAGAAGACCTTCGTCCTCGAGGGCGAGAAGGTTGCCGCCAAAGACGGGAAGTCCGAAGGCTTCATGATCAAGTCCTTCGAAGAGAAGAAGGCTGACGCCGCTGCTCCGGCCGCCGCTCCGGCCACCGAAGAGAAGAAGTAATTCTTCCCCCGGTTCTTCCGAATACATCGGAAACAAGGAACCCGGATCCCTCGCGGATCCGGGTTTTCTTGTTTCCTGCGATCGTCTGCCGTACAATGTTCGAAATTCAACATCCCAGGACAGCCGGAGGCAACCGATGGAAAACATGAGAGGGGCATACGAGCAGCAGCAGCTCGACGGGATCGAGGCGTGGGAAGCACAACCTCCGTCGACGATGGCGAGAACCATGGGATTCATCGCGGCCCCTCTGGCCTGGGCGGCGCAGAAAGTGATCCCCGAAGACATCATGGAAAAAGCCATCGATGCTGCTTTGAAGGCCGCCGCCGCGGTTTCGGGAATCGACGATCTCCTGGCCGAAGCGAAAAAGCTGGGTTTCGACGCAGCATCGGTGTGTGACCTCGCGAAAGCTCCACTTCATGTTTCCGACGGACTCGCCGAGAACGTGATGACCTGGGCGAAAGGACTGGCGGCGGCCGAGGGGGCCGTCACCGGCATGACCGGCCTGCCTGGCCTGACGGCGGATATTCCGGCGCTGCTCGTTCTGACGATCCGCACCATCAGGCGACTTGGCGCCTGTTACGGGTTCGACAGCGCCGAGGAGGCCGAACGCTCGTTCATCCTTCAGACGCTTCGCGCCGGGGCGGCGAACTCGATGGAAGACAAGAAGAGTGCCATCGCCGGCGCCGCCGAGATCCGGACGTTTCTGGATGCCCCGGACACCGCCGTGTCGACCCGTGAACAGGGCTCGATCCTCGGCCGCGAGGCCTTCGCCGCCGCCGTCCGCAACGTGGCGAAACAGCTTTGCATCAACCTGACCCGCCGGAAAGCCGTGCAGGTCATCCCCGTCGTCGGGGGCGGCGTGGGCGCGGCGATGAACGTGATGTTCGTTTCCGACGTCGCCGAAGCCGCTTTCAGGCTGTATCAGAAGCGACGGCTCGAGATCCAGGCGGTCAACACCTCCGCCGCCCTGGCGAAAAAATAGCTGCCAAAACCGCGTCCCCACTGCTCTGCGCGCTGGTTTTATGATATCCTTTTCCAATGAAGAGGCTGGCGGTAGTTCTGGTCGCGGCCCTCGGCGTCCTGATCGGATGCATGGGCGGCGGAGGAGGAGGCGGAGGCGTTGCCGGCTCCGCCGGCGCCCTTGGCCATATTTCGGGAAAGCTGACGCTTCAGGCCGGCCTCGCGAGCATCCACGCCTCGTCGACCCGATCGCTGGCCTCGGTTCAACCCGGTGACGCCGTCGTTTTTCTCGAGGAAAATCCCTCGATAACCGCCGTGCCGGCCGCAGACGGCTTGTATCGCATCGACGGCATCCCGTTCGGCAGTTACTACGTGCTCGTCAGGGTCCGCTCGCCCGGCGGCATGACCTACAAGGTGCGCTCGCTCGGGCAGGCCGTTCTCAGCCCCGATGCCCCAGCCGTGCAGGTGGACCTGTCGGTCGCGCCTGCCGACGTTGCGGACCGTCGGGCCCGGCTGCTCGTCTACGGCCCCACCGGACAGGCCGCGGTGAATTGTACCGTGAGCCTTTGGGGTGAGCCATTCGAATCGATGGGCAATGGTATATATCTATCGCCATCCATGCCTGCCGCCGGTGTTGGCACCATCCACGTCGCGCCGCCGGTCGGAACCGCATGGGAGCCTGCCGTGCTGGCGCTTCCGGCCGGCACCTTCCAGAGCGACACCCTCGTCGTCATCGGGGCGGCGATGGTTCCGGCGGGCAGTGTGAATCATCCGCCGGTCGTGCGGTTGTCCGCGCCTCTCCGAACGAGCGAGGGGAACGGCGCGCTGAACCTGTCGGCGAGCGTGTCCGACCAGGACGGCGATCTGCTCGTGACCTCCTGGGCGGCGAGCGGCGGAAGCTTTTCGAGCGTCGCGAGCTATTCCGCCGTCTGGATTGCCCCCGCAGACGCGGCATCGGCGACCGTCACGTTCGCTGCGACCGAAGCTTCGGGATACGGCCCGTTCCTCACCTCGAAGGCGCAGCTCGTCATCTACGTGTCGCCGCCGGGCGCCCCTGAAATACCTGGTGAAATCACGATGCATGCACCTCGGAAACTTGCCGGCATCGTCGGGACGGCGACGTCGCAGATTCAGGGCAACATGGGCGCTACATATATAGCGAGCATTACATGGCCGTCCGATGTCCCTCCGGACATTTCATGGACGGCCTCCAAGGGGGCGCCGACCTCGTATTCCGGAACGACATTCGCCTGGACTTCACCGGAGATAGCTGCCGGAAGTGTGGATACGGCCATCATTACCCTCGTTGTGGCAGACGCTTCGACGCGCATCGAGAGAACCCTGACCCTTCTGATATCCTCCCTCCCGGTCGCGGAGATCACCTCTCCCTCAGGAACACAGTTCGAAGCGGGTGTAACGGTTGCCTTCCGGGGCGAGGCGAGGGATTACCTCGGGGTCTCGATCCCCGCTGCAAGCCTCACCTGGTATCTGGCGACGGGCGCTTCCGATCTGCAGTCGGTGGCGACCGGCACGCGCGAGTTCTCCTGGGGGTTCACCACCCGCGGAACATACAGGATCGCCCTCAGGGCCGTCGACGGCAAGAACGTCCCGGCGACGGCGACGAAAGACATCTCCGTCATCAATGCCCGCCCCGTCGTTTCCATTTCAAGTCCCGCGGATCAATCCAGCTATCTGGAGGATGTCGCGGTCCTCTTCCAGGGAACCGCCGTCGATCTCGAGGACGGGGCAATCGTCGCGAACGATTCGTTCGGCTGGAACTCGAGCATCGACGGGTTCCTTGCGTCCGGAACGAGCATCAGCCAGTCCAACCTGTCCGCTGGCTCTCACCGCATCACTCTGTCCGCCCGCGACTCAGAAGGCGGGGTCGGCACGGCAAGTATAACGGTGCGAATAAATCTTCCGCCGGTGATGGATTTCACGCCCCCCGAAGATGCGGCATATTTCACCGGCCAGTCGATCGCCTTCCAGGGCGTCGGAACGGACACGAACGGCGCGCCGATTCTTCCGACCCGCATGAGCTGGTTTCTCGATGACGCTCCGGCCGCATGGCGGTCGGGAATCGGCTCGTTCGATGTCCCGGATACCGCCTTCACAGCCGGAACCCATCGCGTCCGGCTCGAGGGAACGGGGGCGCTTTCCTCGATCGGAAGTGTGACCCACCGGTTTCACGTCCGCGTTACGCCCGCCTCCATCCTGAGCCCTGCCGACGAAACCCGTGTCGATATCGGAACGCCTGTCACCCTCACGGCGACTCCCTCGTCGACCGGCGCTCTGATGATGGAATGGTGGAAAAACTGGGGGACGGCGGGGGCTGAAAAGATCGGGGACGGTACGCCTCTCACATATACGTTCCCGGAGGGTCGCCATACGATAACCTACGTGGGTACGGACAGCCAACGGATCGTCAGCGCGAATACCGTTGACCTCAGCGTCGAAAACCTTCCCCTCATGGCATTCATGCCCGTGTCTGGAAGCGCCTTTTTCACCGGGACCGTTATTCCGTTCCGCGGTGTGGGCACCGACTCCGACGGTATCAGCCCGCTGCCGGCCGCTCGCATGACCTGGTACATCGATTCCAGCGGGGATTCTCCCTGGAGGACGGCCACCGCCTCCTTCGACCTGGAATCCGGCGTCGAGACAGCGGGAGTCCGGCGTGTCACGCTTGCCGGTCAGAGCCTGCTCGGAGCGGCGATCGGCTCGGTGGCCAACGATATCACGATCGAATACCCGCTTCCCGAGATCACCAGCCCGGCATCGGGAACGACCTTCGATCCGGCGGAACAGCTGGTTCTCACCGGAACGCCCGCGGCGGACGGGGTGATCCCCATGCAGTGGTGGCTCGATTACGACTCTCCGGAACGTCGGCTGCTCGGGACCACGACGACGGTATCGACGGATTCTCCTTCACTCGGATGGCATTATTTAAGCTATATAGGAACTGATACGGCCGGGGTTGCGAACCGTGACGATATCATGGTCCTGGTCAGGGCCAAGCCCAGCCTCGCGATCACGCCGCCGGACGGGACGTGCCTGTTCGGAGGAAGCGGCATCAGCCTTGTCGGCATGGCAACCGAGGCCGTCACCCTGGCGCCGATTCCTTCCGGAAATCTGACCTGGTATCTCGACGGAACCCTCTGGAAGGCCGGCTCGCCAAATCTCGTCGAACCGGCCGAGGTGGCGACGGGACTTCATCGAATAGGCCTCGTGGCGGTCGATTCCAACGGGATCGCATCCGCCGCGACGAGCTCCATCTACTTCGGGTATACCCTCCCGGCCATTCAGAGCCCGGCTTCGGGAACGCAGTTCGCCGGCGGTTCGACCGTCACGTTCACCGCCGTCCCGCCTTCGACGGACACGATCACGATGCGGTGGTACGACGACGGTGCCGAGTTCGGTGTCGGCAACTCGGTGTCGCATGCCCCTGCGATCGGTCTCCATACGATCTCCTATGCCGGCACGGACCGGCTGGGCCGCGGTGCGACGCATACCATCCAGATCCTCGTCGACGACCGGCCGACCGTCGCGCTCGCCTGGGGAAACGGCGCCGCCGTGCAGGACGATGACATCGTGTTCGGAGGCCATGCCTACTCGATGATAGGCGCAGGGACCCAGAGCTCGAATCTGCCGGTTCCAGCCGCAAATCTGACATGGCATCTCGACGGCAGCCCCGTTGCCTGGAAAACGGGATCGACCGTGAATGTCGCCGACGGCGAACTCGCGACCGGCGCCCACCAGATCCTCCTGCGGGCGCTCGACGAGTATGGCCTGGATGCCTCCGCCACTCGCAGCGTGTATATTGGATACCCCGTGGCGAGCATCACGTCGCCGGCATCGGGCACGCGGATCGATACCGACCTCGATGCCGTGTTCACCGCCGTTCCCGACTCGTCATCCCCCGTGACCATGAGATGGTACTGGGATGAAACGAACGAATTCGGAACCGGCGAAACAGCCACGACAAATACGATCGCAAGCGGCTGGCGCACGATCACCTACGTCGGAACCGACAGCACGGGGATTCAGAGCCCGTCGAGCATCACCCTGCTGGTAAACCGCCTGCCGACGGCAACCGCCCGGATCGTCAGTCCCGAGCAGTATGCGACGGCGCCTGGCGAAATTCCAATCTTCATTGCGAGCCCCGGAACGCCGATCGTCCTGAATGCGACCGGAACCGATCATGAACTGGTCGGAATTCAGCCGCCTGCAAGTCTCACGTGGTATTTCCCGCCTGGCAGCTTCAGGACGACGGGGGCATCTATATCGTTGAATATTGAAAATCCCGGAACCCAGACGGTCGTTCTCACCTCAACGGACAACTTCGGTTCCGTATCCACGACGACGATTCAGTTCTGGGTCTGGGATGCGGAATACTATGATGCCGCAAGAATTTCGGAACCGCTCCTGCGGCCGACCGGAATCGTCGGGTACGATATCGATACCGTGTTTGTGGCCAACGCCTCGGGTTCCGAAGTCATCAGGTTCAAGCGGGGAAGATTGCTCACGGCGCATGGCGATCTCATTCTAGACCCTGATCCAGCCACTGTTACGCGTAATTTGACCGGGGTCGGTTCATTAACGGACAGCCTGATCGCCATTTCCGGGGCGGGAGATTCCGTCTACTCGCTGGAAATGGATATTGGAGCCGGCGCAAGTCGAATCAAGCGATTCCTTGCGGCGGATCTGACGGCGAAAACCATCAAGACAATGCCTTCCTATCAGTTCCCGTTTGGGAGCGGCGACGATCAACTCGACAATCCGACCGATCTGCAGATCGTGGGGGACGTCGATGCGAACGAGGCCTCGGTGTTTTATATCGCGGACCGCGACAACGGGCGGATCATGAAATGGGATATCCCGAACAACGCCTTCTTCAGCAAGAAGACCGGGCTCGGTGACCCTGTGGCCGTCCGATACGACGCCACCGACCAGAACGTGTATGTTCTGGAACGCGGTCTGGGACAGATCACCGTTTATGACAAGGACCTCAATTCTTTAAATATTAGTTACGATATTGGAGCGCCCGGCGCCTCATTCTGTCTCACCCAGACGAAAATCTACGCCACCGACCCCGTGAACGACCAGATCGTCATGTTCGACATGAACGGCAACACCCTTCACCGCTTTGGCCGGCCGGGAACGCAACTTGGCGAGTTTTCCGAACCCTGGGGCGTCGTCGTCATCGAAAACGATTTGTATGTGGTCGAGCGCGGAAACAACCGGATTCAGCGAATCCGCGGCGGGGCGTGGTAGAGCTTGTCAGCTTTTCGCCCAGTTTTCGACGCGAAGAGATCTGACGCGGTTGAACTCATTTTCGTTGTTGGTGACGAGAACGGCGCCGAGCGAGAGAGCATGAGCCGCAATCAGATAATCGATGCTGCCGAGCGGCGTTCCGGATTTCTCGAGATTTTTCCGGATCTGTCCATACTGAAATGCCGCTTTCTCATCGAAAGAGAGAATCTGAAGCGGGCGTAGAATTTTTTCGAGAGCCTGCCGGTTTCGTTCGGGATGCTGACTTTTGCTGACGCCGTATTCGAGCTCGGCAAGCGTGATCGTGGAAATGCCGATGTCATCGGGTGTAAGCGAAAGAAACCGGCGGATGACGTCAGCCGGTTTCTCTTTGATGATATAGATGCAGATATTTGTATCGAGAAGATAGGTGAGCTTCATTCATCGAGCTCCTCTCTCTTCTTTTGTGCGGGCTGAATGCGGTGGGCGCCGAAACAGTCCGGCGTGAATTCGTTGAGGCCTTCGAGAAATGAGTCCCAGACCTGGTCGGTTGGAATGAGTACCACCATATTCCCGATCTTCTTGATGAAAACCTCTTTCCCCTTGAACCGGAACTCCTTGGGCAGCCGGACAGCTTGGCTCTGCCCGTTCATAAACAGTTTCGCTGATTGCATGGAGTCACCTCCGCAACATAATTAGTATATATTAAAAATATATACGATGTGGCGGCTCTGTCAAGCTGCCCTTCAATACAGGTCGAGCGACTTGGCGCCGGCGTAGACGCCGCCGGTCGTGCCGACCCAGATGCGTCGCTTCGAACCGGGCGGGCCCTCGGACTGCGTGAAACAGTTGATGACGAGGTGGCTCGAGAGGCCCGATTTGATCTGGTTCCAGGTGGCGCCGGCGTCTTTCGACCGGTAGAGACCGTTTTCGGCGCCGTAGAAGAAGTAGGTGACGTTGGTCGGATCGATCAGTGTGCCGCGCGTGTTGATGTTGTTCGCGATCGTGGAAAAGTTCGCGGCATTGTCAGTGCTGCGATACAGACCGCTGGAAGTGGCTGCGAGAAGCGTCCAGGGGCTGTTGGGATCGATCGAGATGTCGGTCAGGTTTCCTGAGACCGTCGAACGGGGATGGCCGGTAAGCCCCGGCGCCTTGTAATAGCCGCTCCCATTGTATGTATTCACGCCGTCGGCTGCCGAAAAAATGGGTGTATTGCTGAAGGAGACGAGAGGGGAGGGGATCGACCGGGCCGAGGTGAACAGGCCGATTTCCCCGTTGTCGTTGCCGAAATACAGCCTGTCGGGGTCCGAGAAGGAAAGGGCGAGAGCCCGGAAGGGGGCGCCGTAGAGGTATTGCACCTCGTATGAGTAGGCATAAACGTCGACCGGCGGGCTAGCATTGTTGTCGGTTCTTTTCTGCCACTCGCGAAAGGCGCGCAGGTAGAGAAGGTCGTGCTGGGGCGTTGCGCCGTAGGGGTCGATGATCCGCTCGATTCCGGTGTCGCGGCTGATATACAGGTAATTCGGATCTTTCCTGTCCCAGGCGATCCCTTTGGCTGAGCCGGAAGCAATCTTGAGAGAGGAGCCGCCGGAATAGTCCCGGATGGTGCCGCCAAAGATATAGACCCCGTCTTCCGTCGCGGCGGCGATGTCGCCGTTGCTGACGTTGATCGCGATCTGGTTGACGATGTAACTGCCCGGATTGATCAGGTTTTTCCCGGCGAGAGCCGTCGGGTTCCAGGTGAACGTGGCGGCGTCGTCTGTGATGGTCGACGGAACGCGGGCCCACCAGGTGCCGTACCCGTTCGTCCCTGCAAAAATATAGTAATCGTTATCCGGTTGCCAGATCGGATCGACGAGCAGGGTGTAAATCGGCATGTCGGTACCGGCGATGTTCTGCATCTCGGTTTTCCGCGGCTTCCAGAAATCCTGGAGTTTGATATAGAACGATGCTTCGAGCGGCTGCGTGTTTCCGCTCTCGTCGGTGTAACTGTTGTTCGAAACGGCCGTGATCGTGAGGGCATCCTGGGAGGGCGGTTCCGACGGTGACGTGTAGATCCGCGTCGTGGAATCGATGGTGCCGAGTGCTTCGTTCCCGTCCGTGACGCCGTTCACCTTGAGCGTGACGTCGTTTTCGACGACGCTTTTCGTGCCCGCTTTCTTCCGGACGACGGCGACGATCTTGAGAGAATCGCCTTCAAGCATCAGATTCACGGTTTTTCCCACCAGATTGTCGGCGTCGGTCTGTGGGATGCCGTCCTTGCCGATGACGAGCTCGACGGGTTCCGTCGGATCGACCGGAACCGTGTCCGACCCGATTCCCGGGGTGGCTGATGCGGTTCCGGAGGCGGTTGTGGAAACATAGGTCGAGGCCGAGAAGACGAGCCCCGAGTCGATTCCCGTTCCCGAAAAGCGCGCGTAGACCGTCTTCGATCCCTCTCCGGACGAGAGGTTCCAGCGGCGATACTGCGTGTAGCGTTCCCAATAGGAAGAGGTGAAATCCGCGTCGTTGGCCACCTGCATGTTCTCGGCGCCCGGATACAGGAGGGTCAGAAGAACGTTGTTGGAAGTGACGGCCGAGGCGCCGTTCTCGATCCATACTCCAAGATATCCTTCCTTGCCGGAGGAAAGGAGGATCGATGCGCCGAGGACCGGCGAGACGTTTCCGCTTGCATCGCGGAACTGGGCATACACGGTCTTCGTGCCGTCCGAGCCTGTCAGGGTGAGATTCTTGCTGGTGGCGTACGTTTCGTAAAGGGCGTCGGAAAGATCCGCTTTCTGCCCGATTCGCATCTGCGTCGCGCCGGTGGCTCTCGGATAGACGGTGACGGTCGGACTGCGCGTTTCATATGCTCCACTATTGATGGAGAGGGAGAGGTTTGTCGGCGTGGCGCCTGCCGCCGTCCAGGTGCCGAGCCCCGAACGGGTGACGCGCTGGCCTGACGTGTCCTGCAGGAAAATCGTGACGTCGTAATACGTGTTCGAAGCCAGCCCCGTCAGTTCGATCGCGTGTGAGGTCGCCGCAGATGCGGAAACCGTTGTTTTGATCGTCGAGGCACCGTACGATATCTGCGAGACGGCGGCGGTGTTGGACTTGAAGACGAGCCTGACGCTCGAACTCGTGATGCGGTCGAAGTAGGCTTCCTTCACCGCCAGCAGCGCCGTTTCCGGCACCTGGACGGGCTGGTCCGCGCCGATCTGGAGGCCTGTGGCGAACAGCGTCTCGCTGTCTCCCGTCGTCGCCGTGAGACTGTAGATGCCTGCCGCGAGGTTCTGGAGGGAAAAGGCGCCGGCGTTCCCGGTATAGGTCGTCGCGACGGCCGTGCCGGCCGCATTTTTCGCGACGATGGCAATGCCGCCGTAGAGCTGGCGTTCGGCGAAATACACCTGGCCGGAAACCTGCGTGACCGCAGCCGGCTGAGTCGAAACGCCGCCGCCGCCCCCCGCTCCGAGACAGCCCGAAACCACGAGCGCCAGAGCCGCCATGGCGGCGATCCACCTGAAGATCCTCATGATCCGCATTTTACCAGATCGCCCCGAATCGTACAAGGCCACAAGACATCCTGGCTATGGTCTGAAAAACAGCTTCACCACAGAGTCACGGAGACACAGAGAAAATTTCCTTGCGAAGGCAAAAAACAACTGATGCGCCTGAAAAATCTCTGTGGCTCCGTGTCTCCGTGGTGCGCCGTGCTGTCGTCTCAGGCGAGTTCGTCGTAGCGGCGCTTGAGGGCCTGGATGTCCTGCCACATCTGCCAGTTCGGGCTGCCCCGTTCGCGTGACTGGTTGCGGAGCAGATACGACGGGTGATACATCGGCATGCAGGGGATGCCGAAAATCGAGTCGAACCAGGAGCCGCGGATTCTCGTGATGCCCTGCACATCGGGCCCCAGCACGTATTTGCACGAAGTGTTGCCGAGCAGGCCGATCAGCTGCGGCTTGATGAGCGCAAGCTGGCGCCGCAGGAAGGGCGTGCAGCACTTCATCTCTTCCAGCGTCGGCGTGCGGTTCTCGGGTGGGCGACACTTGAGGATGTTGCCGATGAAGACTTCCTCCCGTCTGAACCCGGCGGCGGCGAGAATCTTGTCGAGATGCTGGCCGGCGCGGCCCACGAACGGGCGGCCCGTCGCGTCCTCGTCGGCGCCCGGCGCCTCGCCGATCAGGATCAGCCGGGCATGGGGGTTGCCTTCACCCGGGACCGTGTTCGTGCGGCTCTCGCAGAGCGAGCAGCGTCTGCACGCCGCGATGTCGGCGCGGATCTTCTCGAACGAATCGTCGGACTCCGGCGCAACGGGATAAACCTCGCTCAAACCAGAATCGCTCGCGTAGGCCGGCAGCGCCTCGACGGCGCCGTGCAAATTCCGAGATGTATTCGACGCGATATATTCATCGCCGGGCTTGCCTGAAAGTGCCTTGCCACCTTCGACCTCGGCCTGGGCCCAGGCGAAAAACGTTTCGGCCCAGCTCATTTTCTTCGCCGGTGGCGCCAACTCGACGTCATGGGGCGACTCCCGCCCAGGCGGCGTCAGAATCTCGAACAGATCGACGCGTGCCGGCGGTTGGCCGGAGCCGCTCTCTTTCTTCTTCCGGGCCATTACGATTCGTCCTTCGAACTCGGCGAGTCGGACCGGAACACCTTGGTGACGCCGTTGACCCGCAGCAGTGCCCGGATGAGCGCCTGGAGCTGCTGGGCGTTGGCGACCTCGATCGAGAAGTCGAGCACACCCGTGCGCTGCTTCGTCGTGCGCGCGTTCGCCGAGTAGATGTTCACGCCCTGGTTCGAGATCACGCTCGTGACCGCGTTCAGCATGCCCGGCCGGTCGGTCGTCTCGACGCGCATGCGCGTGCGGTACGACTGGTCGACCTGCTCGACCTGGACGCCCATGTCCCAGCGGACGTCGATCAGGCGCCCCTCGGGCTGCTTATACAGCTCCTTGGCGTTCGGACAGTCGGTGCGATGGACCGTCACGCCGCGCCCGCGGGTGATATAGCCCATGATCGGATCGCCCGGAATGGGATTGCAGCAGCGAGAGATCTTGACCTCAGCTGATTCTATTCCCCCAGCTATAATTTGTGGACCCTTCCGGGCCTTCCGTCGATGTTGGCGGTCGGGCTTGCGCTGTGGCTGCTGGGCGGAGAGAACAGACGGTGACGGCTGCCTGGGCACGAGGTCGGGAAACAACTTCCCGATCACCTGCTGGGCGCGAACCTCGCCTGCCCCGATGCCGGCATACAGCTCGTCGAGGTTCGGGAAGCCGATGTTCTTGATCTCCTCGACGAAGGCGGGAAGCTTGATCTTCTTCTCGTCATCCTTCGTGCCGCCCATGCGGGAAAGCGTCTCGAGGAACTCCTTCTCGCCGTTGCCGACGAACTCGTCGCGGAACTCTTTCTTCAGCCAGGCCCTGATCTTCTTCTTCGCGTTCGTGCTCTGGACGAACTTGAGCCAGTCGCGGCTCGGGCCTTTCTGGGTCTTGCTCGTGATGATCGAGACGATGTCGCCGTTCTGGAGCGAGTATTCGAGCGGGACGATGTGCCCGTTCACCTTCGCACCGATGCAGCGGTGCCCGACGTCGGTGTGGATGTGATACCCGAAATCGACCGGCGTGCTGCCCTTGGGAAGTTCGACGACGTCGCCCTTCGGGGTGAACACGTAGACGTGATACTGGAAAAGCTCGACTTTGACCGTCTCCATGAACTCGGAGGCGTCCTTGGCGTCCTGATACCAGTCGATGAGATTACGGAGCCACGACAGCTTTTCCTTGTAGTCGGGCGTCGCTTCCTTGCCGCTCGATTCCTTGTAGTCCCAGTGGGCGGCGATGCCTTCCTCCGAGATGCGGTGCATCTCTTCGGTTCGGATCTGCACTTCGAGCGGCCTGCCGTCGTAGATGACCGTCGTGTGCAGCGACTGGTACATGTTCGGCTTCGGGACCGCGATGTAATCCTTGAATCGCCCGGGAATCGGCTTCCAGAACTTGTGGACGATGCCGAGCGCGCCGTAGCAGTCCTTGACCGACTTGGTCAGGATGCGCACGCCGAGGAAGTCGTAGAGCCCTTCCAGGGTGAGGCTGTGCTTCTGCATTTTGCCCCAGATCGAGAAGATCTGCTTCGGCCGCCCCGAAAGATCGGCGTGGATATGGACCTCGCGCAGGTGCTTGTCGATCTGTTGCAGCGCCTCCTGGAGTTTGGCGTCTCCCTCGAGGCCCTGCTTGGAGAGAAACTCGGAAATTTCCTTGTACTGATCGGGTTGGAGGATCTGGAAGGAAAGCTCCTCGAGCTGGCTCTTGATCTTGTTGATGCCAAGACGGTGCGCCAGCGGGGCGTAGATCTCGATGGTTTCCTTCGCGACGTATTTCTGCTTCACCGCCGGCAGATACTGGAGAGTGCGGAGGTTATGGAGCCGGTCGGCGAGCTTGATGAGAATGACGCGCACGTCGTTCGTCATCGCGAACAGCATCTTGCGGAAGTTCACGGCCTGCGCCGCTGTCGCCGAACTGAAGAACATCTTGTTCAGCTTGGTGACGCCCTCGACGAGCTGGGCCAGCGTCGGCCCGAACATGGCTTCGAGGTCCTGCAGGGTGGCGGCCGTGTCCTCGACAACGTCGTGAAGGAGGGCGGCGCAGATCGATGTCGAATCGAGGCGCAGTTCCCTCGCGACGATCATCGCGACGGCTTCAGGATGGATGAAATACGACTCGCCCGAGGCGCGGAACTGGTCCTTATGACACTCCTGGGCGAAGCGGTAGGCCTTCCCGATGCGCTCGAAATCGGCTTCGGGATTGTAGGCTTTTACTGCTGTGACGATTTCGTCGAGGGAAATGGCGTACCACCTTCCGCGGCCGTTGCGAAACTCTTCACGGCATCTTCGAGCGTGTTGTATACCGCGAAATGATGCGTGAACTGGGTGATCAGGAACACGCGCCGCATTTTCGCGCTCAGGTTGACAAGGCGCAGGTCGCCCTTGCCCTGCCGCGTCTTCTTCAGGCCGTGCACGAGCACGCCCATGCCGGCCGAACTCATGTACTTCAGGTTGGCGAGATCGATGATCAGGCGGCAGCGCCCCTGGTCGCAGAGCTCGTTGAGCTTGTCACGCAGGATGTCTGAATTCTCGAACGTGATCTCGCCGCGCACGTCGATGATGACGGCACCGTTGTCACGCTCCTGGCATTCGATGGTAAGACTCATGAGAACCTCTCGGATCCGGGTTTTATGTACAATAACACCGCCTGAAATCGCGTGTCAACGGTTCTGGCGTATGAATTCACGATGCCTCATCCATTCCGGGGGGCCTTTCACGGAGACTGAGGTGATAACTGAGCGATTCGAGCTCGATCGCGAGATCGACGTTGTGGACCGTCACTTCGCCGGTCGAGATCAGCTTGAACGGGGCGAAATTCAGCACCGCCTTCACGCCGGACAATTGCGCAATCTCGAACACCTCGTGAACCGCCTCGGCCGGGACGGTCAGGATCAGGATCTCGATGCTGAGCTCCTTGACCGCCTTCGGGATTTCGGAAACATGGCGAATAGTCCCGGCGTTCCCGACGTTCTGGCCGATCACCTGCGGGTCCTTGTCGAACAGGGCGACCACCTTGAAATTCCGTCGCTCGAAGCCGCGATACGAGGCGAGGGCCTTTCCAAGGCGACCGCCTGCGCCGACGATCCCGACCATGCGCTTGCGCTCCAGGCCGAGAATCTTGATGATGTGGTCGCGCAGTTTCCCGACCGAGTAGCCGACGCCGCGCTTCCCGAACTCGCCGAAGTAGGCGAGATCCTTTCGGACCTGGGCGGGGTTCAGATCGAGCCGGTCGGCCAGCTCCTGCGATGAGACGACCGGGATGCCGTCATCATCGAGCCCGTTGAGACATCGGAGGTAAACGGATAGTCTCCTGATCGTGGCCTGCGGCGGCTGAATCTGGCTTTTTCCCACGCGGAGTTGCTCCTGGACATGCGGCGATGAGAATTTCTACCACATCAGGCCCAAGAGAGCAACAACGCATTTTTGTCCGTCGAATCCGTGGCGTGATACTATATTCATCAATATAGGAGAGAATCTTATGTCCCCTGAAATCAAGAGAGCCGAAAAAAAGTTCACCTACGGCGAGTATTGCACGTGGCCAGACGATGAGCGCTGGGAATTGATCGACGGCGTCCCGTTCGATATGACGCCTGCACCGTCGCGGCAACATTCCATCGTGATAGTGAAATTTTTAAATGCAAGCTGTTTCCTGGCCTCGAGGTCGATCTGGGGCATGTTTTCTCATCGGTTCCCCGGATCGTTCGGGAATCCCCAAGAAAATATCTTGTCTGATATATATCGATTTGCCGCTTGTTTTGATGAACGCGGCGATCTTTACGCCAGCGAGGCTGGAAACGTGAAGCCGCGCAGAAAATCCGCGGCGGGCATCATCGACTTCCCGGGGCGCTGCAGCTTCAGCAGCAGCAGTGAACCGCCCTCGCCGCAGGCCACGCGGACGCCGTGCGCATCGGCCCGGATGACCGTGCCGGGAGGAGCCGTGACCGGTTCGTCCAGCGCGGCTTCGCCGACCTTGAGCCGCTCGCCGCTCGATTCGAACCAGGCGCCCGGGCAGGGCGTCATCGCACGGATGAGATTGAAAAGCTGGGCCGCGGGCCGGTTCCAGTGAAGATGAGCCGTATCGCTTGATATTTTCTGCGTATAGCTGGCGAGCGCGTTGTTCTGAGGCGCGGGCCGTATCTCGCCACGCGAGAAGCCGAGAAGCGTCCGCACCACGAGCGGGGCCCCCATCGCGCTCAGCCGGTCGTGCAGGCTCGACAGCGTGTCGGCAGGCGTGATGGGCGTCGTTTCCGTCGCGAGGATGTCGCCTTCATCCATCTTTGCGTTCATGAGCATCACGGTGTTTCCCGTGACGGGATCACCCGCGATGAGAGCGGCATGAATGGGGGAGGGGCCCCGGTATTTCGGCAGGAGCGACGCATGCAGGTTGACCGCCGCAAGCCGGGGAATGTCGAGCACTTCCTGGGGAAGGATGAGACCGTAAGCGACCACGACGAGAAAATCAGGCTTCTCGGCTCGCAGTTCGGCGACCGCTGACGGGTCTTTCCGGAAGGAGGCCGGCTGCCGAACGGGGAGCCCGAGGGCCTCTGCGGCCTGTTTGACGGGAGTGGCCGCCTCCCGATGCCCCCGGCCCTTGGGACGGTCGGGCATGCAGTATACCGCCGTGACCCGGAACGCGGGCGAAGCCGCGAAAGCCTCGAGAACCGGCACCGCAAACCAGGGGCAACCCATGAAGATCACCCGCATGGGAGATGGACCGGCTGAGTCGGGCATGCTCGACCGTCAGGCGACGGCTTCGTCGTCGCCGGTGTCGTCCCGCTCGTCGTCTTCGTATTCGACCGTTCCGCCGTCTTCGATGATCGCGAGTTCCTGCCGGATCTGCAGTCGTCGGGCCTTCGAGATGCGGTCGATGAACACAACGCCGTCGAGGTGATCCAGCTCGTGCTGGAAGGCGCGGGCCATCAGATCGCTCGCCTCGATTTCGAACGGCTTGCCGTCGAGATCGGTTGCCCGGCCGACGATCTTCTTCGCCCGGGTGACGTTTTCACGCAACCCAGGAAGGGAAAGGCACCCCTCCTCGCAGGTGTCCTTGCCGGAGTGGCTGAGGATCTCGGGATTGATGAACACCATCGGGTTGTCACCGATGTCGATGACGAAAAGGCGCCTGTTGACGCCGACCTGCGGGGCGGCAAGGCCGCAGCCGTTGTTCTTGTACATCGTCTCGAACATATCCTTGACCAGCGTCCGAAGTTCGTCGTCAATGGTCTGGATTGGCTCTGAAAGCTCGCGCAGCGGCTCTTCGCCCAAATGAAGTATGCGTCTGATCATGGGATGTCTCCTTCGGCGGCCAAGGTTCCAATCTTTTGGAACGACATGCGTGTATTATTTTTCATTATATCAGAATCGCCCGAACATTCCTACCCATGAAATCCCGTCCCACCTGCCTCCTCCGCCCATGCAGGCGCGCGCTGCCGTGCGCGAGCTAAAGGGCGAAGTAAGGGTCTATATCTATAGAAATTTTAACCCCGGAAACCGCGGCTGCTTTCAACGACGCGCGCAGGGCCGTCGCCAACATCGCCCGGTCGGGATTTCGAGCGAGGAGCTGGAAGCGGAACTGGTTGTTGATCCGCTCGATCGGCGCCGGGGCCGGCCCCAGGACGTTCCCGGCCGCGAAGTCGGGATTTCCGGAAAGGGCCTCGGCGAGCTTCTGTGCAGCCTCCTTCGCCTTGTCTGCCTGCTCGCTGGTGAACAGCAGCGAGGCGAGCGAGAGGAATGGCGGAAACCCGGCCGCGCGCCGGTGTTCTGACTCTTCCGCGAAAAAGCCGTGGTAATCCTCGGTGAGGGCATACCTGATCGAATGGTGATCGGGAAAATATGTCTGAAGAACGACGCGCCCCGCGGCGTCTCCGCGTCCGGCCCTGCCTGCAACCTGTGCCAGCAGCGAAAAATTCCGCTCCGACGACCGGAAATCCGGGATGCGCAGCAGGCTGTCCGCGGCGAGAATGCCGACGAGCGTGACGTCGGGGAAATCGAGGCCCTTGGCGACCATCTGGGTGCCGATCAGGATATCGATCTCGTGGCGGCCGAACCGGTCGAGAATCTGTTCGAGCGAGCCCCGGGTGCCCGTCGTGTCCGAGTCCATGCGCGCGATGCGGGCACCGGGAAAATACCGGCGCGCCTCGGACTCGACGCGTTGCGTGCCGGCCCCGAAATACCGGATCGCGTCGCTGCCGCACGACGGGCAGACGGTCGGCAGCGGCTTCGCCTCGCCGCAGTAATGGCATCGCAGGATGCGGCTGCCCTCGTGATACACCAGGGACACCTGGCAGCGCGAGCACTCGATGACCTTGCCGCAGGCCCGGCACAGCACGAAGCTGCTGTACCCGCGGCGGTTGAGATAGAGGATGGCCTGTTTTCCGGCGCCGAGCGTCGATCGAAGAGCTTTCGCCAGCGTTTCCGAGAACATGCTTCGGTTCTTCTTCGCAACGAGTTCCTGACGCATGTCGACGAGATCGACCTGCGGTGGGGTGCGGTCAGTGACCCGTTGCGTCATTTCGACGAGGCGGTATCGGCCGTCCCTGGCCCGCTGGAACGCGTCCATCGTCGGGGTGGCCGATCCCATCACGAGCTGTGCATGTTCGAGCTCGCATCGCTTCGCGGCCGCCTCGCGGGCATGGTAGCGGGGGGATTCTCCCTGTTTGAACGAGGGTTCCCCCTCCTCGTCGATGATGATCGAGCCGAGGTTTGGAACCGGCGCGAAGACGGCTGACCGGGCACCGACGACGACAGGGGCGGCGCCCGAGCGGATCAGTTCCCACTGGTCGAACCGCTCCCCGTCGGAAAGCCGGCTGTGCAGGATGGCGACGCGCTCGCCAAACCGGTCGCGGAAGCGCTTGACCATCTGGGGGGTCAGGGAAATTTCGGGGACGAGCACGATGACGCCGCGCCCCGCTTCCATGCACTCGGCGACCCAGCGGAGATAGACTTCGGTTTTTCCCGAGCAGGTGACACCGCGAACCAGCACGGGACGTCGGTCTCCGGAAGCTGCAGCCCGGATCTCGGAAAGCACGGCTGTCTGCTCGGTCGTCAGCTCGGGAAGCGGGGGCCTGGCGGTGCGATAATACGCGTCGCGGGCCACCTCGCGCCAGAACCGCTCTTCACGGATCGTCAGCATGCCTTTCTTCACGAGCTGCTGCACGGGCGCATTGCTGACGTCGGCTTCCCTGCACAGTCTCGGGATGGACAAAGGCGTATTGATCCGGAGGAGCGCTTCGATGACCTGACGTTCCTTCGGTGTCAGGGACTCGAGTTCGATCGCCCGGTCCTGCGGAATCGAAACGAGCCTGACGACACGCGGGCCTGCCGCTTCCTGCTTCTCGAAGCCGACGACGACCATCCCTTCGGCCGACCACGCGGCCAGCCGTGCGGAAACCTGGGGAAAACGCGCCAGCCAGGATTTATAGGCGGCTTCCCCCTTGCCGCGCAGCCAGGCGACCGGGGCGGGAAGGGATTCCATGGAGGCGGCCAGCGCCGCCGGGCCGGGGCGGGCGATCCGTGTCATCTTCTGCTTCACCCCTGCAGGGAGCATCGCGTGAAAGGCTTCGCCGGGCGTGCAGAGGCAGGTTCCCGCCATCCAGAGGGCGAGACTGACGAGAGCATCGGAGAGAAGGGGAATCGGATCGAGGAGTTCGGTGACCGGCAACGTCCGGAAAGCCGGTTTAATATCCGTAACTCTAATAGTATACCCTATAATTTTTTGGGACTGGACGGGGGCGACGACCCGGCAGCCGACGGCCGGGAAGGCGGCCGGGGGAGCGTCGAGATGATAGGTGAGAACGCCGCCTTCGAACGGAATCGCGACCGGGAAGGAAACTTCGATGTAGCGCCGGACGATGCCGGTGTCCATGCCGTCGCTGACCGCTCAGCCGGCCGGCTGGGAAAGTCTGTCGGCCAGAAGCTCGGCGAAGCGCAGAAACGCGGGCTGGGCGGTGACGTGGGGGATGAGGCGGTTGCCTGAGGCGTCGGTGACGATCAGATGCCCGGGCGGCTGTCGCCGGACGACGAGCGTTCCGGTTTCGACAAGCGCGTTGACGGCCGTCTCCGGGGCTTCGGGATGGACGAACCTGACATGCAGCGCACCGGGAGCGGCAAGGGAGGTCGTTTCCGCCGCCGTCGGATCGAGCGTCACACTCAGGGCCGAACTTCGTCCTTTTCTGGCAGGAAGCGGGAATGGGCCCTCGTATATTTCAATATGGAGCCTGGGCACCTCTTCCGAAGCCGGAAAGCCGAGCCTGCGCAACTGCCGCTTCAATTCGGCGAGCCAGGCTGGTGCATCGCCGGCAAGCGTGTCGAGAGGCGCCGGAACGGTTCGAGAGACGGCCACGGGGAAGGACGCGAGCGAACTGCGCCTGGAAAGAAGCAAAACCACATCGGCGAGAAGGTGCTCGAATGTTTCCCGCCACGCACCGGGGTGGTGCGGCAGTTCGACGAGCGTATGCCCGAGGGCGGCGCATTCGCGTGCAACCGGTCCGCCTTCATCAGAAAAAGGCTCGTGGAGGAGGAACAGGGGCCCCCCGCGGCGAAGCACCAGGTCGATCGCAGGAGCGCGCGAAACTCCCCGAGCGATGTCGGAGATGGTTGCCTGCGGAAGCCCGATGGCAACGGTAGCGGCAAATGGATCGGTGCGTTCGGCCCAGACGGGATGCGGTTCGTGAAAAAGAACCGGGGCTCCACTCAGGGTGCGCAAAGCTTCGGGGGCGGCCCATCCCTCGGCTTCGGGGACGAGCGCCATGCGGGTTTCGAACCCGCCCTGCTGGAACTGCCAGACGAGATCGGGTGCGAAACCCGCGGCGAGCCCGCGACCGACGACGATCAGCAGGCGCGCCGCGGCAGGCTTACTTTTCGACCTCAATCTCGAGGGCTCCGGAGGCGATCTCTTCCATCGCGACCTTCACGTAGTTCTCGTCGCCGGTGTCGATCAGCCGCTTGCGGCCTTCGACCAGCATCTTGACGCGCTGGGAAATGGCGATGACAGCGTCGTACTTGTTCGGGATACGATCGGTGATTTCGGTGCGTGAGCGGAACTTCAGAGCCATTTATTCGACCTCCGGTGTGTGGTTGATCTCTTCGGGAGCCTCTTCCTCGCTGTGGTCCGCGATTTTGCGGCCAAGCAGGCGGAGCGCTGCAGTTTCGGGGTTGATCGCCGAAAGGATGACGTGATCGGAATCGGTGACGACGATGGCACGGGTTTTCCGGCCGTAGGTCGCGTCGATCAGCTTGCCCCGCTCCTTGGCGTCTTCCTTGAGGCGCTTGATCGGAGCCGAGCCGGGACTGACGATGGCAACGATGCGGCCGGCCACGACGACGTTGCCGAACCCCACGTTGAGAAGACGGACCTTCATGCGATGCTCCTCACACTCTCACTCGATGTTCTGGGCCTGCTCGCGGATCTTCTCGATCTCGCACTTGATGTCGAGAACCTGCTGAATAACGAGTATATCGCCGACTTTACTACCTGTCGTGTTCGCCTCGCGATTGAGCTCCTGAAGGAGAAAGTCGAGGCGGCGGCCGATGGGTTCGGAACTGTTCATGATGGTGCCGAGTTCCTTCAGGTGGCTTGCGAGCCGGGTCAGCTCTTCGCTGATGTCGGAGCGATCCGTCCAGATGGCGATCTCGGAAGCGAGACGCGAATCCTCGATGCCGGCCTGGCCCGCGAGTTCCTTGATACGGGCGGTGAACCGCTCGATGAACGCGGCGCGATACTGGGGAATGCGCTCCTCGATAGCCTTGCGGCACTCATCGAGGCGCTCCCTGCGGCGCAGGATGTCGGCGGCGAGGTTCGCGCCCTCACGCTTGCGCGACTCGATGAACGCGGCGATCGCTTTATCCGCGACCGGCTTGATACGGGCCCAGATGACGCTCTGGTCGGCCTTCTCGGAATCGACCTTCACGACGCCAGGGAGCCCGAGCATGCCGTCGAGCTGCAGTGGGAGCGCGCGGCCGGTTTCCTTTTCGAGATCGGCGGCGAGGTCGATGAAGGATTTCAGCAGCTGCCGGTTGACGACAGCCTGCTGCGTTGGCGTGTAATCGACGATCTCGAGGTTGACCGAAACCTTGCCGCGGGAAATGCGCTCGCTGACGAGGCTGCGAAGCATCGCATCGGCCCAGCCATAGCCCCACGGCACGTGCACGTCGAGCTGGAGAAAACGGTTGTTCACGGACTTGAGTTCGACCGCCACGCGGCCGGTCGCATCCGTCACTTCACCCCGCCCGAAACCCGTCAGACTCGCTACCATATCCATGCATTATACTGTATTCCACGAACGAATGCAAATCGAAAAACGCACGCAAACGGGGTAGGATAGACTTGCCATGACGTACTGGACGGATACGCATTGCCATCTCGACGCCCCGGAACTGGCGGCTGACCTGGCCGGAGTGCTGGCGCGCGCCGAACAAGCAGGGGTCGGGAGGTTCATCGTCCCCGGCGTGACCGGCGCTGTCCGTGATCCCGGCTGGCCGGCGACGGTGACGAAAGCCTGGGGGGTGCATCCGGGATACTGCGGTGACACCCGGCCGGAAGCGATTCTGGCAGAATGGGGCCGATGGGGGTATCGGCCCGTGGCGATCGGCGAATGCGGCCTGGACGTGAAGTCGGATGTTCCGATGGAGCATCAGGTCGAAATATTCACGGCACAGGCCGAGATCGCGCAGCAGAGCGGGCTTCCTCTGCTCGTGCATCTTCGGGGAGCCTGGGACAAGGCCCGGACAATCCTCCGAACCCATGCCCCCGGCGTTCCCTGGATCATGCATGCGTTCAGCGGGCCGGTTGAGATCGCCCGCCAGTTTCTGGCGGACGGGGCCGTCATCTCGTTCGCCGGCTCCCTGTGCATGCCCCAGGCGCGAAAAACGCCCGTCGTCGCCCGTGACGTCCCGATCGACAGGCTCGTTTTCGAAACCGACGCCCCTGATCTGAAACCCTGTTTCTTCGATGCGCCCTGTAACGAGCCTGCGTCCCTGCCGGGGATCGCGAAATACCTGGCCGGCCTGCGTGGCGTGGCCGTGGAGGAGATTCAGGCGGCGGCAGCAACGACGGTGCGTCGCATCTTTGGCTGACCCTGCTCTTGGGGCGGACGCCGTGCTGTGGTATGCTCCTGCAACATCGACACGGAATACGGCGGGGGCTGACATGGGCGGGGATGAGACACGGTTTTATCGGACGGAACTGCTGATCGGGCCTGACGCGCTCGGGAAGCTCGAAGCTGCGCACGTCGCCGTGTTCGGCATGGGCGGCGTCGGGTCGTATGCCGTCGAGGGGCTGGCCCGCGCCGGCGTCGGGCATCTGACGCTGGTCGATTTCGACACCATCGGCCGCACCAATCTGAACCGCCAGATCATGGCGCTCGAATCGACGATCGGCAGGCCCAAAGTCGATGCGATGGGTGACAGAGTGCTCGATATAAATCCCTCCTGCCTCGTCGAGCGGCACCAGGTCTTTTTCGACCGGGAACAGATCGCCGGCCTCTTGCAGCGCCCGTATTCGCTCGTCATCGACGCGATCGACTCGTTCAACCCGAAGATCACCCTCATGGTCGAGACGGTGAAGGCGGGCCTGCCGCTTCTATCCGCCATGGGCGCTGCCGCGAAAATCGATCCCACGCTCGTGAAGGCATGCGACATCAGCGAGACCGCGATCTGCCCCTTCGCGCGCCGCATCAGGAAACGGCTGCGGAGTTTCGGCATCGAGCGGGGCATCACCGTGGTCTCGTCGGTCGAGCCGCCGATCATGCCCTACCACCCCGACGAGATCCCCGGCGAGCGGCACGAGGTGACCCTGGCGCGGGGACGGCCCCGGATGATCCAGGGCTCGATCGGATACATGACCGCCATCTTCGGCATGATACTCGCCGGCATCGCCGTTCAGCGACTGACGGGGCTGTCGACGGCGTCCCAGACCCCGCGGGGCTTCACCGCGAAAGCTGCGGCCTCGCTCCCGGCTGTCGAAGAGGATGAAAACGAGGGCGTGTAGCGGCGCCCGCCGGTCCAATCATTCAGGAAAAGGGCTGAGATGCCAGTTCGATGACGGTTTCGAGGGGCATTGTCTCGCCTCGGGCCTTTAATTCAATATTTATAGATACAAAACGATCTTCCCATGCCGGTTTTGCGCCGGGGAAGGCGTGTTTCAGCAGGGGAAGCGCCATCTTGCGCCTGTTTCCCAACATGACAGAGAGAAGCTTCAGGGCGCGCTCCCGGCGCTCGGATTCGCCTTCGCCGAGAGGCAGGGGCCGCAGCTCGAGGATCGTGCTGTAGACCTTGGGAGACGGCCGGAACGAAGCGGGGGAAAACCGCGTCCCGAGGACTGGCTCGGCGAACAGCCGCACCTGGGCCGACAGGAATCCGTAGGCGTCGGTGCCCGGCTTCGCCGCGGCTTTGCGGGCGACCTCGTCCTGGAGAAGGAAGACAAGCCGGGTGGGGTGAGGCTTCAGCATCAACAGCCGCCGGAGAATCGCCGTGCCGCAGTAATACGGCAGGTTCCCCGTGACGAGCAGCCGCTGTCCGACCGGCACCAGCGGGATGAGATCCATCTCCATGACGTCGCCCCAGTGCACGGTGAGGCGGCCCCCGAACCGGGCAAGCTCGTCCCGCATCCGCTCGTCGATCTCGAATGCCTCGACCGACGCACCGGTCGCGATCAGCTGCTCCGTCAGCGCGCCCGTGCCGGGGCCGATCTCCCAGATCACGTCGCCGGGGCCGGCGGCGAGCCTGCGGACGATCTCGGCGGGCAGCCGCGCGTCGGTGCAGAAGTTCTGCCCCAGCGATTTTTTCGCAGGCAGCTTGCCGTCACTGGTCATCCTGCCACCAGTCGTCCGTCGGGGTTTTCGCGACATCCTTTATCGTCTCGAGAAACTCGTCCCGCCTTGCGCGTGGCATGGTCGGCTGCGTCAGCGCCTTCAGGACGCGGACTTCGAGTTCCCGCCGGGGAAGGTCGAGCCTGACGACGTCGCCCGCCGCGATTTCCCGGGTGGGCTTGGCCGGGGCGCCGTTGACCGAGATCAGACCGCGTTTGCAGGCTTCGTTCGCAAGAACGCGGCGTTTGATCAGGCCGGTCGCCTGGAGAAATTTGTCGAGTCTCATGGGCGTTCGTCCTCTGAGAAAACGACGGGGACGGGCCGGTCGGCCCGCCCCCGTCGTTCGAAGGTCATTACAGCAGTTTGAGCAGTTCCTGATTGCGGATGACGTGGGCCTGGTTGCGCATGCCGGTCAGGAAGCCGGAATAATATTCTTGCATATACTCCTGCTTCAGCTGGGCCCGGATCTTCTCGCGAACGGTGGTGTCGAGCTTCGCCTTCTCACCGCGGTCGCCCTCGGCCTCGTAGAGGATGATGGACCAGCCGTAGCTCGTCTGCAGGGGCGGGGTGAACTGGCCGACATTCAGCTTCCAGACGGCTTCCTCGACGTTGGCGGGGAGCTGGCGGCGGCGGATCTTGCCGATGCTGCCGCCTTCCATGCCGCTGCCGTCGATCGAGTAGCGCTTGGCGAGCAGCGAGAAGATCTCGCCGTTCTGCAGCCGCTGGTACACGTCGTTGGCCGTTTCCTCGTCAGAGACGAGAATCTGGCGCAGCTTGCGCGACTCGGGCGTGTCGAACGTTTCCTGGTTCTTCGCGAAGAAACCCTGGATCGCGATCTCGGAGGGCTCGAAGGTCATGATGTTGCGCAGTTCGTCCTTCAGGCTGTCGAAGGGCTTGAACTGGTCGACCTTGTAGGAGTCGATGCGGATGAAGTGGAAACCGAGCTCGGTCTCGATCGGGCCGAGCATCCGGTTTTCCGCGCCGTTCTTCGGAAGGGAGGCGAACTCCTTGTGGAGGGCCGGGAGGTAGGTGTGGCCGTCCACGGTGACCTGGCCGACGGCTTGCGTCAGTGCGAAGTTCGAGAAACCGGGGTTGGCGGAGAAGGGCAGGGGGCCGAGCCTGGCCGCGCCCGCGTCGTGCGCCTCGGAGGCGACGGCTTCGAAGGTGGCTGCGTTGATCCGCTTGGCGACCTCCTGGGCCTTCTCGGAAGCGAGCTCGCGGCGGCGCTTGTCTTCGAGGATGTTGCGGATCTTCGCTTTGACCGTATCGGTGAAGCTGAGCTGGATGGGATCGAGGATCGTTTCGAGCTGGAAGAGGTGGTAGCCCTTGTCGGTCTTGATCACGGGCGAGACATCCTCAGGCTTGAGGCCGAACACGGCTTCCTCGATCTCCGGCATCACGCTGCCGCCCTGGCCGATCTCGTCTTCGAGCATCGCGCGCTGCTCCGTGGAGTAGTCGGTCGTGATCTCGCCCTTGAAAAACACCGGCAGTTTGCCTTCGGTGCGGCGGGACTTCCCCATGGAATATTGCATCGCGACTTCCTTGGGCGTCCGGCTTTTCTGCTCGAGCAGATCTTTGGCCATCTCGAGATCGCTCTGGGCTTTCGCGTCGGCCTGCTCTTTCCGGATTTCCGCCTCGATGCGGCCGCGAACCTCGTTCAACGGGCTTGTCTTGCCGGCATCGCGGTTTTCGACCTTGATGACGTGCCAGCCGAACCGGGTGCGGACCGGCTCGGTCACATCACCGATGGCCGCGGCGAACGCGGCATCCTCGAACGGCTTGACCATCTGGCCGCGGGCGAACGCGCCCAGGCTGCCGCCATCCTTCTTCGAACCGGTATCGTCGGACTTCTCGGAAGCGAGTTTCGCGAAGTCTTCCTTGCCGTTCACGATCCGTTCGCGGATCGCGCGAATCTCTGTCTCGGCTGCCGCGAACGCCTTCTCTTCATCGTGGGCGACGCTGACGTCGAACGAGTGCGTGCTGTGCTTGTCGCGAATTTCGAGCTTGGCGGGAGGTTCGCCGGCCGGCAGGACGATGCACACGGCGCCGGAGACGGCTTCCTGCGGATTCCCGCTCAGGGGCAGGGCAAGAGCGCCATCGACCTTCTTCTGGCTTTCGGCGGTCGGCTGGAAGGTGTTTCCCGACGCCGTCGTGAGAACGATGCTGGAAAAGTCGATCGCGGCGTCAGCCTTGCGGTCGGCGATTCCGGCGTTGAAGGTGTAGAGGGTCTCGCCGTTCTTTTCCTGGATCGCGAAGTTGCGGAGCGAAATGGAATAGTTATCGATATCTTTATCGAAGCTGCTGCGGGGCTTGATCAGGATGTGCCGGGCGGTGACCGTCTCGGGAACCTTGAACTCGTCGATCTTGTCGGTGTAGCGGCGCTTGATGTCGCTCTCGGAGACGGGCATGCTCTTCTGATACTCGGCGTCGTTCGGATTGACGAACACGTGGAAGACGGACGCACGCTTCGAGCTCATGAACTCGCCGCGGTTCTTGTCGTAGTATTCCTTGATCTCGGCGTCGGTGATCGAGGCGATTCCGGCGAAGTCGCCGGGGGCGATCAGCAGGCTGGTGAAGGTGATTTCGTCGGGGTTCTTGAAGCGGAGCTTGTTTTCTTCGTAGAACTTCTTCATGACCTCGTCGGTGATGCTGGCGACGGTGCTGACGGGCCTGACGACGCGGGCCTGCACGGAGCGGATGATCTCTTCGCGATACCGGCGATCGGAGTATTCCTTCTCGTCGATGCCTTCGCGCATGAGCATGCGGTCGAACTCGCCGGGAGCGATCTGGCGGCGATCCTTGTCGACGAGGGACTTCGGGCTTTCGGCGGGGCGGATGTTGTTCGCCTTCGCATACAGGTTCAGCAGGCTCGTGGTGATCATGCCCTCGAGCACGCTCTCCTTGATCTGGGCGCCGAACGCCTCACGCAGTTGCTGGGGAACGTTCTGCAGCCGGCGATACTCGTTGGTGGACATCAGTGCGGTGAACAGCTGCTTCACCGTGATGGCTTCGGTCAGGGACGCGTTTGCCGTCGGATAGGAAACATGGACGGCGGGAAGGTCGGCTTTGGCGGCGACTTCGGCCGGCAGGGCTGATTCCGACCGCATCGCTTTCGCCTCGTTCGCTTCGGCGCGCCGCCGCTTCTCGTCCATTTTGCTCTGGGCGCGGCTCGAGCCGTAGCCGATGATGAAGCACGAGAGGACGAACAGGGATACCGTCGCCCAGATGATCTCCTTGAGATGGAGTCTCAGCCACCTCATCGACATGAACCTCGCCTTGGCCATTGCTACCGCTCCTTCAGAAAGTGAGTGATGGTGTACAGGTTGATCCTGCTCACGCTTGGGCGCGCCCGCTCCCAGTCACGATGTATTCAGGCCGGAGGCGGACGAGACGACGGATTATAGCACCTCACTCCTCAGGTGTCAAAGACTCCCGATGTCTTCACCGGGGGGAACGCATGCCTATTCGTGTGCATTCACAAGAGCGGGGTGAATCCCAGAAGACACGAAGAACGCGGAGGTTTCACAGCGAATTTCATTTCCCTCTGATTCAGCGGTTGTGAAGACCGGTGCTCTCGACCTGGCGATGTATTCGCGTTGACAATCATCGGGAGGGCTGTTAGCCTCGCAGCATGTCGGAAAAACGCCGCCGGGGATGGCCGGCATGAGCCTCGGAAGAGCGTTCGGCTCACTTGCCGCGCTGACCCTGCTGTCCCGCCTGAGCGGTTTCGTGCGGGTCGCCGTTTTCGCGGCCATCTACGGCGGCGGGCGCGAGGCGGACCTGTTTCTGGCCGCGATGATCCTGCCTGAGCTGCTCTACAAGTTCATGGCGGACGGCCTGGTGTCTGCCGCGGCGATTCCCCTCTTCGTGCGCCGCCGAGACGACGCAGGCGCGGTCCGCCGGACCTTCTGGAGCCTGTTCTGGTTCGTGTCGGCCTGCGCCCTCGCGCTTTCCGCCATTCTCGCCCTTGCCGCGCGGCCCATCTGCGGCGTCCTCGTGCCCGGCTTTCTCCACGAGACGTTCGAACGCATGGTCGCGCTCTGGCGCATCCTGACGCCTTACACCCTCCTGTCCATCCAGGCAGCCCTGCTGACGTCGTATCTGAATGCCATGGGCCTGTTCGCGCGGCCGGCCGCCGGGCCCCTCCTGGTGAATCTCGCGATCATTGCCGGCATGCTTGCCGTGCGGGGCGGCCCCGTCGAGTCGATCGGGGTCGCCGTTCTGGCGGGGGCCTTCCTTCAGTTCGCCTGGCTCTTCCTCCTCGCGCTGCGGAACGGCGCCTCCTGCTCGCCCGCCGAATCGTCGCCAAAAAATATAGATAAAAATATTATATATGACTTCATCGTCGGAACCGGCCCCGTCGCCGCCTGGGTGCTTCTGACGGCGGTCGTGCCGCTGTTCGAACGGTCCCTGCTCTCCACGGGCGCGGAAGGCGCGGTCGCGGCGTTGAACTACACCGACAAGCTCATCAACCTCCCGCTCGGAATCGTCTCGATAAGCCTCGCATCAGCGGTTTTTCCCTCGCTCAGCGCGGCCGTGGAAAAGGGGCGCTTTCGGCTCGCCGGGAATGCCCTCTGGCTTCTCGGCGGTCTCCTCATACCCGTGATCCTCGTCATGACCGGCGGCGCGGAGGCCGTCACGACGGTGGTGTACAGGAGAGGACGGTTCGATGCCGCGGCCGCGACCTTCACGGCAGACCTGCTTCGGGCCTACGGGTGGGCGCTGCTTCCCGTATCCGTGACAATGCTCCTGAACCGTCTGTGTTTCGCGGCCGGCCGGTTCCGGCTGCCGTTCATCGTCGGCCTCGCCTGCACCGCGACCCAGGTCGGTCTCGATTACCTGCTCGTCGCCCGCGCCGGCCCCGTCGGCGTCGGCTGGGGGGCGGCCGGGGCGGCCGTCCTGCAGGTGGGACTGCTGATGACGGCCATGACCCTGACGGCCGGGGTTCGGCGGGAGGCTGCGATGCTGCTGGTGCCGATCGGATGCTGGAGCGCCATCGGTCTCGCCGGGGCCGTTCCGGCCGCCAATCTCTGCGAGATCGTCTGCGGCGCGGTTCCGGAGGGGGGGACGGGGGGGCTTCTCCGGCTCGTTTTGCTCTGGGGCTCGTTTCAGGCGATCGCCGGGGGGGTGGTCCTGCTCGTGCGAAGGAGAGAGGCGGCGGTCAGGGAGTGACGGAGGCCGAAGCCGCTTCCGATCGCGCCTGCCTGAACTGATCGGCATCGGCCGCCGGCAGGAAAATCGCCGCCGCGAAGCCGTCGGTGCCTTCGAACGTGAACGTCGTGTTCCGGTTGTCACGCCGGCTTTGCCAGAGAGCGGGATCCGGAAGGATGGCGTCGAAATCGGATGGGGTGACGATGCTGATCTTCACGTTCCGGAAATCGACCGGGAAGATGCCCCATTTCGAGATCAGCGGGCCGACCATGAACCGCTTGCCGAACTTCTCGTTGTCGAAGAGGGAGCGAAGGTCGTCGAGGGCAAACCCGCGCTTTTTCGGGGTCGCATCCTGGAGCGCCGCCTGCTGTTCGCGCTGTTCACGATTTGCCGCCTCGAGGCTGTACTGGATGCCGTGGCGGGCCTTGAGCTGAAGGGTGATCTCCTGTCCTGGAGCGAGGGAGAACGGCAGACGCGGATTCGCGCGGTCATACCGGGCGGGACGGCCGTTCACGTCGAGCTGGGCCGCCGCGTCGCCGGTCAGGTAGAGGATGCGGATCTTGAGCGAACTCTCGACCTGCCTGTCGCTGACGTTTTTGAGGATGAGCCGGATGATGCTTTCGGCAGTCTCATCGAGAAGGCGGCATTTCGCCTCGCATTCGACCACTTGGAACGCGTCTGAATGCCCCCGCTCGAGAACGAACTCGGGAAGCCTCGGCAGCAGGTTCCGACTCGCAGCCGCCAGCGGAAGCACCCCGGCGACAATCAGGAAAAGCATGAGAAGGCCCGCGAGGTGAGGCGCCCTGGGACGGGAGATGCCGTGCGGTATCACGATAGTTGAAGGCTCCAGGTGTTTATCGGATGTCTGTTCCGGCTGTTCCGGAACATCCGTAGTATAGCCAAACGGCGGAAATCTGTCAAAATCGTCTCTCGGGACGCTCGGAAAATGCTGCTGGGGTCTGGACGTACGGCCCCGGCGCATGTAACATCGTCGAACCGCCGCCGCCCTCCGGCGACCGTTCGAAAGGGGAATCGCATCCATGTCTACAACCACCTCCGCGAAGGAAGCCCTCAAACCGGCCGTCGCAGCCGGAATTTACGCCGACCTTCACGTGCACAGCACCGCTTCGGACGGCGTGTTTTCTCCGGCGGAGATCGTGCGGCAGGCAGCTGAAATCGGCCTGGGGGCGATTGCCCTCACGGATCACGACACGCTTGCGGGGGTTCCCGAAGCCCGTCTCGCCGCGGTCGATGCCGGAATCGAGCTCGTTGCCGGAATCGAGCTCTCGTGCGGCTGGCCGGGAAAAGATATTTCCCTGCACGTGGTCGGCCTGTTTCTCGATGAGACGTCAGAATCACTGGTCAGCCTCCTGGAAGATCAGAAAAAGCATCGGTTTCATCGGGCCATGGAAATCATTGGCCGGCTTCAGCAGCTCGGATTCCCAATGGAGCCCCTCCGCGAACGGTTCGCAGCCTCGACCGAAAAAGTACTCGGGAGGCCCCATGTTGCGCGGTATCTGGTCGAGATCGGGGCGATCCCCGATTTCCAGCAGGCGTTCGAGCAGTATCTCAGGCGCGGCCGGCCGGCATACGTCCAGAAAAGGCATGTCCTGCCGGAAGACGGCATCGCGGCCATTCACGGTGCGGGCGGCATGGCGTTTATCGCCCATCCCGGCCTGATCTCCGACTGGTCCTCCACCTGGGACCTGATCAAGGGCCACCCCTGGGACGGCGTCGAAGCCCATTATTCCGAGCACACGCCCGAGCAGTTCGACTTTTTCCGGCGCCTGGCGGCGGAGAACGGCTGGCTCATGAGCGGCGGCAGCGATTATCACGGAGACTATGGGAAGCACGCCGGCCGCTTCGGCCTCTTCGGCCTCGACCGTCCCGGTTTCTCGCGGCTGTCGGCCGGGGCCGCCGAACGGCGCCTGAGAGAGAAGGCCGCATGAAACGTATTTTTTCGACACGCCCTCGAAAAGACAAAGGCGAGGAGAGGCCCGAACAGCCCCCATCGGTCACTGGCCGGCCACCCCGCAAAAGCCGCCCCGTTCCGGAACGACGTTCGGATTCGGCAGGAAACCGCGATCGGATCTGCTTCGAATGCGACGTTTCCTCTCTCACCGCATCCGGACGTTACGGGCGGGATCTCCTGCTGGCGTCGCGGGGGATCGAGCTTCCCCTGTCGCTTCAGATCCGCAAATCCTACGACCACGACGACACGTTCGTACTGCCGGGCTTTCTCGAAACCCTCGCCCAGCGGCCCCCCATCGGAAATATCAGGATGGTCTGCCTGCCGGCCTTCGCCCTGCCCGACCGCGTCGAAAACGGGCGCTACTGGGCGCTGACCTCGTTCAACCCCGACCTGCTGAGCGACGTCGAGCGGCGGGCCCTCCGCCGGCCTGAACGCCTGTTCGTGCCGACGGAAGCCCATGCGGCCCGTCTCGTGAAAGAAAAAATATCAAAAAATATAATAACGATTCTCGGACCCGCGGCGAACCCCGGGGTGTTCACCCCGAACGCGGTCTGGCCGGCTGAACGACTGGACAAGGGAAAGGCGTTCACGTTCATCTCGGTGATATCCCCCCTGCGCCGACACGGCATCGATCTCCTCCTGCGCGCCTGGGTCGAGGAGTTCCGGGCGGGTGAACCGGTTCGGCTGGTGCTGAAGCTTTCCCACCTGCCTCGGCTCAAAAAACGCCTTCCATACGAGATTTCCGACCTGGCGATGCGGCTGGGGGCGTTGAACCGCCTGTTCGCGCCCGTTTCCGTGCTCGAAGGCTTCTGGGCGGAAGACGATCTCGCCGGCCTGATCGCCGGCTCGAATGTTCTCGTCTGCCCGGATCGCCTGCCGTTCACGGGGTTCAGAATCCGCGAGGCGCTCGCCTGCGGCGTTCCGGTCATCGCCCCGGCGTCCGTGCGATCCGTCGCGCCTCTCGACGAGGAGACAGGGTATCTCGTCGAAACACACGAGGTCGATCAGCCGGTCGAATCGCTGTTTCCCGGGTCTCCCGTCTGCCGCGTCACCGAACCGGACGTCGCCTCTCTCCGCCGCCGCATGCGCGAGGCCTTCGTTTCGGCCGAAGCAGCCCGGCGGCGTGGGGAAGAAGCCGCGCGGCGTTCGGCGAAACAGACCGACTGGGAAAACCGGGCGAGGCTGCTCCTCCGTCAGACGGAGCGCTGATACAGCGGCAGGGTGATGACGAACGTCGTTCCCTTGCCGACCGTGCTCTGAACGGTCAGCGATCCCTTGAACAGCTGGATGATGCGATAGGAAACCGCGAGGCCGAGGCCGGTTCCCTTCCAGTCGCGCTTCGTCGTGAAGAACGGGTCGAAGACCCTGCCCAGCTGCGCCGCGGGAATGCCGCACCCGGTGTCGCTGACCTGGATGCGCGCCGACGCGCCCTGGCGTTCGAGCGCGATGCTGATCCGTCCCGGACTCGTGATCGCCTGGACGGCGTTCAGCAGCAGGTTGATCAGGACCTGCTGGAACTGATGGGGGTCGCCGAAGATGTACAGCTTTTCCTGCGGGGCTTCCCAGGCGAACTCGATGCGCCGTTCCGTGTCCTGGTATCGGACGAGCTTGACGGTTTCGTCGATCGTGTCCTGCAGCTGAAAGACTTCCGGCGAGACGTCCCGGCCATGGGCAAAGATGTGGAGGTCTTTGACGATCTTCGCGATGCGGCCGATGTTCGACAGGATGAGGTCGCACAGCTCTTCGTGCCGGCGGCCGCTCTGGTCGGTCTTACGAAGTAGTTGAATAGCGTTTGATATACCTGTCAGGGGATTGTTCACCTCGTGGGCGATACCGGCGGTCAGGATGCCGAGCGAGTTGATCTTCTCGGCCTGGATCAGCGCCTCTTCCATCGAACGCCGCTGGGTCACGTCCCGGATGACCACCTGCAGCATCGCGACCGCGCCCGCGGTATTCTTGATCGGGGAACAACGCATTTCGAGATGGAGGGTGCCCTGGTTGGACGATGACAACTGGGCTGTGCGATCGACCGAAGCGGCGGCCTTCACCGCCTGCTCGGCGACCGCGGCGACCTCGCGGAACAGATCGGAAACCGGGTAGAGGGCCGTCAATTCGCGCCCGGTGAACACTTCCGTCGTCCTGCCCCTGAGGAGTTCCACGAAGCGGGAGTTGTGGAACAGGAGTTCGAGCCTGTTCGACAGGAGCAGGAGGGCGTCGGGAGACTGCTCGACGAGGCTCCGATAGCGCGCTTCCGAAAGTTCGAGATCGTTCTTGAGCCTTCGCATGCGAAGATGGGCTTTGATGCGTGCCAGCAGTTCGCCGATCACGAACGGTTTGGTGATGTAATCGTCGCCGCCGGCCTCGAAGCCCGTGATCTTCTCGGTGAGCGAGTCCTTGGCCGTGAGCAGGCGAATGGGCAGCGAGCGGGTCGCCGGATCGGTGCGCAGCTTTATGCACAGTTAGATGCCGTTCATCTGCGGCATCATCAGGTCGGGCTGGAAACTCGATACGGCTTCGAACCCTTCGATCCCGTCGAACGCCTGGTGCACCTGATAGCCCTCGTCGGTCAGCGTCTGCTCCAGCAGATCATTCGCATCCCGGTCATCTTCGACGACGAGGATGCGCGACGGGGGGCGTTCCTGGCTGACGGCTTGAATCTTCATCGCTGCGGATGCGGCTGGCTGATCAGCGCGAGAACACTCCGAGAATCTCGAGGTGGAACGTGCCGGGGAAGAGGTCGAACGCGTACACCTGCTCGAGCTGGTAGCCCATCTGCATGATCGCCTGCGCGTCACGCTTGAAGGTCATGGGGTTGCAGGACAGATACGACATCATGCGGGGCTTGACGCCCATGAGACCGCGCATCACCCGCTGGGAAAGGCCCGTGCGGGGCGGGTTCAGATGGATGGCGGCGAGACTGCCCTTCGTGAGGGGAGAACCAAATATAGACTCGACTTTTTTACAGTAGAACCGCGATCGCGAGGGGTTGCGGACCTTCTGGTTCTTCAGCGCGTCCTGATACGAATCTTCGTTGCACTCGACGCCGACCACCTCGTCGAACCGGCTCTCGAGGAGCACCGTCTGGATGCCGACGCCGCAATACAGGTCGAGGAACTTGCCGCGCTGCTGGGTGGCTTCGTAGATCGAGATCAGCGTGTAGAAGATTGCCTCGGCGCCTTCGAGATTGTTCTGGAAGAAGGAGCGCGGGGACACCGTCCAGTTGCGCTTCATGAAGGTGAACGGCTGCTGCTCGCGCACGAGAGTGAGGTAGACCGCGTCGGGGGCGGCGACTTCGAGCCGGCCCAGCATCTGGTGCGTGTCGTGGTAGCCGCGCCAGGCGTTCAGCGTCGCTTCGTCGGGCGTGGCATCGAGCGTGACCATCATCTGTTGCTGCGGCCCGAGCGTTCGTACCATAATCTCGACGATATTTGCGGCCATGCCCCGGTTCTCGGGCCGGTTCAGGAACTCGGAGAGGGCTTCATACGCTTCCATGTTCTCGGCGCACTGGACCTGGCAGCCCCGGATGGCGACGACGTCGTGGGTGTGATACGCGAAGTTCCCGAGGGTGACCGTTCCGTCTTCGGCGACGGCGACCTTCAGTTCCATCTTGTTCCGGTAGCGGGTCGTCGGAAGCGGCTCGATCGGGTAGACGGTTCCCGGGTTCAGGGGCTTGACGAGCCAGCGGAGCATGGCTTCCTTCTCGCGACGCTGGTGTTCCGGTTTCAGATGGAGCCAGTGACAGCCGCCGCAGGCCGGAAAATTGGGACAGGGTGATTCGCGCCGCGCGTCGGACGGCGTGACGATCTTCGAGACGCGGCCGCGCAGGTAATCCGATTTCGTTTCGGTGACCTCGATCTCGGCGGTGTCGCCCGGCGCCGCGTAGGGAACGAACAGGACCTTGCCGTCCAGGCGGGTGAGGGCGTCGATGCCGTAGGTCATTTTTTCGATAGCCAGCGTATGCATGTCGATGCGTCGTCCTTACATTTCAGTTGCTGCCGCCGGCTGTAAAAAGAGCCGGGCATGCCCGCTTCCCGCGGGTCGCGCTGGGCGGCCGGGAAACAGAGAACCCGGCGGAAGGCACAAGGTCGGAAACGCCGCGCGCGTGACGGCATTATTGCCGTCTCCGGAGCCGTTTGTCAATAACTGCATTTTTCCCACAGTTGTGGTATACTTGCCGGACCGTCTTCCTAGGGTCGTACCCTGGCGTCGATACTTGGGTTGACGAGATGATAAAGGAGCGACATCGCAATGTCCATCACCAAAGAATCCAAAACCCAGGTCATTCATGACTACCAGAAGACCGAGAAGGACACGGGCTCGCCCGAGGTCCAGGTGGCCATCCTGACCACCCGCATCAACAACCTCGCCGCCCACTTCGAGAAGAATCCGAAGGACCATCATTCCCGCCGCGGCCTGCTCAAGATGATCGGCTCCCGCAAGCGCCACCTCAGCTACCTGCGCGAGAAGGATTACGAGCGCTACCAGTCCCTGATCAAGCGCCTCGGCATCCGCCGCTAAGGAGTATTCATGGAACATCAGGTACAGATAACCGCCTGTTCGCTGCCCAACCAGACCGTCACGTTCGAAACCGGCCTGATGGCCAACCAGGCTGACGGCGCCGTGGTCGTTCGCGCCGGAGACTCGGTCGTCATCGGAACCGCCGTCGCGAGCAAATCGGTCCGCGAAGGTTGCGACTTCTTCCCGCTGACGGTCGACTACTTCGAGAAAACCTATGCCGCCGGCCGCATTCCCGGCGGATTCTTCAAGCGTGAAGGCCGCCCGACCGGCAAGGAAATCCTCACGAGCCGCCTCATCGACCGCCCCCTGCGGCCGCTCTTCCCCGACCACTTCTTCAACGACGTCCAGATCGTCGGCATCGTCCTCTCCTACGATCTCATCAACCAGGTCGACATCCTGGCGATGAACGCCGCCAGCTGCGCCCTGTTGATCTCGTCGATCCCGTTCGACAACCCGATCGGGGCCGTGCGCGTCGGCAAGGTCGAAGGCAAGCTGATTCTCAACCCGTCGCCCGCCGATCTCGAGCACAGCACGCTCGAGATGGTCGTCGCCGGCACCGAGCAGGCCATCACGATGGTCGAGTCCGGCTCCGCCGAAGTGACGGAAGACGAGCTGATCGAGGCCCTCGGCTTCGCCCATGACAACATCAAGAAACTCGTCGCCTCGATGCGCGAGCTCCAGTCGCGGATCGGCAAGCCCAAGATGGTCGTCGTGCCGCCGACCCCCGACACCGAGCTCGAACAGCTCGTGCGCGACACGATCTTCGCCGATGTGCGCGACGCGCTGAACACCGCCGAGAAGACCGCCCGGAAGAACAAGTTCCAGGTCATCGGCGACAAGCTCGAGGCGGCGCTGCAGCAGAAATACGGCGAGAAGGCCTCCGAGAAGGGCAAGCGTGCCCACGCCATCCAGGAAGACATCGTCCAGCGCGAACTGCGCCGGATGATCCTCGAGGAAGGCCGCCGCATCGACGGTCGCGGCCTGGTCGACATCCGCCCGATCACCTGCGCCGTGGGCTTCCTGCCCCGCACGCACGGCTCGGCGCTGTTCACCCGCGGCCAGACCCAGTCGCTCGGCGTCGTCACGCTGGGAGCGGCTTCCGACTCGCAGATCATCGACGGCATCGACGAGGAATACAAGAAGCAGTTCCTGCTGCACTACAACTTCCCGCCGTTCTCCACCGGTGAATGCAAGCCCATGCGCGGCCCCGGCCGCCGCGAGATCGGCCACGGCGCCCTCGCCGAGCGCGCTCTCGCCCGCGTCATGCCGCCCAGGGACGTGTTCCCCTACACGGTGCGCGTCGTCAGCGAGATCCTCTCCAGCAACGGAAGCTCCTCGATGGCGTCGGTCTGCTCGGGCGCCCTCTCGATGATGGATGCCGGCGTTCCGATCAAGGCCCCGGTGGCGGGCATCGCCATGGGCTTGATCAAGGAAAGCGACAACTTCAAGGTTCTCTCCGACATTCTCGGGGACGAGGATCACTTCGGCGATATGGACTTCAAGGTTGCCGGCACCACCACGGGCGTCACCGCCCTGCAGATGGACATCAAGATCAACGGCGTCACCCTCGAGATCATGAAGACCGCGCTCGCGCAGGCGAAGCAGGGCCGCATGCACATTCTCGAGAAGATGGTGCAGGCGATCTCGAAGCCCCGCACCTCGCTGTCGGTCTACGCGCCGCGCATCGAGTCGATCGACATCGATCCGGACAAGATCCGCAACCTGATCGGACCCGGCGGAAAGACCATCCGCAAGATCCAGGAAGAGTGCAAGGTCCAGATCGACACCGGTGACGACGGCCACGTCACGATCGTCAGCCCCGACCAGGCTGCGATCGAGAAGGCCCTCCACATGGTCCGCCAGATCACCGAAGACGCCGAAGTGGGCAAGGCCTACACCGGCAAGGTGAAGCGCATCATGAAGTTCGGCGCGTTCGTCGAGATCCTGCCCGGCGTCGAAGGCATGGTCCACATCAGCCAGCTCGACCACAACCGCGTGAACCAGGTCGAAGACGTCGTGAACATCGGCGACGAAGTCACCGTCAAGGTGATCGAGATCGACTCGCAGGGCCGCGTGAACCTCTCCCGCAAAGCCCTCCTGCCCGAACCTCCCGGCGGCGTCCGCCCGCCCGAACCCCCCCGCGAACATCGCGGAGACCGCCCCGACCGTGGCGACCGCGGAGATCGCGGCCCCCGCCGCGATCACGGCGATCGCCGGCCCGAGTAAAAATACCTAGTCCTATACAATCCCCGGGGCAACCGCCCCGGGGATTGTCTTTTTCGCAGGGGTGTATCGCGGTCCCCTCTCCCGTAAATGAACTGTAGGGGCGGGTTTTAAACCCGCCCCTACGAATCGGTGTTCTCAAGAGTTCAGGCGCAATAGGAAAAATGAATTCCGAAATCCTTTGTGTCTTTGTGGTGAACCGATCTCTGTGTCTCCGTGTCTCTGTGGTGTTCCCACCTCCGGAGTCTGCGGTCAGCCGCTCAGCTGGCGGGCGACCTCGAGGTCGTATTCGGCTCGCCGGATCAGCATGTCGCGGTTTTCTTCCTTGAGGTGCTGAATGGCGAGCGTCTTGACGCGGAGCAGGTGCGTCATCGCCTCTTCCGAGCTGATCCAGAGAGGCGTTTCGGGCGGAGCCGAGCGAGGATACACGCGCCTGATCATATCCCGGAGCTCTTTCTGGGCCTGGACGAACTTCGTTTTATACTGGACGTATCCGTCTTTGTTCTTCAGCCGGAAGTAACATTCCGACATGCTGTCATACAACTTCATGCGGTTCTGGAGGTCTTTTTCTGAAAGATCCGACAGGATCTCGTTGAACTTGGAAAGGGCCTGGTCGAATTTGCCGGCGGTATACAGCGCGTTTCCCTGGGCAATTTCGGGGTGCGTGATCGCCGCCAGCCGTTTCGCTTCCTCGTAGGCCTCGTCGCGCAGGGGGGCATCGCCTTTCGGCAGCTTCCGCTTCGAAAGCGAGAGGGCCATTCCCTGATCGAAGGCCGTCATGGCTGCTTCGACACGATCCGTATCCATGTGGCGTTCGGCGAGGGCCATCTGGTGCGAAATCCCCGACGACGAGCGATATGAGGCTTCGGGTGTTCCTTTCGGAGCCTTTTTGTACGTCGCGTAATCGACGTAAATACGGTCGTGTGAGAAGCGCTTGATATTCGATTTGAAGATGGTGCTCAGGAAGTTGTAGATCAGGAGAAGCAGAACGATCGTCACGACGACGACGGGCCAGCGTTTCGGTTCCATGCCTCAGAACCTGCCGTCCGCGTCGGTGCTGCAGAACGTGCCGGGGTTCATCCCTTCGGCGAGCTTGACGCGGCTGTACAGCTTGGCGACGATGTCCAGTTCCTCGTCACGTCGGTCGGCATGGCGCTCGTCGATCCTGCTGTGGACCCGGATGGTTATGAACGCCGTCGCCGACGCGTTCGCCGCGTTTGCGGTGTCGACGGGGACGATCTTCATGAAATCTTCACCGGAAGCGGCGTTCGGGATGAACTCCTGCGCGTAGGGCTTGAAAATAAAGTCGGCGATATTTTCGAGAACGACCTTTGCCTTTGCTTCGTTCTCGGTGCCTGAATACTGCGATGCCGGCCCCTCGGTGAAGGTCGGAGACGCTTCCTGGAACCTGAGTTTGCCCGGTGTCTGCGTGCGCCTGACTTTCCCGTCGGCACTCCAGGCATACTCGACCCTCAGGACGTCGATCTGCTGGCGTGCCGGAGGAATGGCGGCTCCGCCTGCGCCGTCATCATAGAAAATGTAGTCGAGAGGGGTTCTTGTATATTGAAAACAATACATGCCGAGCTTTTTTTCGGTCGGGTTGACGGCATAGAACCGGTAACAGGCGGCGACGTCGCGGCTGATCTGGTCGAAGAACCAGCGCGCCTCCGATTGCATCTGGCTCATCGAGACGTTATACCGCATCGTTTCCCGGCCGCCGAAGTAGATCTTCCATGCGTAGCCCATCAGGAACGTGACGATGACGACCGTCACCATCATCTCCATGAGGGTGAAACCCCGGCGCCGCGGCATCGTCTCAGTTTTCGGCATAATTCACCACCACGGTGCCGAAGCCGAGGCTGAACGTGCGGTCGGGTTCGCGCCACCGGACTTCCATCTCGATGCGGTATTTCGTCGGGTTGGCATCGTCGTCGGCGTTCGCGGCGACCTTCGTCTCGAACCGTTCGTAGTAGGTCGGCCAGGTGATCGAGGAATCGTCCGATTCGACCATCTTGCCCTTGACCTGCTTCCAGTCGTGGAACAGGCCGAACGTTGAGCCGTCGAGCTCGCGTCTGACGCCGGCGAAGCCGAGACTCCGGACTTCGTCGATGATCGTCCGTCCGAGACTCTGGGCGATCATCAGGTTCTTCGCCTGGGCCGTCGTCTTGTGACTGCTCTGGAACAGAACGATCAGGGGGAGCATGCCGAACGAGAAGATGAGAATCGTCATCAGCAGCTCCGGCGTGGAAAACGCCGACCGGTTGGGAAATCGCGATATGCCGGGAAAATGCCCGGAAGAAGGATGGGTCACTGGGTGGCTCCGGAAAAATGCAGGTGCTGGATCCGCGGGCTCATGACGACCGCATGGGCCGCGATCTCGTGTGCCTCGGTGTTCGGTTTCGCGTCGCTGTCGCGCTCCTGGTCTTCCAGAAACTGGTTGATCATCCAGACCTTGTCCGCCGTCTTCGTGAAATATAATGGATTGTTTACATCGTGGAACACCCACAAGTCGCCATCGATGCGGGACTTCTTCATGAAGAAGTTCACGTAGTTGCCGATGATCGAGTTCACGTTCTCCCGAAGGTCGGGCAGCTTGAGCGTCGTGCTCCACTGGGCCGGGATGTCTTCCGGATTCATCCCGCAATCGCGGAAAGCCTGTTCGTTCATGGACCCGTCGGTGGTGCGTATGCCGGCGAGCGAGAACACCGACGCTTCGATATTCCTCCCCTTGCCATCAATGATGAGCTGGCACTGGTTGAGGTCGGGCAGGGTGCCGTTGCTGTTGAACGGGTAGTAGACGATCGTCAGGTGGCTGTCGCTGCGCGTGCCGTCATTGGCACGGGCGGCGATGATGTTGCCGCGGATCACCGCCGGCTTGTAATTGTCGCCGACGAAGATCATGCCTTTTCCCTTGTACACGACGGGACCGAACGTCTCGAACGTGTCGAGCCAGTAGAGGCCGTCGAGAATCCAGAAGCCGTCCTTGTCTTTCGGAATCTCCGCCGTGCTTTTCAGCTTGTGCGTCGCGGCCTTGAAGAAATACTTGAAGTTGGTGGGATAGAAGTTGCGCAGATCCGAATCGTTCATGGCCGTCGGGGATTTCGGGTCCTGCGGCTTGATGACGAGGCCGACGAGAGAACTGCCGGCGTGCCAGAGCAGCTTGGCCGGGGTGGTGATGTTCCGCCAGGCGCCCACGGCGAGATCCTTGACGCCGCTCCAGAGCGCGTCGAACAGACCTTCGGCGTCGCGGAAATTGCCGTAGTTGAGGCTGAACTCGGGCATCTCGAGTCGCGGGTAGTTGTTGGTGGTGTCGAGAATGCGGATGCCGGCGGCATTGCGGATGATGAAATGCCTGACTTCGGCATAGATCTTCGTCTGCTCGTCGACATCGGCGTCGTTGAACAGGTTGCGGTGCTCGATGCGCAGGTCGGGATCGGGGTCGGGCCAGGTGTCTTCGATCTGGTTGGGGGCGAAGGCAGCCTTGCGGCGCTGCGGAACGTATTTCCAGGGAAAACGGCAGAACGGGCCCGCCGGGAAGAACACCTGCCGTTTGCGCGTGCCCCGGATGTATTCCTTCTGGAGCTCGCTGATGCCGGTCGTGAGAAACTTGCCCAGGTCGGACCAGGTCGTCTTTTCGCGCTGCGGCAGATATCCCTTCTTGTAGGTATTGTGTTCGAACAGCTGCTTCTCGCTCTCGGACATCGTTTCGAGGTCTTTCTTGGTGTTGTCGAGATTGTTCCACCAGACGTAGTCGCGGCCTTCCCAGAGAGAGCGGGCGGGGAAGGAGAGATAAGATAGCCCATTATATGTATCTGCATACTGGAACGCGAGGTTGAAGCCGGGCCTGCCGTCCGTGCTCGTCTGCAGAAAGGCGCCGTACATCTCGGCCTTGTCGGTCGAGGCCGGATTCGTGTCGGGATTCTCGAGGCCGATCACGGCAGGGCCGTGGATGTAGACGCGCGACTGGTAGGGGTGGTTCCAGAGCACGAGTCTGCCGTTCCCGCGCGAGAGGTCGTTCGCAACCTCGCTCGAGTTGCGCGGATCGACGCCGAGACAACTGTACAGCGAGTAGTTGCGGCCGATGGGGCCTACATTCACGACTTTCATGTCGCGTGTGACCTGGAACAGGAACCGGCTTTTCTTCAGGCCGCTGGTGACGGCGACGGTGACGTCGAACCCGATGCTCAGGTAGAAATCGCGGGTCATCGTGTTGTCGAACGACTTGTCGGCGCGATCTTTCGGGGTGTAAACGCATTCCGGCTTGCTGAGCGGTCGGTGGTCGATCGGGCGGCAGTCGGTGATGCGCGGCTGGACCTTCTCGATCTCGAAGCCGGCGCGCGTCATGTGGAGCGAGATCAGCGCGTTCGTCTGGGTGACGTAGTTCTTGAACGGCGGCAGAACGTCGAGAAGCGTCGGGTTCAGGCCTGTCGAGCCGCCTTTGTCGCGATAGTCGGAGGTGGCCAGCTGGCGGAGCAGCGGCCCCTTCTTGCCGTCTTCCGAACCGTCCTTGAACAGCTTGTAGAGCTGGACGGTCGCCTCGTCGGCGGCGGCCTCGGCCAGCTGCTGGGCCATCGTCGCGTACACCGAAAATGCCGCCTGGGTGTATTCCGTGCTGGTCGTCTGCTTCAGGAACATGCCCATGAAAGCGAGGAGGCCGAGGATCAGGACGGCGATGATGTAGGCAAAGCCGCGTCGGTTCATGATCTCCCCCTTTCGCTCGCTCTGGAACGGGCTCGCTCTCGACAAGCGTGCTCTTTCCAGTCTATCAGACGCCGTGAAAAGCGTCCACTATTCCTCTGTTTCGCCAAACACCTCGGCGGTGAAACGCCACAGCTTCGCGTCGGCCGCGAGGCTCTTCCCATCGGGGCCGAGATGGCTTCCCGGCGGCAGGCCGGCCTTGAGGCACAGATGGTTCAGAAAGGTGTCGCGGTCCCAGCCGTATTCCGTCGGCACCTGCGGCAGCAGCAGCCCGGAGCCCGGATACTTCCGCAGCAGGAGCCCGTCGCGGCCGACCTGGATCTCTTCGAGGCTGGAAACGGGAACCATTGGCGAGAGAACGGATATCTCGATGTCGATCTTTGCCAGTTCGCCCGGTTCGACGGCGGGGAACCGGGGGTCTTCCGTCGCCGCGGCGATGGCCATGTCCTGGATGCCCTGTGAAAGCGGGGCGCGCCCCTCGATCAGCCCGATGCAGCCGCGCAGGTCGCCGTCGATCTTCAACGTGACGAAGACACCGCATTTCTCCGCGAATCTCGCGCTCCCGAGGGTGAGTGCCGGTCGCCCTTTCCCGTTCAGGACGGCTTCGAGCGTCGTTCGCACCGCCGCGAGTGCTTCCCTGTGAAACTCGTTCATCTGATCCTCCGGTTGATCTTTTATCTGGGAATCCGTCTTCGATGTCGCTGTCTGAAGCGGAGCCGAGTGCCCCGTCTGCCCCGTCTGCCGCTGTGCCGGGGGAAGCCCGGGAGCTTCGAACACCACGGCGGCATACCCGACGACCCGATCCGGACCGGCTTCACGGCTGGAATCGGTCCGCTCGATCACGCGGACCGTGGCGGATGCCGCTTTCATCACCGTGAGCAGAGCCGTAACGCCGTTCAATCCGCACAGTTCCGTCGCGCCCGACTCGCATGCCTCTCGCAGACCGTCAGGATCGAGGGCTCTCACGGCCTCGAGTCCCCGGGCGTCGAGCCGCGCCGCTTCGGTCGCATCGTGATAATGCGACCAGTCGGTCGATACCACGAGAAGAATTCGTTCTGACCGGCCCGAGAGGTTTTTCACCAGTTCGCGCCCGAGAAGAGGACCATTTCCCGATGGGCCGCCGATGCTGAGAAACACGGAGGGGCGGAACCCGATCGCCTTGACGAGAAAGGGCAGAACGACTTCGATCGAATGCTCCTCGGCATGCTGAACGGGATCCGCGACGCAGACGCCGGCCTCGAGCAGCTCCCGTGACGCGCTGGCGTCTGCCGGAACCGGCCCCAGTGGCGTATCGAACGCCCCTTCCGGCCACACCGAGATCGTGGGCCGGCCGGACCGGTGATCGAGGCCGAGAATATACACCCGGTCGAATCGCTGATCGAGAATCGCCTTGAACGCCTTTGCCGCCGTACGACCGGAATACTGATACCCGGCATGCGGCGAGATCACCCCGACGAGCCGAGATGCAGTGCCAACGGGAACGATCTCTCCCGCCTCTCCGAACAATCCGTCGAGAAGCGTTTCAAGTTTTGCCGAATCGCCCGGGTAGAACAAATCCGCCATAGCCGTCGGCCGCACCTGCGCCGGTGCGGCACAGACGCTCGCCGCCAATATGCTCGCCGTCAGGAAAACGCCCCGAAAAACGCTCGAGAACCTTGCCATCTATCTCTCGCTATATATAATATTGCGCCCTGTCATGCGTGGCCGGGCGGGTCGCGATGCGCTCCCGCAGACACCTGCATGCTCTCACTTTCGGCCTTCAAACGTCCAGCTTCACACCCTGGCTATGCCAGGGTGTGAAGAAAGGCGGCCGTGAGCTCGCCAGAAATGATTTCCTGAGCTGGGCCGGCCATGAACAGGACGCCGCCCTTCTCCTGCGATATCGAGAGATCGCCGCCCGGCATGTGGACCGTCACTGGCGACTGCAGCTTTTTCGCCCTGATGCCGGCCGCCGTGACGGCCGTCGCACCGGTGCCACAGGCCTGCGTCATGCCGCAGCCCCGCTCCCAGACGTGAACGCGAACTTCGTGAGGTGACAGGATCTGCACGAACTCGACATTGATGCGTCGGGGATGATTCGCATGCGTTTCCAGCCAGGCGCCGGCGCGAACCATTTCGTCCTCGTCCCAGGGCTCGTCGACGAACAGCACCGCATGCGGGTTCCCGACGTTCACATGGACGGGTTCCAGGTTCTCGCCTTCCCAGTCGAGTGGCTTGCGGTCCTTTTCGCCGACCAGTTCGCCGGTCGAAATGAGATCGAACGAGGCCGACCCCATCTCGACGCGATACGTGGCCGTGCCGTTGCTCGCTCCTTCGAACCGGACTTCCCGAATGCCGCCACCGGTTTCGACCAGCACGGGCTCGATGCCGAGACAGTGGGCCTTGAACAGGTGGGCGACGCACCGGATGGCGTTTCCGCACATCTCGGCCTCGGTTCCGTCGGTGTTGAACATCTGCATCCGACAGTGGTGCTTCGGATCGCGCGGATCCATGATGAAGACGATGCCGTCGGCCCCGATGCCGCGCCGGGGATCGCAGAGAAGCTGAAGGACGCGGGGCTTTTTGAGCCGTGAAAAATCCTGTCCCATTTCGTCGAAGAACACGAAATGATTTCCGAGGGCGTGCATTTTATGAAACGAATACATAAGAACTCCTCTCAGGAATGAATTGATATATCAATTAATATATTATCTCAGCCATGGCAGCAGCTTCGTCGTTGCAACGAACACGATCAGCACCCCGGTCAGGAACAGAAGCGTCTGCTTCAGATCCTCACGTTTCAACTGGAGATTCTTCCAGTTGCCGGCCGTGAACAGCAACCCCATGAACGGAAGAACCGGCAGGCCTACCCCCGCCAGCAGGGCGCTTGACACGGCAATCAGGAACGAGGCGGCCAGAAGCAGGATATTCCTTCGTTCGCCGAGTCCGAACCTCAATGCCGCCTGATAGAAAATGCCAAAAAAGAGAAAATCCGTCAACCCGATCAAAAAGGGCATGGCCGGTTTGGGGCCGCCAATGATGGGGAAGCGGAGCAGAAAATAATGGATCTGCTCGCTTCGGATGATGACGGCCGTCGCTCCCGCCGAGACACTCCAGATGTCGGCGCAGGTCGCGATGATGGCGATCGGGATGAGATGCGCCTTTTCGTCGATTCCGCTGCCGATCCAGAGACCGATTCCTGCGGCAAGAAGCAGCTGCGCCAGCCCCAGGGCGAGAACGCCGGAAGGCGGTTCGGGCCAGGTGCCTTCGATATGCTCCGAGACGACTTCATAGACGACGTTGCGTGCGTGAACGAGGCCGTCCGATGCCGCAGCTACGGGCAGCATGGCATGAGCCGTCGAGACGAACAGGACCTCTCCGGGAACAGCGGCGGCTGAATTGATGACTCGACCCCGCATCACAAGAGGTTTTGCGAAAAGAACCACGAGTGCCAGCCCGATCACGCCGACCGCGAGATAGGTGCTGCGATGCCACAACAGGCGCGTGCCTGCCGCCACGAAACAGATCGCAAGCGCAACGAGCAGGGTTGCCGTGAAAAACAGGGCCGTGGTCTGCGACCAGGCAGGCAGCGCGGCGCCGAAGTGGAGCGCGGCCGAAAAGACGGCGATCCAGCCGGCAACAGCTCCCGCAAGAGGTTTCCAGGAGCTGCGGGGGGCCGTGTCGCCGGTCACCGCTTCGATGTCAGGGTCGAGATGCTTTCCGATGCCAGCCGGACAGCGTCGGGATCCGTTCCGCTCTTCACCGCGTTTTCATAGGCCGCGACGGCGAGCTCCTTTTTCGACAGTTTTTCGTAGATCCGACCCATATGGAGATGCACTTCGCTCGAGATGGGCTCGTGAGACAGCCTGAAGATCTTCAGCGCCTTTTCCTGGATATTGCGTGCGTCTTCAAACTTTCCCTGGCGGTATTTCACCCAGGCGAGCGAGTCGAGATACGTCGCCCGGTTCGGCTTGTCGAGTTCGATGGCCGTGGTGATCAGCTTCCCGGCCCGATCGAGTTCGCGATTCTGGTCCGCCAGCAGGTAGCCAAGCGTGTTCGCCAGGCTGCCGTTGTCGGGCATCAGATCGACCATGCGCCCGAATACCCTGATGGCATCGTCGAAACGACGCTTCTCGAGAAACGCCGAGCCCATTACCGAGAGCACGCGCAGATTATCGGGGTTCCGCTCGAGAAGGGTTTCCCACTCCCGTTGCGCTTTTTCGAAATCGCCTTTCTCGAAGTAGACGACGCCGAGATTCAGTTGTGGGCTGATGTCCGGCTGGTCGGTCGCGATGGCGCTTCGGTAGATCCGTTCGGCCTCGACGAGGTCTTTCGTTCCCAGGTAGACGTTGCCGAGGTTGATCCGGGCTTTCACATTCGAGGGGTCGAGAGCCAAAACTCGATGGAACTGCTCGATCGCGCGGTCTTTTTCACCGACGACCGAGTAGACGAGGCCGAGATTGTTCAGGGCATTCACGTGCTCAGGATCAGACTTCAAGACTGCCTCGTATTCCCGCACGGCGTCGAGATACCGCGAGATCTCGTGGTAGGCGACGCCAAGGTTGTAATGCGCCTCGGGCGGCAGGTTCGCGTCGAGGGCAAATGCCGCCTCGTAGGCTTTGACGGCCTCTTCCGGCTTTCCTTCGAAATACAGCGCCATGCCAAGCAGATACGAGGTGTAGGCCTGGTTCCTGTCGATCGCGAGGGTGCGGCGGAGGTAGCCGGCGGCTTCCGCATACCGCTCCTGCTGGAGATACAGCTTCCCGAGGTTACGGAGCGCTTCGGCATACATCGGCTCGATGGCGATCGCGCGCTTGAGCATGTCTTCCGCTTTCTGGGGAAGATTCTGCTGGAGATACAGCAGGCCGAGGAAGTTGCAGGCCTCTTCCGAATACGGGTCGAGCGATTTCGCCTTCAGGAACGCCTCTTCGGCCTTCTGCTCCTGTTCGAGCAGAAGATTGTTCAGGCCGTCCCGAATCAGTTCCTTCGCCATCTCCTTGGCTGTATGCGCGTCAGCCGGCTTGGCCCGTTCCTGGGTTGTCTGGGAAGCTGCTTCCGGAGCTGCGATGAGCGGGCCGGTCGCCGGAAGCAGCGAGAGAATCAGGGCCAGCATGCGGCCGGTCTTGGGGCGGATGGGGAACATGCGACCTCCTCGGACGCTCACAGGTCTTCCTTGCGGGCGTCGCTTTCTCGAATGGACTCGTTGATCGCGTCTTCAAGGTCTTTGAGGATCTTTTCGACGACGAAGGCTTCCTTTTCGATCCCCTGGGCCGATGCGATATACAGGGTGTGATTTCCGTCCTTGATGGCTCTGAGAGAGCGTTTGGCGTATTTCGAAAGGTTGTCAGCCGAGGCGAGGCCCGACGTGAAGATGGCCTCGCGGTTCTGCATCGGCGCCTGGGACAGCACGCCCATCAGAAGATGAAACCGCGAGGAAAGTTTGCGTGACATGTCGAGGACGGAACGGGCGCGCTTGTCCGATGGGGCGAACCTGTAGCGGGCCTGGTGTCGAGGGTGCGTGAACGGTTCCGCTTCTTCGGCCATGAAGTGGGCGGTTTTCAGAAGGTTCTTGCACATCGTGAGCTGTTCGTTCATCGTTTTCGAGACGATCATCGTCTCCTTGATCTCCTGCACCGCAGGCGCAGGGTCGGCCTGGAACAGGAGCGCGGCCAGAGAGAGAAGTTTCAGCCAGCGACGGTTGACGAGCATGGGTCCGTGGCCCTCCATTCAGCATATTCTACATCCATCGCGGCCCCGTGAGCAAACCGCGACACCCCGCCCCCAGAGGAACCGGGTTAAGCCCCTCTATCGGAACAAGTCGCCCGTCTCTTGACATACCGTTTTCAGAGTGCCATCATTCGCTCAGAATACGAAACCACAGAGGCACAGAGGCACAGAGAAACACGTTATTTATAAAAGATAAAATATTTTCTCCGTGCCTCTGTGTCTCAGTGGTTCGTTGTTCGTTAACCGAACGATTGAAAAGGAGATATTCGCATATGTCACGACAGGTTGTTTCTACGGACAAGGCGCCGGCGGCGATCGGGCCGTATTCGCAGGCTATCAAGGCGGGCGGCTTCGTGTTCACCTCCGGCCAGGTCCCCATCGACCCGGCCTCGGGAAAGATCGAGGCCACCGACATCACCGGCCAGACCGAACAGGTCATGAAGAACCTCGAGGCCGTGCTCAACGCCGCCGGCACCGATTTCTCCAAGGTCGTGAAAACGACGATTTTCCTCACCGACCTCGCCCACTTCGCCACCGTCAACGAAATCTACGCGAAACGCTTCCCCAAAGACCCGCCCGCCCGCTCCTGCATCCAGATCTCAAAACTCCCCAAAGACTCCCTCGTCGAAATCGAGATGCTGGCCATCGGTTGAGGACACGAAAAAAAAAGCGCCCGGCCGAAGCCGGGCGCTTTTTTTTTCGATTTACAGACCGTCGGAGGGAAGGGTTGTCGTCTTGCCAGATACAACTTCAAGATAGACACCAGTATAGACGTCGCCCGATCCAGGGGTGAAGGGGTAGTCGACCGGATTGCCCTGGGGGTCGTATACCGGCGTGATTGTTGTGGACAAAGCTGTGACCGCATAAAAGCCGGGGGGCAGGTTCTCGACGGACAGATTGCCGACCGCGTTCGTTGTGGGGCGATAAATGATACCCGGGCGAGTGGAATCGGCGCGATCGGGTTTATACCAGACGGAGATCCGGGTGTTGGTGACAATCGCGCCGGTCGTCGGATTCTCGATCAGACCAGCCAGCGCACCTGTCGATTGAACGGACGGACCGATTTGAATATTTCCGAGATTTTTCCCTGTTACGTTGGCACCTGCGCCGTCCGTGACGGTGCCGTCAACGGTTGCTGTCGTTCCGTAAAGCAACTGGGTTTTGCTCGCCTCCAGTGTGATATTAAAGTCATTGAATCCTGTCTTGGAGAAAGTGACGGTATAGACGCCTTCCGTTACGCCGTAGAGGATGAAGGTGCCGTCTTCGAGCGTGCTCGTGTTGATCCCACCGACTCCCAGCGATACGTTCGCAAACATGATGGGGGTTTTATCAACAGAGTTGAGCAACTTTCCTACAACCGTATATATGGCAAGAGGCGTCGTTGCTCCGGGAACCGGTTTTAAAGAGACGTTCTGCTGAAGTTGGGATTTTTCCGGAAGATTGACGATGACGGAATTCGTATAATAAAGATTCTTGCTGTCAACGACTTCGAGGTAGTAGATGCCGCCAACAATTCCCGTGAATGAATAGAAATTGTTTTTTGTTGCGGCAGTTTGGGCATACTTATTGCCGTCTTTATACAGCGTCACGACAACTCCGGCGTTTGAGTTGTTGATCGGACCGCCTGTCGAAAGATCGAGAATAGACCCATACAGCGTCGAGGTCGCGTCAGCGCTGGGGGTTGGTGTTGACGTCGTAGTCGTGGTGGTGGTTGACGTGGCGGATGTCGAGGAAGCACCGCTCGGGTTGGAGTCACAGCCGGTCAGGAAAAGGCCGGCGAGACAAACGACGAGGGCGAGGCCCAGAAAATGCCGGGCTGAGAGACTCGGTACGGAAAACATGCGTTCAGGTCTCCTTTCGGAACGGGCAGATGGCTTGTTCATGAAATCTTCTCACTTTTGATGACGAATCTGGAAACGGACTATTCGGACGTTATCTATGCCGGCTCGATGATGAGCCTCTCACCGGCTTGAACCCCTCGTTTTTCACGCACTCCTGCTGGTAGTTCCAGGACTTTGGCCGCGTTGCGGTGCCAGCCCGAAACTCCCCACCAGGGAGCCAAAACATCATAGCATGCCACGACTTGATTGTCCTTGTCGAGAAAAATCGCATCGATCGGGTACCCCATGAACATCATGTGAATCGACGTGCATGGTTCGATCAGCAATCCTTCCCCCGCCTGGAGAGGCGATGTGAACATCAGACCTCGCAGACGGCTGATAAACGTATCGGCACGTCTGACACGATCGGCCAGCAGTTCGCCGTTCGATTTTCTGATGCGATACGTCGACACCGGGGGATGGTTCCTCGCAGGAATCTGGCAAGCCGTCACTCACCTGTTTGCACGTTCCCCTTGCTCATTTCCTCGATGATCTGGTAGGCGGCAGGCCCCATGATGACGATGCCGACATTCGGGAAAATGAAGAAGACCAGAGGAATCATCATCTTGACCGGGGCTTTCGCCGCCTCTTCCTCGGCGCGCTGCCGCCGCTTCTCGCGAAGCTGGTCGGACTGGATGCGCAGGACCTGGCCGATCGAGACGCCGAGCTGGTCGGCCTGGATGATGGCCGAGACGAAGGCCGAGAGATCCTGGTGGTTGACACGCTCGGACATGTCTTTAAACGCGTCACGGCGCGACTGGCCCATGCGGATCTGTCGCAGAGTCAGGCTGAACTCGTCGGGAATCGGGCCGCGCATCTTCTCGACGACCTTGTCGCAGGCGGCGTCGAAGCCAAGACCGGCTTCAACGGCGACGGTCAGAAGATCGAGGACGTCCGGGAGCTGGCGGGTGATCCCGTGCAGCCGGGTCGCGATCTTGTTCTGGAGATACATGCGCGGAAGCAGCGTTCCAAGACCGATTCCGACGACCGCGAACAGGGCGATCTGGTTTGGCTGCATCTGAACGACAAAGCCGAAGGCGATCATGACCGACGGCAGAATGACCCGGAACAGATTCTGGATAACCATGAATTCGCCGACGGTGAGACCGCCCGGATAGCCGGCCTGGGCCAGCATCTTCCGGAGCGAGCTGCGCTGGATCTGTCGGATTTCCTTCGGATCGCGCTTTCCGGCGAGATTTGCCAGGAATGGCCTGATGACGCGATCCACGAACGGTTTGTTCAGTTCTTCGTCCTTGATCGCCACCGCTTCACTCGTGCCGACGCCGCCGTCGAGCTGGGCGAGGCGGTTCTGAATGTCGGACTGCGAACCCGAAGGGAACAGCAGGAGAATGACGAGGAAGACGACGACGGCACCGATAATCATAAGCAGCGTGTTCATGCCTCTCTCCTCACACTTCGATGTCGACGATCTTCATGATGATCATCATCCCGATGATTTCCCAGATGATGCCGAAAACCAGCAGGAACCAGCCTCTGTACCAGCCCTGCTTGAACGTGAACAGCTTCATCATGAAGTTGGGATTCACAATGTAGATCATGAGGCCCATTCCGATGGGAAGAGCGCCGACGATGAACCCGGAAACCTTGGCCTGCGCCGTTTTCGTCTGGATGTCGCCCTTGATCTTCTGGCGCTGTCTGATCGTCGCGCCGATCTTGTCGAGAATCTCGGCGAGGTTGCCGCCGACCTGACGTTGAATCAGCACGACCGTCGTGACGAGATCCCAGTCTTCGTTCTCGACGCGCATGTTCAATCCGCGGAGGGCGTCTTCGAGGTTCAAACCGAGGCTGTTCTCCTTCAGGACCCGCCTCAGCTCCGTGGACATGGGCGGCGGAGCCTCGCGGGCGACCATTTCCATCGCCTGCAGAAGCGAATAGCCGGCTTTCAGACCGTTCGCGATCATGATCAGGGCGTCCTGGATCTGGTTCCCGAAGGCAGTCGAACGTTGGGATTTCATGATCGTGACCCAGAGATTCGGCACGAAAAACCCGATGACGCCCAACCCAAGCCCCAAAACGGGATTCTGCGTGATGAGCGTCCCGAAAATGGCCGGTACGATCGTTGCGATAAAGATGACCGCCACAAACTCGTTTGCCTTCAGGGGAACACCGGCTTTTGCCAGTTTGTCGGCGATTCGCACCGCCATCCCTTTGGGAGTCAGTACGAAGCCGACATTTCCGAGAAGCTTCTTGAGACCCTGTTCATCACCGCGGGTCTCTTTGACCCAGTCGTCTTCTCCCTCTTCCGAGCCCCTGTCGTGTTTCTCCTCCTCCTCGTCAGGAGGGGTGTACTGCTTGGCAATCATCTCGGATTCGACGAGATACTGCTCCATGCGCGCGCGAACGTCTTCCCCGGGGGCCGATCCGAAGAGGGAAAACAGCAGGAGGGTAAATAATAACGCCGTAAAGCCGGCTACAACGATGAAAATCAGTTGCACGCCATCACCAGCCTTTTGAGGAGTCGGTGAAGACGTTCGGCGGCAGATGTATTCCAGCTTCTTCGAATTTGGATGCGAATTTTGGTCTGATGCCGGTTGCCTTCAGGCGTCCGATGATTTTTCCCTTTTCATCGACACCGGTCTGTTCGAACCGGAAGATGTCCTGCATGACGATCTTGTCGCCTTCCATGCCCTGGATCTCGGTCAGATATGTGATCTTGCGCGAGCCGTCCTTGAGGCGGGACTGCTGGATGATCAGGTGAACGGCCGAGGCGATCTGCTCGCGAATGGCACGGACCGGGAGATCCATGCCGGCCATCAGCACCATCGTTTCGAGACGGGCGAGCATGTCGCGGGGCGTGTTGGCGTGGCCCGTGGTCAGCGAGCCGTCGTGGCCGGTGTTCATGGCCTGGAGCATGTCGAGAGCCTCGCCGCCGCGGCACTCGCCGACGATAACCCGCTCGGGGCGCATGCGGAGCGTGTTTTTGATGAGTTCGCGCATCGGAACGGCGCCCTTGCCTTCGATGTTCGCCGGACGCGTTTCGAGACGCACGACATGCGGCTGGCGCAGCTGGAGTTCGGCCGCGTCTTCGCAGG